>NZ_VIUP01000005.1:0-319899 GCF_007828365.1 Rhizobium sp. SJZ105
CATCAAATTATCATTGGGATCACTCAGTCCCATCGAGTATCGCAGAAGTCTTGGCCTTAGCGTCTAAATCAGTCCAAGTTTTTATCCGCATCCCCAACCGACTCAGTTCCGCGTGGAAACCGACAGCCTGCTGTCATTTGCTGCTTCACTCCCGCCCATTCGAACGTCACATTCCAGCTTTTCGATATGTTCATCGCAAACGACCTTCACCAGCTCGAGCAAACGCGCGGTGCGCTCGCCAAGCCAGACAAGCGCCTCTTCGCTAATCTCGAAATGTTTTGAATATCGAGCCTTAACATAGGCTTCATTGATCCTGTTAAACCAGGCTCGCTGACGATGATGATCCCGCGGAAACGCTTCCGCCAATCGCAGATCCTGGTCCTCGGCAAGAGAGCGTAGGAACTTGATGTTGTGAGAGGCAGGCCCATAATTGGTCAGGGTCAGGATGACACAGGAGTATGCTTGCTCAATGCACTGATGCAATTCGAAAGCGCCAAGCCGAAGATCGTTTTCACTAATACAGAAACGGGCGACTTTCATGAACGAGAGAGCAAGCCCGAGCCTCTCATTAAAATGCTCCCTCGCCACCTCCAAACGCTCTTCCGCAGTCAGCAGCTTCGGCTCAGCGAGCGGCTCGTCATCCAGTTCGTATAGAACGATGCCTTCCTTGCGGATATCCGAGAAGAAGTAGTGGCCCTTCTTAAGCTCTGTGTTCACCTCGCGCAGAGAATGCACGATGAACTGCGTCGGCGTTTCGATGAAGCTGTCGCGGATGATCCGGTCGGCCGCCTTGTACCAGTAGGTCGCGTGATCCGTCAGCTTGCGATTGTTGACGATCACCAGCAAATCGAAATCCGAGCGATAGCCCTTCATCGTATGCGGCTCATCGACAAAGGTGCCGCGGGCATAGGAGCCGAACAGAATGATTTTGAGAATACGTCCGCGCTTCTTGAAGTCGGCGGTGCCTTCACCCAAGGCATCCTCGAACTCCTCGTGCAGGATCTCCAGCGCACGAGCAAGCTCTCGCTGCTTTCTGTGCGGGATATGATCGAGGGAGGATTTCATCATGGGAACAGGGTCTGGCTGGCTTCCGATTGTTGCGCCGATCTGATCGCGCTGGTGGTATCCATGGACCTTATACGCTTCGACACGTTGATCAAATGCCAAAAGTGCTAGTCGACTTCTGGAGGTCGGAAAATGGCTGAGAGGAACGCCTGATCAACACGCTGCCGAATGCTGATATCATCTCCTCGCATCCATGCGTCTCCTCTCTCGAGGGAAAACATGCGTTGGCGCCAGATCTATCGACTGACCTTTCTACTATTTGGTTTGTGGTCGAAGGAGAGGACGACGGCTTTTCAGTTCGACAATTTGCGGCCGTCCAAAGTTGCCGCCTCGACGGCCTGAATGCAATGGTGTCAATGCGAACCAGTGTCCACTTTCTGAATGAAAACGAAGTGGTTTTGCCTCGCTCCATTGACATCTGACACTATGGTTATAATGTTTTTTGACATCCATTATAACGGGATCGGGCGATGAAACAGATTGACCTCGTTTACAGAACGGCGTTCGCTGAACTGGCACAGCGGACGTTCGATGCTCAGTTTCAGGCAGATTTTCCCCTCGAAGGTCGGTTTGTTGCCGTTCCGGTCAAGGGCCGCAATTACTGGTATTTTGATCTCCCTACTCCCGAGGGTAAGGACAAGAGACGCTATGTCGGCCCGCAGAATGACGCCGACATCACGGCTCGGGTGAAAGCCCATAGGCAAGTCAAAGACGACATCCGGGAGCGGCGCAAGCTCGTCGGCATGCTGCTGCGAAGCGGCGGCATGTCCGCGCCGGATCGCTTCGCGGGTGAAGTGACCAAAGTACTCGCTGACGCGGGCCTCTTTCGTCTGAGAGCACTCCTCGTCGATTCTGTGGCTTTCAGCTGTTACTCAGGCCTCCTTGGCGTTCGTCTCCCTAATACCTCAATGCAAACAGGTGATGCGGACTTCGCGCAGGACTTTGCGATGTCGGCGGAAGTCGAGGACAGCCTGCCTCCGATCCTCGATCTCCTGAGATCGATAGACAGCACGTTCAGGGCGGTCCCACACCAGGTCGATAAGGCAAAGGTGGTGGCCTTTTCGAATTCGGTAAACTACCGCGTCGAATTCCTGACGACCAACCGTGGATCGGATGACTACACGGGCAAGCCGTCCCCAATGCCTGCCCTTGGAGGCGCGTCTGCTGAAAACTTGCGGTTCCTGGACTTCCTGATCTACGAACCCGTAAGAACGGTACTGCTGCACCGGGAAGGCGTTAGCGTGAATATCCCCGCTCCCGAGCGGTATGCCATCCACAAGCTGATCGTTGCATCCAGGAGGCGCACGGATGCCCTCGGGCGAGCAAAGAGAGATAAGGACCTCGTACAGGCCTCGCTGCTGTCCGAGGCGCTCGTGGAGACGCGACAGAGCTATTTGCTTGCCGATGCCTACCGCGAAGCGTGGGCGCGCGGAGAGGCGTGGCAGGAAGCGATCCTGTCGGGCCTCGTATTAATGCCAGACAACGGCAAGCTCGCGTTGGCAAGTGCCCTTGGTGTCACGGTAGACCGACTGGGTAAGGCGTAGGGCCATGGAAGCAGAAGAAAACACATGCGACCCGGACCTCGCCAAAGATGCGGCGGCAGCTCTCGTTGTCGCTGAAGACATGCAGCACGCCTTCGTTTTCATGTCTTTGCAGCAAGGCGCACGCCTGTCCTGCCGCTCACTTCGGCGCTATGGGGGAGCGCGTTCTCGTCAGGACAGGCTGGATCACCGCGTCGATTGCTGCAGACGTTCATACCGACTCGTTTCCAATTCCTTGGCGATTGGAATTATCAGTCATGACAATTGGAAGTCCACGCCTAGGAGATCCAAGGACCTCCGATACAAGGTTGCGATGCGAATGCCAGACTGCCTGTTTGTCACGCTTCCGTCAGACTGGATCGAACATATCCCTGAATTCCGGATCGGCAAAGTAGGCAAGTTTCTCAGCAAAAATTGGCCGCTGTCCGGCAAGGAACAGCAATTGTCCGAGCGCCGGCAGATTGCGTACCTCATCAGGAGTGAGTAGCGGTCGGCCGGTATGCTGTTGGCTATAGGTGATCCCGGTCTTATCGGAATCGAGCGCTCTCGCCATGGTCTGGAACACGACCGTTTCCTGTCCGAGCAAATCAGAGATGAGGCG
Source organism: Rhizobium sp. SJZ105 (assembly GCF_007828365.1). Taxonomy (NCBI): domain Bacteria; kingdom Pseudomonadati; phylum Pseudomonadota; class Alphaproteobacteria; order Hyphomicrobiales; family Rhizobiaceae; genus Rhizobium; species Rhizobium sp. SJZ105. The sequence continues at coordinate 3,208 of NZ_VIUP01000005.1, forward strand.
GGCGCTGTCATGATCGTTGACGCCGAAAACCTGCAGCACGCCGGCATTTGACAGGAAGGTTCCGGCGCGATGACTGTATGTGGCACGCAGCTGATGGATGTCCTGGAGGATGGGCCAAAGCTGGACACCATAACCCGCCATCAGACCCATCGCGCGTTCGACTGGTGCCAGATGCCCAAGGGACGCGAACTCATCGAGCAGATAAAGAACCGGTGTCGCCGGCTTTGTCGTATCGCGGGCCATTTCGAGCAGGCTTTGTGAGACAAGCAGGCGCAGCCAGCGTGAATAGGTCGAGAGGCGATCAGGAGGAAGGACGAGGAACACCGTGACGTTGCTGCGCTTGAGATCGGCAAACCGAAAATCCGAGCGGCTGAGGACGTCCGTCATACGCGGTGAATCAAGAAAATGCGTATGACGCTGGGCTGCGGACAGAACGCCTGCAGCTTCGCGATCGGATTTTCCGAGGTGGCGGTTTGCGGCGCGGGCGACAAGACCTCTTGCCGCATCGCTGTCCTGCATACGCTTGAGCAGCGCTGCAAACTGTTCCGGAGCAAGGGTGAGATAGTCGCGGAGTGTTGCGAGGTGCCTGCGTCTCAAAGGCTCAGATGCAACGATCTCGAGCAATAATCCGCCGATAAGAGCTTTTGCCTCCTCGTTCCAATGCGCCTCGCCTGCCATTCCCGGTTCGTCGAACACGAGGGCGTCGGCAAGGGAACTGGCGTCGTCCGCGACATCGAGGCTGCGGGGATCAAGCAGGGCCAGGGGATTGAAGGCTGCCGAGGGTCTCCCGGTGACACCAAAAGGATCGAGCACATGGACCGGCCCGAATTTTTGGCGCGCACGACCGGTGATCCTTGCATTCTCACCTTTTGGATCAACGCAGATCACGGAACGGTCGGCGGTCAGCAGGTTCGGGATGATCGTGCCGACACCCTTGCCGGTACGGGTCGGCGCCATCGTCAGGAGATGGGCCGGGCCATCATAGCGCAGAGCCTTGGCCGTTTTCATATCACGACCGATCAGGAGGCCGGAACCGGATGAGGTGAGAGCGGCTATCTCCTTGTGTGTCGCGAAGCGGGCAGAGCCGTGGGTCTCATCGTCATTCTCCCCGAAATGCAAAATCAGTGGAGTGGTGACGAACCAAAAGGAGATAACGGCAAGCGCCAGCAGGGTTAAGAGACCTGGGATGATGTGAACAAGCGAGCCCCGCTCGAAACCCGTTTGCTCGAGGAAATAACCACCACCCATGCCGATCACAAAGGTGACGTTGAACAAGATGAACATAAATCCGAGGAGCCGTTTCCAGATTCGGAAGGGCATGGCAATCAAAGCCAGAAATGCCCAAAGCGGATCTCGCGCGGCGGCTCGCATCATGTTTTTGAATGCGTCCCTGGCAAGTCGCAATCGGTTCATGGAGCACCCTGCGTACTGTCACCATTCTCTGCTGTGCCCGGCAGTCCTGGTCCGATCAAATCGGCAAACAGCGCCTTGTCATTGTCGCGCGTCAGAAAGCCCGGCAGTTCGCGGCGCAGCCAGTCATCGAGCTGTTGCTTAAACTCCTGATCATTCGCGGTCTCCAGGTGATGCAGAACGAGCGAGCCGATCAGGACCTTGCGGCGCATGTCGTTGTTACGCTCGGTTTTCGAGAGCCGTGCCTTGAGCGCGGACCGTTGCGCATCCAGTTCAGCCAGGCGCTGTTCGATGGTTTTCCTTGCCACGATTATTCCTTTCGATTGCGGTCGCACCGGAACTGCCGCTGTTGACCACGGCTTCGTTCCTGGAAGACTGACCAGTTTCTATGAGGAGATCGACATAGCGATTGCGAGAGTAGGTTGGACCCTATGGTTCATCACGCTGCGGTGGCTGTTACCTGAGTTCAGGAAAGTTTGTGCTACCGGTGAAGCTCAGTCGCTGGCGTTCGCGGCGTGTTCCAGCTTGGCGATATGTTCCTGGCAGACCGTGTTGACGAGATCGTAGAGGATGGACGTTCTGGCAGTCAGCCAGGTCAAAGCCTCCTCGGTGATTTCGTAATGGTCAGAGTAGCGAGCCTTCACGTAGGCTTCGTTCAGCGTGTTGAACCACGACTGAAACCGATGGTGATCCCGCGGCCAGGCCTCGGCGAGGCGGATATCCTGACCTTCTGCCAGCCCTCGCAAGAATTTTAAATTATGGCTCGCAGGGCTGTAATTGGTGAGGGTCAAAAGCAGAGTGGAATAGGCCTGCTCTATGGATTGATGCAGCATGAAAGCTGTCTCTTTCCAATCTCCATCTTTCAACCCGTAGAGGACATGCTTGACGAAGAAGTCAGCAGTGCGCGAGCGAGCCGAAAAATGCTTTTTGGCGACCTCATATGCCTGTTGCCCCGTAAGGCTTTTGGGCTCGGCGAGTTCCCTATCGTCGAGTTCGTAAAGAGCGATGCCATCACGGCGAATATCGCTGAAGAAGTATTGCCCTTCCTGCAGGAAATTGCTGATTTCGCGAGCGCCATGGACAATGAGGCTCACCGGCGTCTCAATCTCCTTGTCCCACATCAGCCGGTCTGTTGTCTTGTCCCAGTATTTGGGATCGGCCAATTCCTTGTTGCTGACGATGACAAGAATGTCGAAGTCCGAGCGGTAGCCTTTCGACGTATGTGGTTCATCCACCCAGGTGCCACGCGCGTAAGAACCGAACAGAATGATTTTGAAAATCCGCCCGTCTTTCTTGGCATCAGACTTCGAGCGCTCGACCAGATCAGCAAACTCTTCCTGAATAATTCCGACGACGCGCGCGAGCTCGCGTTGCTTTCGTTCCGGCAGGTGTTCTAGGCTGGTCTTCATGTCTGCTCCGCTTATCGACGGTGTCCTGTATGGGCCATTCCAGAGGCCTTTGAAACTCCGATTTTTGGTAGCCACCAGGCGAATGTCTGTCTTCCTGGACGATGCACATTCGATCTTGCGGCAACCGGCTCTGATTTGTGCAAATGGTATTGGAATACCCGCATTCCTCAATAGCGAACATTCAATGGTACTTTATCTCAGGTTGTATCTCGCTTTCCGTTTTTTTTCCCAATCGCAGGTACTGCGGGCGCAATACCGTGGCCGACAGAGCGCAGCATTGAGGTTCTGAAGGACTGTTCACGAAGGCATTCTGTCCAACCGTTGCAGCAAGATGCCCGCCTGCCCTGCCCCTCACGTCGGCACACTGCCGCAGGTCCTCACGATGACCGCATTGCTCGTTTCGCTCCAGCTGCTCCAGCACAAACCATTCGAGCAACATCTTGCCACGCGTTGACTGCGCCCGCTCCTGTTTATCGAGCCGTGCCTGCAATGTTTTCTTCCGCTCTTCCAGCTCCCTCATCCGTTGTGCAATCAGCCTGCGCATATCGCCTTCCTGATTGATGCGTTTGGCCTATTCAAACACGAGCAATGACCAGTTGGCGACTACTACTTTTAGTAGTCGAAATGCCCGTTCGATGTTGCTAGCCTCGCCACCGGTAAACAGACAAGGGCGCACTTACGACTTGCAGCGCGTTTGAGCGTTTGGTCTCCCCGTTTGCGTATCGGAGATTTCGTTTGGCGATTTATCATCTCAGCACCAAACCTGTCTCGCGGTCATCTGGTCGCAGCGCTGTCGCATCCGCCGCCTACCGTTGCGCGGTTCTTCTCGTCAATCAACGCGATGGCCTTGTGCATGACTTCACCCGCAAAGAGGGTATCGAGCATAGTGAGATCGTGCTGCCGGAAGGTGCGTCTGTCGACTGGGCTTTGGATCGCTCAACGTTGTGGAATGCTGCCGAGTTTGCAGAAAAGCGCAAGGATGCCCGCGTCGCCCGCGAATTCGAAATCGCGCTTCCGCATGAGCTTTCGTCAGAAGGGCGACTGAAGGCTGCACGCGCCTTTGCCCAGGATCTGGCAAACCGCTATGGCGCGGCCGTGGATTTTGCAATCCATTCGCCAAGTGAGCATGGTGATATCAGGAACTACCATGCGCATGTGCTGATGACGACACGAGAGGTTGGCAGAACCGGCCTTGGCGAGAAGACTGTTCTTGAGCACAAGAACGCACGGCTGTTGGCAAATGGCATGGCGACAACCGACATGCAGCTTCGCGATATCCGGCAGTCGTGGGAAGGCATCGCCAACCGTCAGCTTCAACGCGAAGGCCTGGATGTCCGCATCGATCATCGCTCGCATATGGAGCGCGGCCTTGAGTTGTCGCCGACCGGGCATATGGGCGTGCATGCGTCGCAGATGCAGCAGCAAGGAATGGCCGTCGAGCGCGGGCGACTGGATGACGAGGCAGCACGGCAAAATGCCGCGCTGATCCGCCAAAAACCGGAACAGGTTCTGACGCTGATCAGCCATGAGAAGAGCGTGTTCGATCGCCACGACATTGCCAAGACCTTGCATCGCTACATCAACGATGACGCCCGGACATTCCAGAACGCCTTTGCGGCTGTTCTGGCATCACCAGCGCTCGTTGAACTTCAGGCTGAGCGCACCGATGCCGAGACAGGCGAAGTGTCCAATGCGCGCTATTCGACGCGGGAGATGATCGATCTGGAACTTGGCATTGCGCGATCGGGGGAGCGGTTGCATCAGGCGCATTCCCATGGCGTCGATCCGCGCCATGTCGATCGAGCCATGGAGAGGCAGGATAACGCCATTCGCAAAAGCTCCAGCGGACCGTCGGTTGCGCGCGATCCGTCAGCGGGATTGTCGGACGAACAGCGTCAAGCGATTGCGCATATTACAGGTCCAGAACGCATCGCCGCTGTGGTCGGGTTTGCCGGTGCTGGAAAGTCCACCATGCTGGCAGCGGCTCGCGAGGCGTGGGAGGCTCAAGGCTATCAGGTCCATGGTGCCGCACTGTCCGGAAAGGCAGCCGAGGGGCTTGAGGAAAGTTCCGGTATCCCGAGCCGCACCCTGGCGTCATGGTCTTACAGTTGGAACAATGGTCGGGGTATGATCGGTCGCAGTGACGTGTTCGTCATTGACGAGGCCGGCATGGTCGGGAGCCGTCAGCTTGCCCGCTTTATCGGAGAAGCGGAAGAGCGCGGCGCAAAGATCGTTCTCGTCGGCGACCATGAGCAGCTGCAGGCAATCGGAGCCGGTGCACCCTTCAGGGCGATTGCCGAGCAGATTGGCCATGTCGAACTTTCGGGCATTCGCCGCCAGCGCCAGGATTGGCAGAGACAGGCATCGGTTGCCTTTGCGACCCACAAGACGGCCGAGGGGCTGGCCGCCTATCGCGATCACGGCGACATCCACTTTGCGGAAAGCCGCGACAAGGCGATGGCAGAAATCGTGCGTGATTATCTTGCCGACAGTGAGAAGCGTGCCGATGGCACCCGGGTTGCCATGGCGCATCGCCGCGCTGATGTGCGAGCCCTCAATGCCGCTATCCGCTCTGAACTTCAGAACAGACGAAGGCCGGAGCGCAGCCCCGGGCTGGGCGACGGTGTTGACCGTGGAGACCGTGGGAATGGTGAGGACTGTGTAGGTGGTGAGGATGTTGGAGAACGCGTGTTCCAGACCAATAACGGCAAACGCGCCTTCGCCGCCGGTGACCGGATCATCTTCCTCGAAAACAACTGCGACCTCCGCGTCAAAAACGGCATGCTTGGCACGGTCGAGCATGTGGAGCCGGGCAAGATCATCGCCCGGCTCGATGGCCGAGGCGGCGACAGTGTCAGCATTCCCACGGACACCTACCAGGCGATCGACCACGGCTATGCGACGACGATCCATAAAAACCAGGGGGCGACAGTCGATCGCGCCTTTGTGCTGGCGTCCAGCACCATGGACCGGCATCTGACCTATGTTGCCATGACAAGGCATCGCGACAGCGTGAAGCTCTATGCCGACATCAAGGAGTTCACCAAGGCGGGCCGGCTGGTTGATCACGGCGTTGCGCCCTATGAAAACCATCCGCAATCACGCGAGAGCTACTTTGTGACGCTGGAGAATGACAAGGGCGAGCGGCATACCGTGTGGGGCGTCGATCTCAAGCGGGCCATGCGAGAGGCCTCACCAAAGATAGGGGACAGGATTGGACTGCAGCATGAAGGCGCCACGCCTGTCACGCTTCCGGATGGCACCCAGGCCGAGCGCAATGCATGGCGTGTCGTCAAGGGTGACGCGTTGGCGTACGAGCAGCTGACAAGCCGTCTGTCGCGTTCCGGCGCGAAGGAAACCACGCTGGATTACATCAGCGACTTTGCCGAGCGGCGCGGGATCACCAGCGACCCATGGATCGCAAGCGACCAATGGATCGGGCAAGAGTTTGGGGTGAGAAGCGAGATCGAACTTGCGTCCGGACGGGATGAGCGTCAAGAGGTCTTGTCCCGTGCGGCCCATCTGCAACGGGAGCAGCAGGACCGGCCATCAGAACGTCAGCAGGTTTACGAGGAACGTGCCGGCGATCTGGCCGGCCCTGTTCACCGCGAAGATCCTCGCAATCAGTTCGCCCGAACAATCGATGACGGTCGGCGCGACGACCGGGGAGATGAGAATAAGGGATATCGCCGCATTCGGTGGTCCGAGGTCATGTCGCAAGACGGCACCGTCCCTGCCCCCACAGAAAATGTCAGCCAGCTCTCGCCGCTGGAACCCGGTAAGCTCGCTCCGCTGGTGCCAGCGATCACGCGTCACCACCGCAGCATCGAAGAGGTGGCCCGAGAAAAAGCGATGTCTGTCATCGACCAGAGATTCGATACGGTGGAGTCCGTCGCGCGGCACGTGTTCCGTGACCCGGTCGAGGTCGCGGCAAGACTGCGCACCGCGATGACCGAGAAGGAAGGCAACGGAAAAATCATGGCAAAGGCCATGGCCGAGCAGCCTGAGCGCTTCGGACAGCTGCGCGGCAAGTCAGGTCTGTTCGGAAACAACAAGGAGCGGAAAGAGGCGCTGCAATATGCCAGGTCTCTCTCCGCCCATATCGGCTATGTCTCCGAGGCATGGGAGCGCCGGCTTGGCGAAGAACGTCAGAGCGAACAATGGCAGCGTGAGCAGCGTGACGTCATCGAGGTGCCCGGCCTCACGCCGCGCAGCGCCGAAATCATTGCCAAGGTGGAGAAAATGCCGTTGGAGAAGCGGAGCCAGTTTATCGCGGAGCTGCGATCGTCGCCTGAGGGCCGTGCCGCGCTCGGTGAGGCCAAGCTGGTGGTTGATGCGCTCACGCGGCGGTTTGGCAGTTCCGATCCTCGCAGGTTCGCCGAGGAGCTTGCGGCACGCCCGGAGCTCGCAAAGCAGGCCGAGCAGATCAAGACGATCGCCCGCATGGTGCATCGTACACGCCATGCTGAGCTAAGCCATGACGACGCGTTGAGACAGCAGCTGAACCGGTCTCAGGGGCTTGGATTGAGCCGATAGTGGGTGCCGACGACAACATTGGCGTCTTTTAATCGGTCACCCCAAAAGTGCGCCACGCTTCCAGATTTCCTAGGCGTCGCGATGGACTTGACCCGTCGCAACCGGAGTATTCCTTTCCGACGTGTTTGGTAAGCGCCGTTTGCCGTGCAACTTGACCACGCACGTTTGCCGTTAACGACTTCCGCTGCCAGGCGGCTGGCAATAATGCGTGAATTGCAGCGATCAGGAAGCTTATTCCACGATCAGAAAAATTCGTCCGATTTTGATCCTGGGCCTCAACACCGGCTTTATCTCAACGTGGTTCTCTCCGCCGCGAAAAAGATCGAATTTTCGTTCGCTCTGGAAAGTGATTTTCGACCGGCCTGATGGGAACGAACAGTCCTTTGGGCACTTAATAGTCAAATCAGCAGAATCGATTGCCCCCCGGCTACGCCAGGTAACATCCACTCTGACGCCTGATCCTGAACCAAAAATGATCTCGCACTTATTATCGACCCGGCAATGGGCTTCACCGACGATGGGCTCTGCCAGCCCATCCAGCATGACAGCGGCTTGAATACGCCGCTCATCGAACGCAGCGATTTGGGCTGAAGCTGTAGCTGTTGACTGGGCAACGCACGCCATTACCGAAAAAAGAAAATATGTGCCTTTAAGCATGTGGCCATCGCCCCGGCTCCGCCCGCTATCATCGCACCATAGGAGCCGCACATTGTGACCCAATGACGGCTAAGCGCCGACTGCTGTCTTCGGAGCACATGACTGATCCCCTGTATCTCGATGTCAGCAACTCATCAATCTCGCTTTGCTTGTACCCGTAGACGATAGCAGTCAGCGTGGCGGTCATGTTGACAGGCGGATCAACCGAATTGAGTTTGCATGTTTCGATAAGCGAGGCGATGGTCGCCCAATTCTCGGCCCCGAATTCGTGTCCTGCAAATATTACGTTCTTCCTTTCGTGCCAAGGTTTGCACGAAAGGAAGAACAGTCTCTTAGCTGGTAATGACGGCAGCAGCAGGACATGGGCGACAATCGCGACGCTCCTGCAGACTGCAAAGATGAATTCTGTCGATCCCCAGCCCTGGTTGACGCAGACGCTCTAGTGCTCGCAAATGGCTCGCCTAGTAGCGAAATCGATCCCCTTACGCCGTGAGGCCTCAACGGCCTCAGCTTGTCGCTTACCGAATACCTGCGGCGGGCGGTAAAAATAGAAAAATGACACCGGGTGTTACGTCGCACTCGAAATGCGGCATACCTGCTAGGGTATCGTGGGTTCGAATCCCACCCCTCTCCGCCATTTTTTATAATTATCTATATATTTCAATAGTTTGACGAAGTAAATTTGCGTTACCCCACAAAAACTCCCACAAATTCAAATGAGTAGATTTTGTATTTGTGAGGCTTGGAGCGCTTCCACCATCGTTCAATACATTAGAAACCGGGCTTCCCTGAATGGCCCGGGGGAAATAATTCCTCCTTGTTGTCTCTGCGTTGCATAACCCAAAAAAATGCGCAGCGCGCACCAGTGTTCCCAGGAGACAGTTTGCCAGTCAACGAAAGTGGATATGCGGTCGCAACGGCTTACGCCGACGTGAACGTAACCCCCGGTCAAATCCTACATGCCTCGGCTAGTGTGGAGAGTGGTCACAATCAATGGCAGTTGGCAATGGATTTCCCTCGCTGCGCGCGTTACGAATATCCACAATTGCGTAATGCAATCAGCCAGAATCATTTTTGAGAACGATCAAGACATGCAGCTAAGTGAACTACTCGAAACCTACCGTGCAGCTTCAGGGAACGAGCGCGAAAAAGGCGATTATTTTGAACGTGTCATCAGAGTGTTCCTGCAAAATGACAGTACACAAAAGCAATTCTACACAGAAGTACTGCCGTTCGGCCAATGGGCCGCACTGCATGGATGGAAAGGTAACGACACCGGGATCGATCTCGTAGCGACGCTCACCGATGGCGGCGGCTATGCTGCAATCCAATGCAAGTTCTATAGCCCAGAACATAGCATTCAGAAGTCAGACTTGGACAGTTTCATTTCCGCTGCATCCAACGATCTTTTCACGCGCCTGATCATCGCGGATACGACCCGCAGGGATTTAAGTCGAAACGCAAAAGAGACGCTGAATAAGCTCTCTAAAGAGTGGAACCGGATTAGCGTCGATGAATTGGAGGCCAGCCGTATCGACTGGTCGCAGTTCGTCCGCACAGGTACGGTTAGCCTCGCCCCTAAAAAGCAATTGAGGGACCACCAAAAAGACGCTCTTGCGTCGGTTGTTGACGGTTTAGGTAAAGAGGCTCGTGGCAAGCTGATAATGGCATGCGGGACTGGTAAGACGTTTACCGGTCTTAGGATCGCAGAAACGCTTGCGGGTCCGGGAAGGCTGGTCTTGTTCATGGTGCCCTCGCTTGCGCTCATGTCTCAGACGGTACGCGAATGGAAAAATGACTGCCAAGATGAGTTCACGGCTTACTCGGCATGCTCCGATACGAGAATTGGGCGAAACGCTGATGCCGATAGCCTTGACCTTAACGTCCACGACTTGGCATTCCCGGCCACCACGGACCCCGAGAGGCTTGCTCGACAGGTCGCCATGAGTAGCGGCATCAAGATGACGGTGGTATTCTCTACGTACCACTCCATAGATGTTTTGGTCCGCGCGCAAAAACAATTCGGCTTGCCAGAGTTCGACTTGGTGATTTGCGATGAAGCCCATCGCACCACAGGGGTTACATTGAAGGATGAGGATGACAGTACGTTTGTCCGCATCCACAGTGACGAATACGTGCGGGCTAAAAAGCGGCTTTATATGACGGCCACTCCGCGCATCTTTGGTGATGCGGCGAGGAGGAAGGCTGATGACCATGACGCTGAACTGGCTTCAATGGATGATGACTCTAAGTTTGGCAAAGACCTATTTCATCGTGGTTTCGGCTGGGCAGTCGAGAACAACCTCCTAACCGATTATAAAGTCATCGTTCTGGCCGTGGACGAGGGACTTATTTCCAACACTATTCAGAACCGCTTGAAAGATGGAGCAGAGCTGACGCTAGATGACGCAACCAAAATCATCGGTTGTTATAAGGCCTTAACAAAGACGGACCTTACCGCTGACCTGGAGCTCGATCCCAGACCCATGAGGCGCGCTCTGGCCTTTTGTCAGAGCATTGAAAAGTCCAAGGTCATAGAGGACGAGTTTTCTAAGGTGGTCGAGGAATATACCAGCAACGACATAATTGAGGAGGAGCGTTCTCTCCAGACTGAAGTACGGCATATCGACGGTAGCTTCAATGCGAGTGCGCGTGAGGAAATGCTGAATTGGCTTAAGGCCGATGCAGGTGAAGAAACTTGCCGCATCCTGACCAATGCGAAGGTGTTGTCAGAGGGTGTCGATGTACCGGCTCTTGATGCCATCATGTTCATGCACCCCAGAAAAAGCCAGATCGATGTTGTGCAATCGGTTGGCCGTGTAATGCGGCGAGCTGAGGGCAAGAAGCTAGGCTATGTCATTCTACCTGTTGCCATTCCTCCGAACGTGAGGCCCGAGGAAGCACTTAACGATAATGAGCGCTACAAGGTGGTTTGGCAGATTCTAAATGCCTTGCGCGCCCACGATGAACGGCTCGACGCACGCATCAACCAAGCCAAAATTGGAGAAGATATTAGCGACAAAATCGAGTTGGTTCGCATTTCCTCGGAAAGTGAATTGAGAGAGTTAACAGCTGTCGTTGATGACTTTGCGACGAAGAAATCCAAGACAGCGAAAAAGCGCGCAGACATTGGCGGAGAAGCAACCGAGGTCAGAGAGGATTATTCACCTGAGCAAGGGGAGCTGATTTTCGACGAATTCACCCGCGCCATTATGGCCAAGATCGTCGAGAAATGCGGCACCCGCGAATATTGGGATACTTGGGCCAAGGACATCGCCAAGATCGCCCAGACCCATATCACCCGCATTACCACCATCGTCGCCAAAGACGAGCCGGAACGCACTGCCTTCCTGGCCTTCCTTGAGGAACTGCATGACGACCTGAATCCGGAGATTTCCGAGGCCGAAGCGATTGAGATGCTAGCTCAGCACCTCATCACTAAGCCTGTCTTTGATGCGCTTTTTAAAGGCAGCCGCTTTACCAAAGAAAACCCTGTCTCCCGAGCGATGGAGATCGTACTGGGGCAGCTACATGAACACAATCTTGAAAAAGAAACTGACAGCCTCGGCAAGTTCTACGCCAGCGTGGAACGCCGCGCTGCGGATGTGAAAACCGCGCAGGGGCGACAGACTTTGATCACCGAGCTTTACGACAAATTCTTCCGCACGGCCTTCCCGGTGCTCACCGCGCGGCTTGGCATTGTCTATACGCCGGTCGAGGTGGTGGATTTCATTATCCATTCGGTTAATGACGTGCTGAAATCGCAGTTCGGCCAGACGCTTGGGTCTAAGGGCGTTCATATCCTTGACCCCTTTACCGGCACTGGCACCTTCATCACGCGGCTATTGCAATCTGGCCTGATTGCGCCCGACGAGCTGAAACACAAATACAAATATGAGATTCACGCCAATGAGATCGTACTGCTGGCCTATTACATTGCCGCCGTGAATATCGAGACGGTGTATCACGAACTGGCCTATGGCTCGCTTTCGGCCAACGCACCTTATGACCCGTTTGAGGGTATCTTGCTGACCGACACCTTCCAAATGTATGAGCAGGAACGCGACATGATTGCGAACCTTCTGCCTGACAACTCAGAGCGCCGGGCCAAGCAAAAGGCGCTGGATATCCGGGTGATCATCGGCAATCCGCCGTATTCTGCCGGGCAGGAAAGCGCCAATGACAACGCGCAAAAGGTCAACTACCCGAAACTGGACGATTCTATCCGTGACACCTACGCTGCTCATTCAACGGCGTCTCTCAAAACGGCACTCTACAACAGCTACATCCGGGCGTTCCGGTGGGCGAGCGAGCGGATCGGTGATGCCGGGATCATGGCTTTCGTTTCGGGCAGTGCTTGGATTGAGCGATCCTATGCCGATGGGATGCGTAAGTGTCTGGCCGAAGAGTTCAGCGACCTCTACATCTTTCACCTTCGGGGGGACATTCGCAAAAACATGCTGTCGAAGGGGGCTGCGCGCGAGGGACAAAACGTATTCTCTTCGGGCAGCATGACCGGCATTTCAATTGCCGTGTTAGTCAAGAACCCAAAAGCACAAAAACATGGGCAGATCCATTTTCACGATATCGGCCCAGACCTGACGACCAGACAGAAGCTGAACATCATCCGCGACTATGCCTCGGTCAACGGCATTTCCACGGCGGGCGGCTGGAGCACGATCACGCCCGACGAGAAAAATGATTGGCTCGAACAGGTAGATCGCAGTTTTGACCGGTTCGCGTTACTGGGCGACAAGCGCAACAAACACGAGATCCTGATTTTTGAAGATTTCTCGAATGGCCTGAAAACCCAGCGTGATGCTTGGGCCTACAACTTCTCTCCCACGAAGCTGAAAGCCAACATGGGCAGGATGATCAAGGCCTATAACGAAGCGGTTGATCAGGTAGGCGGCAAGTCCGTGGATGACATAAAGAAGGCGGTTGATTACGACGCGAGGCGCATCTCTTGGAGTGACCACCTGTTTGCTGGTGTGAAGCGCGCAGCGCGCGCCACGTTGGATAGCGGGGTTGCAGCGCAATCTCTTTACCGCCCGTTTGAACACTCATGGGCGTTCTACTCGTCTCAATTCAACGATCGTCGCGGCCAGCTACCTCGCATCTTTCCTCCGTCTGGTGAGAAGAATCGAGCCTTTCAGGTCTCGGGTGTGGGCGCAAGGGCGGGTTTTTCGGTCCTCATGATGAACCGTATGCCCAGTATGGACACTATCGAGAAGGGACAGTGTTTTCCCCTCTATCTCTATGAAGAAAACCAACCCGATGACGGCCTCTTCGCTCCTTCGGGTCATCAGCCCAGCGGCCTCACCCGTCGCGATGCAATCACCGATGACGGCCTAGCCCATTTTCAAGCCACCTATCCGGGAAAACAGATCAGCAAGGAAGATCTATTCTATTACATCTACGGGCTGCTTCACTCGCCCGACTACCGCGAACGGTTCAGGAACAACCTCGCCAAGCAGCTCCCCCGCATACCGTCGGTCAAAAGCTTTGCCGACTTCGCCGTTTTCCGTGACGCAGGCCGTATCCTAGGCGATCTGCATATGAATTTTGAAACAGTCGCGCCCTACATGGTCACCTTCAAGGAGGGCGATCACCGCCTTATACCCGAGGCGGAGGCCAACCCCAGGAAATTCTACCGCGTTAAAAAGATGAAGTTCGGCGGCAGAGGCAAGGAAAAGGATCGCACCACCGTCCTCTACAATGACAACATCACCATGCAGAACATTCCGCTGGAGGCGTATGACTACGTGGTGAACGGCAAGCCCGCTTTGGAATGGGTTATGGAACGGCAGGTCATAAAGACCGACAAAGATAGCGGCATAGTCAATGATGCCAACGATTATGCTACCGAGACCGTCGGGGACCCGAAATATCCCCTCGAACTATTTCAGCGTGTGATTACCGTAAGTATAGAAACGATGCGGATCGTGCGAGCGCTTCCGTCTCTGAGCTTGGACGCGGATGCCGAACCCGAGGTCAACTCGACCGAGAAGCTGAAATCAGCCATTAATGCCGGTTGGAAGAACACACCAGCAGCAGCGACGGCGTTGGAAATAGTTGATGCCGTAGCAGGCGCTCCGAAAGAGCAAAAATGGCGCGTCGGGGATATCCTGAAACTGCTGGACAGGAGCGAGTTGACGCCCGACGTGGTCTCTGCACTTGCGATACTGGTTCAATCCAGGTGCGCAATATTTCGCGCCTCGGCCGATTTTGTCGATGAAGATGGTGCGCGACACAGATTGTCGCCCGCCGACTTCCAAAGAGTATTAGACGTCGATACCGTTCTTCATCCGGTCACCCGAAAGGAAATTGTCTTCGCTTCGGAACGAGTGGTACCATTTTTTGAACTAGAGCCGGAGATTTTCGGAGGGCAGCCACAATGAGCCAGGAGATCAGGAGCTTGGACGCGGACGCGCTCGCACAATTAAGAGTTCTGGCCGCAGGAAAGGAATTGGGAGCCGGAATAGAGTTTGTGCTCGCGCAAAACCACGATGCGAGATTGAGGGCGCTGCGGAAATCGGTCGACTTCGCCTGCAATAAGCTCGTGAAACACAGAGAGAAAAAACAAGATGATGACGAGGACGGCTTAACGGTCCAGATCTGCGATATGCTCACAAGCTCTGGCATAGATGCAACGCATAACGCCTCGGTTGGTGGACATTGTGACATCGTTGTCCAAGCGAATGAAGATTTTCTTTGGCTGGCAGAAGCGAAAAAACACAGCGACTACGGTTGGCTCGATAAGGGCTTTCAGCAATTGGCAACACGCTATTCAACGGGCAACCCCGGTCAGGATCATGGTGACGTGCTGATTTACTGTTTCGCAATGGATGCGAAGAAAATGCTCGGAAAATGGAAAGAAGAGCTCGAGTCTCGAAATTCAGGAGTTAAGGCCAGCGCATGTGCGTCGGGTGACCCCTTGTCGTTTGATTCGGTTCACAAACACGATGGCTCGGGACTGGATTTCTTCATACGGCACAAAGTGATTTCGATGTTTTGGGAACCGAAAGATAAGAAGAAGTGAATGCTCATGCATGAGCGCGGGATTAGCTTAACGGTCAACCGCGGAACTGACACAGGGCGCATAAGACCACCTCAGCATATTTCACTGACTGTGTTTCGGCGTGGAATATTGACCCCTCTGGCGGGATGATCGGCGTCCAATTTTGGCTCGCAATTTTGGTGGTCAGTGGGCTATCCGACGCCGATGACCAGGCTGGAGCCACTGCTTCCATGGAATTGGTAGCCGCCGAAGTCTCTAAGAGGAGAGTGCGGACTTTTTTTAAACGTCCACCCGCGGCCTCGCAGCCAGGCACCGAGCGCACTCCGGCTGATGCCGACCTGCCGCTCAACGCACAGACGCTCGACCATTTCGTCCAGCGTCACGTCCTTGCGATCGTCGATCATCTCGACAACGAACGCCTCGTGCGCATCCAGGCTCGAGGACCTTCGCCAACCTTGCGGCCGTGATGTCGGCTCACCATTGCTGGCCCTTGCAATCCACCGGATTGCCGTCGAAATCCCAACCCCGAACCGCGCGGCGGCCTGCCGTGCAGACATACCCGCCGCAGACGCTTTCAGTACGCGTAATCGAAGATCGTCGCTCAGTGCTCGTGCCATCATCCACCTCTTCGCTGTGGATGTTGAATCAGTTTCGCCGCGCCGCGTCACCTCACAATCGATTCATCAATCGCAGGATCTGCTCTAGCTTCCGGTATAGGGAGCTGCGATTCAAATAGTCAGTTGTGTTCATATGTCCTCTCCTTTGCGTCAATTGCGACGGAGAGACCCTAAGCTATGCCGACTAGACGGCCGCTATGGTGCCGGAAACGTTGGCAAAAAGTTGATTAATCGGCATAGTTCGCCGGTCGGCATAAAGTGCATTATGCCGCGCGCGGCATAATGCCGTCTCGACAAGCGAGGCAATGGTCGCCCAGTTCTCGGCCCCGGCATCGTGTCCGGCAAAGAGTGCATTCTTGCGATTGAGGGCAATCGGCCGAATGGTGCGCTCGACACTGTTGCTATCGATCTCAACGCGACCGTCGCTCAGGAAGAGCTTCAGGCCATCCCAGTATTTGATGATGTAGGCCAAAGCCTCGCCAAGCGGGGACTTTGACGCAACACGGGCACGGTGATGGACAAGCCAGGCCTGCATGTCGGCGACCCGTGGCGCTGACCGCTCCTGTCGTCCAGCCAATCGAGCCTCCGGATTAAGGCCCCGAAGTTCGGCTTCGATGCGGTACAGTTCGCCGATCCGTTTGACGCCATCCTCGGCGATGGGTGCTGAGCCGTTGCGGGTGATCTCCACCAGCTTGCGCCGGGCATGTGCCCAACAATAGGCGAGTTGAATGTCCGGACCAACACGCTCAGGGGCGATCAGCCTGTTGTATCCGGCATATCCATCCACCTGCAGGACGCCGGAGAAGCCCTGCAATATCCGTTCGGCATGAATGCCTCCCCGACCGGGCGCATAGGTGAAAGCAACACCTGGCGGAGCACCGCCGCCCCATGGGCGATCATCACGCGCCAGCGCCCAGAAGTATCCGGTCTTGGTCTTGCGTGAGCCGGGATCGAGAACCGGGGCACGGGTCTCGTCCATGAACAGCTTGGATGAGCGCTTCAGATCGGCGATCAACGCAGCGAAGACGGGCCGCAGTTCATAGGCTGCCCGACCGACCCAGTCGGCAAGTGTTGATCGGTCGAGGTCGATGCCCTGGCGACTCATGATCTGCGCCTGCCGATAGAGCGGAAGATGATCGGCATACTTGGAAACCAGGACATGCGCGACGGTCGCTTCCGTCGGGAGCCCAGCCTGGATCAGCCGCGCCGGAGCTGGGGCTTGGACGACCCCGTCGGTGCAGGCCCGACAGGCAAACTTAGGGCGGCGGGTGACGAGGACGCGGAACTGGGCGGGGACGACGTCCAGCCGTTCGGAGACATCCTCGCCATTGCAATGCAGGCATCCACCGCAAGCACAGATGAGGCTTTCCGGCTCGATGACCTCTTCGATACGCGGAAGATGCTTTGGAAGGGAGCCGCGATTGATTGCGCGTGCCTTGGCAATCCTGTTTCCAGCAGGAACATCCGCCTCATCCTCGGCATGGATGGCAGCCATGGCCGTTTCCAGGTCTTCCAGTGCCAGATCAAACTGGTCGGGATCAGTCTTCTCGGACTTGCGCCCGAAGGCCGCCTGCTTGAACGCTGCGACCAGCTTCTCAAGCCGTTCGATCCGCTCGTCCTTGCGAGCGATCTGGGCAACTTTATCCGCTTCGCTTAGCCGCGCAGCAATCAGCATCGCCTTCAGGGCGGCAACATCATCGGGAAGATCGGCGGCATCAAGCATGGCTAAAACCTACCAAATCCAAAGCTGATTTGCCCTCGGAATTTGCCCTGCTGAGTCATCGTGCCGCAGCTATTCGATGGCCTGCGGCGTTCTCGTCTGGACGGCGTGAACCCGCCGCCAATCAAGGCCTGCGAACAGGGCTTCGAACTGGGCGTGGGTGAGAGTCATCAATCCATCCTTGATGCCTGGCCAAGTGAAGCTGTGCTCTTCCAGCCTTTTGTAGGCCATGACGATCCCAGAGCCATCCCAGTAGATCAGCTTCAACCGGTCAGCCTTGCGTGACCGGAACACGAAGACCGTTCCGGTGAACGGGTCCTTGTGCAGCTCGTTCTTGACCAAAGCCGCCAACCCGTCATGACCCTTGCGGAAATCCACGGGATTGGTCGCCACCATGATCCGCACACGGTTCGATGGAAAGATCATGTCGCCGACAAGGCACGTGCGATGGCAGCGATCCGGGCCACAGATGCCCCTTCCTCAAGACGGATGATCACTTGACCGAGGACGATCTCAGGGCGACCAACCGCCTTAGGCGGCGGTTCTGAAACAAGCGGATCGACGATCACCGCCGCGAACTCCACCGCATCCTCCGGTGCTGGCAGGATCAGCTTGCCCTGCCGTGCCATCGTCCGCCAGGTGGAAAGGCTGTTGGCTCGCAATCCATAGCGCTGCGCAACTTCATTGACTGTCGTGTCAGGCCTCAAGCTTTCCGAAACAATCTTCGCCTTGACCTCGTCCGGCCAATGTCGGTGAGCCTCACGTCCAGGCTTCCTGGTTGTGAGAAACTCCAATGAGGTCTCCATGGAGAAACTCCCGTTCTTCATCCATGGAAACCTCAATCACAGATCAGGCGGCAGCGAGCAATGTGGGAGTGAAACAGCGGTTACAACTGACTTGTGGTCACTTGAGGGTATACTCTGATGTGACGATGGTAGTGGAGCAGGTAGACACCCGGGCTCGTTTATCAAGCATTTTTACGTGTATATCCGATATTCCGAGCATCCAACCGTTAGGAAGCACTCACGGCAAGCATAATCATTTGTCGGGGCGTTGGGCTGCCCCCCACTGAAATACCCATAACAGACTTGTTCACCGCAAGCAGCTGCCTAAGGCGCGGCGTCTCAGTTTCGGAGCGCGCCAGCTTTTCCCACTTTAGGAAAGCGTTTAGGTCGGCATTGAAGCTGTTCAGGTAGCTAGGCTCATTGAACAAACTATCGTCACTACCCTGAGTAAAGTAGGAGTCGATTACCTCGGCGGCTCGATCAAGAAGCGCGGATCGCGCACCGTCGTCTTTTAGCGCTTTGACCATCGCCGCAGCGACTGAACGATGATCGGTGGGGTGAAGCGCGCGTGAGAGAACGTCTTTAAAGAGGTCAAGAACTACAAGAAAGTATAGGAACCTTGACTGACGCCGTGAGTGCTTCGGCGCGCCTCGGCCAAATCCATATTGCGCGGTGTACTTTTGGAGCAGATAAGCGGCGTAAAGGTCCGTTACGCCAAACGGCCCGCCATCGACATCTGCCCCATTTACAATCCGCTTGAAGACAGAACCGTCCGGCAAGAACGGGGGATTCTTGCCAAACGCCAAACCAGCCTCGCCCAACCAGCCGGCACCGTAGACTTTGATAAGATCAGCCGCGTTTGCGTGTTCGGTAAACTGTTTGGTAGCGGGGTTGGTGTTCTGAAGGGCTTTCTGAGAGTCCCATCCACCCCGCTGGATCTCGAGATAAAGATCGTGCTGATTAGCGAGCTGCCCCTGCCACGTTTTAAAGTCACCCGTTAGCGCAAGGAAGTCTTTTTCGCGGATGGCATTCTGGCTGTTCGTATAGCGGGTAATTGCTTGCAATAGGTTTTCACCGCTATCGCCGACCTTAACTATCTTAGCAACAACGACACCTTGGCTGGCCTTTACTTTCCAAGCCTCGGTTTCTGGATTTACGCCCGTGCCACCAGAGCTCAGCCGGCTATGGAAAACTTCCCAGATCGTTCTTGTGGTCTGACAACCGTTCACGATAAACGGTTCAGCTAATTCAACCGATCCTTCTCTCAGGCTGTAGTCGTGAACGACAACGGTTATCCCGTTATTATATAGCCCAAAACGTTCAGGAGCGTCACGAAGAGTGGACTGCATGGCTTTGTTAACTTTGCCACGCGCACCAAGAAATCGACGGACATTCTTTTCATATATCCGATCTAAGTCGCCCGTTGCATCGCGGTAGCTTTTCAAGAATGCGTAGAGGTTGGAGAGACCAACAGAGCCTACGAGCAAATCTGATCCCGATGGCACCAACTGCGCATCAAGCGAAACTTTCAGTCTATTCGTCAGACCAACGGCTTCAATCTCTTGCAGGCGAGCGAAAATAGTTTCGATTGAGAGTGCTTCAATATCAAACATGGAGCCAAGACGCGAAGTGCCCATGACGCGCAAATCCGCCAGCACGCGCTTCTCATCATCTTTCAAGGGCGCTTCTGTGGCAAATACTAATACTATTCTGTCGGCTGCGCCGGCTCCTCGCTTGAAATTTGAGAGACGTTCCAAAAGCCCTTCAGCTAGCGAGTTAAGCCGCTCGCGTTTACCGTCGAGAGTGTCGATCACCTTCTGCCCTTCGATGAGGAGCGTCTGCGGACCGGCGAACGCTGATCCATACTTGCTTTGTACCAAATACCACGTGTGACCGCTCACGCCGGTTTCGTCGGAAGTTTCTTCCGGTCCGGTATCAAGGAGGGCGAGGTCTACCCCACCATCACCCGACCCATCGCAATAAATAAAGTGGTCGGTTTCTATAGAGTCTTCCATCCATTGTGTAATCAGCTTCAGGGCGAAACGGCGACCGAGCTCAACCGTCGAAGGATTGCCTTTGGTCACATCTTCAAGCCAAGAAGCCCGATAATCTGCGAAAGCAATTTCATCACTAATGTTCACCGATATCCCCCGTAGTATGATGGCACCCACTATTTAGCAGGAAAGTATCAAGCGCAAGGCCGCTTTTTATGAGCCCGATTGTAAGATCGCCATTCTTTCTTTCCGCTTATCAGGTCTTGCCCCAGTGTTCTTCGCGCCTGCTGAATTCCTGTCTCGGTAGAGTTGGCATGACGGCTCGTTGGATTTTAGCGACGCTGCAAAAAGGCCCGTTTTCGGAATTTCAGACTCGAACCAAGCGAGCTTAATTAACTCAGCTCTCGCAATTCGTCCGTCAATGGCATATGCCATTGGTAAGTAAATGCGGGGGCGTTGGTTGGGCACAAATCCTGATTTAGATACCGATTTGAAGGGGCGCGTAGGTCTTTCCTACGTCGAAACTTTCTTCCTCGAAAAAGGACTGATCCTCCGTCGCCAACCAGAGTCTGACAGAGGCGTCGATGCAACGGTTGAGATTCACGAAAAAGGAAAAATCAAGCTCATCGCGCTGCAGATCAAAACCGGCAAGTCATATTTTGAGAAGCATGGGCATGATTACATATACCGTGGCTCTCACAAACATTACTCATATTGGAATAACTACCCGATCCCTGTCTTCCTTGTTCTAGTCCACCCCGAGACCAAGCTGATGGTGTTCCAACATGTTGAGGAGCATCTGTGTACGCTGACGCAAACCGGCTTCACTATCAAGATACCGTCCGCCAACACTCTCGATGATGATGGCCTTCGCATTTTTAAGGATATTCGTGCGACCGACGACGAGTCAGTTCTGCGCGCCGCCTTCGCCAGCGATGAAGGACTGATGGAGCGAGTGAGGGATAAGACGGTATTCTTTCGATGGGAAGAGTGGATCAATAAGCACGTCAATTTCCGAACACTCAAAATATATGTTGATGACTACGACACCGACCCGGAAGAGATACATGAGTATTTTTATCGTGCCGTAGATTTGCAAGACGCGATGCGCATCCTATTTCCTTGGGCCACGTATCATTATGTTTCTGTTCAAGAATACCACAGTGAAGTTATCGAACATTTGCTTCAGGTAACCCTGCGGCCAGCGGCCGAAGCTTATCTCGAAGTGCAGTATTTCTTCCGGTCGGGTATTGGTATCGAACGGGAAATCGTGCCGCCTGAAATGGAGGACGATGATGACGACTACGATGACGAAGCTGCTGGCTGGGAGAGGATTGTTGCCGGTGATGACTGACGGGAGCGTGTCGTGTGGCAGGAATTGAAGGGGTGGAGCATGTCAGCGTGGGCGTGGTTGAAGCGATTGCCGAAGTGTGCCTATTGGTGGTCACGGAAGCACTTCGAGGCATTTCTTGAGCCCGCCAACGACAACTCCAAATCCAATCTGTTCCATCTTTTTTTGATTGCAGGCGCATTCTGCATCGTCATCGTGGCAACCGCATTTGCTATCGTCCACTTCGATGCGGAAGCCACCGGCGGCACCTTCGGCGATTTCATCGGCGGCACGCTTAACCCCATCCTGACGTTCCTGACCTTCATGGCGCTACTCATCACCATTGTGCTGCAGCAGAAGGAATTGGCGGAGACAAGGAATGAGCTGGCAGCATCAGCGCGTGCTCTCGAAGACCAACATCAATCACTCGACCGCCAGAACTTCGAGACCACCTTCTTCCAGATGCTCACGCTGCACAACACCATTGTCAACTCGATTGACCTTGAATGGAAGAACCGGCAGCCGAATACCTATGACGCCATGTCCGGCGACATCAACCGGCGGGCTGTTGGACGTGACTGCTTCAAGCAATTCTTCGCCAACTACAAACAGTATTACGACGAAATTGGAGAACTTGAGGACAAGGAGCGCCTACAGAGGGCCTACAATAGGTTTTGGGACTGGAGGCAGCAAGACCTCGCCCACTACTACCGTTATCTCTATAACGTCCTCCGGTTCGTTCATGACTACAAGGGCATCAGTGATAAGCTACGGTATGTGAAATTGCTGCGGGCACAGTTGTCGGACTACGAATTATTGTTGCTGTTTTACACGGCGCTCAACAAGAACGGCCTGAACTACTGGATTTACATCCACGATTATGAGCTGTTTGATAACCTGCCGCCTAACATGCTTATCAAGCCGGAGCATAAAGAGCTGTACTCAGCAAGATCTTTCGGTGAGCCCAAAATGCCACCGTTGGAGATATGGCCACCCAGCCGATTAGCGGCTATGCGGGAACGTGAGGCGGTATTGAACGATGAAGCCACCGCAGACGAGAATGACATCTGACAGGATAGCAGTGCATGGCGATCAATATCGACAATGAGGTTTTCATTAAGGCGGAATCCACCAACCGTGAAGTCTTGCAACATCTGCTCCGGCAATTCCCCTTCATCGATATTCCTGCCAGCATTGCAGAAGACGACATCGATAGGGGTGACAACGGCAAGCACTACTTCGTGTTCTGGAATACTGAAGCGGAGCGTAAGCAGATTGAGTGCTGGGCCAGTGCCAACTATTCATCCAGCCTACCCTACGGCATCACTCTTATTGACGTGACTGACTATTCCGAGCAAGAATAGATTTCCATGTTGAGATTCCTTAGCTCAGCCATGATGGTGATGATTAACAGCGGTACGCAACCGACATCCACAGCGTTGCGACCGGTGAAAACTGATTTCTCCTGATAATCTTACCTGTCAGCATCCTCCAAGCAGCCATTCAACTGCCAAAAAGCCCCCAGCGCTGCCTCTAGATCGGCGGTGATAACTGTGCCCTTGTCGTCCGTAATCGTCAGCGTTTTTTGACCCGAGATCATCTGGTCCACGAACGCGGTCTTGAAGCCCGAGAAACTGTGCCAACCGAAGTAGTCGTTAAGATCACCTTCGGTACTAACGGGCGATCCATTGTCCACCTTCCATGAGGTTTTGACGCTCCCGTTGAAGCCGCCATTCTCGATAAAACCCTCGAGATCATGTCCGCGCACCTTCATGAATCCGAAGCTGGGCAGGCAGCTCTGGCAAGCGGTAAACTTCCTTAAGGGCGTCAATCAGCGTAAGCCTCCGGTGAAGGCCACAGGTCAGGCAGCTTGAGCGTTGACGGTCGGCGGCGTCCAATTCCACGGAAGCAACTGCTCCAGCCTGATAATCGGCGTGTCGGCGATGCGGGCAAGAACGTCGGCCAGCCACGCCTGCGGATCGATGTCGTTGAGCTTTGCCGTCATGATCAACGTGGCCATGAAGGCTGCACGATCCGCGCCGCGGTCTGATCCGGCGAAGAGCCAGGACTTCCTACCGAGTGCGAAGCCTCGCAGGGCTCGCTCCGCGGCGTTGTTCGTGAGGCAAATCCGGCCATCCTCCAGGAATGATGTGAAGCCATCCCAACGCTTGAGCATGTAATCGATCGCCTCGGCGACCGGAGAACTGCGCGACAGTTTTGCACGCTCGGTTTGAAGCCAGACCTGCAGACTGTCGACGAGCGGCAGGCTTTCCTTGCGGCGACGTTCCATGCGTTGATCGGCCGTAAGCCCGTTGATCTCCCGCTCGATATCGAACAGGCCGTCGATCCGTTTGACAGCTTCGAGCGCCATAGGCGAGATCGGCGCGGCGTTCTTTCCACGCTTGGCGTTCGCATTAATGTCTGCGAGCACGAAGAACTTGCGACGCGCGTGTGCCCAACAAAACGCCTGTCTTAGCGGATTTGGATCGCGATCACCCTTGAACAGCGGATTGTAGCCGCCATAGGCGTCCGCCTGCAGAATACCGGTGAAGGTCTTCAGGTGGCGTTCCGGATGCTCCTGCCGTCGATCGCGCGAGGCATAGTAAAGGGCTGCCGGCGGTGAGAGGCCTCCGAACGGCCGATCATCCCGGACATAGGTCCAAATGCGGCCGGTATCGGTCTTTCCCTTGGCCAGGATCGGCACTGTCGTGTCGTCACCATGCAGGCGCTCAGCGGCAAGAACATGCGCTTCGATCAGACAATGAAGTGGCTTCAACGTCGCGGCACATGCTCCGACCTGATCGGCCAGCGTTGACAAGCTGATGTCAACGCCCTCGCGGGCATAGCGTTCGCTCTGGCGATTGAGCGGCTGGTGCTGGGCGAACTTCTCGAACAGGATCATCGCCAGCAGGTTTGGCCCGGCAAAGCCGCGTGGCGTTACATGGAAGGGTGCTGGTGGCTGCGTGATCTTCTCGCACTCGCGACAGGTAAACTTCTCCCGCACCGTCTGGATGACCTTCCACTGACGCGGGACGACCTCCAGGGTCTCGGTAACGTCTTCACCAAGCTTCGACAGTTTGGTGGAGCCGCAGCAGGCGCAATTCGCGGGAGCAGCGATTACGACGCGCTCACGCGGCAGGTGTTCAGGAAAGGGCTTGCGTGACGGACGCCTGCGCTCGAAAGCTTTGACGGTTGAAGCTTTGGCTGCGATCTCCGCCGCCAGTTCATCTTCACCGGCGTCTGCTTCGAGCTCCTCGAGTTGCAGTTCCATCTGCTCCAGGAGCCGCGCCTTACGCTCGGACCGGCTGCCGTAGAGTTCACGGCGAACCTTGTCGATCTCCAGCTTCAGCCGCGCGATCAGCGCTTCGGAATGCGATACGAGTGCTTTTGCACTGGCGGCTTCGGCCTTGGCGGTCGCCGCTTCTGCTTCGGCTGCAACACGTCGAGCGCGTTCCTGGGCCAGCAGGGCAAGGGCACTGGCAAGGTCGTCCGGAAGCTCTTCAGTCGTATTGCTCATGACAGGATGGAATCATATTCGAGCCTGTCATTCCAGTGTTTTTACTCATCCGGCCGACGTCGGCCGCCAGGTCTTTTGCGGCATCCGCCAGTCGATGCCCTCCAGCAGATAACCGAGCTGCGCGGGCGTGATCACTACCGTGCCATCGGCCGCTGATGGCCAGATGAAGCGGCCACGCTCCAGCTTCTTCGTGAACAGGCAAGCGCCCTGGCCGTCATGCCAGATCACCTTGATCAGGCCACCGCCGCGGCCGCGGAATACGAACAGGTGTCCACACATCGGGTCACGCTTCAGCGCCTCCTGCACCATCAACGACAGACCGGGGAAGCCCTTGCGCATGTCCGTATAGCCCGTCGCCAGCCAGACCTTCACGCCAACAGGAACCGGGATCATCGCAGCCCCAGCACGCAGTCGAGGATGCGGCCAAGCGCGTCCGTGTCGATGTCGCTATCCACGCGGACGCGTCGGCCCCGACCTAGTTCGATTGTTACATCACTGCGCTTCCGACGAGGATGGAATTTGGTGGGTGGTTCCGGCTGAGCGGGAGAGACTGTCGAAGCGGCCTCGGACACGATTACCGGCACCAAAGCCGCAGTGTCAGATCTTGGCTCCTCGATCCGACAAAGCTCTTTGCGCCAACGGAACAACTGGCTGACATGGATGCCGGCCGCGCGGGCAATCTCCGAGATCACCGCATCAGGCTCAAGACAGGCAGCGACAAGCCCCTCTTTGTCTTCTCGTGACCAGCGCCGACGGCGCTCCACAGACGTGATCACCTCAATTGGATGCTTCGCCATATGACTACTCCTAGTGTTACCACTAGGACTGGCAGTCAGCAGGCCGTCATCGCAAGACGGCCTTCACCGTGGGCTTACCAATCAGCTGGGTCTTCTCCCGATTACTCAGGATCTGCAGATCGACGCCCAGGTCTTTTTTAGGAGTTCGTTGGCCTTCTTCAGGAGATCGTGCTCGAGTTGTAATTGGCGGACATCTCGCTGGAGGGCTTCAAGCTGTCGCTCGAGCCCTTCACGTTCAGGCACCTTGTGGTTGGCTTTGCGGCGTTTCATGGATGAAGAAGCCTCATAACCGAGTAGCTGGTCTTTCCAGCCATACAATGTCGGTCTTGAGACGCCAAGTCTGTCAGCGACCTGTTGAGTGGTTTCATCTCCACTGCATTTCGGAGGAATAGCTATGAAATTCGGATTTTTAGATACATATCATCCGAAAAAATTCGTCTAAAACTCTCCCAACTCAAGGAGAGACACCATGACGGACACGACATCAGAATTTGATGGGTCAACGATTGGCCTGGAGGCCACAGAGGAACCCGCATGGACCGCCGCAACCTGGTTTGCGGTTCTTTCGATGGCGGCCACAAGCTTTGCGCTGGTATCGGCCGAGTTTTTGCCCGCGGGATTGCTGACGCCCATGGCGCGCGATCTCGGTATTACGGAGGGTACGGCGGGACAGGTTGTCACGGCGACGGCCTCCGTGGGTGCTGTGACCGCTTTGCTGAGCAATGTTCTCATCGGCAAACTGAACCGTAAGACCGTGCTTGTCGGTCTCAGTGCGCTGGCGATCGGCTCCAACATTCTTGCATCAGTTGCTGCAGATTTCTGGCTATTGCTGGTGGGCCGGGCCGGACTGGGTATTGCGCTCAGCGGTTTCTGGGCGCTTTCGGTTGCTGTCGTGGCACGGCTCGTTGGCGCAAATTCGACCGGGCGCGGCATGGCTATCGTCACACTCGGCGTTTCACTCGCCACCATTGCGGCTCCCTCCATGGGCGCGTTGATCAGCGACTGGGTGGGATGGCGCATTGCCATGTCGATGACGGCGGGGCTTGCGATTATTGCCATGCTGCTTCAGATATTCAGCCTACCCTCGCTGCCAGCAAGTACAAGCAATAGCCTTTCCGATGTTTTCCGGCTGACGCGGCGGCGCAGCGTTCAACTGGGGATGCTCGCCATCCTGCTGCTCATGACGGGGCATTTTGCCGGTTCAGTTTATGTACGTCCCTTCCTCGAACAGGTGACGCTGCTTGAGACCACGCCGATTGCTCTCGCCCTGCTCGGCTTTGGCGTCGCTTCCGTGATCGGCAATGTGCTGGGAGGCCGCATGGCAGACACCAGTATCCGCCTCGCGCTCATCGTAACCGCCGCCCTGATGGCATTTGCAACAATCGCCCTCGTCCTATGGGGTATTCATAGCGGTGCCGCATTCGCGCTCGTCGCGCTTTGGGGTCTTGCCTTTGGCATGGCGCCCGTGGTGCTGCCGACCAACCTTTCCCGCGGCGCACCCGATGCACTGGAAGCGGCAGGCAGCCTGATGGTTGTTTCTTTCCAGGTGGCTATCAGTATCGGGGCGGTTGTCGGCGGCTATATCGTAGATTCCTACGGTGCCACTGCGCCGCTGGCGCTGACCGCGATCCTGGCGGCATCCACGGTCGCACTTGCCTTGCTGCAGCGTCGCGATTGACCGTGTCCGTGACGGAAGATACCTAAAACGAAAGTCCTGCCCGGAATTTGGTCCGGGCAGGACTTTTGTGAAAAGACGATTTTTCTTGCCGTCGCTCTGGTTACTTGCGGTAGGAAAGACCACCCCAGATACGGCCTTCGTCTCTGTGTCGGCCACCGTGTACTGCGCCGATATAAGCAGCGGCGGCAGAAACGAGCGCGGAAGCGGCCAGAAGGAACGCGGTCAGAATGCCTGCGACGCGCGCTTTTTCTGCGGCATCCGCAGCTTTGGCCTTGGCATCGTCCAACGCCTTCTGCGTCTCTGCCTTCAGGGTTTCGACCTGCTTCTGTGCTTCATCGACCTTCTTCTGCGCTTCCGCCCTGACGGCCTGCACGCGTTCAACAGTCTGATTTACGCGCGTTTGCGCATCCGTCTGGCTGATGTTTGTGCGGGCAGCGACCTGATTGGCAAGCCATGTCTTATCGGCATCAGATATCTCACCGGTTGCAAGAAGATTGCCGAGGATGCCGCTGATCTGGCGCTGATAATCGCCGGCGCTCTGGTCACCCGTCAGAGGGGCGGCGGGCGCATCGGTTCTCAAAAGACTATCCGTGAAATAGTCGATTGGATTGGCTTTCAGGCCCTGCGGAAGCATTTGCTCGATGCTGGGCGCTGCAGCTTGACCGGCGCCTTGCGCCAGACCGCCTGCTGCACTGCCAGCGCCGGAAATGATGCCGCCCGCAAGTTGGCCAGCACCCTGAACGGCGCCACCGACCGCGGAACCCGTTGCCTCAACCGCGGTCTGCGCCACGCTGCCGACAGCCTTGGCACCACCGGACAGCACGCCGAGCGCGAGAAACGCCGAGACGACCGTACCGAGGCCCCACACGACCAGACCATTCACACCATCGCGGACGGTCAGTTCGTTCCTGTCGGCAGCGCCGGCAGGCCGACGCATGCGGCCGGCAATATAGCCACCCAGCATGTAGGAGCCGACCATGGAAATGATGACGAACAGCGCGGTTATGATGAGCCAGACTGTGCTGACCTCGCCACCATTGTCCGCCGAGATTGAACTCAGGCCCAAGCCGCCCGCAAATGCGGTGAGAATGGCCATGGCGCCCGAGGAAATGACGGCACCGGCGAAAATCGCTGGCCAATCCACATAGCTGCGGTTTGGATTCGTTTCGATACCCGTTGGATCAACCATCAGCGTAGCCCCAACAATGAGAGGATGAACAGGACGACGACGACGAGGCCGACTAGATAGATGATGGAATTCATGCGATCTCCTCCGAATGGACGATCAATCCTCCGCGTAGCGGCGATTATATGCAGTGGGACATGCGAGCTGATTGCTCCTTCACCAAACTCGCCGCGCTCCAAAAAGTTTCACGACTTCTCGTTGCTTCGGAATGATTTTGCGCAATTCCGCCGGCGAGGTGACGAAAGAAATCTGCTTGTGGTCGCCAAAGAGACGTCGCCGAACGCAGGCAAGCAGCATGACCAGCCAGACACAAGCCACCCGAACCAGATTGCGACGGAAGGAGATATACTATGTCTGCAATCGATCGAATTGGCTCCACCGCCTCGCTTTACATACGCCCGCGGCCACAGGACGTTTCCCAGGCCGTGCCCGATCCCACACCCGAACGGTCGGCATTGTTGATCGCAGGGGGCGCCGCGCCTTCGCTCTCCTCCAATCTTGCCAACGCACTCTGGTCGCTCCGGGGGCAAGAGGGCGGAATAGAAGAGACCCCGCTTGAGGGCGGCGGAACAGGCTCCGATGAGGCCGAGCTTAGCCGCTGGGCAAATATGAGCCTTGGCGAGAAAATCCGGGCCCAATATCTGGAGGCGCGGGGATTGTCCGAAGGCGACCTTGCCGCCATGCCGCCCGACGAAAGGAAGGCAATAGAGGACGAGATCCAGAAGGCGATAAGGGTCGCGATGGAAGCTCCAAAAGACGATGACGTGAGCGTGCTCGCCGGCCTTTAAGCGTGACATGCCTCCGGGGGCACTGCGCAGCGCTACGATTTGATACATAAATGCGGGTTTCAGGAAACATGCCAGATACCTGCAGGGCAGATCATTGCCTGATCTATTTCGGATCAGGCAGGATTTCCCATGAAGAGGCAGATTTTCTTCGCCGTCGCCCTATCGGGTGCGGCAGCAGGTTTTGGAACCGTTTATTCGAGCTCAGCGGACACGCCGCCGGAGCTTGCCTCTCCCATCTATGGTGTCACGCTTCCTGAAGGATATCGTGACTGGAAGTTCATCGCGCCCGCGCAGGAAGCGCCGCCGCTGGACGAGCTTCGTGCTGTTCTGGCAAACGATGTCGCCGTCAACGCCTACAAGAGCGGAACCCTGCCCTTCCCCGACGGCTCGATACTGGTGAAGCTCGCCTATAAACGGCAGCAATCCACGGAGTTTCCGCCGGCCACGGTTCCGGGCGCGGCGACCACAGTGCAGGTGATGGTGAAAGACTCCAGGAAATATGCCGCCAGCCACGGCTGGGGCTTCGGGCGGTTTGTCAACGGCAAGGCGGTGGATGCCGCTCAGCATGAGACGTGCCTCTCCTGCCACGAGGGCAACGTCAAGGACCATGATTTCATCTTCACGCGATATGCACCGTAACCGATGCCGGGGCTCGGGCGATTTCGCTTTCGCGACTGTTCGCGGAAAGGCGGCCTCTACACTCGATTACAAATTCACCGAAGTCCCGACACATCAGGGATACGTGAGGCCGGGAAATTGGCGCCATCACCGGGTCGCCTTCGCCGCCCGGAGCCGTGAACTCCTGCCTGAAAGGACAAGATGATGACGTTTCTGGTCATTGCCTATCTCGGAGGGGCGCTGACAATTCTCAGCCCCTGTATCCTGCCCATCCTTCCCTTCGTTTTTGCGCGGGCGGGGCAACCGTTCCTGCGCAGCACGCTGCCCCTGCTTACGGGAATGGCGGCAACCTTTTGCGCCGTCGCGACGCTTGCCGCTGTTGGCGGGAGCTGGGCAATCAGCGCCAATGAATATGGCCGGCTCGCGGCTCTTGCGCTGCTTGCGGTCTTCGGTGTCGGCCTGATTTCGCCCCGTGCGGCCAGCATCATCACCCGCCCGGTCGTTGACCTCGGTAACCGGCTCGCCAATGCCGCCGGCAAGCCCGGGTCAGTACCGACGATTGCGGGCTCGCTGATACTCGGCATCGCCACCGGGCTTTTATGGGCACCCTGCGCGGGACCAATCCTCGGGCTTGTCCTGACGGGAGCGGCCCTGAAGGGGGCCAATCTGGAAACGAGCCTGCTGCTTGCCGCCTATGCCGCCGGGGCAGCGACATCCCTTGCCGTCGCCATCCTCATCGGCGGTCGGGTATTTGCGGGTATGAAGCGGTCTCTGGGTTTTAGCGAGCGGATCCGCCAAGTGCTTGGCGCGGCGGTGCTTGCCGGCGTCACGGTCATCGCGCTCGGTCTGGATACGGGTTTCCTTTCGCAGATTTCCTATGCGAGCACGGCATCCTTCGAACAGCAGGTGCTCGATCGGCTCCACACCGCCAAAGCGCCTGAAGCGGCGACCGCGGCAGGCGCCAGCGCCAGCGCTGCCGCCGCCCGGTCAGAGTTGCCGGTTGAGGGCAAGGCTCCATCCCTCGACGGCGCCGTCGAGTGGCTCAATTCCCCGCCGCTCACGCGCGAACAATTACGTGGCAAGGTCGTCCTCGTCGACTTCTGGACCTACTCCTGCATCAACTGCATCCGCACCATTCCCTATGTGCGGGCGTGGGCAGACAAATACCGCGATCAGGGCCTCGTCGTCATCGGTGTCCACGCCCCCGAATTCGCCTTTGAAAAGAAAATCGACAATGTCAGGCAGGCCGTCGCCGGCTTCAAGATCGATTACCCGGTGGCAATCGATAATGATTACAAGATCTGGCGCGCCTTCGATAACAGCTACTGGCCGGCGCATTACCTGATCGATGCCAAGGGCCAGATTCGCTACCACCATTTCGGCGAAGGCGATTATCGGCAGACAGAAGAGGCGATCCAGGACCTGCTGCGCGAAGCCGGCAGTAGCGCTTCCTCCAGTGCCCCGGTGAGCCCGGAGGCGACAGGGGCTGAAGCCGGTGCGGATATCAGGCACATGCGCTCCGGCGAAACCTATATCGGCTACCGACAGGCTGAGAATTTTGCATCGAACGAGGCGGTGCGCGCGGACACGCCGCGCGACTATTCCGTCACGACGCCTTCTCTCAACGAATGGGGACTTTCCGGTACCTGGACGGTTGGCGCGGAGGCGGCCACACTTGATGCGGCTGATGGCGGCATAACCTACCGCTTCAGCGCCCGTGACCTGCATCTGGTCCTTGGACCGGCAAGCGCCGGAAAACCGGTTCGTTTCGAGGTCACCATCGACGGGCATCCGCCGGATGCGGATCACGGCGCCGACACGGACGCCGAGGGCAATGGCGTTGTTACCTCAACCCGTCTTTACCAGCTCGTCCGCCAGTCCGGCACCGTCGAAGCGAGAACCTTTGCCATCCGCTTCCTCGACCCCGGCGTGCAGGCCTATGCCTTCACGTTCGGCTGAACCTGCATTTTCCTTCCCTTTCCCATTAAACCAAAGGAAAAACATGATGCACCGTCGTCTCATGCCAAAATTCGCGATTGCCGTAGCAACCTCACTGACCGCTTTTGCCGCACATGCGGCGGAGGTGAAGAATATCGTCATCGTCCATGGCGCGCTGGCCGATGGTTCGGCCTGGCGCCGGGCGACAGAGATTCTTCAAAGCCGAGGTTTCAACGTCACGATCGTGCAGGAGCCCATCACCTCGCTTGCCGATGATGTGGCGGCCACCAACCGTGTCCTCGATCTCCAGCAGGGCCCCAGCCTGCTCGTCGGGCACAGCTACGGCGGCATGGTGATTTCGGAAGCCGGCAATCGACCGGACGTGGCCGGGCTGGTCTATGTCGCCGCATTCCAGCCGGAGAAGGGAGAGAGCCTTCTCGACCTCGCCGGCTCCAAACCGCCGGCCGGCAACGGCATCAAGCCGACGAAGGATGGCGCGTTCCTTTATCTCGATCCCGCCGTCTTTGGACAAGATTTCGCCGGCGATCTGCCGCGTGAGGACGCGGCCTTCATGGCAAGAAGTCGGGTCTTCGCCGCCAAGGCCGCCTTTGCCGCCAAGGCCGGCGAACCCGCCTGGAAAACCAAAAAAAGCTGGTCGATCGTCGCAACGCAGGACCGGTCGATTAACCGCGATCTCGAGCGTGACATGGCCAAGCGCGCCGGCAGTGCGGTGACCGAGATTGCGGCAAGCCATGCGGTCTTCGCCTCCCAGCCCAAAAAGGTCGCAGACATCATCGAACAGGCCGCCCGGCAATCCTCAAAGTAAGCACACCTCCGTAAGATCAAATGCAGCCGCCCCGGATGTCGGGGCGGCTGATTGCGTTGGAAGGGCGAGCCAAATGTATCAGTCTGTATCCGGAATGCACCCTGCTACAAAACCATTCACAGTCGCCTCCCTTGGGACACATCGACGATACACGCACCCTGTTACCTGCCCGGCATCCAACACGGACAGGAGAGACAGCAAATGACTTCCGAGATCAATTTCCAGCGCCGCCGCTTCTTTGGCATTGCCGCAATGACGGTTGCCGCCGTCGAATTCGCTTCAGTAGGCCTTGCTCATGCCAAGGGCGAAGCGCCTGCGCCTCAGCCGTCAACCGGACGCGACGGAGCTACCTCCTTTAGCGCCCTGAAGCAGGTTGAAGCGGGTGTACTCAGCGTCGGTTACGCAGAAGCTGGCCCCGCAGACGGCCCGGTCGTGCTGCTGCTGCACGGATGGCCCTATGACATCTACAGCTATGTCGATGTCGCGCCCATCCTTGCATCGGCTGGATATCGGGTACTCATCCCCTATCTGCGCGGATATGGCACGACCCGTTTTCTCTCGGACGACACGGCACGCAACGGACAGCAGGCGGCGCTTGCGGTCGACATGATTGCCTTTCTCGACGCACTCGGCGTCAAACAGGCCGTCGTGGCCGGTTATGACTGGGGCGCTCGCACCGCCGACATCATGGCCGTACTCTGGCCCGAGCGTTGCACCGGGCTCGTGTCGGTCAGCGGCTATCTCATCGGCAGTCAGGAAATCAATAGAAAGCCGCTTCCGCCCAAGGCGGAACTTTCGTGGTGGTATCAGTTCTATTTCGCGACGGAACGCGGCCGTGCGGGTTACGCAGCGAACACCCGCGACTTCGTGCGTCTGATCTGGCAGACGGCATCTCCGACCTGGAAATTCAGTGACGAGACCTTCAATCGTTCGGCCCCCGCATTCGACAATCCCGACCATGTGGCCATCACCATCCATAACTACCGCTGGCGGTTGGCACTGGCAGACGGGGAAGCCAAGTACGATAATTACGAGCGTAAGCTTGCGAAACTTCCCGTCATCGCCGTGCCGACGATAACATTGGAAGGCGACGCCAACGGTGCTCCGCATCCAGACCCTTCCGCCTATGCATCAAAGTTTTCCGGCAAATACCAGCACCGCAACATCAGCGGCGGCATAGGCCACAACCTTCCGCAGGAAGCGCCAGAGGCTTTTGCCAGGGCTGTTCTGGACGTCGCAAAGCTTTAAACTTGCCGAAGCCCGCGAACCGTTGTCTTACTGCATGTGACAGCGGGGCGCGCGGTAGCGGGCCACTCGAACCGTCCGGACGACGAAGGCATCCAATGGACCATATCGACCATATTCTCGTCGTGGACGACGACAGGGAAATCCGGGAGCTGGTCTCCAGCTACCTGAAGAAGAACGGCCTGCGTACGAGCGTGGCGGCCGATGGACGGCAGATGAGAAGTTTTCTCGACGGCAATACCGTCGATCTCATCGTGCTCGACGTGATGATGCCTGGCGATGACGGGCTAGTTTTATGCCGTGAGCTGCGGGCGGGGAAACACAAAGCCAAGCCGGTGCTGATGCTGACCGCCCGGGATGACGAGATGGATCGCATTATCGGGCTCGAAATGGGCGCCGACGACTATCTGTCGAAGCCCTTCGCTGCCCGCGAACTTCTTGCGCGGATCAAAGCCATCCTGCGCCGCACGCGGATGCTGCCTCCCAATCTGCAGATCAGCGAGGCCGGGCAGCTCCTGACCTTTGGTGAGTGGCGCCTCGACACGGTGGGCCGCCACCTGCTCGACAGGGAGGGCACGACCGTGGCCTTGAGCGGCGCTGAATACCGGCTCCTCAAGGTCTTCATCGATCATCCCCAGCGCGTCCTCAACCGGGACCAGCTGTTAAATCTCACTCAGGGCCGCGATGCCGAACTTTTCGACCGATCGATCGATCTTCTCGTGAGCCGCGTGCGCCAAAGGCTGGGGGATGACGCGCGCGAACCCGTCTACATCAAGACGGTGCGGGCGGAAGGCTATGTCTTTGCGGTGCCCGTGGAGATTTCGGAGCCGAGGTTATGAACGGCCCACGCCTGCTCGCCGGCTGGTGGCCGCGCTCGTTGCGGTCCAGACTTTTCATCATCCTGTTTGCGGGCCTCGCCATTGCCTACGGTCTGTCGTTCAGCATCCTCTTTGCCGAAAGATATATGTCGGCAAAGGCGGTCATGCTCGGCACTCTTGAGCAGGATCTGGCTGTATCGATCGCCATAATCGACCGCCTGCCTGCGGAAGAGCGGGCGCAATGGGTCCATCGCCTGAGCCGCAGCAATTATCAGCTCGTCCTCGGCCCGGGTGTTCCAGGTGTTTCCGACATGTCTGGCCGCGGCGCTGAAATTGCGCAGAGGATCGAGGAGGCCGCAGGTCACCGTTTCCCCGTCAAGGTCGAGTCCATTCCCGGCGACGGCAAGCGGCTTCAGGCGCATCTGACGCTATCGGACGGCTCGCCCCTCACAATTGACGTGACACCGCGCGGCGTGATGCCGCTGGCGGAGTGGCTGCCTTATGTCTTCGCCGCTCAGATGGCGCTTCTTCTTCTGTGCACCTGGTTTGCAGTGCGACAGACGACCAGACCGCTCAGCGCGCTGGCTGCGGCAGCCGAAGCGTTGGATCCGGGGGAAAAGGGGTTACCGATGAGTGAGAGCGGCCCAAGCGAAGTTGTCCACGCCGCCCGCGCCTTCAACGCGATGCGCGATCGCGTCGCCCAATATCTCGAAGAGCGGGTCCAGATTCTCGCGGCGATTTCGCACGACCTGCAGACGCCCATCACCCGGATGCGGTTGCGCGCCGACATGGCAGACGATACGCCGGAAAAGGAAAAGCTGGTCAGTGATCTGCGTGAAATCGAACGTCTAGTACAGGATGGTATCGCTTATGCACGCAGCGGTCATGGCAATGGCGAGAAATCCTCACGTATCGATCTGGCCTCTTTCATCGACAGCATAGCCTACGACTATCAGGATACAGGAAAAGCAGTCACGGTTGATGGTATGGTGCGCGGCACAGTGTCGACAAAGCCACATGCCCTGCGAAGAATCCTGACGAACTTGATAGATAACGCACTCAAATTCGGGGGCAGTGCGGAAATTAAGGTCGACCGGCGCACTGAAGGCACCGTGGTCATCACGGTGCTCGATCGTGGGCCGGGCATCCCAGACGAGATGCTTCAAAATGCCATGCAGCCCTTTTTCCGGATTGAAACATCGAGAAACCGCGACACCGGCGGTACAGGACTCGGACTTGCGATCGCGCAGCAGCTCGCCGGAACAATCGGCGGCTCAGTGCGCCTCTATAACAGGCAAGGCGGCGGGCTTGCAGCCGAGGTGGCTTTTGCCTGAGAGGGACGCAGATTAACGATAAGTACCTCTTATCATTTGATCACCACTGGCTCCGGAATAACGACGGCTTGGGCCCTAGCTGAAGTAAGCACTTCGCCAGATGGTGTGTGCGCCTGACCGAGGCTGCCAACCGCGGAACTCCCCTACCAGAAGCCATGGAGCAATCACGCCACCGATCCGTCCAGCAAGCATCCAGCTATTATAACAGTGCTACACGGAGAAGCAGGCGAGCGGCCCGATTGTAGATCGGGTCTCACTGTTAGAATTGCCAGGGCGAGATCAATTCGAGCCCTGTTGTCTCGAAATCTTTGAGGTTTCGGGTCGCCAACCGACCACCATTGATCCGCGCTATCGCCGCGATCATGCCGTCCGGAGCCGACATCCCCCTCCCCTGCCGCGCAGCGTCTCCCATGATATCGCCATAGGCCAATGCTGCTTCTTCCGTGAAAGCAAACATCTTGTCGGAGAACCGGCGACGCCAGCTCACAAGTCCCTCTTCCAGGCGATCGGCGCGCTGATCCGGCCTGATCTTTTGAATACCAAAAGCGATCTCAGCAACTGCAACCGTCGGCAATGCCAATTCGGCGTCGTGACGAACCAGCCATGCTATGACTGCAGAATCGGGAGATTTCTTCAAAGTCTCCGAAATCACATTCGTGTCGAGAAAAATCAAAGCTCGACGCCTTTGTGAGCGCGTCTGTTTTCATCGATGATACTGTCGAAATCGATATCCGTACCCGACTGCGATGAAAGACGACTATAGAATTTCGCAGCGGGTTCACGTCCTGCCTCACGAGCCTCATATGTTTCGAGCGCGCGCTCGACGATATCGGCAATCGTGCGATTTTCTCGGCGGGCGAGCTTGTGTGCAAGGTCGCGCGCTTTGGAACTGCGGACAGATAGTTGCGGGGTTACCATTGAGTGCTCCTTCGTCTGGATCGAATATAGCTTAAATTAAGGTAGCCATCAAGATGGCATCTGCCATCTTGATGGCTAACTGTTGTTTTTCGCACCCTCTGTTTTAGCCATCATGCATGTTCATTCCGCGTGGAGACACCACATCTCCTCCCCTGAACGCCGTGCTCTAAGCAACTTCTGCTGTAGACGGCCGCCAACGTGCATTTGATGCAGGTTATGTCATGGCTCCACCGAACGCCGCATTTCAAGCCTGATGACGTTGTACTTAGCTCATACACGCTTACAACCGGTCATTTTTTCACGCATTTCTTATCTGTACAAAGCACCTGAAAAATGCGCGAAAAAACCATGACAAAACGGCAAGCCGCCAATCCATCGCAGGTCCCCAAACGGGCCGCCGACCTGCCCACCGCAGAACTCCCACCAAAATATCGAAAAGGTGGCGTCTGAAGACCAGTAACAACGATACTTTTCGATACAGTTTTGCAGTTTCCGGAAACATGCCGGATACGCCGATCCGTCACGAAGCTCCTATCACGAAACGCCGCAACAGCGGCACAATGAAAGGAGCCTCCCATGACCAAGATCGAGACTGTTCTTTATACCGGCAAGACCCACACGACCGGTGGGCGCGACGGATCGGCGCAAAGCGATGATGGCGCGCTTGGCATCAAGCTTTCCCCTCCGGGCAGCGGAAAGCCGGGCACGAATCCCGAGCAGCTTTTTGCGGCAGGCTGGTCGGCATGTTTCATCGGCGCCATGACAAAGGCGGCGGCAAAACACCAGCTCCGGCTTCCCGCCGACACCACTGTCGATGCGGAGGTTGACCTCGGCACGACGGGTGGCGAATTCTTTCTGCAGGCTCGCCTGACTGTCAGCCTGCCCGGTATCGATCGTCCCATCGCGCAGACGATAATAGACGATGCCCACCAGATCTGCCCCTATTCGAAGGCAACCAGGGGGAACATCGATGTTACGCTCATTCTCGCTTAAGCCGATGGTTTCCGCCCGCGTCCTTGTCATCGCCGTCGTGTTTGCGGCGATATTTGCAGTACCATGCGTATATGACGCTACATCCGACGAGCCCTCGCCGCTTGCGGGACTTCTGGGCGCGGTTTCATCGATCTGACCTCAAGGAAACGGCTCGGCGTGCCGCCGCGGCCGTTTTCGCCAACACTTCTTCCTGCCATCCCTCTTGGTAACGCAGTCGCGTTGCGCAACGCCCTGTGGCAAGCGGACAATCTGTACACCACCCTTTCACGATATCGGAGACCGGCCTGCCGGTGGGCAAGCGAGTACTGCCTATGGACGGCGGGCTGCCGAAACCGCCATCTGAACACGGGTCAAAAATCGGGGAAGGTCATGTCTTGCTTCACTCCATCGTTGCGCTACGGTTGCGATCAGGGATTTTCACTGGAGGGACTAAGGTATGTGCAACCATTGCGTGATCGAGAACGTGAAAAAGAACATGCTGTCGCGACGCTTGCTGTTCAAGGGCGCCGTGGCCGGTGTAACGGCGATGACGGCTGGCAGCCTCGCGGCCCCGGTGCTTGCGCAGACACCCAGACAGGTCGTTGATCTCACACATACATATGATTCCACATTCCCTACATTCGATGGCAAACCGGGCATAGAATACGAATGGGCCGCTGAGATCGCCAAGGACGGTTATCAGCTACACAAACTCACGATCTACGAACATACCGGAACGCATATTGATGCACCTTTCCACTTTAGCGCCGACGGGGCGAGTGTCGATCAGCTGGAACCGCAGAAACTTGTCGCGCCGCTGGTCATCATAGACATCACAGACCGCGCAAAAGAGGATGCCAATTCCACCATCGAGGCCGAAGACATCGAGCGCTGGATATCCGCAAATGGCGACATCCCGGCAGGTTCCATCGTTGCTCTGCGCTCCGGCTGGGCAACGAGAGTAAAGAGCCCCTCCTTCCGCAATGACGACGCGGGAAAATTCGCCTTCCCCGGTTTCGGCAAGTCGGCAACCGACCTTCTGCTCAAGCACGACACCGTCGCGATCGGCGTCGACACGCTTTCGCTTGATCCTGGCAACTCTGCCGATTTTGCAGTTCACAATTCCTGGCTCCCGGCAGGGCGCTACGGCATCGAAGGCCTCAACAACCTAGAGGCTTTGCCGATAAAGGGCGCGACTATCGTCGTCGGCGCGCCTGCACATCGCGGCGGAACGGGCGGTCCGGCCCGAATTTTGGCTCTTGTCTGAACGCAGCATGGCGAGGCGCGCCCGGATGCAGTAGCCGCTTACCTGCCGCATCAGATCAATCCGCTCAGAATCCGCCGGAAAGGATGGGCGACGCGTCGCCCCGCGCTTGACAGGAAGAATTCCAAGCGGTGACGTCGCGAAGAACATATTTTCTTGCCGCATAACGTTAGGTCAAGAAACCACCGCTAGGGAAGGTTTCGATAGATAATCGACGCCCGTATTGCCGTTTAGGGAGCGCTCAGGCGCACCACCGTCATTTTTCCAATTGCGCCCAGCGGTCGTCACGTCGCAGCTTTTCCAACCCCGCCAGTTTAAGGACTGGCAGACATGTTTTCCGGCTCTCTGTAACGCGACGCAGGCGTCCCGGATGTCTGGCGACCTGCTCTAATCGGTAGGCACGATTTGCATTGACTGGCCTTTGAACGGGGTGTCGCGCCGCAAGGCAATCATTAGGAATGAGGGCTCTCGTCAAGTATGATCCACTATATGGACCTTATGGATGCATAAATTTACTGCATAAATCCGTCTATTTACTGTTGATTTCATGAATTTTCCTGTGTATCCCGAATACATGATTTTGTAACGGTCCATATTGTGGAGGCAGTATCCCGATACATTCAGACCTTTGGAGGGGTCTGGCCTGTCTGGCAACAACAGCTATCCTGATGTCGCGGTCGTGGCACGGACGTTCTGTTTTGCAGACATGTTCATTGCGAAGGTTGTTCTGTGGGAGAGGAGGCCCCGATGACCATGACCGCAAACGCGAATGACGACGTATTTGTACTCGATGGCGAACTGTTGCACACCGGACAGGTAACAGGCTCCTGGTTCATGCGCCCCATCGAGGCCGTGGCGGCGGTGCTGCTGGCGGTGATGATCGGCCTGCTTCTGCTGGGCGTGACGTCACGTTATGCCCTGCATCTGCCGATTGTCTGGATCGATGAAACGGCGTCCTTGTGCTTTCTGTGGTTTGCCATGCTGGGCGCGGCAATCGCCATCGATCGCAGTGAACACCTGCGCCTCACGCTGTTTCTCAACATGTTCCCGCAACGTGTTCTGGGCTATATCAATTCCCTAGCACTGGTGCTGGTGGCGACCTTTCTTACCGCAATCATCAAGCCCGCCATGGAATACGCCATCGAGGAGTGGGTGGTCACGTCAGCGGCGCTGAATATTCCGATGTCGTTTCGCGCTGCGGCGCTACCGGTCGGCGCCTGTCTTATGCTGCTTTTGGTGCTTAACAATCTCTTCCGACGAGAAAATCTGCGCGATATCATTGCGGCCCTTGTAACGGTCGCGGTTGCCTCCGGTTTGCTCTATCTGGCATCGCCGATGCTGGAATCCCTCGGCAATTTTAATCTGGCGATATTCCTCGGCCTGTTCGTTGCGGTATTTCTGGTGCTGGGCGTTCCGATTGCCTTCTGCTTCGGCCTTGGAACCCTCGCCTATCTGACCTTCACCACCTGGGTTCCGACCATTGTGATGATCGGGCGCATGGATGAGGGCATGTCCGGCATCATTCTGTTGTCAGTGCCAGTCTTCGTGCTACTCGGCTGCGTGCTCGATGCTACCGGCATGGGTAAGGCGATTGTCGAGCTTCTGTCCTCGATGTTTGGCCACATTCGCGCGGGCATGTCCTATGTTCTGCTCGGTTCTCTGTTTCTTGTCTCCGGCATTTCCGGCTCCAAGGTTTCTGATATGGCAACCGTCGCACCGGCGCTCTTTCCGGAAATGAAGCGCCGTGGCCACAAACCCAAGGAAATGATCGCGCTTCTGGCCACCGGCGCCGCCATGGCCGATACGGTTCCGCCCTCAATCGTGCTGATCGTTCTGGGTTCGGCGGCAGGTGTGTCTATTGCCGGCCTCTTCACCTCCGGTTTCATGATTGCAATGGTCCTGCTTCTGGTGCTGGCCGTTCTGGCCCGCTGGAAGGCGCGGGATGAAAACATGGAAGGCGCAAAGCGCACGCCATGGCCGCAGGTCGGTAAGGCAGCCCTGATTGCCGCACCGGCGCTCGTTCTGCCCTTCCTCATCCGCAGCCTGGTGGGAGGCGGTGTCGCCACCGCAACCGAAGTGTCCACTATTGCCGTGCTCTACGCCATGATCGTCGGCGCAGTGCTTTATGGCGGCATCAGCCTCAGGAAGCTTTATTCGATGCTGGTCGAGACGGCAGCACTTTCAGGGGCGATCCTGCTGATCCTCGGCTGTGCATCGGCCATGGCCTGGGGGCTGACACAGAGCGGCTTTGCTTTCCAGCTGACCGCGATGATTACCGATCTTCCGGGCGGCTGGATGACCTATATGGTCGTGTCGATCCTGATTTTCATGATCCTGGGCTGCGTCCTGGAAGGACTGCCAGCGATCGTTCTGCTCGCGCCGATCATGTTTCCGATCGCCCGCACACTTGGCATCAATGACATCCATTATTCGATGGTCGTGGTGGTTGCCATGAATATCGGCCTGATGGCGCCGCCAATCGGTATCGGCTTTTACATCGCCTGCAAGATCGGCAACGTGTCGCCGGACGAAGCCATGGGTGCCATCTGGCCCTATCTCGCAGCCATGATCATCGGCCTGCTGCTGATTGCAGCAATCCCCGGATTTTCGACCATTCTGCTCTGAGACCGTGACGGGTCCGCCCGCCACGCCGATGAATGATAACTGCTTTATTTTGGGAGGAGAAAGCAATGAATATCAACAGACGTACCATACTCGCCGGCGCCGGTTCCGCCGTACTGGCCACCGCCTTCGTGTCGCGCGCCCGCGCTGCCCAATACAATTATAAATATGCCAATAATCTGCCTGCGGCGCACCCGATGAACATTCGCGCCAAGGAGGCCGCCGAGCGCATCGCCAAAGAGACCGATGGGCAGGTCAATATCAGCATCTTCCCCAGCAGCCAGCTGGGTGCCGACACAGACGTTTTGAGCCAGGTGCGCTCTGGAGGCGTTGAATTCTTCACGCTTTCGCCGCTGATCCTGTCGACGCTGGTACCGAACGCATCCATCAGCGGCATCGGTTTCGCCTTCCCGAACTACGAGTCCGTATGGGCGGCCATGGATGGCGATCTCGGTAAATATGTCCGTGGCGAAATTGCCAAGCAGAATCTCGTTGCCATGGACACAATCTGGGACAACGGCTTCCGCCAGATCACCAGCGCTTCCAAGCCCATCGCCACGCCGGCAGATCTCGAAAGCTTCAAGATCCGCGTGCCAGTGAGCCCGCTCTGGACCTCTATGTTCAAGGCATTCAAGTCGGCCCCTGCCTCGATCAATTTCGCCGAGGTCTATACTGCACTGCAGACCGGTGTGGTCGATGGCCAGGAAAATCCGCTGGCGATCATTTCCACCGCAAAGCTGTTCGAAGTGCAGAAATTCTGCTCGGTCACCAATCACATGTGGGACGGATTCTGGTTCCTGGCCAACAAGCGCGCCTGGGAGCGTTTGCCGGATGACCTGCGCGCCATCGTCGCCAAAAACCTCAACCAGTCCGGCAAGGATGAACGCGCCGACGTGGCGAAGCTCAATGCCTCGGTCAAGGAAGATCTGATTTCCAAGGGCATGACCTTCAACGACACGGATGCGACACTTTTCCGCGCCGCGCTGAAAGAGGCAGGCTTCTATTCCGAGTGGAAAGGCAAATACGGCGATGAAGCCTGGGCCATTCTTGAAAAGGCCGTTGGTGCAAGCCTGACCTGACCGGCCTGTTGAATAACTGGCCCCGCCCGTAGCGGGGCCAACCCGACTATGTCTGACGATTGGAATGGAGACTGCTTTGACAGGTCGCCTGACGGGAAAACGCGCGCTTGTATTTGGCGCAGGATCATCGGGGCCGGGTTTTGGCAACGGCAAGGCTGCGGCCGTGCAATTTGCCCGCGAAGGCGCGCGCGTAGCCTGTGTCGATCTATCCGCTGACGCAGCCGAAGAGACGGCTGAGATCATTCGCGGCGAAGGCTTGGAGGCGATTGCGGTTGCCGCCGATGTCACTGAACTACAGTCCGTATCGGCCACCGTTGACCGCACCTGCGAGGCCTTTGGTGGCATCGATATTCTGCACAATAATGTCGGCGTGACCCATATGGGCGGGCCGGTTGAGCTGGATGAGGAAAGCTTTCGCGCCTCGGTCGATCTCAATATCGGCTCCGTTTATCGCACTTCCAAGGCTGTGTTGCCGGTGATGTTGGCGCAGGGCGGCGGGGCCATTGTCAATATCTCGTCGCTCGCCTCCATTCGCTGGACCGGCTATCCCTATTTTGCCTATTACGCCATGAAGGCAGCTGTAAATCA
The DNA here is from genome assembly GCF_007828365.1 of Rhizobium sp. SJZ105. Lineage (NCBI taxonomy): Bacteria > Pseudomonadati > Pseudomonadota > Alphaproteobacteria > Hyphomicrobiales > Rhizobiaceae > Rhizobium > Rhizobium sp. SJZ105. The sequence continues at coordinate 46,875 of NZ_VIUP01000005.1, forward strand.
GGCGACTGTGGCGCTGGCCATGCAATATGCCCGGCAGGGCATTCGCGCCAATTGCATTCTTCCGGGAATGATCGACACCCCACTGATCTACAAGCAGATCAGCAATCAATATGCGTCTGTCGAGGAGATGGTGGCGGCGCGCAATGCGGCTATCCCGGTGGGTCGCATGGGCGATGCCTTCGATATTGCCCGCGCCGCCGTTTTTCTCGCATCTGATGAGGCTAAGTTCATCACCGGCGTCTGTTTGCCGGTCGATGGCGGGCAAAGCTGTGCGGTGGGGGCGTTTTCCTGAAATGGCAACAACAACAACGATCCCGGTAGAAAAAGATCTGACGGGCGCGCGTGCGGTGGACCGGGCTCTGGCGCTGCTCTCCATGGTCGGGAGGCACGCGGAACGCGGCGTGGCGCTTTCGGTCATCGTGACAGAAAGCGGACTGAACAAACCCACGGCCCGCCGCCTGCTGCTGGCTCTGATCCGCGCCGGGCTTGTGGAGCAGGATGAGGAAACGCGGCGTTATTACCTCGGCGAAGAAACCTATGTGCTGGGCAGCCTGTCATCGCGCCGGTTTGGCCTTCTTCAAATGGCGCAGGACGGCTTGACGCGCATTTCCCGCCGCTCGGAGGATTCGAGCTTCCTTTCCGTGCGCCGTGATACATTTGCCCTGTGCCTTTACCGCGAAGAAGGCACCTGGCCGGTGCGCACCCATGCACTTCAGGCCGGTTTCGAACACCCCTTGGGTATTGGCGCGGGTTCGCTCGCCATGCTGGCGGCGCTGCCGGACGCCGAGGTGGAAAGCATCATTGCGGCCAATAGCGGGCTGATTGCCGCTAATTATCCCGGCATCACGCTTGAGGGCCTGCGCCGTGATGTCGAGTTGACGAGAGCCAATGGCTATTCGCTCAACCCCGGCCTGATCCTTTCTAATTCCTGGGGTATTGGCGTTGCCATCCGCGCGCCTGATGGCGCGGTGGTAGGAGCGCTGAGCATTGCCGCTGTGGACAGCCGCATGCGGCCGGAGCGCCAGCCGGAACTGGCAGCGCTGCTGCGCGAGGAAGTAACCCGCATCGAGACACGCATCGCGGAAATGATGGCCAGCCGCGCCCGCACGCGCGGTGAAGGCGACACGAAACGGCAAACGAGGAGAACGAGCAAATGAGCAAAGCGCAGATCGTCGGCTGGGCGCATTCGCCTTTCGGCAAGTCGGCCCTTGAAAATACCGAGCAACTGATGGCTTCGGTCGTGGCGCCGGCCATAGCCCATGCGGGCGTCGATGTCAGTGATATCGACGGCATTTTCGTCGGCGTGATGAACAATGGCTTCTCGAAGCAGGATTTTCAGGGCGCCCTGGTAGCGATGGGCGATGAGCGCCTCGCCTATACGCCGGCGGTGCGTTTCGAAAATGCCTGCTCAACAGGATCGGCCGCCCTCTACAGCGCCATGGATTTCATCGAAGCCGGGCGCGGCCGCATCGCACTCGTTGTCGGCGCCGAAAAAATGACGGCGCTGCCAACCGCAGAGGTGGGCGAAATCCTGCTCTCCGCCTGTTACCGTGCGGAGGAGGCCAATATTCCCGGCGGGTTTGCCGGCCAGTTCGGCCGCATCGCCCAGGCATATTTTCAACGTTATGGCGACCGCTCGGAAGAGCTGGCGATGATTGCCGCAAAGAACCACGCCAATGGCGCGGTCAATCCCTATGCCCATATGCGCAAGGATTTCGGCTTCGATTTCTGCAATACGGTTTCGGACAAGAACCCCTACGTCGCAGGCCCGCTGCGCCGCACCGACTGCTCGCTGATTTCGGATGGCGCTGCCGCGATCATTTTGGCCGACGAGGAAACGGCAGCCACACTCAACCGCGCCATCGGTTTCCGGGGCCGCAAGCATGTCAACGACATCATGGCATTGAGCCGTCGCGATCCGTTGGCCTTCGAAGGCGCGCGCCGCGCCTGGGCCGGCTCGCTGGAACTTGCCGGCGCAACGCTCGACGACCTCTCTTTCGTTGAAACGCACGACTGCTTCACCATTGCCGAACTGATCGAATATGAGGCCATGGGGCTTGCGAAGCCCGGTGAAGGATATCGCGTTGTCCAGGATGGAACGGCGCTGAAGACCGGACGCCTGCCAATCAACCCATCGGGTGGATTGAAGTCGAAAGGTCATCCCGTCGGGGCGACCGGCGTTTCCATGCATGTCATGGCGGCGATGCAATTGATGGGCGAGGCAGGCGACATGCAAATTCCCAATGCCTCGCTGGCTGGCGTGTTCAACATGGGTGGCACGGCGGTTGCCAATTACGTCTCGATCATGGAGCGTGTGAAATGACGACGCAAAGTGCCGTACAGCATCCCGCGGGCGGGGTTGCGCCCTCCACCACGCGGGTGATGAACCTCTCGCATTTCCTGACGCAGGCGGCACGCCGCAACCCGGACCATATCGGTTTCGTCTGGGGTAAAAAGACTTGGAGCTGGGCTCAAATGGAAGCCCGCGTCGACGCCATGGCCCATGCGCTGGAGACTGAATTCGGCGTCAGAAAGGGGGACCGCATTCTGGTGCAGTCCTCCAACAACAACCAGATGTTCGAATCCATGTTCGCATGCTTCCGCGTGGGTGCGGTGTGGGTGCCGACCAATTACCGTCAATCGCCCGATGAAGTTGCCTATCTGGCGAAGGCCAGCGGCGCACGCGGCATGATTTGCGCCAGTGCTTTTCCCGATCATGCTAAAGCCAGCCATGAGGCAAGCACGATCGATTTCAGCATCGCCATCGGCACGGCAGAGTTCGGTGAGGATTACGATGCCATCGTGGCCCGTCATATGGGGCACAAAGTCAAAAGCCAGGCAGTGGATCGGGATGACCCGTGTTGGTTCTTCTTCACCTCAGGCACGACCGGCCGGCCCAAGGCTGCAGTGCTTACCCATGGCCAGATGGCGTTCGTCATCACCAACCATCTCTGCGATCTGATGCCCGGCACCGGACCGGACGACGCCTCCATCGTCGTTGCCCCGCTTTCACACGGTGCGGGCATTCACCAGCTGGTGCAGGTGGCGCATGGCGCGAAAACCGTGCTTCCGGCGGCGGAAAAACTCGATGTGCCCGCCGTCTGGGCGCTGATCGAAAAATGGCGTATCACCAACGCCTTCACTGTACCGACCATCCTTAAAATGCTCGTCGAAGACCCCTCTGTGGATCGTTTCGATCACTCCTCACTGCGCTATGTCATCTATGCCGGTGCGCCGATGTATCGCGCGGACCAGAAACGGGCGCTTGCAAAGCTCGGCCCGGTGCTGGTGCAATATTTCGGCCTGGGTGAAGTCACCGGGAACATCACCGTGCTGCCGCCTTCGTTTCATAACGCCGAGGACGGTCCGGAAACGCGCATCGGCACCTGCGGCTTCGACCGTACCGGCATGGAAGTGCAGATCCAGAACGATGCTGGCGCGGAGGTTGGCGCAGGCGAAACCGGCGAAATTTGTGTAATCGGTCCCGCCGTTTTCGCCGGCTACTACGATAATCCCGAGGCCAATGCCAAAGCCTTCCGCAATGGCTGGTTCCGGACGGGCGACCTTGGTCATCGCGATGAGAACGGCTTCCTCTACATCACCGGGCGCGCCTCCGACATGTATATTTCCGGCGGCTCGAACATCTATCCGCGTGAAATCGAGGAAAAAATCCTCATGCATCCTGACATCAGCGAGACTGCGGTTCTGGGTGTGCCGGACGCGGTGTGGGGCGAGGTCGGTGTGGCCGTTTGCGTGGCCCGCGAGGGCGCGGATATCGCCGCTATTGATCTGAAGGCCTATCTGGAAGGCAAGATGGCCCGCTACAAGCTGCCGAAATCAGTGGTGTTCTGGGATGCCATGCCGAAATCCGCCTACGGCAAGATCACCAAGAAAATGATCCGCGAGGAACTGGAGAAACGCGGTCAGATGCCGGCTTTCGAAGAAAAGCGGACAGGCTGACAGGCGTGACATTCAATCGGGAGGAGACGGTATGACACAAGAAAAAACAGGGACAAAAGGGGCCGTCGCGATCACAGGCGGTGCATCCGGCATCGGCTTTTCCACCGCGCAGCTCCTGATGGCGCGCGGCTGGCAGCCATGGTTGCTGGATCTCAAGCGCGAGGCGCTGGATATAGCCTGCGAAAAGCTCGGTATCGATCTCTCGCGCGGCATCGTCTGCAACGTTGCGGACGAGGCATCGATAGAGATGGCTTTCGCCGCCCTGACCGCGGGAGATTCCGATCATGCGGTTGATCTGGTCGCCGTCGTTAACAGCGCCGGCATCGGTATCGACAAGCTGTCCGTCGACACAAGCGTCGAAGAATTTCGCCGCATCGTTGATGTCAATCTCGTCGGCAGCTTCGCGGTAGCGCGCACTGCCGCACGTTACTGGCTGGAGCGCGATCTTGCCGGCTCGATCGTGAATATCAGTTCTGTTTCCGGCATGTGTGGAAATCGTGGCCGCAGCGCCTATGGCGCTTCGAAGGGCGGCGTCAATCTTCTGACGATGGTAATGGCAAACGAGCTGGGGCAATCAGGCATTCGTGTCAACGCAATTGCTCCCGGTCCGGTCGATACCCCCCTCACCCAGGCGGTTCATACGGAAAATGTTCGTGACCAATGGCATAGCCGCGTTCCGATGCATCGCTATGGCAGGACGGACGAGATCGCTACTGCCGTGGCCTTCCTGGTGTCGGATGACGCAAGCTACATCAACGGACAGGTGCTCGCCGTGGATGGGGGCTTCATTACCGCGGGGCTTGCGGTATGACGGAGACAGGCACGCAAGAGCTTCCCCGCCACATCGTCCATCCCGGACCGATCACGCCTGAACGCTTTCGCGCCGTCGGCTGCCATGCCTATCCTGTTACTCTGACGGTCCGGTCCGGCGTAAATGCCAACCAAGCGATTGCCGATGCCTTTGCGGAGTTGGGGTTCGAAGGCGGTTACGTCAGACTGAAGAACGTACCGATGAAACGGCTGCATTATGTCATGCCGGCAGCCGCACCGGATGACGCGCATGCCGCATGGTACAGCGAAACCTTTTCCATGCCGGGGGGCACTATCATCGATGCCGGCCTGCATATGGGCCGGCGCGATAACGCGCCGTTTCTGCATTGCCATGGTTCATGGAAGAGTGCCGAAGGCGTTGTCTCCATGGGGCATCTACTGCCTTTCGAGACCGAATTTGCTGTAGAAACACCGCTTGAAGCTCTGGCGCTGGATGGAGCGATCCTCGATGTGCAAAAGGATGAGGAAACCAACTTCCCCCTTTTTACACCCATCGCGCAGCAGCGCCACCAAAAGGGTTCAGGTCTTCGGGCACTTTTATGCACAGTGCGCCCCAATACCGATATATGCACGGCACTCGAAGAGGTCTCTACCCAGTTTGGTCTGCGAGAAGCCGAAGTCAATGGAATTGGCAGCCTGGTCGGTGCGGATTATGAAGACGGAACAACCCTCACTGCCTACGCGAGCGAAATCCTCATAAGAAACGGCCGTATCGCCACGGCCGCGTCGGGAGACCGACAAGCAATGCTGGATATTGCGATGGTGGACCTCACCACACATATCAGCGGCGGGCGGCTGGTGCGCGGCAAGAACCCGGTCTGCGTTACTTTCGAGCTACTTCTGACCGAAAGACAGGCGCGCGCCGCATGAGTTGCGCTGAGCAACTCACCGGCCCGCCTGACGACAACTCACGCCGCCTGCGGCTTTTCCGCAGGCAACCACTCTTCAAGCGTCACTTCAAAAGTCATGCAAACCGGGTTAGCTCCGGCGATGAAGGGACCACCATAAACCGAACCTTCGGTATCGGCGACGACACCGGTCAGCGAGGCGCGCAGCGAGCCGTCCGGCTGGGCACGCACTTCGCCGGCTATGGAGACGATTTCCACGGCGGGACCGCGTATTTGCAAGAACGCGCCGTTGCGGGTGCCGAGACAGGCATCAACGAGACTACCAAGTGCACCGCGCACAAAGGCATTTCTGAAACCTTCGGCAAGGCACAGTTTTTCGACACCGAGAACAAGGTCTTCATTGGGTGCGATGCGGGCATAGGCCACACGCCCCATGGATCCGATTTCGACAGTGTTATGCGTGTTCATCGGCGCGCTCCGTACGGTTCCTGGGTTGAAGAAGGGGAATGTTGGTTTCAGGGTCGAAGGACTGCTGCAGCACGAAACTGTCGAGTGACGTCACCAGGGCGGAAACGCCGCTCTCGCCAACAATACAGGATTCAGTCAGCAGATGGCCGCCCTTGACCACACCCGCCGCGGTGCGCATGGCGGCATGGCAATGAACAATCGGCTCGCCCTTCATGCTGCGCCCGAGCGTAGCATTGCCGAACACAAGCCAGGCCGCACCGGCGTCGATGGGTTTCGTATAGGCAATGACCGCCTTGCCGGAAGGGTCGGGCGGGGCGACGCAATAGGACAATATGTCGAAATAGCCGCCAAGAATGGTGAGCGAGGCATTCTCAATGCCGTTTTCAAAAAGCGGCTGCACGATTCCATCGTAAAGACTGCGGCCCGCCGCAATGAACAGCCGCACGTGGCGCGCGGATGGCGAGTGCGAGCTGTTGATGCGCACCGGCGAGGAAATGCCGGGATGTATCAACGTTCTTGGCCTTGGAAAATGATGCTGTTCTACGGGTGCCACGCCTGCTCCTCCCTGCTGCCTGTACCTTGCAGTACGGTACTTAAAAATCAGCGGAAGGTGCTTTCGAATGCCAGCGCCAAACCGCCCGTCGGAAAACATTTCTTTCGCAGTCTGCCGCAGTGACGGCAGATTTTTGCAACGTATTGTGTGGAGACCGGGGATGACGAAACCGCTGGACAGAATTGACCGCAAGATATTGCGCACCCTGCTGGAGAACGGCAGGTTGAGCAATGCGGAGCTTTCGGAAAAGGTGGGGTTGTCGCCCAGTCCCTGCTGGCAGCGTGTCAAGCGGCTGGAAGACGAAGGGGTCATTCGCGGCTATACCGCCATTCTCGATCAGGCCAAGCTTGGACTGACCGAAACTGTTATCATCGAGGTGATGCTGGAGCGCCACGACGACGAGGTTCTGGAACGCTTCGGAGAGGCGATGGCCGCTCTTCCGGAGGTGCTGGAAGCCTATCTGACGACAGGCGAATATGATTATCTCATCAAGGTGGCGGTGGCAGGAACCGCAGGCTACGAGCAGTTTCTGCGCCGAAAGCTCTACAAGATCGAGGGTGTACGCCACTCCCGATCCTGTTTCGCACTTAAATGCCTCAAACACACATTATCAGTCGTACCCGATCCCGAACCTCCATCAATGGAAGCGACCGGCACCGGCCGCGTGCCGGCAAGATAGCGGCAGCGGATTGCGGGTAAAAAGGTAGTAGTCGCGTCTGCGCCCCCCTTCGTTCCTCAGCCGGTGGCTGAACCGACTTGAAATTGTCGTTTCGGCGCAATGGCGTGCCGCAGAAGATCGCAGATGTCCAAGGTATGCGGGAGACTCTAGCGTCTCTATTCGATCTGAACCGGAACCCTCCCCCAGCCGCCGCCGCCGGGCGTTTCCACGACGACCGTTTCTCCAGACGAAAGCGTTACCGAGCCTTTGCCGGCTAGCGGTGTCGCAATGCCGGCCGCATCGATGACCGAGTTTTGTCCCGTCGCGCCGGCGTCACCGCCATGCAGACCGTAAGGACCAGTGATCCGACGGTCGGATTGAAGCGAAACACGCGCCTCGTGATCCACCGCTGTAATGGCGCGGATCAGGCCTTCGCCGCCGGCATGGTGCCCCGTCCCGCCCGATCCCTGGCGCAGCTCGTAACGTTCGATACGCAGCGGATAGCTGATTTCAAGCGCCTCGATCGGGGTGTTGAGCGTGTTCGACATATTGGCGTGCACGCCATGCATGCCAGCACCATAAGGACGGCCGCCCTGCCCCCCGCCAATCGTCTCGATATAGGTATAAGGCCTTCCGCTTCGGGGATCACGTCCACCGATGCCGATCAGGTTCATCGTCCCCTGACTGGCGGCAGCGATGCGATCGGGCGCGATAAGCGCAAAGGCGCGCAGCACAGTGTCTGCTACGCGTTGCGTGGTTTCAGTATTGCCCGCGCAGACGGCGGCCGGCGGCTGAGCATCGAGGAAACAGCCCTGCGGAATGTGAATTTCGACTGGACGCAACACGCCGGCATTTGGCGGAAGTGTTGCGTCGGTCAGTATCTTGATGGCGTAGAACACAGCCGAGTGTGTCATCGGCTTGACCGCATTGACATTGCCACGCCGCTGCGGCGCGGTTCCTGCAAAATCGAATACCAGACGGTCGGGCGCAACATCGACGGCAACCCTGATCAGGACTTTCTCCGGGCTTGATCCATCGTCATCCAGCCAGTCCTCGGCCTCGTAGCGGCCGGGCGGCAACTCCGCGAGGCGCTTCAGCATGCGCCGCTCGGAATAGTCAAGAATGGCTGACAGGCCCTGTTTCAGCCCATCGACACCGAAACGCCCCACCATTTCCTGCAGGCGGATCTCCCCGATCCTGAGAGCCGCCAACTGGGCATTGAGATCACCGCGCCTCTCTTCCGGCGTGCGAACATTGGCAAGAACCATGCGCATGATACCGGCCTGTTCCGTACCTCCGTCGTAAAGTAGGACTGGCGGAATGATCAGGCCCTCCTGGAAAATCTCTGTTGAGCTGCCGGGCATCGAACCGGGCTCCATGCCTCCGACATCCGAATGGTGTGCGCGGCTTGCCACGTGCGCAACGAGTTCACCTGCGGCGAAAACGGGAGCTATCAACGTGATGTCGGGCAGATGCGCGCCGGCAATGAAAGGGTCGTTGACGATGACGACATCGCCTTCTTTGAGCGGTGGCAACTGTGCAAGTGTCGGCGCAACGGCCCTCAGCATGGAACCAAGATGCACCGGTACGTGCTCTGCCTGCGCGACCAGCTCCGCATTCGCGTTGAAGATTGCGCAGGATGCGTCCATGCGTTCTTTAATGTTGGGCGAAAAGGCAGTGCATTTCAGCACGACGCCCATTTCCTGCGCGGTTGCTTCCAGGGCATTTCGCAGAACTTCGAGACGGATCGGATCAAACATGGTCATTCTGCTACCTCAACGATCAGACTGCCTGATTTATGAACCGTGAGACGGTCGGCAGGATAAAGAACGGTGGTCGAAGAAACTTCCTCGATAATGGCGGGGCCGAATATCATGTTGCCAGCCTTGAGCTTTTCCCGGGCGTAGACCGCCGCCCTATGGAAGGCGCCACGCGCGCCGGTATCGCCAGGCTCGTAATAGACCGGGCGTTCGTCGGTCCGGGCATCGTCGTCGGGCACAGGGCCTCCGTCGTCGAGTTCGGGAAGCACCGGCGTTTTGATGCGGCCGATACCTGTGACGCCGAAGCCGGCGATCTCGATTGCGGCGTTTTCGTCAGCATGACCGAAGCGGGCCCGGTGCGCGGCGTGAAACCGGCGAGGAAGGTCGGCCCACCAACAGGGTTCGCCGGGATTCACCGTCACTGACAGTTCAAACGACTGGCCCTGATAGCGCATGTCGATGCGTATTTCCACGTCGCGCCGGTCCGGCGCGACGCCATCATGATCGAGATGGCCGTCGGCGCGGTCAGTCAGGCGCTTGATGCGCAAAGCCGCTTCAGCTTCGCCATTGGCGGCATAGGGGACGACGTGTGTTTCAACGAAATCGTGGCGCAGGTCTGAAATCAGCTGTCCCAGCGCACATAGAATGCCAGGGGTCGGCGGCACCATTACACGCGGCATCTTGAGTTCGCGGGCTACGGGGCTGCCATGCATCGGTCCCGCACCGCCGAATGGCACAAGCGCGAAATCACGTGGATCATAACCACGTTCCACGGAAACAACGCGGATGCCCCGAACAATGTTGGCATGGGCTACGCGCAATATTCCTGCCGCCGCCTCATAGACATCAAGACCAAGTGGTTGGGCAATGACATCGTTGATGGCTTTATGGGCCCCATCCAGATCAAGTGTCATCGAACCGCCCAGACGTGATTGCGGCGAGAACCGTCCCAGCAAAAGATTGGCATCGGTAACTGTCGGCAACGTTCCACCGCGACGATAGCAAACGGGGCCCGGCACCGCCTCGGCGCTCATCGGCCCCGCACGCAACGCCCCACCGTCATCAATCCAGGCAATGGAACCACCACCCGCACCGATAGCATTGATATCGATAACCGGCAGGCGGATCGGCACGGTTTCGAGACTGGCCGAACGGGTAATTTCCGGCCGTCCAGCCCGGATGAGACTGATATCCGTGGACGTTCCACCAATATCCATGGTGATGATATCGGGAATACCTGCCAGCATAGCCACATGCGCGCTGGCGACCACACCACCGGCGGGGCCGGATAGAACGGTATGGACGGGCTTGAGGCGCGCTCCTTCGAGGCTCATCAGTCCACCGGCCGCATCCATCACCATAACCGGACGGTCGCGGCCAAGGCCCAGCCCTTCCTTCTCATCCTGCAACATACCGGAGAGCGAAGACAGATAACGGTCCATGACCGGACGAAGATAGGCATTGAGCACCGCCGTCGAGCCGCGTTCGTATTCGCGGAATTCAGCATTCACCTCGACCGAAGCGGAAATTGCCACATCTGGGAGGACTTCAGCCAGAATATCGCGCGCTCGCAACTCATGGGAGGGATTGGCGTAAGAGTGGAGAAAAAGGATGGCGACGGCCTCGACGCCAGCCGCCTTCATCGCTTCACCAGCCGCGCGCACATCGGCCTCGTCGAGCGGCTGAAACTCTTCACCTGTCGGCAGAATACGGCCCCGCGCCGTAAAACAAAGTTCGCGCGGCACCAACGGTTCAGGCTTCACTCTGGTCAGATCGAACAGCGTCGGACGGTTCTGGCGGCCGATTTCAAGGAGATCGCGAAAGCCGTGATTGGTGAGAAATGCCGTCTTTGCGCCATTGCGCTGGATAACGGCATTGGTTGCCGTTGTCATGCCATGGCCGACATACGCAACATCCGCACCGCTCGCGCCCTGCAGGCCTAGGGCCGTTCGCAGGCCTTCAAGCGTGCCGAGCGCACGGTTGACCGGCGTGGTCGATACCTTCGAGACCGTAATTGTTCTCGTCGTCTCGTCATAGGCAATGCTGTCGGTGAAAGTTCCGCCGACGTCGGATGCGACACGTATATGCGGGGTCATAACTGCCTCTTGTGTAACAGTAACGTTGTCGTTACAAAAACAGAAGCAACGGTAGCTGTAAAGAGCTGTTGGCGACAACGCTGCAAAATTCGTTCCTTGCCGAAGAGAGGACAAGACGAGGCAAAGATGATATTCACCGGCCACGGAAGGACGACATGAATGAACGACAGGCCGCAGGCAACAAAGGTGAAGGAAAAGCCGCCAGGATCACACGCGGCGCGCACCTCGCGCACCCGCAAGGCCATTCTTGTGGCTGCGGCAGGCGAATTCGTTGCGCACGGTCTGGAAGGTGCAAATATCGAGGCCATCGCCCATTCGGCTGGCGTTAACAAGGCACTTGTCTATCGGCATTTTTCCCGCAAGGAAGTGTTGTTCCGGCATGTGCTGGAAGACGCTTACCGGGCGATGCGCGATGCAGAGGAATCGCTGGCGATGCCTTCGGATCCGGTTGCTGCGCTCGACCGGCTTGTGGAGTTCACCTTTGACTACTACCGGAACAATCAGGGCTTCCTGACGCTTGTCGGCATCGAGAACCTGCACGGTGGCGAGAACATCCGCGAATCGGAGCCCGAAACGGTATATGCGGGAAATATTTCCCGGATGGTGGCGGGCATTCTGGAGCGTGGCGTCACAGCTGGCGTGTTTCGCCCTCGGTTGGACCCTGTCGAGTTATGGCTGTCAATCTCGAATCTGTGCTGGGCCACGGTCTCCACGGCACACACCATCCGCTTTACCTTCGGGCGGGACGTTCTTGCTGAACCGGCGCGCAGCGCGCGCCTTGCCCATGTCCAGGAAATGATCCGGCGTTACGCGTTGAGGCCGGACCACTTGTAGGGCAGTGCTTCAGACATCAGCGCGACGCAGCGCTGTGCCTCGTCATCCGAAACGCTGTTGGCCAGCGCAAGCAGAGAAACCCCGGTTTCGCCATAACGATTGTCACCGGGCGCGGGCGCAAAGGAAAGCGTCCAGACCTCGTACCCCGCCGCCTTGCGCGTGCCGATCACATAGCCTTTTTCGAGGAACATCTCGATCTCGGCGCGGATGGTATCCGTTTCGATCTGCCATTGTTCGTAATGCGGGGCGTTGATTTCGAGGATGCGTTCGCGGGATTCCCTGTCCAGCCGTGCCATCATGCAAACCCCGGCATGGCCGATACCGAGCGGCAGACGCCCGCCCACGCCCGAAAGCAAGGGTTGGACCGGCGCCGCGCTGAGCTGGAAATCGAGGCAAACGGATTCGAAACCCGACCGCGCCATGAGAAAACTTGATATGTTTGTGCCGGCGGTGATGGAAATAAGCGCCGGACGGAAGAGATCGACCAGATCACCAATACCTGGCACGCGCTGCGCCAGCGCATAAATCGCGCTACCCAGCCTGTAGTTGCCGCGCCGACCGCTCTGCTCAACAAAACCGTAATGAGACAGTCCCGTCAGAGCCCGATGCACCGCCGATTTAGCATCACCGATCCCATCTGCGATTTCAGCAAGGCTCATGCCGCCGACACCCGCATTGCCTAGCGCCAGAAGAATTTCCGCACCGCGTTCCACATTGCTGGACGATTGCTTTGCCATGCTGTCCCCTGGGTTTCGGTGAATATATCATTCATTAAAATCCGATAATTGGAACTGGATTAGGCAATATGGCATGGGTAGTCAAGCGGGTTAAAAAATTGGAACCTCAAGCCGCTCGCCCAAAAAAGACCCGGCTCCCTATGGAGGGAAACCGGGCCAGCTTGGGAAATCAGAGCCCGTAAACGGATTTGGCCGCTTCGGAGGAAATGCGTCCGTCACGGACGTCGGCTGCAATGGATGCCGGGTCGCGCATGGAGGGCTCGCCATATCCGCCGGCACCGGGCGTTACGATCTCGAGAATGTCACCCTTGAAGATGTCGCCGGCACCATTCACCAGCCGCTCGGGCGCACCGAGAATGGTAAAGGAGCCAAGACCACCTGCAAGGCCACCATCCAGACCCCAGGGGCGCGAGACGAAGCGGGAGCCACCGATGGAGACCCGGCAATCTGCTTCTGCGCGATACACGCGGCGAAGACCCATGCCACCCCTGAACTGTCCGCCACCACCGGAACCGTCGACCAATTCATAGGCAACCAGCGTCAGCGGATATTCGGTTTCAAGCGATTCCAGTGGCAGGTTGGACGTATTTGTCATGTGGACATGCACGCCGTCCAGGCCATCCTTGTTATGTCGCGCCCCGAAACCGCCGCCGATAGTTTCGAGATAGACCCAGAGGCTGCCGTCCGCGCGTGTACCAGAGAAGCTCGCAACCGCGACAGATCCGTTGCAGGCCGCGGTGACGCGGTGCGGAACCACCTTCGCGAGTGCGCCATGGATGAGATCGACCACGCGCTGGCATGCCGCAATGCGGCCATCGACTGCGGCCGGGTGAGCGCAATTGAGCAATGTGCCCTTTTTCGCCGTCACATGGATGGGCCGGGCCAGACCGGCATTCGGCAGGACGGTTGGATCAACAACGGTCTTCACCGCATAATAGACTGTGGAGAGGAGAGCGGTATAGACCACGTTCAGACCCGCGCGAACCTGCGGCGGGCTGACGAAATCAAGATGCATCTCGTCACCCTTGACTGTAATTGTCACCGAAAATTCGAGCTCGTCCCGCAGCGATTCCGCATCGAACATATCCGAAAAGCTGTAGGTGCCATCTGGAATGGAAGCGATGCCGGCGCGCATCTTGCGTTCGGCATAGTCCATCAGTTCGCGACCAGCAGCGAGAACCGTTCCGGTGGAATACTTGTCGCAGAGTTCCTTGAGGCGCGTCACGCCAAGGCGGTTCGCTGCCATCTGGGCGCGCAGGTCCGACATTCGCTCATGCGGCACCTGGCAGTTCAGGAGAAACAGCTTCTGGATGTCTTCCTGAAGAATGCCCTTTCGATAGAGGCGAACCGGGGGAATGCGCAGGCCTTCCTGATATATGTGGGCATGGCCGCGATCTGCGAAGTCGGAATGGTGCGCTGTATTGATCGCCCAGGCGATCAACTTGCCGTCCTGGAAAATCGGCTCCGCCAGAACGATATCCGGCAGATGGGTGCCGCCACCCTCATAGGCGTCGTTGCCGATAAACACGTCGCCGGGCGCAAGACTATCCGCGCCCACATGCTCCAGAATATAGGGAATAAAGCCGATAAACGATCCGAGATGCATCGGGATATGTTCTGCCTGGCAAAGCATTGCCCCCCTGGCGTCGAACAGTGCCGTCGAGCAATCGCGGCGTTCCTTGATATTGGTGGAATAGCTGGCACGAACGAGCGCCTCTCCCATTTCCTCGACGGTGGAGGCAAATGCGCTGCCGATGACCTCGACAGTTATCGGATTGAGTGCTGCAGCAGTGTTCTGTGCGATGGCTGCATTCGTCATCATTTTCCCTCCACGATGAGGTTGAGATAGGCATCGACCGTGGCGACATATCCAGGCGGCAGAACCGTGGTCGAATCCATCTGGTCGATAATGGCAGGACCGGCGACTACGTTACCGGGTTTCAGCAGATCGCGGTTATAGAGCGTCGCCGCAGTAAAACCGCCGGCTTCGGCCATCCAGACATCACGCTTGCCGGAGATCGCAGCAGAGGAATCCTCGCCCTCCATCTCGCGGGCCTTGAACGCTGCTTTTTCGACGACGCCGCTTGCGACCAAACGATAGGTAACAAGCTGCACCGGCTCACCTTCGGCGATGAAGCCATAGAGCTGGCGATGCGCCTGCTCGAAACGCTCCTTGACGAGGCGGAAGGTTTCCTCGGTGATCGGTCCTTCCGGCAAGGCGACTGCGATCTCGTAATTCTGGCCGGCGTAGCGGCAATCGACAGTGCGGGTGACAACGCGGGCGGCTGGTGCGATTTTCTCACGCTCGAACCAGGCATTGGCTTGAGCTGAAAGGCCATCATAAAGCGTGGAGATCGTTCCCGACGCCACCTGGTCGAGGCGATGCAGGACAGTCGCAGAGAAGTCCGTTCTCAGATCCGTCATCAAAAGGCCAAGAGCGCATAAGACGCCCGGCGTCTTCGGCACGACGATGCGCTTCATGCCCAACTCACGGGCCAGACGCACGGCATGCACCGGACCTGCTCCGCCGAAGGCGACCAGCGCATAGTCACGCGGATCATGGCCACGCTGGACCGAAATCACGCGAATGGCCTTGGCCATGTTGGCCGTCACGATGTCGAGAATGCCGTTCGCGGTTTCCAGAACGCCCATATCGAGCTTTTCCGCAAGCCGCTCGACGGCCTTTACCGACAGCGAACGGTCAATCTTCATTCGGCCGTTGAGCAGATATTCCGGGTTCTGTGTCTGAAGTACGACATTGGCGTCAGTGACCGTCGGCTCGTCATTGCCAAGGCCGTAGCAGGCCGGACCAGGATTGGCGCCTGCAGAACGTGGACCGACTTTCAGGTGATTGCCGGAATCGATATAGGCGATCGAGCCACCACCGGCCCCGACCGTGTGTATATCGAGCATCGGAGCCTTGATCGGATAACCGTGGACCACCGACTCGTTCACCACTCGGCACTGACCATCAGCAAGCAGTGCAACGTCAGAGCTGGTACCGCCCATGTCAAACGTGAT
Source organism: Rhizobium sp. SJZ105 (assembly GCF_007828365.1). NCBI lineage: Bacteria > Pseudomonadati > Pseudomonadota > Alphaproteobacteria > Hyphomicrobiales > Rhizobiaceae > Rhizobium > Rhizobium sp. SJZ105. The sequence goes on from NZ_VIUP01000005.1 coordinate 62,641, forward strand.
GAGGTTGTCGATGCCGGTCATCCGACCAACCGCCTGGGCAGCGACAACACCGGTCGAGGGACCGGACAGAACCGTGCGTACCGGCATTTCGGCAGCAGCATCAAAGCCGATAACGCCGCCATTCGACTGGGTGAGCTGCGGCGCAACCGTGATGCCGAGATCGGTGAGCTTGCCGGACAGCGCTTTCACATAACCCTGCATGACGGGGCCAAGATAGGCATTGACGACCGTGGTCGACAATCGCTCGAACTCACGGAATTCCGGCGCGATACGGTGTGACAGCGAATGGAAGGCTTCAGGAAACTCATCTTCCAGAATGCGGGCCGCGATCTTCTCATGCTCGGCGTGCATGAAAGAATACAGAAAATTGACTGCGACCGCCTTTACGCCATCGGCCTTCAGAGCCCGCACCGCTTCGCGCAATGCAGTCTCGTCCAGTGGTGTTTCAACAGTGCCAGTGGCCAAAACACGCTCTTCAATACCGAAGCGCAGGTGACGCTCGACCAGAAGTTCAGGCTTATCTGCCTGGAGATCATAGAGGTCCGGGCGTTTCTGACGGCCGATTTCCAGCAGATCGCGGAAACCACCGGTCGTCAGAAGCCCTGTTTTTGCGCCACGACCCTGAATGAGCGCGTTTGTGGCAACCGTTGTACCGTGACCGACATAAGAAACGTCCTCTGCCTTGATGCCTACGCGCTCGATGCCATCGGCCACACCCTGCGTGATCCCGCGCGAAGGGTCATCCGGTGTCGATGAAACCTTCCAGATCACCACCTCGCCCGTCTCATCCTCAAACAGACAAACGTCGGTAAAAGTACCACCGGAATCCACGCCAATCCGCCATGCCATGGCTCGCTCCTTCTTCTGGATGTCATAAGGCAACGCCTCATCTGGAGGTCGTGCGACACTGCCTTGATTGCATGCGCCGCCCGCTGCGAAAGCCAAGCCTTCGGCCCCGGAGAAACGGCTGCCGGGCAATCCGGGCCAGTTGTTCAGACCCTATGATCGGCTTCATTCCCTTGTCAATCTCAATTCCATTATTACGACCAGAATATTTCTGCTATTCCTATAATTAGATTATAAGCCGAAATTACGCCGGAGGTTGAAAAATTTGCGGTCTTATTCCGTTATTTGACACAAGGATTTCCCAATGAATTAATTAATGGAATTTCGCTTGACACCCGGAAAAGGCTCTCTTTATTGTTTTCGATATCGACGGGACCAGATCACGCCCACCGGGACCGACACTTTTCCGGAAAGGTGGCGCGCCGAAATCGTCCACGCCGGCTGGCAAGCATGTATCAACACATAATGGGGAACTAACCATGATACTCGATCGCCGTACCCTTCTGAAATTGACCGCCGCTTCAGGTGCCGCATTTGCCATCGGAGCGTCCAGATCCTTTGCGCAGGCCTCTTCCGACACATTGCGCATCGGCCTTTCCACCTATCCCGCTCATCTGAAACCGTGGGTGAATATCGGCTATGCCGGCCAACTCGTTTCTTCGCTGATCAACCGTTTCCTCATGGCCTACACGCCAGAAGGCAAACTTGTGGGTGAACTGGCCGAAAGCTTCGACCGAGACGGCGACCGCGCCTGGGTGATCAAGCTGAAGGATGTTAAATTCTCCGACGGCCAGCCCGTCACCTCGGCCGACATCGAATGGAATATCGAGAAGATCAAGGCGGAGGGCTCCGGTGCCTATACCCGTGATGCGATGCTCGAAGTCGAAAAGGTCGAGATTGTCGATGACCGCACCTTCAAGCTCCTGACGAAATCACCGAACGCGGCGCTGCCGGCGCTCTTCGCCAACCCCTTCCTGCAGATTATCGCCAAGGGTTCGACCGACAAACAGGACCATGGCATAGGCGCGGGCCCGTTCACGCTGGCCAATGCAGAAAAGGGCGTAGGCCTCGATTTCGAAGCCTCCCCGCATTATTTCAAGGACGGCTTGCCGCATTTCAAGAAGGTTCGTGTCACCGCCTACGCCGACGAAAACCTACGTGTTGCAGCGATCACTGCGGGCGATGTCGATGTGATCGATTACGTTCCGTGGAGCGCAATGGACCAGCTCGACAAGGACGCCAGTGTTGCGCTTGAGACAGCTGCCACAGGCGCTTTCATGTTCCTGTCGTTCAACGGAGCTGGTGCGTTCAAGGACCAGCGCCTGCGGCGCGCCGTTTCCCTCGCCATTCGCCGCGAAGAGATCGTCAAGGGCGTGTTCTTCGGTCGTGGCGCAGTGCTCGAAGGCGTGCCGCGCTCGTCCGCGACGCCGTTCTACAACGCCGAACTCGCCAAGGGGCAGAGCTACGACCCCGACCGCGCCAAGGCGCTGATTAAGGAGGCCGGTGCAGAAGGTGTGACCGTCAATTTGCTCTCGACCGCGCAGTACGGCATGCACCGCGATACCGCCGTCATCGTCCAGGGCCATCTGGCTGAAGTCGGCATCAACGTGACACTGACGATGCCCGACTGGTCCACCCGCGTTACCATGGGTAACCGTGGCCAGGGCGATTTCGCCATTCAGGGTCTCGGCCTCGACACCTTCGATCCGGATGCGACAAGCGCCCTTATTGACCCGACGCTGTCGCCGACCTTCTTCCGCTCACGCAATTTCGAGGTTCCAGGCCTGACCGAGCTGCTCGCCAAGGGCCGTGCGGAGTTCGACCTGGAAAAGCGCAAGGCGATATATGCCGAAGTCGACAAGCTCGTCATCGAATACACGCCTTTTTGCGGTCTTTCCTACCGCGCCACCGGCTTTGCCCACCTGAAGCGCGTCAACAATTTCCATATGCTTCCGGACCAGATTTCTCCCTTCTCCGGTCGCCTTTTCGACGAGCTTTCGCTGTCGTAACATCTGGAATTAGCCCGGTCGGCACTCGCCTGTCCGGGCACCCGTTTCTCATCTTCCGTGCGGAAGAGGCCTGAAAGGCTAGTATTTTCAGGCTGACGTTGCATGGCTGACTGCCGGAGGGTCTTCATGTTCTGGTTCCTGCAGCGAATTGCCATTTCTCTGGCACTGCTCTGGGTCGTTACCAGCCTCGTCTTTCTTTCCATTTATATGGTGCCAGGCGATCCGGCTGAACTGCTGCTTTCAGGAGAAGGTTCGACGCCCGACGCGGCTTCGGTTGCGCAGTTGCGCAACGATCTGGGCCTCGACCGGCCGATACTGACGCAATATGTCGATCGGATGTCCGGCCTCATTCGCTTTGATCTCGGCAACTCGATGATCGACGGTTCACCGGTCGCACCCGAAATTGCCAAACGCCTGCCGCGTACACTTGAGCTGATCGCAGCCGCCGCGATCCTCAGTTTGATCATCGGCTTACCGGTCGGCGTTGTCGCAGCCTTGCGACAGGGCGGCAGTTTCGATCGCGTCTCGAATTTTCTTGCCGGTTTTGCCCAGGGCATCCCGGTTTTCGTCGCCGGTACATTGATAATTCTGGTCTTTGCCCAGATGTGGAAGCTGGTGCCAGCCGGTGGATATGTCAATATTTCAGACGACCCCGGCAAGCATCTGATCCTGCTGGCAATGCCCGCCTTCGCCATAGCGCTCGGTCTTGCGGCGATCGTCGTGCGCATCGCGCGTGCCTCAGTGCTCGATGTTCTGCCGCTGGATTATGTCCGAACCGCACGCGCCAAGGGGCTGCCGCAACGGCGCATCATTGCCCGCCACGTGCTGCGCAACGCGCTGATGCCGGTCATCACGGTCTTCGCGCTCAATCTTGGCGGCCTGTTCGGCGGCACGGTGCTGGTGGAATACGTCTTCAACTGGCCGGGTCTCTCCGGCATGCTGGTCAGCGCCGTCAATTCACGCGACTACCCCACAGTTACCGCGGTCATCCTGGTCATTTCGGCCCTGTTCATCACGCTCAACCTCATCGTCGATATTGTCTACGGTGTCACCGATCCGAGGATTCGCAAATGACGCGCTCGCTTCGTCTCGTCTGGCCGCTGCTGCTCGCTCTCATCGCACTGATATGCCTGCTTGCTCCAGTACTGCCCCTGTCAGATCCTCTGAAGATGACCATGGGTCAGCGGTTCGCCGGGCCTTCTTCAGCTTTCCCGCTCGGGCAGGATGAAATGGGCCGCGACATTCTCTCCCGTTTGGTCTTCGGCATCCGTATCTCGCTGTTTATCGCCCTCTCGACCTCCATCCTTTCGGGCGTCATCGGTACCGCATTCGGCATTATCGGCGGTTACATGCGAGGTTTTCCGGAAATCCTGACGCTCAGGGCCATGGATGTCGTGCTCTGTTTCCCCCCGCTGCTCCTCGCCATGCTCGCCGTAACCCTTTATGGGCCAGGCCCCATGACACTGATCCCCGTGCTTGCCGCAGTGTTCGTTCCCGGCTTCACCCGCATCGCCTATGCCAGCGTGCTTACCGTTCGCTCGCAGGATTATGTCGAGGCGGTACAGGCCATGGGTGCCAGTAACATCCGCATCATGTTGAAAACCATTTTGCCCAACATCATGGGACCTCTTCTGGTTCAGGCCAGCTTCGTCACGGCGGCGGCGGTTGTGCTTGAATCGGGCCTGTCCTTCCTTGGTCTCGGCGTCGTCCCTCCCTCGCCCTCACTCGGGCTGATGATCGGAACCGGCCGGGCGGCCATCGCTCATCAGCCCATGCTGCTTGTCTGGCCCTGTCTGGCGCTGGTCGTGATGATCCTCGTGCTCAACGGGGTCTGCGATCTGCTGCGCGACTGGCTCGACCCGCGTTCGGCGGCAGGAGCCGTCCTTGCGGGCGGCGGCAAGAGCGGCGTATGAAACAGGAAAAAGTGACAATGACCGAAACCACGCCTCATCCTGTCCTCTCCATCCGCAATCTCAAGGTCTCATTCCTGCGCGACGGCACGTTCAACCCGGTTGTTCGCGAGCTGAACCTAGACATCCGTGCCGGGGAAACACTTGCGATTGTTGGAGAAAGCGGTTCCGGCAAGAGTGTTACGGCACTGTCCGTGATGCAGCTTCTGCCGGAAAAGACGAGCCGCATCGAAGGCTCGATCAAGCTCGACGACGAAGAACTGATCGGCGCTTCCCCTGCTCGCATGCGTGAAATCCGTGGCAACCGGGTGGCGATGATCTTCCAGGAACCGATGACGAGCCTCAATCCGGTACTGACCGTCGGGGAACAGATCGCGGAAGCCCTCATTGCCCATAACGGTATTTCGAAAAGCGTGGCACGGACGGAAACTTTGAAACTGATGGAGAAAGTGCGGATTCCCTCCTCTGCCAAACGTATCGACGATTACCCGCACCAGTTTTCCGGAGGCATGCGCCAGCGCGTGATGATTGCGATAGCACTTGCCTGTCGCCCCGCCCTTCTGATTGCCGACGAACCGACCACGGCGCTCGACGTCACCATTCAGGCGCAGATCCTCGACCTCATCAAAACCCTGCAGGAAGAGGAAGGCACCGCTGTGCTTTTCATCACCCATGACATGGGTGTCGTCGCTGAAATCGCCGACCGTACGCTGGTGATGTATCGCGGCGACCAGATTGAGACCGGCACGACACCAGAAGTCTTTGCCAGCCCGCAAAAGCCCTATACGCGCGCCCTGCTTTCCGCGGTGCCGCAACTCGGTTCGGCCGGCGAAGATGGCCCCAGTCCTTTCCCGATTATCGACATGGAAACAGGACAGGCACTGCCACAGAAGAAGCGGCCCAATACCATCGACGCGGCGAGCGGCAAGCTTCTCGAGGTCAGGAACCTGTCGGCGCGGTTCGAGATGCGATCCGCCTTCACCCGGATGGTGCACTCGCGCGTGCATGCGGTCGAAAATGTCAGCTTTTCGCTGTCGCGAGGTGAAACACTTGCGCTGGTAGGTGAATCGGGCTGCGGAAAATCGACCACTGGCCGCTTGCTGGCCGGGCTTAACCGGCCGCATTCCGGCTCAATCCATATCCACGGCGCGGATGTTGGCTCCTTCACCAGATCGGACCTGTCCCGTCAAGTTCAGATGATTTTTCAGGACCCGTTCGCCAGCCTCAATCCCCGCCTAACGGTTGAAAACGCCATCGCGGAGCCTCTCTTGATCCATGGGTTGGAAACGCCCCGCAATGCCCGAAAGCTTGCGCGTGATCTGCTTGGCGAAGTCGGTCTGGCTGGGGCGATGGCGAGCCGTTATCCGCATGAGTTTTCCGGAGGGCAACGCCAGCGCATTTGCATCGCAAGAGCGCTGGCGCTCCAACCCGAACTCATCATTGCCGATGAGGCGGTTTCGGCACTCGACGTTTCAGTCAAGGCTCAGGTGGTAAACTTGTTACTGGACCTTCAGGAGCGACTGAAACTCGGCCTGCTGTTCATTTCCCACGATATGTCAGTTGTCGAGCGCATGAGCCATCGCGTAGCTGTAATGTATCTCGGCGAAATCGTTGAGACCGGACCGCGCGAAGCTGTTTTCTCCAATCCGCAACATCCCTATACCCGGCGCTTGCTATCGGCCGTGCCGCTGCCAGATCCCTCACGCAGGAATATGCGGCGCAAATTCGCTGATACAGAGTTGCGCAGCCCAATCCGGCCGAAAACCTTCACGCCGCCAAACCGCGAATATCGCGAAGTTACACCCGGCCACATGGTTCAGGTGTGGAATGAGGAGTGGGCCTGATCTGGCCCTGGGCGTCCGTATCAGCCTGGACGGCCTGACGGGAAACCTGGACGTTTCCGAGCCGTAAGATGTCTGCGGGATGACCGGCGCGGCAAGTATCAGCCCGCCTGTAGCACGTCTCGCAGAAGCGGGACCGCGCACCGGGCGCCCTCTCTTGATCTTTAAAAATCTTACCGCAAATTCTCCAGCGAGCGGTGCAGTCGCCCGAAACGCTCCAGACGGAACGGCGCCGGATCGACGCATGGCTTTGAGCCTGTCACCAGATCAGCCGTGAGCGCTCCGGCACCGGGGCCGATACCGAACCCATGGCCGGAAAATCCGACGGCCAGATAAAGGCCGGGAATGGCACTTGCAGCAGAGATCACCGGAACGGCATCCGGCGTGACATCCATGAGGCCGCCCCAGGTAGCCGTGATGCGGGCATTTGCAAATGCCGGGAAGGACTTAGACAACTTGTCGATACCTTGGGAAATGAGCTTCGATGACGGAACGGGATCGAGAATGCGGATCTGCTCGAACGGCGTCACAGCGTCACTTTTCCATTGGCGGGGCATCGCCATTTCCCGCAGGAACTGCCCGCCTGTCCGAAAGCGTAATGCCCGCCAGTTTTTAACGAGCGACGGCAGGTAGTCGGCGAACAGACGGAAGCTATCCGGAGTGACGGGCGCGATATCCGCGTTGCGCTGCGCTACCGTAAAGCCGCCATCATGACGGCGACGGAAGGCGAAATCGTTACCGCCCACCGGCATATCCGTCATGCCATCAACACCCGACAGACGCGCGACGCTGCCCAGGATTTTGAGGATCGGAATATCAATTCCCATATTGCCCGCAAAAAGCCTGGACCACGCGCCACCCGCCAGCACGACGGAAGAGCAGCGGATTTCGCCATGTTCCGTCACCACACTGCTTACCTTCCCGGCGGAGCGTTCGATTGACCGGACCGCACAGCCCGTGAGGATATGGGCACCCTTTGCGGCAGCACCGCGTGCCATGGCGGGAACCGCCATGAACGGTTCGGCCTTGCAATCGCTCGGAGTGTGCATCACGGCCTTGAACTGCCTGCCCATGCCCGGCACCAGCGCGTGCATTGCCTCACCGCGCACAATGCGCGAGTCGAGACCCACTGCGGCGGCATGTTGGAGCCACTCCTCGTAAAAGGCGACGTCAGCGTCCGTCTCGCACAGATAGGCAATGCCGCACTGGCGCAACCCGGTTTCGGCGCCGACCCGCTCGTTCATGCCTCTCCAGAGCCTCAAGCTTTCCATGGAAAGCGGCAACTCGGCCGGATCACGCCCCATCTGGCGCACCCAGCCCCAGTTCCGGGACGATTGCTCACCAGCGATCAGCCCCTTTTCACAGACGGCAACGCTGATGCCACGCTCGACCAGAGACAACGCTGTCGATACGCCAATGATGCCGCCACCGATAACCACGACATCCACGTGCGCAGGCAGGGTCTTCGACGGCAAGACGGCATCAGGAATTATTCTGGACATTTTTTTAGCGCCTGTTGAGGGTGGACGTGCGGTTGCGGAAGCTGGCGATCCGTTGCTCGGTCCGGTCCGGGTCTGCGAATGCTGCAACATCGGAAAAAAGCAGGTCGGCCTCCGCTCGCGTCATCAGTCCGCAAGCCACGGAAGCCTCCCGGACTGAAAGGCCGTTGGTGGCCGCATGCTTGGCGACGGCAGATGCCGCCGGATAGCCGTAGATCGCCACCAGTGCTGTCGACAGGGCGAGCGATCCGGATGCATCGCTGAGGCCGCGCTCCGTATTGACGATTATCCCCGAGATACAATGGGAGACAAAAAGCGGGATCGCGCGTCGCATCAAACGGATGCTTTCGCTGATGGCTTCGAGAATGATCGATTCCCATACGTTGAGGTCAAGTTCACCCTCGGCGGCGCGGGTGACTGTGGCATCATTACCGATCACACGGAAGGAGACCTGCATCATCATTTCAGGCATAACCGGATTGACTTTGCCCGGCATGATCGACGAACCCGGCTGCACCGCCGGAAGGGTGACCTCGGCAAGCCCCGCCCGCGGTCCTGATGACATCAGGCGCAGATCGGCCGCAAATTTCGACAGGGTCAGGGCGATTGCTTTCAATGCGGCTGAAATCCTCACCCAATCGTCGGCATTTTGCAGCGCGTCGAAAAAATTCTCCTCCGGCTGATAAGATTTGCCGGTCAGTGCCTGCAATTCTTCGAAGACGAAGCGGCGATAGGCTTGCGAGGCGCCAAAGGCAGTGCCGACGGCAGTGGCGCCAAGCGGCAGCCGCAGACAAACGTCTTCCAGACCAGACATCCCCACCATCTGTCGCTCAAAGGCGGCTGAATAACCTGAAAACTGCTGACCGAAAGTGACAGGGAGCGCATCCTGCAAGCAGGTTCGACCAAGCTTGACCACGTCGCGAAAGGCATTCTCCTTGACCCGAAGAGCATCGACGAGAGAGCCCAGACCTGCGCGGAGGCCAGCCAGTTCACCCCCAACCGCCATTTTCATTGCCGAGGGAATGACATCGTTAGTGGATTGCGCCATGTTGACATGGGTATTGGCATGAACGGGATCCTGTCCCTTCCTGCCGGTCAGAATTTCACTTGCCCTGTTGGCCAGGACTTCGTTGACATTCATATTGGCCGCAGTACCGCCGCCGCCATGATAGATATCGACAGGAAAATCCTGCCTGCCTGGCATTACGGCGTGTTCGCTCGCAGCCATTTCGATTGCCCCGGCGATCTGCGGATCAAGGTCGCCGGCCCTGCAATTGGCCCGTGCGGCAGCCTGCTTTATGGCAATAATCGCCGGGATGAAGCCTTCGATATCGGCGATCGTCCGGCCGGAAATCGAGAAATTCTCGACCGCGCGCGCCGTCTGGATGCCATAGGCCAGGGCGGCCGGCATCAGCCGCGTTCCGAGCGCATCTTCTTCCAGGCGCATTTCCGCTTGCCCTTCATCCATCTCAACGCCCCGGCCGGTCGAGGAAATCGCGCAGACGATACCATCCGGTAAAGGCAGGCAGGAACCATGGCTTGCCGGAATAGAAAGGAACGGCGGTGAATTTTTGCCGGTCGAACGCCGATTTGGCGTTTTGCTCGCCCAGGATCTTTCGTGCCGTCTGATAACCGAGATAGGTCATCAGCGCGACACCGTTGCCATTGCATCCCACCGCAAAATTCGCCCCATCGCGCTCACCGATATGAGCGAGCTTGTCAACCGTCATGGCGACACTTCCGACCCAGGAATGGGTGATCTTGACGCCAGCGAGCTGGGGCCAAACAGCCAGCATCCTGGCATAGATGTGCTTTGCGGCGCGCCTTTCCGACATTTCGAACACTCCCGGGCGCGAACCGAACAGCAGCCGCGTCCCGTCCGTCGATGGTCGGCTGAAGATGAGATCCCGGCGGGTGTCCGAAATCATGCGGCCCTGCGGGATAAGCTCAGCCATCAGATCGGCCGGCAACGGCTCGGTAGCGATCTGATAGCTCTTTACGGGCACGAGCCGGCGCGCCAATTCCGGCGTCGCATCATCCGCCGTATAGCCATTGGTCGCGACGATCACATCCTTCGTGCGGATCGTCCCACGCGCCGTTGGCACAATCTTATCGCGGTTTGGCCCGTCCTCAACGACGCCAGCACGGGCGTGGGAACGCAGCATGACACCGGCAGCCTTGGCCCGCCCGCGCAGCGCCTTGTGGTAAAGTCCCGGATGCAGGCCGCCATAGTCATCTATCAGCATACCCCCGTGATAATAATCCGAACCGATGGCCGCGCGCTGCTGATCTCGATCAAGGAAGCTGACCTTCACGCCAGTCTTTTCGGCAAGCAGAGCGCCGTGGCGCTTCAGCGTCACGTAGTCTGTTGCGGTGTGGGCGCCAAAGAAGCGACCAGTCAGCTTCAGCCCGGCATCGAGCTTCTCCGTGTCGATTAACATTTTCAGATATTCGAAGCTTTCGTTACTTTCGCCGATAAGCCGGTTGATCAACTCCGGGTCAATTCCCTTGATCGCGCCGCCAACGACGAGCTTCTGGCCGCTGGACACCATTCCGCCGGACCTCGTCGAGCAGCCGGAACCGAGCCGATCACTGTCCAGCACGACAACGGAGCGTCCGGCACGCGCGAGGTGGGTTGCGGCAGCAAGACCGGCATAGCCGGAGCCGACCACCACGACGTCGGCATACTCGGGAACGGGTTCGAGATTCGTCTCCGGCTCGGCCTCCTCCCACCAATAGGGAGCTTCCTTGAAATCGGCGGCGTAGATATCGTCAAACTTACGCATTGCATACCGGGCCGCTGAGGCCCGCCTTTCAGGAGTTTTGGGCAATCACAGAACCTGGCCAAGAAACTCGCGTGTGCGCGGATCTTTTGGATGGTCGAACAGCTCGACGGGTGGGGCACTTTCAACAATCAACCCCCGGTCGGTGAAGCAGACGCGGTGTGAAACCTCACGCGCGAATTTCATTTCGTGGGTGACGAGGACACAGGTCAGCCCTTCCTCAACAAGCTCGCGGATCGTAACGAGAACCTCCTTGACCGTTTCTGGGTCCAGGGCGGCAGTCACCTCATCGAAAAGAATGACTTCCGGCTGCATGGCAAGTGCGCGGGCAATAGCCACGCGTTGCTGCTGGCCGCCGGAAAGCTGGCCAGGATAGCTGTCGGCCTTTTCCGACAGGCGCACCTTGGCGAGAAGCTTCCGGGCGCGATCCGCGACCTCTGCCTTGTCATGGCCGAGCACTTGGATCGGCGCCATCATGATGTTTTCCAGGGCGGTGCGATGCGGAAAGAGATTGTACTGCTGGAACACCATCGCCACCTGGTGGCGCAATGGCCGCATTGCCTTCTCGGTGCGCATCTCGTGCACCTTGTGATTTCCCACCCGGATAAAACCCTCATTGACCGGAATCAGGCCGTTGATGCAGCGCAAAATGGTCGACTTTCCGGAACCGGACGGTCCGATGATGCAGACAGCCTCCCCCTTGCCGACGCTGAGGGAAATTCCTTTCAGGACCTCGAACGTGCCGAAAGATTTCCGGATGCCATCGATCTCGATCAGGGCGTTGGAGCGGTTCATAGATTGTCTCCTTTAACCGCATGCTCCAGGCGCCGCGCGAAGATCGCGATCGGGTAGCAATACGCAAAAAACAGGAAGAGGATGGTCAGATAAAAATAGACGAGCGCCCGTTCGCTCTCCATCGCCAGTGAGGTGTTGAGGATGGTCAAAACGTCCTGAATACCCGTGACCGTGGCAAGCGCAGTTGCAATCATCAGCAGGGCATAGAGGTTCATCCAGCCAGGTATCATCCGGCGCAAGGCCTGGGGAAGGATGACGTAACGATAGATCTGCAGCTGGGTGTAACCGAGCGAACGGGACGCCTCCCATTGACCGCTATGGATCGACTGCACTGCGCCGCGAATGACTTCGGAGAAGTTTGCCGCCGTCGGTAACGCCAGCCCGATGACCGCCTTTACGAAAGGCGGGAAAGGAACGACGAAGCCGAATATCTTCATCTCGAAAGGAAGAATGTAAAGCATCGCGAAAAGCAGGACGAGCCAAGGCGAGTTTCGCAGGAAATTCATGACGAAAAATGCCGGCAGGCGAATGAAGGGCGATTTTGCGAGCGTCGCAAGACCCATCACTGTGCCAAGGGTAGTCGCCACCGCCATGGAGGCAATCGACAGCAGGATGTTGAGGATGAAGCCGCCGCTTATCGGCCAGCCGGAGCCGGAGCCTGTCAGGAGCAGTGGCAGGCGCACGGCGACGCGGTTCCAGTGTTGCGCGCCGCCGGCGAGTGCATCGATCGCAATCCAGATTGCCACCGCAAGCGCGATGAAAAGCAGGACGGCGCGTTTCTTGTTTTCGTAAGTCATGGTGGAGGCCATGGTCAGTGTCCCTTTCCATAACCGGGGAAAGCCATCCAGGCTTCGAGCCTGGACATTGCAAATGTCAGGATGGATACGAGCCCCACATAGATGACGAGCACGAGGATCATGACCTCGAGTGTGCGAAAGGTGTCGTTGTAGATCTGGCCGGCGTAGTACATCAGTTCCGGCACCGTAATGACCGAAGCCTGAGAGGTTGTTTTGAACAGGTTGGTGAGAATGTTGGTAATCGCCGGCAGGCTGATGCGCACAGCGATCGGCGCCTCAACTTTCCAGAAACGCGACCACCGGCTGTATCCGAGCGACCGGGCCGCTTCTATGATCGACCGCGGCATGGTTTCGATACCGGACCTGAAAGCCTCGATCGCCAGCGCTCCGCCGAACAGGCTGAGCGAAATCGAGGCGCAGGCGAATGCACTCAGTAGCGGCATCTGCAGACCGGTGGAGGGATCGGTGACTTTCAACCCCAGTGTCGACAGCGTGAAATAGGCAAAAAGCATCTGCAGCAGTGGCGGCGTGTTGCGGAACACCTCCACGAACAGCTCGATGATGGCATCCAGCCAGAAAATCCGCAAAGTCAGCGCAAGCGCACCGAGAAGGCCGATGATGATCGCGGCACTGGATGACAGTGCCGCAAGCTTGAGTGTGTTGAGGACCCCGGTGAGCAGCCATTGCTGATAGGCTGGATCCGTAAGCCAGGAATAATCAAGACCGAACAATAGCTGCTCCAGACCCTATCAGTTCAGTTTTGCTTTGGCAGCCTTGGCGCGCTCGGCAATGTAATCGGCGTGGGGAATATTGAACTCGGTTTCCCAGGCGATCATCTTGCCTTCGGCTTCCGCCTTGGTGATGGCCTTGTCCACAGCCTCCTGGAACGCCTTGTCGCCTTCGCGGATACCACCTGCCATCGGCAGATACTCATAGGTGGGGACGGCGACCTTGTAGCCCTTCCAGTCCGCTTCCTGAACCTTGAGGTCAAGGGTCATCTGGTCGAAGACAAAACCTACGCAACGATTGTCGCGCAAAGCGCGCATGGCCTCCGGTTGGGTCTTGAAGGCAACGAGCTGGATTCCGAATTCCTCGGTCATCTTCTTGTTATAATAGGATCCCTGAATGCCGCAGACTGGCTTACCCTTCAGTTCCTCCCATTTGCTGGTGGTCGCTTCTTTGGCCATCATGACGGCCGGGCCTGGCGACGATACGTAAGCGGTGGTGAAATCGATGACCTTGTCGCGCTCCGGCGTGACGCCAAGCGTCGCGAAAATCGCATCGATACGACCAGCGGTCAGGAACTCGATACGATTGGCGGCAACGACCGGCACAAATTCGATCTTGTCTGAAGACCCCAGAAGTTCCTTGGCGACGTATTTCGCCAGTTCGACTTCGAAGCCGATGATCTCACCCTTGTCGTTGAGATACCCATAAGGTGGATAATCGTTCTTGACGCCGACGATCAGCTTGTCGCGGGCCTTGACGTCATCAAGCGTACCGGCGAGCGCGGCACTGGCCGCCAGCATGCCCAAGGCCGCCAGGGCGGTAGTTGCGAGAATGTTTGCTGCTTTTTTCTTCATTTTGTTCCCCTGTTTGTTCAAGCGGGTCTGGCGTTCTCGAAACCCGCAGGTCGTCTTCAAAATCAAGCTGCCTACAAAATATTCACTTATTTAATCTGCTCAATTTTGGTCATTGAATACGCAGTTTTCTCATTATACAAGTTATTGAGATTTTATTTTCATAATGTGAGACAATATGGCCAAATCCACCCAATCTTCCTCCGGTGGCGCGCAGCTTCTGGATCGAGCGGTAGCTCTTCTCGATCTTGTTGCAGACGGCGGCGTACAAGGCGTCACGCTCAAGGAACTGACGAACAGATCCGGACTCAACACGGCTACCTGCCACCGCATCCTCAACACGCTGGTCGGCCACAAGCTACTCGCCCGTGACGACAGGAAGCGCTGTTACCGGCTGGGCGCGCGTATGGCGATTTACGGTGCACGCGCCGCACGTGGACCTGGCATCATCAGCCGCTGCGAAATGGCGCTGACCCGCATTCGGCGCCGAACCGGCGATACCATCCACCTGATGGCCCGGCTGAACCACGATTCCGTTTGCCTCGACAGACGCGACGGAGAATGCGTGGTGCCGACACTGACCGGCTCGATCGGTGGTTCGGTCCCGCTTGGCGTCGGTCCAGGCTCAATTGCCATGCTCGCCTTCCTCGAAGAGGACGAACAGGAATTCATCATCCGCGCCAATATCGAGCGCTATGCCGCCTACCGCGATCTCACCGCCGACAAAGTGCGCCGACTGATCGCTGAAACACGCGAACGCGGTTATGCAATCGACGTCGGCGAGCTTATACCCGGGATTGCTGGCGTTTCCGTGCCGATTTTTTCGGATGGTACAACGCCAAACGCTTCCCTGGGCTTCACACTTTTAAGTGCCAAGCTGGAGCCCGGCACACTGGAGCAATATGCGATGCTGCTGAAGGACGAAATCTCGGCGATCGTCGATCAATAGCTGTCATCGAGCAGGCAGTTGACCCAGAATTCTGAAACACTCGCGCGGTTCGGCAAACTGACGACATGCAGGATGGAGCTGGCAATATCTTCAGGTTGGGTCAGGGTGTCCGACGGCGTCGCGCCTGCCAGAGGCAGCCCCATATCAGTCGCAACGAAACCCGGACATATGGCGGTCGCCCTTACACCCTTGTCGAAACCGGCATGACGGATTGCATGCGACAGGCCAAGGGCTGCGAATTTCGAGACCGAGTAGGCGCCAGACACTGCCGATTTGACCCTTTTCCCCGATAGCGAGGCGACAATCGCCACGCGACCAGCTCCGGACGCGATTAGCGGGTCCCAGCAGGCCTGCACAAGGCGCCGCGGGCCATTGACGTTGACGTCCATCAATGAGGCGAACTCCTCGTCAGTCGCTTCCACCACGGTCTTGCGCACCATGACGCCGGCGTTGGCAACAACAGCATCGATGCGCCCGAACCGTGCCAGAACGGCAGCAGCCCAGTCGACAGGCGATTGCGGGGCGAGCGCGTCATAGGCCTGCACGTGGACTAACGCTGGATCTGCCCATTCCGGCAGTAGCGGCGTGCGCATTCCAAGCGAGACCTTCCAGCCGGCCTCCATAAAGGCCCTGCCGGTGGCAGCACCGATACCGCGATTGCCTCCGGAAATGAGGACGGTTTTCCTGTCGGTCATATAGGTTTTCCTTTCTCAGGCATGGGGCAGAAGGGTGGCGCCTTCCTTGCGGGTTGCACGATTTTCCTGCATGCGAAAATAACGAAGGCGCAGACCGGGCGCGAAGGACATCAGCAACGGCGCCTTGTGCAGCGGTTCGACTTTCAGGGAGAGGTCCTTGTCCGGCACGCCCAGCGCCCATTCTGACAAGACGCCGCCAAGCATGGAGCCGGTTGGCACGCCGCGGCCAGAAAGTCCCGTACAGGCAATGATGCCGGGCGCCAGATCATAGAGCCTCGGGACAGTGCGCATCTGCATGTCCAGTTCACCGAACCAGAAATATTCCCAACGGATTTCCTCGCTGATCTGCGGATGAAGGAATTTCAGCCGGTCTGTGAGAACCTGCCGGGTATAGTCAGGGTCGGCGCCACGCTGGCCCATGGGGAACATGGAGGCAACAATGCGACCTTCACGGTTGTATTTGTAGACATAGATATCGCCGCGCCCATCATGCATGGTCGTATTGTGGGGCAGGACTTTTGCGCGCGTTTCCGGATCGAGCGGCTGGGTGGCCGCGAGAAACACTTTCTTGATGCGAAAGCTTTTATCGAGGTTTTTCCAGCCACCGACGGTGTAGGCGCCGGTCGCGAAGATCACCTTTTCAGCAAGCACAGTGCCCCGGGGCGTTCGCACGGACCATTTCCCGGCCTCTGGCCGGACATCCTCGACCGGGGACGCGGTAAACACCTGCCCGCCCTCTGCGATAACGGCGCGCGCAAGGCCACGTGCGTATGAAAGCGGGTTCAAATGACCGCCCTCCTCGTGATACCAGGCGCCATAAAAACGAGGGCTGCCTGTCAACGCTTCGACCTCGTCCCTGCCAATGACCCGGCAGCGCGCGCCAGCGCCGGCATATGCATCAGACTTCATCTGCAGCGTGGACATGGCGCCGGGACGCAATGCGCCCATAACATAACCATTCTGGACCCATTCGCAGTCGATTCCGTAGGTCGAGATCATCTCGACGACGCGATCATTGGCCCGCGTCTGGCGGTGAATAAGACGCTCCGCCCAGGGCTCGCCCAGAATTTTTCCGAGCGACGGCAGGCTGTAATAGCTGAAGGTCGGGGTGCAGTGGCCGGCATTGCGGCCCGAACCGCCAAAACCTGCCTCTTGCGCTTCGACCAAAGCAACCTTGACGCCCCTGCGCGCCAGCTCCAGCGCCGTCGTCAGTCCGGTATATCCCGCGCCCACGACACAGACGTTCACATCGACACGGCCTTCGAGCCTCGCGGTTTTCGGTGCGGGCGCTGCGGTTGCAAACCACAAGGTTTGGTCAAAAGGTGAAAATTTTCCCAAATTCGTTCTCCTCAAGGCACACGAAGGTAATCCGGGAACGGCACAGTTCCGGGAAAAGATGTCTCGACATGGATTACAGATGAGCACTGCTGATTTTCTATGCGTGCCAGATTTTACAGCAAATCGTCAATCGCGATCTCATATTACGACCGTCATGGCGTTGTTTTTTCATATAGTGATTTTTTTCCGTGAGACGAGGCAAGCATGGATCGGCAGATTGCCGAGACAACACCGGCCACTGCCGGACGCATTGAGGTCGGAACCGATTATTCAACCGCCAACACGAGACTGCCCAGGGCTTGACTCAAGGAAAATCAAAAGATATGTCACTTTCAATTCTAATATATCAGTTAGGCATTTGATATGTCTGTTACCCTTGAATTCCCATCGTTACCGCTGTCCGAACTCGTCACCCCCCAAGACCTGCCGGCTGAAGGAAACATGACCAACAGGATCCATGCCTTACTTCGCAAACTGATTGTCGAGGTGAAGCTGCTCCCAGGGCGGGCGCTGTCGGAAAAGGAGATCGCGACACTGCTGCACGTCAGCAAAACGCCCGTCCGCGAGGCGATCATTCGCCTTTCTGAAGAAGGTTTCGTGACTGTCGTGCCGCAAGGTGGCACCTACATCTCGCCGATCGACGTTCAGCGGTACATGGAGGCCTGTTTCATCCGGTTCAAGCTGGAAGAAGGCGCTGTGATCGAGGCCACCAAGCGGCATTCGCTGGAAGACATAGCACGGCTGAAAACCTGTCTGTCGCAGCAGCGCACTGCTGCCGCGGATGAGGAATTCACCAACTTTTTCCTGCTCGACGAGGAATTCCACCGCACGATCTTTTCGGCAGCTCGCCTTCCTGGAGCCTGGAGCGTGGTAAATCAGGCGAAAGGCGAAATGGACCGAATGCGACACCTGAAGCGCGTTTTTGCAGTCCGTCGCACCGAGAAGGTTATCGAAGAGCACGAAGCAATCGTGAACTCAATCGAATCCGGCGATGTCGAAGCGGCAAGAGAGGCCGTACAGCGCCACCTCGGATCACTCGAAACCAAAATCGCAGAACTCTCCAAGAACCCGAAGATCTGGACCTTCATCGAGCAGGTAAACACGCGCGTCACGAGGAAGCGCGCGTCACGGGGGCAGAAGACGCCTGACTGAACATTCAAGGCTTTTGAGGAGGGGCCTTTCATGTCCGCAGTTCAAATCAACGACGTCGTCAAGCGCTATGGTGCCCTTGAAGTCGTCCACGGTATCAATCTTTCCATACAGCCGCAGGAATTCGTTGTCCTCGTAGGTCCTTCGGGATGCGGAAAGTCCACCACGCTGCGCATGCTCGCCGGGCTGGAAGACATTTCGGACGGCACCGTTTCAATGGACGGCCGAGTGGTCAACAAGATCGCGCCCAAAGACCGCGATGTCGCGATGGTGTTTCAGAACTACGCGCTTTATCCGCATCTGAGCGTGGCCGATAACATCGCTTTTGGCCTGCGAGTCAGGGGCGAAAAGCGAGCGGTTATCGATAAAGCGGTGGCAGAAGCTGCACAGATCCTCGGGCTCACCGAATATCTGGGCCGCAAGCCGGCGGATCTTTCCGGTGGCCAGCGCCAACGTGTCGCCATGGGTCGTGCCATCGTGCGCAGGCCAAAAATCTTCCTGTTCGACGAACCTCTCTCGAACCTAGACGCCAAGCTGCGCACCCACATGCGGGCCGAGATTAAACTGCTGCACAAGCGGATGAACGCCACCAGCATCTACGTGACGCATGATCAGGTCGAGGCAATGACACTTGCGGACCGCATCGTCATCATGAATGGCGGCCATATCGAGCAGGTCGGTTCGCCGATGGAGGTTTTCCTCGAACCGGCCAACACGTTCGTCGCAAGTTTTATCGGCTCACCGCCCATGAACCTTCTGGACGGGACGATTGAAAAGCAGGATGGCACCGTAAAGGTCAAAATCACGGGTAGTGCCGGACAACGCTTCAGCGTCCCGGAAGCATTTGCGAAAAATGCGACGGAAGGACAGCAGGTCAAACTCGGCCTGCGACCCGAAATCATGTCGGTAGAGACCGAAGACAGTCGTGAAAACCTCAATTGCAGCATCGACCTCGTGGAGCCCTTGGGCGCGGAGGCTCTGCTCCACGGCAGGGCTGATGGCCAGCCATTTATCGCCAAGGCGGAAACACTTTACGGCGATCATACTCTCAACGGCGTCACCCGACTTGGCATCGATACCACACGCATCCATGTCTTCGATGCGGCAACCGGAAGGTCGCTGAAAACCCCAAGCGGGGCGCGACCATGAAAAAGGGTTTTCAGGAACGCCTTCACGATCTCCAGGAAGATGTTCGCCGCGACTGGCAGCTCTACCTACTTCTCGCTCCGATGATTATCTGGTTCGCCGTCTTTCTCTATAAGCCCATGTACGGGCTGGTCATCGCGTTTCAGGACTTCTCGATTTTTCGCGGCATTGCAAAGAGCCCGTGGGTCGGTTTTGAAAACTTCGCGGAGCTCTTTCACAACGACATGTTCATCCGCGCCTTCTGGAACACCCTAAAAATCAGCGCTCTCGGCCTGATCTTCGCGTTTCCGGTACCGATCATCCTGGCCTTGATGTTCAACGAGGTTCAAAACAGCGTTGCCCGAAGCTGGGCCCAGACGATCGTTTACCTGCCGCATTTCATTTCGGTGGTGATCGTGGCCGGCATCGTCATCAACTTCCTGTCGCCGTCGATAGGCATCGTCAATCTTCTGCTGAAAGGCCTTGGATTCGAGCCGATATACTTCCTGACCCAGCCGGAATGGTTTCGTCCGATTTATATCGGCTCGTCGGTCTGGAAGGAAGCGGGCTTCGAATCCATCGTCTATCTCGCCGCCATCGCTGGCGTGAGCCCGACGCTTTATGAATCCGCCCGGGTGGACGGGGCATCGCGCTGGCAGATGATGTGGCGGATCACCCTGCCCTGCATCCTGCCGACAATCGTGATCATGCTGATCATCCGCATCGGCAATCTGGTCGAGGTCGGGTTCGAATATATCATTCTGCTCTATCGGCCATCCACCTATGAAACGGCAGATGTCGTTTCCACCTTCATTTACCGCACCGGCTTGCAGGGTACCCAATACGATCTCGCGACGGCCGCCGGACTGTTCAATGCGGTTATCGCTTTCGTCCTCGTCTATTCGGCAAATCGCATCAGCCGAAAAGTCTCGTCGACATCGCTTTGGTGAGGAGCTGAAAGATGGCAAACTTCAATCTATATTCCCGCGGCGACAGGATTTTTGGCTGGGCAAATGCCATTCTTCTGGGTCTGTTCGTTCTGTCGACGCTTTATCCCTTCATCTATGTGCTGTCGGTCTCGCTATCTTCTGGGGCCGCCGTCACGGCTGGCCGTGTCACGCTATGGCCGGTTGATGTGACCCTTGCCGCTTACGACAGGGTATTGTCGGACAGGATGTTCTGGGTCGCCTATGGCAACACGTTCATCTACACCTTCGGCGGCACGCTGATGAGCCTGCTGATCATGATCCCCGGAGCCTACGCCCTTTCGCGCAAACGCCTGCGCGGCCGCACTTTCTTCAACATCGCCATCGCTTTTACGCTGTGGTTCAACGCCGGCATGATCCCCTTCTTTCTGAACATGCGCGATCTTGGACTTCTCGACAGCCGCTTCGGCATCATCCTCGGGTTTGCGGCAAACGCCTTCAACGTCATTCTGCTGCGCAACTTCTTCGAAGCGGTGCCAAAGTCCTTCGAAGAAGCCGCCAAAATGGACGGCGCAAGCGAGTTGCAGCTGCTGTGGAAGGTGTTCATTCCGCTTTCCAAGCCAGCAATCGTCACCGTTGCGCTGTTCTGCGTCGTTTCGCGGTGGAACGGTTACTTCTGGGCGATGGTCTTGCTGCGCGGCGAGGAAAAGATCCCGCTTCAGGTCTATCTGAAGCGCGTGATCGTCGATCTTAACTCGAACGACGAATTCGCATCGAGTCTGCTCACCGCCCACTATTCATTCGAGACGGTAACATCCGCGATCATGATCGCTTCCATCATTCCCGTCCTCATCATTTACCCCTACGCGCAGAAGTATTTCACAAAAGGAATTCTGCTGGGCGGAGTGAAAGAGTAGCAGCACAAGGGAGGAGAACCTGTGAGAGCACTACGAAAAGGCACGCCCCTACTGGCGTTGATGACAGCCGCAACCCTGGCCTTGCCGGCATCGGCGCAGGATTCAGGGAAAATTTCCAAGGATCCGCTGGAGCTTACGATCCACTTCCACTTCCGTGACAAATACGTCTACTCGGAAAAATGGCCGGTGGAGCAAAAGGCCGCCGAGATCACCAACATTCATGTCCGCAACGTGGCGTCGCTGGCGACCACCAGCAGCCGCGATGCATTCAACCTTCTGATCGCCTCGGGCAACCTTCCCGACATCGTCGGCGGCGACGCCACGGGCGGGCTGAAGGAAGACTTCATTCGCTACGGGTTGGAGGGCGCATTCATTCCACTCGATGACCTGATCGAGGAAAACGCCCCCAACCTCAAGGCATTCTTCGACAGCCACAAGGAAATCCGCAACGCCATCTCCGGACCGGACGGCAAGCTCTATTTCATCCCTTACGTCCCTGATGGCAAGTTCTCGCGCGGCTGGTTCATCCGCCAGGATTGGCTCGACAAGCTTGGGCTGAAGCAGCCGGAAACACCGGAAGAGGTCTACGAAGTTCTGAAAGCCTTCCGTGACAAGGACCCGAACGGCAACGGTCTCAAGGATGAAGTTCCCTACTTTGCCCGTGAGGAAATCGATGCGGTCCGCCTTATCAATCTGTGGGATGCGCGCGTGTCCGGATCCGAGCGTTATGGCGACTTTGCCGTTTATGACGGACAACTTCGTCATCCCTGGGCGGAGGAAAACTACAAGACCGGGATTTCCAACGTGGCCAAATGGTACAAGGAAGGCCTGATCGACAAGGAGATTTTCACCCGCGGTGCTCGCTCGCGTGAATATCTGCTGGGCAACAATCTCGGCGGCATGACGCATGACTGGTTCGCCAGCACCTCGACCTACAACGACGCCCTGTCGCCAAAGATCAACGGTTTCGCGCTAAAGCCGATGCTGCCGCCAAAGACGGTCTCGGGCCAACGGTTTGAGGATTCCCGTCGGCTGCGTGTCCAGCCCGTCGGCTGGGCTATTTCGGCGACCAACGAACACCCGGTCGAAACAATCAAGTATTTCGATTTCTGGTTCTCTCAACAGGGGCGCATCCTGTCGAATTTCGGCGTCGAGGGCCTGACCTACGAGATGGTCGATGGCAAGCCGCAATTCAAGAAGGAAATCCTCGACAACAAGGACCCGGTGAATGCCCAGTTGTGGGCGGTCGGTGCGGCGATCCCGCGCGGATACTGGATGGACTACGAATATGAGCGCCAGTGGACAAACAAGATCGCGCTTGAAGGCATCGATATGTACGACAAGTGCAACTGCCTCAAGGATGAGTTCATGGGCGTTTCCCTGAACGCAGAGGAAAAGGCGACATTCGACCGCTACTGGCCGAGCATCCTCACCTACATGACCGAGATGCAGCAGACTTGGATACTGGGTGCCCAGGACGTCGATGCCGGCTGGGATGCCTACAAGAAGCGCCTCACGGCCCTCGGTTACGACGAGGTCATCAAGATGATGCAGTCGGCCTATGACCGCCAGTACAAGGCCGCGCAATAAACCTTCGACCGTGATGGCGGCTTTGTCGCCGCCATCCTTTCCCTTCTGTTTTCATAGGAGTTAGAGCGCAATGTGTCCCTCTGCCCCGGCCATCTCCCGACAGACACTTCTCGATGAACCCCGGCCGGGTTCATTGACCATTGGCTACGAGCCGAGCGAAGAAGTACCGCCGACGGAGAACCCTCCGCGCTTTTCATGGCTGCCCGACATCGACGACGGTGCGCGCTACGTATTGCGGATTTCGTCCGATCCCGGTTTTGCAGACAAAAAGACGCTCGTCTTTGAAGATCTCGCGTGGAATTTCTTCACGCCGGACGAAGCCCTTCCGGAAGGCCGCTATCACTGGTGTTATGCGTTGTGGGGCCAGACGTCCGCGACGCCGGATTCCAACTGGAGTACCGTGCGCAGCTTCGAGATCGACGCTTCGCTGCCGAAAACGCCACTACCTGGCAGGCAGGCCCGTCATGCAGCCGCGCATGCCAGCCATCCACGGCTCTGGCTCAATCCGGAACAGTTGCGCTGCTTCTCGGAGGCGGTGGCAAAGGACCCCAATCATTGCAGCTGGTCCGAGTTCTACGAGAAATCGGTAAAACCCTGGCTTGAGCGGCCAGTCATGCCGGAACCTCAGCCTTATCCCAACAATATGCGTGTCGCAGGACTCTGGCGACAGATGTATATCGACTGCCAGGAAGTGATCTATGCGATCCGGCACCTGGCCATTGCCGGTCGGGTGCTCGGACGCGACGAACTACTCGATGCGTCGCGCAAGTGGCTGCTGGCAGTCGCTGGCTGGGATCCGAAAGGCGCGACCTCCCGGGCCTATAATGACGAGGCGGGGTTCCGCGTCGTCGTGGCACTCGCCTGGGGCTATGACTGGCTATACGATTATCTGAGCGAAGACGAGCGCGAGACCGTACGCTCGGTTCTTCTTGAACGAACGCGGGAGGTCGCCGACCATGTTATTGCCCATGCCCGCATCCACGTGTTTCCCTATGACAGCCATGCCGTACGTTCGCTTTCGGCAGTATTGACGCCGGCCTGTATCGCACTTCAGGGCGAAAGCGACGAGGCGGGCGAATGGCTCGATTATACCGTTGAATTCCTCGCCACCCTCTATTCTCCCTGGGCTGGAACTGACGGTGGCTGGGCGGAAGGGCCACATTACTGGATGACCGGCATGGCTTATCTCATAGAGGCCGCCAATCTGGTCCGCTCCTATATCGGTTACGATCTTTATCAGCGGCCATTTTTCCAGAACACGGGGCGCTTCCCGCTTTATACCAAGGCGCCGGGAACCCGTCGCGCCAATTTTGGCGACGACTCCACGCTTGGCGATCTTCCCGGCCTGAAACTGGGTTACAATGTTCGGCAATTTGCCGGCGTTACCGGCAACGGCCATTACCAATGGTATTTCGATCACATCAAGGCCGATGCGACGGGCACAGAAATGGCCTTCTACAATTACGGCTGGTGGGACCTGAACTTCGACGATCTCGTCTATCGTCACGACTATCAGCAGGTGGAAGCAGTCTCGCCTGCAGACTTGCCGGCACTCGCTGTTTTCGATGATATCGGTTGGGCGACCATCCAGCAACATATGGAAGACCCGGAACGGCATCTGCAATTCGTCTTCAAATCCAGTCCCTACGGTTCGCTAAGCCATAGCCATGGCGACCAGAATGCCTTCGTCCTCTATGCCTACGGCGAGGATCTGGCGATCCAGTCCGGCTATTACGTGGCGTTTAACTCGCAGATGCATCTGAACTGGCGCCGTCAGACACGGTCGAAGAACGCCGTCCTGATCGGCGGCAAGGGACAATATGCGGAAAAGGACAAGGCACTCGCGCGTCGTGCCGCCGGCCGTATCGTATCGGTTGAGGAAAATCCGGGACATATCCGGATCCTCGGAGATGCGACGTCTGCCTATCAGGTCGCGAACCCGTCGGTTATGAAAGCGCAGCGCGAAATGCACTTCGTCAACGACAGCTATTTCGTGATTGTCGATGAGGTGGAGTGCTCCGAGCCCCAGGAACTGCAATGGCTTTGCCATACCACAGGGGCACCGCAGACCGGCAAGTCGAGCTTTCGCTACAATGGCCAAAAGGCGGGCTTTTACGGCCAGTTTGTCTTCTCGTCAGCCGGCACACCGCAGATCGCGGCCGTCGAAGGTTTTCCCGACATTGATCCCAAGGAGTTCGAGGGTCTTGATATCCACCATCACGTCTGCGCCACGGTTCCAGCAGCAACTCGGCATCGGCTGGTCACCCTTCTGGTGCCTTACAGTTTAAAGGAGCCGAAGCGCATCTTCAGCTTCATAGACGATCAGGGTTTTTCGACCGACATCTATTTCAGCGACGTCGACGACGAGCGTTTCAAGCTCTCCCTTCCCAAGCAATTCTAACCATACGAGGTTCTTCAAATGCAGCGTTTTACCAATATGACCGTTGTTGTAGCCGGCGCCGGCCGGGATATCGGCCGGGCATGCGCCATTCGTTTTGCGCAGGAAGGCGCCAATGTCGTCCTCACCTACAATGGAGCCGCTGAAGGTGCGGCCACGGCTGTTGCCGAAATCGAAAAGCTTGGCCGTTCGGCTCTGGCGATCAAGGCAGACCTGACAAACGCAAGCGAAGTAGAGGCTGCCATTTCTGCTGCCGCAGACAAATTCGGTGAGATCCATGGCCTCGTCCATGTTGCGGGTGGGCTTATCGCCCGCAAGACAATCGCTGACATGGACGAAGCCTTCTGGCATCAGGTCCTCGACGTCAACCTGACGTCGCTGTTCCTGACAGCCAAGGCCGCACTGCCCAAAATGGCAAAGGGCGGCGCGATCGTAACCTTCTCGTCGCAGGCGGGCCGTGACGGCGGTGGGCCGGGCGCGCTCGCCTATGCCACTTCCAAGGGTGCCGTGATGACTTTTACCCGAGGACTTGCCAAGGAAGTTGGCCCGAATATTCGCGTCAACGCCGTCTGCCCCGGCATGATCTCCACCACCTTCCACGACACCTTCACCAAACCCGAAGTGCGTGAAAGGGTGGCAGGCGCCACATCGCTGAAGCGCGAAGGCTCAAGCGAAGACGTTGCCGGTCTGGTGGCGTTTCTTGCGTCCGACGATGCCGCTTATATCACCGGCGCCTGCTACGACATCAATGGCGGCGTCCTGTTCTCCTGATATCCGGTAAAAAACCATGTCCGTATCGTTACCAAGGGCGAGCCGGATTGCCGTTCTCGGCACTTCGCTCGTCCAACAGAACCATATTGGCGACGCGTCCTCGCTGGCCACATCGGCCCGCGGCTGGATGAGTTGGGCCGAGGTATTGTCGCATGGCAGGCTTTGCTGCCCTGTCCACCATGATCCATCAGCACCAACAGGCTGGGAACCGAGCAATCGACCGGGTGTCAGCCGGTTCTTTTCCGGCCTCAATTTCGGAGTTTCCGGCCAGAAGGCAATCGAGATCGAACGGCGGCTACCGCGACTGCTGCAATCGGATTTCGATCTGGTCATCGTCGATGCCGGCACTAACGACATGATGGTGGAAACACGCCAGACGATTGCCGATACACGGGCGCGGATCGTTTCGGCTCTGCTCGACGCAGGCAAAACCGTCATCCTGCTCCCGATCCTCGCCCGTGGCACCGAGAAATGGCCGGCAGGCGGTGCAGAGCGGGCAAAAGCGCACTGGATCAACCGGCAGAGCATCGAATTTGCCGCAGATCATGCCAATTGCCATGTCTTCGACTGGAATTCGGCATGGGTCGATCCCGAAAGTGAATTCGGCGAGCCTCATCCCGGCTATTCCGACGACGGCACCCATTTTGCGGTGACAGGCGCTTTTGCCGTAGGAAAGCTGCTTGCCACCTATCTGGAGGCGATCGTGCCGCGAGCGCCGGCCCGTATTCTGGCGACAGACGATCGTTTTGACCCGGTAAACAATCCAGCTGGCAATCTGGCCTCTGATTTTTCAGCCCTGACAGTCACGGAAACAGGTGAACAAAGCCACCGTCTCGGCGGGCGGCTTGTCCATCCGGGCACAGGCTTATGGGTGGAGGCCATATGCGATGTTGATGTGCCGGCGCATAGCGACGTACTCGGAGTATCGCTGCGTCTGAAAGATGCTGCAGCCGAAGGACAGCAGGCGGTAGCACTTGCGCCTTTCCCTGCCGAAGACGGCACATTTTTTCCTTTCCCTGCCACCCAATGGACAGGGGCGCTCAGAACTCCTCCCCTGAAACTCAGGCCAGGTGAAGCCCCTCCCGAAGTTTTTCTCGATGTGATCCTGCGGCCCGGTTCTCAACCGATCGAAATCGACGTCAACCGCATCGAGGTTCGACCTGTTTCAAGTCCGGTACGCCGATGAGACCATCTCAAGACAAACCACGGCTGTTGATCGCCATGCGGAACGAGCTTCCCGAAGGTTTCTTTGGTTCGCGCGAATGGGCACGTATGAATGCCGTAACCGACATCATACCGGGTTTCCCCTACACGGATTTCGACACGGAAGCGGGAGCAGAAGCGTTGGCCGAGGCGGACATTTTGCTCGCCGCCTGGGGCACGCCATCCCTGACACGCGAGCGCCTCGCCCGTGCGCCAAAGCTCAGGATGGTCGCTTATGCCGCGTCCTCGGTGCGCGCTGTTGCTCCCGCCGAATTCTGGGAAACATCCGATATTCTTATCACCACGGCGGCATCGGCCATGGCCGTGCCGGTTGCCGAGTTTACCTATGCGGCAATCATCATGTGCGGCAAGGATGTGTTTCGTCTGAGAGACGAGCATCGGGTAGAGCGCGGCACCGGCGGTTTTGGCAGCAGACGTGGCATGAGCCTGCCCCATCTCGGCAATCATTCCCGCAAAGTCGGCATCGTCGGCGCGTCACGGATTGGTCGGCTTGTCATGGAAATGCTCACGCGCGGAAAATTCGAGATCGCCGCCTACGACCCTTTTCTTTCGGTGGAAGACGCGGCCGCAATTGGTGCTACAAAAATGGAGCTCGACGAGCTTCTCGCCTGGTGCGATGTGGTCTCCCTGCACGCGCCGATCCTGCCTGAAACCCGCCACATGATTGGTGCCCGCGAACTGGCGCTGCTGGCGGATCATGCGATCTTCATCAACACGGCACGGGGCTGGCTGGTCGATCACGACGCATTGCTGGCCGAGGCACTTTCCGGGCGGCTGCGTATCCTGATCGATACACCGGAGCCGGAACCCTTGCCGACGGATAGCCCATTCTACGATTTGCCCAATGTCGTGCTTACCCCCCACATTGCTGGGGCGCTGGGAAATGAATTGCGGGCGCTTTCCGATCTCGCCATTACCGAGATCGAACGTTTCGTCGCGGGGCAAGCCGCGCTTCACCCGGTCCACAAACAGGATATGGAGCGTATGGCATGAGCGCTTTCGATTATTGTTTTTCAACGCTTGGCTGCTCCGAACTTAGCCTGCACGAAGCGGCCGATCTGGCACAGAGGCATGGCATCGTGCATGTGGAGTTGCGCACGCTCTCCGGTACGGTCGACCTCATCCCGGCACTCACTGCCGAATTTGCCACTCCTTCCAGATTTGCAGCCTTTCTGGCCGAAAGTGATCTCGAGGTTGCCGCCCTAAACACATCCATTCGGCTATTCGGCAGCACCGATCTTTCCGCCATCGAGCCCTTTATAGACTGGGCGGAAGCCGCGAACATTTCCTATCTGCGCATCTTCGACGGTGGCAAACAGTTGGGACAGGATGAGATGACACAGGCAGCGGGCCTGTTGGACAACTGGCAATCGCTGCGACTATCACGCGGTCTGAATGTCGACCTCATGATCGAAACACACGACGCGCTGGCGGACTTCGAGCAGCTTCTCCACTTCATCGCGTGCGTGCCAGCATCTAAGCTCTTGTGGGACACTCACCACACCTGGGCCAAAGGCAGCGATCTCAAAATCCTTTGGCAACACATCGCACAAAATGTCGTCCATCTGCACGTCAAGGACAGCACCACGGACAGCGATGGCCGACGACGCTACGTATTGCCCGGCCATGGCGATTTTCCCATGGCGGAACTGCTTTCGCTTTTACAGTCGGATGAACGACATATCCCTCTCAGTCTGGAATGGGAACGCCACTGGCATCCCGAACTGTCCCCGCTGGACGATGCGCTAAAAGCTGCGCGCGGCTGGTGGCGACAAGGAGCTTTTTAATGCGCATAGCCGAAATTCACCTCACACCGGTCGCCATTCCCGACAGGCCGCTACTGAACTGTAAAGGCGTGCATCAGCCGCATGCGTTGCGCACCGTCATCGAGGTCATATGTGACGACGGTACGGTCGGCCTTGGTGAAAGTTACGGAAGTATCAAGGCGCTGGATGGGTTGCGACGGGCGGCCCCTGCCCTGATCGGACTCGACCCGTTTCATCTTCACGAGCTGAAATCTCGCGTCATCACCGCATTGCCCGGCAGTGGCGGCATCAATGCCAAATCGGCGGTGGCCGATCACAAGTTGACGGACGTGGTTGCCTCAGCCTTTGAAGTCCCCTGCCTCGACATTCAGGGCAAGCTTCTCGGGCGGCCGGTCTCGGATCTGCTTGGTGGCGCCATTCGTACCAGCGTTCCGTTTAGCGCCTACCTGTTTTTCAAATTCGCAGCCCATATAGGTGAAGCCGAGGATGAATGGGGAGAGGTACTTACGCCTGATCAGATGGTTGGCGAAGCCCGCAGGATGGTCGACACATACGGTTTCCAGTCGCTGAAGCTCAAGGGTGGCGTGCTGCATCCGGATCTCGAGATCGAGACCATGCTGAAGCTTCGGGAAGCTTTTCCCAAGCATCCGCTGCGGATCGACCCCAATGGCGGCTGGACTGTGGACACGGCCATCTACATCGCACGCAAGCTTGAGAATATCCTTGAATATCTCGAGGATCCGGTCATCGGTATGGATCAGATGGCACAAGTCGCAGCCGCTACGTCGATCCCGCTCGCCACGAACATGATCGTCCTTGAATTCGACCAGATCGCCGCGGCCTTCCGCAAAAATGCGGTGCAGATTGTGCTGTCAGATCACCATTATTGGGGTGGATTGCGCGCCTCGACCCATCTCGGGAAGATTTGCGAGACACTGGGTCTTGGCGTCTCCATGCATTCCAACTCGCATCTCGGCATCACACTGGCGGCAATGGTCCATGCTGCCGCCGCAACGCCGAACCTGAGCTTCGATTGCGACACGCATTACCCATGGACCGGTGTCGACGTGATCGAGGGCACGCCGTTCACGTTCCGTGGCGGTCGCCTCGATGTCCCCAATGGGCCGGGACTTGGCGTGACGCTCGATCGGCAAAAACTCACCGAACTTGCGGCACTTTACGAACAGACCTCGATGAAAGAACGTGATGATACGGCCTATATGAAGCTCTTCGACCCAGACTATGAAAGACGTGTGCCACGCTGGTGACGAGAAGATGCCATGTTACACCCTCGTCAACCTCGAGGCAGCACACCTGTCCTCCTTACCCAGACCGTGACAGTCTTCGCGGTAATCGCTTCGCAGGGGCGGCAAATCAGCTCGCTCGGCATTCTAGAGCCCG
The DNA here is from genome assembly GCF_007828365.1 of Rhizobium sp. SJZ105. Lineage (NCBI taxonomy): Bacteria > Pseudomonadati > Pseudomonadota > Alphaproteobacteria > Hyphomicrobiales > Rhizobiaceae > Rhizobium > Rhizobium sp. SJZ105. The sequence goes on from NZ_VIUP01000005.1 coordinate 92,950, forward strand.
TGCACGATACCGCCCCGCATAGCGGACAACTTCCCGCTACACATTCATCATCCGGCCTATCTCAATTCACATGCGGATCTCTGTCGCGCGAAAGACGAGACGCGGCGATGACACCATCTTCCGGTGCAAGTAGATCGTGTCTTTCGGCAAAGGCCACGAACAAACCGCGGGCGGTCTCCGCTTCAATCTCGCCGCGCAACGCGGCAGCACATGCCTTAAGCGCAATGGAATGTGCGCTATCTCGGTTTGTTGCGGGCCACTCGGAAAGATGTCGGTAGGCCTCCAGCACGTTTCGAACCTCCGCTGGAAAGCCGAGACCGACAAGAATGAAAACAGGCTGTCTGAACATATCGGGTTTCATTACTTTCTCCTTCCCATCCCGGATATTCGTGGGCGCCATCGCGACGGCGCCCCTGTTCATCCAACAATGTAAATCAAGCCGCCCTCTGTGCTTCGATCTGGCCCGGGGCAACTGTCGGCACCAGAACCGCATCGGTCTGGATGTCGATTTTCCGGGGCTTCAGGGCCTCCGGGATTTCGCGGACGAGATCGATCGAAAGGAGACCGTTTTTCAGTTCGGCGCCGTTCACTCTGACATGATCGGCGAGCTCGAACCTATGCTCGAACGGACGGGCCGCAATGCCGCGGTGCAGGTAGCCCTCCGCGGGTGTCTCCTGCCTCTTGCCTGTCACGGTCAGGAGATTGGACTGGAAAGTGATGTCGATCTCGTCCCGTGTAAAACCAGCCACCGCAATAGAAATCTGATAGCTGTCTTCGGCCGTCCTGATAATGTCATAGGGCGGCCAGTCACTGATCGAGCGGGTGCGCTGGGCGTTTTCGAGAAGATTGAAGACCCGGTCGAATCCGATGCTCGATCGGTACAACGGTGCATAGTCGTAAGATGTTGCCATAACCATATCCTCCTTGAAGCAACATGGGTACCAAAGCGCCAAAAGCGGCGCTTCCAGCACGGCCAGTCCTGTCATCAGCGACTGGCGGCTGACGATTTGGTTTTTCGTGTTTTCAAAATCAAGATGCGAAGCGAACGAAATTTGCTTTCGCACCCGTATTAAATATGGCTCGGGTACCGCGCGATCAAACGCCTCCAGCCACGCCGATATTCGGCCCGGGAAGCAGGATTTCTGCCCGAGCCTGGGCACAACCTGGAACCGCCATTGAGGCACCACTCTCCTGGACATCGGCGGGTAACTCGGTCGGACTCGGTGTTACATCCATATCTAAGACAGGACTTCGGTTCGAGGCCACAGAGCGTCGCGTGCGGCTGCGCATCGGGACGGCGCGCAGTCAGTTCGCGATCCACATCGGCCGTCCCTGCCATTGATTGGCCGGGGCATCATGGATTTCATAACCCATAAGGGCGTCATCTGCGTTTCAGCTACCAAAAGGATAGTACGGCGCCAACTTCGGAGTAATAGCCACTCCGTATCATGAGCCCACTAGTCCTTACGACCAGCTTGCCGCCTGTTTTCACCTCGCCAAGAATGCTCCTTCAGACCGGACATTTCGTGGGAGAAAAAAGCGTGAGGACGATCTTCCTGAATAGGTACGGTTTCCCCGACCAGTCGGCAACAAGCCGTATGATATCATCGCTCGCCTTTTCAATGGCGCAGCGCGGAATGAATGTGACTGTCGTTGCAAGTCGCGAAATTCATAATCATCCCGGAAGCGTGTTGCCCGCAACGGAAACGGTTCGGGGTGTACAGATCAAACGGCTCGCAAGCGGTCGCTTCGGCCGGCACAGCCTCATGCGCCGTAGCGTTGATTATCTTCTTTTTCAGGTGCTGGCATTCGCCTGGCTTCTGCGCAACGTTCGGGCAACGGACACGGTCGTTGTCTGCACCGATCCTCCGCTCCTCTCCGTCATGAGCAGCATCGCGATCCGCCTCAAGGGCGCACTCATGGTGAACTGGATCATGGATCTTTTTCCCGAGACCGCAATCGAGCTTGGATTTTTCAGGAAACGTGCACGGTGGCTTGCGCCATGGCTGACGCAGGCGCGCAACTGGTCTCTGCGAACCCCCGGCATGGTTGTCTGCCCCACTGACAAGATGGCGGAATTCCTCTTCACTCAAGGCCTTGCAAAGGATCGCGTCAGCGTCCTGCATCACTGGTCGGATGGGGAGGAAATCTATCCTGTCTTGCCCAAAGATAACAGCCTGCGGAAGGCGTGGGGACTGCAGGATGTGTTTGTCGTTGGCTATTCAGGAAACTTCGGGCGGGCGCATGAGTTCGGCACTATGCTGGCAGCGGCGAAACGTCTCGAGCACCGACAGGATATCCGGTTCCTTCTCATTGGTGGCGGACACCAGCACGCGGCTGTGAAGACTGTCGTTCAGGATCTCGGTCTTCAGAACGTCATCTTCAAGCCGCTGCAGCCCGTGGAGAAACTTGCTGAAAGCCTGAGCGTTGCAGATGTGCATCTGGTCTCGCTGCTGCCGGAACTGGAACACTGCATCATTCCAAGCAAATTCTATGGAATCCTGGCGGCCGGGAGGCCTACGATCTTCGTCGGCGACCCTGATGGAGAGGTACCGCGCGTTCTCAGAGCCAAAGGATGCGGCAGCACCGTCGAAATCGGAGAGACCGAAAAGCTCTCCGGCACCATCGAAAAGCTCTGCGACGACCCAGATGCCACGACAGCAATGGGGGATGCGGCACGGCGGCTGCTGTGTGCCGACTATTCCCGAGAAAAGGCGGCAGATGCCTGGGCAGTGCTGATCGCCGGGCTGCAGACTGTCGAGCCTTCCAGGCCACCTATCGCTCAAGGTATCTCGTCATGAAAGACAAAGTCGTCGTCAGTCAGCTCGGCGCCCGCATGCATTATGCCGTACCGAGAATATTTGCATCCGCTGGCCGCCTTGCGCATTTTTACACTGATATATGCGCCACGAAAGGTTGGCCCCGGATCGTCAATTCGTTTCCGGCGACCCTTTATCCCGCACCTGTCAAACGGCTTGCCGGCCGGCTGCCCAAAGGCGTGCCGACAGCGCTGACGACGGTGTTTTCCAGCTTTGGCCTCCGTTCCGTGCTGCGCCACATGCGAACGAAAGACGTTGTAGAGGAAACCTCTCACGCGATCTGGGCCGGGTCGGTTTTCTCCGAAATGGTGGCCCGGCGCGGCTTCCATGGCGCAGATGGGCTCTACGCCTTCAGTGGCGACGCACTCGAACAGATGCGGGCGGCAAAACAGCAGGGCCTTTGGACCGCAGTCGAGCAAATGATCGCGCCACGCGATGTCGTCGAAACGCTTCTGGACCAGGAAATGATGCGGTTTCCCAAATGGGCCGGCCCTGTGCGGGATAATCCGCATGCGCGTCTATTCGCCGATCGGGAGAAAGCGGAGTGGCGCCTTGCAGATGTCATCGTCTGCCCGTCGGAATTTGTCCGCAAGCACGTGGTCGCATGTGGCGGGCCGGAAGACCGGTGTGTCGTCGTTCCCTATGGCGTCAATGCCAGCGCTGCCATCGACAGACCGGCGCGCATGCCGGGGCCAATCAGGGTCCTGACCGTAGGCGAAGTCGGGCTGCGCAAGGGATCGCCCTATGTTGTGGAAGCCGCCAGATTGATGGAGGGCGCCGCCCGCTTCCGGATGGCGGGCCGCGTTCGTGTGCCCGATGACGTCAAGCAGGAGATTTCGCAATGGGTCGAGCTGAGAGGGATCGTTCCGCGCTCGCAGATCGTCGAGGAGTTTCGGTGGGCGGATGTCTTCCTGCTGCCGTCGCTCTGCGAAGGCTCCGCGACCGCCGTCTATGAAGCACTGGCAGCGGGCCTGCCGGTTATAACGACCGAAAACACCGGCAGCGTCGTTCGCGATGGTGTCGAAGGTTTCATCGTTCCCGTCTGCGATCCGGAAGCTATCGCAACTGCGGTGCGTGCGCTTGCCGACAATCCTGAGCTCAGGCGAAGCATGTCCACCAATGCACTCCTGCGCGCAGCTGAACATACCGTGGAGTCATATGGCGAGCGGCTTCTTGCCGCCTTGTCCGGGCCGAATCTGTCAGGGTCGGCGGGTCTTTGCATGGCCGATGACACGCGATACCTGGGGAACAAAGAGAAATGAAGATCATCCACGTCATCGCTTCGATTGATCCCAAATACGGCGGCTTGCAGGCCGTTGCCATGCGCCTAGCCGCTGCACAGGCCGGCCTCGGCGCAGATGTGAATATCGTCAGCTATGGCGACGCCGCCATTGAAGCGCAGGTCAAGGAAATTGGCCGCACCATACCGCATTTCGAGAATATCCACTGGCATCTCCTGCCGCCGGCCGGGAGGCTGGAGACATTGTTCTGCTTCAGGGGCCGGCGCATGCTGAAAGCCGTGCTGAAAGATGCCTCCTTCATGCATATTCACGGCGTGTGGGAGCCATTTCTGCTCTATGCTTCCAAGCTCGCCCGCGCCGCTGGCGTACCCTACTGCATTTGCCCGGCCGGCATGCTGGACCATTGGAGTCTCGGCCAGCGATCGTGGAAAAAGAAGATCGCCCTGATGCTGTGCTACCGCAAGATGTTGAACGAGGCTGCGTTCCTGCACCTGTTAAATGTCGATGAAATGGCAGCTGTAGAGCCGCTGAATCTCCAGGCACGAAATCTGATCATTCCGAACGGTGTTTTTGCCGAGGAATTCGATCCCCTGCCCGCCCGAGGACATTTCAGGCAGAAAATCGCCCTGGCGCACGGCAGGCGATACATTCTGTTCCTGTCACGCCTGCACATCAAAAAGGGTATCGACATCCTTGCCTCGGCCTTTTCGGCTATCTGTGACACCTACGTCGACGTTGATCTCGTCGTCGCAGGCCCGCCCGGTGGAGCAGAGGGCCACTTCATGCACCTGGTGAAAAAACTTAACATCCGGCACCGCGTCTTTATGGTCGGAGCGATCTACGGCGAAGCGAAGCTCGAAGCCATGGTCGATGCCGACTGTTTCTGCCTGCCAAGCCGACAGGAGGGTTTCAGCATGGCGATCACCGAAGCGCTTGCCTGCGGCACGCCTGTTGTTATCACCGACCAGTGTCACTTTCCCGAAGTCGGAGCTGCCGATGCCGGGGTTATCGTCTCGGTTGACGCGGCCGAGGTTGCCAAGGGCCTGGCAAGCGTGCTCAGCAATCCCGCCAAGGCGAGGACGATGGGCGAAAACGGCCGCCGACTCGTGCTGGAGAAATTCACCTGGCCGGCAATCGCCCATGCCACGCTTGAAGGTTATCGGCTGAGCGCGTTGGACGCGGCCGCTTCCTGACGACGCGAGCCGACTGGCCTTGCCGGATTGCCGACATAGATCGTCCAAGGCTCCAATGACTTCGCGGTGACGGCTCGCGCGCCAAGCACAGCCCCCTTGCCGACGACGACACCGGGACCGACGAAGGCTTCCGCCGCCACCCACGCGTCCTCCTCGATCACCACCGGCCGCGTCACGAGAGGAAACGCGCTATCCTGAACGTCATGCGACCCGGTGCACAGATGGGCACGTTGCGAGACAGAGGCATATTGGCCGATCGTGATCATGTCGACGTTGTAGCAGATCACCCCAGGTCCGAGAGATGAATGACGCTCCATGACGAGGTGCCCCGGCCACCAAACGATCGCCTTGGAATGCACCATTGCCGTGGCATGCAGGCGCGCGCCGAAACTACGCAGGAGAAAATTGCGCCAGCGCCGCATCGGCGGCGGCGTCCAGGAGGCAAGAAGTCGCCAGACGATCATCCAGACCAGCCGTTTCAGCCGCAAATGCAGCGCAAAGGTCGGACCTCCGAAGCGCGGCAGGGGCGTCGTTGCATGCTGGAAGGCAGGATCGTCGTATCGTGAGCGCATGGCCTATCCTCCGGCTTGAGACGTCAAGGATCGTATCGCGTATCGACGCTGCTGCACACGCGCGGGTATGACGGCAAATGCCAGCGCCGGCGCTGCAAACATCAGCATATGCACCCAGACCATGAGAACCCAGTCGGTTTGATGCGAGATGGCGTGCATGGACGGTATGATCGACAGCAGATAGGTGAATTGCGCAGCGAACTCCCCCGTGTTTGCGGTCACCCAGATCCGGCGCACCAGATAGGCGAGCAGGAAAAATTTGAACGCTCCCAGATACCAGAAGGATCCGAACGCATCCGCCATTCCGGTCTCGGTCGTGCCGAGGACAGGATTGTAGTCGCGCGATTGGACCGGCACCGGCAGCATGAAGGATTGCTTGACTTCCACGCCCACGAGTTGCGCGGGCACGAAGTTGAACACCAGCCTGTTCCAGTGGAACTTGCCGTAGTCGAATTGCAAGGTGTTTGCGGTGTTGTCGATCCGCATGATCGCGTTGCGCATCTCGTCGCCGCCGTCCCGGAACACTCTCTCAAGATTGCCGATGAAATCTATCTTCTTGATGTCATCCCACACGGGAGCGTCGTTGGCCTTGGTGATGGCGCGGTAGTCGCCCATGCTGTTCATCGACAGTGTGCCGAGGAAAAGTGCCACGATCACGAAGATGCGCGGGATCGCCCATCCCTTGTAAAACCACCATGCCAGCGCGAACATCATGATGAGTTCCACCGCTTCGGCGCGCTTTCCCGTTATCACGATGCGATCCAGGTAAAAGACGAGATCGAACGCAAGGACAGCCAGCGCCAGCCAGGAAAATCGCCGTGCAAGGCAAAGCACCGCAATGGCCAGACCATAGCTCAACAACCGCGAAAAGAAGATGTACATGACCGGAACTCCGGTCATCTGCACCGCAATGGTCAACTCTCCCGGCAAACGGCTAAGCTTGAAATAGAAGTAGGCGCCGGCGACCGAGAGAACGGCTGCGACGATCAGCAGACGTGTTTCATCGAAATCGATACGAAAGAATGCAAGGGGTTTTGCCGTTCTGCTCCATCCCCACCAGCACATGAACAGGCACAGCATCATAAAGATTGCGGTTCTTGCAAACGCGCCTTCCGGCAAGAATCGTTCTGACGCCAGTCCGGGAACCTGGGGCAAGATGAAACTGAACGTGATGACGCCCGTCAGAAACGGGAACTCGTAAATTCGCTCCCGACGCATCATTCCCCAACAGATGAGCAGGATAACACCACCAAAGAGGCAAAAAACCAGAAGCGTGTTCATGAGGCGAGCCTCGCCTGAACCGGAGGAAAATCCCGCACGAAACTGCTTCTGAGGTCGTAGAGGAGCGCTTTGGCATATTCCTTGAACACCTGCACCCCGTCGCCGTTGATGGCAAGCCGCCACAGCGACACGGTTCGTTGCGCAGGAAGGGAAATCCACTGAATTTGAGGCATCACAAACCGGAAGCGCTTTACTGCGCGCCGTGAATGAAACCAGCTCGTGACCAGAATGGCGCTTTTTGCTCCCATTCCAGTCAGTATCGGCTGTGAGAATGTCGCGTTCTCCCAAGTGCTGAGCGAAAGACATTCCGTTGAGACGGCTGCGTAATCCACCCCCAACCGCACCAGCATGTCGCGGATGAAGTCGCAATCCCCATAACCAGTCACCAGAACGAGCGGCGCCCTTCCCTCGTGCCATAGTTTTGCGGCCTGGGCAGCTCGAGGTGGACCGTCACCGCCCAGAACAACGATGACGTCGGCCTGCGCAGGCGGGTCCTCCACGACAAGGAGCGACCCCGCTGAAACGAGGGCAAGTCCGTAGAGCCCGACTGCACTCAGCATCATCAAGCCCAGTAAAATCGCGTTCCGTTTCAATGGCGGAACATTTCTGATGTTCTGGGAAATGCGCAAACGCGAAAGCCGTCCTTTCGAAACCGGTGTCGAGGGAATTCGCGTTCCGGGCCACGGCGCTTTCATGATGCGACTACTCTTCACTCGCCGATTGCATGGCTCTTGGCTCCGGTGCGGCGTTGGCGGAGACAGGGAGACGCGCCACCTCGCGGTAGAGATCGAAATTACCCCTGTGAAGCCAGGTTTTCGAGAGATAGCCCGTCGCGGTTAGAACGAAGGCCGTGTGGAGGGCAATCGGCACGAGAAGTCCGGCCGCCATCATTTCCGGCGGGATACCGGCTTTTATCCCGGCAAAACCGACGCCGCCGCAAATGAAGGAAATGACGACCAGCGTGTTCGTTGCCGCCGCCGGCGTGAAACCATAGTCCAGCAGCAGATGATGAAAATGCCAGCGATCGGCCGACATTGGACTGCGGCCGTTCATGATACGGCGAACAATCAGGCTGAGCGTATCGGTGATCGGCAGGATCACGATCCAGAGCAATGCCGGAAAGGATACGGCAGCGCTTGTGGTCGCCAGCAGGACGATAACATAAGCAATCGTCGCACCCAGTGCGGTACTGCCCGCATCGCCGAGGAATATGCTCGCCCGCGCGCGCCATGGACCGCGCATGTTGAAGACCAGAAAAGCGCAGAGGCATACGCAGAGTGCCTGGAGCGGCGGGATGACGTCGCCGATACCTGCGAAGATCGCCACGATCATCAGCCAGATCAACGCGACACCCGCAGTGCCGCCAGCAAGCCCGTCCACACCATCGAGCATGTTCCACGAATTCACCAGCCCGGTCACGAAGAGAACTCCGATGACGAAAAACAGCGGCAGGAACAGATCCGAATGCTGCGTGAACAGCACGCCGATGGAGAGAGAGCCGATATCGGCGCCGCCTACGAGAGCGATCGCCATTGCCAGTTGCATGAGAAGTCGTCCTGCCGCGGGCAGCGGCCGGCGATCATCGACGACGCCCATCAGCAGGATGACCGCCAGTCCGAGCCAGAAGTTCATGCCGAGAGCCTCGCTCCACCCACCAACGAAGGCGGAAACGGCGAAAGCGGCAAAGATTGCGATGCCACCGCAAAGCGGAACGGCTCCCGTGTGGCGTTTGCGGATTGAATCGGGGCGATCCACAAGCTGAAACACAATGGTCAGGCGCCTGAGAACGACGATGAGGGATACGCACAGAATGAAAGTAGCGATGGTATTGAAGAGTATCCCCGACATGTCTTATCCCCACGCTGAACCTTGGCGGCGCATTTGCGACGAAACTCGCCTCCTGACGATCCTAAAAAACACCGGCCCTGAGGGGTATGCGGGCAAAAGGCGTGTGAAATCCACCAAAGGGAGAGGGTGTCGAAATTAACATCTACCCTGCCTACCCCCGAACCGGATCGACCATCGAAAGAGCTAGGTTTGGGACCTTGACGGCAAGCGACCACAGATGAACGACTCGGCAGCCAGCGGCATCTTATGCGTGATCATTCCTGTGTGGAGAGAACGGCAATCCAGTCCTGAAAGCCGAAAGCATTCGCCAATGCCGGCACCGTCACGTTGCGAAGGCCGCTGCGGCCAAGACGCTCGATCGGTTCGATGTAAATTCCACTCGAGGGATCGTACCAGCGAAGGGTTTTCTCGCCTGCCGCCAAACTGTCGAGATCAATCGCAACGGAAGGAGTGTCGAGATAGATCACGGCGAAAGACCCTTCCCTGTCGCGCGCCGCGAATGCACCCGCATCGCTTTTCAGCAAGCTGCCCTGATCGGGTACGAGCTTCCACCATGCCAATTGTCTGAAAAGCGAGGCCAGATGGGTGATGCTTTGAGCACCACGGCTGTTCAGCGAACCCTGCCAGCTGTCCTTCGCTTCATAAAGCCCGGCGGCGGAAAAATGCCAGACCGGATTGTTGCCGAAGAGCTGACCGCTCGCTCCTGAAAGCAGCGCACCATAGGCAATAAGACGAACCTGACGCTCCTTCACATCGTTCTCGCCTTCATATGCGCCTTCGATGAGGAAAAAAGGGCGTCTTGGTCCAGATCGGTAACGATCCAGCACCGCCACCGCGACATTGCCGTAAGTATAAACTGAATCGATATCGAGCCAGGAAGCGTCCCGCCAAAAATCGCTCGTCACGGTGTCGGGATTGCCATGCACGGTCTGCAATGCCGAAGGATTGGTTTCCGCAATTCCCATTGCAACAGCCATGACCAGGTTGCGATCTGGCGGATCGTAATCCCCGCCCTGCACCCAGATGATGTTGGGATACTTCGCAAAACGCTGCCCGACATAGCGTCCATAAGCCCGCAGCTTTTCTGGCCCGGCCGCGACCATTTCCTGATACCATCCCTCGGGGCCACCGCGTGCGCCGCTATAGGCCGGACAGAGAAGCACCAGCAAATTGCGACTGGCGGCTGCCTTTATGACGGCTTCCGCCCTCTCGAAATAGGCCTGGTTCGGTTGCTCAAAGGCATCGCCTGCGAAAGGTTTCTCGTCGTAGAAGTTCGCCGGCGCCTTGCGGGAGAACTGATGCTCGATCAACGATACAAGCACGGTGTTGAAGCCCTGCCGCTTTCGGGTTTCCAGATAAAATTCCGCATCGGGAATGGAGGTATCGCCAATGAGCGACCACGCACTGTCGCCGACAATCAGGAACGGCAGACCCTTGCTGTCTTCAAGATAACGCCCGTCCTGCGACGTCTGCAGCGGAAAAACGGGATCCTGTGCGTTGCAGGTCGAAAACATGCATAGCCAAAAAAAGAAGACGCCGCACAAATGTCCAAGTCGCCGCTGATCGCCGAGCATCGCTTCAGAGCCGTTCACGAACGACGCGAAGCCAGTTTTTCAAGGGCAACGGCAGATAGGTTCGAAGGCCCGGCCTCAAACCGGCGGGAATAGACCAGTCCTCCATCCTGAGCACTGTTGACAGGCCGGGACGGTCGTTGAGTGTCATGGTAATGACTTCGTTATATCGTGCGGCCATCCGTTCGATGCTGAAGCGGTTCAGGACCATTTCCTTTCCCGCGATCGACATCCGCTCGAGAAGGTCGCGATCGGCATGCAAACGCGCGATCGCATTAGCCGCTGCCGTATAATTGCCGATCGGGAACAGGAAGCCGTTTCGGCCCGGCTCGACAATCGTGTCCGTCACACCCCGGATATGAGACACGACCGGGACGCAGCCGCCGGCCATTGCCTCTATCATCGTCATGCCAAGCCCCTCGAAGCGGGACGGCATGATGAGAACATCGTGACTGGACATGATGACCGGTATGTCTGAAAGCTGCACGGATCCTGCGTAACTGACGCGATCGCCATGGCCGTCTAGCCTTCGCCTGAGCTTGCCCATATCCGGCCCATCTCCGACGATCGTCAGGCGCACTGCCTCAGGCGAGGCATCCAGTATTTCCCGCAGCCACATCACGCCTTTCGAAGCATCTTCAATGCGGCCGACGAAGAGAGCTTTGAGTTCCGGCCCCCGGTTGACGCGCCGAACCGCCTGGCTCCGGAACGCATCGCTATCCACCGCATTCGGGATTGCGTAGGTGCGATCCTTCGAAAAGCCGTTGCGCGCGACCAGATCGGCGCGGCACCGCTCCGATACGCCAATCGTGACATGGGCATAGTCCCGGACCGAACGCGCGGCCGCGTATGTTCCGGGTGAGATATTATGAACGACGAGAATACGCAGGATACCTTCGGGGAGATAGCGCGCGATATTCGTCTGCAACTGATCGCCAAGAACATTGACGATCACCCCGTCAAACCCGCCTTCTTCGATGGCGGCCGCCATTCGCGATGCACATTCACGTTCGCTGAGATTGACGGGCATGCGCAGCAGTTGCCCGAATGCCTTTTCACCCCGCAGATCGAGAGGTAGCCCGTATGTTTCCTTGCACACGCCGAGCCATCGCACGTCTATGCCATAGGCGGCGAGGCCTTTGCGAAGATGTTTGAAGACGGAATAGGTGCCGCCAATATGAGGAAGGACAAAATAGGCAAGCTTCATGGGACACTCTCGCTCCTGCATCCACAACCATGCCGCAACGGATCGACGGCGGATGGTTACAAGTGGCTGCTAAGGCGACATACTAAAAAGCCACGGGATGACAGTCAGTTGCATCTTAGGCTTAGCTGTATCTTCCTTTGAGAGGTTTGCGTCGGCCAGACTATTCGTTTGGCGTAAGACGCAACCCGAAGGTCGGTGTGGGGTCGTGCTGATCCAGCGGATATCAATACCATATCGAGCGTGTCGGCGCCGGGCTGCGATTGGAAAATAAATGAGGATCACTCTCCTTGGACAATTTGGCTCTGGCAATTCGGGCAATGACGGATCGCTGGAAGCCATGCTCCTTTATCTGCGCAGGATGAGGCCCGATGCCGATCTGTTGTGTATCTGTGCAAGTCCGACAGTCGTAAGTGCGAAGTTCAATATTCGTGCGATGGGTGTTGGGGGGCCTCCCCTGACAAACGCTTGGATGAGGCAACTGGACAAGCTACTCGGCAAGGTGCCTTCACGGCTCATGCTATTGGTCAGTTCCCTGTTTAGTTTCGACAAGGCTGACCTGATGATAATACCGGGGACCGGCATCCTCGATGATTTTCAGGAAAAGTGGTTCGGCTGGCCCTTTGTCGTGTTTTGCTGGTGCCTCGTCGCACGCCTTCGCAACACGCGGATCGCCTTTGTCAGCATCGGTGCCGGTCCGATGAAAAGCCGGCTCAGCCGCTGGTTCCTGCGCTCGGCCGCACAGATGGCCTCCTATCGATCCTACCGGGACGATTTCTCGCTCAACTACATGAAAATGATCGGTGTCGACGTGTCGCGCGACCACCGTTACCCCGATATCGCCTTTGATCTTCCTGTTCCTGTGCCCCACCGGCAGAGCCCCGCCGGCGGCTCAATGAGAATAGGCGTCGGCGTTATGGACTATCGCGGCTGGCGTCACAACGATCCCGAGGCCGCCAGGATTTACAAGACCTACATCCACAAGCTCTCACGTCTCGTGAGCTGGTTGATCGGTGAAGGCCATCGCATCACCCTTTTGATGGGGGACGTTACCGACAGGGTCGCCTGCGCGGATTTGATGTTCCTGCTGACGGAAATGCTATCCGAGGACAAGCTGTCGCGGATCGACATCAGCTCTGCCGCAACGCTGCGCGACATCATGCAGCAGATGGCAGCAATCGATCTTGCCGTGGTGTCGAGATATCATGGAGTTGTCTGCTCTCTGAAACTTGGCATTCCAACTATATCAATCGGTTACGCCAGAAAGTTCGGTGATTTGATGAACGATTTCGACCAGGAGAAATTCGCCCGGCATATCGATACGTTCGAAGTCGAGGAAGTCATTGAGCTGGTCAAGGAGATACTCGCTGGAGCCGGTGCGGTGAGGGAGAGGATTGCCCACGCCAATGATCGCTTCAAGCGCCAGCTTTCCGAGCAGGAAGCGCTGCTCGGCCGGGAATTTCTCTCAATTGATGTCGTCGCAACGCCGCAGAGCGTGACGCCTTAGACACGCAGTCCTGCAACCTAATGCTTTCGGCGTAATACCGAGGCTCTTCAATACTCGACGGGAGTAGACCGCACGCTGTTGCATGCCCCTCAACAAACATTCTCCAAACGGCCTACACCTACGGATCCGGCTGCCATCCCAACGGTCAGATTTCCAAGGTCCAAGTCCACACTCTAGATTTGACGCTACCGTCGATTATCGGCGACGCTGTCGGAGCCCTCGATGCACAAAGTCCGCCGCGCCTTTTTCATGGCCATGCTGGAACAGCACCTCGGAATTGCGATCAATTTCGCTCTGATCGCGATCGTATCGAGACTGCTCTCGCCTGCGGAAGTTGGTTTTGCCGTAATCGGCTACGGGGTGACAGCGGTGATCTTCGCCTTTCGCGAATTCGTTTCTTCCGATTTCCTTATTCAGCTCGATGTTGTTGAACACGATGACATCAACACGTCGCTTACGCTCTTGCTCCTGGTCAGCGGCATTCTCGGGATCGTTCTCTATCTATGCGGACCCTTTCTGGCGATTTTCTACCACCAGCCCAGTCTCCAGCACTATCTTATCCTGGCGATTGCCGCGGTCATGGCCGAAAGCCTGGGTATGCCAGCGTTTTCCATGCTGCGTCGCCGGCTGGCCTTCGGCACGATCGCACGCGTCCGAACCACCGGCCTCGTCGTTATGGCTGGCGTGACGATCTTCGCTGCCAGCAATGGATGGGGCTTTGTCAGTTTCGCGCTCGGCCTGCTCGTCGGCAACAGCGTTGCAAGCGCCCTTGCGGCCTATGCCGATCCGGCCCAGCGTACCGCACGCCTTTCTCTAAAGTCGTGGCGCCGTATGGCCGAATTCGGCCGTTACAGGGGCGCTGCAACCATCGTCGACAAATTATACGAGTCCCTGCCGCAACTGGTGCTCGGCTTTGCCATGACACCGACAGCGGTCGCGATCTACAATCGCGCCAATACCGTTTGCTCCATTCCCGACCGCATTTTCCTCTCGGCAATCTTTTCCTTCGCCTTCCCGGCGCTCGCCGCCGAGGTTCGCGAGGGTGGAGATGTCCGCAGATCCTACCTGCGCGCTCTCAGTTACATCACTGTGCTGTATTGGCCATCGCTGATCATGGTCGCCATTCTCGCCGATCCCATCGTGCGCCTTGCACTTGGAGACCAGTGGCTCGCCGCCGTACCGATCACCCGGATTCTCGCGCTTGCGTCGATCTTCTGGTTTCCCATGGTTTTGACAACGCCGCTGCTGATCGCGCTCAACGCCAACCGGGAGGCTTTCCTGGGCAATTTCGTCTGCCGCAGCGTCTCGGCAATTGTGCTTTGCTCTGCCAGCTTCTTCGGTCTCACCGCGGTAGCGCTGAGTCAGTTCGTCACGCTGCCCTTCCAGATGCTCGTCGCCTTCTATCTGGTAAGACGCCATGCGCACTTTAAACTACCCGAACTGTTCGCTGCCACCGGGCCGAGTTCCGCTGTGACCCTTGCCGCGATTGCGGGGCCGCTCGCCATATCCGCCTGGATAGGATTCCGCTTCGATTACTCCCTCGCCCAGGCTGGCGGCGCCGTCCTCCTTTCGGTGACAGGCTGGGCCGCTTGCCTGTATCTTCTGCGTCACCCACTCGTCAGCGAAATACGTTCGACGTTCGATGCTTTTGCCGGGCGTCCGCGCAAGATCGGAAAACTTCCTGTATCGGCTTCCATTCCCGACACCGTCGTTCCCGCAGCGGTGGAACCATGAGCAGCATCGATATCGTCATCCCCAACTACAACTACGGCCGCTTTCTGGAGGGATGCGTAGAAAGCGTCCTTGGCCAGAACATACCGGACATGCGTATCCTCATCATCGACAACGCCTCCACGGACGAAAGTGTCGCGGTCGCCCGGTCTCTCGCGACAACAAATCCCCGTATCGAAACGTGCCTGCGCCCAAAGAATCTTGGCGGTCACGCGTCTTTCAACGAAGGCATTGATTGGGCCCGGGCGGACTATTTCGCCATCATCTGCGCCGACGATGTCCTGTCGCGAGGAGCACTCGCGCGCGCGATGGAGGCGCTCGACAATCACCCCGGCGCGCACATGGCCTTCGGGCGCACCGCCTTCTTCCGTGACGACGCCGAAATAGAATCGGGCCTTCGCAGCTACGCCAATGGCATGCAGCTTCATCGGGGCATGGACTTCATCGCCAAAATTTGCGCGACGGGACGCAGCCCGGTGCCAGGCCCACTCGCTGTCACCAGAACACACATTCAACAACATGCCGGTCACTATCGGCCAGCACTGCGCCATACTGACGATGTCGAGATGTGGATGCGGCTAGCAGTTCTGGGCGATATCGTCGAACTTGACGCCGTGCAGAATTTCACCCGTATCCACGGTGCCAACCAGTCGGCCATCCTTGATAACGTCCTTGCCTGGAATACCGAAATCGAAGCCGCGCTCGAAAGCTTCTTTGGCAATGAGGGGGCTTTGCTTGCCGACGCCCAAACCCTGCTCCGGCGCGGTCGCGCGAGCCTGAGCGACCGCGCCTATTGGTGTGCGCTTTCCAATCTGGTCCGGCGCCGGCCCGGCGCGGGTGCCCTTCTCGCACAGGCTTTCCGCCTGAGACCCGCTTCAGCGTTTCTGCCGCCGGTAGGTTATCTTGTGCGCCGACCTGATGCGTTACATCGAATTCGCGCAGCGATCGCCCGCCGATAGTGATCGACCGGCCAAATTTTCGATGATGAAGGCCTATTCTTCTGCATTCAGTACAAGCCGCAAGAGCGCCGGCAACGAAGTGGATTTCGTTCGGCGCATGATTGAGGCGCGATGATTCTCGACAGTGCGCTGACTAAGCTTCAAATCGGCTGCAATGACCTTGTTGGCCTGCCCCTGAACAATTCTATCAAGGATCTGACGTTGCTTGCGAGTAAGCGTCGCCAGCGTGGCTCGAGCTGTTTCACGCCGCTCTTCGCGCTCGTTCGCATCACGCGATCGCTCGAGGGCCGACTGCACGCTCCGATATATTTCCTGGTAAGAAAAAGGCTTCTCGATGAAATCGGCCGCTCCATATCGCATCGAATTGATTGCCATACGGACATCGCTGCGACCCGTGATCACAATCACCGGAAACCGATGATGTCTTTCTTTCAGCAAACGTAACAACTCCATGCCGACCATGCCGGGGAGATACGCATCGACAAGCAGACAACCTGATCTGTCGGGCTTGTAGTTTGCAAGATACTCTTCTGCCGAAACATAGGTTGCGACCGCCCAGCCTTCTCCTTCGAACAGGGCGCGCAAATTGTCCCTTATGTCCTGCTGGTCGTCGATGACTTCGATGAGCCTGCCCGTCATCGGCTCCATATATTCAGGTTCGCTTATGTGACCTGCTCTCTCGCCGTTTTGGCGAACGACCAGCGTCTCCACCATCTGCATGACGTCCTTGAGTTTCGCCGGCTTGTGCAGATAAGGAATTTCGTGCTGAGCAAAATCCCTCAGGGCCTTGCTTGAAATATCGCCAGTGAGAATGAGTGCCGGAACATTTTGGCGGAGTGCCTGCCGAATATCTTCAATTGCAGCTATGCCATTCCCGCCTGTAGGAAGATTATAGTCTGCGAGAACAACGTCGGGCATGAACTTCAGCCCTCGAACAATCGCGATCGCTTCGGCAGCGGTTGAGGTCGCAGCGACCACGTATCCAGTCTGCTCCAGACCGATCTTGAGCAGATCGCGCATTCCGTTTTCGTCTTCGATGATCAAAATCGACGCGGACGACAGGGCGATCGCTTGACGCGAATTGTCATCGAATGGCGCACGCAATGGCGCAAGCGGCTCCCCTGCCGGCCCCCGATCGATCTCGATCATGAATGCAGAACCTTCATGCAATCGCGACCGCACCGCTATCTTCAGTCCCAGAAGTTCGCTCAGCCGCTTGACGATTGACAATCCCAGCCCCAAACCCCGGTCTTCCGCGCCAGCAGATGCGTCGAGTTGATGGTATTCCTGGAAGACTTCCTCGATATGGTTTTCGGGAATGCCTATACCGGTGTCCCACACTTCGAACCGAACCTTTGCATCGACCCGGCGACAGCCGACCAGAATTTTGCCGCTCGGCGTGTATTTCAGTGCATTGGATAAAAGGTTGCGAACGATCTGCTCGAACAGGCGGGGATCGGTGCGAACGGCAAGGCTGGACGGTACGACACGGAGTTGCAGCCCCGCCGCCCGAGCGGGATAATAAAATTCCTTGAAGAGCCTTCCCAGAAGATCGCCAATCGCAAAGTTCACGATCTGCGGTTCCACCATCCCCGCTTCGATCTGGTTGATGTCAAGAACGGAGTTGAGTATTCCCAACATCGAGGACAGCGTCTCCCCCATCCTCTGGACGAAAGTGCGTGCTTGCCCTTCAGCCACGTTCCTTTCCAAAAGCCCGTGCAACAGCTTCAAGGTTTGCAGCGGCTGACGCAGATCGTGGCTTGCCGCAGACAGGAATTGCGACTTGGCCTCGGTCGCCCGCTCGGCGAATTTCTTGGCAGCTTCCCTGCTTTCGGCAACCTGTTTCTGGGCACTTATATCGATGAAGGTGATGACCACTCCGTCGATTGCCTCGCTCGCGCCGCGATAGGGTTTGACGCGGCGGACATACCAGCGACCATCGGGTCCTCCTATCTCTCGGTCGATTGTGTTGCCTCGGAGCAGCGTCGCCGTTGCGTCGACTTGAAGCGTAATGTCGCCGTCAAAGCCGCTAAGGTCCGAGAGGGGACGGCCGACATCGGAGGATATGATGTTGAATACCGAACGGGTGGCCGGTGTGAAGAACCGTATACGAAGGCTGGAATCCAGAAAGAGCGTCGGGACATCCGTGCTGTACAGGACATTTTGCAGATCGTTGGAAACTGCCCGCTGACGCTCCAACGCTTCTTGCAATTGATTGTTGAGGGATGTCAGCTCTTCATTGAGGGATTGCAGTTCCTCTTTCGAAGTAAAGAGTTCCTCATTCGTCGACTGATACTCCTCATTCAGAGACAGCGCTTCGGCGGTGATTTGCTTCTGTTCTTCGCTGGCAATTTCCAGATTGCGTATCGCGCCCTGCAATTCTGCCCGCGTCTCCTCCAGTTCGAATTCCAGCTCGGTAATGGGCGACGCATCTGTCGTTGATGATTTCTGCGATCGGACAACACCGTTGGCCTGCGCAGCATCCTCCACAAAACATATGAGGAACAGCTCTTCACCCTGACTGAAGAGCGGCTCGACATGAATGTTGAACTCGATGTGTGCGCCGTTGCTGTCGAGTTTTGCATTCTTGGCTACGAACGGCTTTTGATCCCGGCTCGCATGGTGGATCGCAGACCTGATCTTATTATGGAGCGCCGTCGGTGTGATGGCGAACAGGTCATGCGATGCCGGGCCTGAAGCGATCCGCAGGAACCTTGCTGTCGGGCCGATGGAGTAGAGATACTCATACTTCCGATTGACGAGGATTGCGGCGGGCACGTAGCTACCCAGCAGAACCTGGGAAACCGCCTCGGCAAGCGCACTGTGCCTCGACGCTGAAGTCACCTTTCCTAGCGAAGAGGGAATTCTGACATTTCCGCCCGCAACCGCACCGAAATTAAGATCACCGAAAACCGGCGGCCCGATACGCCGATATACCCTTTCGGATTCCGAAATCAGCTTGAAACGGTCATCCATTCCGCCAACGGTTTCGGATTTTCCGACCAGTAAAATGCCGTTCTCCCGCAGGGCGAACCTGAAAAGCGACAAAACCTTGGCTTGGGCTTCCGCTTCGAGGTAAATCAACAAGTTGCGGCATGAAATCAGATCGATCCGTGAGAACGGTGGGTCGCTGAGGACATTCTGCACGGTGAATACCACCGCCCCACGCAGTTGCGCCGTCACGGTATATCCGTTTTCATCCCTTACGAAATATTTTTCCAGCAAGTCCGTCGGCAGCGACTTGGTCGCCTCATGTGAATAATGTCCGTCTCTGGCAATTGCGACCGCCTCGCCATCAGCGTCCGAGGCAAACATCTGAAACTGGAGACGAAGGCCCATGGACTGAATGAGCTCGAGGAAGAGAATAGCCAGAGAATATGCTTCTTCCCCCGTGCTGCATCCAGCGACCCAGACCCGCACTGCTTCGTGAGCCGCTTTTGCGTGGAGAATATCCGGAATAATGGTATCTCGTAGAAAGTCGAACACCTTCCCGTCGCGGAAGAAGCTGGTGACGTTGATCAGGAGATCCCTTACGAGATTTTGCCGCTCGTCTTCGCTGCTTTCGAGAATCTCAAGATACCGGTCTATCTTCTCAATCTCGATACCGAGAACCGCCATGCGTTTTTCGACCCGGCGCTGCATCGTTCCATGTTTATAGGCCGAAAAATCATTCGCTGTGGAAAACCTCAATATCTCGATGATCCGGTCCAGCTGGGGCATTCGGCGCACCATCGAGTGATCGGCTCGAAGCCGCGACAACAGCGCAATATGTTTGGCGATGGCCGCAGGCATCTCTTCGACCGGTAAAACCGTAGCGCCAATGCCCAGCGAAATAACACTTTCGGGCATGCCGCCAAACTGTGCCTCTTGAGGCTCCTGGACTAGAACAAGTCCCTTGAAATCCCTGATCTGCTGGACACCGGAGGAGCCATCTGACCCCGTGCCGGACAGGACAGCTGCTATCGCCCACGGCCCGAATTCCTTGGCCATAGAACCCAGGAGAAAATCAAACGGCAGAGGTGCCTCATGCAGTTCCCGCCGGGGCGACAGATATATCCTTCCTCCGTCAACCGACATCAGGAATTTTGGTGGAATGACATAGACGTGCTCGGGCTCTATCAAGGCAAGGTTGACAGCCTCCGTTACGACCATAGTCGTTTCGCTTGCCAGAAGTTCTGCGAGCATGCTTTCATGCGACCGGTCAAGATGCTGAACGAGAAGAAACGCACAGCCGGTTTTTTCAGGCAATGCTTTGAGCAGGGCTCTGAACGCATTCAGTCCACCCGATGAAGCACCGACGCCGACAATCGGGAACATCCTAACAGGACGTCCTTCCTGTGATCCGGACATCGAACCGGTGTCTACCTCGAAAGTAGAAGGAACCTTGTTACTATCCTCGCCGCGTTCCGCCATATTCACTCTCGTTAAAATTGACGCGCATTCCAAATAGAGATCGACCCTTGCGAAGCGTCAGGCGTTGTGGGTCAACAAGTCTTGAAAGCAGCCATCAAGGCCTTGAGATCATCAGTCAGGGATACATAGTCACCAAACCCCGTCACATGCGGGGCGCAGCGCGTCCGATTGTCGTGAGGTGCAATTTCAAAATGCGATTAACACGCATAAGTTGCCGACATCGCGAACAAAAGCACGAATAGAGGATGATAAATCAATCCGACCGCGATTATAATGCATCCATTATAGTTAGTGGTGTCGCGCAAAACATGATGATGGCCTGAAAGAATTATATTTCAACAGTTATGGCGTGTCTGGTTGTCTACCCACATCATGCCAGATTGAACGCCCGCTCGAAATCTCAATCAAAAGTGAGTAATTTCCGAACCTTTTCCAGTTGCGATACTCCATTGTAGGATGCCGGAGTCGAAATTCGGGTAGTGCCACGTCTGTTGATTTCTGGCCGATTTTTAAATTCCGAAAAATCCAGACCGCAACAGAGTAGCTTCCGAAGTTCTGATTGATGACGGCGTTCCGGGTTGAATTACTTCAAACTTCCGTGGTGCCGAATCTTAGAAAGAAACTCTTCGGTTGCGTCTCTGCCAAGCCAGACAGATCCGCAAAGCACTCTTTAGCGCGGATAGGACATAACATGCTGACATCAGTTCCCAACAACGGACATAGCCAATTCTCATCAAATTTCCATGTGGTTGCGCACTCGAAACCTATGGAAACTTCGGTCAGAAAGCTGGCGATCATCGATGACCGCGCGCTCGACCGTGAGTGTCTGGCTCAGAGCCTGATCGCATACGGCCTTGATATGGAAGTCGAGTTGTTTTCATCACTCGACGACTGGAGACACGCTCCAAACGGCCAGCATAGCGGCATCCTGGTCAACGTCGGTCGCAGCGATTTTTGCGATGACGTATCCCTCCATGAGTTGCGGGAATTCATTGCCGACTTCCCTTATCTGCCGGTCGTCATTCTCGCTGAAAACCGCGATCTGCGTCAGGTCATGAGGGCGTTCGACGCGGGAGTTCGTGGATACATCTCCTCGTCGATAGGACTGGCGGTGTGCGTGGGCGCCATCTCACTTGCATTGGCGGGCGGCGCTTTCGTATCAGCTGAAAATCTGAGCGATCTCAGGCAGTTGCTCGTGGTTGCGGAAGACAAGGAACGTCAGCGCACGGCCATGTTCACCCAACGTGAGGTCGATGTCATCAACGCCTTGACGCAAGGCAAGCCAAACAAGATCATCGCTTATGAACTCAATCTTCGTGAAAGCACCGTAAAGGTACATATTCGCAATATCATGAAGAAAGTCGACGCCAAAAACAGAACGGAAGTGATCTTCAAAATATCCGATCTCTTCAAAAACTAGTCATGTGTCGTGCAGTGAACCTGTTGTAAATTCATAATTGCCTGCGGGTGTCGGGCCCCGCACGATCCAAACGCATCGGAGCGATTATGACAAGAAGGTTGTACATCTCCTCTAAGCCTTTCGGCTAGCATTCCAAGCATAAAGACGGGGTAACGGCCACCGAGCCGGATACGGTAATCTCTGGTCATTGGACATATGGACCCGGGATTTCGCTATGCAAACTTTCGTCGAAAATTTCGAAAACTCGGATCGACTGCGCCTGCGCTCCCGCAACATCATACCGGGCGGCGCACATACCTATGCAAAGGGTGACGACCAGTACCCTGTCCTGTCTCCCGGCTTCATTGAAAGGGGATATGGCTGTCATGTCTGGGATGTCGATGGAAATGAATATATCGAGTACGGCATGGGCAACAGGGCTGTCGGCCTTGGCCATGCCTATGCCGACATCGTAGAGGCGGCGCGTGCGGAACTATACCGCGGCTGCAATTTCACGCGCCCGTCAAAGATCGAGGTGGATTGCGCATCGACCTTTCTCGATACGATCCAGACGGCCGAAATGGTCAAATTCTGCAAGAACGGTTCCGATGCGACATCCGCCGCGATACGACTTGCACGGGCTGTTACCGGCCGTGACCTGATCGCGCGCTGCAGCGACCACCCCTTTTTCTCCACCGAAGACTGGTTCATCGGAACAACGGAGATGAATGCGGGCATTCCTCAGGCGATCCAGAATCTGGTCCTTGGCTTCAGCTATAATGATCTGGCGAGTGCGCGCAGTCTGTTTGACCGCTTTCCAGGCCGCATAGCCGCCTTCATTCTGGAGCCGTCGCGCGGTGATCCGCCTCGGGACCAGTTTCTTCACAAACTCCAGAATCTTTGCCACGAAAACGGCGCGCTTTTTATTCTCGACGAAATGATCACCGGCTTCCGCTGGGATGCTGGTGGAGCGCAGAAGACATACGATATCGTCCCCGATCTATCCTGTTTCGGCAAAGCCCTGGGCAATGGCTTTTCGATTTCCGCACTTGCCGGCAAGCGTGAGTTCATGGAACGAGGCGGTATCGATCAAATCGATGCCCCCCGCGTCTTCCTGCTTTCAACGACGCATGGCGCGGAAACGCATGCGATGGCGGCGGCCATCGCAACCATGAAGGTTTACACGCAGGAACCCGTGGTCCCACATCTGGTCCGACAGGGAAATTCGCTGCGCGCCGCCATCAGCCAGATCGCAATTGCGCACGGGCTCGATTCCTACTTCGGCATCCAGGGCCATTCCGCCTGCCTCAGCTACTTCACGCTGGACCAGACCGGAAAGCCGTCTCAGGCTTTTCGCTCACTGTTTCTGCAGGAAACCATCCGTCGCGGCCTTCTCGCACCGTCTCTCGTTGTAAGCTACACGCATGAGGACGAGGATATAGCCAAAACGCTCGACGCCATCGATGGAGCGCTCGTCGTCTACCGTAAAGCGCTGGAATACGGCGTCGACAAATTCCTGACAGGACGCCCATCCGATGTCGTCTTCCGGCGTTTCAACGGCAACGCGCAGCATCAGGCCAGCCATGGGTTGGTCATGGCCGACATGCCCGAATTATCGGAAAGCATCCGAAAGCCTTAACCGGCCGGGGCACCTAGACCGTTCGCATTATCGATACAGCCGCTTTGCGCGGTGCATCGATCTAGCCTGAAAAGATACGCTCGTTGCGATCGAAAATAGATTTTGAGGGGAAATTTCATGCACGTTCTAGTCACCGGGCATCGCGGATACATCGGCTCCGTCATGGTACCCATCCTGCGCAAGGCGGGTCACGAAGTACACGGTTATGACACTGAATTCTACCATCGCTGCGCTTATGTTCCAGGCGGACCTTTGCCGCAGGTCCCCGGCGTATGCAAGGACATCCGCGATATCCAGCCTTCGGATATGGAAGGTTTCGACGCTGTCATTCATCTTGCGGCGCTGTCCAACGATCCGCTGAGCAATCTCAATCCGGAAATTACCTATGAGATCAATTACCGCGGCAGCGTTCGGGCAGCGCGAGCCGCAAAGCAGGCAGGCGTCAAGCGTTTCATCTTCGCCTCGTCGTGCAGCAACTACGGCGCCGCTGGCGAAGGACTGGTCAACGAGACGGCCGAGCTGAAACCGGTATCGGCCTACGGCACGTCGAAGGTCTTGGCGGAGCGGGAGATTGCAAGCCTCGCGAGCCCCGGCTTCTCACCGGTCTATATGCGTCCGGCAACAGCATATGGCCTTTCGCCCATGCTGCGTTTCGATATCGTACTCAACAACCTGACCGCTTGGGCGGTGACGGAAGGACTAATCCTCCTGAAATCCGACGGATCTCCATGGCGCCCAATCGTTCACATCGAGGATATTTCGCGCGCCTTTCTGGCTGCGCTCGAAGCGCCGACTGATGCCATACACAATCAGGCTTTCAACGTCGGACAGGATGCGCACAACTATCAGATCCGGGAGATTGCCGAAATCGTCGCTCTCACGGTGCCCGGATGCCGGCTGCAATATGCGAGCGATGCAAGCCCCGATACCCGTTCCTACCGCGTCGATTTTGGCAAGATCGCCCGTGCGCTTCCGGCGTTCAAACCGACATGGACGGCGGCCGCAGGTGCCGAGCAACTCTACCGGGCCTACAAGAGCGCCGGCCTGACAATGGCCGAATTCGAGGGACCGCACTATCAGCGGATCGGCCAACTCCAGAAGCTGATCGGCGACAAGGATATCGACATCAACCTGCGCCGCCCCATGACCGCGCCGCGCCAGAACGCCGATATTGCGGCATCGGTTTAAACAGGAGGCCCGGATGGGCAAGATCGAGCCTGGTGCAAAGCTGACAGGTGATGCATGGAGAGAGGCAGGTATCGGCCAGACTATTCATGACCTGGCTTCCCGCCTCTTTCCGATCTGTCGCAGCATCACCGGCAAAGGCGTGCGCGACACCATCGATATTCTTAAAGACTATATCGATATCGAGCAGCGCGCCGTCCCAAGCGGGACGCGGGTTTTCGACTGGACGGTGCCCCAGGAATGGAACGTCCGGGACGCCTATGTGAAGAACGCGGCGGGACGCAAGGTGATCGATTTTCAAATGTCGAACCTGCATCTCATGAGCTACAGCATCCCTCAACGTCGCATGATGCCGCTGGCCGAACTGCAAGCGCATATCTACACCTTGCCGGCACAACCCGATCTCATTCCTTACAAAACAGCCTATTACACGGATGCCTGGGGCTTTTGCATGTCGCATCATGAATTCCTCAAGCTAGAGGAAGGCGGCTATGAAGTCGTCATCGACACCGAAAAGGCGTCAGGCAATCTGTATTACGGCGAATATCTGCATATCGGACAAAGCACCAAAGAGGTGCTTCTCTTCGCGCATATCTGTCACCCGTCGCTCGCAAACGACAATTGTTCCGGCCTGGCATTGCTGACGTGTCTTGCTGCAGGCCTGAAAAGCAGGTCCACATATTACAGCTACAGGTTCGTCTTCGCACCCGGAACGATCGGCTCCCTGTCATGGCTTGCGCAGAACGAAGACGGGATATCGAAAATTGCGCATGGTCTTGTAGTCTCATGCATTGGTGACGGGGGCGGGCCGAACTACAAGCGTAGCCGCAGGGGAGATGCACTGGTCGACCGGATCGCCGCCTGCACCCGCTGCGGAGAGGATCGCAAACATCTGGCAATCGCCGACTTCATTCCCTACGGCTATGACGAGCGCCAATTCTGTTCGCCGGGCTTCAACCTGCCGGTCGGACTGCTGCAGAGAAGCGCTTTCGGAACCTTTCCGGAATACCACACCTCGGCCGACAATCTCGACTTCATCGAGCCCGAACATCTCGACTCATCCTTTTGGATGATCATGGACATGATCGATGCTCTCGAAGAAAACTGGACGCCGTTGAACCTTCGGCCCAAGGGTGAGCCACAGCTGGGGAAATACGGGCTTTTTCCTGCGATAGGCGGCCATAAGACGAATGACGACCGTACCATGGCCTATCTATGGATACTCAACCTCGCCGATGGAACCAACTCGCTACTGGATATCGCCGAAAGGTCTAAAATGCCGTTTGTCGATATTGCGAGCGCTGCCGGCAGGCTGCTCGAGGCGGGCCTTGTCTCGAACCTCGGTTTCCTGACGCGCTAAACCTTCATTGCAAAGCGGGCCAACCGAGGTCCTTTTCCGATATGACCGAGGGTGGCGCCGGCCATTCTACACCTATCGCGGGCTCGTCATAACGGATCCCTGCCGCACTTGCCCCGGCATAGGGCACCGAAATCAGATAGGACACAGCAACGTCGTCGCTGAGCGACTGGAAGCCGTGTGCAAAACCCTCGGGAATGTAGAACTGCGCGCCATTGTCGGCCGACAGCACCGTGCCAACCCATTGCAGATAGGTCGGCGAGCCGCGGCGCAGATCGACGGCGACATCCCAGATCGATCCTTTGACGCAGGAAACCAGCTTTGTCTCCTGATGCGGCGGTCGCTGGAAATGCAGCCCTCGAACGGTGTGTTTAAGCTTTGATAGAGAAAGGCTGTGCTGACTGAAGTCCGATACCAGCGCGTTGCTCTCAAATTCGCGCTTGCAGAACGTCCTGGCAAAAGAGCCGCGACTGTCCCGCACAGGCACCGTACTGACGACCCAGAGCCCCTCGATTTTCGTCTTCTCAAACAGCATTCGGCGCTCCTGATGCAACCCCGTATTCAAGAAGAATTCTCCGCCATTTCAGCGGCTCCGGAATACACCCATAGGCAGCACCATACCTTGAAGGCGGGCTGGCAAATAAGTCACCCTTTCGGTTGCGGAAACCAGCCGCCGGAAGCGAATTTTAGCGAATTCCAATCTAACCCTACGGCTTATGGATGACGTTTTCGAGCCGAATGCAGTATCGTCACCCACCCTGATCCATAGTATTTTTTCCAGTTAATAAAAGAATTTTCTGAAATTCACTCGAAGACAATGCGATGAAATCAGGGGGCGTCAGATGAATAATGAGGCAGTTTTTTCTGCAAGGCTGAGCTCGACGCATCACGTCGGGCTTTGCCGTCTTTGCAGCTCGCCATTGGTGCATACCTTCGTCGATCTTGGAATGTCTCCGCCCTGCGAAAGCTTCGTCGCAGCTGACGCAGCCAACGACGTCGAGCCGTTTTATCCGCTCCACGCATTCGTTTGCGACGAATGCTTCCTCGTCCAGCTTCAGGAATATGTAGCGCCCGAAAATATTTTCACGGAGTACGCGTATTTCTCCTCGTTCTCGGACAGTTGGGTCGCTCACGCAAAGCGGTACTGCGACATGGTCATCGAGCGCTTCGCGCTTGGCGAATCCAGTTTCGTTGTCGAGCTTGCCAGCAACGACGGTTACCTGCTGCAGCATTTCCTGACCAGCAACATCCCGATGCGCGGAATTGAACCGGCGGTGAACGTCGCAAAGGTGGCGATCGGCAAAGGTATTCCGACACTCACGGAATTTTTCAACGAGGCTCTGGCAACCGATATGGCGGCCAGGGGACAAAAAGCCGATCTCATCATCGGCAACAATGTCCTCGCACAGGTGCCTGATATCAACGATTTCGTTGCCGGCATGAAAGCCCTGCTCAAGCCTGAAGGCGTCATCACCCTTGAGTTCCCGCATATCAAAAAGCTCATCGAAGAGAACCAGTTTGACACCATCTATCACGAGCACTTTTCCTACTTCTCATTGCTGACCATAGAAAAAATGGCGCGCCGTCATGGGCTCAAGGTTTTCGATGTCGAAGAGATCCCCACACATGGCGGTTCGCTGCGGGTCTTTTTCTCGCACGAGGACAGCAATTTTCCGCGTGAAGCCCGCGTGGATAGCCTCCTGGAACGGGAGCTGAATGCCGGGCTCGACAGAATAGAGACCTATACGGCCTTCTCCGAAGCCGTGCGCCAGACAAAGCGAAACCTGCTGTCTTTCCTCATCCGCCTCAAGGAGATGCGCAAATCGATCTGCGCCTATGGCGCACCGGGAAAGGGCAACACTCTGCTGAATTATTGCGGTATCGGCACCGATTTCATCGATTTTGCAGTCGATCGCAACCCTTACAAACATGGTCGCCTCACGCCGGGAATGCATATCCCGATCCGCCCCGTCAGCGAAATCCAGCGCATAAAACCGGACTACGTTCTCATTCTCCCCTGGAACCTGAAGACTGAGATCGTTGCACAAATGAACGACATCAGAAATTGGGGCGGGAAATTCATCGTTCCAATTCCCGACATATCCATCATTGATCCGAAGGAGTTGGTACAATGAAGGTCGTCTTGTTCTGCGGCGGCAGGGGTACCCGCATCAGGGAATATTCCGAAAGCGTACCGAAACCGCTGATCCCGCTCGGGTCTCAACCGATCATGCGGCATGTCATGCAATATTACGCCCGTTTTGGGCATGAGGACTTCATCCTCTGCCTTGGCTACAAGGCGCATGTCATAAAAGAATTCTTCCTGAACAGCCGGCCGGAAAGCTATGCCGACTGCGTCATATCGAGCCCCGGACGCGTGGAGTTGCTCGAGGAACTGCCGAGGGACTGGCGGGTATCCCTGATCGATACGGGGATATGGCGCAATATAGGCGAACGTCTCTGGGCCGTACGTCATCATCTCAAGGGCGAGAAGATGTTCCTTGCCAATTATAGCGACGGCCTGACCGACGTCGACCTCGACGACATGATTGCCCAATTCGAAAAGAGCGACAAGCTCGCCTGCTTTCTGGCTGTCAGACCGCCCCTCACCTACCATCTGGCGGAAATCGACGAGAGCGGAAGGGTCCGGGAATTTCGGTCGTCGGAAACATCCGATATGTGGATCAACGGCGGCTACTTCCTGATGCGGCCGGAAATTTTCGACTACATGCGCGAGGGTGAGGAACTCGTGCTGGAACCGTTCTCGAGGTTGATTTCTGAAGACAAATTGATGGCCTACAAGCACGAGGGTTTCTGGCGGTCAATGGATACGCTGCGCGACTGGCAGACGTTGGAGGCGATGGTCGAGCGTGGTGACATGCCATGGATTGGAGACGATGGGTCAATGGCACGCAAGTCGTCAAACACGAAGCTGCTGCCATGAAAAACATGTCCCTCGCCTCCGCCGGTGATCGCCTGTCGATCCTTTGTCTAGGAGCTCACTCCGACGACATTGAGATCGGCGTCGGAGGCACGGTACTCAGTCTGCTTTCAAAGGGCGTATTGCTTGACGTCTATTGGTGCGTCCTCAGTGCCGGCAACGAGCGGGCCCTGGAGGCACGCAGTTCCGCCGAAGCTTTTCTTGCAAAAGCAGCATCCTACTCAATTGAGCTGGCATCGTTTCAGGACAGCTACTTTCCCTCGCAAAGCCGCGAGATCAAGTCATGGCTGCTGACATTGCGCGACAAAGTCAGCCCCGACGTCATATTCACGCATAGCCGTGAGGACGCGCATCAGGATCACCGCGAAATCAACAGGCTCACATCCAACATCTTCAGAAATCACCTGATCATGGAATACGAAATCCCAAAATGGGATGGCGATTTCGGCAGACGAAACGCCTACGTGCCGTTGAGCGAAGACGCGATGAACATGAAGGTGGAGCTTCTCTTGCAGCATTTTGGAACACAGAGATCCAAGGACTGGTTCGATGCGGATACCTTTCGCGGCCTGGCGCGGCTGCGGGGGATGGAGTGCCGTGCGCCTACACGTTTTGCGGAAGCCTTTACCGTTAGAAAGCTGACGTTCGCCTGAAACAGGCGAAAGCCTGTTGACGGTACGAGATCGACGTTTTTCGGAAATTAAAAGAAACCAAAAACAATACAGGGGGCATTTTCGTCATGATCCATAACCACATCTCCGAGAACCCGCCGGAAGGCGCACCGCATCCGCAGGCCGCATCAAGTGCGGCTGGCTATATCGGCATCATAGATCGTCGCATGCTCGAGCGGGAATGCCTCGCCCATAGTCTCAACTATCAATATGCGGACAGGCGCATCCTGACCTTCTCCAATCTCGGCGAATGGCAACAGGCACGCGCGGAAATCGGCATGCCCGCGGCAGTTCTGGTCAGTGCCTGGCCTGGTCCGTCGGCAGAGACGAACCGCGAGCTTGCGGAGATTGTCGCTGCGGTTTCGCCGGCCGCCGTCGTCGTGCTCTCCGACGATCAGGACATCAATACCATCCTCGATACGATCGCTCTTGGCGTGCGCGGGTATATATCGAGCTCCGTCAGCGTCGATGTCTGCGTCCAGGCGATCAGTCTTGCAATCGCGGGCGGCCGCTTCATACCGGCCAGCAGTGTCATGAACATGAAAAGTCTGTTCGGCCTGACGGCACACGCGGCCATACCGCCGATGAAATTTACAAGCCGTCAATCGGCTATCGCGGAGGCCCTGCGGTGCGGAAAGGCGAACAAGGATATCGCTCTGGAACTGAACCTCTGCGAAAGCACCATCAAGGTGCATATCCGCAATATCATGAAGAAGCTTGGGGCAACCAACCGCACGGAAGTTGCCTGCAAGATCGGCGACATGGCGTACGAGCGCTAAGCACACGCCAGTCACCGACCGCTACCGAATGCCCCGCTTACAGCAGGAACCGTCATGATCCAGTCGTCATCATCTCCGGGTGAGCAGGAAGGTATTTCCCGCTTCATATCCATCCTGCGGGAGCGGCGCAGAGCCGTCTTCATCTGCTTTCTCGCCAGTTTCACAATCGCGGCAATCGGCTATGCGCGAACTCCGATCCGTTACAAGGCCGAGGCGACCCTTGCGCTTGATGTCCGCAAGCTTCAGGCGCTCCCCACCGAATCCGTGGTGTCTCCGCTGCCTCAGGAAAGTCCGGTGCTTCGAACCGAACTCGATATCATCGGATCGAGGTCCATGGCCGAACGGGTTCTCGTCATCCTGCAAAAAGATCGCCTGCTCGAAGGGCGGCAAGCCAAATCCGACCGGGCGACCACCGACGCGATCGTGCTTGGCAATGACGCCGAGACATCGAAAATGATCGATGACCTCATGACCAATGTTCGTGTGATGAATGATGGCCGGTCGTATACGATTTACATCTCCTATTATGCCGGCGATCCGGCGCTTGCCGCAAAAGTCGCCAATGCTTTCGGGGAAGCCTATATCGACTATCAGATCGACCTCCAGACAACAGCAACCCGGCGTGTGAGCGCGTGGCTCGGGGAACGGCTGGTCAGTCTGCGGACGGAACTCGAGGAGTCCGAACGCCAGGCGTCGCAATTTCGCGAAAAATCCGGATTGATAGACACTGGTGGTCTTCCGCTGCAGTCGCAGCGTCTTTCAAGTCTGAATGTCGAGCTGACGACGCTACAGGCCAAACTGGCGGGGTCAAGGGCGCGCCTGGCCACAGCGCTCGAACTGCAGAAAAGCGGCGATGGGCTCGGGATCACCGAAGTTCTGTCCTCACCATCGATCCAGCTTTTAAGGGCCGAGCAGGCAAGGGTCATCAGAGCCATTGCCCAGATCGATGAAAGCGGCGCCGTCATGAGTCCGGAGCGGCCGCAGTTATCCTCCCAGCTCAGTTCACTCAACAAGCAGATCGATTCAGAGATCGCGCAGATCATCGCTGCCTTGCGCAACGAGATCGAGGTCAACGAAAAACAGCGGCAAGAAGTCGAGGCCAGCCTCAATGATGTGCAACGCGCCATTTCCACGACGGATATGGCAATGGTTCAATCCGGGCAACTTGACCGGGAAGCAGCAGCGAACCGCTCGATCTACGAGACATACCTCGCACGCTACAAGCAGACCATCGAACAGGACGGTATCGCAACTGCCGAGGCGCGGATCATATCAAGCGCGATGCCGTCCCGTAAACCGACCAGTCCTGACGAGCGTCTGTGGGGTCTGGTTGCGCTTCTTCTCGGTTGCAGCACCGGCTTGGCGGCAGCTTTTATCCTGAACTTTACGGACCGGTCCGTTGGCTCCATCACGTCTCTTCAGCAGAAAACCGGACTGAACGTCATCGGGCGCATTCCACGCATTTCCTTCGGAGAGTTCCAGAACAAGCCCGGGAAATTCAGCAGCGGCGCGGCGGATTTCTACAGCGCGTTTGCCGACCTTCAGACCCACATACAGTTGGCCGAGAGCAAGGCGAAAGTGATCGCCTTCACCTCTTCGGCCGATGGGGAAGGCAAGACGTTCGTGATTGCCAACCTTGCCAGATCTCTTGCCATGAGCGGCGTTAATCTGCTGCTGATCGATGCCAATCTGCGGAACCCGGCTCTCGGGGGGGAATTCGATGTGGGATCGACATTGCATGTTGCCCAGGCGGTCAGCCGCGAGGTGTCCCTGGACGACGTCATGCAACGCGATCAGGCCTCCGGGGTCGACATCATCGTCGCCGAGAAAAGCGACCTGCCGCCAAATCTTGTTCTCGGAAGCAAGCGCTTCGCCGGCCTGATTGCAGAGGCGAGACAGCGATACGAACTGGTATTGATCGAGGCCCCATCCGTTGCCCATGACCTCGACCTGTTGCGGATCGCCAGTCTGTCGGACGCCGTATCCTTTGTAGTCCGACAGGACGTCGCCGATGGCACGGGCATGAAAAACGCCGTCATCAAGCTGCGGGTCGCGGGCCGGCCGATCACGGGCATCATCCTCAACGGAATACGACGCCCGAGAAAGCGTCACCCCCCGGTCTGGCCGAGGATTTTCCGGGACTGGAATACTCATTTCAAGCTGCGGAAACGGGCGACCAGCCTGCGCCCCCCGGCTGTCGTCCATAGCGAGAGGTGAAACATGCGTTTCGTGACAAGGTCCAAGGGCTTTTCCCTGATGATGGCCAGCACCACCTTTCTGTCTCTGGCCGTTTGCCAATTTCCGGCCGCTGCAGATGGCACCAACTACAAGGTCGCTACCGGCGACGTCTTGACGATCTCCGTCTATGGCGACCCGGGCCTGACCGGCCTCTTCCCAGTCAGTGCAGATGGAACGATCGGTTATCCGCTTCTTGGCAACGTCAACGTGGTCGACCAGACGGTGAACGAAATCGGTGCGCGGATCAGCCGCGATCTGGCAAGCCATGTGGCAAACCGCTCCGTTGCCGTCGCGGTCAAGGAATATGCTCCGATCTTCGTTGTCGGCGACGTCCAGAAGCCGGGAAAATATGAATATCGTCCCGGCATGATCGTGCTTGAACTCTTCGCACTCGGAGGAGGATTGCGCGAGTCGAATGCACAGAGGGATACCTCGGGCATACAGTTGATCGCTGCCCAGCAGGAATATGAAGATATGTCGATGCAACTCCTGTCGCAGGATATCCGGCGCGTTCGGTTGGAAGCGGAACTGAACGACACCGAATTCGAATATAGGGGCGACGAAATCGGACTTGTCCGGGATCGCACCGCACTGGAGAAGATCGTAGAATCTGAAAAAAGTCTGTTTCGCCTTCGCCTCTCGGCGCAGCAGGACGAAAAGACCAACCTCGAAGTCCAGCGACAGAACTTCATTCAGGAAATAGATACGCTTCAGAAAAGCAACGTCATGCGCACCCAGCAACTTGAGTTGCTTGACATGGACGTCAACGCCTCGAAAGAACTTGTCACGCGTGGTGCAGCCTCCGAATCTGCCCTGAGAGAACGCAAGCGCGAACTGCTGTCCATGAACCAGCAGGTGCTGGAATCGACATCGTTCTTGGCGCGCGCGCAACAAAACAAGAGCGAAGTGGAGCGGCGTATTCTGGAGCTGAAGAGCAAAAGGCACAATGACGCCGCGACCGAACTGCGGGAGACCTCCCTGGACATCATGCGTCTGAAGAAAAAACTGGCCTTCAGCCTTCAATCCATGGCCGAGATCGGCTCGACGGCGCGGCGGGTTTCCAGCCTTGAGGACATGATCCAGACCAAATTCTTCATCGTGCGTCAGGTTGCAGGCACATATCGCGAAACAGCTGCGGACGAGCATACGCAGGTCCGCGCGGGGGACGTCGTCCGCGTCCGCCTGTCGGTATCTGGCAGAGATCCGGTTTCGGCAGCGGTCGTCACAGGAAGCGTCAACTAGAAAGACGAGCGTTTCTGATGCCCCTGCTTGAGCGGCCCTGCAAAGCAGCTACCGCTTTTGGAGAGCTATAGCTCCAGCTCGCAATTTGCTATCCTGAATAGTGCCCTCCAACAGTCTTGTAGGCCCGCACCAATCAAAAGAGCTTGCCGGCGTTCCGATCGGTAGGCTCCTTATTTCCTCCAGAGAACAGAAACAATCGGCACAAGTGTCGGGGGAGACGGAGATGGAATCTGCGATCGTTCCGGTTGGTTATCACATGGTCAGGCAGCGTGCCGTCATCATCTTGAACGGCGAAAGAGGGCTGCAGCCCGTCCATGTGACGCAAGATGCCCTGAACGACATTCAGTCCCCACCGCAGTGCGATGCGCAACGTCTGGCGCAATTCGTCGATGTGTTTGCGACGATAGCGACATCCAAAATCGAGAAGGGAATGTTTGCGTTCGATGGACAGATCTGGATCACGGCGACCGACGTCCGAGCCTGGCTCAATATGGCGACGGAAACCGGACCGGCCAAGTGACGTCTCTCAAACTCTAACGCTTTTATCCTTTTGCCGTTACCCAAAGCGCGAAAATTTGTGAGACAGCAGATGGATGGATGTGGACCCTACCGCTTATAGCCAGATTGAACCGAAGCGATAAAAGCGGTTTGTAAGAGTAACCCGTCGCCCCCTGATACTTTGGCGGGTCCCTGGTAACCGGGGTTTACCTGGTAACTGGGAGGGCTCGCTCGTTCAACCGGGCGAGCCTTTTTGCGTTCTGCACAAACCATCACCAACGCCGCGCAAATCTTGTCGTGCCGACGGGTTCAGATTGAAATTTGCAGGAATATTACCCAGTCAAACTGGAACCACAGACCGCTCGCCACTCATGGAGTAACGAACGATCCGTCGGTCCCCTCGCCTGAAATGAAAACCGCCGAGCCTGAATTTCAATGGCCCGTGGTATCGCATGGCCTTGATTTATTGAGCCATATTCGCCACTTTCCGGCAGCTCGTCAATTCACCGCAGATACGTCATTAGAGGTAGTTTGCCGGGATTTTCGCAGGAATGGACTCCGGTTCAATCAGGTGTTGGCGTTGCAGCATTGGAGAACGATTTAACGGTGCCGGCCTTAGGGCCCCCGTTTCCCATCGCAAAACCGCTCCATGTGGAGCCGACATTTACCCAGCTGTTCTGCGGATGCATCGTCACGAAACCCGCACTTTGAACGGGCCCTGGCGTTCCTCGGGTAAAATGATTGTCGTAGAGCACCGTGTTGATCCGCCTTGAGCGTTCGGCCGGTCCGGCCTTGAAGTTGCCGTCATGCGTCCACATGAGTTTGTAGGCATCTACGAAGCCGTAACGGACGTTGGCGAAGGTATTTCCATCGAAGACCGTCCCATTATAGTCGGCGCCGGGATGGTTCCAGGTTTCATATTCGACGCCGATATAGGCGATATCCGTAAACCGGTTCCGGCGATAAATATTCCCCAGACCGCCCCAGATGCCGGCAACCCCGGAATCCGCGAATGTCGTGCCGACATAGAGGCCGCTGTTGCTGCGTGTCACACTATTGTTGGAATATTGCAGGAAATACGGGCTAAGTCCCCGCGTCGAGTCCAGCGCAACCGTCATCATGCCGTGTCGCATCTGAGAGATGCGGTTGCTGTCGACCACCACGTCGTAGACGTTGCCGTAGAGAAGAACGCCGGTGGAATCGGAATCATGCTCCGCATAGCTTGCCCTGCCATCGAACACATTATCGTATATCACGGCTCTCGATGCGGTCGCTGCCAGAGCAAAACGGCTCGTTCGATCCGGCACGACATTCCAGGGTTGCTCGAGCAGAACGACAGAACCGTCCGTCGATGCGATGTGACGGTGTTGCCCGGCACCTCGCCCGCCAACGATGACGAGATCGAAACCGCCCGGCGTGGCATCCCCCAGATCCGACAGGGACTTGAAGGTAACCGAGTTCGAGGAAGCGCGGACGAAATCGTTCTTAAGCTTGCTCCCGACGATCTCGAAGCAGATCTGTTCGCCCTTGTTGCAATCGACCTTGGTGCAGTCGTGGGGCGCGGCGTTTCGCGAGATGTTTTTCTCAAAATAGAGGTTTCGCATGCTCCCGAAATGCGCCTGGGCAACAAAAAAACGTCCGATGCCATGACCGTCGTCGCGGCTTTCATCCGCATTTGTCAGCTCGTTGCCCGTCATGGCGAAATCGCGCCCACCCCATAGCGCGACGACGGATTCGCCGTAACCCGTCATCCGGAACCGGTTGTTGGAGAAAAACACCTGCCGGCTCGCGCCGTAAAAGGATCCGTTCTCGATCAGCTCGGACGCATGCACTAAAAGCCCTACGGTGTCCTGGGCATCGAACGCCGGCACGCCCCAGGCGTCGATGCGTACGGAATCCAGCCGTGTGTTTTTGGTGTTGCGCAAAGCAAGAAGAGGTTTACCGGCAATGTTGCGGTTGGCATTGAGGGTCAGGTTTCCGAACCGGGTGTCGTCGCCATTAACGACAACCATGCTCTGATCAATCCCTTGGTTCAGCCTGATCTCCGTTTTGTTCACCCCTTCCCCGAACCACGCCACATTGGCGGGCGCAATCAAAGGCTTTGTCACGAGATAAATCCCGGCGGGGAAATACAAAACCGATGGCGCCGTTGCGGCCGCTGCGTCGAGCGCGCGCAAAATGGCTGCGGTGTCGTCGGTCATGCCATCGCCCGTTGCACCGAACTGCCTGGCATCGATGCGCTTTTTATCCTGGGCCGCCCATGGCGATTGCGACAGGACGACAAGTATCAGCGGACCGCTCCAGCCGAAGCGGCCGCCATGGGTATTGTGAACCCACACCTCATAATTGCCCGGTGGCAGAGCCGGCACCTCGAAATCGACCTTGAAGGGGTTGACGGAAATTGCCGGAACATACCAGCCGGCGACAGCGACCGGCTTGATATAGAGATAGGATTGGCTGGTCCCGTTAGACCGTGAAAGGTTGCGTCCATAGACCGAGACGATCGCTCCCGGCGCTGCGGCATCCGGCCCGATCCACCAGCTTTCCGTGCGATTGATCGCAAAGCTGCGTCCTTGAACAGTGCCCCGCTGGGGCCTGATCAGGTAGGTGGACCATGAAGGAAGCGTGGCTGGCAGCAGCAGCGTCGCCGCCGTCGCGTCAGCCGTCAGCGGCGCCAACGGAGTCACCACGCCCTCCGCGGCACCGGGGTGTTGCGAAAAGACTTCGAAACCCGTTCGTCCATCGAGATCGACGCCGGTCATCGAGACAACCTCGCCAGCGCCCGCCGTTCTCGAAATCTCCGCGATTGCCGGACCCTTGCCGCCTACCTCTATCCACGGCGGATTGAAGGCATCCGCATCATCCGGCAATCGTGGTTCTGGAACAGGTATCGGGAAACCGAACTGCCGTGGATCAGGTTGGCTGCCTTGTTCTTGCCCTCCCCGCACCGCAGGCTGCCCGGCAAACGAGAGACCTGAAAATGCGAGCGCAAGAGCGGCAAGCAAAACCGATGATATCAGGGAATTTGGCGATCTCATCTTGCCGCTTGTCGTAACATATCCGATTGCAGCGACTTCGGGTGTCGCCACCACTCATACAAATCCTGAACTCCGTATCTGAGTTCGACCGTCGAGTTCCAGCCAAGCGCGTTGAGCCGCGAGCAGTCGAGCAGCTTTCTGGGGGCTCCATCCGGTTTGCTGGTGTCAAAAACGATCTGCCCATCGTAGCCGACGATGCCCGCAATCAGATGGGCTAGATTGCGGATGGATATCTCCCGCCCCGAGCCGATGTTGATCAGCGGAAAATGCGCCGATGATTTCATGAGGAAGCAACAGGCATCCGCCAGATCGTCCACATGGAGAAACTCACGCAGAGGACTGCCCGTCCCCCATAAAACAATCTTGTTCTGACCGCTGATTTTCGCTTCATGCATTCTCCTGATCATCGCAGGAATGACGTGTGAGCTTTGCGGATCGAAATTGTCGTTCAGCCCGTAAATATTGGTCGGCATGACGGAGACGCAATTCAGGCCATACTGACTGGAATAGAATTGGGAAAGCTTGAGCGCCGCGATTTTCGCAATCGCGTAGGCCTCGTTGGTCGGCTCCAGCGGACCTGTCAAAAGGGCATTTTCCGTGATCGGTTGTGCTGCAAATTTCGGATAGATGCAGCTAGATCCCATCCAGAGAAGCTTTTCGACACCGATATCGGCAGCCGATTTCATGATATTCATCGAAATGAGCGTGTTGGTGTAAAGAAAGTCCGCCGGATAGGCCGCATTTGCTGCGATGCCTCCGACCTTGGCGGCAGCGACAAAAATGACCTCCGGTCTTGCCGCCGCCATCCATTGCTCCGTCTCGTATTGTCGGGTCAGATCAAGCTCGCTGCGAGAGACTTTGAGAATTTCGCAATTCTCGCGCTCCAGACGTCGCACGAGTGCCGAGCCGACCATTCCGGTATGGCCGGCAACCCAGACGCGCTTGCCATACAAGCTGAACGGGATTTCTTGCGATTTATGCAACGAATTCATTTCTTCCCTCTTCCAACATCACGAGGCGAAGATCCGCTTCGACCATTTCCTGAACGAGGTCGCAAAAGGAAGTCGAGTGGCTCCAGTTGAGTTTCGTGCGCGCCTTGCTGGGGTCGCCGAGAAGAAAATCCACTTCCGCCGGCCGAAAATATCTGGGATCGATTTCGATGATCGTATTGCCGGTTTTGGCGTCGTATCCCACTTCGTCACTGCCGTCGCCGTTCCACTCGATGGTCTTGCCGACCACGCCGAAAGCAAGCTCAACGAATTCCCGCACCGTATGTGCCTCGCCGGTTGCGAGCACATAGTCCTCTGGTATTTCCTGCTGCACGATGCGCCACATGCCTTCGACATAATCGCGCGCATGCCCCCAATCCCTCTTTGCGTCGAGATTTCCAAGACGCAGCTTGCTCATGAGACCGCGTTCGATGGCGGCAACGCCGCGCGTGATTTTCCGCGTGACGAATGTCTCGCCGCGAATGGGGCTCTCATGGTTGAAGAGAATGCCGTTGGATGCGTGAAAGCCGTAACTTTCCCGGTAATTGACCGTCATCCAGTATGCGTAGAGTTTTGCCGCAGCATAGGGGCTTCTCGGATAGAACGGCGTACCCTCGTGCTGAGCAACAGTGCCCATCCCCCCGAACAGCTCCGATGTGGACGC
Source organism: Rhizobium sp. SJZ105 (assembly GCF_007828365.1). Lineage (NCBI taxonomy): Bacteria > Pseudomonadati > Pseudomonadota > Alphaproteobacteria > Hyphomicrobiales > Rhizobiaceae > Rhizobium > Rhizobium sp. SJZ105. The sequence goes on from NZ_VIUP01000005.1 coordinate 131,929, forward strand.
CTGATAAAACCGGCAACGGTCGCCGAGGTTCAAAATGCGCATGGCTTCAAGCAGCCTCAGCGTGCCAAGCGCATCCGCATTTGCCGTATATTCCGGCGTCTCGAAGCTGACCTGGACATGGCTTTGGGCGCCGAGATTATAGATCTCGTCGGGCTGGACCTCCTGAATGACCCGGCACAGGTTCGTGGCGTCCGTCAGGTCACCGAAGTGAAGACGAAAGCGAAGGTTTTCCTCGAAGGGATCTTGATAAAGATGATCGATCCGGCCGGTATTGAATGAGGAAGACCGCCTTTTCAGGCCGTGCACGATATATCCCTTGGCAAGCAGCAATTCACTGAGATAAGCGCCGTCCTGCCCGGTTACGCCGATAATCAAGGCTCTCTTGTCTACCATCCACCACATCTCCCAGCGGTTCCGGCCCCGGATGGCGCCTCCCTGAAAGGTATAACGAGGCCCTGCGCATCGGCAGCATACCAAAAGGGAGAGGACGGCCGGTCAGAACTGGCTGATTCACCGCCCACCACCTCGATATCTGCCTTTAAGAGGAGGCAGGGTGGGTATCCCCGCTTCCGACTTAAGCCTTTTGGTCGAGTTGCAGGTCACGCAGGCCGTGCCAGACTTCAAAAATACAACGCCGGGTCGCGCACGATCTTTACGATAACAGGGAGCGCGAGACGACATCATCTACGGTTCATGGAGGCGGATTGGATGGGTACGTTCGCGACGACTTACGAAAAAATGCAGAACTTCAACTGGCTGACGCGCTTTCTGCACGCGGGCCGCTATCGAAAGCTGCTTGAGGTCCTCGAAACAGTGCAGAAGGACGTCGGCAATCGGAAGGTCCGAATACTGGATATCGGCTGCGGCCCCGGAACCGCGGTCGGACATATTCTGGAAAAATTCGACGTTGATTACGTCGGTATCGACTACGATCCAATCTTCATCGAGGCCGCGCGCAATCGCTACAGCAACTACGAAAACTGCCGTTTCATCGTCGGCGACGCCACCGACGAGAGCCTTTACGAAACGATCAAGGCCGACATCGTCATCGCGCTTGAAACGCTTGAACATATCCACCTCAACCGCACCGTCCGTGTCATCGAGCACGTCTGCGCGATCGTTCGTCCCCGCATTTTCCTGGTTACGGTACCCGTCGAAGTCGGTCCAGCCGTATGGATCAAGAACGGGGGTTCGGCCCTGATGGGCTACAATCGGCAATCCGGCAATCTGAAAGAGACTTTTTGGGCAGGCCTATACCGGCTGGACCGGGTGCCCGCGCACCATACGTCACATCAGGGATTCGACTGGCGGTGTCTGGCGCAGCTTATCCGCGTCAACGCGCCCCTGCGGGAAATCCGCAGCCTGCCGTTCTCTTTTGTTCCACGCTTTCTCAGTCCGAACGTCGCGCTGATCGCCGAGCCGATAAAATCGAGGATCGATCTGGCAAACGATGACCCCGAGGCATGGAAGATCAACCATGGCCAGACAACCTGGAACCAACAGCATATTGTCGAAGGTGCCGTTGCAACCGATGCTGCTCGCCACGCCAAGTCCTCGTCAACATGGTCGATGCGCCTCAAAGGATTACTGGGAATGGCCCTCGCCACCATGCCATTTGCCTGGCATCGCTGGTCCTACATTTCCATTTCCCCAGGCGAACTGCATTCATCGCATTTCCTGCTGACGATCGACAAACACTTGCTGCGGCCTCATCAACCTATGGAAGGCGACATTATCGTCCTTGCGGGGCAAGCCATTGTTCAACGCATTTCTGAAGCCAGCTGTCTGCTGATCTAGAATCAGGACTTGTCAGCCGCAGCGAGCGCAGAGAAGACGAAAGTCGTACATGGATCGTTCCGGGTTGCGGACATCCACAGGGGACCGCCAACGCCCGTCAAACCCGATAGCGCAGGGCCTCTAAAACCCTGACGAACGCCGGTGATGCCTGGCGACGGCTGGGGTAATAGAGGTAATATCCGTCCCAGGGCGGGGAATATTTCTGCAGCACGCGAACCAGCCGGCCGTCTGCGACATAAGGAAGGATCATTTCCTCCGGGATGTAGGCAAGCCCGAAGCCATCAAGCGCGGCTTCAGGCGAATTGAAACTGTTGTTGAAGGCGAGCTGGCCATCGACCTTGATCTTGATCTCGCGGCCGTTGTCCTCGAACTCCCATACATAAAGGCCGCCGGCACTCGGCAGCCGGAAGTTGATGCAATCATGGCCGACCAGGTCCTTGGGATGCCTCGGGTGTGGTCGGTTCTTGAAGTAGGCGGGCGATCCGACGACAGCGAGACAAAAGTCGGGACCGATCCTTGCGGAGATCATGTCTTTCGCGAGATGTTCGCCCATACGCACCCCCGCATCATAACGCTCCGTCACGATGTCGGTCAGTCCGTTGTCGAGGATCAGCTCGACCTTGATGTCGGGATATTCAGGCAAAAATTTCCTGAGCTTGGGCCAGAGGACATAGGTGATCGCGTACTCGGCGGCGACGATACGGATCGTTCCCGCCGGCTTTTCCCTCAGTTCGTTCAACGCATCGACATGCGCTTCGATCTCGTCGAAATGCGGACCGATCCCGTTGAGCAGCCGCTCGCCCGCCTCCGTCGGCGAAACCGCTCTGGTCGTCCGCATCAGGAGACGCACACCCAACCTGGCTTCAAGCTGGCGAAGTGTGTGGCTCAGTGCTGACTGCGACACGCCCAGCTTCGCCGCCGCCCGGGTAAAGCTCTGTTCTCGGGCAACCGCAATGAAAGCTGCAAGATCGTTGACGGTATCGCGTGCCATTCATGAGCCTCCTGCATCCAGACCTGTTGATTATGGCATAATGCTCATGCCGCACTAACAGAAAAAGAGCCCGCTTCGGGCGGGCTCCTGAGCTGTTACGTCCCTGCCGGACGTATCAAGCCGACAGGTGCTGCTCAAAGAAGCTGGCGAGCTTGGTGAAGGGGATCACATCCATCTTGTCGTAGAGGTCCGTGTGGCTGGCGCCGGGAATGACATGGAGTTCCTTCGGTTCGGCCGCCGCCGCATACGCGGTCTCTGCGAAGTAGAGAGAATGGGCCTTCTCGCCATGAATGAATAAAACCGGGCGCGGCGAAATTTCCGCGATGTAGCTCAGGATCGGCATGTTCATGAACGAAATTGGCGTTGTCTGCGACCAGGCGTTACGGGAGTTGACCGCCCGCTTATGATAACCGCGTGGTGTCGAGTAGTAGTCGTGATAATCGACCATGAACTGCGGCGCGTCGGGTCCGACTTCCGCGTTGTAGGCCGCCTGATAGGCAGGTGTACCCTTTTCCGCATCGACCCACCGCTGGCGGCTCAACTGTTCCAGGGTCGCCGTGCGCTGCTCCAGCGTGACGCTGTCGTTGTAGCCCTTGGACATGACGCGGGTCATATCGTACATGGTGCTGGCGACCACGGCCTTCACACGCTTGTCCGAGGCCACGGCATTGAGCGCCATGCCACCCCAGCCGCAGACACCGATGACGCCGATCCGTTCGCGATCGACTTCGGGACGCAGGCCGATGTAGTCCACAGCCGCGCTGAAATCCTCGGTGTTGATGTCGGGAGACGCGATATTGCGCGGTTCGCCGCCGCTCTCACCTGTATAGGAAGGATCGAATGCCAGAGTGACGAAACCGCGTTCGGCCATCGTCTGTGCGTAAAGGCCGGACGATTGTTCCTTGATCGCGCCAAACGGTCCACTCACCACGATTGCGGGGTTTCCGACGCTGTTGCGGGTTTTTGGCATGTAGAGGTCGGCCGCCAGGGTGATGCCATAACGGTTTTTGAACGAAACCTTCTTGTGATCGACCTTCTCGCTCTTCGGAAAAACCTTGTCCCAGTCCTGCGTCATCTTCAATGTTTGCGCCTCTGCCTTCGAAACCGCCATCACTGACGCCGCGCCAATCGCGGCGATGCCGACGCCCGTAATCTTGAGAAGGCCACGGCGGCCCATGTCCAGGCCCTCTCCCGTAGAAGCGTTTTCGTTCTGATTGCTCACTTCACTCTCCATTGTCGTTGCCGTGACGAGCGGCCGGGGGGCTGCTTTGAGGGGTGATGCAGCAGCGTCGTTCAAAAGATAGATCGGAGATTGTCGCGAGATTAGACCGCGGCGAAGGCATGCCGTCATGAGCGATATTCATGAATGAACCGAGCCCCTGCATCGACGTGGATAACACGCAAGAAGGCCGGGCGCGGCTAAACAAGACCCTTTGATGAGCGCCGTTCATGACTGCATCCCGTGACAGGCGGCTAATTGCAAGATGCTTCATGACTTATGTTCACCTCGCTGCCTCCCATCAGCAGCGGAAGACCGTTGAAGAAATAGCCAAAAGAAGCTGCCGTACCATGTCGATAGAAACTACAATTTCCACAGGGGAAGCCAGATCCCGATCCACAAACTGGGGCGGTGTGTTGGCGATGACGCTCTGCGTTTTCGCCCTCATCGCATCTGAATTCATGCCTCTCAGCCTGCTGACGCCGATCGCGGATGAACTGCGCATTAGCGAAGGATCGGCCGGACATTCGATCGCGATCTCCGGCGCTTTCGCCGTCGTCACGAGCCTCTTTGTCTCGTATCTCGCGGGAGAATGGGACCGTAAGCTGCTGCTGCTTGCACTGACGGCACTGATGGCCCTTTCTGGCGTGACCGTGGCGATCGCACCGAACTATGAAATATTCATGGTCGGGCGCGCGCTCATCGGGATAGTGATCGGTGGGTTCTGGTCCATATCGGTGGCGACCGCCATGCGTCTTGTACCGGAGCATCTCGTTCCCCGAGCGCTTGCAATCTTTAACAGCGGTAACGCGCTGGCAACTGTCGTTGCTCCTCCGCTGGGCGCGTTTCTCGGATCGATCATCGGTTGGCGAGGTGCCTTCTTCACTGTCGTCCCCGTCGCGGCGATCGCATTCCTGTGGCAGCTGGCAAGCCTCCCTTCCATGAAACCCCTCCCCGGGAAAACGTCAAAGAATGCATTCAGGCTACTGAACCGTCCCTTGATCGCTATCGGCATGGCATCGGTCTCGGTCTTCTTCATGGGCCAGTTCACGCTGTTCACCTATGTCCGCCCGTTTCTCGAAACTGTGACACGAGTAGATATCTCGATCCTCACCTTCATTCTTCTGGGCATCGGCGTTGCGGGCATCGTTGGCACCAGCCTTATCGGTTACTTTCTCGCCGACCGCCTGTATCGCGTTCTGATCGTCATCCCGGCTCTGATGGCGGTGACGGCCGTGATACTTGTTGCCTTCGGCAACAGTCTCCCTGTCGCGGCGATAGCGCTTGCGGTCTGGGGAATGATTGCCACCGCAGCGCCAGTGGGTTGGTGGGCGTGGCTCGCCCGCTCACTGCCGCAGGATGCGGAAGCCGGGGGTGGTCTCATGGTTGCGGTCATCCAGCTTGCGATATCAGCCGGTGCGATAGTGGGCGGATTTCTTTACGACGCATCCGGCTACCGCATGACTTTCCTGGCAAGCGCAGGTTTGCTCCTGGCCGCGTCAGCGCTGGCATTCAAATCATCGAGAATATCCTCGTAAAGCAGTTCGGCATGAGAGCATTCCAATGATCGACAGGCGTCTATTTCTTGGGCTGGCTACCGCGGCCACAGCTTTCCCGTCCGCATTGTTCGGTCAGGTAACAAAAACGGAGGTATCCTTGATGAGTTTCCGAATGGCCTTTGGTGGTCACAGCATGACCGCGACCTTGTTTGACAACCCGTCGGCACGCGAGCTCATGAAAATACTGCCGCTCGATCTCACGATCGAAGACTATTCGACAAACGAGAAAATCGCATATCTGCCTCGAAAGTTGACGCAGGTGACTGACACGCCGTTCGATAACGCACGTCCCGGCGACATCGCTTATTACGCACCATGGGGTAATCTGGTCTTCTACTACGACCGCTACCGATACTCGAAAGGGCTGATCCGCCTCGGACGCTTCGATGACGGCTTCGAGCCACTTTTCACCCGAGGCGAATTCTCTCTGCGCATAGAGCGCGCCTGACACGCGCCTGCCAACGGTAAATGCCACTAACGTCGGGAAAGCAAGCGGGCCATGGCATGATGGGGTGCGGGCTTATCGCTATCCGGTCCGCTTTCCCTTTCGAGACGTGCACGAATCTTTTCGATTTCCTCTTCCGTGAGGTGCTCGATCCCAATGAAGTCACCGCGCGCCTGCTCCACCGCCCGGAGCAGCTCGTCCAGTTTTGCTTCCATCGCTGCGGAATCCCTGTTCTGTGAATTCTGCACGAGGAAAATCATCAGGAAGGTGACAATGGTCGTACCCGTATTGATGACCAGTTGCCAGACCTCCGAAAAACCAAACAGCGGTCCGCTGATCCCCCAGACGAGCACGGTTCCGAGAGCCACCATGAAAGCCGTTGGAGAGCCGGAAAATGAAGCTATAGCGCTTGCGAAGCGAGTGAAGAATTTATTCATAACACGCTGCCCCTTGTTGCCATTTCAGGGATGCCAACCAACAAACAAAATGCACGATTGTTCCGGGGTGCCGTGACAGCAGAAGTTCCGATTTGCACTTCGATCCGCCGCAAGCCCTCCTTCGTGGTCGTTTGCGCCAAAGTGGCCGGTGAATTCTCCCCAACGACAATGAGGCGGCCACCAACTCTCCTACCCCGGCATTCAAGCAGGGCAGCACAAGCGTCGGTGCCATCACCTCCGCTTGACTATTCTCCGAAGCATGGAGCCTCTCGCCTTGCGAGGAATGAGATCGATATCGCTGACAAGCTTTGCGCCCCCCTCCCGCCGTTCCAATGTGATCTTCCGGCTATGAAACGCTTCCAGTTCGGCACGATGCGCTACGCTCACGATCGTCGCATCGGGTAGCTCATCAATTACCGTCTGCATCATCTTGTCCTGACTTTTCTCGTCCAGAGCCGCCGTCGCCTCGTCCATGACGATGATGTCGGGGGCGTTCAGCAGCAGGCGTGCGAAGGTCAGCCGTTGTTTTTCGCCACCTGATAACGTCTGGTCCCACGGCGCCTCGTCTTCAATCTTGTCCTTGAGTTGACCCAGACCGACCTTGTCGAGAGCGGCCCCGATCTCTTCCGGCGTCCAGCTCTCGGCCGGTTGCGGATAGCAGACCGCCCGACGTAGCGTGCCGGCCGGAATATACGGCCGCTGCGGCAGCATGAACAATCGGCTGCCGGCGCGAAAATTGACGCTGCCTCCACCCCATGGCCAGAGACCGGAAATGGCCCGAACCAGTGTGCTTTTGCCCGAGCCCGATTCCCCCGCGACAAGCACTCTCTCACCCGCGCCGATCTCGACATCCGTCTCCTTGACGACGGCCGTTCCGTCACCGAGAGAAACGGACACATCCTTGAGGCTGAGTATTGTCTCGCCTTCTGTTTCGCCTCGCACGATCCGACCGAGCGTGTCGCTCTTTTCGGCCCGCTCCAGGCCATCGAGCGACATCATCAGGGAGGCCACACGTCGCGCGCAGGCATTCCAGTCGGCCAGACGGGGATAGTTGTCGACCAGCCAGCCAAATGCGGATTGGACAATGGTGAAAGCGGAAGCAGCCTGCATTACCTCGCCAAGAGACATGCTTCCATCGAGAAACTTCGGCGCGCACAACAGAACCGGTACGACGGGGGCAATCAACATCGATCCATTCGATACGACCGTGGTGCGCATGTATTGCTGCGCCATGAGACGCCACTGCCGCCGGACATTGCCGAAGCGCTTGTCCAGATCGCTGCGCTCCTCGTCTTCGCCGCCAAGCAGGGCGATGCTCTCACCATTCTCCCTGACGCGCGTAAGCGTGTAGCGAAACTCCGCTTCAACCTGGTTCTTGACTTCGGAAACCTTGACGAAGTTCCGGGCAATGAAGGCGATGGAACTGGATGTGATGATTGCATAGATAACAGCCGCAATCACGAGAAAGCCGGGGATCGTGATCCAGACACCCGCGATAGAGACCGTAAGAGCGCCACCAATCGTCCACAAGACAACGATAAAGGTAGAGGCAGACACGAATGCAGCGATGACACCTGAAACAAAATCCACGGGCGCCTCCGTGGCAATACGCATATCCTCCGAGAGCCTTGCCTCGGGGTTTTGATGGTCACCATCGATCAAATTGAGCTGATAATAGCGGCCGTTCGCAATCCATCTTCCAACGAGCGCCTTTGTCAGCCAGGAACGCCAGCGCCGCTGAATGCGCATCCTGACATAGACCTGCGAGGTCACGATAAAGACACTTCCCAGGACGAGCAGCGGAAAGACGGATCCGAGAAAATAGACCGTCGACGCGTCGCGTTTCTCAATCGCGTCAAAAATCCCGCGATTCCAGACGTTGATGCCATACTGGAAGCCGACATTTATGCCGATCATAGCCAGAAGCCCGAGCGAAAACAGCCAGGCCAGCCGATCGCCGCGACGGCTCCAGAAACCTCGCGCGCTGATCCAGAAACGCTTCAGCAGATATTTCCTGCGAGCCTCCTCGGCCTCCTCCGGCGTCAAGCCCAAAGCAGGTTCCATCTCCTCTGGCGGGAGCGGATCATCGTTTTCATGGGCATCGTTTTCGGATGCGATTTGGGTGCCAGTCTCGTCGGCACCAACGACCGGCTTCGGTCCTGCGTCATTATCGATCATGGGCGCTAAACGAACGATGCGTCGAAAGGTTTCACGGCTTTGTGATGCGTCGTGAAATATAATTCCGTTGCTGCGCGGGGCTTTTCAAAAGCCTCTAAATACACGGCTTTCTGGCCCGCTGCCGACATACCGGAATCGCGCTGGCGGATATTGTGACCGTTGGTGGAGACGGTCCAGGTGCATCGCCATGGGGTGCCTGACTTGGCCCGCGGTGCGACAGATCATATTGACGGTTAACCGCGTGTTGACTTCCCGTTTGACGAGATGGCCTAACATAAGCAGACTCTGAAATTGGACCCCGCCGCACCCGGTTTTCATGCCGTGCGGCAAGCATACGGCGCCATCATGCGACTTAGTACCATCACGAACCTGGCTTATGCTGTCACCCTCGTGCTCACGACAGTATCGGCGACCACATTCATTCTATCGGCCAGAAGCGCTTCTCAAGAGCGGGTGGCAATCCAGAATCATCTCGAACTGACCGATCTCGCCGAAGAACTGGCGATCATTGCGGACGAGCGCACCGAGGAGGCGCGTCTTTACGTCATGCGGGGCGACGAGCAACATCTCGCAAAATTCTACGTCGACGAAGATCAGGAAAAGCACCTTGAAAACACCCTGGACAAACTCGCAGCTCTTGGTGTTTCGCCGCAAGAGGCAGGCTCATTTCAGGACATACGAAAGAGCGCCGACGCACTGGACAAGATGGAGCGTGATGCAATCGGTTTCTATCGATCCGGCCGCCAGAACGATGCACAGCAGGTCCTGTTCGGCGATGAGCACTATCGACTGCATACGAACCTGCTGACAACCGTCGCGACGCTGAGAGAAGCCATTGCGGCCCGCTCGCAGGCGATGGTTGACCAGGCTAAAGACCGAAGCGATTTCTACGGATCGATCGCGAAAGTGATGCTTGCGCTCACCGCCCTGATGTTTGTGGCCGTACTCTATTTTGTCCTCAGCAGACGCGTTGCCTTGCCGCTTATCAAAATGAGCAACATCGTCACGCGCCTTGCCCGGCAAGATTACAGTATCGACCTGCCCGACGAAGGCCGGCGTGACGAAATCGGTGAAATGAACAAGGCTATCAGGATCTTCCGCAGCAACGGGCTGGAACGGGAACGGCTTGACGCGGAGCACCGCAGGAATCAACGCATCAAGGACCTGATCCTGCAGATGATGCATCGGATTCAGGCCTGCCAGAATCAGGAAGAATTGTCCGACGTCGTTTCGAAATTCATGCCGCAAATTTTCCCGGCCATTGCCGGCCGCCTGCTTGTTCTCAAGGAAAACAGTTCGGTTCTCCAATCGACCGGACAATGGTCCGATCCTTCGTTTTCGGCCCCGGAATTTTCGATAGACGATTGCTGGGCTCTCCGTCGCGGACGTCCCCACGCCAGCGACCCGGGCGGAGACGATGTTGTCTGCCATCACCTACATGGCAGTTCCGGAACAGGCCTGTGCATACCACTCACCGCATTGGGAGAAACCGTCGGCTTATTGTATCTTGAAATTCCGCAGAGTAGCGAGACGCTGGAGTTAGAGCGGCTATATCTCGAACTCCTCGCCGAGAATATAGGCCTTGCCGTTGCAAACCTCCAGCTTCGGCAGCGGCTGGTTGGCATGGCACGGCAAGACGCCCTGACTGGTCTTTTGAACCGTCGATCGCTTGATGAGACGCTGAACAGGCATATTGAAAAGCCAACCAATTCGCTTGCATGTCTGATGCTCGACATCGACCATTTCAAGCGCTTCAACGACCGGTTTGGCCATGATGCCGGAGATGCGGTGATGCAATATGTCGCCCAGGTGCTGTCGGAAGCTGTCGGCGATCTGGGTGAACTATTCCGTTTCGGCGGCGAGGAATTCACCGTGCTCATGCCGGCTGGGGGCATTGAAGATGCCATCAAGGTTGCGGAGAAACTCCGGCACGCGGTCGAGCGCGCACCTTTCACCTACCGGGGCCGTCTGCTTGACTCGATCACCATATCCATCGGTATCGCAACGTCACCGGGCGCCGGAACCGTGAGCAGCGTCCTGGAACGCGCGGACGCTGCGCTTTTGAGCGCCAAGCAGACAGGCCGGAACAAGTGGGTGTCGGCCGAGAAGCCTCCAACCGATTAGGTAGAGGCTACGCCGCACCGATTGCGTGGTTATCGACGCAGCAGCCGACCTAGCATATTTGACCGGCTAGACGATGAGGTTCGGGTTCTTCCACAGCTGGAATCCGCCTTCGAAAGCAAGCGCATTGTCTCCGCGGCGGCATCCGGGCGGCAGGGTATCGAGTTTTTCGACATTACCGCCGCCGATGACCACCTCATCCGGTTCAAGGGCGGCAGTCAGACGCCCTACGACATCAGTGACGCGCTTTTGCCATTTGGCATTGCCCTTCTCTTCGCGATACGCCTCTCGGAGATAGTGCTCGTACGTTTTGCCCTTCCGATAGGGAAGATGAGCGATCTCCATGGGCTGGGCCACGTTTTCGACGATCATCGCAGCCCCCAGGCCTGTTCCGAGACCGAGAAACAACATGCGCCCGCCCTGATAGGAGCCGATTGCCTGCATCAGCGCATCGTTAACGATACGAACGGGGCAGCGAAAAGAGCCGGCGTAGTCATAACCAACCCAGCCTGTACCCAGATTGACCGGTTCGCGAAGCGGTTTGTTGTGGACGACCGGACCGGGATATCCCATGGCGATGACGTCATAGGTCATGTCTTTCGCCATGGCGGTTACGGCGATGACCATTTCTGGCCCGGTCATCGCCTTGCCGCTTTCGACCTTGCGCTCGTCGCCACCGGCACTTGAGCGGATCTTGACGTGGCTGCCGCCGATATCGATCGCTAGAACGATCCGATCCTGTGTCATTGAACTACCGTCCGTGGTATTTGCCGGCATGGGCGTCACTCCGGATCGACCCAACCGCCGGGCGGCGCGAAACTCTCCATCTCGACCGGACCCCAGCTTCCTACGGCATAGCGTGGCGGCACGGCCGGGTCGTCTAGAATGGGCTCAACGATTTTCCATGCGAGTTCTGCCGCATCCTGACGGGTGAAAAGCTGGCGTTCGCCTGCCATCGCATCGCCGATCAGCCGTTCATAAGGCGCCATGTCGCCGATGCCGTCATCGACAGCACCCAGTTCCACCCCCTCGCCGAGCATACCGTCCCCGGCAGCCTTGCGGCGCGCGCCAATGCCGATGGCGATATCTGGCCCGAGCCGGAAGCGCACATAATTTGCGGCCGCCGCCTCAACATCGCCGAAAAGCGCTATCGGCGGCCGCTTGAAACGCACCACAACTTCGGTTGCATGGGCAGGTAGGTTCTTTCCGGCGCGGATGAAGAAAGGCACGCCGTTCCAGCGCCATGTGGCCACGCGAAACCGCACGGCGGCAAAGGTTTCGCGGCTTGAGCCGGGCGCAACGCCGGGTTCGTCAAGGTAACCGTCGAACTGGCCACGCACCACATCCTCGCGGCTGAGCGGTGGCATGGCTTTGAGGATCTGCACTTTCTCATCGACAAGATCATCCGAAGCGCTTGTTGCCGGTGGCTCCATGGCCAGTAGCAACAGCACGTTGATGAGATGGTTCTGGATCACATCCCGGATGCATCCAACCTCGTCATAAAACTTTCCACGTCCCTTGATGCCAAAATCCTCGGCCATGGTGATCTGCACGCATTCAACATGGTCGCGGTTCCAGACCGGCTCAAGAAAGGCATTGGCGAACCGGAAATAAAGAAGGTTCTGAATCGCCTCCTTGCCGAGAAAATGGTCGATGCGAAAAATGGCGTCCTCTTCGAAAACCGCGTGCAGCGACTGGTTCAGCGCCTCCGCCGTGGCGAGATCGCGGCCAAACGGTTTTTCCACCATCAATCGTGCCGAGGCGGCTATCCCGGCCTTATCAAGCCCGGTCACGACGGTTTCAAACAGTGACGGCGGAATGGCGAGGTAATAAAGCGGATGACCGTGGTCACCGAGTGCGGCGCGCAGCTTTTCGAATGTCGCCTCGTTACGGTAGTCGCCGGACACGTAATGCAGTTGAGAAGCGAATTTTTCGAAGACGGCTTCATCGATCTTGTCGACGTGGCTGGTAACCGCGTCGCGCGCCCTTGCGATCAGCTGATCGCGCGACCAGTCATCGAAGGCGACACCGATGACTGGCGTTTGAAGCGCGCCGCGTTTCACCATGGCGTAAAGGGAAGGAAAGATCATTTTGTAGGCAAGGTCGCCGGTGGCACCGAACACCACGAGTACGTCCGATCGCTGCTTGTCCATGGCCGGCGCCCTCATTTTGCTTTTTCCAGATGGCCACCAAAGGCATTGCGCATGGCCGAGAGTACCTTGCCGGCAAACTCCGCCTCACCGCGTGAGGAGAAGCGCTCGAATAGGGCAGAAGCCAAAACAGGCGCAGGAACACCCGTTTCGACGGCCGCCTGAAGGGTCCAGCGCCCTTCGCCTGAATCTGACACCCGCCCGCCATACTGGTCGAGATGAGGGTCCTGCTTCAGCGCCTCCGCCGTCAGATCGAGCAACCACGAGCCGATGACAGACCCATGTCGCCAGACCTCCGTCACGGCAGGAAGATCGATGTCGAACTGGTAATATTGCGGGTGGGCGAGCGGCGCTGTTTCCGCATCGGCCTCCCGGTGCTTCGTGCCGGCATTCGCGGCTTTCAAGATGTTCAGGCCTTCCGCATAGGCGGCCATGACACCGTATTCGATGCCATTGTGAACCATCTTGACGAAATGCCCTGCGCCTGACGGTCCGCAATGCAAATATCCCATTGGCGCCGTGCCGGTGACGGGATCGGCCGCGATGCCCTGGCCCGCACCGGGAGCGAGCGAAGCAAAAATCGGATCGAGCCTCTGCACGGCACCCAACGGGCCACCGATCATCAGAGAATAGCCGCGCTCCAGACCCCAGACGCCACCGGATGTACCGGTGTCGATGAAGTCGATGCTACGGGGCGCAAATTCCGCCGCCAAATCGATGGCATCCCGGTAGAAGGAGTTGCCGCCATCGATGATGGCATCGCCCGCCTGCAGTCTGGCGGCAAAGTCACGAGCAATTTTCGGCGTTATTGCCGCCGGCAGCATTAGCCAGACGGCGCGTGGCGGTGACAGCTTCGCGACCAGGTCGTCTGGCGAGCTCGCGCCAACTGCGCCTTCCTTCACCAATGCTGCGACATTGTCGAGATTGACGTCGAAGACCACGCAATCATGACCCTGTTTCAGAAGACGGCGCACCATGTTTGCGCCCATTCGTCCAAGCCCAACCATTCCGATCTGCATGCTGACACTCCATTTGTCCAATGCGCGATATGTACTTCATTCGCCGAGGCGAACGGTGAAATCTTGGTTTTCCCAATTCCCTGTGTTTGGCCAAAAGAAAGTAAAAACGATTGCGTCGCCCGCCGCCATATCCTGAACGGGCAAGTCGACGAAATATGTGCCAAGGCCGGAAGCAATCGTTCTGGTGTCACTGGTCGTCACCCAGCCATCCGCACTCCAGTGCACGACAGCATCATCCGTCAGTTCGAGCCGCAACATCTTGCCGACCGGTATCCCGGCAATCTTGTTATTGAAACACCAGATCCGAAGGTGCGACGGCGTCTTGTTGAGGATGTAGCGTTCCACACCCTGCGGCGGCATGTCGAAAACGGAACCATCGGCAAGCGACCGCAGAAGTTTGATATGTTCAGCATGCGCCCAGACCAGCGGCATCGCACTTCCTGAGGGCTGGCCGTAGAAAAGCTCGTATTCGGGAAGGTCGGGCTGGTCCCAGAGCTGCTCGGGGAAAAGGCCGTTCCCACCGGCCGATTTCTCCAGCGTTACCAGCAGCGCTTCGGCCACCTCCCGCCTTCCCGCAGCAAGCTCGTAATGGGCGCGTTCGCCGGTCAAAAGCGGCCATGGCCGCCCCTGCCCGGTGCCGTCGAATGCTGCTCCATCGGCGTGCTCACCATATCCATCGCCCGTATATCTATACCATACAGGTCCTTGCGGCAGATCGGCACGCAGGCAATGGTCGATTGCTTTGATCGTCGCGAGAATATGCGGATCGTCAGGCGCGCGCAGGCCGAAGCGAACAAGGGCAAGCGCATCGGGGCTGATGACGTCGCTGGTCGGCAGCGTGGAACGGTCCGGCGTCTGGTTGCGGATGGGCGTATCGCCGAATGGTCGAGCTACGTCGGTCGCGTCAGGCGAAGCGATGCGAACATAGTGGCCGGAAATGCCAAGCGCGGCGCAGAATGTCTCGTCACCGGCAAAGGTCCATTGTTCGATCTGCTCGTTCCAGCAATCAGCCGTTTCCCGTAGATGCACGGCTTCGGCAGCATCACCGTCCATATCGATAAGGTCGGCAGCGGCAAGCAGCGCAGCGATCTCGACGGCAAGGGTGAAGGGACTGTATCCGGCGTCCTCTTCCCACCTGTCCTCCCCGGTCGTCGGGCCGTTTGCCAGAATATAGGCTGCGGCGCGGTGGATCATAGGCATAAAATCCGCCCGCGTGGCATGATCCAGGTGACCATGTCGATGCAGCATATCCGCCAGCAGGATCGGAAAGGCGCATTCATCCATCTGGACGCCTGGCCAATAGGGTTTGCCATCCAGCCAGAGATTTTGCGGCCAGCGGCCCGATGGCTGCTGCACCTGACGAAGATAATTGAGGATCGCCAGCGCCTCATGGTGATCGCCGGCCGCCAGAAATCCGCCGGCCGCTTCCACCAGATCGCGCGGCCAGACCAGGTGATAGCCACCGAGATCGTCATCGCTCTTCGATGCGCCCCAAGGGATCGAAAGGCTTGCAACAACAGCGCCCGGCCGGTCGGCGGCACGATGTGCGGCGAGCACTGCTGTCGACACCCGATAGGAATTGATGCCGTGATGCGTATCGCGGTCGAGCGTTTCCAGCCGGTCTTGCCAGTTGCGCCAGTTGGCAACGTAGGCCTCGTGCGCCCGTTCAAAGCCATGCTTCAGACTGTAAACGGCCGCCGCAGCCGCTGCATATTCCGTCTCGCCAAAGCCGAGCGCCAATGTTGCCGCGCCATTGACATCACTGAAGTCGATCTCACCTGCCAGCGAGACATTTCCGTCATCGGCTCGCTGGTACTCTTCAACGATGCGTCCGTGCCGATGCAACTGCTGCCAACCATCGGAAACACCCACGAAACCGGCGCTGACTGCCCGCCAGGGCAGATCGCAGACAAGCGCAAGATATCGTGAACGGCCGGTCGCGAAGAGGACCTGATGTCCCTCATAGTCGCCAATCCAAGCCGAGTTAAGATTGCCTGCATTGACGAGATGAGGTGCCAGCAGCGCAGTCACGCGATAATCCGAAATTTGTCCCTTCAGGGGAATGAACGAAAGCTGCTGAAGAACACTGGCCCGCGCGGGATCGCTGATCACCTGTTTCTCAATTCTGAACGAGCCATCCGTCGCCGTATTGGTAATGTGAAATGCCGGAATTCCACTTTTAAAAGGGCGGGTGACGGATACGCAGTCGCGTTTTTCTTCGGAAAAGTAACCCTCAGGCCCAGTGACAACAAAACCGAGATCGCGGGTGCAGGCACTGTCTATCCTCGGATAATAGACCTCGTTCAGAATGCCGTGGCTGAGCGTGAACCAGATAGGCGATGCTTCCGACAGCGCAGTGCCGACCCCGTTTTTGGCGCTCGACGTCCAGCGCGCTTCTATGCCAGGCGCGCCCGGTGCAAAATCCAGTCCGGTGCGCATCATGAAATGTCTCGGTTACGCTGATGAGGCAGACGAAAGTGGCGCGAATTGCAGTCCTGAGCAGTCATGACGGGGTATCTCGACCTTGAACCAAGGCTCTGTTCCTGGATAACAACAGGAAACGGGCTTACCGGTTCCTTGCTCATATCCACAACGGATGCAGCCTCGCCATAAAGCTAGGTATTGGCGAACTGGTACACAACTAAAGATTTGGTAATTTAAGCCGCGCCGCGCGTTGAGGTTTCGGGCTGCAGGACCAACACGCTCAGCCACCAAGCCGCCGTTAGAGCGGGCGGCCGTTGTGGATCACACCGATATTGCCGATGAACCGGCTATTCCAAGTGGACATCAACCGCCCGACCAGCCCCTTGCATTGCCTATGGCGCGTGCAAAGCGAGCGTGATCCGCTTCTTCGACCGATCCGTCGGGTTTGAATATCTCGGCATCTTTTCGCATGGCGGTTACATCGATATCGCACAGTTCCGCGAGACCAAGCGCCGTCAACTCGCGCATGGCCGGAACGCAGATGGTCCGACCACTGGCAGCGGCCAGGAAACGGGCGAAATAGCGACTGTTCGACAGGCCGCCATCTATCGAAATCGTATCGCCGATGGGAACGAAAGTCTGCGCGGCTTCGATCAACCGAACCGTCAGCAAGGCAATGCCCTCAAGCAAGGCGCGCACCATGTCACTCCGCGCCGTTGCGTGGTCCATGCCGATGAAAAGCGGTACGGCCTGTCTATCCCAATATGGCGCGGCAAGGCCCGAAAATGCAGGCACGAACACCAGTCCACGACGAACGGCCGATGAACCCTCAAAACCGTCAAGTTCGGTATTGTCAACATAAAGGCCGATCTTTCGCGCCCATTCCAGCGCGGCACCGGCGTCATAAACCCCGCCTTCTATGGCGAAAATGGCTGCGCCGCCTTGCTTTTGCCAGCCAATGGTGGGCAGAAGCTCCCCCGCCAACGGGCGTTCGTGACCAGCGATGGCCAACAGGAAGGCGCCCGTGCCGAAGGTTATCTTACAATCGCCCGGTTTGCGGCAACCGTGCCCATAAAGCGCCGCCTGCTGATCTACGATGGAAACGCGAATGGGCGTTCCCTCGATGGAACCGAAGCCGCCATTAACAGGACCGATTGCGGGCAGGCAATCCAGCGGCACCCCATGAAGAGCGCAGAGTTCCGGGCTCCAGGCACCGGTTGCCAGATCAAGCAGTCCCGTCCGCGAGGCCGTTGCAAGGTCGGTGCGGAAACAGCTTGCAAGCCGATCCAGAAAGAATGCGTCGGTGGTGCCCAGGCGCAACCGTCCTTCGGCTCTCGCCCGTGCCACCGCCGGATTGTGCCTTAGCAACCACGACAGTTTGCTCGCCGAAAAATAGGGATCGAGCGGCAATCCGCAAATCTCTTTCGATCGTTCCGCAGCCGATTGGGGCAGAGCGGCCAGGGCTTCGGCGGTGCGGGCATCCTGCCAGACGATGACCGGCGACAGCGCTTCCCCACTCTCGGCATCCCACGCCAGGCAACTCTCGCCCTGGTTGGCGATCGCGATCGCATCTACCGGCCCGGCATCGGCCAGTACCGCGCGGATGTTGCGCAACAGCTCTTCCGGATCATGCTCCACATGGCCGGAGTTTGGATAGAACTGTGCATGACGCAGGCTTGAGACGAGTTGCGCCGTGCCACCGTCGCTTATCACAAGGCATCGGGTCGACGTCGTTCCCTGATCGATCGCCGCTATGCGCATCAATTCGTCTCCTGAAAGTGAAAGGCAATCTGGGTCGCCTCAACGGCGGCGCGGGGAATGGGCACAAGCACACGGCGTTCCGGCAGCCACCGGCCGGACTTGCTCCACACTTCCGTTCCATCAAGATGAAGCGAAAGCCTGCCTTGAACACGTCTGATGAAGCGCAGCTGAAAATCGAGAAAAGCCGGCCGGTCAAGTCCCCCCGATCGCACCATGGTGGGTACCGCGAGTTTGAGCGGGTCGGCGAAAGCGATACGCACTGCCTTTGCGTTGCACGGTTCGCGGGTGAGATCGTCGGCAACGGCAGCACCCACGCGGCGGCCTTCGCGGAACGACCAGCCACCCGTTTCCACGGCCCGCAATACGTTCCCCGTGGCGAAGAACATCGGGTTGGCCATCCGGCCGTCCTGATCGATCGTAGGGCCATCGCTGCCTGCCGCCATATCAACAGGGGATGCGTTCAGAAGCGTTGCCTCCGGCGTGAACCGCCCGGTGAGGAGAACACCATCGCACTTGACGGTGAGGATACGGCCATCTGCCAGCCGGATGTCGGCCTCCTCGACACGACCGCTCCCACGAATGTCCACAAGTGTTGCGCGGCAATAAAAGGGCACTCCGACCAATCGCGGAAACCACCGGAAAAGCGACCGCCCCAGCGGTTCCGGCTCAGGCTCGATCATCGCCACCGGCCGCGCGCCATGCGTCAGGCATGTGAGAAGCGCGGAAAAGGAAACCAGTTCCGAACCAAGGATAAGCGGCCGGCGAAAGGGCATGATGCCGTGAAAGGCGACATAGGATTGCAGCGTGCCGGTGGTGATCACTCCCACCGGCCGGTCGCCCGGCAGGAGCCGCGCTGAGCGTGGTTTTTCCCGCGCGCCCGTCGCCAGCACAATGCGCCGGGCCTTCAACGTCTCCACGCCGCGCGCAGACGTAACCAGCAGCGTACCGTCCTGTCCGAGTTCCACCACGGAATGACCGGTGCGGACATCAACGCCCGCATCCTGCGCCTGCCGCTGCAGACGTCGCGCATAGGCCGGGCCGAAATAAACGCGTCCGAATTCGCGCATGCCGAAAGGCGAATGTGTGCAATGACGGGGTGCGCCGCCAAGCGCTGGCTCACGCTCGAGGATCGTCACACGCGCAACGCCGCGTGCTTTCAGCTCCAGCGCTGCCGCCACGCCCGCCGGGCCGCCGCCGACCACGATTACATCTGCATCCAGAACGTTTTCTTGCATCTGCTGAACAGGCTTGCGGGAGCTCATCGATCGTCTCCCGGACGGACCGCAAGCGGTACAGCCAGACGGTCGCCCGTCATCGCGGCCAGCCGGGCGTTGCAGTAAAATCCCTGACAGCGCCCCATGCCGGCGCGGGTGCGCCGCCGCAGACCTCCGAAATCACCCGGCGGCACCGGGCTGGAAAATGTCGCCTCGATCTCACGGCGGGTGACAAGCTCGCAATGGCAGACGATTTCGCCATGATCGGCGCGCTGCCAGTCCCGCTCGAAGGTTTCGCTCAGGTTCGGCATCGTCACATGAGGCACTGCGGGCGGGGGCATGAAGCGCGTGCCGAAACTTTCGTGAAGCGCCAGAGCGTGCTGCGCCAGACCAAGTGCCGCACTGAGACCGGTGGATCGCACGCCGCCAAGCGTGATCGCGCGCAGGTCCGGCCGTGCGGAAATCCGGTAATGTTTCTTCTCGGAGGCCGGGCGCAAGCCGGCATAGATAGCGGTCACGGGAATGGAGGCGAGTGCCGGAACGATCTCCCTGCCGCGCGTCAGCAGCGCTTCCAGCGCCGCCGTTTCTACCGTCGCACGCTCGCGGTCATCCTGTTCTTCCGCCGTCGGGCCGATGAGAACGTTGCCGAAGGCGGTTGGACACACAACGATGCCCTTGGTGATTTCGGTGGGAACGGGCAGGACGATGCGCGGCACGTGTCGGCGGGCGGCCTTGTCGAGAACGACGAATTGTCCCTTGCGAGGCTTGATGGTGAAGTCTGGGACAAGCCCCAGTCGCGCATCGACGATGTCGCCGAACAATCCGGCCGCATTGACAACGCTCGCCGCAAGAATCGGACCCGCCGTCGTCTCTATCTGCCACGCGCCATCAAACGCACCGGACAGGACTTCGGCGTTGCGCACCAGCTGCGCGCCAAGCGCCACCGCTTGCGTAAGATAGCCCAGCGGCGCGGACCAGGGATCGATGACATGTTCACCCGGAACTTCGAGTGCTGCGACAAGACGGTCGGACAAGCCGGGCATGGATTCCCGGGCCTGCCGGGCCGTAAGCAGACCGAGCTCGGCAATGCCGTTGCGTCGCCCCTGCTCGGCGATCGCCTCCAGGCTTTGCGCCTCGTCGGGATGCCACGCACAGACCAACGCGCCGGTTTCAACGAGGCTAAGGCCCATCTGCCTGTGGATGGACAGATATTCTGCCCGACCCGCCTTCACCAATTCCAGCTCCAGACTGCCTTCGGGCGCATCGAAGCCAGTGTGGAGGATAGCGCTGTTAGCCTTCGATGCCCCGGAAAGAATATCGGACCCCTTCTCGACGATCACGACCTTCGCACCAGCCAGTGCGAAACGACGGGCAACCGCGCAACCGACCACCCCGGCACCGATGACGGCGACGTCGAATGCTGTGGAGAGGCTCTGGACCATGGGCTTGCCTTTATTTTCGTGGTTCGAAAGCGAAATCAACAGGCGCAACGGATAGAGCCGATGCACCTTGCCGGTTCGTGGCTATGAATGAGATCTGCTGTGTTTCTAGTCGGACAAAGCCGTCAGCGGCTTTTCGAATTCAACCAGCGTCACGCCACTTGTCTCCTGCTGGCACATGGCGCTAATCAGGGTCATGATCTTCCCCGCCGCTTCGACGGGCGGCACGCCACCATCACGAATATTGGAAATGCAGTTGCGTCGGGAATCCGGCAGCCCGGTCTCCGGCCCGAAGGTGACATAGGCGCCAAGACTGTCGGCTGCCGAAAGGCCCGGCCGCTCGCCAATCAGGATCACCGCCACCTTTGCGCCGAGGACGGCTCCCACATCATCCGCCAGCGCAACCCGTGCCTGCGTGGCAAGTGTGAGCGGCGCAACCGTCAATCCGTTGCTTGCAAGTAAATTAAGCAATGCCGCTGCCACCGGCACTGCATTCATCTCCACAGCCGTTGCGGAAAGCCCGTCGGCGATTACCAATGCGACATCGGCTCCCTTGGCCTGCCCGTCGAGCGCCAGACGGCCTTCGTCTGAAAGAGCACGGCCGAGATCGGGTCGGCGCAGGTAATCCGCACGGTCCTGCGCGCGGCTTGCGACATGCACGACATCCGCACCCGAAGCGCGCAAGTCACGCTCCATTTTTTCAATGTCCAGCGGACGCCACACGGCCTGGCGCGCCTGCGCATGATCCAACAGAAATGTCTGTACCGCGCGCGTGGGCGGGCTTGCACCCGTGCGGCCGAGCGCCACGCGTGCATCGGTTGCCACACGCAGGGCCTTGAGACGTTCCGGCGGGCTGGAGATGAGGGAGGGCCGGCGGTCACGCATCAGGCGGCGTCCCTTCCAAGAAAATCAAGTTCGCGAAGCCCGCGGTTCATCAGCGCAGGGTTCTCGATCATATGGCCGGCGGCATCCGTCACGCCCATATTCACCAGCCACTCCTCAAACTCCGGCGCAGGCCGACGCTTCAGCGTTTCGCGGGCATAGATTGAATCGTGATGGGAAAGCGTCTGGTAGTTCAGCATGACGTCGTCCGAGCCTGGCACGGTAATGACGAAGTTCACATCAGCGGCGCACAGCATGGTCAGCAGCACGTCCATGTCTTCCTGGTCGGCATCGGCGTGGTTGGTGTAGCAGACGTCGACACCCATCGGCAGGCCAAGCAGCTTTCCGCAGAAATGATCTTCAAGCCCGGCGCGAATGATCTGCTTGCCATTATAGAGATATTCCGGACCGATGAAGCCGACGACGGTATTCACCAGAAGCGGCGAGAATTCGCGCGCCACGGCATAGGCACGCGCCTCCATCGTTTGCTGATCGACACCAAAATGCGCATCGGCCGACAGGGCAGCCCCCTGCCCCGTCTCGAAATACATGAGGTCGCTGCCGATAGTTCCGCGCTTCAGCGACTGACCAGCCTCATGAGCCTCTCGCAGAACGGCAAGATCAATGCCGAAGCCCGCATTGGCCTTCTGGGAACCGGCAATCGACTGGAAAACCAGATCGACTGGTGCAGCGCGCTCCATCGCCTTGATAGCCGTCGTCACATGGCCAAGGCAGCAGGTCTGGGTTGGAATGTCCAGCCATTGCCGCAGATCGTCAAGCAACTGCACGACGCGGATATAGTCCGTCACAGCGCTGGTGGCCGGGTTAACACCGATCACCGCATCGCCGCTCCCCAGCAGCAACCCGTCAATGGCCGAGATGGCGATGCCACGGGAACTGTCAGTCGGATGATTTGGCTGGTTGCGGGTGGAAAGGCGGCCGGAAAGACCAATCGTGTTGCGAAAACGGGTCACGACTTCCCGTTTGGCCGATACCGTCACGAGATCCTGCAGACGCATGATCTTGGAGACTGCCGCCACCATTTCCGGTGTCAGACCCCAACTTACCTCTTCAAGTTCCGCGTGCCCGACCTTGGAATTGAGCAGCCACTCGCGAAATTCGCCAACCGTCAGAGAAGACACCGGCGCGAAGGCCAGTGCGTCGTGCTGGCGCGCGATCAGGGCCGAAATCTCGTCATCGTCCGAGGCGATCAATTCCTGTGCAACAAAGGTGGAAAGCGGCAGATCGGCCAGCGCCATCTGCGCCGCCAGTCTCTCCACCGGCCCTTCCGCCGCGATCCCGGCCAATTGGTCACCGGACCTTTCCGGCGTCGCCTTTGCCATCAGGGTTTTCAGATCGTCGAAACGATAGGTCGTGCCGGCTGCGATCTGTCGATAAGCCATTTTTCCGGTCCCTTACTTCACGAAAGTCTTCGTGAGGCCCACCGTGCGGTCCACGATCAGGACGACGGCAAGCGTGAGCACGATCAGAAGAACGGAGATGGCGGCAACAAGCGGATCAGCCTGGGTTTCGACATGCTGATACATGGCAACGGGGAGCGTCGTGATGCGCGGACCGGTGAGGAACAGCGAAATCACGGCTTCATCGAACGAGACGAGAAAAGAAAGCGCTGCTGTTGCAACGATGCCAGGCGCGATCATCGGCATGGTGACGCGGCGAAAGACGGTAAGAGGTGACGCCCCGAGCGTGGAGGCGGCCTCCTCGTAGATCAGCGGCAGGCCCGCAAGCGACGTGGTGAGTACACGCAGCGCATAGGGCAACACGATGATCAGATGCGCGATCACCAGACCCGTGAATGTACCGAGCAGGCCCGCACCGGCAAAGACGATCAGGATCGCAAGGCCAAGAACGATGGTCGGCAGAAGAAGCGGCGCGGTGAAGAAGGCGAGTAATGTATCCGCGCCAATCACCCGCATCCGCACGATGGCATAGGAGGCGGGCAGCGCAATCAGCATGGACAGCATGGTAACGATGACCGCAAGGAGCGTGCTGGTGCCGAGGGCGCCGATCATCTTGGAATTGTGCATGAGATCCACATACCAGCGGAGGCTCCACCCGGAGGGTGGGAAGGTCATGTAGCTGTCGGCCGAAAACGAGATCGGCACGACGAGCACCACAGGCGCAAGGAGGAAAAGGAACATGATGAAGGCGACAATTTTCAGCGCCAGCGGAGCGGGACGTTCTTCCATCTTCGATCTCCTTTACAGAATGGCCCGCAGAAGCCGGGAATAGAGCACCAGGGCGGCACCGAAAATCACGAGGATGATCATCGAAAGCGTAGCGGCGAGTGGCCAGTTGAGCGTCACGATGGCCTGATCATAGATTTCCGTTGCCAGAAGGAAGACGCGGCCACCGCCGAGTAGCTTGGGAGTGATGAACGAACTGACGGCCAGCACGAAGGAGAGCAGGCAACCCAGGGCCACGCCGGGCATGGTGAGCGGCACGATGATCCGCCAGAACACTTTCCAGGGCGATGCGCCGAGCGTTTCCGCAGCTTCCTCGACGCGAGGATCAAGCCTGCCGAAGCCAGCGAGGAGCGCCAGGATCATATAGGGCATCAGGATTTCGGTAAGCCCGATGACGACGCCGATCTTGTTGAACAGCAGACGCACCCCGCCTTGCGCACCCAGTGCGAAGAGGATGTTGTTGATGAGGCCGTCATCGGCCAGGATTGCGATCCAGCCATAAGTGCGCACCACCGCCGAGGTGAGCAGCGGCGAAATGACCAGCACCAGCAAAAGCGTTTTCCAGCGACCCTGCGCCCGGTGAAGGTAGAGGGCGATGGGATAGGAGGCGAGCAGCGTGAGAACGGTGATCATAAGGCTGGTCAGGATGCTCTGACCAATCAGCTCGATGTAAAAACCGTCGGTCAGTGTCGACGACCAGTTGTCGAGCGTATGGGCTTCACCGAGACCGCCGCCGCCGAGGCTTTCGCGGAAGGAAAGCAGCAGCAGGTTGAAGACGGGCAACACAAAGGCCAGACCGTTGACCGCAATGATGGGTCCAAGAAGAAGGGTTGCGAGAAACACGATGGAAGAGGTACGGCCACCGGGAGCCGTGATCATGACCGCCGCCGTCATCGGTTTGCTCCGAAGACCAGAGTATCCTCCACGCGCCAGACGAGACTGACCGCGCTGCCTGCTGCGACCGGCGTTTCACCGCCGGACGTCGCGCGCTCCACGGACAGGGTCTGCCCGCCAGCGGCGATTTCGTAGTGGAGGATGTCGCCGGCATAATAGACATCGCGGACTTCGCCGGCGATGCGATTGACGGGCGCTCCGTCGAAATCGGGGACGGCGTCGCCAGCGACGGTCATGGCCATGCGATGCGGTCGTACCATCAGGTCGATCTTACCGCTGTGCGCGCCGGGCGCTCGCAGCACCGCATCGCCAACCGTGATGCGGTCGCCGGCGGCGTTGCCGACCAGCCTGTTGGTGCGACCGACGAAAGAGGCGACGAATGCAGTGGCCGGGCGCTCATAGAGATCGTGCGGCGTGCCAAGCTGTTCCAGGTGCCCGCCATTGAGCACAGCGACCTTGTCGCACATGCTGAGCGCCTCAACCTGATCATGCGTGACGAAGATGGAAGTGATGCCAAGCTGTTTCTGGATACGGCGAATCTCGGCGCGCATCTCGTCGCGCAGCTTTGCGTCGAGATTGGAAAGAGGTTCGTCAAACAAGAGAATGGACGGCTGGATGACGAGGGCGCGCGCCAGTGCGACGCGCTGCTGCTGGCCTCCGGAAAGCTGGGCGGGGCGACGGTCCTCGCGCCCTTCCAGACGCACCATGGCAATGGCCTCACGGGCACGGCGTTCCGCCTCGGCAGCAGGCACTTTGCGCATTTCAAGACCGAACATGACATTCTTGAGGACCGTCATGTGGGGGAAGAGCGCGTAGCTCTGAAAAACGAGGCCAATGTCACGCTTATAAGGCGCAAGTTTCGTCACGTCCTTGCCGTCGATCAGGATAGACCCCGAGGAGACAGGAGAGAGGCCTGCAATCATGCGCAGCGACGTCGACTTGCCGCAGCCGGAAGGACCGAGGAAGGCAACCAGTTCGCCCTTGGGAATCTCGAGATTGAGATTATCCACGGCGACGATTGTCTCGTAGCGCTTGGTCAGTGAACGAACCGAGAGGAATCCTGGCTGCATGGTATCTGAAGTTCCCATTCTGGCTTCTTGCCTTTCTCCAGAACATCTCCGACCCGCAGGGAATCGGAAATGCCTTGGCCCTTGATCTACGCAAGCGCGGCGAAAATTCGCTGCGCCGTTTCGCGGTGCCCCCCGATGCAGGCCTTGGGGGCCGCTCGGCATGCATGTCCGCGTCGGCTCCCACCTCTTCCGCCCCAGCGCCGACAGAGGAGATGATCCGAGGGTTTTGGTGTGCTGCTTCCGCGACTGCCATGGGAGCCGCGGAAGTCCTTTCTTTTTTTGCGCTCTGCGCAGAAGTCTCAACGGCTGAGGGGAATGACCTTGCGGCGCCAGTCCTGCGTAATCTGGTCACGGACCTTCGAGAGGCCAATCCAATCCACCGGGATGACCTTGTCCATCGCCTTGACGACCGTGCGCTCACTCACATCGGCAGAGACAGAGGACTTGGAATTGGTCGGCGCATAATACATGGCGGCGGTAAAGGCAGCCTGGGCTTCCGGGCTAAGCGCATAATCAACGAACTTGCGCGCAGCCTCGGATGACGGACCACCCTTGACGAGGTTGAGCGTGTTGATCTGGAGGATCGTGCCTTCCTTCGGAAGAACCACCTTCATCTTGCCTTTGGAACCGTCAGCATTCACCTGGCTGCGGGCGTTCCAGCCCACGCCTAGCGAAACCTGGCCGTTGACAACGTTCGGATAGACTTCCGGCTTCGGCTCCCAGGTCTGCACATTCGGAGCAACTTCAGCCATCGCATTGATGCCGGCATCGATGTTCTTGATGAAATCAGTGCCGCCATTCATATGGTCCATGATGATGGTGGTACCGATACCGACGATATCGGGGGCGCTCAGCATGGCGACTTTACCCTTGAGGGCGCTATCCTTCAGAGCGTTCCAGCTGTCGGGAGCCGTCTTGATGGCATCGGTATTGTAGATGAGCACGAGATTGTCGAACGTTACGCCAACCCCGGCCACGCCTTCGAAGCGGGCATTAGGATAGAGGTCGGCGACATTCTTGGTTACGCTTTCGTCGATCTTGTCAAACAGACCTTCGTCCGTACCTGTTTTGGCGACAGAGACATCCATCAGAGCGATATCGGACTGCGGCGCAGCCTTCTGGGCGCGCAGCGAGCCGAGCATTGCAGCAGAGCCCTGCTGCGGGAAATATTCGATCTTGATATCAGGGTTAGCCGCCATGAAAGGTTCGATGACCGCCTTGGTGTAACGCTCCTGGAAAAGGCCGCTATAGCCGAGGAACGTCACGGTCTGCTGGGCGTGCGCCGGCAGAGCGGCCGCGCCGAGCATGAGAATCCCACTCAGAAGTATTGTTTTCTTCATTGTCCTGTTCTCCTCTATTGTTATTTGGAGTGGCGGACTGATCCGCCACCCATAAGACGATGTCAGGCGCTCAGCTTGGCCTGAACGAGCTTGTTGGCGCCAGAAATGTCCGGCAATTTCTCACCGTTGCGCAGGCGCTCCAGAAGCACGAGTTCGGCTTCCTGCATGCCGATGGCGCGTTCAGCCATGGCTCGAGCCTGGCTTGGATGAAGAGCGACAACACCGCTTTCATCGCACAGGATCGCATCGCCCGGATTGATCACCTGGCCGCCGACGCTGATCGGAACGTTGATCGCGCCTTCGAGGCCGAGGATCTTGGTGGTGATGGGCGAAGGACCACGGCACCACATCGGCATGTCGACCTTGGCGAACTCCGAGAAGTCGGTCGCCGGGCCATCAACGACCCCGGCCTTAACGCCGGCCATCTTCATGGTGTTGGTGATGACACCGCCCCAGCAGGCGTGACGGGTATCGCCGCAACGGTCGATGAGGACGATATCCCCGGGACGCACGAACTGCGACAGATAGTGGAGCATGGTCGAATCCGCATTGGGGATGCGCAGCGTGACGGCAGTGCCTGCCACACGTTT
Organism: Rhizobium sp. SJZ105; assembly: GCF_007828365.1. Lineage (NCBI taxonomy): Bacteria > Pseudomonadati > Pseudomonadota > Alphaproteobacteria > Hyphomicrobiales > Rhizobiaceae > Rhizobium > Rhizobium sp. SJZ105. The sequence goes on from NZ_VIUP01000005.1 coordinate 159,666, forward strand.
GCCCGGAAGGACGGCGCGGATTTCAGGATCGACGAAGCCGGAGTGAAGCACGTGACCGATCGTTGCGACTTCGACCTTCTCAAGAAGCTCGATGATGTCGGCACCGATCTGTTCGGGCATGGGGTTGGCGATAAACATTGAGTCTTTCTCCGATCAGAGAACGTGGTGGTTCGCCACCGGTACGTTGGCGCGCACCTTGGCCGAATAGTCGAAGTCAAGGACGGCACCGGCCGTTCCAACGCTGTCGGAGCATTGGGCGACGATGTGGCCCCACGGATCGATGACCATGGAATGCCCCCAGCATGCCTTCTTGCCACCCGCATGGGTGCCGATCTGGCCGACGGCCAGAAAGTAGGTCTGGGTTTCGACGGCACGGGCGCGCGCCAGAACTTCCCAATGGTCCTTGCCTGTCATCAGGGTGAAGGCCGCTGGCAGAACGATGACGTCTGCACCCTTGTCCCGCAGGGCGCGAAACAGTTCAGGGAAGCGAATATCATAGCAGATGCCACAACCGACCGTCTTGTCGCCAACCTTGTAGATCACCACTTCTTCGCCACGGGCAACGGAGTCGGATTCGCGGTAGCTGATGCCGTTTGGCGTATCGACGTCGAACAGGTGCATCTTGCGGTAACGCGCGATCTGTTTGCCATCCGGCCCGAAAACGAGCGTCGAATTGTAAAAGCGATTGCCTTCCTTCTCGACGATGGAGCCGGCATGCAGCGTGATCGCGTGCTTCTTGGCCAGCCCCGAGAGCAGCGTGTAAATCTCGCCGTCAGGGAATTCCTCCCCGCTCTCATGCATCTCCTGGGGATTATCTCCAAGAAATGCGAAGTATTCCGGAAGAACAACAAGGTCAGGATTATCCGCCTTGACTGCCTTCTCAATAAGATCGGCAGCAACCTTAAGGTTTTCTGCCTTGTCATTCTGGGTATTCATTTGAACAAGTGAGACTTTCACGTTGCTCTCCTCTCATGTTGCGAGGAGAATTAAGAACGGGAACTGTTTTCATTACAAACGGAAAAACTCTATCGAAACCCATAAGGTAAGCTTATAGATTAATCATTTTGCGCTGCAGCGCAAAATTTAGGCGGCAGCCGTCATCCATTGCGTGGTGGTTTCACTGACGATTTCCGTCGCCATATCGGCAATGGCCCGGGCAATCGCGTTGTCGCCACGCTCCTGATAAACGGTGTGAAATGTGAGGGGCGGTACTGACGGACTAATGTCGAGAATACGCGCCTCACCGGATTTGATGATGCCGTCCACCAGCACACGCGGCAAAGCGCCCACCCCAACGGCCGCGGCCACAAGGCGGGTCATGATCGACAGCGAATTGGAATTATAGATGCGGCTGTCGGACAACCCGTGAGAATCGAGCAACGCGCGCAACGCCTGATGTGGCTGCGAGCCTGTCGAGAAGGTAAGTAACGGAAAATGCGCGATATCTTCGAGTGTGACGCCCGTTTCCGGCAGCGGCAATTCAACCGCGCCAACCCAACAGGACTCGAACGTACAGAGCGGTGAATTGTAGATATTTGCAGCCATGATCGGCCCCATGATGAAACCGACATCCACCTCACCGTTTTGAATGCGCTGGGATAGTTTCAGGCTGGTGTCGATGGTCAGATCCAGGCTGACGCCGGGGTAACGTTCGTTCATGCGGCGGATGAGCAGCGGTAACCAGGCATAGACGATCGTGTCGGCAGCACCTATGCGCACGGTGCCTCTCAGCGCCTCCCGGCTACTCACGATCTGTCGGAACTCACCGGTCAGATTGACGATCTTTTCGGCATGCTGCAGCGCCAGACGACCAGCAGGTGTCAAGTTGACGCAGCGCACATCGCGCGTGAAAAGCACGACGCCAAGCTCCCTTTCGAGGGCGGCAATTCGGTTGGACACCGACGCCTGGGTGGTATTCAACCGTTCCGCGGCCGCCGAAAAGCTGTTCAGTCGTGCAGCCCAGAGGAAAGTTTCGAGAAATCGCGTATTCATGAGGTAAAATCTTCCCGCATGGCTCCGCGAGCCGGCACTAACGTCGCTGGCTCGTCTTGCCCTTGGCCCTTTGTGGTTCGAGTGCAAGTATGTCCGATGCACGCCCCCATAAGCAAGGGATCAACGCCCTGGCCCTGGCACCGCTTTTTCGCACCGGCTGGGGCTGGGAAAAGGGATAACGGTCACAAGGATGTTTCAAATGAGTGGCCTGTTTTGCACCAGCTGCTTCCCAAACCATTGAACGCAAACAGGGCTCTGCGTCTCCTCGGAGCCCTGTTTCTTTAAATCTTTGATTGTCGGACCATCAGCGTTGCACCGGATTGCTGTGACGAAAGACAGATCGGCGAGACCTAAATCCTCGTGCCCCGCATACAGGACACAGCCTGCCTTAAGTCTGCAGGCACCCCTCCCCCAAACCTCACGGCTTCGGGATGACAGTTGCGAGCTTGCGGAACGGCGACAGGATTTCGAGGCGGCTTGGCACGCCCTTGGCGATGCTGATAATCGATCCGGGACCGATCTTCACCGGGACGGCTTCGCCCTGCGAATACATTGCCTCGCCCTCAACGACGACAAAAGTTTCCTCGAGGTCACGACCCGGATAGTTGTAGATGCCGGGCTCGGCCTTCCAGACTGCGACGATCGTGCCATTTTCGATCGGGTCCTGCCATATCTGGCGACGATACGAACCGCCTTCACGGCCTTCGGCGGGCATGGCCGGAACAAGATCCACGTCATCGGAAATGTTGAAAATCGGCATGGTCACGGGAATTCTCCTTGCTTTGTCAATGTTGGCACGGACCTTGTGGCCGCGCCGGTTCAGGCATGGGGTGGCAGTTCCGCCCCAGCTAGTTTCGTGGATATGTTGTCGCGCAGCCGGTAGTAACGCAGCGCCATTGCGGGTGCGAAACCCATAAAGAAGGGAGCTGCCTTCAGTGGTTCCAGCTTCAGGGCAAGCTCGTTCTCCGGCTTACCAAGCGCCCATTCCGAAAGAATGGAACCGAGCATCGAGCCGGTCGGCACACCACGGCCCGAAAGACCGGTCAAAGCCACAACGCCCGGCGCCAGACCATAAAACCGCGGTACGGTGCGATATTGCATATCGAGTTCGCCGAACCAGAAATACTCCCAGCGGATCTCTTCCCGGAGCTTTGGATGCAGCCATTTGAGCCGTTCGCTCATGACCTGTCTCGTATAGGCCATGTCGCGGCCGCGGCGTCCCATGGGAAACATCGATGCGACGATCCGGCCTTCGGCATTGTATTTGTAGACGTAGATATCGCCGCGACCATCATGAATGGTCGTGTTCTGCGGCAGGACGCTCCTGCGTGTCTCTTCGGACAAAATTTGCGTGGCGGCAACGAACACGCGTTGAATCTTGAAGGTCCGATCCAGCTTGGGCCAACCACCAACCGTATAGGCGCCAGTGGTAAAGATCACTTTCGACGCGACCACTTCTCCGCGATCGGTCTTGACCTTCCAGCCTCCGGTTATGTCGCGTTCGCAACCCGTCACTGCCGAGCCGGTAAATATCTTTCCGCGCTCCTGGATGACAGCACGGCCGAGACCGCGGGCGTAACCGAGCGGATTGAGGTGACCTGCCTCTTCGTGCAGCCAGCCGCCGTCGAAACGGGTACTGCCGGTGACCGCTTCCACCTCGTCACGGTCGAGCAGCCGGGTTATCGCGCCCACCGCATTATAGGTCTCGACCTTGCGCCTGATCTCATCCATGGCGCCCTTATGCGGTGTGCCCATCACATAGCCGTTCTGTACCCATTCGCAGTCGATCTGATAGTCGCGGATCATGCTCGAGACGCGGTCATTCGCCCGCGTTTGCCGTTCGATCAGCCGTTCCGCCCACGGCTCACCCAGCATCCTGCGCAGCTCGGGCAGGCTATAATGGGTAAAGGTCGGGGTGCAATGTCCGGCATTGCGGCCCGAACCGCCGAAGCCGATTTCCTGCCGCTCCAGAAGCACGACATTGATGCCGGTTTTCGCCAGCTCCAATGCGGTCGTCAGACCGGTATAACCCGCGCCGACGATGCAGACATCGGCCTGCACGCGACCGGAAAGAGGCTCCGTATGCGGTGCTGAAGCTGCGGTCGCATACCACAGCGTCACGTCAAAGGGTGAGAACGAAACCATCTACCGACACCTTCAGTTCAGGTCGCTGCGTGCATCGAGCGCATCACGAAGCCCATCACCGATGAAATTGAAGCTCGTGACGGCAAGCGTGATGGCGACGCCCGGCACGATGGCGAGCCAGGGCGCCTTGTCGAGATATTGCTGGGCTCCATTCAACATATTGCCCCAGCTCGGCAGCGGCGGCTGAATGCCATAACCGAGAAAGCTGATATAGGCTTCCAGAAGGATGGCACGCGCGACCGTCAGGGTCGCGGCAACGATGATGGGGCCGACAGCATTCGGCAGCAGTTCCCGGAACATGATCCAGCCATTGGGCAGGCCCAGCATACGGGCTGCCATGACGAAGTCGCGTTCGCGCAGAGACCGCACTTCCGCTTCAACCAGACGGGCAATTTCCATCCAGCTTGTGACGGCAATGATAACCGTGATCATGAACGGGCTCGGCTTGACGAAAGCAGCCAGAGCGAGAAGCAGGAAAATACTCGGGAAAGACAGAAAGGCATCGACGAAACGCATCAGTATCGCGCCGATGCGCCCGCCATAATAACCGGCAACGACACCGATGATGGTGCCGATCAGTGTCGACAGCACCATGGCGAAAAACCCGACCAGCAGTGAGATGCGGCCGGCATTGAAAAGGCGCGCGGCTATGTCACGTCCGAGCGGATCGGTGCCGAAAATATGGTAACCGGTCATCGGCGGGGCAAAACGGGCGCGCAGATCGATGAACAATTCATCGTAAGGCAAGAGATAGGGCCCGACCACGCAGGCGAAAATCATGACGGTGATCATGATGAGGCCGAGCACAGCAAGCTTGTGGCGGGCGAACCGGCGCAGCGTGCGGTTCTGCCACCAGTGGAACCGCTGTGCGGCCTGTGAGGGATGGAGGGTTGCAGCGGACATGGTCTTTCCTTCGATTGAGTGCGGCGTTTCGTCGATCCGGCCCTATCCGAGCCGGATGCGGGGATCGACGAGAGCAACCATGAGGTCAGCGAGCAGGCTTCCGATGAGCACGAGGATTGCGGAAAACATCAGAAGCCCCATCACGACTGGGTAGTCGTGATAACCAAGGCTATCGAGGAACAGGCGGCCCATGCCGGGCCAGGTAAAGACCGTCTCCGTGACAAGCGCGCCGCCGAGAATCGTCGGGAGCTGGAGACCGGCAAGGGTAATCATTGGCAGAAGTGCATTGCCGACGACGTGTTTCATCAGAACCCGGCGCGGGGTCAGCCCCTTGGCGCGGGCGGTACGGACGAAATCCTGATTGATGACGTCAAGCGTCGCAGTCCGCATGTAGCGGCTCCAGACGGCGATGTTGACGAGGGCGAGTACCAGGCTCGGCATGATTAGGTGAATTGCATAGTCATAAAAAGACTGATCGCCGATCGTATACATGTTGCCCGCCGGCAGCCATTTCAGCCTGAGCGCGAAAACATAGATGGCCACCAGCCCGAACCAGAAGGTGGGAATTGAAAGCGCCACCATGGCCCCGACCGTCGCGGTGTAATCGAACAGCGTATAACGTTTGGTCGCCCCCTTGATACCGATCCAGGTGCCGACAAGGATGGATACGACGGTTGATGAGACCATCAACAGCAGGGTCGCAAACAAATGCCCGGAGATGATATCGAGAACCGGACGTTGGTCGCGATAGGATTTCCCCCAATCGCCTTGCAGCAGGCGCCAGGCCCATTCGAGATATTGCACCGGCAAGGGTCGATCGAGACCCATCTGGTGGGCGATGCGATCAAGCGCCTCCCGCGTCATGCCGGGCGTCAGGGCAAATTGCGACAATGGACCGCCAGGCGCGAGGTTGAGGATGGCAAAACCGATGATCGAGACAAGCAGCAGAAGTACGAGGCTCTGCCATATCCGATGGAGAAGAAAGGTCAGCATGATGAGACTCCAGGTCGCATCGTGGAACTGGCTAGCAACCATCCACGAATAGCCGTCAGAGTGCCGGCTGCTTCAAAGCCGGCACTTCCATGGATCGGGCATAAAGCCCTGTCTGCGGCAGGCTTTACGCCAGACGCCAGGTCGCAACGTTCCAGGTATCGATACGGTTATTGACGTTTGGCTTCACGTTTTCGACACCCTGCTTGTGACCACGCACCGTTGCGTACTGGAACAGCGGCAACAGCGGCAGTTCCTTGCGCATGATCTCCTGGATCTTCAGGTAGACGGCCTTGCGCTCCTCCGGCACGAAGAGACTGCCGCCCTTGGCCAGAAGATCATCGACGTCCTTGTTGACGAACTGCCAGGTATTCTGGCCCGAGCCACCTTTTGCAGCGCTCGACGTCGAGCGGAAGAAGTCGGAGGTATCGGGATCCGGGCCGGTCAGGAAGTCGAGCCCGACGATAACCGAATCGAACTTCGACAGCATCCAGTAGTCACCCCACATGACAGCCGGCGGCAGGTTCGAAATAGTCATCTCCACGCCGATATCCTTGAAGGATTGCTGCATGTATTGCTGAACCTGTTCGCGGATGTGATTGCCCGCTGTCGTGGAGCAGGTGAAGGCGAGCTTCACGCCATCCTTGGCGCGGATGCCGTCCGCCCCGGGCGCCCAGCCCGCATCGTCGAGCAGCTTTTTAGCTTTCTCGATGGAATATTCATGCTTGGGAAGATCTGGATTGTAATAGAACGACTGCTGCGGAACGTAGCTTTCGGTGGGTGTGGGCAAACCGTAATAAAGTGCCTCGATGATCGATTGTTTGTCGATCGCCGCATAAAGCGCCTCTCTTACCGCCGGCTCCTTGAACTGTGGACGTTCCATGTTGAACGAGAGGGATTCAATCGTCGAGCCCGGCACGACGTTGACCACCTTGCCGGCGAGATCCTTGGCCTCGTCATAATGGTCGGGTGTGATCCATTGCAGGCCCACCACGTCTATGTCGCCGGTCTTGAACTGGGTGTACATCACATTCAGGTCGGGTACGTATTTGTAGACCAGACGCTCTATATGCGGGCCATCACCAAAATACTCGGTATTGGCGTCGAGCAGAATGTAGTCACCCGCAACCCGCTCCTTCCATTTGAATGCGCCCGTTCCGACCGGCGCGTTGTTATAGGCGGCGGTATTGCGGTCAGCTTCCGCACCTAGGAGGTGCTTCGGCGTAATAAATGTGGAAGCAAGGATCGAGGGATAGGGCGCGAAGGGCTTTTCCATCTTCCAGGTGATTTCCGTCGGCGAAACCACGGTCAAATCCCGTACGAACTCGTGCCCGGTCTTGCGCCATGAACGGAAGTTGGGATCGACAAGAAGTTCAAGCGTGAACTTCACGTCTTCAGCGGTGAACGGCTTGCCGTCGTGCCATTTGACGTCGTCACGCAGCTTGACCTTCCAGTTGAGACCGTCGGCGGAAATGCCGCCGTTTTCGACCGTCGGCACTTCGGCGGCGAGAGCTGCGACGAAGGCACCTTTCTCGTCGACATAAAACAGCGGGTCGAAGATGCTGAAATGGATGCCTTCGTCGACTTCAATATGCGGCATATGTGGATTGAACACGGTAGGCTCCTGCGAGAAGCCGACCGTGAGCTGGCCTTTGGCGGCCTTGTCCTGCGCCATGGCGCGGGAAAAACCCGGAAGACCGGAAAGGACGACGCCGGATGCGCCGAGCGCCAAAAGGCCGAGTGCCTGGCGGCGGGTGGTATTGATAAGCGGCTTGTTCTGGTCGGACATTTTTTAGTTCCCCTTGATCCGATGGTTGAACACGACGATTATTTTTGCTTCCGCCTCTTTGGGCGGTACTACTCCCATCAGCAGTTGCCTGCCTCATGCGTCAAAAGGATCGGCGGCGTCAGGCCGCCGGACTTGTTGTGTCAAAAGCCGCTGACCAGTTCGATCTTCGAACCGTCGCTGAAGCGGCTGAAACGGAAATCGCGACGATCGACAATCGGATTGCGACCTGTGACGATATCAGCCATGAGTTTTCCAGCCGCCGGGCCGATGCCGAAACCATGGCCGGAAAAGCCGGTTGCAACATGAAAGCCCGGAATGGCGTCGATATTGTCGATGACCGGAATAGCGTCAGGCGTCACATCGATCATGCCCGCCCAGCGCTGCGAAATTTCGGCCTTTTCGAAGACCGGGAAGGCTTTCTTCAGCTTGGCAAAGGCGCCGTCCGTCATGTCCATCGCCGGAACGGGATCGAGCACGCGATTATATTCGAAGGGCGAAGCCTCATCGAGCGCCCAGCGGCGCGGAATGCGCCATTCATCGTAAAAGCGGCCAGTCAGGCGCAGGTCGAGCGAGCGCCACTCATGCCGCAGAGCCGGCAGGAATTTCAGTGCATAACGGAAAGATGCGGGCACGATGTCGACGATGTTCTGGAAGCCGTTCGCGATCGTATATCCGCCGTCGAGACGCTTGCGGATCGCAAAACCGTTCGACCAGATTGCCTCTTCCGGGCCGCCTTCCAGCGGCTTTGTGCGCAGCACGGAATTCATGACCTTGAGCTGCGGCAGATCGAGACCGTTGTTGTCGAGAAACAGGCTGGACCACGCGCCACCCGCCATGACCGCCGCCTTGCAGGCAATTTCACCGCGCTCTGTCACGACACCCGACACCTTGCCGCCGGAGAGCTGCAGACCGCGCACGGCGCATTCGGTCAGAATGAAAGCGCCGCGGTCGCGGGCAGCTTCCGCAATGGCAGGCGCGGCGCGCTGCGGCTCGGCCCGGCAATCGCCGGCGGTATAGAGGGCACCGGCGACATCCATGTTGGAATGAGGATATTTCGCCTTGAATTCCTTTGCACTCAGCATGCGGCTTTCAATCTGGTAGCCTTCCAGATTGCGGTTCCAGCGTTCGTGCTCGGAAAATTCCTTTTCGTTTGCGCATGTGAAGACGATGCCGGAACGCTTGAAACCGGTTTCTCGCCCAGTGCGGCGATTGAGATCCGCCCAGATGCGCAGCGATTCTGCCATCAAGGGCACCTCGCGTGGGTCGCGGCGGGAAATGCGCACCCAGCCCCAGTTGCGGCTCGACTGCTCGTGGCCGATACCGCCCTTTTCGCAAAGTGCAACACGCAGCCCCTGATCGACGAGTTCGAGCGCGGTGGAGGTGCCGATAATGCCGCCGCCAATGACGACGACATCGACTTCTTTCGGCAATTCCGCATCGCCATGGACGGGAACGACATAAGGACCGGGCATGTCAGAAAAACTCCTCAAGCTGGCAATTGATGGCGAATTCGGCGACGGAAGCCTCATTCGGTAAGGACAGCAGCATGGCAATGATGCGGGCAAGATCGGCGGGCTGGGTCATTTGATCCGCCGGCCGTTCGGATAAGGCGGTCGCCATATTGGTCGCAACGAAACCGGGGCATACGGCTGTCGCGCGCACGCCGCTTTCGAAGCCCGCCTGTCGGATGGCATGCGCAAGCGCGACCGCCGCGAATTTGGAGAGAGAATAGCTACCGGCAGATGCGGACTTCACCCGCTTGCCGGAAAGGGAAGCGAGGATGATGACCCGGCCACGACCGCTCTCGCTCAACGCCTCCCAGGCGGCTTTAACCAGCCTTCTCGGTGCCTTGACGTTGACCGCAAGCATGGCGTCGATGTCTTCGTCATCTGCTTCGATCACTGTCTTCGGTATCATGATGCCGGCATTGGCCACGACAGCATCGATACGACCGAAATGCTGATACGCATCATCGGCCCAGCGCTTCTCCGCACTCGCATCATTTGCGTCATAATGGGCAAGATGGACCTGTCCCTCGTGACCCACAGCCCATTGCGGCAGTGAAGGGCTGCGCATACCAAGCGATACCGACCAGCCTTCGCCAAGAAGAGTAGCGGCGATATGGTCGCCTATACCCCGGCTTGCACCGGATATGAGAGCAACGCGTTTTGTCGTTCGTTCCATCATGCAAGCCCCACAATATGGCGGTAGGCGCGACGCAAAATGTCGATAACCTGCTTCTGCTCGTCTTCCGGGATGAAGCTGAAGAAATCGCGCGATTGCTGCGGAACGATCTCCCGGATTTTCGTTGCAAGTGCCGCTCCGGCTTCGGTGATGTAAAGCTCCTGGGCGCGGCTGTCCTCCTGCGACACTTCCCGGCGTATCAGATCGTGCGACACCATCTGGTCTATGATCCTGCCCATTGCAGACCGGTCCCGCATCGTCAGATGAGCTATCACTGAAGGACGGATACCCGGGTAGTCATCGACGAGCAGCAGGGTCGTGATCTTTCCAGTTCCCTTCGCCACATCCAGCCCGTCCAGCCGGGCATCGAGATCGCGCGATACGGCAAGGTTGATCGTGCGGATGTAAAAGCTCAGCGTGTCTTCAAGCACGTCGAGATTGATATCAGTTGGCGATGTCGGCGGGTTTTCAGTTGGTTTGGACATGAAGTTTCCGTTCGAATGGTCAAAGATCGACATTGGCGCGCACGCGTTCCCGGCGTGCCGCAGTGCAGGTTTTCGGCCATGTCGTATGTCAGTTTCGTGACTGAATGAAAGGATAATTAGTAGACAAACGCAACTACTTTTTATTCCTGAAATCATATTTTTATTATTTAAATCAAACCGTTAAAAGGAACACCTCTCGCGCCACCGGATCCACGATAATCCGGCGGTGCAATCGGTCCTTGATGTCGCGCAATGCAAAGTCTGACGAGGTGTCCGGCTCGTCACACTTCGATGTTATGTGCCGACGGCAGTTGCCGCAGGTTCCCAATCCGCACCGGGGATCGCCGCAACGAGTTTCCGGGTATAGGGATGGGCCGGCGACCGGAAGATTTTTGTCGGCGGCCCCTGTTCGACAACCGTTCCCTTGTGCATGACAAGCACATCGTCGCAAATCTGGCTTGCTACTCTCAGGTCATGGGTGATGAAGATCATCGCCACCTTCATTTCAGCCTGCACCCGCGCCAGAAGCTCCAGAACCTGCGCCTGTATGGAAACGTCGAGAGCAGACACGGCTTCGTCGGCCACAAGGACGACCGGATCAAACATCAGTGCACGGGCAATGCCGATGCGCTGGCGTTGGCCGCCGGAGAATTCGTGCGGGTAACGGTCATAGGCCTGTTCATCCAGCCCCACGAGCTTCAGAATTCCCAGAGCCTTTATTCTCGCCTCACGCACAGCCATTCCGTGGGCAACGGGGCCGACAGTCAAAATTCTGCCGATCGTATGGCGGGGATTAAGCGACGCGAAAGGATCCTGAAAAATCATCTGGATATAGGGTCGCAACGATCGAAACGTCGTTTCGTCCATCGCTGCTATGTCACGGCCATCGAAGCAAATTGAACCGCCATCCGCCTCCAGCAATTTCAGCAGGACACGCCCGAGCGAGGACTTGCCCGACCCGCTTTCGCCAACGATACCAAGGGTCTGGCCCTTGTGAAGCTTGAAGCTGACACCATTGACCGCCTTGACAATACGGGCCTTGCGGAAAAACGAGCCGGAGCTGCGATATTCCTTCTCAAGATTTTCGACCTTGAGAACGACGGGGGCATCTTCGCTGACTGAACGCTCAGTGCTCCGCATCTGCGGAACCGCAGCGACAAGTCGCTGGGTATAGGGGTGGACGGGATTGACCAGAACCTGGTCCGCCCTTCCCTGCTCCACAAGATATCCCTTCTCCATCACCACGACGCGATCGGCAATTTCGGCAACGACGCCGAAATCGTGGGTGATGAACATGACGCTCATGTTCTTGCGCTTCTGTATCTTGCGGATGAGCTCAAGGATCTGCGCCTGGGTGGTAACGTCGAGAGCGGTTGTTGGCTCATCGGCAATCAGGACATCCGGATCGAGTGCCAGTGCCATGGCGATCATGACCCGCTGGCGTTGTCCGCCAGACAGACGGAATGGATATTGCAGCCGCATCAGAGGCGGGTCGGGAAGACCGACTTCTTCAAGTAGATCCAGAACCTTGGTCTTGCGGGTTTCAGGCGTTCCATAGCCATGCGCTTCAAGCACTTCGGCGATCTGATCCCCGATTGTCATCAACGGATTGAGCGCGGAGAGCGGATCCTGGAAAATGATTGAGACCGCCTGACCACGCAGCGGCCGGATTTTATCTTCCTTGGCCGCAAGTATGTCCATTCCCTTGAAATGGATTTCGCCGGAGCTGACTTTTATCACGGGCGACAACAGCCCCATGATCGTGCTGGCAGTGACGGATTTGCCGGACCCGGATTCACCGATAATGCACAGGATTTCACCTGCGTGGAGGTCGAAAGAGATATTCTTGACCGCGTGGGTGCGCTCCATTCCCGGCGGAAGATCCACCGTGAGATTGCGAACGGACAGCACCACGTCGGCTGACGTGGTTGGATGCGACATAAGTTCCCCTTGTTTTTTTGTAACTTTGTTCGCTTTGGCCGACGCTTCATACGTCGGAAACAATATGGTGGACTATGTCTACTATATTGTCCAGTGAGTGGCGGTAGCTGAGACGGTCGACCGGCACCACCTTGGCGCTGCCCAGCATTCTTGACCTTTATGATCTGCAAAATGCCAGGCTGTCCCGCTTGATGTTTGGTCAGGAACGGACCCAGCGCTTTGCGTTTCGGGACAAGTTCTCCAACTGTCCCGCTAGCGCCCACTTGCGGAGCAACTTTCGCGTGCTTAAAAGGCGTGCAGTTTCAAATCGCGTCGGAGAGGACCAATTTCGTGGAACAGGTAAATACCCAAACCGGTAAGGGCCGGACCAAAGCTTTATGGGCGGCGGTTGCGATTATTGCTGTTGCTGCTGCAGGCGTCATCGGGGGTAAGGCCTTCTACGAAGCAAAGGTCAGCGAACTCGTTGCTCGCACTGGCGCAACTGCCCGTTCCGTTGAGGTTGATTTCCTCGGGCAGATTCATATTCGCGAACTGGCCTTGCCGCTTGCCGATGGCAAGAACATCCGGATTGCAGCTATCGATGGACGTCCAAAATTTCCTTTCCTGGATGGCGCACTGGAGCTGAACGACATCAATGTTGACGTGCCAACCGGCAAGATCTCGATGGCGCATGCGCGTGTCGAGAATGCCGCGTTCAAAAAACCGGATGCGGCTGAAGTATCCGGAGACGGAAATGCCAACTCTCTGCCTAAGCGCATAGAGCGATTTGCAGCAGAGCGTATTTCCACGCCTGAGATGACATTCACGCAGTCCATCGCCACCACCGAGCAGAAGACTGTTTATAAGAACGTAGCCTTTTCGGACATCGCCAAAGGCCGGGTCGCCCGATATTCCATCGACAATGCCAGCTACGACATCCAGATGGATCTACCGGACAGCACTGGCGCGATGAAAAAGAAGCACTTGGTCGTATCGACCGGCGCCATAGCCGGACAGGACTTCGATGCCGCTTACCTCGCAAGGCTCTATACGGAAAAAGCGGGTCCCGAAGATAAGGACGCAAAGCTTCTCTATGGCCCGCTCTCCGTCAGCAAAATCTCGTTCTCGGACGGAGACGGTCATTTCACCTACGATGAAATACGCAGCGACGGCTTCAGCGCCCGCATGCCGGCCGAGCCGCTTCTGGAAACGATGAACGCGCTTTCGGCGACCAAAAATACCGACGAGCTTTCACCTCAGGAACGCCAGGCAATTTTCGCCAAGGCCCTCTCCATCCTCGATATGATTGGCAAGAGCAACATGCAGTTGCTCGGGTTCAAGGCCGACGCGCCTGATGAAAGCGAAGGGGCTGCCGGCAAAAGGGTCAAAGTCGGCATTGATCGTATCGATATGCAGATGGACAGCCGTAAGCTCGACTTCGGCCTGAATGGCATGTCGATCGGAAATGGCGTCGACACGATCGAAGTCGCCGAGGCAAGCCTCAAGGGCTTTGACTGGAGTTCCACAATCGAGAGTCTCTCCAAAATCGTCGGGCTTGACGACAAGCAGATCGAGACTTTCCCGTTTAATCACCTGATACCGGAACTGGGCACCGTCCGCGTCGGAGGCATCAATGTTGACGTCGCCGCCCCGGAACAGACAGACGACGAGACTGGTGAAAAGACGGAGGGCGTGCCTGAGCGCATCAAGTTCACGCTCAGGAATTTCGAGATGGGTCTGACAAAGCCCTTCAACGGCATACCCACAGATATCGTGATCAGGCAGGATGACCTTTCTCTTCCGATCCCGGAAGATTCGACCGAGGAAGTTTTTGTCGAAGCCCGCAAACTGGGTTTCGAGGCACTCGCCCTGTCTTATGCCCTTGCCGCCGGCTGGGATGAACCGAACAAGAACCTGGTGATCCGGGAAATCTCCATGCGCGGCAAGGATATTGGCAGCGTCAATTTTTCCGGTCTGGCGAGCGGGTTCACCGAGGAGTTCTTCTCCTTCGATACCAATCGTACTCAGGCCGCCCTCCTGGGGCTCGCGGGCCGCGAGGTAAAGCTGACGATCAAGGACGAAGGCATGATGGCCAAGGCTATCAAGCTGTATGCTCTGCAAAACGACATGACCGAGGATCAAGTGCGCGGTGTTCTGATACTCGTGGCAAGCGCGGGCTTGCAGCAGATCGCAGCTGAACAGCCCAAACTCAAGAGTGCGGTGGACGCGTTGCTACGCTTCATCAACAACCCAGGTACTCTTACGGTTACCGCCCGCTCCACTGGACCAAATGGCCTTGGTCTTTTTGATCTAGTTGCAGCGTCTGAAAACCCGATGCTTCTTCTCGACAAGGTCGATATCCAGGCGACGGCCGAGTAAGTCGTCCGATCGCACCTCCAAACGGTTCAAGCTCCGGTTCTCGGAGCTTGAACACACCGGGCGCGGAGCTTCTAGCAAAGCTTAGATGCGCCGCGCCTTGATCGTGTTCATGACAAAGCTGGTCTCGATGGTGTCGACGCATTTCAGCTTCGCGATCTTCTCCTTGATGAAGCGCTCGTAGTCCTCGAGCCCACCACACATGACCTTGAGCATGTAGTCCCTCGAACCCGTGACGAGGTGACATTCCAGAACCTCGTCCCAGTCCAGAACGGCCGCCTCGAACATCTGGATTTCGTCATCGTGCTGGCGACTGAGGCGGATGGATGCAAGCGCGGTCATCGTCCATCCCTCGATTGCCGGATCGACGATCGCGGAATAACCTTTGATCAGCCCCGTCTCTTCCAGCCGTCGCAGCCTCCGCAGACATGCAGATGCCGACAAGCCGACTCGCTCGGCAAGTTCGTTGTTGGTGATCCTTGCGTCGGCAGACAGCTCCTTGACTATCCGCCGGTCGATTGGATCTGCAATTTTTTGCGACATAAAGCACAATTCTCCGCAATATATTGCTTCATCAGACATATCCACGCTTCAGAATGCAAGGTATTTTGGCTTGATTGGATGTAAGCTGCGGACAGTTCAACGTCTGTTGAGGAGGACCTTCCGCAAATGACCGCACCGCATCCGTCTAAAACCCATATCGGCAACCACGCTCTCCATCCTGAAACCCAGATGCTCAATTACGGCTACGATCCGGAATTGTCGGAAGGAGCGGTGAAGCCGCCTGTGTTTCTGACCTCAACCTTCGTCTTCAAGTCGGCAGAAGACGGTCGCGACTTCTTCGACTATGTCTCCGGCCGCAAGGAGCCGCCCGCAGGCAGAGGTGCAGGCCTCGTCTATTCGCGTTTCAACCATCCCAATAGCGAGATCGTCGAGGACCGCCTTGCCGTTTACGAACGCACCGAGAGTTGTGCGCTCTTCTCGTCCGGCATGTCCGCCATTTCGACGACGCTTTTCGCTTTCGTCCGGCCCGGCGACACCGTACTCCATTCCCAGCCTTTGTACGGCGGCACTGAGACGCTGCTGGCAAAGACCTTCCACAATTTCGGCGTTTCGGCGGTGGGTTTCGCCGATGGTGTCAGCGAGGCCTCGGTGATATCCGCCGCAGAGGCTGCGATGGCGAAAGGCAGGGTGTCCGTCATCCTCATCGAGACCCCCGCCAACCCGACAAACAGTATTGTCGATATCGCTATGATCAGCCGCGTTGCCGACGTGATCGGCCAGAAGCAGGGACACAGGCCAATCATCGCATGCGACAACACACTCCTCGGTCCGGTTTTCCAGCGGCCAATCGAGCACGGTGCCGATATCTCGCTCTATTCACTGACAAAATACGTTGGCGGGCACTCCGACCTCATTGCCGGAGCAGCGCTCGGTCGCAAGGATGTCATGAAGCAGGTGAAGGCATTACGCGGAGCGATCGGCACCCAGCTCGACCCGCATTCGTGCTGGATGCTCGGGCGCTCGCTTGAGACGCTACAAATCCGCATGGAGCGGGCAAACAGCAATGCCAAGGTGGTGGCCGAGTTCCTGAAGGCGCATCCCAAGGTCGAGAAAATCCATTATCTGCCGTTTCACGATCCGGCGTCCCCGGTTGGCAAGGTGTTTGCAGATCAATGCACCGGTGCGGGATCGACCTTCTCGTTTGACATTGCGGGCGGGCAGGCAGCGTCTTTCAAATTCCTCAACGCTCTCACGATATTCAAACTCGCGGTCAGCCTTGGCGGTACGGAATCTCTCGCCTCCCATCCTGCAACGATGACGCATTCGGGTGTTCCGGCCGACGTCCGCCAGCGCATTGGTGTGCTTGATTCCACGATCCGGCTGTCAATCGGCATCGAACATCCCGACGATCTGGTCGCCGACCTGACCCTCTCTCTGGATGCCGCCTGACGAAGAGGCAAATGCCGCTCCTCCCCGACTGCAATACGTATGGGTTTTTCAGTACATACGAAACACGGAAACCAACCTAGTGCAGGAAGGCGATAAGGGGAGCGGCGTTACCTTCCGCTACGATTGGAGCCAGTCCCGAACCGGCAATATGATACAGAAGCAGCGAATGACGGGTTGAGATGGCGTCGGGTAAAGGGTATCAGGTGCCTCAATTCCAGGCGGACCTCCCGCAAGCAACAAGGCTTATCCTGACATGATCCCGGATTTTCTCGTCACCCATTCCGGTGGCTTCCATGCCGACGAACTGCTGTCCAGCGTCATCCTGACCCGACTTTTCCCGCAGGCCCGCATCGTCCGCAGCCGGGCGCCGGAATGGATCACCCCCGGCGTGGACCGCATCATCTACGATGTCGGCGGCGCCTATGACGCGACAAGCAGGATATTCGATCACCATCAGCGCGGCGCGCCGCTGAGGGATGACGGTCAGCCATATAGTTCATTCGGACTGATCTGGAAGCATTTCGGCCGGGACTATCTTGCCGCCTTCGGCATCCCCGATGAACATGTCGAAACCGTCCATACCTCTTTCGATGGCAGCTTTGTGCTGCCGGTCGATCTGGTCGACAATGGTGCGGTCAGCCCCTCCGTCGCCGGGCCGCTGGTTGCGCTGACGCTGCCTGTCCTGCTGGAAACTCTGAAACCTGTTTTTGACGAGACCGACCCCGAAGCCGATGATCGCAGTTTCCACGCGGCGCTCGTCATTGCCCGCAGCTTCGTCGAGGCGAAAATAGCCAAAAGCGCTGCGAAACTGCGCGCCGAGGCGCTGGTAATGCAGGCTATCGTCGATGCCGGTGAAGGTCATATTCTGGAATTGCCGATGGGCATGCCGTTTCGGCCCGCCATTGTGAAGGCGGGCGCAGACAATCTGCTGTTTGTCGTTCACCCGCGTGACAAGGACTGGTGTCTGACCGGTATCCGTCGCGCAGATGAAGGCTTTGAACTGCGAGCAGACCTGCCTGCGGCATGGGCTGGCCTTACAAATGGCGATCTGGAAGCCGTTTGCGGCATTGAAGGCGCGAGTTTCTGCCACAACGGCCGGTTTATTGCCGCCGCCAAAACCCGTGATGCCGCACTCGCCATGGCAGAGCTGGCTGTGAAAGAGGCGATCTTGCCTGCTCCCGTAGTCTAGTTCATTGAACAACGGCACATGAGTAGGAGATCGCCCGGAAGGCGGGCCGGCGAAGCATATAAAAGGATATGCCCGCAAATGTTCTTCGGCCGCATCACTGGACTCTCCTCCTCCATGCCCAACCGGGAACACCGTGTTCGTTCCCGATAATCTACGGAGCCGTTACTTTGTCGGCGACCGCAGCACTATTGGGCAGCAGGAGAAGGACTGCGATGGCACATAGCGCCGTTACCGCGGCAAGCCACCAGCAAAGTGTCGAAAACGCAGTCTGATAGGCATCCCGCAACAAGTCGTCCCCGATGTGGGACGATATTGCCGCTGCACCCGCCAGGTCGCCCACTGCCAGACGCTGACCTGTCTGATTCAAGAGGGGCGTAGACAAAGGCGTCAGCCGTCCGAGGGATGCCGAGGTCAATGCCGAAAGGGCGGCGCTGACGACTGCAAGCGCGATGCCCTCACCGGCGACCCGCACGGTACTGAATATGCCGGTCGCCATTCCCGCACGCTCCACCGGCACGACGCCAACGGACAAGCCATCCATCAGGCCCCATGGCAGGCCGGCGCCCACCCCGATGACGAGCATGGGCAGAACGATCATGGCTCCATCCTCTGCGGTGAAGCCGGCAAGCCAGACGAGGCCAGAGGCGGAGATCAGCAGGCCGATGCCGCAGAGCATGCCCGGCGAAACATGACGCGCCAACATCGTCGCGACTATAGGCACCACCAGCATCGGAGCCGACAGTCCCAACATGATGAACCCCGCCCCGATTGCTCCTTGTTGCTCGATACCGATGAGGCGCAACGGAATGACAACAAGAAGAACAACGAAACAGGCGCAGGTGGCGATTGGCAATAGCTGCACCCCCACGAACCGCGGATAACGGAACAGCGATAAGTCCAGCATCGGTCGCGCCGCCCGCATCTCGATCAAGACGAAGGCTGCAAGCGAAAACGCAAATCCTGTGCTGAAAGCCATGATACCGTTAGACCCGAGAACAGGCAGTTCGATCATCGCAACGGTGAAGAGGGTGAGTGTGAGGGTAAAGCTTGCAGCGCCCAGCCAGTCGAGTTCCGCCGCATTGGGATCCCTCGTTTCACGCATCCGTGGCGGGCCGAGGATCAGGGCAAGGAGGCCGATCAGGCCGCCGGCAAGGAATATTGCCCGCCATCCGACCGTTTCGATCATCAATCCCGTCAGCAGCGGACCAGATGCAAGACCGACGCCGAAGGTCGTTCCAAGCAACCCAAAGGCGCGCGTCCTAGCGTGGCCGTCGAATTCCTGCGCAAGTGCGGCCGTACCTCCGGCCAGGGCCGCGGCGGCGCCCACGCCTTGACCGGCACGTAGCAGATCGATGATCCACACCGAAGACGCAAATCCAAGCGCAAAGGAGAAGCCGGTAAACAGAGCAAGGCCGATCAAGAACACCCGCCTTCTGCCATATCGATCTGCCAGCGCGCCTGCCGCCATCAGAAGACTTCCGAAAGCCAGCATGAAGGCATTGGTGATCCAGGTGAGGGATGCAGGCGATCCCCCGAGGTCCTGCCCGATCGCCGGCGTGGCAACCGCACCGGCGGAGAAGTTCAAAGGAAGGGTCAAGGCGGCAAGACACACCGCCACCAATACCGAATTCCGGCTGGCTGAGGCTCTATGAGGGGCGTCGTTCATGCAAACTCCAATCGTGAAATGGGGTCGCGACACCAAGGTCGCGTATCGGCATCCATCCTCATCAGACGACATCAATTCGACAATCGGCCTCACGGGCCTTTCATTGCGGATTAAAATTCTTTAATCAGTGACAATGGATAAGTTGAGCGAGATCGATGCCTTCGTCCGGGTTGCCGAAAGGCTGAATTTTGCCAAGGCCGGGCAGAGCCTGGGCCTGTCACCTTCTGCTGTCGGAAAAAGCGTTGCCCGACTGGAGGCATCTCTGGGCGTACGGCTGTTCAATCGCACCACCCGGCAGGTCTCCCTGACCAATGAAGGGGCAATGCTGTTTGAGCGGTATCGGTCCATCCTGACCGATCTGCGCGACGCACATGAAGCAGTCACGGACAATCTGGCCCTACCTCGCGGCAGTCTGCGCGTGACGCTTCCGACAATCGGATACCGCTTTCTGCTGCCGATCGTGCCTGAATTTCGCCGGCGTTATCCCGATATCGATCTCGAACTCGACTTTAACGACAGGCGCGTCGATCTGATCGAGGGCGGCTTCGATGCTGCAATCCGCAGTGGCGAGCTTGATGATTCCAGCCTGATAGCGCGGCGTCTTGGGCCATTCCGCTTCATTTTATGCGCGTCGCCGGACTATTTTCAACGAATGGGCACACCCCTGCACCCCGGCCAATTGCCAGAGCATGATGCATTGCGCTTCCGCTTTCCGACCTCCGGCAGGTTTCAGGAATGGCTGCTGGAAAACGGCGACAACCCCCTGTCGAGCATGCGTATCGCCCTCACCTGCGGCAATATGGAGGCGATAAGGGCGGCGGCGATTGACGGGATGGGGCTCGCTTACATGCCTGAATTCCTGGCGACGGACGCCATCAGGGATGGCCTGCTCGAGACGGTCCTGAACGAACATCTCGCCGCACCAGGCCAGTTTTCAATTGTCTGGCCATCAGCCCGCTTCATGGCGCCGCGGCTGCGCGCCTTCATCGATTTTGCGATCGAAAAGCTCTTTGTCGAAACCTGACTGGAGTATCTGCGCACGACAGATGCTGGCGGGCTTATGCGCGCCGGTGGAGTTCGTCCATTGAAGCCATCGGCGGACTAATACGGTGCATTTCTTGACCAATAAGACAGTGGTGGGTAAATAAAGGATGCTGATGAGGAGTTTATGACCATGGACAAAGATCGCCGATAATCCGGACTTACGTCGATGACAGCGCAGTCTTTTTAAAACGACGCGTTGGCTAGCTCAGCATTTGCATCAAAGGAACATTCATGCCCAGACTTTCTGGAAAGACCGCACTCGTGACCGGCGCGGCACGCGGAATTGGTGCGGCTATCGCCCAAGCGTTTGCTGACGAGGGGGCACAGGTCATCGTTACCGATATAGACGTGGATGGCGGCTTGTTGACCGCAGGCTCAATCGGCGGGAGGTTTGTCCGTCTCGACGTCGCATGCGAGGCAGACTGGGCGAGAATTGCCAGTCAATTTCCCAAGATGGACGTCGTCGTCAACAATGCGGGAATAACAGGCTTTGAAGGACCGTTCGAAGGCCCCCCGCCAGCCCATGATCCAGAAAATGCCCAACTTGCTGATTGGCACAAGGTCCATGCGGTCAACCTGGATGGCACCTTTCTGGGCTGCCGTTATGCAATCCGCGCCATGCGAGCAAATGGTGCGGGGTCGATTATCAACATTTCCTCACGCTCAGGGCTTGTCGGAATTCCAATGGCAGCGGCCTACGCCTCATCCAAGGCCGCCGTCCGCAACCACACCAAGAGCGTGGCCCTATATTGCGCCGGTCAGGGCCTGAACATCCGGTGCAATTCAATTCACCCTGCAGCCGTGATGACACCGATGTGGGAGCCGATGTTGGGAAATGGCCCAGATCGCAAAGATCGTGAAGCCGCGCTGGTCAAAGAAACGCCCATGCAACGCTTTGGCAGGGCCGAGGAGGTAGCCGCACTCGCAGTCCTGCTCGCATCTGACGAGGCAACTTATATGACTGGGGCCGAACTGAACATCGATGGCGGCATTCTTGCAGGATCAGCCGCAGCACCGGGAAGCTAGAATAACGGGCTATGGGATGACCGAACCTTTTTGGTTCATTGCACCCATTATGATGGAAGATAGTAAAGGTCGAACTTCCACCGACCAGTTCTGTTGCACCCCCGGCAAACGCGTCAAAACCTTGGATCATTTGGGAAGAGTTCGGCCCAAATGACTGATGACGGCAATTGGCGCAAACCGATCAATCTATGCGTTGACGATCGTCGCTAAAAACTCAAGACGCACCCAGACGGAAAAGGCCCTCCCGGTTCGGAGAGGGCCTGTTTTCATTACCATCGATAGTCGCGACGGTCTCGCCATTCGCGATGTTCGCGCCAATCTCTGCGCTCGCGCCATTCTCTGCGGGCCTGACGTTCACGCCACTCCCTGCGGGCTTCCCAGCGATCACGTCTGTCCCAGCCGCGCTCATATCTCGGCGGTCCATTGGGCCGGCAATATCCGCGCGGCGATAGATGAAAGCCGCGTCCGCAAGCATAGTCCACACTTTGAACGTTGGATGCCAGGGGTGCGGCCGGTTGACCGACAGGCATAGCGTTCGCGCCACTGCCGAACAGGGCACCGAGAATTATTCCAGCGCTTAAAATCATCTTACGCATTTCATCTCCCTCCTTCCGGGATGGAGGGATTTAGCGCCCTTGCCGGTGAACTGTGGCTGAATGAATCTTGATGTTTTCGTGGCAAAAACTCCACAATTGTGGCAGATGCCGGCTTCGCGTTTCGATCACTGCGAAAGGGTGAAGCGGCGTCAAGGCGGCGCGGCTCACTGCCCCGCCCCAGTCAATGCAGACCTGTTATTCTTTTATGTGCCAGTGGGTTGAAGGGGCGCGATGTATGCCCTCCGGTTGCAGTCCCGCGGTTTTCGTCATAGTCCTCAAGCGAATGAGGAGACGGTAATTGAACCCCAATCTGGACACAAAGCCCGAACCAAAGCCAAAGAGCAAACGCCTCATCTGGCCTTGGGTGCTGTTGGCCGTTCTAACGCTTGCAGCCGTTCTCACGCTTGCGGGCATCTATATTTACAGGGAGCTGACATCGACGGCCGAGGATCTGGCTCGAACCTGGCGCGACCTCGTGCAATTGTTCTGGCTGATAATGCCGGACCGTCAGCCCTAGTCTTGGGTAACAGAAAGGCGCTAGTGGCAAAGCCTCAGCGCAGCATGGAATCCCAAAAAAATTGAAGAGTTAGCGGCGGCGGTGTATCGGATCGCAAACTCTGTTTTTGGGAACCTGAATGCAACCGTCTTTTAGATTACCGCCGCTGGAGGCGCTTGTTGTTTTTGAGGCAGCGTCCCGTTTGGGAAGCTTCTCCCGCGCGGGTAACGAGCTGGGCCTGACGCAGAGCGCCGTCAGCCGGCAGATCGGCAAGCTGGAAGCGTTCATTGGCTCCAAGCTTTTCGAGCGCGTGCCGACAGGCGTGCGACTGACGACCATCGGCGAAAACTACTCGATCGATATATCGCGGCTGATCCTCGATATCGCAAGTGTCACGGACGGCGTCCGCTCGTGGACCGGCGCCAGCCAAATCACCATCGCCTGCTCTCGCGGGATCGCGGATCAATGGTTCATGCCTCGCCTGCAGAAACTGAAACGCGATATTCCCGGCATCGAATTGCGGGTGCGGGTAACTGACGATGTGGCACATCTGCGTCTGGATGAATTCGACCTGGCTATTTTCTATCGCAAGGAAAGACCGATTGGCGTCTGGCTATCGGAACTCGGCCAGGAGGAGGTCGTCCCCGTTTCTGCCCGCGGCATGACCAATCTTATGGAGCAGAGGGCACCGGTTTTGATCTCCATCGAAGATTCTATGCGGGAATGGCAGGATTGGAGCGACTGGTGGCGCTCGTCACACCTGTTGCCGCCACAGGATGCAATCCAGTGGAAACTCGGAGACTATGGCCTCTGCGTCGCGGCGGCATCGCAGGGGCTTGGTGCAACGCTTGGGTGGACCTGGCTCATCCGCGACCAACTGGATAGCGGAGCGCTCGTTCCTGTGCATTCCCATGCCATGCGCTCGGAAGGCAAATTTTACCTGATGCGACCGGCAGATCGCCACCAGCGTAAAATTGTGCGCGAGGTTTCCGATTGGCTGATTGCAGACAACCATAAAACCGCGCGCTGAAACCCGTCATGCCTGCGCAGGAGGTGTCTTGCGGCGCCGGTCCAGGAGGAACCGCGCGTAGCCGATGATGGTGAACAGCAGCCAGGCGACCTGTGAAATCAGCGAGCCGAGGTTGAAGTTCCATATCAGCGAGTAGATCAGAAACACGCCACCCAGAACGTTTAAGAGAGTGTAGCGCCAGTCTTCTATCGTCAGAAGTCGTAGCTGCAACAGGGCATAGGCGAAGAGATAAAAAAACGCTCCTGCAAGGCCGACAAGATCCGCTAGCCCCATTTGTATCCACTCCATAAACACGCCCGCCCGGCGAGCGCCTGCTACACCGGACCCGCTCCGGCGCATCCCTTTACTCCGCTTCGCAGATAACCGGATGCGCTCAGATTTCATGACCCCATGCGCAAAAATCATACCCCCCTGCGCGCATCGGTATCTAGTGCCGAACCGTCGAGTACGATACGCCACTGCCAGCCGCGCCTCGTCCGGCCCCGATAAAAAACAGGGAACCCAAACATGACATCCTCCCCCTTTTCCTTCTCGCTCGACCGGCGGCATTTTCTTGCCGGCGCGGCCAGCCTCGCGGCGCTTTCTGCCGGTTTCATTACAGACGCCAGTGCGCAAGGCGCGGACACACCGAAGAAGGGTGGCGTTTTGAAATTGGGTATCGGCGGCGGCAGCACCACGGATAACCTCGATCCCCGCATCCTGAAGGACTGGGTGCCGGTCAATCAGGCCTTCATGATCATGAACGGCCTTGTCGAGATCGATGCCAGCAATCACGCTGTGCCTGAATTGTTCGAAAGCTGGGAAGCGCAGCCCGGCGCCGTGGAGTGGGTCTTCAAGCTGCGTCAGGGTGTCACCTTCCACAACGGCAAGACCCTGACGGTGGAAGACGTCATCTACTCCATCAACCTGCACCGCGGCGAAACCACATCTGCGGCACGCTCGGTCGCGTCTGCGCTCAAGAGCGTCGACAAGCTTTCCGACATCGAGGTCAAGATCGTCCTCGAAAGCGGCAATGCCGACCTTCCTTACATCCTGTCCGACTACCATTTCCTCGTTGTGCCCGAAGGCTGGACGGATTTCAGCAAACCTGTCGGCACCGGGCCATTCGTGTTCGAAAGCTACGATCCGGGCGTTCGTTCGCGCTTTACCCGTAATCCGAATTACTGGAAGCCGAATGCCGCTCACGTTGACGCCGTGGAAGTCATCGTCATCAACGATATCGCCGCACGCACCAATGCCATGATGTCGGGTCAGGTCCATGCGATCAACCAACTCGACTTCAAGACAGTAGACCTGCTGCGCCGTAACCCCAACCTCAACATCGTCCAATCGGCTGGCGGCCAGCACTTCACATTCCTGATGGATTGCACGCAGGCGCCATACAAGGACAACAATATCCGCCTTGCCATCAAGCACGCCATCGACCGCGAGCAGCTTTTGAAAACCGCGCTGCGTGGCTACGGCCGCATCGGGAACGATCATCCGATCCCGAGTTCTGACCGCTTTTATGCCGCGGATCTGGCGCAGCGTCCCTACGACCCCGAGAAGGCGAAGTTTTATCTGAAGCAGGCTGGCCTCGATACGCTCAAGGTAGAGATTTCCGCTTCCGACGCCGCCTTCTCCGGCGCTGTGGATGCAGCGGCGATTTTCCGCACGAGTGCGGCCAAGGGCGGCATCGATGTTTCGATCAAGCGCGAACCTGCCGATGGCTACTGGGACAACGTCTGGATGAAAGCTCCATTCTGCATGTCATACTGGGGTGGACGCCCGACAGCAGACCAGATGCTGACCATCGCTTACCAGTCCACCTCGGCGCAAAATGATACCCATTGGAAGAACGAAAACTTCGACAGGAAACTCATCGAGGCGCGTGCACTTCTCGATGATGCGAAGCGCAAGGAAATCTATGCCGAGCTTCAGGCGCTCATCTCCAATGAGGGCGGCGCCATGATCCCGATGTTCGGAGATTATCTGGATGCGACATCCAAGAAACTGAAGGGCGTGACCACGCATCCGATGTTCAACTTCATGGGTGCCCGTCTCGCTGAAAAGGTCTGGTTGGACGCATAATGACTAAGCTTATCCTGAAGCGCATTGCTTTGGGTATTTTGACGCTTCTGCTGGTGTCGGCGCTTATTTTCGCCGGCACTCAGCTTCTTCCCGGAGATGTGGCGTCGGCAATACTCGGACAGAATGCGACGCCTGAATCTCTCGCCGTGCTGCGCGCCGATCTCGGTCTGGAGCAGCCCCTTCTGCAACGTTATCTTTCATGGCTCGGCGGTTTCGTAACCGGCGACCTTGGAAATTCGCTGGCAAACCACCAGCCTGTCGCAGCTCTCTTATGGCCGCGGTTCTGGAACACCATGGCGCTGGCGCTTTATGCCGCCGTCGTGTCCGTTCCGGTTGCCGTGCTTCTGGGTCTGTTCAGTGCCATCTGGCGCGGCAGCCTGTTCGATCGGGCTGTCAACATCGTTGCGCTGGGCTTTGTTTCCCTTCCGGAATATTTTCTTGGCCTGTTGCTGATCCTTTTCGTGTCCGTGCAGTACAATCTTTTGCCGAGCCTTGCCGACACCTATCCGGGCATGGGCTTTGCGGATTGGCTGAAAGCCACCACGCTTCCTGCTCTGACGCTGGTTCTGGTGACTGTGGCGCAGATGCTGCGCATGACCCGTACCGCCGTTCTTGCGGTGATGGATCAGGCCTATGTCGAAACAGCCTATCTCAAGGGATTGCGGACCAAACGCGTGGTTCTTCGCCACGCGCTTCCCAACGCCGCGGCCCCGATCGTCAACGTCGTATCGTTCAACATCGCCTATCTCATCACCGGTGTGGTGCTGGTAGAGGCCGTGTTCAACTATAACGGCCTTGGCCGTTTCATGGTCGATGCCGTTTCGAAGCGGGACCTTCCGCTGGTACAGGCAGCAGCCCTCGTTTTCGGCGCAACCTACGTCATTCTAAACATCATTGCCGATGTGTCGGCAATTGCGCTTAACCCGCGCCTGAGGCATCCGCGATGAAAATGCTCCGCACCATCACCCCAACCGCATGGGTCGGTCTTTTCATCATCTCGGTCAACATCGTCCTGTTCGCAGCCGGTCCGCATATTGCGCCTTTCGGGCAGGAGGAGATCGTTGGTTCGCCTTTCGATCCGCCTTCGGCAATGCACTGGTTTGGCCTTGATCAGAACGGCCGCGATATGCTGTCGCGCCTTTTGGCCGGCGCGCAAATCTCCATTGGCGTTTCGCTGGCGGCGTCCCTGCTCTCCTTCACAATCGGCATCACGCTTGGTTTCATCGCGGCTATCTTCGGCGGCTGGCTCGATATGGTTCTTTCGCGCATCGTCGACACTGTCATGTGTATTCCAGTGCTGATCTCGGCTCTTGTCGTGCTGCAGGCGCTAGGCTCGTCCATCCCCGTGCTGATAGTGACCATTGCGCTTCTGGATTCCACCCGCGTCTTCCGTCTGGCGCGCATTGTCGCCCAGGGCGTGAATGTGCTGGAATATGCCGAGACCGCGCGCCTGCGCGGAGAAGGCCTGATCTGGCTGGTGTTCAGGGAGATACTGCCCAATGCCCTGCCGCCGCTCATTGCGGAATTCGGCCTGCGTTTCTGCTTCACCTTTCTGTTCGTGGCCGGTCTGTCCTTTCTCGGGCTTGGCGTTCAGCCGCCTTTCGCAGACTGGGGCGGCATGGTGAAGGACAACCAGCAGGCCATTCTTTACGGCCTCTACGCACCGCTATATCCGGCCGCTGCCATTGCTGTTCTCACCATCGGCGTCAATCTCGTCGTGGACTGGCTGCTGGCTGGCCGCAGCGCAATTCAGGGAGCAGACCGATGAGTAACAATGAGGTCCTGCAAATTCGCGGCCTGAAAGTTGCCGCACCGAATGGAGCAATTCTAGTTGATGGTATCGATCTGGATCTCAAGCGCGGTGAGGTCAAAGGGCTGATCGGTGAATCCGGCGCCGGTAAATCCACCATCGGGCTTGCCGCCATGGGATATGGCCGAAACGGTTGCCGAATCGTTGGTGGAGAAATCGTCGTGAATGGCGTTTCGCTGATGACGGTCGATCGCGCCGGTCGTGAGGCGGCGCGCGGTGCGCGCATCGCCTATGTGGCGCAAAGTGCAGCTGCGGCGTTCAACCCTGCCATGAAGATTGGCGAACAGATTATCGAGGGGCCGCTTTACCACGGCGTCATGAACCGGCGGGAAGCCGAAGCCTGGATGCTGGAACTGCTGCAAGCGCTGCAACTTCCCGATTATCAGAATTTCGGCGACCGTTACCCGCATCAGGTCTCCGGTGGGCAGTTACAGCGCGCGATGGTGGCCATGGCAATGTCATGCCGCCCTGACATACTCGTGCTGGACGAACCCACAACGGCACTCGATGTCACCACGCAGATTGAGGTCCTGGCCCTGCTCCGCAGTCTCATCCAGCGCTACAATACCGCCGCCCTCTACATCACGCATGACCTTGCCGTCGTCGCGCAGATTGCTGACAGCATCATGGTCTTGCGCCATGGCAAGAAGGTAGAGGCCGGTTCTGCCGAGGATATCCTCGAGCACCCGCAGGAAGACTATACGCGCCGTCTTGTTTCCGAACGCCAAGCCAGCATGTCCGGCGAATCCGTGGAGAACAGGGGTGGTGAAATCCTGCTCGAAGCGCGTGACGTCACCGCCTACTACGGTCGCAAGAAGGTGCTGGACAACGTTCACTGCGAAATCCGAAAGGGCGAAACACTGGCAGTCGTGGGTGAATCCGGTTCGGGAAAATCCACTTTGGCCAGGGTTATCGCCGGGTTGCCGCCGCAATCCTCCGGTGTCGTTTCGCTGGCTGGACACCGGCTTGCGGACAAGTACTCTAGGCGTTCGCGCGAAGATCTGCGCCGTATCCAGCTCGTCTACCAGCTTCCGGATGTGGCGCTCAATCCACGCCACACCGTCGGCGAGATCATCGGCCGTCCCATGTCGTTCTATTTCGGAATGAATGACGATGAGCGCGCCTCCGAGGTGAACCGGTTGCTGGACCTGATCGGTCTGCCCCGGGAGTTTGCAGAGCGCCTGCCAAAAGCGCTTTCCGGGGGGCAGAAGCAGCGCGTGTGTATCGCACGCGCACTTGCCGCAAGACCCGATCTTATCATCTGCGACGAGGTGACATCGGCACTTGATCCTCTCGTGGCGGAAGAAATTCTCAGACTGTTGCGCTCGTTGCAGGATGAACTGGGCGTCTCCTATCTGTTCATCACCCATGACCTCGGCGTCGTTCGCCGGCTCGCCGACAGGACGATGGTGATGCAGCATGGCCGCATTGTCGAAACCGGCACGACCAAGGAGGTTTTTGCACCTCCTTACCAACCCTATACCGAACAGCTCATCACCTCGGTCCCCGAACTGCGGCGCGACTGGCTGGATGGCGTGCTGGCAAAACGTGGCCTCCCCGCCGCATGATCTGCGGGGCGGTTCACTCTTTGATGGGAGCCGCCTCGCATTCTTTCATTGTTGTCTCCCGGCAAAGCGATGCTCGCTTCAAATGACCCGACTGGAATACCCCAAATGACAATACGTGTTGAAGAACATATCTGGATTCCCATGAGCGATGGCGTACGCCTTGGTGCTCGCCTTTGGCTGCCGGAGGGCGCGGAACAATCGCCGGTTCCCGCCATTCTCGAGTATATTCCCTATCGCAAGCGAGACGGAACCCGCGGGCGCGACGAGCCGATGCACGGCTATTTTGCCAGCCAGGGATATGCCGCAATTCGCGTGGACATGCGTGGCACAGGCGAATCCGATGGCCACATGGCGGACGAATATCTGAAGCAGGAACAGGACGACGCACTCGAGGTGATCGACTGGATTTCCCGCCAGCCGTGGTGCAGCGGCAATGTCGGCATGATGGGCAAGAGCTGGGGCGGCTTCAACGGCCTGCAGGTCGCCGCCCGCCGTCCGCCGGCACTGAAAGCCGTCATCACCGCCTATTCGACCGACAACCGTTATACCGACGACATTCACTACATGGGCGGTCTGCTGCTGAACGACAATCTGTGGTGGGGCACCATCATGCTTGCTTATCAGAGCCGTCCGCTTGATCCGGAGATCGTTGGCGACACGTGGCGCGACAGCTGGATCGAGCGCCTGGAGAAGCTCCCCTTCTTTCCCGCACTCTGGCTTCAACACCAACGTTACGACGATTACTGGAAACACGGCTCGGTCTGCGAAGACTGGAGCGCCATTGAATGCCCGGTCCTTGCCATCGGCGCATGGGCGGACAGCTATACCAATGCCGTCCCGCGGCTTCTGGAGAACCTTCAGGTCCCGCGTCGCGGCATCATCGGTCCGTGGGGCCATATCTACCCCCAAGATGGCGTTCCCGGTCCCGCAATTGGCTTCCTGCAGGAAGCAACGCGCTGGTGGGACCATTGGCTGAAAGGCAAGGACACCGGCGTCATGGACGAGCCGATGCTGCGCGCCTTCGTCAGCGACACGATCGAACCGACCGGTACGCGCACGACGACGCAAGGCCGCTGGGTGGGTGAAGCGACATGGCCTTCGCCTGAAATCGCAACCCGCTCACTTTACCCCGGTGCAGCGAAGGAACTGCGCGATACGGCAGGCGAACCGGCAATTCTCAGCATTCGTTCGCCGCAAAGCCACGGCAAGGCGGGCGGGGAATGGATGGCGACGGGTTGCCCCGGCGAACATCCAACCGATCAGCGGCTCGACAACGGTGGCGCGCTCGTTTTCGAAACCGACTTGCTGGAAGAGGATTTCGATATTCTCGGTGCGCCGGTAGCGCGTCTGCGCATTGCCGCAGATTGCCCTGTCGCGCAGATTTCACTGCGCCTCAACGACGTCTTGCCGGATGGCCGTGTCACACGTGTCAGTTATCAGGTTTTCAACCTGACCCACCGCGATAGCCACGAAAATCCGGAAGCGTTGGAACCCGGCAAATTTTACGATGTCGCAATCAAGCTCAATGACTGCGGTTATCGTTTTGCCAAAGGGCACCGGCTGCAACTCGCCATCGCCACGGCCTACTGGCCGATGGTATGGACATCGCCTTACGATGCGACGATCAGCGTCTCCATTGCAGAAAGTGCGCTTGACCTGCCCGTGCGTGCCACCTGTGACGACAAGCCTGTGCGTTTCGAGGCCCCTGCCCACGGCCCATCGACACCCATGACACAGGTCGATCCCGGCACGGTCCGCCGCTGGACCGAACAGGACCATGAGACGGGTATCAACACCTATGTCACGGAAGGCGTGGGCGGCTTGTTCGGCGAGGGCGTGTTGCGGTTTGACGACATCGACACCGAACTCAGCCATAGCCTGCGGCGTCAATTGACCATTCGCGACGGAGATCCCCTCTCCGCGAAATACGTCCTCACCCAGACATATGAAATTGGCCGCGATGGGTGGCGCATCAAGATCGAGAGCCGCACCGAGATGCGCTCCGACAGGGAGAATTTCTACCTGACCGGAGAACTTTCGGCACTCGAAAATGGCAGCCTCGTCAAAACCCGGAAGTGGGATGAGCGCTACAAACGCGACCTCATCTGATGTCGCATGGCCCTTGCAGCTATTTGCGGGGGCCTACAACATACTATTGTCTCGATACCGTACCTGTCAGCTTTCCTGTTCAGGAGCGATCAATGTCACGGTTGGGAAACAGGATCGATATCGGCCTACGTCTCGTGTCAGAAGCGGGAGACCTTGAACCGCGGCATGAGCTCCAATAAAAAAGTCCGGCAAAACGCCTGTGCGGGATCCGCCCGCACGGCGATACTGCGTGAAGACCTTCCCGCTAAAAACAATGCAGAGCGAGTAAAAGGGATGGCCAAGCACAACTTTTTGTCGAGACGCGAAAATCAGAAAAACTAATAGTTGACTCGACTGTGCAAGCGCGCTATAACGAACCATCGAATTTGCTTGCTTAGCTTTGCTTGTTGCGCGATTGGCACCGCGTTCTGAACGAACCTTTCCTTTCAAAATCGCTATCAATGTCCGCAGCGCTTCTCAGTGCTGTGGGTCCTCTATCGCTATGAAAGGGTTCATCATGACCACTGGCACAGTTAAATGGTTTAATTCCACTAAAGGCTTCGGCTTCATTCAGCCTGACAACGGCGGCATAGATGCCTTCGTTCATATCTCCGCCGTTGAGCGGGCTGGTATGCGCGAACTCGTCGAAGGCCAGAAGATCGGCTTCGACCTGGAACGCGACAACAAGTCCGGCAAAATGTCGGCCTGCAATCTGCAGGCTGCCTAACGGGTTTTGCTTCCCTTTGACCACGGATGTACTGGCACTGCCGGAAGCACCCCGAACCAATCAAGGCCAGGCAA
Source organism: Rhizobium sp. SJZ105 (assembly GCF_007828365.1). Taxonomy (NCBI): domain Bacteria; kingdom Pseudomonadati; phylum Pseudomonadota; class Alphaproteobacteria; order Hyphomicrobiales; family Rhizobiaceae; genus Rhizobium; species Rhizobium sp. SJZ105. The sequence continues at coordinate 191,787 of NZ_VIUP01000005.1, forward strand.
ATTGCCTGGCCTTTTGTTTTCCGCTCGCATGCCGAGCCTTACCACCGGAACACCCATGACAGAAAAATACAGTATCTCGCGCCAGAAGGCCGAGGTTGCCTTCAGCAACATCCAGACGCCGTTCTTCGCAAAGGACAAAGCGCTCGACGAGCTTGATTCGATCACGCAATCCCGCGACGCCAAGACCTTGCGGCTGCGGGAAGCACGTCTTGCAAAGGAACAGTCTGATCGCATTTCTGCGACATCCGCTCTTCTTGCCAAGCGTGCCCGTGCACGATGATGGTTTTGACGGCATCGTCAGAACAGGTGCCTGAAGCCAATTCGCATCAGACGGCTTCCTGACCATCCCGGTATATACAGACGCCGGGCCTTGAGCTGTTGCATGCCTGTCAACTCCCAGGCAAGCTTACGTTCCAGCTGCCCAAGCGCGGCGCCAATTGTATTAAATCACTAAATTAGAATTATATTTAAAAACCGAAGCTATCGGCGTTTACGTCTCGCTCCAGGTCATCGTGTAACGCGTTCCCTTGGCCTGTTCCGGGTGCGTATGCGTTTGCTCGACACGAGCACCAATGTTCTGAGCCATTGCCATAATCAGCTTTGTTCCGAGGCCAGTACCACGCGGAGATGCGTCGGGCTTTGAACCGACACCATCGTCTTCGACAACGAGAACAAATTGCCGATTTTCTTCCGAAAGTCCGACGCGAACCGTGCCGGATTGATCTGGATAAGCGTATTTCAGCGCGTTGGTCAGCAGCTCGGTGATGATGACACCCAGAGCTACGGCATGGTCTGCCTTGAGGCTGATGTCACAAAGCGATGTTTCGACGGTAATGGACGAAGATCCGGGAACCGCCTGAAACAACCCATCGATGATCGACGTCAGGTACGAATTGAGCGATACCAGACCTATATTGTCGGTATTGTAAAGGCTGCGGTGAACGCCGGCGATCGCCGAAATCCTGCTTTGGGTTTCCAGCAAGGCGACTTCGGCTTCCTCAGACTTGATGGTGTTTATCTGCAGGCGAATCATGGCGGATACCAGCGAGAGGCTGTTGGCCACCCGATGGTTCATCTCCTTCACCATCATTTCCGCATGTTCCTTGGCCTTCACCAGCAACCGGTCGGATTCCTCCTTCGTCTGACGCAGACGATGGTTTTCCAGCGACTGATCGATAGCCGTAAGCAACAGCGGGAAAAAGTCGTCACCGACATTCTTTATGACGTAGTCGGCGGCACCCGCCTTGAGGGCGTCGATCGCGATCTGGGCTTCGTTCGATCCCGTTACATAAAGAACGGGAACCCGCCCCGGCAAGGACTGAATCGCGGCAAGGAACTCCATTCCCGTCGATGTCTGGAAGTAATGGTCCAGAACGACGATATCGAACTGCTCGTCTTGAAACATCTTGAGCCCGGACGCCACGGATGCGGCATGGACCACCTCCATTCCGTGACGACCGAGGATCCGGCTGGAAAGCCGCGCCAGAGCCGGATCATCATCAACATACAAAACGCGCAATGCCATCATGCCTTCAAGGTACTTGAATTACGGAGAAGAACAGGCCGAGGTTCTTTATCGCACTCGCAAAGCCTTCGTAGTCGACCGGCTTGGTTATATAGACATTTGCACCAAGGTCATAACATTTCTGAATCTCGGTTTCGTCATCCGTCGTCGTCAAAACGACCACCGGCAAACGGCGCGTATATTCGTTACTCTTGATCTCCTCGAGAATTCGGATACCCGACATATCAGGGAGGTTAAGATCGAGCAAAACGAGAAGATATCGATCTTTGCTGACAACGCCATCGCGGTTTTCACCGAGGATGTAGTCGAGTGCCTTTGCACCGAGCGTAAAGGGCATGATCTCGTTGTTCACACCTGCGCGACGTACGTTCTTCTCGATCAGCCGAGCATGACCTTCGTCATCCTCGATCATAATGATCGTTACCTCTTGACCGGTTGCCTTCATTTTTCGCCTTCTTTCGTCACTTTTCTGAGATCGCTCGGCAGCAGCAACGTAAATGTACTGCCTTTGCCAAGTTCGGAACTCACCTTAATGTCTCCTCCTAAACTTCTTATTAGCGACCGAACATGGGCAAGGCCGATGCCTTCCCCCGGCTGATCCTGATCACCGGCGCGGCGAAAGAGTTCGAACACCCGTTCCAGATCATGCTCGCCAATGCCGCGCCCGTTGTCGCTGACTTCGATGCTGATGGCACCCCGCCCGGACGGATAAGCACGGGCAGTCAATCGCAGCGGTCGTCCCGGCATCTGGTATTTCACCGCATTGTCGAAAAGATTGCCAAGGATTTGGTCGAGAGAGATACGATCCGTCACGACTGTCAGCTTTGATGTCTCGACACTGATCTCGCCGCCATTGGCATTGATCTGGTGACGAACCGTCTCGGAGAGCGATGACAGCAATGTCTCTATGTCGACTTTTTCCGGCTGCAGCTTTCGCTGACCATCGCGCGATATCTTCAAGATCGCATTGATCAGCTGGTCCATCTTGCGTGTCGAAGAGCGGATGAAACTGATCGCCTCGGGAAGATCTTCCTCGACAGCCAGTCTGGCATCCCGAACCACGTCGTCGGAAGGCATTTTGCCGTCTGCGAGCACATAAGCGGTGACCGGCTTCAGGGACGTATCGAATTCCGAGAGGAACCCCATGATATTGACGAGCGGCGCACGCAAATCATGCGTGACGATATAGGCGAAGCGCTGAATTTCCTGATTGGCGCTGCGAAGATCACGGGTTCTTTCCTCAACCCGCTCCTCCAGATGGCGATTTAGCTCGTCAACATCTTCCCGAGACCGGTTCAAAGCACGGATATATGTGAAAACCAGAAAGATTGAACCGCCGACAACAAGCAGGATCGCCAGCGTGCCGCCGAGCGTTACCCATTGCAATGTATTGGCGGCGCCAAGTTGGTCTCCGACGATGATGCGTAGCCGATCGTCGGTCTGCGATTGCAGCTTCGACAAGATCGCCCTGATTTCGTTCATGAACCGTTTGCCGTCATTCTCACGGACGACCTCGACTGCCTCGGTGATGCGTCCTGCCTTTTGCAGATCGATGGTTTCCTGGGTTTCAGCCAGCTTGTTGGCGACGGCATTACCGAGATCCGTCAGATCCTGCTCGTATTGCTTCTGGTCCTTCAGCACTTCGAGAAGTCTGGACTGCCTCTGCGGCAACAGGCTCAAGGCCTCCTGATAAGGGCCCAGATACTCGATGTTGTTGGTCAGCAGATAACCCCTCTGCCCCGTTTCAATGTCCTGCATCGACGTCAGGATATCGAGAATGGCTGCCCGCACACGGCGCAACTCGGCTGTTTCTTGCGAGTACCGGTTGTTCACCTGCACTAGCCACAGCGAAGTGGCGACCATTCCGGTCAATATTGCAACACCCACAGCGAGCATAAACAGACTTCGCTGAGCAAAAGGCGAAAAACTAATCACAGTTGTAAATTCCCGGCATGCACCTCATTCGCGCGCAAACTAGAATATGCGGCGCATTGAATCGAACGTTTTATTTTCGATTCATATGGGAACCACTTTTGACGACGCGCGTTGAGCAAGGCTGTAAAAAATATTCCGCTCAGAAAAGCGGATAGCGGTGCGAAACTTCACGGTTTTTCAATGCGGAATGCCAGAATTGCCTTAAACAACCTGAACCAGATGGCCCGGGGAAACGGTTTTATAGTTTCGCGTCGGCGTTTGAAATCCCATCGGCCGAATCGGGCTTTTCAGTTCATCGTTGGATATACCGCGCTTTATTCCGCGTCGCGCCGGATCGGGTACCGGCACTGCCGCCATAAGTTTCTTCGTGTAGGCATGTTGCGGATTGTCGAAAACAGCAGCGCGCGGACCGATCTCCACAATCTCACCGAGATACATCACCGCGACGCGATGGCTGACACGCTCCACCACCGCCATATCGTGGGAGATGAAGAGGAAGGCGAGATTGAGGCTCTGTTGCAGGTCGAGGAGCAGGTTGCAGACCTGCGCCTTGATCGAAACATCGAGAGCCGACACGCTTTCGTCGGCAACAATGACCTTCGGATCGAGGGCAAGCGCACGGGCAATCGCGATGCGCTGGCGCTGGCCGCCGGAAAATTCGTGAGGATAGCGGCTCGCCATGTCGGCGGTTAGACCAACCTTTTCGAGGAGGTCGGCAGTCTTTTCCTTCGCCTGCTTCGTGGTGCCCATTTTGTGCTTGATGAAGGGTTCGGAAATCGCCGTACCCACCGTCATGCGCGGATTGAGCGACGAGAACGGATCCTGAAAGATCATCTGTACGGACTTACGCATATTGCGCAGGCCGACGGTATCGAGCCGCATCACATCGTAACCATCGAGCGAAACCTCGCCGGCCGTCGGTTCGACAAGACGCATGATCGAGCGGCCGGTCGTCGACTTTCCGCAACCGGACTCGCCGACCAGAGCAAGCGTCTCCCCCTGAAACAGATCGAAGGAGACGTTTTCGACCGCGTGGACCGCACCCGTCTGCCGGGCCAAAAGGCCGGAGCGGATGGGAAACCGCGTCACGAGGTTCTTGACCGACAGGACAGGTGTCTGTCCGCTCGCAACCGTTTCGGCCACTTCTACCGGCTCGGTCGACAGGCCGGTTTTCATGTCGAGGACCGGAAAGCGCGTCGGCCACTGCCGGTCGCGCATCGAGCCGAGCTTCGGCACCGCCGAAAGCAGCGCCCGCGTATAGGGATGCTTGCCGCGCTGGAATATATCCCCGGTCGGTCCGGTCTCGACCTCATCGCCCCGGAACATGACAATGGTGCGGTCGGCGATCTCCGCCACGACGCCCATATCATGAGTAATGAAGAGGACCGACATGCCCTCCTCTTCCTGAAGCAGTTTGATCAGATCGAGAATCTGGCCCTGAATGGTGACGTCGAGCGCGGTCGTCGGTTCATCGGCGATCAGCAGTTTCGGCCGGGAAGCGAGCGCCATTGCGATCATCACGCGCTGGCGCATGCCACCGGAAAACTGATGCGGATACTCGTCGAAGCGACCCGCCGCGTTGGGAATACGAACCTTTTCGAGAAGCCGGACCGTCTCCGCCCTTGCCTGCTGCTTCGAAAAGCCCTTGTGCCGGATGAGGACCTCGGAAATCTGGCGGCCGATCGTGAAGATCGGATTGAGCGACGTCATAGGCTCCTGAAATATCATCGAGACGTCGTTGCCCCGCACGCCCCGCATGTCCTTCTCGGAAAGCGCCAGAAGATTGCGCCCGTTCAAGAGAACTTCACCCTCAATCCGGCTGAAAGCGGGGCTAAGCAGGCGCATGATGGACAGCGAGGTGACGGACTTTCCCGAACCGGACTCACCGACAATCGCGACGGTTTCGCCCGGAGCGACATCGAAGGAGACGTTACGGACGACGCTCTTCCAAGCATCATCGACGAGAAAAGAAGTGGTCAGGTTTCTAACGGAGAGAACAGGTGTCGTATTCATGATGTCATCGTCCCACAGCATAGGCCTGCATCAGTCGCGGGGTTGCGGCGGCCCGCAGCAGGCCATCGGCATCCCGCTTTGCGGCAGTCAGGCGCCCCACCGACCACGCATCGGCAACGGTGACCTTGTGTCCGCGGCGGCGAAGCTCCTGCAGCGTGATATCACCCACGGTGCTTTCCACCATGATCTCGCCCGGCGAGCTGGTGCGCGGATAAAACGAGCCGGGAAAATGCGAGGTATGGAACAGCGGCATGTCGATGGCCGCCTGCAGGTTCTTGCCGTGATGCGCATAACGCAGGAAGAAGGGCAGCTGCCATTGATCCTGCTGATCGCCGCCCGGAGTACCGAACACCATGGAAGGGCGTCCCTGATGCAGCGCGAGCGAGGGTGTCAACGTGGTGCGCGGGCGTTTTCCAGGTGCAAGCGAGGTCGGCAGGCCTTCCTTCAACCAGAACATCTGGGCGCGGGAATTGAGCGCAAAGCCCAATCCCGGAACGATTGGCGAGGATTGCAGCCAGCCGCCGGACGGCGTGGTTGAGACCATGTTGCCCCAGCGGTCTATGACATCGATATGCACGGTATCGCCGCGTTTTTCTGTAAGATGCGACATGGTGGGCTCGTAGACGGTGCCCTTGCCGCTCATTTCGGCGAGCATGGCCATGGTGGCGTCCACCTGCTTCTCGTAACCCGGCACGATGCCGGGACGCAGATCGAGGGATGCCTCGGTGGCGATCAGTTTACGACGCCCGGCATTGTAGCCTTCAGAGAGAAGATATTCCGTCGGAATCTGGCCGAAATCAGGATCGCCGTAATAGACCTCACGGTCGGCAAAGGCGAGCTTCATGGCCTCAACGATGGTGTGGATGAAATCGGGGCCGGACGGGTCCATGGCCGCAAGATCGAAGCCTTTCAACAGGGCGAGCGACTGCAACAAAACCGGTCCCTGCCCCCAGGCAGGCGTCTTTGCAATCGTCCAGTCATGATAATCAAGCGTCTGCGGCGCCTCGATGGTCGCGCTCCAGTCCGCCATATCCTGCGCCGTCAACACGCCCTTGTGCTTGGTGCCGCTTGCATCCATGACTTCAGCGGTCTTGACGTAAGTGTCGATGGCTTCCGCTACGAAACCCCGATAGAAAGCGTCGCGTGCAGCTTCAATCTGGTTTTCGCGACCCGAACGCGCTTCGGATTCAGTGACGATCCGCTTGTAGGTTTCCGCAAGTACAGGATTCCTGAAAAGGGCGTGCGGCTCGGGTGCGGCACCACCCGGCAGCCAGGTCTCATAGGATGTCGGCCATTCCTTCTCGAAGAATTCTGCAAGCCCCTTGATGGTGGCGGAAACGCGCGGCAGGGTCGGATGTCCGTATTCGGCATAATAGATGGCCGGTTCCAGCACCTCGCGCACGCTCATCGTGCCGTAGTCGCGCAGCATCAGCATCCAGCCATCGAAGGCTCCGGGAATGACGGTTGCAAGCAGACCATCGCCGGGGATCAGCTTAAGCCCCTCCGAGGTATAGTGCTCGATGGTCGCGCCACTCGGAGCAGGCCCCTGCGCGCAGATGACTTCGACCTTGTCCTTCTTCTTTGAATAAAAGACGGCAGGCATGTCGCCGCCGGGGCCACAGAGATGCGGTTCGACGATCTGCAGCACGAAGCCGGTGGCAACCGCTGCGTCGAAGGCGTTACCTCCCTTTTCGAGGATTGCCATGCCCACGGCCGATGCGATCCAGTGCGTCGAGGTGACGACGCCGAATGTGCCAAGGATCTCGGGGCGTGTGGTAAATTCGGTCATTCAGTCAGTTCCTTATGAGAAATCATGCTTCGCGCGGATCAAGCGCATCACGCAGGCCATCGCCCAGGAGATTGAAGCCTATGACGACGAGGAAAATTGCAATGCCGGGCCACATCGTCATCCACGGCGCCTGGCTCAGAAAGTTCTTCGCGGTGTTCAGCATGGAACCCCACGACGGCGCCGGTGCCTGCTGGCCAAGGCCGAGGAAGGAAAGGCTCGCTTCCGCAATGATGGCGGTCGCAACCGTCAAGGTCGCCTGCACGATGATGGGAGCAAAGACATTTGGCAGGATGTATCGTGTCATGATGTCGAAGTGGTTGAGGCCAATCGACCTTGCCCCCTCGACATAATCTTCCATCTTGACCGCCAGCACCTGACCACGGGTCAACCGAACGAAAATCGGCATGGCGGAAAGCCCGATGGCGATCATCGCGTTGGTAAGGCTCGGGCCGAGGAAGGCCGCAAGGGCAATTGCCATGATGAGGAACGGCATAGCCAACAGCGCTTCGGTGATGCGCGATATGACCATATCCACCCAGCCACCGAAATAACCGGCGATCAACCCGAAGGGTACGCCGATGACCACCGCGATCATGACGGAGACAACACCCGCCATCAGCGAGGCGCGCGCGCCATAAATCATGCGCGAAAGGATATCACGGCCAAGATCGTCGGTGCCGAGCCAGTGGGCGGCGGACGGCGCCTTGCGGATGGCCGACCAGCTGGTCGCAATAGGGTCAGAAATCGGCAGGATCGGTGCTGCAACGGCAAGTACCGTGAAGAAAAGCACGATAATCAGACCGGCCAGCGCCGATTTGTTGCGCTTCATTTTCTTCCAGGCGCGGCTTTCCTGCCGCGGCACCGGTACGGACAGGTTTTGATCGAGAGCGGTCATGATATCAGGCCTCAGATCGTCGCCTTGAGGCGAGGGTTAAGCAGGACATAGGCAATGTCCGCCAGCAGGTTCATGAGGATGAAGCCGACCGCGGTGCAGAGCACGATGCCCTGGACGACGGCGTAATCGCGGGTGAAGACCGCATCGACGGTCATCTTGCCGAAGCCGGGAATGGTGAATATCTGCTCCGTCAGAACCGCACCGGCCAGCAACTCACCGAAAAGCAGTGCCAACAGCGTGATGACGGGCAGAAGCGCGTTGCGAAAACTGTGCGACAGGATGATTTCGCGCGGCGAAAGCCCCTTGGCGCGGGCAGTGCGGATATAGTCTGAACTCAAAACCGCAACCATTGCCGAACGCGTGTGGCGCATCAACGTTGCCGCAAGCGCATTGCCGAGCACGAAGGCGGGCATGATCATCGTCTCGATGGAGCGAACGGGGTCGACGAATATCGATTCATATCCGGATGCCGGCAGCCAGCCGAGCTTCACTGAAACCAGCAGAATAAGCATGATACCGAGCCAGAAATTCGGGATCGACAGGCCGGAAAGCGCCACGATATTGGCGGTGTAGTCGATCCATGTGTTTTTCTTGACGGCGGCCAGAATGCCGATCGGAATACCGATGACCATCGCAAAGAACATCGCCATCACAGCCAGCTGGATGGTGACCGGCAGCTTCTGGCCGATCAGTTCCAGCACCGGCTGGTTGGTCCTCAGCGAAATACCGAAATCGCCGGTCACCACGCCGCCCAGCCAGTTGATGTACTGAAGCGGTACCGGGTCGTTCAGGCGATACTTCTCCCGCAGGAATTCAATCGTCGCCGGATCACGCTCCTCACCCGCCATGGCGAGAACCGGATCACCCGGCAACAGTTTCTGCAGCGAGAAGACGAAGATGGAGATGATCAAAAGCGTCGGGATCGCGACCAGCAGTCGCTTGCCGATATAGACAGGCATGGCATTGCCCCCGTTCGTGCACGTTCTGGAGGGCCGCACGGCAAGCCGTGCGGCGGATTTGAAGCGCTTAGTCCTTGCTGACGCCGAGAAGGCGGATCATGCCATCAGGCGAAGGCTCCCAGCCCTTGACCTTCTTGGAAATGGCATAGGCATAAGGCTGGTGGCCGAGATAGATGATCGGCATGTCGTCGTTTAGGATGACGCTTGCCGCATCGTATTTCTCCTTGCGGACCGCATCTTCAGTCGAGGCGCGTGCTTCGTTCAGCAGCTTGTCGACTTCAGGATTACAATATTTCACATCGTTGATGCCGCCCTTGCAGGTGACGAACTGGTGAAGATTGCCATCGGGATCGATACGACCAGACCAGTCGGAACGGCTGAGCTGATAGTTGCCGGCGGTCTGTTCGGAAAGAAGCGTCGCAAATTCGGTGGCCTTCAGCGTAACGTTGAAGCCAGCCTCCGCCACCATGGACTGGATCACCTGCATCATCTGCGTCTGCGTGGTGTTGTTGGCGTGCTGAAGTTCGATATCGAGCTTCTCGTAGCCAGCCTCCTTCATCAACTGCTTGGCCTTGTCGATATCGCGTGGCGGCACCGGCAGGTTCTGGTTGAACCATGGGCTTGTCGGCGGGAATGACTGATTGCCGGCCTTGGACGTACCCTCAAACACGATCTGGCCGATCGCTTCGCGGTCAATCGCATAGGAGAAGGCCTGACGCAGGCGCTTGTCCTTGCCGAGCGGATTGTCAGCGCGCGCGCCGTTGTTGATGTTGACATACATGGCCATGTAGCCCGGACCGATCACGTCCGCATAGGTCAATTTGGGGTCATTCTTGACGGATTCCGCATCGGACGCCGAGATACGTTCGGCAATGTCGAGATCGCCAGAGCGGAGGTTTGCAAGCTTCACAGTTGTATCGGGAATTGGCAGGTAGACGATCCTGTCGACCTTGATCTTGTCCTTGTCCCAATAATCCGCGAATTTTTCGAGGACGATACGGTCCTGCTGGATGCGCTCGACGAATTTGAACGGTCCGGCGCAAACCGGCTTGGAGCCGAAATTCGCGCCCAGTTCCTTGGCGGCCTTCGGCGCGACGATCATGCCGGCGCGATCTGAAAGCTGGGCAAGCAGCGTGACATCGGGCGTCTTCAGCGTGAACTTGACTTCCAGCGGCCCGGTGGCCTCAACCTTTTCAACCGAGGACAACTCACTCTTGCGGCGGGATTCCGGAAGGGTCATGTTGCGCTCGATGGTGGCGACGACGGCGGCCGCATCCAGCGTCTCGCCGTCGTGGAACTTCACGCCGTCGCGAATTTTCATCGTCAGCACCTTGCCACCCTCGGACCAGGCCCATTCGGTGGCAAGCTGGGGAACGATCTTCATGTCCTGCGAGATATCCACCAGCTTGTCGCACATGGAGGTGTAGACGATACGGCCGACGAAGGTGCGCGATTGCGCGGGATCAAGCACGTCCGCGTCATCGTTAAGGCCGATGCGCAATTCGGAGGCCATGGCTGGTGCGGTCAGAAACGCGCTTGCCAACAGCGCCGCAGTCAGTGTGTAGATTTTCTTCATGTTCGATCCTCTGGTCTGGTTTTCTTTGACTTTTGTCATTGGCCGGCCCCGAAGGACCGGCGGGTTTTCGTCCGCGGCCTATGAGGCCGGGGTAAGCGGATTGTCGGCTTCGTTGATGCTCTTCGCCGCACGGTCTTCCGCAGCGCTCTCCTCCTGAAACCCGAGCGAAGTGGCGCGGATCAATCGTTCCTGATGCATGAGAAGGTGCTGGCGCATCGCCTCTCCGGCACGCGCCGGATCGCGATCGGCAATGGCATCGACGATGGCGACATGCTGTTCGAAAGACGCCTTGCCATTCGTGCCACTGCGCCGGGCAAGTTCGCGTATCGACTGCCAGGCATCGTCCTGGCGAATACGGTTCACGACATCGAAGATCGACAGGAACAGTTTGTTGCCAGCACTCTGGGCTATCTGGCGGTGGAGCGAGCCGTCCCACAATTCCTTGGCATCGGCATCCGTGCTTTCGCCGGTCTTCTTGACGAGCGCGCGCATGCGGTCCACCTCGGCGGGCTTGGCGCGCATCGCTGCAAGCTGCGCCAGTTGCGGTTCGATGCGCAGGCGGACTTCCATGATTTCCATGATATCGGTGCCGGCGACCATTTCGCTCACCTGGGTGGACCAATCGTCCGGCTTTTCACCCACAAAGGTTCCGGCCCCCTGGCGACGCCAGATAAGACCCTCGGCCTCCAAAACCTCCAGAGCACGGCGGATTGACCGGCGGCCGACATTGAAGGTCTCGGCAAATGCCCGCTCCGTCGGTAGACGGCCGTCATTCGCGAGATTCTTTGTCTGAATGTACTCGCGCAGCTTCGCCAGAGCGTAGTTTGAATTGTCGTTAGGGTTTGTCGCCAAGCCGCACCATTTGTGTGAACCAATCGAACATTGGTTCATTTGGTGAGAAATTTCGGCAGACGTCAAGCCCATTTTTGAGCCTTGATTACAAGCGCTCAAAATATGGGCATACGCCGATTTTCAGGGTCGGAAATGCATGCTTTCAAGGCAAGGATGACAATGCAGGCGAGCAAATGAATTACGACCGAAATGCCACCCTTGTCCTGTACGCGTTTACGCCAGCATTGACATCATTCGGAGCTTTTGAGTCCGTTCAAAATCTCGTAAGCCACGGCAACACGATCCTCATTGGGATAGTTTTTATTGGCCAGAATGACGATACCGAGTTTTTGCTCCGGTATGAACGCCACATAGGCGCCGAAACCGTTGGTGGAGCCGGTCTTGTTGATGAAGACATCGTCACGCGGCTTTATCGGCGGGGAAATTTCAGATACCGGCACCGTCTTGAGCAAGGCGCCGGAGTTCGTTTCGATCAGTGTTTTCAGCGCGGCTGGGTAGGCATATTGCTCCCAGATCATATCCTGCGTCATCGCGCCAACGCTGAAATATCCCGTATGAGTGTTGGCGATCGCCTGCTGGAGTTTTCCGTCCAGCTTTTCCAGCCCCATATTCGCATTAACGAAACGGATCATGTCGGTCGCCGTCGATCTGACCCCGTAAGCCTCCGATGAGAGAATGGCTGGCGTCATGCGGGCCGGTTCGCCGGTTCTCTTATAACCCTGCGCATAATCGGCCATCTTTGCCTTGGGCACCACGGTGAAGGTGTTCTTCAAACCAAGCGCCGGAAACAGTACGTCCTGCATAGCGCTGTCATAGCTTTGGCCCATGGCCTTTGCGGTGACGTATCCGAGCATCCCGATGCTGGGATTGGCGTAGGTTCTGTGCGTTCCCGCCTTGTATGCGGGCTTCCAGGCCTTGAGATAGGCCAAAAGCTGCGGCTCCGTCTTGACATTGTCCGGCACCTGCAACGGAAAGCCGCCGGCGGTGTGGGTGCCAAGATGCATCAGCGTGACATCGCCAAACGGCTTGCCCTTCATGGAGGGAAGATAGTCTTCGACCTTGCCTGATAGTGACAGTTTGCCCTGCGTCTCCGCATAGGTACTGAGCGTGACCGTGAATGTCTTGCTGATGGAACCCAGCTCGAAAAGCGTCTGCGGGGTAACCGGCTGGCCCGTACTTTTGGACATGACACCGTAGGTGAAGACGTGATTTTCGCCATCAACACTGATGCCAACGGCCAGACCCGGAATACCGTTCTTCTCCATCACCGGCTTGATGGCTGCATCCGTTATCGCTTTCAGCCTGGCATCATCAGCGGCAAAAGCCTGCGCGAACAGACTCGTCGAGATCAACGTGGCCAATGCAATATGTCTGCGATTAAGTTTCATCTTTCGCGTTCTCCAAAACCTCAAGTGGATTTTCGGCGCCTGCGCCGTCCCCAGCGAAAGACGTTTAACCGCCCTACATTGCACGAACAAATCATGATATCTCGGACGAGGCATAACAAAATCTAGGTCTTGAATGGTTCGGCAATTTCTTCCACTGAACGGCTTGAGGGCATTTGAGGCATCAGCGCGGCACCTCAGTTTCACCCGCGCGGCCATAGAACTCTGCGTGACGCAGGCGGCTGTGAGCCAACAGGTGAAGGGCCTCGAAAAACGACTGGGGGTTTCCCTTTTTCAACGGCTTCCAAGAGGCCTGAAAATCACCGCGGAAGGCGAAGCCCTGCTACCGACGGTCACCAGCTCTTTCGACCAGATGGCGATCACGCTCGACAGGATCGAAGCCGGTCAGGTGCGCGAACTGCTGTTTCTGGGCGTCGTGGGAACCTTTGCCGTGGGCTGGCTGCTGCCGCGGCTGAGGGAATTTCAAAAGCGGCACCCGTTCATCGACGTGCGCGTTTCCACCAACAACAACCGCGTGGACATGGCCGCCGAAGGCCTCGATTTCGCCATTCGATTCGGCCAGGGCTCCTGGCATGGCACGGATGCATTCCGGCTTTTCGAGGCGCCCCTTTCGCCTCTCTGTACGTCGAAACTGGCGGAGACACTGAAATCCCCCGCTGATCTCGCGGACGCCACGCTATTGCGCAGCTACAGGTCTGACGAATGGGCCACGTGGTTTGCAGCGGCTGGCGTAACACCGGTGGCGCAGGTGAATGCCGGCATCGTTTTCGATACCTCGCTCGGCATGATGGAGGCCGCATTGCAAGGGCTCGGCGTGGCGCTCGCCCCGCCATCGATGTTCTCGCGGCATCTGGCATCCGGGGCTATCGTCCAGCCCTTCCCCCTCACCATATCGCTTGGCAGCTACTGGCTGACGAGGCTGCAATCAAAGCCGCCGACACCAGCCATGCAGGCCTTCTCGGACTGGATGTTTACCAATATCGGTCCTGCGCAAGACGGCCTATGACAGGGCGAGCAGAACGCCACCAATCGCGCAGATGACCACCACGATCCATGGCGGCGTCTTCCACACCGTCAACAGGATGAAACCCGTCAGCGCAAGTGCAAAATCCTTCGGCATGAAGATGGCGCTTGTCCACACCGGATCATAAAGCGCGGCCCCGAGAATGCCAACGACGGCGGCATTTGCGCCGCGCATGGCAGCTTGCGCCAGAAGGTGCTTGCGAAAGCCCTCCCAGAAGGGCAGCGCACCGACGAGCAGTAGCATGCCCGGCAGAAAGATCGCGACAAGCGCAATGGCTGCTCCCGCAATACCGTTCGGCTGCGGCCCCACCACAGCGCCGAGGTAGGCCGCGAAGGTGAACAGCGGGCCGGGAACGGCCTGGGTTGCACCGTAACCGGCGATAAACGCATCTTCCGTCACCCAGCCCGTGGAAACCACTGCCGATTGGAGCAACGGCAGCACCACATGGCCGCCACCAAAGACAAGGGCGCCGGCACGATAGAACGCATCGAACAATGAGAGGCCTTGCGAGCCGGCCATCGCCGCGAAGACCGGCAGGAAGGCCAGCAGGAGCGCGAAAGTGGCAAGCGCAATGTATCCGACACTTTTCGGCACCCGGAATGCGAGATGGGAAGCCTGACGCGCGGCCTCGCTGCGACAGAAGACAAGCCCCGCAATGGCGCCCATGGCAAGCGCCAGAATCTGGCCAAATGCCCCCGCGACAAACACGACGCAGATGATGCCGACGAGCGCGATGCTGGCACGCTGTCTATCTGGGGCGAGGCTCTTTGCCATGCCCCAGACAGCCTGCGCCACCACGGCGACCGCAACGATCTTGAGGCCATGCAACAGGCCGGTACCGACCGGCCCTTCTATCGACGCGGCGACCATGGCGAAGAGAAGCAGGAGGATAGCGGATGGCAGGGTGAAGGCCGTCCAGGCCGCCAGCGCACCGAGCGGCCCTGCCCGTAGCAACCCAAGGGCAAAACCGACCTGGCTGGAGGCCGGCCCCGGCAAGAACTGGCAGAGCGCCACGAGATCGGCATAACCCGCCTCGTCGATCCATTTGCGCCGCACGACCAGCTCATCGCGAAAATAACCGAGATGGGCGATGGGACCGCCGAAGGAGGTGACCCCGAGCTTCAGGAACGCCGTAAAAACTTCGCCGGGCGTGCCGCTTCGAGGGGTGGCCGCTTCAGTGCGGATGGTTTGCGTTGACGACTTCACGAAAAAGCTCCCTGAGCGTGCAACGGCTGTTCGTCTACACAATGTCCGTATCAAAAACGATATCGATATCAGACACTATTATGACAGGGATATGAAGAGGCTGGAGCGCGTCCTCGATGAACGGGATCGTTCGACGCGCGCCATATCTCCGTTTTACGCCTTTTCGAGCCTCAGACGATCAGTCCTTTCATGGGCCGGATGGCCTCCGAACCGGGAAAGACAGCCTTGTCGAGCATGGCAGCGCTTGCGCCGAGATGATCGACCGCGAGGCCCTTGATGATCGCGCGAATATCCGTCGTGGGCGCAAGGTCCCGCCCATCCCGCAACTGCGCGAGCTTGAGGCCGGGCCAATCGGCGATGACACGCCCGCCACGGATGCTGCCGCCGGCGAGAAAGGCCGTTGTTGCCGTTCCGTGGTCAGTTCCTTCCGTACCGTTGATACGGGCGGTACGGCCAAATTCCGTCGCGACCAATATGGCCGTATCCCTCCAGACCGGCCCCAGCTCCTGCTCGAAGGCGGCAAGCGCATTGTCCAGCCCGCTCAACAATTTTGAAAGACGGTCGACCTCATGGGCATGGGTGTCCCAACCCTCGAAGGCCAGCGCCGCAACGCGCGGCCCTTCCGGGTGCGCAATCAGCCGTGCTGCACCGCGCGCCATCTGCTCCATGCCAACGGGATCACCCGGACCACCACGCGCCTTGATATCGACGCCGGAGGCGATCCTGCCGGTTTCGATACCCTCGGCGAGCAGTGCCGCTAGCATCGGGTCCGTCTGGCCGTAGAGATCAGCAAGGCGCGGGGCGAGATCGCCATCGGCGGGCTTGAGAACGGATGGCGCCCATCCCAATATCGGCGCCTTGCCGCGAATGACAAGCGGGGCGCTGGCGCCAATGGCAAGGCCGCTCACCCGCTGCCCGGCCGCAGCTGGATTGATGGTTTCACCCGCCGGCAGCTGTTCGAGCAGACGGTTCAGCCAACCCGTCTCGACATGGCCGGGGGTCGGAAAACCAGATTCCAGCACATCCTGGCCATCAAAATGCGAACGGTCACGATAACCGGTTGCGCTGGCGTGGACCACCGCTGCCTCGCCCTTCCGGTACAGCCGCTGGAAATTGCGAAGGGATGGATGGAGCGCAAAGAAACCATCCAGCGCGAGGGCTGGATTGTCGCCTTCAGTGCGCATGGCGATCTGTTGCCTTAGCGCCTCATAGTCGGGGTCGCCGACGGGCGGCACGGCGGTCAGCCCGTCGAGCGCGCCGCGCAGGATGATGGTGACGAAACGTGGGTCGCGCCCGCCGGCAGCAAAAGCAAAACGCGGCATGAAGGCCCAGGCAAAAAGCGCGCCGCCTGTGCCAAGAAGAGCGCGGCGGGTTGGGGAAAGATGTTCACACAGCATGGTCAACGCCTCTGGAATTCGGGGGAAAGGAAAGCAATCGTCAGTCCCTGCGGTTTGCTCTCAGCCCGCTGCACGGCCTTTTTCGTCTCCTCGGACAAAAGTGGCCCCAGCCGGTCTGCGACAAAGTCGCGCGGATCGATTGAACCCGCAACCTGATGGGCGAACAGACTGGCGGCATCGATACGCGTCGCCAGGCCCTCGGAAGAACCCCAGCTATCGGTGACATCGGCAAAACCGTTCGGGCCGGAGGGGTTCCACAGCGGCTGACCCAATGCGCTGAGCACGGAAATTACCTGCTCGGGTTTTGGCACTATTCCACTCGCCCTGATGACAGTCGTCACGAAATCTAACGGTGGTCTGAGCTTGGTCAGTGCCGGGCTCCACGACTGTTCAGCCTCGACAAGCGCCATATAGGTGGCGGAAAGATCGCCGTGGCTCTTGGTGTAGGCGGCAGCAAGTTTCGCCACCAGTTCCGGTGGTGGATGGTCGCTAACGAAATGCCGTACCAGCTTGTAAGCGAGATGGCTGGCCGTCGCCGGATGATGCGCGAGATCTCGCAGCGCCCGCCGCCCCTGCTCTACCCCCGCTTCACCATAGGTGATGCCCATCACGGCATGGTCGCCGGGTTCATGATTGTTGGCGTTGAAGGAAAATCGGCCAAGCGGGCCCGGACGCTTCTCGTCGCGATAGACGCTCCAGCCGGTGATGATGCGGGCAAGTGCTGTAACATCAGCCTGACTATAGCCGCCATCCACCCCGAGCGTATGCAGTTCCATGATTTCGCGCGCGAGGTTTTCGTTGAGCCCGCGCTTGCCGTTCCTGTTGGCCTGCGAATTCGGTCCGACCGATTGCTGATTGTCGAGAAAATACAGCATGGCGGGATGGGTCTCGACTGCGAGCAGCATATCCTCGAAATTGCCGAAGACATGCGGACGGATCGCCTCACGCTCGAAAGCGCCGGCGAGAATGTGCACATCACCGCCCTTGCCGGTGGCAACCGCGAAGTGGTTGGCCCAGAACATTGCCAACCGCTCGCCAAAACCGATCAGCGGCTGACGTATCGTGCCATTGAAGCGGGCTTCCGCCTCCGCAAGCAGTATCTGCTGGGGAAAATAGGCGCGCTTGGTGGCCGGCGCGTCGGGCTTCTTGTCCTGTGGAGCACTGGCAGGCGGCACCATGCCCGCATTGTCCATAGCGTTTGCGGCAGTTGCCATTGCCGGCGATGGTGGGCTCATAGCCCCTGCGGTCGCACCCGCGGCGCCGGTGGTGGCCGAAACGGCAAGGACAGCGGTTTTTTCACGCTCGGCCTTGATCTCCTTGTTATACGCCATCAGCGATATCAGAAGATCGGCGCTGGAATGAAGCTGTGCGCCGACAGGAATTGGTGTGGCGCGTTCGGTAATTTCCAGCCGCAACAGATCGCGCGGGTCGTCTTTGATCGCCTGGATATCGCCTTCACGCGCGCCGAGGCCGAAACGCCACAGACAGAGTGCTGCATCCAATTCCCTGGAATTTGACATGGCCGATACGAACTCCGTTTCGTTATCGACCATTCAACGGGCGCCAGGGCCAAAATCCGTCGCTGTTGAAATGTGATTATTTCGTGGCCGGTTTCGGCGCCTCACGGGCGAGCAAGCCTTCCGCCAGCCGGCGCCGCGCCTCTAGCGACAATGTGCGGGCGAACTCCACGGCCTGCATCTCGGTTGCGGCGCGCACCTCATATTCCGCCTTGCGGGCACGCTCAAGCGCTGCGGACAATGCCTCCGGGTCAAGCGTTTCTGCCCCCATCAGGGACGTCGCCTCGATACGCGCCTGGCGCGCCTCGGCGGAGGTTTCTCGCATGGTCCTGCGTGCATCGCTGAGGCTGCGCCGGAAGGCCTCCCTTTCGGTCTTTGGCAATTGTTCGCCCGCAAGCGGCATGCGGGCAGCGGCAGCGGCCGGGTCGTTCCGCAGATAAACGAACCCTGCGCCGGCAAGCGCGCAGACAAGAAATGTATTCGCGACGAGAAGGACAACGACTATCCAGCGGAAATTCTGATCGCTCATTTCGTCTCCTCGGTCGTTTCGTTTTCGGTTTGCAGGTTTCCGAAGGCGGTCAACGTATCGCCCAATGTCAGGGCGGGCGGTGGCGTGAGGTTGATGACGGCAACCGCTCCCGTCAGCGCACCCGCAAGGCTGATGCCGATCATGCCCGCACCAAGCCCGTACCGGACGATCCATCTGCGTCTGGTGGTCTGCGCCTTTGCCTGCGCCATGATCTTCGCGTTGAGCATGGCCGAAGGGTCGCGAAGACGATATGCCGACAGCGTAAAATCGAGAGGTGCCGCCTGCGCAATCAGGCGCCTGCCGTCTGCCGTCTCCGCATAAGCCATGGCCTCCGGCCGCCGGTCTTCCGGCCAGCGTTGTGGATCGGCACCATAGGCCGCCACAAGATCGGAAAAAACCTTGTTATCCATGAGCGTCTTCTTCGCCCCGTTCATTGGTCGCCCTCATTCAAAATCGCATGGAGTGCCCGGCGGCCACGCGCCAGAAGGCTTTCCAGTGCGTCCACACTGACATGCATGACATCAGCCGCCTCGCGGTTCGACATCTCCTGATAATAGACCAGAACGATCGCCTCCCTTTGTCGCGCGGGTATGGCCTGCAAGGCGCGCGCCACGGCACCGCTCTCGTCACCATCATATGGCAGGGCGGCATCGGGCAGCACACTGCCGTCAATCTGTTCGGGCGGCTCAGCAACCGATATTTCCCAGCGCTTTCGCAACCGGTCGTAACAGAGGTTCAGCGCCACCCGGTGGATCCATGTGTCGAATTTCGCACGCCCCTGCCGCCACGTGCCTGCATGTTTCCATATGCGCAGGAAGGTCTCCTGCGCGATGTCTTCCGCCTCTGCCGGATCACCCAGCATACGCGTGGCAAGCGCCATGATCCTCGGCAGTTTGGCCGTCACCAGAGCCTGCATCGCGCGGACATCTCCCGCAGCGACATCCGCCACCAAATCTGCATCCGGATCGCTTACCATGTATCGGGCTTTGTCTCCGTACTGTCCTGTCGGACACGGGCGAAATCCATGCGGAATGACGGCGGCTTCAGTGAGGATGTCCCGCACCTTGCCACTTTAACGCAGACCCGCGCAAAATCCGTCGCCGATTTCTGGGAAATATTCGCCTGCATTTTACGGCAGACCGCGTCACCGCCCGAACACATTGGAACGGCTGTTTCAACCGTCCACAGATACCCCGGCAAGCCTGTCCGGCCCGAACACTTCAAGCAATCCGCGATAGGGCTTGGCGAGTGGCGTGGCATAGGCGCCGCGCTTGGCGGTCGAAAGCCCCATCGATACCAGCGATTCTGCCTGTTTCACCGCCGCAGCGACTCCATCGATAACAGGCACGCCGAATTCGCTGCGCAGCTCGGCGGTCAGATCCGCCATACCTGCGCAGCCAAGCACGATCGCTTCGGCGCGATCTTGACGCAGGGCCAGTGAAATCTCTTCCCGCAGCCTCTCCCTGGCATTTGATGCCGGATCTTCCAGCGACAGGACGGGAATATCGGCGGCACGCACATTGCAGCGGGCAGACATGCCATAACGGTGAACGAGATGTTCGAGCGGCAGCCGCGAACGCTCCATCGTCGTAACGATCGTAAACCTCTGCGCGATGAATGCCGTGGCTGAAACCGCCGCTTCGCAAATCCCAATTACGGGTATGTCGGCGAGCGCGCGGGCCGCATCGAGCCCGGTGTCGTCGAAACAGGCGATGACGGCTGCCCTGGCACCAAGCGTCGGCGCCTTGGCAAGCTCGAGCAGCAGGCCGGGTACCGCGAAAACCTCATCGTAATATCCTTCGATGGAGACAGGCCCCATGGAAGAGGTCACTGCCAGGATTTCCGTATCGCAACTGGCCGCCCGCGTCGCCGCGTCGGCGATCGTCGCCGTCATGGATTGCGTCGTATTCGGATTAATGACGAGGATGCGCATGTTCTGTTTTTTCATCAACGCGAATGGCGACGGTTCAGAGTGACGATCAGGCCAAGCGTGCCCGCAATAACCAGGAAGGAGAAAAGGGTCGTGACGGCTCCGAGCGCGTAAAGCACCGGCGTGGTGACGTTGGTGGTCATGCCGTAGATTTCCAGTGGCAGGGTGTTGTAGGTGCCTGACGTCATCAGCGTGCGGGCAAATTCGTCATAGGAAAGCGTGAAGCCGAACAGGCCGACGCCTATCAGGCTCGGCGCAATCATCGGCAGCACCACATGGGCAAAGGTCTGCCAGGCGGATGCCCCGAGATCGCGGGCGGCTTCTTCATAGGATGGAGAAAAGCGGTTGAAAACCGCCAGCATGATGAGCACGCCGAATGGCAGCGTCCAGGTTAGGTGCGCGCCAAATGCTGATGTATACCATGAAGGTTCCAGCCCAAGCTGTTGGAAAAGAACGCCAATGCCGAGTGATATGATGATCGATGGTACCACGAGGCTTGCGACGGAAAGATAGAATAGCGGCGTCGCGCCGATGAATTTGCGCCGGAAAGCAAGACCCGCCAGAAGCGAGACGAGCACCGTGACGACCATGACCATGACGCCAAGCCCGAAGGAACGGCGGAACGAGCCGCCGAAATCGCCGACCGCCTGCTGTTCGAAAAGATTGCCGAACCAGTGCAGCGAAACGCCGTTGAGTGGAAAGGTCAGTCCGCCATTCGGCCCCTGAAAGGCAAGGATGAGGATCGCCGACAGCGGGCCGTAGAGGAACAGCACGAAGAGCAGAAAAAAGAAGGCGAGGACATAGAATTCACGGCCGCGTTTTTCCGAATGCATGGGTCACAACTCCTTGCGGATATCGACGATGCGCAGGATGCCCGCGACCATCAGAAGAACGAGGATGAGCAGGATAACGGCATTTGCGGCGGCCGCGGGATATTGCAGCAGCGACATCTGGTTCTTCATCATCAGCGCCACCGATGCGCTCTGCCCGCCGGACATCACCTGAACCGTGGAGAAATCGGCCATGACAAGCGTCACGACAAAGATGCTGCCGATCGCCATGCCGGGTTTGGCAAGCGGAATGATAACGTTCCATAGGGTCTGCCAGCCAGTCGCCCCGGCATCACGCGCCGCTTCGATCAGCGATTTGTCGATGCGCATCAGCGTGTTGAAGATGGGTGTGACCATGAACAGCGTATAAAGATGCACCATGGCCAGCACCACGGCGAAATCCGAATAGAGCAGCCATTCGATTGGCGCAGGTACGATGCCGGCGCTGACCAGCGCGCTGTTGACCAGTCCGTTTCGCCCGAGAACGGGAATCCAGGAAATCATGCGGATGATGTTCGACGTCAGGAATGGCACGGTGCAGACGAGGAACAGAACCATCTGCATCGTGGTGGTGCGGATATGAAAAGCGAGAAAATAGGCGACCCAGAAACCGCAGAACAGCGTGATCGCCCAGACGATGGCGGCGAATTTCAGCGTGTTGATATAGGTTTGCCACGTGACCCAGGAACCGAGCGTCTCGGTATAGTTGAAGGTCACGAAACCCGGATACATCTGGGCAAAATCATAATCCCAGAAACTGACGACGGCGATCATGACGATCGGTAAAAGCAGAAAAAAGCCGAGGATCAGGAAAAGCGGTGTGGCCTGAATATAGGACACAAGCTTCTGCGGCAGGGCGAAGCTTCGGGACGGCTTGTCCTTTTTTTCGCTCACGCCGATGAATCTGACTGTCACCAAGGCTTTTCTCCTGCTGGCTGCCTGTGAAAGAGAGGCCGCGTCGGCGCGGCCTCATGTCTGTGAAAGGCGAGAAGATCAGGCCGCGATGAACTCGTTCCAGCGACGAACCATGTAGCGGTCCTCGTCCATGACGGAGTTCCAGCAGGCGACCTTGCCCATGCGCTCCTGGAACGAACCGCCGTCGCGCACTGCACCGGCCTTTTCCATGACCTTGCCATCAGGCGCGATGATATCGCCCTGCGCGGGCTTGCCTTCGACCCAGTAACCCCACTCGTCGGCCGACATATGTTCCTTGGCCGTATCCATGGCGGCGGAGTAATAGCCCTGACGATTGAGGTAGGCGCCGACCCAGCCGGAGGTGTACCAGTTGATATACTCATAAGCCGCATCCAGCTTGGCACCGGAGAGGTGCTTGGCAAGGCCAAGGCCGCCGCCCCATGAGCGATAGCCTTCCTTGAGCGGCTGGTATTTGCAGGCGATGCCCTTGGAGCGAACGGCGGCGACGGCGGGCGACCACATGGACTGGATCACGACTTCACCCGACGCCATGAGGTTGACGCTTTCATCGAAGCTCTTCCAGAAGGCACGGAACTGGCCGTCCTTCTTGGCCTTGATGAGGAAGTCGATGGTCTTGTCGATCTCCTCCTTCGTCATGTTGCCCTTGTCGGCATATTTGATGTTGCCCATGGCTTCCATGATCATCGCCGCATCCATGATGCCGATGGAGGGGATGTTGAGGATAGAGGCCTTGCCCTTGAACTTGGGGTCCATGATATCGGCCCAGCTGGTGATATCGCGGCCGACGAGATCGGGGCGAATGCCGAGCGTATCGGCATTGTAAATCGTCGGAACCATGGTGAAATAATCGGTTTCGCTTTTCGCAAACTTCTTGTCGCCGGGCTTTTCGACGAAACCGACCGTGTGCGGGGCGGTACCCTGGGCCACGACGCTATCGGGCGTCAGCTTGCCGTTTTTAAACAGCGGAACGATCTTGTCGTAATATTTCAGCTTCTTGATTTCCATCGGCTGAATGACACCCGCCGGGTAGACCTTCTTCAGGATCCAGTATTCGATATCGGCGATATCGTAGGAGTTCGGCTGGGTCACGGCGCGCTGCGCGGCCGCATCCGAATCCGTCGCCGTCATCTCCAGTGTGATACCGAGATCAGCCTTGCACTTTTCGGCAATCGCATTGAGGTTCGAAACACCCGTGCCGAACTGGCGGATCGTGATCGGGTTCTGCGCCCATATGGTCGGGAAACCGGTGACAAGGCCGGAGCCGATGGCCGCGCCTGTTGCGGCGGCACCTGCCTTTAGAAGGCCACGGCGGGACAGGCCCTTGTTGCTGTTGGAGTTGTCGGTCATTTCAAAGTTCTCCTCTGGTTATTTTTGGGGTCACTTCTCTACCCGGCCGAGCACGATGGCATCGGCCGCATTCCATGAAAGCGGTATGGCGTCGCCGGTCTTTACCGGCTTTTCGAAGAAGGCGACGTCGCTGAGGATGGCGTTGAAATCCTCAATGCCCGCGCCGGTCACGGCGATCTTCACGCTTGCACCGCGATACTCGACATTCGAGACGATGCCGGTAAAACCGAAACCGGGTTGATCCGCCTCGCCGACGCGCACACGGTCGGTACGAACGGCGATATCGACCGCGCCGTCATCCGGGGCAACGCCGCCTGCCGTGAAGGTGCCGCCGCCCGCAACCTCCATTGTGACGAGATCGCCGTTCTTTTGCTTGAACCGGCCGGAAATGACATTGTGATCGCCCATGAAGCGGGCGACGAAAGCGGTGGCCGGGCGCTCAAACAACTCGCGCGGTGTCGCTGCCTGCTCGATGCGGCCGTCATTCATGACGACGATGACGTCGGCCAGCGCCATTGCCTCTTCCTGACTGTGTGTGACGTGAACAAAGGTGATGCCGAGCGAGGTTTGCAGCTTCTTCAGCTCGGCCCGCATACGGATCTTGAGGAAAGGATCGAGTGCTGAAAGCGGCTCATCCAGCAGCAACGCCTCGGGGTCGGTGATAAGCGCGCGAGCCAACGCCACGCGCTGCTGCTGCCCGCCGGAAAGCTGGGCCGGGCGCCGGGTGGCATAGGGTTCGAGCTGCATCAGCCGCAGCATCTCCAGCGCCTTGGCGCGGCGCGCTTCCTTGTCCACCCCCTTCATCTTGAGGCTGAAGGCAACGTTGTCGACGAGATCGAGATGCGGAAACAGCGCATAGGACTGGAACATCATTGCCGTGCCGCGTTTGGCGGGCGGCAGATCGGTGACGACCACATTACCAAGCCTGACATCGCCGCTTGAAATGCTTTCGTGGCCGGCGATCATTCGCAGTGTCGAGGTCTTGCCGCAGCCCGAAGGACCGAGCAGGCAGCAGTAACTTCCTGCCGGTATCTTGAGGCTTATGGCATGCACCGCGGTGGTGTTGCCATAAATCTTGGAAACGGAAGCGATGTCGATTGCTGCGGCTTTGCTCATGAACACTCTCCTGCGACGTCTTTGTCATGCAGGAGCCGTGCCAATCGGCTTTGCCATTGATATAAAACGGGAATTTCGATGTGCCCACCGGTCCCGCCACCGGCCTGCTCAAATTTACATCGATTGTTTTCGATTTGGTGCGGAAATTGTATGCGATCTGAGCGACCGACAGGGAAACATGAAATCGGGAAAAGAGTGCCATCGAAACGAACTGGCTGGCACCACTGGAATAGCGGGCATTTTCCCGGCAAACACAACATAAAGGCTACTGCCAACGCACGCACCGCTCCGGTCGCGTGCGTCGGTACTGCGCTTAGATCATGCCAAGGAACTGCTTGAGTTCCGGCGTCTGGGGGTTGGCAAAAACATCTTCCGGCGGCCCGATCTCGTGCACGCGGCCCTGATGCATGAAGACGACGCGCGAGCAGACGTCGCGAGCAAACTTCATTTCATGCGTCACCATCAACAGCGTCATGCCTTCCTTTGCCAGTTCGCGCACGACGGCCAGCACCTCAGACACGAGTTCGGGGTCGAGCGCCGAGGTAATTTCGTCACAGAGAAGGGCGATAGGCTGCATGGCAAGGGCGCGGGCAATCGCCACGCGCTGCTGCTGGCCGCCGGACAGTTCATCCGGATAGGCATCGAACTTGTGCGCCAGCCCGACACGCTCCAGCATCCTGCGCGCCGTCACCTCGGCCTCCGGCTTGGTGACCTTTTTCACCACCATCTGCGAAAGCATGACATTGCCGCCGGCCGTCAGATGCGGAAAGAGGTTGAATTGCTGGAAGATCATGCCGACCTTCAGCCGCAATGCCTTCAGATGCAGCTCATCGTCCAGCAACTGCGCACCTGCCACCTGGATCGAGCCGGCGCTGATCGTCTCCAGTCCGTTGATGCAGCGAAGCAGCGTCGATTTTCCAGAGCCGCTTTTCCCGATGATGGCGATCACCTCGCCGGGTTCGACATCCAGATTTATGCCCTTCAGCACCTCATTGTCGCCAAAGCTCTTGTGGACTTCAGTGATTTCGATGAGCGACATTGAGCTTCCTTTCTAGGAACTGGCTGGATTTCGACAGCGGCCAGCAGAGGGCGAAATAGATGAGAGCAACCAGGCCATAGACGGTGAATGGCTGGAAGGTGGCATTGGTGACGATCGTGCCGGCCTTGGACAGTTCAACGAAACCGATGATGGAGGTTAGTGCTGTGCCCTTGACGACCTGCACGGAAAAACCGACCGTTGGCGGAATGGCGATCTTCAGCGCCTGCGGCAGGATGACGTAACGCATCTGTTGCAGGCGGCCCATGGCAAGGCTGGCGGACGCCTCCCACTGGCCCTTCGCAATCGCCTCAACGCAGCCACGCCAGATTTCCGCAAGGAAGGCAGCGGTCCAGAGGATAAGCGCCACGCCAGCCGCAAGCCAGGCCGGAACATCAACCCCGAGGAGACCGAGGCCGAAAAAAGCGATGAAAAGCTGCATCAGCAGCGGGGTGCCCTGAAAGACTTCGATATAGATGCGGGCAGCACGGTTCAAAGCCCGGCGCGGGCTGATGCGTAACCACAGAAGCACGATGCCCACCATACCGCCGCCGATGAAGGAAACGAGCGATAGCAACAGCGTCCAGCGGGTGGAAAGCAGCAGGTTGCGCAGAATGTCCCAAAAGGTGAATTCAGTCATCGTGCCGCCCTCCTCGGGAAAAGAAAGCTGCCGAGCGCCAGCATGCCCTGCCGCAACAGGATGGCGAGCAGCAGGTAGATGACGGTTGACAGGATGTAGGCTTCGAAGGCGCGGAACGTGCGCGACTGGATGAAGTTTGCCGCAAAGGTCAGGTCTTCCACCGCAATCTGCGAAACGACGGCCGAGCCGAGCATGACGATCACCACTTGCGAGGAAAGCGCCGGCCAGATGCGTTGCAGCGAGGGTGTGAGCACCACATGGCGAAACGTTTCGAAGCGCGTCATTGCAAGGCTCGCGCCCGCCTCGAACTGGCCCTTCGGCGTCGCCTGAATACCGGCGCGGATGATCTCGCAACTATAGGCGCCCAGATTGACGATCATCGCCAGATTGGCCGCGGTCAGCTCTGTAAGCTTGAAACCAAGTGAAGGCAGGCCAAAGAAGATGAAAAACAACTGGATCAGAAAAGGCGTATTGCGGATGAGCTCCACATAGGTGCCGACGATGGGCTTCAACCATGAAGGTCCGAGCGCCCTGGCCCAGGCGCAGGCGATGCCAAGTGAAACGCCGACCACGCCGCCGACCAGCGTGAGTTGGCTGGTAATGGCGATGCCTTTGGCAATTTGTGGCCAATATTCGCCAAGCCACAGGAAATCAAATTGATAGCTCAAGAAACAGTCCCCTTGCGCCGGTGGAGAAAGGCGTCATCCCGGCGGATCCGGGATGACCATGGCAAACGATGATCAAAGGTCTTTCGGCAGATCCTGACCAAGCCACTTGGTGGCGATCGCATTCAGCGAGCCGTCGGCCTTGGCCGCTGCTACGGTGGCGTTGACCTTTTCCAGTAAGGCCGGCTCGTTCTTGTTGAGGCCGATGTAGCAGGGAGAGTTCTTGATGAGGAACTTCAATTCCGGACGCTTCGGGGGGTTCTTGGCGAGGATGGCGGCTGCAACCACGTTGCCGGTCGCGACAACTTCCACCTGGCCCGAAAGGAAGGCCGAGATGGTGCCGTTATTGTCCTCGTAACGCTTGATGGTGGCGTCCGAAGGCGCGACCTTCGTCAGTTCCAGGTCCTCGACGGCACCGCGCGTGACGGCGATGGTCTTGCCCTTAAGGTCTTCGGCCTTGGAGATCGCGACGTCGGCCGGGCCGAAAACGCCGTTGAAGAAAGGCGCGTAAGCATGAGAGAAATCAATAACTTTTTCACGATCTGCATTCTTGCCGAGGCTGGAGATAACGAGATCGACCTTGTTGGTCTGGAGATAGGGAACACGGTTGGCACTGGTGACCGGGACGAGTTCCACCTTCACGCCCAGCTTGTCGGCGATCATCTTGGCCATGTCGATGTCATAACCCTGCGGGGTCATATCAGCAGCAACGCTGCCGAAGGGCGGGAAATCCTGCGGTACGGCCACACGCAGCGTGCCGCGTGCAGTGATGTCGGCAAGGGCATCCGCCTTGGCGGGCGCGGAAAGACCAAAGGCGGCAGCCATGGCGGCGGCAGCGATGAGGGTCCGTCTGAAGATCATATGTCATTCTCCTTGTGTTGATTGTGTTGCATGTGAATTTTATCCGTCGCCGCCATTCATTTCCGGCAGGGCGAGCGACCGGCGAAGGCCGGCGAGAGGATCGGGGCGTCGAGTGAGGTCGAGGCCGGTTTCCACCTCGTCCAGATGCTCGATGGAAAGCTCCGCCGCCCTCACGAAATCGCCCGCAGCCATCGCGTCGAAGATACGGCAATGCCCCTCATGGGACTGGAGGGCATGAAACTCCGACTGGTAGAGCATGGAGATCAGAATTGTCCGGGCGGTCAGATCGCGTAGCAGCTCGATGAGCACGGCATTGCCGCAAAGCTCGGCGATGCGGATATGAAAATCGCCCATGAGGCAGGTAAGGCGCTGTCGGTCACCTGCGGCTATTGCGACTTTCTCTTCCTCAAGATGCGCGACGAGGACCTTGCGCCCCTCCTCCGACAGCATCCGCATGCTGCGAAGCAATCCGGATTCGATAATCCGCCGCGCCTCATAGATGGTCATCGCCTCCTCGGCGGAGGGCTCGACGACGAACCACCCTCGCCGCGCGCTGACATGGACGATGCCACGTGTTTCCAGCCGCATCATCGCCTCCCGTACCCGCGTACGTGAAACGGAGAAGAGTCCAGCCAGCTGATTTTCGCTGAGCCGCGTGCCCGGCCGGATGCGCGCCGAAAGAATGCCGGAAACGATGGCTTCTTCGATGTTTATCTGACGGTCCTGCTTGGTATGTAAATCTTGCATACAAGACTGAAAGCAAGGCCCGTGCCAGAACAGATATTGTTTTAAAATCAAAATGCCGCGAAAAAGCTCGCGCCTACTCGCTCAAATTTTGAGCAAGAAAATCGACAAACATCAAAAAAAACGCAGAGCTGTGCAAACTTGACGGTATGGCCGTCGCGGTTTCTTTCTAGCCGGCTTTGAACCGGTCGAATGCCGTCAGATACTTGACCGTCGGATCGGCGTCCCAGCGGTAAATTTCGGTTCGGAGGAAATGCAGCTCTTCCTCGAGCTTTTCCTCCGCCAGTTCCACCCACCAGGATTTGGGCCGGCCATCGGAACCATCAGACCAGCGATAGCCCCGCTTTTTCAGATGATCCTTCATGTCGAACGGGCTGTTCTCCGCGTAAATGCAAACCCGGGAGTGCTGGCTGGCTTCATGGAGTTCCATGAAGGGCGTCCCGCTTTGGCCGGCGCGTACCTGTTCCAGCACCTCCAGCAGAGCGAAACAATCGTCGACTGCTCGGTGGCCGTCATGGAAATAGCCGGATTGCCCGATGAGGTAGGCGAGCTTGCTGCCCTCAAAACCCCGACCACTCCAGTCAATCTCAGAAACGGAGCAGGCCCAGGCCTTATTGCGGAAGATCGGCGAGAAGGCCTCGCAAAACGGACGATCGAAGCCGGCATTGTGGGCAATGATCAGATCAGCACCTTCAACAAGGGAGGTCAGCCGGTCGATGTCTATCGTCTGTCCGGCAACCATTTCATCGGTGATACCCGTCAGGCGCGTGATTTCTTCCGGGATGGAAGTGCCCGGCTGTCGCAGACCGCCATAGACCCCGGTGACATCCCCGATCGTGCCCTGATCGTCGAATGTGAAGGTAATGACGCCGATTTCGATGATCTCATCGGTTCGGTGGTTGAGGCCCGTGGTCTCGGTGTCGAGGATCACGCCCTGACGTGGAAACCCCGGTCGCGGCTGCTCGCATATCGCGCGCGGCTGCAACTTGCGCAGGACGCGGTAATTGCCTGTGGATTCGAGATATCCGACCAAGGCCTCATCATCAGGAACCGATTTCTGCATCGTTTCACGACCACCCGCTTTTCGCCCGCGCTCAGCCTGAGGAAGCCGCGCCGTCGCGGAAGCGAAAAAATCCAACTGGGAGGTCATTGTTCTTCTGTCCGCTTTGGCCGGAAATCGATATTGAGTTTTCCAACATATGCGCAGAGGCTCACACTAACAACAGCGGTTGCAGTGATCCACAGAAACCGGGCGGCGTCCGTTTGGCATTGCCCGCATTGGATTCAGAAAGGGGGCGGAATGTTCCGCCCCCTTTGTGCATTACCTTTATCGATCGAAATACCCGTGGTCAGCGTGTGTGGTGAACCGGTTGCAATGCATAGACAGGTGTAGGAAGCCCCTCCATGCGCGCCTTCAACTGCAACGCGAGATATTGTGAATAATGCCGCGACTGGTGCAGGTTGCCGCCGTGGAACCACAGCGCCTCCTGCTGCGTCGGCTTCCACATGTTGCGCTGCTCGCCTTCCCACGGCCCCGGGTCTTTCGGCGTATCCGAACCGAGACCCCAGACCTTGCCGACCCTGTCTGCCGTTTCCTGATCGATGAGATCGGCGACCCAGCCATTCATCGAACCATATCCCGTCGCATAGACAATGACGTCAGCAGGGATCTCCTTGCCGTCAGCGAGCTTGATCGAATTTTCGGTGATCTCGTCCACCTGACCGGCGGCAAGCTTCACCTTGCCATCGATGATCAGCTGCGAGGCGCCGATATCAATATAATAACCGGAGCCGCGCCGCAGGTACTTCATGAAGAGGCCGGAGCCATCCGCACCCCAGTCTAGCTGGAACCCGGCTTTCTCCAGTGCGGCGTAAAAATCGGCGTCGCGCTCCCGCATCCTGTCGTAAAGCGGGATCTGGAACTCATGCATGATCCGGTAGGGCAGCGACGCGAAGATGAGATCGGCCTTCGCCGTCGTCACCCCATTCGCCAACGCCTGTTCGGAATAGAGCGCACCGAGCCCTATATCCATCAGCGTATCGGATTTGACGATATGGGTCGTCGAGCGCTGGATCATGGTCACATCGACACCCGCTTCGTAGAGTGCGGCGCAGATATCATGGGCCGAATTGTTGGAACCGATCACGGCGACCTTCTTGCCCTTGTACCCATCCGGCCCCGGATGCTGCGAGGAATGGTGCTGATCACCGTTGAAGCGCTCGCGCCCCTTGAAATCCGGAATATTAGCCTTGCCGGACATGCCGGTGGCAAAGACCAGTTGCTTTGGCCGGAGCACGACTTCCTCGCCATCGCGATCGACGACGATCGACCATTCCTTCGCCGCCTCGTCCCACTTGGCGGATTTGGCAGTGGAGCGGGTCCAGTAGTTCAGTTCCATCACCTTCGTGTAGAATTCGAGCCAGTCACCGATTTTGTCCTTGGGAGCAAAGACCGGCCAGTTCTTCGGAAAATCGATGTAAGGCAGATGGTCGTACCAGACCGGGTCATGCAGGCAGAGCGACTTGTAGCGCTTGCGCCAGCTGTCACCCGGCCGCTCGTTCTTTTCGAGTATGATCGTCGGCACGCCGAGCTGGCGCAACCGGGCACCGAGCGCGATGCCGCCCTGCCCACCGCCGATGATGACGGTATAGGGCTGCTTGTCATAACCGAGCGTGCGCGCTTCCTCCTCGCGCTCCTCCATCCAGGTTTTGGCACCAAGGTTCTGGCCGTGCCTTGCGCCGAGCGGGCGGGTGAAGCCCGATTTTTCCTCATGGCCCTTCAGTTCGGAAAGCGCCGTCAGCAGCGTCCATATCTGCCCGTTCCTGAAGCGCACGAGGCCGTAGCCGCGCCCTGTCGCCGTCTCGAAGGTGATCCAGCTTTCAAGCACACCATCCGCCTCCGTCGCCTCCTCGCCGGTAGCGATGCGCCAGTTTGTGGGTCTGGCCGTCGAAAGCTGCGCCTGCAGCATGTCGCGCACCTGATCGCGACCTTCAACAGTCTTGATGTTCCAGGTAAAGGCAACGAGGTCGCGCCAGTAGCAATCCTCGGCAAACAGATTAACGGCATCATCGATGCGGCCAGCTTCGAGTGCTGCCCCGAACGTATCGAGAAGCGCCTGAAGGCGGGTGGTGGGGGTCTTGTCGAGCATGTATTCCTCCTCCTGCTCAATGTGGAAACGGGACGGCTCCTCAACCGCCCCGCACTTCAAATCGGCCTATCGCGACAGGTCGATCAGGATCTTCAGATGCTTGCCGGCCGGGTCGAGCAGGTGGTCGAACCCTTCCGTGACCGCCTCGCTGAGTGAGACGTTTTTGGAAACGATCCGGCTCGCCGGGATCTGGCCGCTGGCGATCAGCCGGGCAACACGCGGCCAGTAGTGAGTCGGATAGGCCCAGGAGCCGCGGATATCGATGTCCTTGAAGGTCACGTCGAACCAGTTCAGCGGGTTTTCGCCGGGGTGGAGGCCGGTCTGCACCACAACGCCCTGCTTGCGCACTGCATCGGCGCAGTTCTTCAGCGCATATTCATTGCCGACGCATTCGATGGCGACATCGCAGCCAACATTGCCTTCGGTCTCGGCGCGGATGACATCGCCCACCTTTTCCGTCTTGGGATTGATCGTGCGCACCTCGCCAAGCGCCGCCCGCGCCAGCGCCAGACGCGTGTCGTTGAGATCGGAAAGAAATATCTGCGAGGCACCAGCCGCCCTGGCCGCCATGGCGACGAGAATGCCGATCGGCCCGGCACCGGTCACAAGCACGCTGCTGCCGGCCGTGACACCGCCACGGTCGCAGGCATAAACCGCGACTGCCGTCGGCTCGATGAGGGCCGCTTCCTGATCGGAAAGCGCATCGGGTATCGGCTGGACGTTATAGTCGTTGAGAAGAGCGGCCTGCGCCATGCCGCCGGAATGCCAGGACAGACCGGCGAGAGCGAGATTTTTACTCAGGTGATAAAGACCGCGATCAGCATAATAGTCGCCATGACGCGGCATGATGAGCGGCTGGATCGATACTCGGTCGCCAGGCTTTACATGGCTAACGCCCTCGCCTACGGCCTTTACGACACCGCCGAATTCATGACCGAGAATTTGCGGCCCGTGCGCGCCGGTGTAAGGATGCGGCTCCTTCGGCACGAAGATCGGGCCATAGGCATATTCGTGCAGGTCCGTGCCGCAGATGCCGCAGAACTTGTTTTCGACGAGCACCTCACCCGGACCGGGCTCGGGCGGCATATCCACATCCTCGATGCGTAGGTCCTTGGCGGCGTGAAAGCGCAGTGCTTTCATTGCATTTCCTCCTGTAGTTCTTGCACAGAAGGATCAGCAAGCGGCATGCCAGAATGGCTTGCGCCATATATTGACGTATTTTCAATTGGTTACAAATTCAGCTCTGAGGCTCGCCGGCACAATGCAACAGGTTCCGTGCAACAGGTGTTGCAACGATTGCACCGGTTCGGACGCAGTCAATTCAGGCGTTTGAGACGGCGGTGGATGGTGGAGCGGTTGACGCCGAGGCTTCGCGCCAGCGCCGAGACGTTGTTGCCGCAGTCCTTCAGCGCCCGGCGCAGATCGTCGTCATCGCGCAAAGCATCATCGGTGGCGACTTCGGCAAAGAGGTGTTCAGGCAGGCAACCCGGATCGATCTTGCCGCCATCGGAAAGCGCGGCTGCAACCCGCAGTGCATTGAAGAGTTCGCGCAGATTGCCCGGCCAGTCATGGTCAAGCAGAATTGCCCGTGCCGCCTTATCGATCCTGTAGGTCTCGCCGTTTTCCTTCTCGATGCGGCGGAGAAACTGATCGATCAGCCAGCCGAGATCCTCGCGCTCCCGCAGCGCCGGCAGCGTCACCGTTGCGGCGTTCAGGCGATAATAGAGGTCCTGCCGGAAACGGCCTTCCTTCACCAGTTCGGCAAGATCGCGGTGCGATGCGGACAGTACTCTCAGACGCACCGGCTTGGCTTTCAATGCGCCAACCGGCTGCACCTCGTTTTCCGAAAGCACGCGCAGCAGGCGGCTTTGAAGAGAAAGCGGCATGTCGCCAATCTCATCCAGGAACAAAGTGCCGCCACTTGCCTCCTCGATGAGACCGCGCTTGCCCTTCTGGCTGGCGCCGGTGAAGGCACCGGGTGTGTAACCGAACAATTCGGATTCGATCAGATGCTCCGGGATTGCCGCACAATTGACGGCGACGAAATTACCGTCGCTGTTGCAGCTGTCATGGATCGCCCGTGCCAGATATTCCTTGCCGCTGCCCGTCTCACCCTGAATGAGGATGGGAATATCGCGGGCGGCAAGCTTTGCTGCCCGCGCCTGCACCTTTTCCATCGCCGGATCGCCGTTGCTCATGTCCCTCAGCGCTCGCGGCAAGCGTGGCTCAGGCGTGACAGGAGCGCGAATGCTGACGGCGGGCGCGATCGCGCTGGCAAAAAGCACCAGACCGTTGCGGGCGCGCAAAAGCCGCTCGCCATTCGGCCGCCCGCGCATAAAGCGCGGCAGGTCGTCCACATCGATATCGAAGACCGAGGAAATCGGCTGGCCGAGAAAATCGCGGGTGGCAAGGCCGTGCATGTTCATGGAGCGCGCCAGCGCCCCGAAGCCACCATGGGTCATGCCGGTGATACGTCCGCTGCCATCAAGGGCGATCGCCGCATCCGGATCGACGTCAAGAAACTCAGGTGAACGGGCAAGACGCAACACCCAGTCATTGCGGGTGCGGGTCATGAGATTGGCAAGCTCGATGCGACGCGCGGTGGAGGCAACGAGATGCAGCGCCAGTTGCTGGCTGGCCTTGGCCGTCGGCGAGCGCAGCTGGGAAATGTCGAGCACGGCGGTGAGATCGCCGAGCGTATCGAAGACGGGCGCCGCAGTGCAGGTCAGCCCGATATGGCTGGTGTCGAAATGGTCATCCTGATGGATGATCACCGGCTCGCCGGAAACGAGGCAGGCGCCAACGGCGCAGGTACCGGCCCGGTTTTCCGACCATTCCGAGCCAAGGTAAAGCCCCGCCCTCCGCAACTGGTTGTCGAAGGTCGGGTCGCCCATGAAATCGACGGTAACGCCGCGCGCATCCGACAGCAGCAGGACGTAATTCTGCTCGGCAATCTGGTTGAACAGGGCTTCGAGACCGGAGCGGCCTATACGGATCAGTTCCTCGGCCTGCTCGCGATGCTCCCGAAGCTTCAGTTCGGGCACGATATAGGCTTCCTGCGCAATCGTTGGGTCGAGCTTGTAGTCATTAAGGCAGCGCAGCCAGGACTGGATGACCGGCGTATCACGCGGGCTGACCGCGCCCATGCCGACACGTTCGATCTCCCGTATATGCGACAGCGTCGATACCATGCACGCATCCTCCGGCACGGATGGTCGCATATTAGGAGATCGCCCACAATCCACCTCTTACGGTGGTTCGGTCGTTCGAAGCGATGCAACAGTCTCGAATGCGACCGTCTCAGGTGTTTGGGCGATTGATAATGTTCTCGCAATTGGCCGGATTGCCGATGATTTCGCTGGTCTTGATGGTGGAAGCGGGATCCGCGGTGATCTTGATGATGCAGTCGCGGCGATGCTCCTTGATCTTCATGCCTTCCGTTTCCGATATCCGCACCTGCCCGTTCAAGGTGCGGATTTCCCGCTTGTTGGAGAGGCCGGCATAGGTCTCAACATCCACCTTCAGCCAATAGGATTCCGTCGCGCCCTTTTCGATGATCACCTTGTTAGGACGGCCGAGTCTGGCGATAGCCGCATCCAGGGGTTGGCCCACGAGGCTCGCCACCGTTTGCGATGCGTCCGTCTGCCCGGTCGTGGCGCACCCAGAAATGGCGGCCAGCACGCCGACCAGACATCCCGCTTCAAGCCATCTCATTTTCAGTTTTCTTCCCTCACAGAATACCATCAGCCGACACGTTCCATCGTCAGCGTTGCAATCTAGGCTCGATAATTTTGCTCTGAAAGGAGGTGCGACCCAGATGCTGATCAACTTGTTATGATCGACAGGGTCATACAGGTGTTCTCATCTGTTGCGGAACACGGTGCAGGGAATGCCGGCCTGGCGGATTTCGCCGCAAAGCTCGTTGGCCTGGCCGCGTGTATCGCGGCCGATGCGGGCGGCATAACGCGGGCGCGAACCGAAATTGCCGCCTCGCTGCCGCACGATCAAAGCTCGTTCGGCATTAAGCGGCCCGGATAGTTGGCCAATGGCGCGGGTAAAAAGCCGGTTCGCCACCGCCGGATTATAATGCGCGGCAAGCTGCACGCCCCAGGGCGCCCAGTCGGCCGACGAGATGAGTACAGGATCGTTCATCGTTCGCGTATCGGCCAGACGCAGACAGGCATCGATGAAAGAGCGGGTCTCATCCAATGCCGGGGCCGCCTTTTCCGGCGGATTGTCCTTCCATTTCTCAACCGGATATCCCGTTATCGCAAACACATAATCCCGGGTTTCCGTCGGCAGCCGACCGGTCGCGATAAAATTCCGCAATCCCGCCTCGCCCGCATTATAAGCTGCGGCGGCGAGACCGAAATTGCCAAACTGCGTATTCAGCTCGGACAGATACCGGGAAGAGGCCTCGAGTGCGGCGATTATGTTGAAGCTGTCTTTGAGACCACGCAGCTTTGCGGTTCCAGGCATGAACTGTGCTATGCCTTCCGCGCCCTTCGGGCTGACCGCATTGGCCCGGAACAGGCTTTCCCGCCAGATGAGCCGGGCGAAATAATCCGGCGGAACGGCGTGGCGCCCGGCCAGAACCTCGATGGCGTGACACAGGTCGTTATTGTAGCTTTCGACACGGATGCACAATTCCGGCGCGACATCATGGGTGTAGGTGCAGGAGACTTTGCCATCGACCTTCTCCTCGGCCCCGGTCGTGCCACTGGCAAGCGCCAGCAACCACAGAGCAAGACCCAAGCAGCGTGTCGATATCCCCGCCAAGCAAAACTCCCCGCAAATCCCACGCCCGATACGCTGATTATCAGGCATTCTGCAAGATATGCCCAGACCTACGGCTCATCTTCAATGGAAGCTTCGGTTTGGGCCTTGCCGAGGCTTCCATGCGTCCAGAATAAAGGTCGCATTTCCGCGTCGGCAAGGCCATCTTGTATGCTTAAAAGTCCTGCCAATCCTCATGTTCAACGGCGACTGCAGCGGAACCGCGCACCGCAAGCGGGCGGGATGCCGGGCGACGCGGAGTGGCAAAGGTAGCCTGCTGCTCGAAGCCGCTCCGCGACGACGATGTCGAGTGCGATGCGTCATCGAACCGGAATTGCCCTAGAAGCTCAAACAACGCTGCCGCTTCCCGTGCAAGGCTGTGGCTGGCAGCCGTCTGCTCCTCAACCATCGCGGCATTCTGCTGCGTTCCCTGGTCAACGGTGTTGACTGCCTGATTTATCTCGGCGAGCGCGGTCGACTGTTCGCGCGCGGCATCGACGATCGCTACGACATTGGTGTTGATGTCGCGCACCTGTTCCGCGATTTCCTGCAAGGCAGAGCCCGCTTTGGTAACAAGGCCAACGCCGTTTTCAACCTGCGTACCAGACGCGTTGATCAGGCTCTTGATTTCCTTTGCGGCCGTAGCCGAGCGTTGCGCAAGTTCGCGAACTTCCTGCGCAACCACGGCAAAACCCTTGCCTGCTTCGCCTGCGCGGGCAGCTTCCACGCCTGCATTCAGCGCAAGCAGATTGGTCTGAAAGGCAATCTCGTCGATAACGCCGATAATATTCGAAATCTCACGCGACGATTTTTCGATCTGGTCCATGGCACTGATCGCATCGCGCACAACCTGACCTGAATGTTCGGCATGGTCGCGGGCACGGCCAACGATTTTTCCAGCCTCTTCCGCCCGGCGGCTTGAATCATTGACGGTGGTGGTGATTTCCTCGAGGGCTGCAGCCGTTTCCTCGATAGAGGCGGCCTGCTGTTCCGTACGTCTGGCGAGATCGTCGGCCGCGGATCTTATTTCATTCGACCCCGAAGAAATGGCGCCGGCATTTTCAGAGACCAGCGTCATGGCCTTCTTGAGCTTTTTCGAGGCTGCGTTGAAGTCGGACCGCAATCTTTCAAGCGAGGGGATAAAGGGTTTGTCGATGCTCTGCGAAAGATCACCGTCAGCCAGATTGGTCAGGGACTGCGCGAGCTTTTCGACATTTTCAACACGTCCGGTCACGTCGGTGGCAAATTTGACAACCTTGAACACCTTGCCGGACAAATCGAAGATCGGATTATAGGAGGCCTGAATGAAAACCTTGCGACCGCCCTTGCCAAGCCGCATGAATTCATCCGCCACCAGATCGCCGCCGGCAAGCCTTTTCCAGAATTGCGCATATTGCGGGGACTGTGTGTAGGCGGGTTCGCAGAACATCGAATGATGCCTTCCCTGCACCTCGGCGAGCGAATAGCCGAGCGCCGCCAGAAAATTCTCGTTGGCCGTCAGGACCTCGCCGTTCGGAGAGAACTCGATGATGGCCTGCGCCCGCGACAGGGCGTCGATCTTGCCCGCATCTTCCGCCGCCTTCAGCTTGCGCTCGGTAATATCCGTGGCGATCTTGACCACTTTGACCGGCTTGCCGCGACGATACACCGGATTATAGGAGGCCTCGATCCAGACTTCCCTGCCACCCTTGCCAATGCGCTTGTACTGCCGCTGATCGAACTGGCCGGCCGAAAGCTTTGACCAGAAGGCCTTGTAGTCCTGCGATGACACGACTTCAGGTTCAACGAACATGCTGTGATGTCTGCCGACTATTTCCGCCAGCTCGTAACCGAGCGCACGACAGAAATTCTCGTTGGCGGCGAGAATCTTTCCGGCCATATCAAATTCGATGATGGCTTGAGATTTGGAGAGCGCGGCAAGAACCGCGAAAGCATTGGCACCACGATCAAGAAAACTCACGCGCGATCCTCCGATGGCAGCTGGACAGTTTCTACTGAAAATCGTTCACCAACAATATGATTACATTATTAAATAATATTTAAGGATAATCTTGACGTTGATCACGCGAGTTGATGGTACGGGCGAAATTTGGGCAATACGCGTCTTCCTGCCGCAAAAATCTGCATATTAGGTCAAGCACGCGCTTCACGTTACAAAGAGACATTGTTTCATATTTATTCTTCAGAACGGGCGCGGCTGGGCCCGGCATATGATGCCTATCGCCGAAGGGTGAGGCGCTGGATTTAAATATCCATGCGCGTCGTGTTTGATCATCGCGCCGGCACCGTCATGACGCACACCCCTTATTCCTTTGCAAAATTGCACCTTCCCGCCTCCTTTCGGAACGATCGGCGCATGGCGACATTGTTTACCGAATGGGGCTTTCTTTTTGGGAGGAACACGCCGTGAAGAAGAACATGATCTGCATCTGGTACGATAGGGATGCCGAGGCCGCAGCCAGATTTTATGCCGAGACCTTTCCCGACAGTACTGTCAATTCCGTCTATAGGGCGCCGGGCGATTACCCCTCCGGCAAGGAGGGGGACGTGCTGATGGTGGAATTCACGGTGGCAGGCGTCTCCTGTATCGGCCTCAACGGTGGTCCGACATTCAAGCACACCGAGGCCTTCTCGTTCCAGATTTCGACTGAGGATCAGGAAGAGACGGACCGATACTGGAATGCCATCGTCGGCAACGGCGGAGAAGAAAGTGCCTGCGGCTGGTGCAAGGACCGATGGGGCATCTCCTGGCAGATCACCCCGCGGGTGCTGATGGAAGCAATGTCCGCCGGCGGCGCCGAGGCCAAACGTGCCTTCGCGGCAATGATGGATATGAAGAAAATCGACGTCGCCACCATCGAAGCGGCACGTCGAGGTTGATGCTAACAAGTCATTCAGCGACAAGTAGCGAAGAAAGACATTTCAAGTAAAGAACTGAAAAACAACGGAAAATCAGATAAGACCCGTTTATCTGATTTTCCCTGGACGCCTATGCGTGCCTGTACCTTCACTCATCACAAAACGTTCAACAAAGTGTAAGCGATCCGTCAAAGACGGCTGCTAGCAGAGCCCGTGGCTTCGTGTTGGGGACGTGACGTCCTCGCCGGTCATGCCATTACTCCATCAACGGGGCTCAACTTATGAAATCTTCCGCTCTGACCTCTTTCGTGGCAGGCGTTGCCATTGCCGCCGCCTTCGGCGCCACGGCTGCCCACGCAGAAAAGACCAAATTCGAATTCTGGCACGGCCTTTCCGGCGATCTCGGCGACCGCGTTCAGGAAACCTGCAAGAAGTTCAACGACTCCCAGGCTGAATTCGAAATCGTCTGCACGTCGCAGAACGACTACGACGCCACGCTGCAGAACACCATTGCCGCCTACCGCGCCAAGAAGCAGCCCGCCATTACCCAGATCTACGATGCCGGCACGCTGGACATGATGTTGTCCAAGGCTTTCGTTCCCGCCAAGAAGCTGATGGCCGACAACGGCTACAAGATCGACTGGAACAACTATTTCCCCGGCATTGCCAATTATTATGCAACGGCTGACGGCGAGCTGAACTCCTTCCCCTATAATTCCTCCACCGCGGTCTTCTATTACAATGTCACCGCTTTCGAAAAAGCCGGCATCACCTTCAAGCCCGACACATGGGAACAGGTTGAAGAAGCCGCCCGGAAGCTCAAGACGGCCGGTTTCGAATGCCCGCTGGCCTTTAATTTCGACACCTGGATGCTGATGGAACAGTTCTCTGCCATCCACAACCAGCCAATCGCCACCAAGGGCAACGGTTATCAGGGCCTCGACGCCGAACTGACGATCAACAAGACGAAGTTCGTTGATCAGGTCAAATTCTTCAAGAAGATGCAGGACGAGAAGCTGTTCGTCGTCAAGACCAAGCAGCTCGGCATGGACATCCTGCCCGCTTTCACCTCGCAGACCTGCCAGATGTTCATGTCCTCGATTGCCGGCCATGGCACCGTCGGCAAGACCATGCCTGAGGGCGTGAAGTGGGACGTCGCCATGCTGCCGATCTGGAAGGGCACCGAGCGCCACAACTCGCTGGTTGGCGGCGCTTCGCTCTGGGTCATGGCTGGTCGTCCGGAAGCTGAATACAAGGGTGCGGCCGCATTCCTCAACTTCATCGCGCAGCCTGATATGGTTGAGTGGTGGTCGACCGTTACTGGCTACATCCCGGTCACCAAGACCGGCTTCGACGCCATGAAGGCCAACGGCTTCTACGACAAGGCGCCTTATAAGGGCCGTGAAAAGGCAATCGAAAGCCTCACGTTTACGCCGCCTTCCGAATATACCCGCGGCATCCGCCTCGGCGGCTTCACGCAGATCCGCAAGGAGGTCTCGACCTCGCTCGAAGCCATCTTCATGCAGAACGCCGATATTCAGACCGAACTAGACAAGGCTGTCGAGCGCTCGAATGCCGGCCTGCGCCGCTTCGAAAAGACCTATGCCGGCGCCAAGCTGAACTAAGCGGTCCTTTTCGTCTGGGTTTGCCCGTGTCCGCGCGGGCAAACCCTTAATGCCATTTTCTGTTTCGGATATTTCATGGAAAAGCGCGCCGTTTTCAAAAGCACATGGTTGCCGCTGCTGTTCGCATTGCCGCAGCTGGCACTGATCCTCCTGTTCTTCTACTGGCCCGTGGCGGCGGTGATCAACTGGGCCTTCACCCTCCAGCCGCCCTTCGGCGGCGCGGCAGAATTCGTTGGTTTCGCCAATTTCCAGGAAGTCTTCTCTGATCCATTCTACTGGCATTCCGTTACCGTCAGCCTGATCTTCGCGACCGTCGGCCCCTTCGTCGCCATCCTCATCGGCCTCACCTTGGCGCTCTCCGTCGACCGCCAGCTTCCCGGCTCCGGATTTTTCCGGGTTCTGTATATCCTGCCCTTCGCCATCGCAGGTCCCGCCGCAGGCATGGCCTTCCGCTTCATCCTGTCGCCGGAACGCGGGTTGGCCGCTTCACTCAACGCCGCCTGGCCAGATATCTGGAACCCGGCGAAATACGGCGAACATGCACTGGCGCTCGTCATCGCCATCTTTATCTGGAAATGGGCGGGCTACACTTTCATCTTCCTGTTTGCCGGCCTGCAATCCGTGCCCCGTTCGCTGACGGAAGCTGCGGCGATGGATGGCTCCGGCCCGATCCGCCGCGCCATAGACATTCAGGTGCCGTTGCTCGCACCCACGCTGTTCTTCCTGATGGTGACGATGATGACCGAGGGTTTCGTCGGCCAGGACACGTTCGGCATCGTGCATTCGCTGACGGCGGGCGGCCCCAACCGCGCCACCGATGTGATGGTTTACCGCATCGTCACCGAGGCCTTCGAAGGGCTGAACTATTCCGGCGCCTCGGCACAAACCATCGTCCTCATCGGCCTCATCATGGTCTTCACCTTCATCCAGTTCCGCTTCATCGAGCGGCGCGTCCATTACAAGTGAGGCCTGAGAGATGATACAGCGCACGCCCTACGCCGACGCCTTTACCTACGTGGTCATGGTGGCGGGACTTCTGCTTCTTATCGGCCCCTTCATCGTGGTATTGGCAGGCGCCAGCCAGACGGTGCAGCAGGTGAACCACACGCCCTTCAGCTTCATGCCGCAGGGCGAGCTTTTCAAAAATCTGAGCACCGCCTGGAACCGCGCCAATCTGGGCAACGCCATGTTCAACAGCCTAGTGATGGCCTCGCTCGTCACAGCGGGCAAGGTAGCCCTTTCCGCTCTGACCGCCTTCGCCATCGTGTTTTTCCGCTCGCCGCTGAAACACCTGTTTTTCTGGTCCGTCTTCATCACGCTGATGCTGCCGCTCGAAATTCGCGCCGTTCCGACCTATGCCGTGGCAGCGGATGTGTTCCAGCCGTTCCGTTACCTTATAGCGCTGGTGAGCGGTGTCGAAGTCAACATCGAATGGAACCTGCTGAATTCCTATGCGGGCCTGTCGCTGCCGCTTGTCGCCACGGCCACCGGCACCTTTCTCTACCGGCAGTTTTTCATGACCCTGCCTGATGAACTTGCGGAGGCGGCGCGCATGGATGGCTCCGGCCCCGTGCGTTTCTTTTTCGACGTGCTGCTGCCGCTCTCGCGCACCAACATGCTGGCCCTAACCACCATTCTCTTCGTCTCCTCGTGGAACCAGTATCTGTGGCCGCTGCTGATGGTCACCGATCCCTCCTACAAGACGGTGATGATGTCGTTGCGTGCCCTTTTGCCTTCGGAGGACGGCACGCCGGACTGGAACGTCACGCTTGCCGGTTCCCTCATCATCATCATGCCGCCGCTTCTCGTCGTGGCGTTCCTGCAACGCTGGTTCGTGCGCGGTCTCGTGTCATCCGACAAGTGACGACGCGACGCGTGGCTCTCAACAACAAGGTTCTTAATATCATGGCTCAGATCGATATTCGGCAGGTCCGCAAATCCTATGGCAAGACCCCGACCCTGCACGGCGTGGATCTCACGTTCGAAACCGGCGAATTCGTCGTCATCCTCGGCCCCTCGGGCTGCGGCAAGTCCACACTTCTGCGAATGATCGCCGGGCTGGAGGATAT
This sequence comes from Rhizobium sp. SJZ105, assembly GCF_007828365.1. Taxonomy (NCBI): domain Bacteria; kingdom Pseudomonadati; phylum Pseudomonadota; class Alphaproteobacteria; order Hyphomicrobiales; family Rhizobiaceae; genus Rhizobium; species Rhizobium sp. SJZ105. Next base: position 234,993 of record NZ_VIUP01000005.1, read on the forward strand.
CACGTCAGGTGAAATCGCCATTGGCGGGCGCGTCGTCAACACGCTGGAGCCGCGCGAGCGCGGTTGCGCCATGGTGTTCCAGAACTACGCGCTTTATCCGCATATGACGGTATCAGGCAATATCGGTTATGCGCTGAAGGTCGCAGGCGTTCCCAAGGCTGAGCGCCTGCGCCGCATCGAGGAAACGGCCAAGATCGTTGGCCTTTCCGACTATCTCGAACGCAAGCCTGCCGCCCTTTCCGGTGGCCAGCGCCAGCGCGTGGCCATGGCCCGCGCAATCATCCGCGAACCGCAGGTATTCCTGTTCGATGAACCGCTGTCCAACCTCGATGCAAAGCTGCGTGTGACGATGCGCGCCGAAATCCGCAAACTGCACCAGCGCCTATCGGCCACCTCCGTCTTCGTCACCCATGATCAGGTGGAAGCCATGACGCTGGCCGACCGGCTGGTGGTGATGAACAAGGGCAATGTGGAGCAGGTCGGTCATCCGCTCGATATCTATCACCGCCCCGCCAGCACCTTCGTAGCCTCCTTCATCGGCTCACCGGCGATGAACCTGTTCAACACGCGGGTGGAGGTCGAATCTCCATCCGTCATGCTGGGCGGCCAGCCGGTGAAACTCTTCCCCGAGACCGCGCTGGAGCTGCGCGGGCGCGACGTGACAGTCGGCATTCGCCCTGAACAATGCCTGGTCAGCATCGAGGGTGCGGGCGTGCCCGCAACCGTGGACTTTGTAGAAGAGCAGGGCTCCGGCCGCATCGTACATGCGGAAATCGCCGGCGAAACTTTCTCCGCAGCCATCGGCGAAGATATGTTGGTCAAACCCGGCCAGCGCATCCACTTCGAACTACCCCCGGCCCACCTGCACTTTTTCGATCCGGCCACCGGCAAGCGCATCGAAACGGAGGGCGCCATCGAGACAACCCGCATCGGCAACGAAAAGCTGCTGGCAGTTTGATGGCGGACGTTTGAGCACGGATCAGTCCGGCGCGGTTTGGGGGTGTCCCAACCACGCCGGATCTCCAAACGACGTTTTCGATCTCGAACGACGATTTCGAAATAATCCAGTACATTAGCTATATCGACCAATATTTTGAATTTACGCCATTTTCTCATTAGAATCATTGCGCGAAATACGTCGAAATTTGCTTGGCGATCACAGCGTGAAGCACATCGCTTGCCGGATATTACGTTAATACGATGATGCAAACCCGTTGCAGGCAAAGCGATCTTGCGAAATGAATGATTTCAGGAAAAATCTTTCTGTTTGGAAATCATAATCGCAATAGTCTTTGCCGCACAGAGCCGCCAGCAAGGCTATCGTCGCGATGAGGACCGAGCCGGTCTTTCGATCCTTGGCGGCCGACAGACAAAACGCTCGGGTCAAAACTTCAACGAAAGAGTGAAGCCCAATGGCAAACGATCGCAAACTGCACCTCGGCGCCTTCATGCGGCCCGTCAGTCTTCACACGGGTGCGTGGCGTTATCCCGGATCCTTCCCGGACGCGAACTTCAATTTCGGCCATCTGGCGCGATTTGCGCAACAGCTTGAAGCCGCGAAATTCGATGCATTTTTCATGGCCGATCATCTGGCGGTGCTGAACATGCCGACGGAAGCACTGCGCCGCAGCCATACCGTCACGTCTTTCGAACCCTTCACCCTGCTTTCGGCGCTCGCCGCCGTCACCTCCCGCATCGGGCTGGTTGCCACCGCCTCCACAACATTCGATGAGCCCTACCACGTAGCGCGGCGTTTCGCCTCACTCGATCACCTCAGCAATGGTCGCGCCGGCTGGAACATCGTCACCACAGCGAATCCGGATGCGGCGCTTAATTTCGGCCGGGACGAACAGCCTGACCACACGGAGCGTTATGGAAGAGCGCGGGAATTTTACGACGTCGTTACCGGGCTGTGGGATTCCTTTTCCGATGATGCCTTTCTCCGGGATGTCGATAGCGGGTTGTTCTTTGACCCTGAAAAAATGCATGTGCTTAATCACAAGGGACCGGAATTTTCCGTGCGCGGTCCGCTCAATATAGCGCGTCCGGTGCAGGGCTGGCCCGTCATCGTTCAGGCCGGGGCTTCAGAGCCGGGGCGCCAGCTTGCAGCCGAAACTGCCGAGGTCGTTTTTGCGGCAACACCCACGCTTGCGGCGGGAAAAGCGTTCTACAGGGACGTCAAGGACAGGACCGTTGCGGCAGGCCGTTCCCGCGACGGCATTGTCATCCTGCCGGGCGCTTTCGTTCTGGTCGGCGATAGCGTGGAAGAAGCCAAGGCCAAACGCGCCAGGCTCGACAGCCTCGTCCATTATGAAAGCGCGATAGCCTCGCTTTCGATTGCGCTCGGCCACGATGCTTCGAGTTTCGATCCCGATGGCCCCCTGCCTGACATTCCCGAAACCAATGCAAGCAAATCCAGCCGCGAGAGGGTGATCGAACTTGCAAGGAGCGAGGGGCTGACTGTGCGCCAGCTGGCGCAGCGGCTGGGTGGTTATGGGGGTCTCGCATTTGTCGGCACGGCAAAAACCATCGCCGACGAGATGGAACAATGGCTATACGAAGAGGGGTCGGATGGCTTCAACGTCACCTTCCCGTTCCTGCCTGCCGGACTTGACGAGTTCACGACCCTGCTTGTGCCCGAACTGCAAAGGCGCGGCCTGTTTCGAAAGGACTATGAGGGAACGACATTGCGCGATCATCTCGGCTTGCAACGTCCGGCCAATCGTTTTTTCCCTGAATAACGCGCCGTCGCGCCGATCCGGCCAGCGGTAGGGAGATTTTCCACGCCCGCCCTGAAGTTTGGGATGAGGTTCCAGAAGGCTGGATTGACCTCATAAACGCCGGCCCATACCCTTTAAATACACAAATTACATAAATTAGGTACACTATTATGAAGGCTAAACATTCTCGCCGCCAGATCCTGAAACTCAGCATTGCCGGGGCTCTCGCAGCACCCTTTGCCACGGGCAGCGCGCTGGCCCAAAGCTCACAGGAGTTTCCTGCTGAGCTGAAGCTGGATTGGGGATTTTACTCCTCACACACGCTGCTGATAAAGAACAAGGGCTGGCTTGAGGAAGCGTTCAAGGATGTCGGCACCAAGATCACCTGGGTACAATCCCGCGGAAGCAACAATTCGCTCGAATTCCTGAAGGTCGGCTCGACGGATTTTGCCGGTTCGGCAGCACTTTCCGCGTTTCTGGCCCGCGCCAATGGTGTGCCGCTGAAGGTGATCTATGTGGCAAGCTGGGGCGGTTCTTCCATCATACAGGTTCGCCCGGATTCGCCGGTCAAGACCGTCGCCGATCTCAAGGGCAAAACCATTGCGGTCACCAAGGGTACCGCGCCCTATTTCACCCTCCTGCGCGCCCTTGCCCAAAACAAGCTTTCGATCGATGACCTCAAGGTCGTGAACCTGCAGCATCCAGAAGGATTCAACGCGCTTCAGCAGGGACAGGTTGATGCATGGGTCGGCATCGATCCACACACATCCCAGGCAGAACTTGCCGGCGACAGGGCGATTTTCGATGAGCGTAGCTGGCGCGACGGCAGCGTCTTCAGCGTTTCCGAGGAGTTTCTGGCGAAATACCCGAAAGCGGTCGAACGCCTCCTCGGTGTCTGGGTCGAGACACAAAGATGGATCCGTGAAAACAACGGCGAATTCATCGATTTCGTCACGAAGGTCACCGGCAACGATCCCCAGATCACCAAGCTGACGATCGAAAAGCGCGACTGGAAGGATCCTGTTCCGGGCGAGGAACTGCTGAACTCGATCCGTATCGTGACCCCGTTGCTTGGCGACGATGTGCTGCGTCCTGGCGTCAATGTCGACAGCGTCCTTTCGTCGCTGATCGATCCGGCACCGGCGAAAAAGGCGCTGGGAGCATGAATTCTCATCCGCGCGAATTTCAGCGCGTGAAGCAGACTGCGAAACAACTCCCTTCCCGACTGCAGTTCGTGCAAAGAGTGGGGAATTTCCTGGGACGGTTCGACCTGCGCGGCGCGATCGTGCCGGTCGGCTCATTGTTGCTGCTGGAATTCTTTGTGCGCGTGGGCTGGGTAAGCCCCTATGTGCTGCCGCCGCCCTCAGAGCTTTATGACACGTTTCTAAGGCTCGCCGAGGGTCCTTTGTGGACGAATGTCGCAGCCAGTACGGCCCGTGTCTTTGTCGGCTTCGTCATTGGCTCCCTTCTTGCAATCGTCGTCGGTTCGCTGGTCGGGCTGGTCGTTGCCGCCGAGCGTTATCTTGAGCCGACGTTTCAGGCGTTACGCGCGGTTCCGAGCCTCGCCTGGGTGCCGCTGCTGATGATCTGGTTCGGCATTGGCGAAACCTCGAAAATCGTGCTGATCGCCAAAAGCGCGTTTTTCCCTGTTTATCTCAACCTCTTCTCCGGCATCCGGAATGTCGACCGCAAGTTGGTGGAAGTGGGCGAGATGTATCGCCAGCCGCTGCCAGTGCTGGTTTGGCGGATTTTCATTCCCGCTTCTTTGCCACATCTGTTCACGGGCTTGCGTTACGGCCTGTCGCTGGCCTGGCTGAGCGTTGTCGCAGCGGAACTTCTGGCGGCTTCCGAGGGCATCGGCTACATGCTATCCGATGGGCGCGAACTCTCCCGACCCGATCTGGTGATGATAGCGATTATCTGCCTTGCCGTCCTCGGCAAGATTTCCGACAGCCTTTTCAAGATAGTCGAGGAACGTTGCCTCAGATGGCGCGACACTTATCCCCTTCAGCAAGGAGGGCGCCTGCGATGAGTTTGCTCAATGTCGATGTTCGCGAAAAAGCCTTCGGAGACACGGTTGTCCTTCAGGATATTCACCTGACGCTCGGCGATGGTGAAGCGGCGGTTCTTCTCGGACCAAGTGGGTGCGGGAAAAGCACCTTGCTGCGCATCGCCGCCGGCCTCGATCGGCATTTCTCAGGCGCTGTGAAGGTTCAGCAGGCAAAGGAAGTTCAGGCATCGGACTCACCGCCCATCGCCTTTGTCTTTCAGGAACCCCGCCTGATGCCGTGGCTGACAGTTGCCGAAAACATCGGTTATGCGGCCGGCAAGAAATATGATGTCGAGCGGGTAGAAGGACTGATCAACGATGTGGGCTTGAGCGGCCATGGCAGCGCGTTACCGAAAGCCCTTTCAGGCGGCATGGCGCAGCGTGTCGCCATAGCAAGAGCGCTCTATACCCGGCCGCGCATCTTGCTGCTCGACGAACCCTTCAGCGCGGTCGATGCTTTCACGCGGATGAAATTGCAGGACCTAGTTCTGAAACTCGTCGAACAGCGCGGCATTTCCTTCCTGCTCGTCACCCACGATATTGACGAGGCGCTTTATCTCGGTGACCGCATTTACATGATGGGTGCCCATGACGGCCGTATCCAGCAGCGGATAGAAGTGGACGAGCCGCGCCCGCGCGACAGACGGTCGCCGCAACTCGCCACCCTCAAGAACGAGGTGCTGACTGCCCTGCACAACGCTCACGTCATCTGACCGGCACCGGCATCTTTCGCCGCCCTCACCCCTTCACGCCGGACGAAATCATGATGGCTTCCGTCACGCGTCGCTGAAAGATGACGTAGGCGACGATGACCGGCAGCGCGGCCAGCATGGCAATCGCCATCAGGCGTGCATAAACGATGCCGAAGGTGTCGTTGACCTGCGTGATGCCGACGGGGATCGTCATCATGTTTTCGGACGTGATGACGAGGAAAGGCCAGAAGAAGGCGTTCCACACCGTAATGAAGGTCACAATCGCCATGGCGGTCGTAATGCCCCAGTTCAGCGGCAGAAACACCTTGAACAGGATCGTGTATTCGCCGCCACCATCCAGAACTACCGCTTCCCGCATCTCTTTGGGCACGCTGTCGAAGAACTGCTTGTAGACGATGATGACGATTGGCGTGATCAGCTGCGGCAGGATGATGCCCGCCCAGGTATTGATGAGGTTGAGGTTCTTCATCAGGATGAACTGTGTCACGACAAGCGTCTGCGCGGGCACCATGAAACTCGCGAGCACGATGCCATAGAGCAGTCGCCGTCCCGGAAAGCGGATCTGCGACAGCGCATAGGCGCATAACATCGAAATGATGAGCACAGAGACCGTGACGATCGCGGCGGTGCCAATGGAATTCACGTACCAGGTCAACAGCCGCGTATTGAAGATGGCATTCACATAGGCACCAAGCTGGAACTCATCAGGCAGTAGCGACGTGTTGCCCGCAACATTCTCGTCCGAGCGCAACGACGTCACGAACCCCCAGTAAAGCGGGAAAATCCATACCAGTGCTGCCGAAAACGTCAGCAGGGTCAGGACGACGTTCTCAAGTCTTTTGGTCAGGCTCATGAATTCCTCCGGATGCGTAGCAACTGGAACTGGAGAACGGATACGATGACGATCAACAGGAAGAGCACGGTCGCCACGGCCGATGCATAACCGCCATTGTTCATCTGGAAGGCTTCCCGGTAGACCTTAAGGAGAAGCACGAAACTGGAATTGAAGGGTCCGCCGCCGCTCAAGAGGTAGATCTGGTCGAATATCTTCAGTTGCAGGATCAATTGGAGCGTCAGGATCAGCGCGGTCACCGGCCACAGAAGCGGCCATGTGACGCGCCGGAACTTTTGCCATGTCGTTGCGCCATCAAGAGCTGCGGCCTCATAAAGCTCGGTCGGAATGTTTCGCAAGCCGGCAATGAAGAGCAGAACGTTAAAACCGTTCGTCCACCAGATGGTGACGACGGCGACCATCGGCATGACCCAATTGGGGTTCTTGAAAACCGCGACCGGTTTGCCCGCCAGCAACGAAATGACCGGTTGGAGAATGCCGAACTGCAGATCAAGCATCCAGGCCCAGATTTCGGTGACAACCGAAACCGGCAGGACATAAGGCAGGAAAAACAGGCTCATGGCGATTGTCTGCTTGATGCCGGACAAACGGCTGACCGCAAGCGCAATCAACAGGGCGATGACCGTTGTTGGCACCACCGTCAGCAGCACGAAATAGCCGTTATTCTTGAGCGAGGTGACGAACAGGCGGTCGCTCAGCAATTTTATGTAGTTCTGCAGGCCGACCCAGTTGCCATCGCCGATCAGCGGCGCATCCGTGAAGCTGATGCGTATCATCTCGATCAGGGGGTAAAGAAAGAACGTGGCGAAGACCACGATGAATGGCGTCACCATCGACAGTGCGATGAGCGACTTCTTGCGCCGGTTTTCAATCATAGCCATGGAATGCCTCCGGGACCTCCCGCATTGCACGCTGCCCTCCGGCTGACAGCCAGAGGGCAGTCACGGATTACTTGAGCTTGCCCTGAAGCTCGGACTTGATCTGCTCGACCGCATCCGCGCCGCTCATGTAGCCCTGGATGGCCGGAGCGATGATATTAAGCGCCGCATCGTAAGCGGGTGAGGCAACTCCGGTAATCGTGGTCTTCGGATCGAACACTGCCGCCTCCGCCAGCGAGGCATATGTGGCATTCGGCTGCATCGCCTTGTATTCGCTGCTTTCGGTGATCGATTTATAGGCCGGAATATGCCCCGCATCGGCCCAGCTGATGGCGTGTTTTTCCATCCAGCCAATAACCGTCATGACAGCGGCGCGTTTCTCGCCGGAAACGGTCTTGTCACCCTGGTTGGGGATCGCAAAGGCGTGCGAATCCGCCCAGGTGGCGCGCTTGCCCATGAAAGGCGGAACTTCCACAGCGCTCCATTTGAAGCCGAGCTTGCCGTTCTTTTCCAGATCCTTGTAGGTCGGAACTTCCCAGACGCCATTAAGCTGGAAGGCAGATTTGCCAGCGGAGAAGAGAGCAACGGACGCCGGATATTCCGCCTGCTCGGGCGCCCATCCGTTTTCCCGCCATTTCGACATGGTATCGATCGCTTTGGCAGCCTTTTCCGCATTGTCGCCGGCAAGCACCTCGTTATTGGTGACCAGTTCGCCGCCCTGTTGTGAGAACAGTGTATAAAAGACACGCCAGACACCGGCTTCGCCACCCGACTGATAGGTAACCGGCGTCTGAACGCCCTTGTCCTTCGCCCAGGCCAGCGCCTTTTCGAAATCCTCCATCGTCTTGATACCGGTCAACTTACCCTCGGCATCGAGATAGGGAGACCCTTTCAGAAGATCGGCGTTGTAATAAAGAATAAGGGCATGGATATCGAACGGCACCGCATAAAGCTTGCCGTCGTGGGTTGCCGCTTCGACGGGTGCGCTGAAAAAGTCGCTGGTCTTCAACCCGGCATCATCAAGGTCCTTTGTGGTAATTTCGCTCAATACTTTTTCATCAAGGCCGAGCGGCGCGCGCGACAGGTGATAGGTCATGACATCAGGCCCCTCACCCACGGCGGACGCCGTGCGTACCTTGGTATAGAACGGAACGCCCCACTCTAGCGTCGTTCCCTTGATCTGAATGTCAGGGTGCTCCTTGTTGAAGGCAGCAATCAGGGCTTTCATGCGCACGCCGTCGCCGCCCGACAGAAAGTCCCACCAGACGATATCCTGCTTCGCCAGTGCCGGCAGGGCGCTCAGGCCCAGAACCGTACCAACAAGCAATGTCTTGATCAGTCGCATCGTTCACTCCTCCCGTTTGTTGGAAACACCCCGTTCAAGGGGCGGTCTGCTACTGCATCGAAAGGCGCCTCCTCGCGCCTATCGCAACCTTTTGCCGTCGCTGCCGAAAACCATGATGTGATCGGGCGAAGCACTCAGTGAGACGGACCGGCCATCCAGCCGCTCGCGCGAGCCCTGCCGCTGCACGACAAGTTCTTTCCCGGCACGCGTTCGGGTATAGAGATAGGAAAGGTCGCCAAGCTCCTCCGCCACCTCGACATTGACAGGCAAAGTACCCTCTTGCGTGATCACCAGATGCTCGGGCCTTATGCCGATTTCGACCCGCTGACCGGGGGAAACCGGATGCGAAAGCCGGGCTTCAAGGTGCTTTTCACCACCTTCAGGCGCGAGCATAACGATGCCGTCCCGCTGCCCGACGATGTCGGCAGCAAGGAAATTCATCGCGGGCGATCCGATGAAGCCAGCGACGAAACGATTGTCCGGATCGTCGTAAAGGGTGAGCGGCGCGCCGGCCTGTTGCACGATGCCGCCCTTCAGCACGAAAATCTTGTCCGCAAGCGTCATGGCCTCTACCTGGTCATGCGTGACGTAGATCATCGTGGCGCCGAGCTTGCGGTGAAGCCGGGTCAGTTCCAGCCGCATCTGCACGCGCAGTTCCGCATCCAGGTTCGACAGGGGTTCATCGAAGAGAAACACCTTCGGCTGTCGCACGATCGCGCGGCCTATGGCCACGCGCTGCCTCTGGCCGCCGGAAAGCTGTGATGGCTTCTTGTGCAGATTGTCCTCGAGCTGGAGGATGCGGGCAGCTTCCCCCACTCTCTCATTCACCTCCGCTTTCGGCCGGCGGGCGAGACGCAGGCTGAAAGCCATGTTCTCGAACACCGTCAGATGCGGGTAAAGCGCATAATTCTGGAAGACCATGGCAACGCCGCGATCCGCCGGCTCGACAGCGGTGACGTCGCGCTCGTCGATGGCGATGTGACCGCCGCTGGTTTCCTCAAGACCGGCGATCATGCGCAACAGGGTGGATTTTCCGCAACCGGATGGCCCCACGAAAACCGCGAAGCTGCCCGTCGGAATCTCCATCGAAACGTCCCGGATGGCTGCAAAGGAGCCGAAGGACTTGGCGATATTGCTGAGACGGACACCCATCACCGCCTCACTGAACCTTCACGCGCAGAACATGATAGGACAGCGCCGGCACGGAGCCTTTGAGCGCCCCATCCTCGACACCAATGCCGCTGCCCGGCACCGGCACGACGCGGTCAGGTTGATCCGGACCGTTGCCGATCCTCAGATCATATCCCGCCATGGAAAGATGCAGGCTGAGTGACACAGGCGAAAAGCCGGTTAGACCGACGTTGAGCTCTGCTGCTTCGGTCAGATGACGATTGAGGACAAACAGCGTCACCACGCCCTCGTCCTCATCAAACACGCCGGCAACATCGAGATATTTGACGTCATCGGCCGCGTTGCAGTCGTAGGTCGGGCAATCGACGGCAATGTTCAGTGCAACGCCGCGACCATAAAGCGAGGCGAACTGATAGGGGTAATAGATGGTCTGGCGCCATGCCGGTCCGTTCTTTTCAGCGCGGATGGGGGCGATGACATTGACGAGCTGGGCAATGCAGGCGATGCGCACCCTGTCCGAGCGACGGATGAACTCGTTGAGCAACCCGGCCACGAAGAGAGCATCCTCGAAATTGTAGGTCTCCTCCAGAAGTGCAGGCGCTTCCGGCCAGTCCCAGCTCTTGATGCGTTTACCGTCGTCTTCGCGGATATGGTACCAGACATTCCACTCGTCGAAGCAGATGGAGACATCGTTCTTGGCGCGCTTCTTGGCTTTCACGTAATCGATGACACCGGCGATAGTCTGAATGTAACGCCCTGTTTCTTCGATCTTGCCGAAGTAATTCAGCGTGTCGCGGCTGTTATTGCCGAAATATTTATGCAGTGAGATGTGGTCCACATTCTCGTAGCATTCTTCCAGCACCTCGCGCTCCCATTCGGGATAGGTCGGCATGCCGTCGTTGGAACTTCCGCAGACGATTGCCTCGATGGTGGGGTCGAAACCCTTGAAGGCTTTCGCGGTTTCGTTGGCCAGCCGGCCATACTCCACCGCCGTCTTGTGGCCAATCTGCCAGGGGCCGTCCATCTCGTTGCCGAGGCACCACATCTTCACGCCATGCGGATTTTCGGCGCCGTGGCTGCGGCGAAGGTCGCTAAGCTCGGTGCCGCCGGGGAAATTCACGTATTCGAGAAAGTTGCGGGCATCATCCAGACCACGGGAACCGAGGTTGACGGCGAGCATCATCTCGATGCCTGCCATCGACGCCCAGTCTGCGAACTCGTTGACGCCGATCTGGTTGGTTTCCTTGGAGCGCCATGCAAGATCAAGCCGCACGGGCCGTTTGTCACGGGGGCCGATGCCGTCTTCCCAGCGATAGGCCGAAACGAAGTTGCCGCCGGGATAACGGATCGCCGGAATTTTCAGATCCTGGACGAATTTCAGCACATCCTTGCGAAAACCGTTTTCATCCGCCTGCGGATGGCCGGGCTCGTAAATCCCGCCATAGATCGCCCGCCCCATATGTTCGATGAAGGCGGAATATAGGCGATCGTCGATACGCCCAATCCGGAAGTCCCGGTGGACTGAAACCCGCGCTTTCATAGGCTCTCCTCCCATGCGCATTTATATCTTAAAATATGATATGAACCATATTTCATAATATAGTTGCCAATGGAAGCCGCGCCTGTCAACCGCGAAAATCATACTTTATGAAATTGGCCCGATCAGTCTGCGGTGCGCAGACGCAATACGATGTCCTGATCGTAATTCCCAAAGCCCCGACCGAAGATGTTGAGCCCGCCTGGATGCTTTGCATCCGCCTTTACCTCGATCCGCAGACGGATTGAGCGGTGGCTGGACAGATCTATGTCCGCAAGCGTCACATCGGAAATGCGCGTGCCATCGACATAGGTTCCCTGGGCAGTAATGCGCCAGGTTTTGAGCATTCCATACTGCGAGCCGGACAGTTTCCACCAGTCGGGCGTAAACGTACCCCGCTTGTCGCCGAAATCGCCGGGCGAGGTCCAGACCCCGATCTCCTTGCCGTTGACGGAGAGGGTAATGTCTGACGGCCAGTTGCTGTGCGTTCCTGGCACCTCGGAACTGACCTCCATCGAAAACTCGACTTCCTCGACGTTTCGCCCCTGAATCTTGGCATTATTGGGGAATTGATACTCGACATGACCCGATGTGAACCACAAAAGTGCAGTCTTCATGCGGTCGGGATCCATGAAGGTATCAGGGACATCCAGAAGTCCGATAATGCCCTCCGGCGAACAGATGCCGCAAGGCGCGGTCACCGAACTCTGCGTATAGAGGCCGAGCGGCATGGCGACGGCAATGTAGTTGGATACAGCCGGCGTCTCGGGGCTTCGAAACGAAACGATAAGCTCGTCGCAGGTCGCAAAACAGATTTTCTGGCTGCCCTTGCGCGCCTTGCGCGTTTCGGTTCGCAGCAACCCCGCCTCTTCAAGAACGGTCACACCGGCCGACACGGTGGACTGGGGAAGGTCCAGCCTCTGCGCAATCTCGTTGACATTGAGACCGTTGGCCTCGTGCAGCAGCTTCAATATCTGCACACGGATCAGCGACGCCGCCGCCTTCAAAACATCGAATTCTTTTTCAGCGTCAATAAGTAGGAAATTGGGAGCCATTGTCTAATCTTCAGATTTAGCGATCTAGATCAGAATTTCTGGCTTAAATATTTTATGCTGTCCAGCATTGTTTGTCGGGTCGATATATTCAAAGTCAGACACGCAAGGAATGATTGCGAATGGAGGCAGCGCAGGCGGTTTCGATAACGCATGCGCTACCTCTTTTTCCTTACCCGCGCTTGCGCAACGTGCGGGTGCCGGTATCGACAAGATTCTGCGCTGCCTCATCCACAGTGGCGCGGCCAAAGGCGAGTGAGTCGGCAATCGGACGCATTACCCCACGGTCGAACTCATTGGCGCCGATGGGGGCAGGCTCCGGATAAGTATCGAGCTTGCCGGACAGGCTCTCGATGTAATCGACCGTCTTGCGTTCAGTCTCGTTGAGGCTTGGCAACACAGCTTCGCGTACCTTCTTCGCCGGCGGCACGCCGCGTTCGACGCCAAGAACCTTGCCCGCTTCCAGATCGTTGACAAAGAAGTTGATGAACTTCGCCGCAGCTTCCGGAGTGGTGGAGGTGGACGAAATGCACCAGATAAGCCCCGGCCGGTAATAATGCCCGGTCGGTTTTCCCGCCCCCTCGCCCGGCAGCATGCCAATGGACAGCGCCTTCTTGTTGAGCGCCTGGTAACCGACAAGCTGGTTGGAATAGGCAAAGCCGATTGCGGAATTGCCAAGAGTCAGCGCGTTGGATTCGATGGTATTGTCATCGCGCGTCTGGATATCGGCAGAGACGCAAAGCTTGTTCTCGCGCAGATCCTCCCAATAGGCGAACCATTCCTTGGCATCTTCCTTGTTGAAACCGATGGTGCCGTCCTGGAACAGGAGCTTGCCGCGCTGGCGCAGCCAGACATCGAAGACGTAGTGATAACGGGCGCCATAGGGCACCGCCCAATAATTGCGGCGCGCCGGAGCGTTCTTCTTGAAATCGCGCGCCAGTTCCGCCAGCGCCTTCCAGGTGATCTGCTCCTTCGGCACGGAGACGCCGGCCTCCTTCAGCGTCTCTGCATCATACATCATGCAGAACGAATTCAGCCCGAGACCGACGCCGTAAAGCTTGCCGTCGATGCGGCAAAGATCGACTTCGCTTTTGCCGAAATTGGAAAGATCAAGCGACGAGCCGACAAACTGGTCAAGTTCCATGCAGGCGCCACGGCCGGAATAATCGGCAATGGTGGAAGGCTCGAGCTGAAAGATATCGGCGACGTTACGTCCCGCCATGGACGTCGCAAGCTTGGTCCAATAGTCGGAACCGGCGATCATCTCGCCGCTGATTACCGTTTGTGGATCTGCCTTCTGGTAGAGGGCAATCACATCATTGGTGCGCTTGTTGCGGTCAGCCGAACCCCACCATACGCAACGAAGCCGGGTTTCGGCCGCCATCGCGCGGAAACCGCCCGCCGCCGCGCCAAGACTTGCCAGTGCCGCCGTCACCAAAAATCCGCGTCTATCGATAGTTTGCATCTGCTCCTCCCGCGTTTTGCAAATTTCTCACTTATCACTTAACTTCTTGCAAATTTTCATTATTTGCAATATTTGCATCATAATAGAATTTTTTGCAAGAGCAGGAGAAGACATGAACGATACGCCCGACATCAGCCGCCCGCGCCAGTCGGATATCGCCCAGCGTGCAGGGGTTTCCATCAGCACGGTCTCACGGGTTCTCGCCGGGGAAAAAGGCATCAGCGCATCGATCCAGACCAAGGTTCTTGGCGTGGCGGCGGAACTTGGTTATCCGCTGCGGCCAGTCACCAGCCAGACCGGCGGCATCTCGCTGGAGGGCAAGAAAATCCTCGCCCTCATGTCCGCCGAACGAGCGACCGGCGATATCGGCGCCTTTTATCACGATATTTTCGACATGCTGCGCAGCCTTGCCCAGACAGAGGGTTTCGAACTCGATATCCGGCTGCTGCACCAGAGGCAGATCGACGACGCCCTTACACAGCGGGTCTGCGAGGTCGATGGCCTTCTCGCCATTGGCCTTGACCCCGAAGAGGAGATCATCCACCGCATCACGCAGGGTGTGCTGCAACCGGTTCTCGTCAATAGCGCCGATCCCTCGATGATGCTGGATTGCGTCTCGCCCTCCAATTTTTACGGCGGGGCGATGGCGGCGCGGCGGCTGCTGGAACTGGGGCACCGCAAGGTCGCCTATATCGGTCCGCAACACCGTCACACTATAAGAGAGCGCATGCGGGGCTTTCGGCAGGTTATCATCGAGGAAGAGGGTGCCACCTATGAGGAGTTTCTGCTTTCCACGGCGGATAGCGGCTTCGGTCAGGCCGGTGATGCGGTTCGTCAGCTGCTGGCCAAAAACCCCGATCTGACTGGCATTTTCTGCATGAACGATGCGATCGCGCTCGGCGCGCTGGGAGCAGCACAAGAGCTTGGTCTCGGGGTACCGGACGATCTTTCCATCATCGGCTTCGACGACCTGCCCTTCGCCGAACTTTCCACTCCCCGGCTCAGCACAATCCGGGTAGACCGCCGCGAGATTGCCCGCGAGGCGGTGGAGCTGATGCGCCGCCGGCTGGCGGAGCCATCGGCCAATGCCCGGCAGGTTCAGCTGGGTGTACAGCTCGTGGAAGGACAGACCGCGGGTCGAGCAAAAAAAACGGGAAAGGCGGCGCGCGATGCATAAGCCAGCAAACCATGATCCAATGACCCGCTTCAATCCGCTTTACGGCAATCCACTTAAGACCCGCGCCGACGTCAGACGGGCATTGGACGACAGTTTCGCACCGCTGCTTCCCTATTTCTCAGAGAGCGGCGCAAGAGTGACGCTAAGCGGCACCGCCGCGCATTTCGACCGGGCAGCGGCCGATCTGGAAGGATTTGCGCGACCACTCTGGGGCATCGCGCCGCTTGCGCTCAGCGGCGATGCCTTCGCCCATTGGCCGCTTCTGGCCAGAGGCATCGCCAATGGCACCGATCCCGCCCATGCCGATTACTGGGGCGATGTGCGGCAGAAGGATCAGCGGCTGGTGGAACTGGCCGCCCTCGGCTTTGCGCTTCGGCTTGCGCCGCAACATCTGTGGGAACCCTTGTCCGAAGCGCAAAAGGCGAATGTGCGCCATTATCTTCTGGCGGCGCGCGAGCGCATCTATGCCGACAATAACTGGAAGTTTTTCCGGGTGATGGTCGATGCGGCGCTCGATCATCTCGGTATCGAATTCGACCGGAGCCTCACCGAAACATATCTGAAAGAGCTGGACGGATTTTACATCGCCGACGGCTGGTATCGCGACGGCAACTATCGCCGCATCGACCACTACATCGCCTTCGCCATGCATTTTTACGGGCTGATCTACGCGAAAATCAGCAAACCGGATGATGCATACGCCGAACGCTACCGGGAACGTGCCCGCCTGTTTGCCGGGGATTTCGCAAGCTGGTTCGATGAGGATGGTGGCGCGCTGGCCTTTGGCCGCTCCATGACCTACCGTTTCGCCTGCGGCGGCTTCTGGGGTGCCCTCGCCTTCGCGGATGAGGAAGCGATGCCCTTGGGGGAGATCAAGGGGCTTTATCTGAAACATCTGCGCTGGTGGGCGGGAAAGCCGATTGCCGACCGCGACGGCGTGCTTTCCATCGGTTACGCCTATCCGCAACTGACCATGTCGGAAATCTATAATTCGGCGGGTTCACCCTATTGGGCCTTCAAGGCTTTCCTGCCGCTCGCCTTGCCGGAAAGCCACCCCTTCTGGCAGGCGGAGGAAAAGCTGCCAGACACATCCACAAAACCACGGCCGCTCGTTCATCCCGGCATGGTGATGATGCGCAGTAAGAGCAACGTCACGGCGCTGACGAGTGGGCAGGAAAACCTGTCCATGCGCGGCGGGCCGGAGAAATACGCCAAATTCGCCTATTCCTCCCGTTACGCTTTCGGCGTGGAAGTGGACGAGCGCGGTTTCAAGACCAATGGTTTCGACAATATGCTGGCCTTTTCCGAAGATGGCCGCCACTACCGGGTGCGCGAAACCAACCGCACTGTGCTCTTGGCCAGCACCAATCTTCGAGCGACTTGGAACCCATTCCCCGATGTCGAGGTCGAAACGACGCTGGTTGCCGCGGGAGAGTGGCATATCCGGTTGCACCGGATTACTTCCGCGCGGCCACTTTTGGTCACCGAAGGCGGCTTTGCGATAAACCGCAACGATGGCGACCGCGATGCGGTGACCGAAGACAGCGGCCGGGCAACGGCCGATTGCGGCACCGACATATCCGCCATCATCGATCTCGGCTCCAGCGCATCCCGCCAGGGCGTGGCGCTGAAGGCGCTGCCCAATACCAATCTCATCAATGCCAAAACCACTGTGCCGCAATTGCGGGGCGACATTCCAGCGGGCAAAACCCTGCTCGCCTGCGCCGTCTTTGTGGGACTGGCGGGACCTGAAAGCGAAACAGCTTTGGCGACAGTTCCCGCACTTCCGGACATGGAAGCGCTTGACCGCCTGTTTGTTGAGCGCGGTGTTCCCGTAAGCAGTATGGCGGCGGCGGGAGAACCGCAATGATGAGCCCGCGTCCGCGTCTCAGCCTTGCCATGGACCCGGAGCGGACGCAGCATGTGCTGACGCCACAGGCGCTTGAAAAGCTGTCGCAGAGCGTCGACATACTCGACACCCGGCCGGTCTGCGATTTTCACGACCCAGCTGTGACTGCCCAGTTGGAGAGAACAGATATTCTTCTGACTGGCTGGGGTTGTCCCGAGATCGACATGCGGGAACTGGCAATGATGCCGAACCTTCGGTTGATTTCACATGCCGCCGGGACGGTGAAATACTTCCTGTCCCAGGCGGTTTTCGAACGAAACGTTACGGTGTGCAGCGCGGCCGAGGCGAATGCGCAGCCGGTCGCGGAGTTTACGCTGGCAATGATCCTGCTTTCCGGCAAGCGTACCTTTGGTTTCCGGCGCATCTACGGAGAGGATCGCGCACGGCGAAACGTCGACCGCCTGCAGTCGCAGGTCATCGGCAATCTCGGCCTGACCGTCGGCATTGTCGGGGCGTCACGCATCGGGCGTCGGGTCATCAATCTGCTGCAGCCCTTCGATCTCGATCTCATCCTTTTCGACCCGTTTTTAAGCGCGGTGGAGGCACAAAAGCTCGGTGTGCGTCTCGTATCGCTCCATGAGCTCATGGCGGTAAGCGACGTCATTTCCCTGCACGCGCCATCCCTGCCGCAAACCCGGCACATGATCGGCGCCGATGCGCTTGCCCTGATGAAGGACGGAGCGACCTTGATCAACACGGCCCGCGGCGCGCTGGTGGACGAAGACGCCCTGCTGGCGGAACTGAAAACCGGACGCATAGAGGCCGTCATCGACGTGACCGATCCGGAAGTGCCGTCACCGGATTCGCCCTTTTACAGCCTTCCGAACGTGTTCCTGACGCCGCATATCGCCGGCGCCGTCGGCCTTGAACGCGCCCGGCTCGGCGACATGGCGATTGCCGAGATCGAACGCTTCTGCCGGGCAGAACCAATGCAACAGCAGGTACGTCCAGAACATCTGGAACTGATCGCATGAGAATTTTCGAGCCGGGCCTCTGCTCTGTCACCTTCAGGTCCATGACACCGCAGGCCGTGATTAACCTTGCCGTTGCAAATGGCATCAAGGCGATAGAATGGGGTGCCGATATCCATGTGCCACCTGGCGACTTAGAAAATGCAAGGGATGTGGCGGCGCGTACGGTGAAAGCCGGTCTTACCGTCTCTTCCTACGGATCCTACATTTTCGCACCGGATTTTGCGCCGGAGGATGTGACCGCAGTTCTGGAAACCGCGAAAGCGCTCGGCACCGGCCATATCCGCATCTGGCCCGGCAGCCGCAAACGCCCATCCGCGGATTATTCACCAGAGGAACGCCGTGCGGCAACCGACGCGTTGGCGGCACTTTCCCGGCGGGCAGACGACCACGGAATGACAATCGGCCTCGAATATCACCCCAATTCGCTGACCGACACGCTGACCTCGGCCTTGCAGCTCATGCAGGATTTGCCGATGCCTAACCTGTTCTTTTACTGGCAGCCAGCCCCAGGTCTACCGCTGGATGACGCCCTTGCGGAAATATCCGCGCTCGGCTCGCGCATCTGCCACCTGCACGTCTTCGCGTGGCTCACCGATGCCAGCCGCCTGCCGCTCGGCGAGCGCGCGGACTATTGGCGGGCTTGCGTTGATGCCTTGCCAGCAAGCGACTGGACTAAACCGGCTTATGCGATGCTGGAGTTCGTCAAAGGTGACAATGTCGCCCAGTTCTCGGAAGATGCGGCGGTGCTAAGCGAGATTCTCGCCCGCTCTTAGAACCGCTTGTTTTTTATCGAAAACCGACGCGGCGGACTAAAATTCGCTATCCATCACAACCGCCCACTGCCCTCATCCCTGTACCCCCTACAGGGATCTAGCCAGCCCAAGTCTTTGGGCTGATTGATTTCCTCGTCGCGCAGACGCGTCAGCTGGACTTCTGTGACAAGCACAGAAATAAGGGAAGGTCTGTTCCTCCCCCCGGTTTTTCCTCTTATATTCGCCGCCCATCTGCCCCGAACAGATGCGTCTTCGCCAGATCAAACGCAAAGGGAATGGTCTCGCCGATGCGGATATGGCGCTGGCCGTCCAGCAGCAGGGTGGCGGGCTGGCCATCTGGGGTGCTGGTATAAACCACCGTCGAGCCGCCGAGATGTTCAACGAGCTGGATGGACGCATCGCCAAGCGAGGCCGATTGCGCCTGTGGGTTTACGTGTTCGGGACGAATGCCGAAAGTGAGTGGCTCGCCTTCCTCAGCCGCGACCGGCTTTTCGAGCAGAATGCGCTGGCCGGCGACCTCGATGGTACGGTTGGAGCTGTCGCCTGAAGCCACTTTCGCGGAAAGGAAGTTCATCTTTGGCGAACCGATGAAACCCGCCACAAACTGGTTGGCCGGATTGTTGTAGAGATCAAGCGGGCGGCCGACCTGCATGATGCGGCCGTCACGCAGGACCACGATCTTGTCGGCCATCGTCATGGCCTCCACCTGGTCATGCGTCACATAGATCATGGTGCTGCCGAGCGTCTGGTGCAGCTTGGCAATTTCGACACGCATCTGCACGCGCAGTTCCGCATCGAGGTTGGACAGGGGTTCATCGAACAGAAAGATTTTCGGCTCGCGGACGATAGCCCGACCGATGGCGACACGCTGGCGCTGGCCACCAGAAAGCGCCTTCGGCTTGCGCTGTAACAACGGGCCGATCTGCAGGATATCGGCAGCTTTCTGCACCCGCGCCTCGACTTCCGGTTTCTTGTAACCCGCCGTCTCCAGCCCGAAAGCGAGGTTTTTGTAAACGCTCATATGCGGATAAAGCGCATAGGACTGGAACACCATGGCGATACCGCGCTTGGAAGCGGCTGTTTCGTTGACCCTTTCGCCATCGATGCGAAGATCACCCTCGGAGATTTCCTCCAGACCGGCGATCATGCGCAGAAGCGTGGATTTGCCGCAGCCCGAGGGGCCGACGAAAACAGTGAACTCGCCCGGCTCGATCTTGAGATCGATGCCGTGGACGACCGGAAAGGCGCCGAACCGCTTGACGATTTTTTCCAGAGTAATGCTGCTTGCCATGCTATTTCTCCCGACCGTCGCGCTGCAGACAAGGCAGCCGCGACGGTGTTGATGTTCTGCAATTCGTTTTCGGTCCCGTTTCGTCCGTTCAGCGTTTCATTCCGGTGGTAGCGATGCCTTCAATCAGCAGCCGCTGGAAGAACAGGAAGAACAGGAAGACCGGTACCAGCGACAGGTTGGACATGGCGAAAAGCGACGTCCAATCCGAGCTGCCGGTGGAATCCACGAAGGATCTGAGGCCGAGCTGCACGGTGTAGGTGTTGATGTCGTTCAGATAGATCAACGGACCGAAGAAATCGTCCCAGGTCCAGATAAAGGAAAAGATCGCGGCCGTTGCCAGAACCGGCAGAGAGAGGGGCAGCATGATCTTCCAGTAGATGCGGAAGGGCGAGCAACCGTCCATCACCGCTGCCTCATCCAGCTCACGCGGAATACCCCGGAAGAACTGCACCATCAGGAAGATGAAGAAGGCGTCGGTTGCCAGATATTTGGGCACGATCAGCGGCAGCGACGTATTCACCCAACCCATTTCCAGAAACAGGATATATTGCGGGATGAGCACAACGTGATAGGGCAGCATCAAGGTGCCGAGCATCAGCGCGAACCAGAAATTGCGCCCACCGAACCGCAGGCGGGCGAAAGCGAAGGCGGCAAGTGAGCAGCCAACGACGTTGCCGATGGTGGCGAGCACCGAGATGAAGAACGAGTTCCAGAAGAATTGCCCGAAACTGACCTGAAGCCCGGTCCAGCCGCGAATATAGCCGCCAAAATCGACCGACGAAGGAATGAGCGAGGAGGAACCGAACAGCTCGTCCTGCGGGCGGAACGAACCCGAAATCATCCACAGGATCGGATAAAGCATCGCAAAGGAGGCAAGGATCAGCACCGCATGCAGCAAAACCGACATTAGCGGTGAGCGTTGCGGGCCTTGTCCCGGCCGGGGAGCGGTAACAGCGTCAGTCATCGTAATGCACCCAGTATTTCGCGCTGAGGAACGAGAAGGCCGTGAACAGCGCGATGATGATCACGAGAATCCAGGCAAGCGCCGAGGCATATCCCATGCGGAAGAAACCGAAGGCTTCCTGATAGAGATAGAGCGTGTAGAACAGCGTCGAGTTGATCGGCCCGCCCGTGCCTTCGGAAATGATGAAGGCGGGCGTGAAGGCCTTGAAGGCATCGATCGTCTGGATCACGGCGTTGAAGAAGATCACCGGCGTCAACAGCGGCAGCGTAATACGGAAGAACTGCCGCATCTTGCTCGCGCCGTCGATATCGGCGGCCTCGTACATATCCTGCGGGATTTGCCGGAGCCCTGCGAGGAAGATGATCATTGGCGAGCCGAACTGCCAGACGGACAGGATCACCAGCGTGTAGAGCGAGTAGTCCGGATTGGAAATCCAGCTCGGCCCCTCATAACCGAAAACCTGCCACAGGACCATGTTGACGAGGCCATCTGACGCGAAAAGCTGCCGCCAGAGAACAGCTATCGCCACGCTGGAACCGAGCAGCGACGGCAGATAGAAGATCGCCCGGTAAAGCGTGAGCCCCTTTATGCCGCGATTGAAGGCGAGCGCCACCAGCAGTGCAAAAATCAGCTTCAACGGCACCGAAAGCAGCACATAGGTAAAGGTGACCTGCATGGCGGCTGCGAATTTAGGGTCGGCAGTGGCGATGCGCACATAATTGGCCGCCCCCACCCAGTCCGGGGATTGAAGCAGGTCATAATTGGTGAAGGACAGATAAAGCGACACCAGCGCAGGCCCGAGGGTAAGACCGAAGAAACCGATCAGCCACGGCAGGAGAAACAGGTACGCGTGAACGTTGCGGTCCAAAAGCCGCTTCACGCCTGCCCGCTTCGGGAGAGCCGCGCCACGGCTCTCCTCCACGAGAGTTTCAGATCGAAAGGCCATCTGCCATCACTTCCGTTTAATGACGGTTTCGGATTCCTTGACGAGCCGGTCACCACCCTCAGCCGCCGAAATCTTGCCAAAGCCGATCTCTTCCGCTGTACGTTTCAGGACGAAGGCGAATTCGCCTGCACCCGGAGGGGGTGCCGGCGGCAGATCGCCAACGCCGGGGGTAATCTCGGCAATATATTCCACCATGCTCTTGCTGACGGCATCGAGCTTGGCGGTCAGCGCGTTACGCATCGATTCCGATGCCGGAACGCCGCGCTCCACACCCAGAACATCGACGCCCTGTGGTTCGGCAACGAGAAAGTTGATGAAACCGACCGCCTGCTCGATGCCGGCACTGCCATTGGCGACGCTGATGAGCATGGATGGTTTCAGGTAGTGACCGGAAGGACCATCCTTCTTGCTTTTCGGATAGGAGGTCATCGCCAGCTTGGCTTTGTTGAGTGCCTGATAACCGACAAACTGGTTGGAATGGGCAAATGCCGTTGCCGCCTTGCCCGTCGTCAGCGCGTTGGTTTCAATATTCAACTGGTCGAGCGCCTGAATATCGGCCGGCACGCATGCACCGCTCTTGCGCAAATCCGCCCACATGGTGAACCATTTGGTCGCGTCGGTCGGATCAAAACCGATACCGCCATCCTGTGTGTAGAGTGATTTGCCGTTCTGACGCAGCCAGTTCTCGAAGCTCGGCTCGACGCCGCTGGCATCGGCCGTGGCGTAATAGCCGGGCTTCGGCTTGTTCTTGCTGAGCTTGGCGGCGTTTTCGGCAAACTCTTCCCAGGTCTGCCCGATCGCTGGCGGGGTCGCGCCGGATTTTTCCCAAGCCGCCTTGTCGAAGAAGACAGCGCTGGAATTCACGCCAAGATTAACCCCGTAAAGCTTGCCGTCGACCCGACCGGAGTCGATGTTCATCTTGCCGAAATCTTCTATCTTCAGGCCCTTGCCAATATAGTCATCAAGGGGAGCAAGGGCGCCGCGCCGGCCATATTCGAAGATGTAGCGATAATCCATCTGGATCAGATCAGGCGCGTTGCGGCCTGCCACCTGCGTGGCAAGGCGCGGCCAGTAGTCGCTCCAGCCGGCAAATTCCCCGGCAATATCGAGATCCGGCTTGATTTGCTTATATGCGGCGATCGCCTTGTTGGTGCGATCCGCACGCTCCTGCGATCCCCACCACAACATACGCAGCCGCGCGGCCTGAGCCTGCGCCGAGCCACCTCCCAATGTTGCGAGTGAAAGGGCCGCAAGCCCTGCTGAAAGCACACTTCTCCTGTGAAGCATCACGGGCATTGGCAACTCCTCCCTAATTGACTGCCAAATTGATGATGGGGGTAAACGACTATTGCCGTTTTATAACTAATTGGTTACATGGGAACACTGATCGCCAACATTGTCAAGCGGGTGCTAAGATGGACGAAACGACGAAAAACCAGCTGCCCGATCCGGCCGTCGAGGAAACGCCTGCCCCCAAGCGCAAACGCGGGGCGGCACAGGTGCGAAACCCGGAGAGAACACGCGCCGCCATTCTTGAAGCCGCCCGCCGCGAGGTGGCCGCAAAGGGCCTGGCGGGCGCGAGAATCGATGTCGTGGCGCGGCGTGCCGGCACCAACAAGCGGATGATCTACCATTATTTTGGCGACAAGGACGCGCTTTATCTCGCCGTTCTGGAGGACGCCTATCGCCACATCCGCCACACCGAACGGCGGCTGGACCTGACCCGCAAGGCGCCTTCGGAAGGCTTGCGGGAACTTGCGCTTTTCACCTGGCATTATTTTCTGGATCACCCGGAATTTCTGAGCATTCTCGCAACAGAAAACCTCAATAAAGCCCGATATCTCAGGCAATCCGCTACGATTGCGGCAATGCATTCAAACTTCATTTCCGAGCTTGAGGACGTGCTGCGGCGCGGCCGCGATACTGGCGAATTCCGTGACGGTCTCGATCCGATCGACGTCTATCTGACGATCGCCTCGCTCGGCGCCTTTTATCTTTCGAACCGATTCACGCTGTCGACGATCTTCCAGCGCGACCTGACCGACCCCGCCGAACTTGAACGCTGGGGCCAGCATATCGTAGATACCCTGCTTGCTGCGGTGCGGCCGGTCTGAGCCGTAAAAACCGAATTTCCCTTTAACAACAGCGACGACGCGCCATTCGCATCCGCGAAGCGCGTCTTTTCCTTTTGCAGCGCGGCACAAACCCGTGATTTCTGCCGCCGCAAGTGCATGTGAATTTCCTGCCAAAAACACCTTGACAGATCGCATCCTTCACGATCACAAATAACCAAATGGTTACAAATTGCCATGTTTGACGGAAGCGGCTTTCGGGAAAAGGCCGCCTTGGGAGGAAATTCATGAAACGTATCGGCGTCATCATGCACGGCATCACCGGCCGCATGGGTTACAACCAGCACCTCGTGCGCTCCGTTCTCGCCATTCGCGATCAGGGCGGCGTGGTTTTGAAGAGCGGCGAAAAGGTCATGCTCGACCCCATTCTGGTCGGCCGAAACGGTGCGAAAATCGAGGAAATCGCTAAAAAGCACAATGTCGCGCGCTGGACGACCGACATCGACGCCGCCCTTGCGAACCCGGATGACACGCTTTTCTTCGACGCCGGCACGACGCAGATGCGTGGCAGCCTGCTCGAAAAAGCTATCAAGGCGGGCAAGAACGTCTATTGCGAAAAGCCGATTTCCGACAGCGTGGCGGAGGCGCTGGCAATTGCCAGACTGGCAGAAAGCGCCGGTATCAAACACGGCGTGGTGCAGGACAAGCTGTTCCTGCCCGGCCTTCGCAAGCTGGCAATGCTGCGTGACAGCGGCTTTTTCGGCAAGATCCTCTCGGTGCGCGGCGAGTTCGGCTATTGGGTTTTCGAAGGCGATTGGCAGCCGGCGCAGCGTCCTTCGTGGAATTACCGCCTGAAGGATGGCGGCGGTATCATCCTCGATATGCTGTGCCACTGGCGTTATGTGCTCGATAATCTATTCGGACCGGTGAAATCCGTAAGTTGCCTCGGCGCCACCCATATCCCCGAGCGTTTCGATGAACAGGGCCACGCCTATGCGGCGGATGCCGACGATGCCGCCTACGCCACCTTCGAGTTGGAAGGCGGCGCCATCGCCCATATCAACTCTTCCTGGGCGGTGCGTGTGCGCCGCGACGATCTCGTCACGTTTCAGGTTGATGGCACGCATGGTTCGGCCGTAGCGGGTCTCACCAAATGCTGGACCCAGCACCGCACCAATACGCCGAAACCGGTGTGGAACCCTGACCAGCCCCAGACCATCGATTTCTACAAGACCTGGCAGGAAGTGCCTGACAACGTCACTTATGACAACGGTTTCAAGGCGCAGTGGGAAATGTTCGTGCGTCACCTCGTCGACAACGACCTATGGCCCTATGGGCTGATGGAGGGCGTGAAGGGCGTGCAATTGGCCGAACTGGGGCTGAGATCATGGAAGGAACGCCGCTGGCTCGACGTTCCCGCACTTTCCTGAGGAGGCGACAGTGAGCGAACTTAAGCTTCCAAAGGACGACCGCAGCATCGAGGTCTACAGGCTATCAGGCGCGCCGGTCGCCATTGAGAAACGAAGTGCGGCGGATTTCAATCGTGTCGCCTTCGCCGCCGCCCATGTGGTGGCCGATCCCCTCGCCGACAACGATCCATGGTTGACGCCCGCCATCGACTGGGACGCTACCCTGCGCTTCCGCCACCGCCTTTGGGACCTCGGCCTGGGTGTTGCGGAGGCCATGGATACGGCCCAGCGCGGCATGGGACTGGCGTGGCCGCAGGCGCAGGAACTGATCTCCCGTTCGCTGAAGGAAGCAGCCACCCGCAAGGATGCGCTGATCGCCTGCGGCGTCGGCACGGATCATCTTGAGGGCGGCGGATATGACCTGAACCAGATTATCGACTCCTACCTGGAACAGCTTGATTTTGTTCAGGGAGAAGGCGGGCGCGTGATCCTGATGGCAAGCCGGGCGCTCACCGCTGCCGCCCGCTCCCCGGACGATTATCTCGAGGCCTATGCCAAGGTTCTTTCCCGTGCCGAGAACAAGGTGGTTATCCACTGGCTGGGAGAAATGTTCGATCCTGCGCTTGAGGGCTACTGGGGTGCCCGCGACCATATGGCGGCGATGGACACCTGCCTTGCCATGATCGAGGAGAATGCAGACAAGATCGACGGCATCAAGATTTCGCTTCTATCCAAGGAAAAGGAAATCGTCATGCGCCGCCGCCTGCCCGCTGGTGTTCGCATGTATACCGGCGACGACTTCAATTATGCCGAACTGATCGCCGGTGACGAAAAAGGTCATTCGGACGCATTGCTCGGCATTTTCGATGCCATTGCTCCGGCGGCATCCAGGGCGCTCGCCAGCCTGAAGCGCGGTGCGGATAATGAATTCTTCGACATTCTGGAGCCAACGGTGGCGCTTTCGCGCCATATCTTCAAGGCGCCGACCCGCTTTTACAAAACCGGCGTGGTGTTTCTCGCCTATCTCAACGGCTTGCAGGACCATTTCACCATGGTTGGCGGGCAGGAAAGCGCCCGCTCCACGCGGCATTTCGCCGAGCTTTTCCGGTTGGCGGACAAGGCCAATGTGCTTGCCGAACCGGATGTGGCGACGCATCGCATGAAGCAGTTTCTGGCTGTCAGAGGCATTGGTTAAGCGCGAGAGCGAAGGTGGCTGGAGGCCTTCGCAAAAGGGAGGAGTACCGTTATGGGCGTTGAGGGCCTTTCAATAAATTTTGCCACCGTGCGGCAGGGACGTTCCTTCGGGGCAATCGTGGATGCATGCCTTGCGCATGGCATCACCACCATCTCTCCTTGGCGCGAGCAGGTTCACGCTGCAGGCCTTGCTGAAGCAGCACGCATTGTCGAGCAGAACGGCCTTCGTCTCAGCGGCCATTGCCGGGGTGGCTTTTTCCCCGCCCCCGATGCAGAAGGCCGCAGCCGCGCCATCGAGGACAATAAACGCGCCGTGGACGAAGCCGCCGCCATGAAGGCAGATTGCCTAGTGCTTGTCGTGGGCGGCCTGCCCACCGGTTCTCGAGACTTGAAAGGTGCACGGCAGATGGTGGAGGACGGCATGGCCGAACTTCTTCCCTATGCGAGGGCAGCCGGCGTGCCGCTCGCCATTGAACCGTTGCACCCCTTTTATGCCGCCGACCGCGCCTGCTTCAACACTCTGAAACAGTCGCTCGACCTCTGCGACCGGCTAGGTGCTGGAACCGGTGTGGCCATCGACGTCTATCACGTCTGGTGGGACCCAGAGCTGGAGGAACAGGTGGCGCGCGCCGGGCGAAACGGGCAGATACTGGCACACCATATCTGCGACTGGCTGGTGCCGACCACCGATCCGCTCAACGATCGCGGCATGATGGGCGATGGCGTGATTGACCTGAAGGCATTTCGCGCCATGATCGAGGCCGCCGGCTTTTCCGGTCCGCAGGAAGTCGAGATTTTTTCGCATCGTTGGCAGGCACGCCCGGTGGACGAGGTTCTGTCCACCGTCGTCGAGCGCTTTAAAACCGTTTGTTGATTGGGTTCGGGAGTAAGGAAATGCCTGAAAGGGTGAAACGCAAACGTTATGCACTGGTCGGCACCGGCAATCGTGGCACCACCATGTGGGGGCGCGAACTTCTGGCCGGGTGGAGCGACTATGTCGAACTGGTCGGCATTTGCGACCTGAACCTGATGCGCGCAGAACGGGCCCGCGCCATGATGGGGTCGGCCGCTCCGCTTTACGACGACTTCGATCGGATGATGGCCGAGCAACGCCCGGAACTGGTAATCGTGTGCACGCCCGATGATACTCATGACGACATCATTATCCGCGCGCTCGAGGGCGGTGCCGATGTCATCAGCGAAAAACCCATGACCACCACCCCGGAAAAGATTGACCGCATCCGCGCGGCGGAGGCCAAAAGCGGCCGCCGTGTCGACGTTTCCTTCAATTATCGCTTTTCACCGACGGCGGCGCGCATCAAGGAGCTGATCGACGATGGCGCGATCGGCACCGTTACCTCGGTAGATTTCCACTGGTATCTCGATAACCAGCACGGTGCGGATTATTTCCGCCGCTGGCACGCTTTCACCGAACATTCAGGCAGCCTGTTCGTCCACAAGGCGACGCACCACTTCGATCTTCTGAATTGGTATCTCGATTCCGACCCGGTGGAAGTGAAGGGCTTTGGGCAACTGCTGCATTATGGCAAGAACGGACCGTTCCGGGGAACGCGCTGTCGTACCTGCCCGCACAAGGACGAGTGCGATTATTTCATGGATCTCGGGGCCGATCCGTTCCTGGACGCGCTTTACGAGGACCCATCGACTGTGGATGGCTATATGCGTGACGCCTGCGTCTTTCGCGAGGAGATCGACATCCCCGACACGATGAGCGCCTCGATTCGCTATGCGAACGGCGTGCAGGTCTCCTATTCGCTCAATACCTATATGCCGATCGAGGGACACCACATCGCGTTTAACGGCCATAAAGGACGCATCGAGATGCGCCAATATGAAAAGCAGCCGTGGACTGAGCCCCCCGCCGACGAAATCCTGCTGGTGAAAAGTTTCGGTGGCGGTGTCGAGCGTATCTGGGTGCCGCATGAGCCGGGCGGCCATTATGGCGGCGACAATCGCATGCGCGACATGATCTTCAAGCCCGGTTCGAACGACCGGCTGCGGCAGCGGGCGGGTTCGCGCGCCGGCGCAATGTCCGTGCTCTGCGGCGTAGCCGCATTGAAAAGCGCCCGAGAGGGTGGTGCAGCGGCGGTGAAATCCCTGCCCATCTAGATATTTTCGGCCTGCGGTGCTTTCAACGTCGGTCCGCAGGCCGCAATTGCCAAAAAAGAACGGATAACATTCTGCAGATTACGCGCTTCCTCCATACCGGTAAAACGACGATCGGGGGAAGAAAGAGTTAATCATGTCCAGTTTCGAATCCTTAATTCCGCTCATCATCATCGGCACCAGCCTGATCCTTTTTTTCAAATGGGTGGGGCGCGATATGAACAGGGAAGAGAAAAAACCGAAATCGCGCCGCTGACGCAGGAAGAGACATCGGAACCGACAAGTGCAATCGCCAGATGGCGCATTTTTCCGCATCGGCCCATTGCAAAATCAAAAATTGAGGCTATATTCGGCAAATCGACAATTGCTTGTGACGTCGCTCCTGGGACTCTACGTTCCCGTCGGATTTCCTCTCAAATAATCGATCTAATTCCGCAAGGTATCGCGGAAACCAACAACGATTACTACGAAAGGAAATCGTTATGAACACTGGTACTGTAAAGTGGTTCAACGCCACCAAGGGCTTCGGCTTCATTCAGCCTGACAACGGCGGCACGGACGTTTTCGTTCACATTTCGGCTGTTGAGCGCGCAGGTCTGCGTTCGCTGAACGACGGCCAGAAGATCACCTACGACATCGTGCAGGACCGCAAGTCCGGCAAGAGCTCCGCTGACAACCTTCGCGCAGCTTGATTTGTCATCGGCCCCGCTGGCTACGCATGTACCAGCAGTGGCGCTGAGTGATTGTGAGAGGTCGGGTTAAATCCCGGCCTTTTGTTTTTTTGGCCATGGGGAGGCTCTCATGCGCAAAAATCCTTATCGTTCCGGCGATGCTATCTTTCTGAAGGCGGGCGTACTTGGGGCCAACCAGCCCAAAGGTCCAGGCCGGGTCGTAACGGCTCTGCCAGAGACACAACAAGGTGCGGTTCGCTACAGGGTGCGTTTCCAGCACGAGAACTTCGAACGTAATATAGCGCTCGATGAAATCGATGTGGCTGCGTCTTCATCGCGGCCCGTGGAAATCGAAGGCTCGTCTTCGCGCGTTGCGGGATCGAGCTGGATCAATTCGAATACGATCAGAATCAAAAAATAGCAGCGATGGCTGCGTTAAGGAGATAAGTTGCAGGTACTCGTCAGGGATAACAATGTAGAGCAAGCCCTCCGCGTCTTGAAAAAGAGGATGCAGCGCGAGGGTATCTTCCGTGAGATGCGCGCACGGGAATCTTACGAAAAGCCGTCGGAAAAGCGTATCCGCGAAGAAGCCGAAGCTGTGCGCCGCCACCGCAAGATGGCGAAGAAAAAATTGCAGCGCGAGGGATTGCTTCCTGCTCCCAAAAAGGTTGCCCGCGCTCGATAACTGTCAATTCGCTCCGCAAAGGAGAATGCCATGACCGCGACTAAAGAGGCTGTTTTCAAACCCGGAAAGCTGTCCTCGCAGGACAAGGCATCCATAACGGACAAGGCGGCGAAACAGATCATAACCGCCGAATCCGACCAGCGCGCCAAGAAGACGGAACGGCTTCGCCAACTTCGCGAAGCTCAGGAGGCGGCAATCGTCGCCCCTCCACCCACCCGCACCAAAAAGTCATCCGGCAAGAAATAACCCGGTTGCACTTTTTGACGTCGCCTTTCCGAAAAACTTCTTGAACCTGATACGCAACAGGCGCACGCTTCGCCTGTCAGCAATCCGCTGAAGAGTGCTGGTGTTTGAGGGCAGAGTGTCCTCGCCCCCAAAAGAAAGGAGGACGAGATGTCTTCCGAGTTTTATTCATCAAGCCTTTCACGGAACCTCGTCCGCACCGGCGGTTTGGGTTACCGGGAAAACGCATCGCTTCGCCTGCTTCTCAGTGCCGCCGAAGAAACAGCCATGCGCCTGGATCAGGATCGCGGCGCATCCTCCGGCTTTGCGGCGTTTCCTGATTTTGGCCTCCAGCCCGACATGGTGCGGAGAACCTTCTACGCAGGGCGTATCCGCCTCTCCAAACCGACCCTTCCCTTCGGGAAACTTCCGCTTAACGGACTGCCTTTCCCCTGACGATGAAACCGCCCCGCAGCCTGCCTGCGGCGCGCGATCATGCCCCGGACCACACAATATCCAATATCTCTTCAATACCAGGAGGACACCATGGCCAAGGGTCAAGTACGCAGCAACAAAGAAGTCCGCAAACCGAAGAAGGACAAGACGAAAGCTCCGGCTGCGGCACCAGCTGCCGGCACGCAGGTCAAGTTCGCAAACTCCACAACTGCGGATGGCAAGAAGAAGTAGGATTGTTCCGGACAGCCCGCTCATAACAGCGCGACGCACCGGCACGAATTGCCAAACCGCGACCCGATACGCTAAGGGTCGCGACAAATAAAACATGTAATGGAAATGCGGACTTGTTTTGGCCACATTGCTCTTCTATAAAGTTCATACAGCAACTGCTGGTGAGCGCAAAATATGTCGTTCGCAGTTGTTTCCGTCGCTTTAGACTTTTGACCACGGATGTACTGGCACTGGTGTTAATGGCGATATGAGGAAGGTCGGTGCAATATTGCCCCGGCCTTTTTTGTTGTCTGCCCTGGTGAGATAAAGAATGTTGCCGCACCGGTCACATACTCGTCAAGGGCTATGGAATTAACTTGCCTATTGCGCGCAAAGAGCGCACCCTTCCCCATCGGTACTTAAAGGGCGTTACCGCCGTCAGGCATCCTTGCCGTCTCAAGCCCCATTTGCACATGCCTCCCGTCTACAGCGCCCCGTGCGGAATTTCCCAGGGCGCGTTGAGGCACATGCCCCCCGAAAACCGGCAACGGTCATCGACCGCACCGGCGTATCGTTTCAAAGCGTTGGAGCGTCCCGTGCAGCCTTTTAAGGGCGCGCGCGAGGCTTCGGCTTTCTGAACCAGTAAGAAAAGAGGCCATCATGTCTTCTGCGCCCCGTAACTGCCTGATCTCCTCTCAAGATCTCGAAATGCTCCAATTGGTCCTCGAGAGCATCGGTTTTAATCACCTTTCCGACGATGATGACAAAAAGCTCCATAACAGAGCCGCCCGCAAGGTTATTGAATTATATCAGGATGGTTTGACCGATCCGGCAGACCTCACCGACGAAATGCGTTTCCTGTTCGGCGTGCAGAAACACGACCGCATCAAGCCGTGGAAGCCGCTCCCCCGATATGCAATCCAGGGCCTGCCACTGCTTTACCACCGCCATTGAGGGGAGAGAGCAGATGCGCGAATATATCATGGTCAGCACCGGCCTGTGGCTGGGGCTATTTCTGACCTGGTACCTCGTTACCATGTACGATACGGCGGATAGCGTCTTTACGGCGAACACCGTTCCGTCGCTACCGCTGCTGCTGACATCGGCCGAATGCGAGACCCAGTTCGGCATTCTTTTTTCGATGACCGAAAAGCTTTTGAAGGCAGGCGGGCCGATAGTTCCCGACGACTTGCGAAAGAACATAGAGCATTGCATTTCTTCCGATGAGGCAAGCCGCCTGAAACTCAAAGACAATCAACTTATCCGGCTTTTTCCCTGAAGCGCCTCCCGAAGCGGACGTTGTTCGCCAAAATCACTGGTAACAATAATGACTTGGCAAATGAGATATATCAGGAGAAACTGATTTAGTCGGACATCAGTCCGAGAGTTTGCGTCTGCGTGGAGGGTGAGTATGACGTATGACTGGAGCGGCCGCAGAATGCGCCGCATGCGTGCCGCGAAACTGACGATCATCAGTCTCGTCGCGGCCTTTGTTATCACGGCTCCAATCTTCGCGCATTACTGAAGCCCGCAGCGACAAGACGCGATCACACCGGTTGCCCGACCCCTGCCCGCTTTCTCAGGCGACCTTTGAGCCATGTCTGCACTGGCTGATCAAAATGGACCGTCAGGTACCATGACAGACACGTCGTCCCTATCAGGAAAGCGACACCGACCGGCAAAGCGATGTTTTCCCTATCAACGGCAGGCACCAGAAAATCCGTCCAGGCCAGCAGCGGAATATGTAGCACATAGACGGCGTAGGAAGCTGTGCCGAGAAACGTCGACAAGATTCCCACCCTGCGACCCGGCACTATCCTGCTGGCTACGAACAATACCGTCGGCCAGACGAGCAGAACCACCGCGAGATCGAAGAAAGGCCGAAGCTCACGCGAAATTGGCACGGCGAGGATGACGCAGACCAGCATAAGACAGAGGGCCGCCTGGATGGGCTTCAGCTCGGTTATGCGATTGCGGAAGCGGTAAACCAGCACGCCTGCGAAAAACGAGAAAAACACCCTTCCCATGCCGGCATACATTTCGTGCCATCGAAACCCCGCATGCAACTTCCCAAACTCAGCAGCCGCCACGACAAGGACGCAGGCGCTGACAGCCAGCACCACGATTGTCTGTTTCGTAGTCGCCCGCACACCCCACCGGCCATAAACCGCATTCACCACCAGCTCGTTGAAAAGCGACCATGCCGGGCTCACCAGAAACAATGCGCCGTTCAATGTAAGCGTGAAGGGTGCCGGAACAAAAAGAAGTCCAGTCAACAACGCGATCGCCAGTTCGCCGGGATTGATGTGGCGATGAAGATCATCGATCGGCGTCGGCAGGCCCAACAGATAGAGGCAGATGAAATAGGACGCCATCAACGCCAGCCCCAGCCCATACAATGGATAAAGTCGCGCAAGGCGCGCCTTCATAAAGAAGCCCGGCGTAATCGCCCCTTCGCGCAGTTTCATGCTGTAGGCATGCGCCAGCACAAAACCGCTCAAGGCGAAGAACAAATCGACGGCGAGATAGCTCGAAGCGTCGTCTCTCCCGAAAAACTGTTCGGCATGGCGATGTACGATGAAGAGCGCAGCTACGCCCCTTATGCCATCGAGCAATATGAAGCGTTCCGGGGAAGACTGGACCATGGGCGTTGATGCTCGACAGGACTGGATTAT
Organism: Rhizobium sp. SJZ105; assembly: GCF_007828365.1. Taxonomy (NCBI): domain Bacteria; kingdom Pseudomonadati; phylum Pseudomonadota; class Alphaproteobacteria; order Hyphomicrobiales; family Rhizobiaceae; genus Rhizobium; species Rhizobium sp. SJZ105. The sequence goes on from NZ_VIUP01000005.1 coordinate 268,492, forward strand.
AATTACTTCACGAAAACGAGGTTTACAGCGCAGCGGTTCATCGCATCCAGTCAAAAACTGTTCAACGTCAAACATACCCCGAATTCTTATGGGCAATTCCCCATGAGCCACGCTCTTTCGCAGCCGTCAAAGGCATGCTACGTCCGAATGTCATCGATGCTTTAACCTTCTGACTCTGTGTACCACGCCTCGCAAAAACCGGTTTCGATTTTAGCAAGTGTCCTGGGCGCAAATTCAAACGGGTTGTTCGGCGGCAAACAACTTTCGCGGAGTCCCACCATGTCCACCATCGCCGACCGTATTAAAAAAATCATCGTTGACCAGCTTGGCGCAGATCCCGGCACGGTTGTCGATGACGCCAATTTTGTCGACGATCTCGGTGCCGATTCCCTCGAAGTGGTTCAGGTTGTCATGGAAATCGAGGAAGAATTCGGAGTGGAAATCCCTGATTCGGCCGCAAGCACAATCCTAACCGTTGGCGACGCCATCCGCTTCATCGAAAAAAACAAGGCTTGACCGGCAGCGGCGGATATCAACCCGCCGACAGGGCCGCAACAGGATCGAGGTTCGATGCGTTGCGGGCCGGCAGATAGCCGAAAACGACGCCTATCAGTGTCGAGCAGACGAAGGCAGCAATGATCGACACCGTGGAATAGACCATGGCGAAATTGCTGCTGAAGGCGGAGAAAAGCGCCCCGAAGCCGAAGCTGCCCAAAATTCCCAGCGTTCCGCCGATGATGCAGACGAGCACTGCCTCGATCAGGAACTGGCGCAGTATATCACTGCGCCGTGCGCCGACTGCCATGCGCACGCCGATTTCGGACACACGTTCGGAAACGGAAACGAGCATGATGTTCATCACCCCGATGCCGCCGACCAGAAGCGAAATCACCGCGATCGCCGCAACCAGCAGCGTCATGGTCTGCGTTGTACTGGTGATGGTCTGGCGAATATCGTCAGTGTTGAGAATGTAGAAATCCCGCGTTCCATGCCGCTGGGTGAGAAGAACCGTCACCGCCTGTTCGGCAATTGCGGCGTCAATATCGTCACTCACCTGCACCGTGATGCTGCGCAGCGACAGGCTGCCGAGAAAGCGTGACTGGACGGCAGTATAAGGCAGATAAAGTGAAAGGTTCTGGCTTGAACCGAAACCGCCCTGCTGCGCCTGCGTGATGCCGACGATGCGGGCCGGCACCTTGCCGATGAGGATGACCTGACCGATGGGGCTGCCGTCGAAATCCGCAAACAACGATTTGCGGGTGTTCTCATCAATCACCACCTCCTGGGCTTTCTGCACGACGCTTGCGGTATCGAAAAAGCGCCCTTGTGACAGCTTCGTGCCCTTGGCGACGAAATACCGCTCGCTGACACCATTCACAAGCGCATTAGCCTCCTTCGCGCCGAAACGCACCGTACTGGAGGTCGAGACCGTGGGCGTCACAGCCGCGACATAGGATTGTTTGGCAAGTGCCTCGGCGTCGGAGACGACCAGCGTGGTGATCTTGCCCGACCTAATGTCGCCAAAATCCTTGCCCGCGAAGATTTCCAGCGTGTTGGTGCCGAGGCTTGAGATATTCTGCAGCACGCGCTGCTGTGACCCCTGCCCCAGCGCCACGACGCTGATGACCGAGGCGATGCCAATGATGATACCGAGCATGGTAAGAAAGCTTCGCAGCTTGTGCGCCTGCATCGACAGGAGCGCCATGCGCAATGCCTCCCGCAGCGAGGATACGAGACCAGCGAGACTGGAGGCCCCGCCGGAAACCATAGAGGGTTTGGCGTCATCCTTCCGAACCGGCGCGGCATCCGCCCTGCGGTCTGAAATTATGGCGCCGTCGCTGATTTCGATGATCCGTTCGGCACGTCGTGCAATTGACATATCGTGCGTGACGATAATGACAGTGCGCCCTTCGGCATGCAGCTCGTCGAGGATGCGCAACACCTCGTCGCCGCTCGCGCTGTCGAGCGCACCGGTCGGCTCGTCGGCAAGAATGATTTCGGCATCGTTCATAAGGGCGCGCGCGATGGAAACGCGTTGCTGCTGGCCGCCGGAAAGCTGGCCCGGACGATGATCGAGGCGGTCCGCCATGCCAAGGCGACCGAGCAACCTGGCGGCATCGCTCCTGCGATCGCTTTGTGAATTTCCGGCGTAGATCGCCGGAATTTCGACATTGCCGAGCGCTGTCAGTTCGGCAAGCAGATGGTAACGCTGGAAGATAAAACCGAGATTTTCTCGCCGCAATTCCGAAAGCTGGTCTGCATCGAGATTGCCCGTCTCCCGGCCCCTGATGCTGTAGCTCCCTGACGTCGGCCGGTCGAGGCAACCGAGAATATTCATCAGCGTCGACTTGCCCGATCCGGAAGCGCCGACGATCGCCACCATCTCGCCGGCCTCGATGGTGAGTTCGATATTCTTGAGTACCGTAATCGTACCTTCACCGGACGGATAATCCCGCCGCACGGATTTAAGGCAAATCAGAGGATCAGCCATGGTTCAAAATCCCATCGGCGGGCCGCCAGGCCCCGGCATGGCGTTTTTGGTGGTGTCGATGGAAAGTTCGCCGGTCACCACGCGCTCGTTCTCGGCAAGGCCGGAACGCACTTCCGCCGTGACCTTGTCGTTCAGACCGATTTGGACCCTGCGTTCGGAAATTCTGCCATCGGTGTCTACCACACGCACGGCATAGTCATCGTTGGCGCCCTTGCTACCAAGGGCCGCCGCCGGAACGGTCAGCACGTCCTTGGCTTCACCAAGGACGATATGGACCTCCGCCGTCATATACGTGCGCAACTTGCCGTCCGGGTTCGGCACTTCGAACACGCCATTTTAATAGATCGCCTCCGACGACGAGGTGCTGGAAGAGGACGATGTGGTCGAGGAAGACGTCGAGGAGCTGAAGCTGGAATCGCTGCGCACTGATTCAGGCGCCGGTTCAATGGACGTAAGCGTCGCGTCGTAACGCTGCTGCGGCTCACCCAGCACCGTGAAGTAAACTGGCAGGCCGGCTTTTACGCGCGTCACATCCGCTTCGGAAATTTCCGTGCGCACCGTCATCCGGTCGAGCTGGCCTAGGATCACGATTGTCGGCGCGGACTGCGTGGCGTTGACGGTCTGCCCTTCCTGACTGACGATAGACAGAACAGTGCCTTCGATGGGCGCGGTGATCCTCGTATAGCCGAGATTGGCCTTTGCCGTTTCGACAGCGACCTGCGCCTCCTCGATCTGGGCGTCGATCGCTTCGATCTGCGCCTGGGTGACTGCGAGCGCTGCAGTGGCGCTTTCGAAATCCGCACGGGAGGCGGCATTTTTTGACACCATTTCCTGTTGGCGGACAAGGCTCTGGCGGTTGAGAACAAGCGTCGCCTGTTTCTCCACTCGCTGCGCCTTCACATTGGCAAGCGCTGCCAGCGCCGTGCGCAGGCTGTTATTCTGGGTAACGGAATCGATCTCGGCAATGAGATCGCCTGCCTTGACCGTATCTCCAAGTGCGACCTTGACGGCGGTGATGCGACCGGAGGCCTGCGCGCCGACGGCCACCAGACGGACGGGTTTGAGCGTTCCAGTCGCCAGAACCGTCTGCTCGATATCACCGCGCTTCACAGACGAGGTGATATAACCGGGCGTTGCGGCCCGCGTATATTGTGACGAAAACCAGTAGCCACCCAGGGCGAGCGCGACAACCGTCAGCGCCACACCTGCTTTGCGAGCCATTTTCATCGTCCTGTCCTGTCCGGCCGGTCTACTCAAAAGAAGAAACCGACCTCATGTCGTGTTTCACAAGGATGAAGCCGTTGTCTGCTTCGATCCATTCATAGGCGGCAGCGGACTTTCTGGCGGATGCCTTGCGGCAGGTGTCGCCACGACACTTGCGATGTGCATTTTCGCGCCGATCCTTCGCACAGACGGGTTGGTGCCGCTGTTCTTCCTGCCGGGATTTCGCCGGTGGATCTCGCACCGGCCTGTCACCGGCCGCAGCAACCGACCAGACGAAGCTCAAACCAAAAACCGTCGCCAGCATCAGGTAGAAATATCTCATCATCATCTTCTCGCTTGAAAATCACGCGGGGGATCGCAGGCGAGCGATCCCCCGGCTTCAGCCGTTTCCGGCTGATTTCCTCCTTTGCTGGGGGGCTATTAAAGGAGGAAACTTTGAAGAGTGGAGTCAGCCCCGCTCTGCCTGAGGCAGCGGCTGCATCCCGTCGCCATGCGGAGGCTCGACACGACCGTCTCGTCCAGGGCGATGATGCGGGACAGGAGGCGGAGGCGGAGGCGGCATCAATGCGCGTTCGAGTTCAGCAAGCTTCTGCACCTGCTGCGGCGAAAGTTTAGGTTTCAGCGCAGCTGCTGCGTCCTGAAGTGCTTTAGCCTGTTCTGCCTTGTTCATTATAAGGCCGGCCAGCTCCTCACCGGCAAGACGCGGCTCCAGCCCCGTCTCACCCGGTCCCTTCGGCGGCAATGGCTTGCGTTCCGAAGTGGGCAAAACAAGATCGATCAGCGCAGTGGCATAGGCGCGCCACGGACCAAGCTGTTCAGGTGTGACGCCGAGATAGATTTCCGCTGCCGAAAGTTTCGTCGCCAACCCCAATATATCCGGCCCCATCATATCCGGGCGGAGCATCTCAGGCCCGACCATCTCGCGGCCATGCGGCAGCCTTTGCTCCGGAGCACTATTCGAACCGAAGTCAGGACTGGCGAGGAGCGGCACGGCCTGTTCCGATGCCTGCGGCGCCGGTTCACCCTGCTCCGCAGCCCGGGAGGTGGCCGAAGCGCCAAGAACAGTTGTCACGACGACGGCGGTGGCGATTAGAGCGTTTCTCATCTTACCTTCCTTTTCGTTTTCCAACCTGAGAAGACGATAGGAGCTAAGCGTTTCCGGCCTTGGTCCGAATGTTGCCGGTCTTGTTCCACGCAAGGCCTATTTGTAACCGAATGTTGCCGGAGCGGCCGCAGCAAGCTTTCGTTGCAAAAATCCGCCGTTTCTTTGCGCCGCTTATGTATAGTGGCATCAAAAGGTTGGACGATATGGCGACAGTTTCGGTGACACATATTTTGATCGTGGATGACGATCCGGAGATACGCACATTGCTCGCGAAATATCTCGGCTCGCAGGGGTTTCGCGTTTCGATGGCAGCCGACAGGCGAGAGTTCGAAGAACAGTTCGCCTGCTCCGATCCGGATCTCATCGTGCTCGACGTGATGCTGCCGGATGGTTCCGGCCTCGATATCTGCCGCGATCTGCAAGGCCGCCGGCCGCGCACGCCCGTTATTCTCCTGACAGCGCTCAAGGAGGATGTCGACCGGATCGTCGGGCTGGAAATCGGTGCCGACGACTATCTCGGCAAACCCTTCAATCCGCGAGAACTGACGGCGAGGATCAAGGCCGTGCTGCGCCGCGCAGCACCTCAGGAAGCACCTCGCGGCTCATCCACCGCCTATGGTTTTGCGGACTTCACCGCCGATCCGGAACAGCGCTCCGTCATCCACGCCGGCGGTGAGAGGATCGAGCTGACGGGGGCGGAGTTCGATCTGCTGAAAGTCTTCCTCGACAGGCCCGGCCGGCTTCTTTCGCGCGATCAGCTTCTCGACCTTACGCAGGGCAAGGACCGGGGACCGTTCGACCGCTCCGTCGACGTATTGATGAGCCGGTTGCGCAAGAAGCTCGAAACCGATGCCCGGGCTCCGATCTTCAAGACCGTTCGCAATGGCGGTTACCAGATGACGGTTCAGGTCAGAACCCTGCCGGTGCATCGATGAGCTCGCTCAGAAACCGTATCGCCGCACTGTTGATCGTCTCCATCATCGCGGTCATCGCGCTTGCGACTGTGGTGGCCGATCAGACATTGCAGCCGCCGCCGCCAGATGCCACCATCGAGCCCGTTGCCCGCAGCCTTGCCTTTGCCGTCACCATGGCCGAACGCGACCCCTCGCTGCAACAGCCCGGCTATTTCCGCATCGAACAGAAGCCGCCCGAAGGTGATCTCGACGGAATGCTTTCGGAGTTTCTGGAAAAGGCCCTTGCACAGGTTGGCGAGCCACGCACCGCAATTGTGATCCGCGCACCGGGAAATAATGCCCCGGTGGCGGCTATCGCGCTGGAAAAAAGCGGATGGCTGGTCGCGGAAATTCCCCATATGGGTCCTCCCCCGGGCGGCTGGAAGATTTTCGGCATGTGGATCGGGCTGATCATTCTTGGCAGTGCTGCTGTTTCCATCTTTGCCGCCAGAAAGATCACCCGCCCCCTCGACATGCTGGAAAACGCCGCAGCGAGCATCGGACCAGACGGTTCGCTGCCGCATCTTTCGGAAACCGGGCCGGGTGAAATCCGCGCGACGGCGCGGGCCTTGAACGAACTCGCCCGCCGCCTGAAGGCGGCAATGGAAAGCCGAATGCGCCTCGTCGCAGCCGCTGGCCATGACTTGAGAACCCCAATGACCCGCATGCGCCTGCGGACAGAATTCATCGAAAACGACGAAGAGCGGGGCAAATGGCTGGCGGACCTCGAGGAACTGAACGCCATCGCGGATAGCGCCATTCTGCTTGTGCGCGAGGAAGTGAGCCAGGATACCGTCAAGATGATCGATATCGGTAGGCTTCTCGGCGAAATCGTCAGCGAACTTTCTGATCTCGGTTACGCTGATGCCCTCGACTTTATGAAACCGGAAGCCGCCATGATCATCAAGGCCGCTCCGCTTGCGCTTAAAAGAGCCTTGCGCAACCTCATCCTCAATGCCGTCACCCATGGCAAAACGGCACGGATCGATCTAACCGAGGACGAGAGCGAGGTCGTCGTTACAATCCGCGATGAAGGCCCTGGCATTCCGCAGGAACTGATCGGCCGGGTTTTCGAGCCCTTCTTTCGGGTCGATCTCGGGCGGCGAAAGTCGATCCCTGGTGTGGGGTTGGGTCTTGCCATCGCCAGGGAAATCATCGAGCGCTTCGGTGGCACGATCACAATCGCGAACCACAAAAAACAGGGCCTGATCCAGACGGTGATCTTGGCAAAAGTGGCATGATCTCATGCCACAAACACCCTATGCCCGTTAAGATGACCGCACCGTCATGCCAAAAGCAGGCTTTCGGCATAGGCCATCATCAGCGGCCCGACGCCTTTGGCGTCATCGGATACAACCGGCTCGGTCAGGTAATAATCCGGAGACCCATCGCGATAATTGCCCTCGAAGCCGCCAAGGCCCGCGACATGCACGATGCCGGTAAGACGGACGATACCCTTTTCGTCCACCTTGAGCTGTCTCTCAAGCAGGGCCTCAAGCGCGGACCGGCCCGCCGAAAGAGCCGCATTTGCCTCCTCGCCCTTCAAAAGCCCCAGCCGCGCAGCCCGCAGTAAGGCATAAGCGAACATCGCCGAAGCGGAGGTTTCCTCGTAGTTTCCGGCAAGATCCTGTTTGTCCAGCACCTGCATCCAGAGACCGGTTTTAGTCTGCCGGGCAACAATACCGGCCAGAAGCAGGCCTGCGCGTTCCCGAAGTTCGATCGTTGCGCCATCAGCCGGCAACATCACCAACGCATCGACCAGCGCCATCGCGAGCCAGCCGACGGCGCGGGCCCATACGGCCGGGGATTGGCCGCTCACGGGATCGGCCCAGCGCTGGTTGCGGCTTTCGTCATAACCATGGACATAGAGCCCACCGGCATCCGCCGTCAGCGTGAGTGCTGTTGAGAATTGCTGTAGCGCATCGTCGATCAGTTCGGCATTGCCAGTCGCCTGCGCATATTCGATCTGGAAAGGAAGTCCCATATAAAGGCCGTCCAGCCAGACCTGATGCGGATAACGCTTCTTGTGCCAGTAATTACCGGAACCCGTACGCGGATGGCTGCGGAGTTGACCCGCAAGATGTTCCGCCGCAGCGAGATAACGCGGATCGCCCGTTTCCGCTGCCAGAGGAAACAGAATGCGACCGGCAAGGATGTGATCGATATTGTATTCCCGCGGATCGTAACCGGCGAGCACTCCGTCTGCCGCTATCTGGGTGTCCGCCAGACGATGCAGATGTTCGTTCCAGCGCCGGTCGCCGGTCGCTTCGAACAGGTGCTGCAAACCCCGATAGACACAGCCATCCTCATAACACCAGCTCCCGCCCTTGTAGTGCCTATAGCGGCTGGCGAATTGATCAAAATAATCAGTGGCTTTCATGGGTTTTCTCGATTGAAATCTGTGAGTGGGAAATGCCAGAGGCGCTCAGCAGCGCAGGATCGTCGCAAATGATTTCAGCCTGTTCGAAAACGATCCCCTCATGCAGCATGGGGCGCACCCCATCGGCCATGATCGGCGGTGTGGCCACGGCTGCAGGATCACGCGAGACGATTGTGAGATTGCGAATGGCGATATTGCGGATTGGGGCCTCCGCTAAACCGAGAAAGACGCCGGCGGCATGTGCCAGATGGCGGATTTCCACATCTTCGACAGTAATTCTGTCGATAAACGGGGTCCCGTCGTCGACAGGTGCAGGGTCTCGCGACTGCACCCAGCCGTCATGCCCATCGGCATCGCAATGGTAATGGGCATTGGCGGAAAGCGCGGTCTGCACGCCATCCAGCAACACGCGGCGCATGGTGATATTGCTGACTGAACCGCCACGGCCCCGCCGCGTCTTGAGACGCAGGCCGCGATCCGTGCCAACCATGTCGCAGTCCTCTACCGTTACGTCATGCACGCCACCCGACATTTCCGAGCCGATCACCAGCCCGCCATGGCCGCGCTCCATCAGGCAATGGCGCACGCTGACGCCGCGTGTTTCCGCCAGATGGTCGTCCTCGCCGTTCGGCCCGCGTTTGCCTGCCTTCACAGCAATGCAATCGTCGCCGACTGAAAAGCGCACGCCTGATATCGTCACGTTGCGGCAGCTTTCCGGGTTGAAACCATCGGTATTGGGGCTGTTATGCGGAGCGCTGATTGTGAGACCCGCCGCTTTCAGGGTCTCGCATCCCTGTGGATGGACCGTCCAGGACGGTGCATTGCGAATGGTGAAACCGAAAAGCCCGACATTGCGGCAGGAAACGAGATGCAGGCCGCGCGGTCGGCGCGCGCCGTCACGGGTCTCTTTCGGCCAGCTCCACCAGTCGCCTCTGTCGCCGGAACCATCGAGAACGCCTGTGCCTTCGATCACGAGATTGTCTGCGCCGATGGCATGGACCGGCGCGGCGAAACAGGCATCCGGTAGCCCTTCCCAACTGCCGAGAATGCGGCCCGTCTCATCGCGGGCAGGCAGGATCGGCCAGCCATTGCGGGTGGAGGGTGCGCGCAGCACGGCCCCTTCCGCAAGATGAAACGTCATGTCGCTTTTCAACCGCACGGGAAACGCTGTCCAAAGGCCGGCAGCAAATCGCAACGTGCCGCCCGCAGGCACGGCGGCAACTGCCTCTTCCAGAGCGCGGGCGTTGGCGCGTGCGCCGGCTTCGTCGTCAAGCGCAATATCCGGCGTCAGCGAAAATGCCGTCGCCTCGACAAGCCCCGCGCAGGGCGCTGTCCTGAACTCCAGGCTTGCGAACCCATCCGCTTCGAACACATACCGCGTATCCGGACGCAGATCATGCAGCAGCGTCACCACGGTGGCGGTTTTTCCGGTTCGTAGATCACCATCTTGCGAAGTCAGCCGCCATGCCGTCTGCGGCAGGTGATATCGCGCACCGGGTACAGCGAGGCAAAGCGCCGCCGTTCGCGCCGAAAGCGCGATGATAGAGGGTTCGTTCATGCTCGTTTCTCGTTGTTCGTGCATGTCCCGCCAAAACAATCGGCGGGAATGCCCATGTCACCCGGCAACCGGATAAAGAGCCCGCCGCCGCAGGGGCGGCGGGCCATTGTCGTCAATCGAATTTGGCCAGAACGTCATTGGTGGTATCGATGATCTGCTCAGCCGCCTCTTCCGCCGTCAGCTGGCCATAGGCATATTCCTCCAGCGTATCGATGAAGCCGGAGCGGATTTCCGGATGTTCGTTGAAGGGCGAAACTACCGGTCCAGATGCCGCCATGACGATGGCGTTGGCGGCGCGCACTTCCGGCTCACCCTTGTCGCCCAGACGCTGCGCCGCAGCCTTGGAAGCAGGCAGGCCGCGAGACGTGCCAAGCGCATCGATGCCCTCAGGCTCGTTCAGCAGGCAGTTCAGGATTTGCGCTGCCGCTTCAGGGTTCTTCGAGTTTTTCGAGATAGAAAAGACCATGGAAGGCTTGCGATAAACGCCTTCCGTTACGGCATCGGCGAGCTTCAGCATCGGCACGGGTTTCAGCACCTGCCCATCCTTCAGGGGATCGGCATATTTCGAATAGGTGGAATCCCATTCATAGGAACCAGCGATACGGCCTTCGGACCACGACGGCTTTTCATAAAGATTGACGTTGCCATCGGCCGCTTCCTCTTTCTGGGAGCGAATGGAGCCGGTTTCCACCAGCTTGCCGACGAACGAGATACCTTCCGCCAGTTCCTGCGGCGTCCAGGCGACACGGTTGGTCTTGGGGTCGACCAGATCCTTGCCGGTTTTCTGCACCACGGCGAGTGTCACGAGAAGCTGGGCAGTCTCCTTTACGGCGTTGAAGGTGTAATGATCCTTGCCGAGCTTTTCCTTGATGGTTTTTGTTGCCGCGAAGAATTCATCCCATGTTTTGGGGATTTCAACACCAGCCTTCTCGAAGGTGGTGGCGTTGAAAAAAAACACGCGGCCGGTGGTGGAGACTGAAAGGCCCTGAAGCACCCCGTTCATAGAACCCGCTTCCAGATCCGTCTCGGCCCATTGCGAAAGATCGAGAGGTTTCAGCTGACGCAGATCAGCAAAACCTTCACCATTCTTGGAAAACAGCGGCAGCCATGGCCAGTTCACCTGAACGATATCAGCCTCCGTCTTGCCTGCCATTTGCGTGGTCAGTTTTTCCAGATATCCATCGAAGCCGGTAAACTCACCTTTGACCGTGTGGCTGTATTTTTCACCGCAGGCGGCAATCGCCTTCTGAGTGGCGACATGACGGCTTTCGCCGCCCCACCACGACATACGCAGTTCCGCGGCACCCGCCGCAGGCGCAGCCACCGTGGCCAGATAGGCAGCACCGGCCAGCATCGCCATTGTTCTCGTCATCTTCATTGTTATTCTCCTCCTCGAAAAATCAGGCACGCTCGTCCCCTCCTCACAGCGAGACATTTCGGCCATCGGCCTTGTCGAAAATATGCAGCTTCTCGGGGTCCGGTTTCAGTCGCAGAATGCCGTCGCGCCCAAGCGCCTCGAATTCGGCTGCTCCCACCACGCTCACGAGCTTCTGTCCGCCCAGATCGGCATGCAGATAGACCTCGTGCCCCATGAATTCGGCGTTGGTCAGTTTCGCCTGCAGCGCCGGCCCATCGGCCTCACCGGCAAGCGAAAGATGCTGCGGACGGATGCCGATGACAGCGTCCGTAGGTCTGGCTGAAAGCCGCTTTTCCAGATGGTCGCCTATCGGAAGACGTTGCCCGCCGATGACGAACTCCGCCCCGTCGATCGCCACATCCACAAGGTTCATTTCCGGCATGCCAATGAAACCGGCGACGAACAGATTGGCGGGCCGGTTGTAGAGTTCCTTCGGCGTGGCGACCTGCATGATGCGCCCGGCCTGCATGACGCAGATACGGTCGCCCATGGTCATGGCTTCCGTCTGATCGTGCGTCACGTAGACGACGGTCGAAGACAGGCCCTCCGCCTTCAGCTGGCGATGCAGACCGGTAATGCGCACACGCATGGAAGCGCGCAGCTTCGCATCGAGATTCGAAAGGGGCTCATCGAACAGGAACACGCCCGGCTTCTTGATGAGGGCACGGCCCAAAGCAACACGTTGCGCCTGCCCGCCGGAAAGCTGTTTCGGCAGGCGATCCAGCAAGGGCTCGATTTCGAGAATGCGCGCGACATTGTCGATTGCCTTCTCGATCTCGGGCTTGGCAACACCGGCAATCTTGAGGCCGAAAGCAAGATTGCCGCGCACCTTCATATGCGGATAGAGCGCATAGTTCTGGAACACCATGGCAATGGAGCGCTTGCCGGGCGGCAGGTCGTTGACGCGCTGATCTCCGATGAGGATTTCACCGCCGGTGATTTCCTCCAGCCCCGCCACCATGCGCAGCGTGGTGGATTTGGCGCAGCCGGACGGGCCGACGAAGACCATGAACTCGCCGTCCTCGATTTCGAGATTGATGCCGTGCACGGCCTTGAAGCTGCCGCCATAGACTTTTTCGAGATTTTTAAGTTGAACGCTTGCCATTTTCAGCCCTTGACCCCGCCAGACGAGATCCCTTCAATGAAATACCGTTGCGCCGCGAAAAACACGACGAGCGCAGGCGCGATCGTCAGCACCGACATCGCCAGGATGCGGTTCCATTCGAAGGCTTCGGTGGTGTCGATGGAGAGTTTGAGCGCCAGGCTCACCGGATATTTATCGACCGAGGACAGGTAGATCAGCGGTCCCAGAAAGTCGTTCATCGTCCACATGAACTGGAAAAGGCAGACCGAGATCAGCGCCGGCGCCAGCATCGGCACCACGATGTAGACCAGCGTCTGCAGACTGTTGGCGCCATCCACACGGGCGGCTTCCTCCATATCCGAGGGCAGCGAGCGCAGGAACTGCACAAGCATGAAGACGAAGAAGGCATCACCGGCTAGTGCCGAGGGAACCCATAGCGGCAGGAAACTATCCAGCCAGCCGAGGTCACGGAACAGGATATATTGCGGAATGCGGGTTACGACATTGGGCAAAAGCAGGATGGCGATGACAGAGCCAAACAGGATTTTCTTCAGCGGAAAATCGAAGCGCGCAAAGGCATAGGCCGCCATGGTGCAGGAAACCGCCGTTCCGATGACCTTCGGCAGGATGATCAGGAACGAATTCCAGAAAAACCGGCCGAAGGTGTAGGGCGTGGAAGTCTCCCAGCCGCGGATGTAACCGTCCAGTGTTGGCGTCTCAGGAATGAAACCTGCACCGGAAAAAATCTCGGAATTGGTCTTGAAGCTTGCGCCGACCAGCCAGATCAGCGGATAGAGCATGATGAAGCCGACCGCGAACAGCAGCGTGTACCGGACAGAGGTCGATAACAGCCGGAGCCTTGCCCGGCGGGCGGCCTGCATGTCGTATAAGGTTGCGATATCGGTCATGGCATCAATTCCGCTTGTCGCCGGCGTAATAGACCCATTTTTTCGAGGACCAGAAGGCCACGAGGGTCAGCACGGTGATGATGGTGAAAAGAACCCAGGCGATGGCGGAGGCATAGCCCATGTTGAACTTCTTGAAAGCCTCATCGTAAATATAGAGAGGCAGCAGATAGGTAGACTTCAACGGCCCGCCCTGGGTGATGATGTAAGGCCCGTTAAACTCCTGGAATGCCTGAACCATCTGCATGATCAGGTTGAAAAAGATGACCGGCGTCAGAAGCGGCAGGGTGATGAAAAAGAACGTCTTTACCTTGCCTGCGCCGTCGATTGCCGCTGCCTCATAAAGCGACTTGTCGATGGATTGCAGCGCGGCGAGAAAGATCACCATGGCCGAACCGAACTGCCAGCAGCGCAGCAGCGTAATTGTAAAAAGCGCATTGGCGGGATCGCCAAACCAGTCGACCGGCGACAAGCCGATTGCCGCCAGCGCCATGTTGGCCAGCCCTTCGCTGGCGAAGATGTAACGCCACAGCACCGCAATCGCGATCGAACCGCCGAGGATGGACGGAACGTAAAAGGCGGTGCGGAAAAAATTGATGAATTGCAGCTTGTAATTGAGTATCGCCGCGATGAACAGCGCGAAGGCAAGCTTCAACGGCACCGTCAGAAACACATAAAACAGGGTGACGTTCAGGGATTTCATGAACGTGCGATCACGGGTGAAGAGCCGCTCGTAATTGGCCAGTCCCGCCCATGTGGGGTCACTCATCAGGTCGTAGCGGGTGAAGCTGAGATACAGGGAACCCAGAAACGGGATCGCCGTGAAAACCAGAAGTCCGATGATGTAGGGCGTCAGATATCCCAGCCCGAGGAAGCGATTAGATTTCATGACGCTCCTCCCCCACCCCGGAAAGGCGCGGATAACAGAATACAATTTCGTGCAAGTGATTCTCCCGGAACGGCTGACGGCGGGCGCATGGTGGCGCGATTTCTCGCCGCAGCCGATCTCCTCCCTCATTGATACGGCGCGCATTAGCAGTTTGTGAGGTGACAAAACCAAATTTCCGAGCCAAGGTGAATTAACAAAGACGAGGAAAAAGATGGACGAAATCGAAGGTGGTATTCTCTCGTCCGTTCCGCCTGCGGCGCTCACGCTTAATCTCACGCGCGCCACGATCAAGATGGAGCACTCCCGCACCTGGCAGATCGACAAATCCAATCAGGTGGACGATCTCATTATCTGCCTGGAGGGTCGCGGGCATTATCTCGTGGACGGTGAAGCACGGGTGCTGGAGCCTGGCGACGCCATGCTGATTTTCAGGGGGCAGCATTTTATCGGCTGGAATGAACAGGCCGTCACCTATCGGGGAGTGGCACAGCATTTCACGCTGGATATTTACGGTCGCCACAACCTTGTCGCGCAGATGGACCTCAAGCCGAAACTTTCGCTGAGCCGCTGGCCGCTGCTTGAGCCGCTGGTGCGCCACTATCGGCAGAGCGCTCCACCCTCCTCTGTCACGCTTGGCCAGCATCACCTGTTCATGGTGTTGCTGATCGCATTTATCGATGATGCATTTCTCGGATGGGTCGACCGTCCGAGTTTCCAGCCGGAAGGTGCCGAAGCCCTGGATCTGGCTGTCATGAAAGCGATCACGATGATTTCCGCCACTCCGCTCGACCCTGAAATCGCCGCAAGGGCGACCGACGCAGCCCCCTATAATCGCGACTATTTCCTGCGTGAGTTCCAGAAACGGGTGGGGCGCACGCCGAGGAAATATCAGGAATTCAAACGCATGGAACGTGCCATGCATTTTCTTGAAGCCGGGCTTTCAGTTGCGGCTGCGGCGGCAGAAGTGGGTTATGGAGATCCCTATTATTTTTCGCGGATGTTCAAGCGCACATTGGGGTTGAGCCCCCGCGACCACATGAACAGGATACGCCGCAGCAGGCACGGCAATCTGATGGCGTTTGACGAGCACGAACAGCAGAGGCTGCTTGCCACCGAAATGCAAAAGGCCCCGGCATAGCGGGGCCTTCTTGCGATAAAGCTTTGGAACTACCGGAAAAGTGACGGCAACCAGAGTGAAAGCGACGGAATATAGGTGACGGCGAGTAGCACGGCTATGCTGGCGCCGAAGAACGGCCAGATCGTTCGCATCGCTTCCCGTATCGTTATGCCGCCAACCGCACATCCCACGAAGAGCACCGTTCCGACCGGCGGCGTATTGAGACCGATACCGGCGTTCAGGATCATCACGACACCGAAATGCACGGGATCGATGCCGAAGGCCTTCACGACAGGCAGAAGCACCGGCGTGGAAATGATGACCATCGGTGCCATATCCATGAAAGTGCCGAGCAAGAGCAGAATGACGTTGATGACCAGAAGCACGATAATCGGATTGTCCGAAATCGCGCTGATTGTCGCGATCATCAGTGTCTGTACCTGCAGGAACGCCATCAACCAGCCGAACGATGCAGCCGTGCCGATGACGAGCAGAACCATCGCTGTCGTGCGAACCGCCCCCATCACCGCTTCCACGAAACCGCTCCAGTCCAGCTCACGATAGACAAGCATGGCAACAAGGAAGGCGTAGAGAACGGCAATGCAGGAGCTCTCCGTCGCGGTGAAGATGCCCGAACGAACGCCACCGAAGATGATGCCGATCAACAGAATGCCGGGAAAGGACGCCAGAAGATAATACATCAGCTTCGAAAAGCCGGGAAACGGCTCGGACGGGTAACCCTTGCGCCGCGCGACGATATAGGCGGTGACCATCAGGGCCGCAGCAAGCAGCAGGCCTGGAATGATGCCGGCGGTGAAGAGATCGGCCACCGAAACATTGCCACCCGCCGCGATCGAATAAAGGATCATGTTGTGCGAAGGCGGGATCATCAGCGCGATGATGGCGGCGTTGACAGTGACGTTGACGGCGTAATCCCGGTCATAACCGCGCTTGGCCATTTGCGGGATCATCAGGCCACCAACGGCCGAGGCGTCGGCGACAGCCGAGCCGGAAATGCCGCCGAACAATGTCGAAGCGACGATGTTGACCTGCCCCAGACCGCCGCGCAGATGACCGACAAGACCGGCCGCAAAACGGATCAGACGATGGGCTATACCGCCGCGGACCATGAGGTCACCCGCGAAGATGAAGAACGGGATCGCCATCATCGCAAACACGTTCATGCCGGAGTTCATCTGCTGGAAGACCACGATGGGCGGCAGGCCGAGATAAAGAACGGTGGCGAAGGAGGCAATGCCGAGGCAGAACGCAATCGGCGTACCGATCAGCATCAGAAGGGTGAAGACACCGAAGAGGATTGTGTAAGCCATTTACGCGGCCTCCTGCACAAACACATCCGCCGCGATTTCCTCGCCGATGACGAGATCGATAAAGCGTTCGGCTGCAAACAGCGCGATCAGAAAACCGCCACCGATCAGCGGGAAGAAATCCATGCCGCCCGGCCATCCAAGAACAGGGATCGTCGCCGTCCATGTTCCGGCAGAGAGGACGGTTCCGTACCAGCACATGCCAACCCCGAAGAAGAAGATCAGTGCCAGACTGGTCAGGTCCATCGCCGCCTGTATGCGCGGCGGCATCATATAGCGCAGAATATCCAGCCCCAGATGCACGCTTTCACGCACGCCCACCGCCGCCCCCAGCATGATGAACCATGACATAAGGTGAAGCGACAGCGGCTCGGACCAACTTGGTGAATCATTCAGGATATAACGGGCAAACACCTGCCAGCCGACGATAAGGGTCATGGCGACCATGCCGACGCCGGCGATGTAAAGTGACGCACGGCTGAGCGCGCCGAGAAATGGGCGGATCGCCCGCATGAAGTTTCGCATTTGCCTTCCTCCTCCAACCTCAGACCAATGACGACAAAAGAAAACCGGCCCTGTTGCCAGAGCCGGTTTTTCCTATGTCACTTGACGGCTTTTACCCGCTCAAGGAGGTCTTTCATTTTCGGATCGGTGACGAACTTGTCATAGACCGGCCCCATCGCGGCGGCGAACTCTTCCTTGTTGACCTTGATGACGTTGGCGCCACCGGCGCGTACCTTTTCTTCCGAGGCCTTTTCGCGCGCACTCCACAATTCACGCATCTTGCCAACGGAATCCTTGGCTGCCTGACGCAGCAGCTTTTGATCTTCCGGCGACAGCTTGTCATAGGAAATCTTGGAGATGACGAGGATTTCCGGATTGAGGGAATGTTCCGTCAGCGAATAGTTCTTCGCCACTTCATAGTGACGGGCGGATTCGTAGGACGGCCAATTGTTTTCCGCACCATCGACAACGCCTGTTTCAAGCGAGGAGTAAACCTCGCCCATCGGCATCGGCGTAGGGTTGGCGCCAAACGCCTGCATCATCGATATCCACAGATCCGATTGCTGCACGCGGATTTTGAGGCCCTTCAGGTCCGCCAGTTTTTCGATGGGCTTCTTGGTTGTGTAGAAGGAACGCGCACCGGAATCGTAAAAGGCAAGACCGATTAGGCCGTGCGGTTCGAAAGCTGCCAGAACCTCATCGCCGATCGGGCCGTCTACGGTATTGTGCATGTGTTCCGTCGAACGGAACAGGAAAGGCAGGCCGAGAACGGTGGTTTCCTTGACGAGATTGTTGAAAGGCGCAGCGTTGACGCGGTTCATGTCGATGACGCCGAAGCGGGTCTGCTCGATGGTATCCTTTTCACCGCCGAGAACCGAATTGTTCATGACCTGCACCTTGATGCGGCCATTGGAGCGTTCCGACAGAAGTTCGCCCATATATTTCACGGCTTCAACCGTCGGATAACCGTCGGGATGAATATCGGCCGAGCGCAGGGTGATTTCCTGCGCCTTGGCGGAAACGCCTGACAGCGCGATCCCCATCGCGATGCACATCATGCTTGCAATCTTTTTCATTTCTTCCTCCTCCGTTGTAACAACGGCCCCACCCCTCCAAGGCTAACGGACCGAATTTTTCACGCCCATCCGGGCCGGCATGCAAAGACCTTTCATCTGCAAAGGATGATGGGGACCTCCCTTTCCCCAACTATCCCGAATTGAAACTACACCGCCTTGAGTGGCGGCAGCTTGAACAGGGCTTCTGGATTTTCCACCAGCGCTCGGTGACGGGCCGCATCGTCCGGCAGCCAGCCGAGTGTGAGCTCCGCAAGGCGGGCATCATCCGGATAGGCAGCCGTCTCGCGGACCGAATTGTGCGGCCAGTTCGTCCCCCAGACGATCCGCTCCGGCGCATGGGCAGCGATACGGCGCGAAAAGGCCGCAACATCTTCATAGGGCCAGGCGTCGCGCGAACTTTCATAAACACCGGCAAACTTGAACCAGAGATTGCCGCGATCGATGAGCTTCAAAAGTGCCGCCATCTCCGGGCCATCCGTGTCGATACCCCTGAAGAATTTTCCATGGTGGTCGAAGACCCAGCGCGAACGGATTCTTTCAAGACGCGGCAGATGATCGAGAAGCCCATTGCCGTCGAACTGAACCGCCACCATCCAGTCGGCCGCATGGGCACGCTGATCCACCGCTTCCAGTTCCGATAGGTTCACCGCGCCGCCCGGCAAATCCATGATACGGGCGCCCACGGCACCGGCAGCGGCAAGTCTTTCCATGTCCTTTTCAGTCGTGTTCTCATCGATAATCACCACCGCGCGGGCTGCCTCGCCCATTTCTGCCACGCAGGCCAGCGTGTTGCCGTTATCTCGCTGTTGGGCGTTGCCCTGGGTGATGATGACGCGGTCGATGCCAAGCCATTGCATGAGCTGGCGATAATCCTCAGGCCCCGGCAGCGCACCCGGCGGCAGGCCCGGCCCACCCGGCAAGGCTGGATAACCGGGCAGATACATATGCATCTGAGTATCGACCGCCCCTTTTGGGAACGCTGGCTGCGGCGGTGTCCCGCTTAGTTTTCTGACAAGTTCGCTCATGGCTGTGGCATCCTGAATTCAACGAGTGCGTCGCGGTTGATCTCGATGCCGAGACCGGGACCATCGGGAATGGCGACGACACCGTTCACCGCCTCTATCGGCTGTTGCAGCACGGCCTGACGGAACGGATTATGCGTCCGATCGAATTCCATGATCGGCTCGACGGGGTTTACCCGCACCGGATCGGGCACCATCGCGGCCATGAATTGCAGGGCAGCGGCGATCTGCACGCCCGTGCCCCACACATGCGGTACAATGCGTACGCCGTGCAGCGTGGCAAGCGTGGCAATCTTCTGCGTTTCGGAAAAGCCGCCGCAGCCGCAGAGGTCGGGCTGGAGAATATCCACGGCACCGGCGGAAAGCGCCTGCCACATGCCGTAACGCCCGTGCCAGGTCTCGCCTCCCGCAACCGGGATTGGTTGGCCCGCCCGCACGCGAGCATAGGCATCGAGCTGCTCCGGAACCACCGGCTCCTCGAACCAGTCGATGCCGTATTCAGCCGCACGATTGCCGAGCGCGATGGCTTCGGTAACGGTATAGCCGTGATTGGCGTCGATCATCAGCCGCATATCCGGCCCGATCGCTTCGCGCACGGCGGCAATGACCGCAAGATCCTCCTCGATGCCGAAACCGATCTTGATCTTGCAGGCGTGAAAACCCTCTGCACGGCGCTCCGCCATCTCATTGGCATTGTCGGAGATGCGGTCGACCCCATCACGCTTGAAGCTGCCGGTGGCATAGGCGCGCACGCTTTCGCGCCAGCGCCCGCCGAGCAGCATGGAGATGGAGGTGCCGTAATGCTTTCCCTTGATATCCCACAGCGCGATATCGATACCGGACAGGGCGGTAATGCTGAGGCCGCGCTGGCCCTGGTCGCGCAGGGCATTGTAAAGCACAGCCCAGATCTTTTCGGTCTGGCGGGGATCCTGGCCAATAAGCCAACCGGAATAGGCCTGAACCACGGCGGCGTTCGGTCGCGCCGGACCGAGGCATTCGCCCCAGCCGACGGTCCCGTCATCGCATTCGATTTCGACCAGAACATGGGCACGCCGATCAAAGCGCATGGATGCGCTTTCAAACGGCGTGGCCAGCCGATGTTCGAGCAGATGCGTGCGCACCGCTGTGATCTTCATCGTTCCCCTCCCGCTATACCTTGATCACACCTTGCGCTTGTGCGTGCCGATCAGGGCATCGAGCATGCCGATTTCCTCATTCGTCAGATCCTTCAGCGGCGAGCGCACCGGACCCGCATCAAAGCCCTGCAGGCGAACGCCAGCCTTGATGGCGGAGACAGCGTAACCCTTGGCGCGATTGCGGATCGCCATGAACGGATAGAAGAATTCCGTCAGGATGCGTTCGCAGGTGGCGCGCTCGCCGGCCCGCAGCGCCGCATAGAACTCGTTGGCAAGGCCCGGCACGAAGTTGAAGACGGCCGAGGAATAGGTGGTGAAACCGGCGCCGAGATAGGCTTCGGCAAACAGTTCCGCCGTCGGCATGCCGCCGAGATACATCAGGCGGTCACCCATCTTGGCGGTGATCTGGCGAACGAGACCGATATCACCGGTGCCGTCCTTGAAGCCGACGAGGTTCGGGCACTCATCGCAGAGACGCGCCAGCGTATCCGCCTGAAGCACCGAATTGTCGCGGTTATAAACCATGACGCCGATGCCGACCGACTGGCATATTTTCTTGATGTGCGCGTAAAGGCCTTCCTGCGGCGCATCAATGAGGTAATGCGGCAGAAGCAGGATGCCATCAGCACCGACTTTTTCCACCGAGCGTGCAATATCGACCGCAACCTCGGTGCCGTAGCCGCAGCCGGAAACGATTGCCGTTTCACCGGCCACTTCCTTGGCAGCCGAAACGATAGCAGGGATTTCATCCGGCTTCAGCGAGAAGAACTCGCCCGTACCGCCCGCGGCAAACAGCACCGGCGCCTTGTAACCGGCAAGCCATTCGACATGCGCCCTGTAGCTATCGGCCGCAAAACGACCCTCGGAATCAAAATGCGTTACCGGGAAGGAGAGCAGGCCGGAGCCAAGCGCCGCCTTGATTTGTTCAGGGTTCATAATCCGTATTCCTCTGCAAGTTCACTGACTGGAAGCCACCTAAACCGCTTGCCGCATATTTGTCAACAAGTCATCATACAAGTTATATGATGAATTTTGAAAATCGGCGCGCACTAGCGCGCCAGCCAGCCACCATCGACATTGAGGATGGCGCCATGCACGTAGTCGGCCGCCGGCGAGGCGAGGAAAACCGCCGCCCCGGCGATGTCTTCAGAATGCCCCCAGCGGCCTGCCGGGATGCGCTCCAGAATGGCCTTGTTGCGGGCAGCATCCGCCCGCAACGCCTCGGTATTGTTGGTTTCGATGTAACCGGGCGCTATGGCATTGACGTTGATGCCCTTCGCGGCCCACTCATTTGCCAGAAGCTTGGTCAGACCCGCAACGCCATGCTTCGCCGCCGTATAGGACGGCACGCGGATGCCGCCCTGAAACGACAGTAGCGAGGCGATATTGACTACCTTGCCCGGACGACCTTTCGCCAGCAATTCCTTGGCGAAGGCCTGCGTGGTGAAAAACAGCGCCTTGAGATTGACGTCCATCACCTCATCCCAGTCGAGCTCTGAAAACTCCACGGAATCGGCGCGGCGAATGATGCCGGCATTGTTGACGAGAATATCGAAACCGGCGTCGGCAAAGCTGTCCCTGGCGGCGAGTGGATCGGCAAAATCAATCGACAATGCGGCGGCCTTGCCGCCATTCTTCGCGATCATGTCCAGCGTCTCGTCCGGCGCGCGGCGGGCGGCGCAGACAACTTCCGCGCCGGCCGCGGCGAGGCCGACGGCGATTGCTTGACCAAGCCCTGTATTGGCACCCGTCACCAGCGCCTTACGCCCTTGAAGCGAAAAGGGATTTTTCATTTCAGATCCCCCGGCTGGATGAAGTCCATGTCGGTATAATCGACATTGTCTCCAGCCATGGCCCAGATGAACGTGTAAGAGCCGATGCCAGCGCCGGAATGGATCGACCAGGGCGGAGAAATGGCACCCTCTTCGTTGGAAATGAAGAGATGCCGCGTTTCCTGCGGCTCACCCATCAGGTGCAGAACGCGCGACTTTTCATCCATGCCGAAATAGAGATAGGCCTCCATGCGGCGATCATGAATATGCGACGGAATGGTGTTCCAGACGGAGCCGTCCTCCAGCGTCGTATAGCCGAGCACCAGCTGGCAGCTTTCCATGACGAGTGGGTGGATGAACTGGTTGATTGTGCGCTTGTTGGAGGTCTCGGTCGCACCAAGCTTGACCTCCTTGCTGTCGGCAAGGCTGACGAGCTTTGCCGGCAGGCTGCGATGCGCCGGGCATGAAGTGATGTAGAACCGGCCCGCGCCATCGAAGGTCACCGCACCGCTTCCCGCACCGAGATACAGAACGTCGCCACGATTGAGCGTATACGTCTCGCCACCAGCGTTGACCGTGCCGGTGTCGCCGATATTGACGATGCCCATCTCGCGCCTGTCAAGGAACGACGGCGTCTTGGTTTCCTCGACCTTGTCCAGCATCAGCGGGGCACCATCAGGCACCGCGCCGCCCATGACGAAACGGTCGTAATGGGTATAGATCAGCCTGATTTCGCCGGAACGGAACATGTCGTTGGCGAGGAAATGCTTGCGAAGCCCATCGGTATCGAGCGTTTTTGCATATTCCGGGTTGACGGCCTGCCTTGTTTCGACGGTCAGCATCAAACTCATCCTTCATGATTGTTGCGTATAGGACATAATATATGTTATCCGCTTTTTGTACGATCTGTATGACAAGGTCAAGAGGAACCTGGATATCTCGACCACGCCGGAGACGTTGAACGGGGTTTCCTGCAGCCTCGATGATCCGCAGTCCATTCGTTTAGGGAGAATTGCAATGAAACGGCTTCTTGTTACCGGTGCGGCTGGCCAGCTCGGCCGCGTCATGCGCAAGCGCCTCGCACCTATGGCCGACATATTGCGTCTTGCCGATCTTTCGCCGCTCGATCCTGCCGGGCCGAACGAGGAATGCGTGCAATGCGATCTGGCCGACGCCAGCGCCGTCGATGCGATGGTCGCCGATTGTGACGGCATTGTCCATCTTGGCGGCATATCGGTGGAGCGGCCTTTCGAGCAGATCCTTCACGGTAATATCATCGGGCTTTATAACCTCTATGAGGCGGCCCGCGCCCATGGGCAGCCGCGAATCGTCTTCGCCAGCTCCAATCACACGATCGGTTATTATTCCCAGACAGAGCGGCTTGGCCCCGACGTTCCCTTCCGGCCGGACGGTCTTTACGGCGTGTCCAAATGTTTCGGCGAAAGCCTCGCCCGCATGTATTTCGAAAAATTCGGCCAGGAAACGGCGCTGGTCCGCATCGGCTCCTGCACGCCGGAACCGCAAAATCACCGCATGTTGTCGACCTGGTTTTCGCAGGATGATTTCGTATCGCTGATCGAGGCGGTTTTCCGCGCGCCGGTGCTCGGCTGCCCGGTCGTCTGGGGCGCATCGGCCAATGACGCGGGCTGGTGGGACAATTCCCACCTCGGCTGGCTTGGCTGGAAACCGAAGGACAACGCCGAGACTTTCCGGCAGCACATTGCCGAGACAACACCGCAACCAGACCCTAAAGATGCGGTGGCGCGTTTTCAGGGCGGCGTTTTCATCGACAATCCGATCTTCAAGGCGACTTGAAATGCCATTCGGGACCGACAGGCATGATAACCGGTCTTTCCTGCGCGTGCAGCGGGATTGCAAGCCGGACCGCGAATGACGTATCGAGGAATACCGGACGCTAACCTGCACCCTTTTTTAGAACGGCGATGACAATGACAAAAGCGATAACCTCCGAACCGGCAGCTCCGCAAGCCAAGACGCTTGTGGTGAAGGTTTCCGAGGAGCTCCGCAGCCAGATCGCCAAGGGCCGTTATAAGACAGGCGAGCGCCTGCCTTCCGAAGCGCAGATGACGCAGGAATTCGGCGTAAGCCGCACCGTGGTGCGCGAGGCCATCGCCTCACTGAGGTCCGACGGGCTGGTCGAGCCGCGTCAGGGTGCGGGCGTCTTCGTGCTGGAGCCAGCGCCTGTCGAGCGACGGCCGTTCCATAATGTCGATCTTGCCCGCGTCTCGTCCCTGATCGAAATGCTCGAACTGCGCACCGCCGTGGAAGGTGATGCCGCCGGTCTTGCGGCCGTTCGCCGCTCCCCGGCGCAGGAGGAGAAAATCATCGAAGCCTTCGATGCCTTCCGCGCCAGCGCCGCCAAGGGCATTCCGACAGCAGAGGCCGACTTCGCTTTTCACCTGGCCGTTGCCGACGCAACCAACAATCCGCGCTTCAGCGAGTTTCTACAGGTGCTTGGCCCCACGCTCATTCCGCGCCGCGCCGTTGCCGAAAACGGCAAGGAAACCGTGCTTTCACCCGCTGACCTCAACCGGCTTGTCGGTGAGCACGAAGCGATCCTGATTGCTATACAGGACGGCGACGAAGAGGCGGCAAGAAGCGCCATGCGCCATCACCTGAAAAGCAGCCAGACGCGTTACCGCGCCATGCTGCGCGCGCCGCGCTGAATTTCAAGCTTGAACGACATCGCATGACCGAGGAGAACGACATGCAGCAGCTTCCGACATTCCCCACCGTTTCACCCGACGATGGTGTTGAACGCACCGTGCTTTCCGAAGCGCCGGAGCTGATGGTGGTTTCGTTCCGCTTCAAGACCGGCGCCGAAGGCAAGCTGCATAACCATCCGCATGTGCAATCCACCTATGTCGCCAGCGGCAGCTTCCGCTTTTACCGCGATGGCGAAGCCTACGACCTGCAGAAAGGCGACAGCCTCATCATTCCCGGCCATGTCGAGCACGGCTGCCTCTGCCTGGAAGAGGGCGAACTGATCGACTGCTTCACCCCTCGCCGCGACGACTTTCTCTGAACCTGGCCGGCCTCAGGCGCGGGACAAATCCCGCAGGGTGCGTGGCAGGCTGTTCATGCACTCTGCCCCTGCTGTAGTAACGAGGAACTGGTCCTCGATCATTAGCGCGCCCAGACCTTCGCCGTAAAACGGCGCTTCAAGTGCCACGACCATACCGGGAAGAATGACCTCCTCATTGTCATGGGAAAAGAACGGCCATTCCTCTATGCCCACGCCGCCGCCGACGGAATGGCCGAAATGACCGCGATAATATTCGCTGAATCCGTCTTTGCGCATCGAAGCCAGCATGGCGGCGTGCACCGCACCGAATGTATTGCCGGGACGAATCGCTTCCAGCCCGCTGGCAAAAGCTGCCTCCAGCGCCTTGAAAATATTGGCCGCGAGCGGAGAGACCGCACCCCATGAAAACGTCCGCGCGCCATCCGACGAATAACCATCGACCAACGTGCCAACATCGGCCTTGATCAGGGCACCGGGCGCGACGACCGCCGTCATATCCGACAGGACCGGACCGACCGATATATAGTCCCAATGACCGCTCAGCGAAAAACCCGACTTCAAGGCATGCAACTGAGCGCCGACTTTCCACGCGTTGGAAAGCTGGCTGAGCGCCAAGCCCGGCCGCACGGCCGCCGCCATCTCGACCAGCCCGGCCTCAGCGGCCGCTGCGGCCCGCCTGAGAAGTTCAATCTCGCGCACGGATTTCACCGCACGCAGACGTTTCAGCACTGTCGAACCATCAACCCAGTTCACAGCGGGCGTCACCTCACGAAGAGCCGAAAAATCGGCGGCGGGCATGAATTCGAGATCGGCACCGATGCGCGCCGCAGACAGCCCGCGTTCCTGCAGAAGGTCGGCCAGCAAAACAAAGCAGGCGGCGCGATCGAATGTCTCCGGCCTCTGTCCGCCGGAATTGTTTCGGCGATAGGCACCGTCTACCTGCGAGACGTTTTCGACACCCGACATATCGACCATATCGATCCAGATGCGATGCCGGCGCAGATCGACATCAGGCGCGGCCTTCTCGACAAGAGGTGCGGCGTGATCGCTGACGACGGCGGCAAGCCCGGACGCAGCATCGGCTGGCACAAGCGCAATCGCCGACCCCGCCCTGCCCCACATCGTCGCAACGCCCGCATGTGCTCCAACGGCATAACGGAAGGCTTCCGGCTGGAAGAGCACCAGCGCATCCATGCCCGCCTCACCCATCAACTGCTGCGCACGGCCTCGATCGATATCGCCCATAAGAACCTCGGTAGATTGTTTCACCCCCGTGTTTTCAGGCGGGAGCAATTATATCAAGATTCCGATTTATCAGCGGCTGCTGAGAGAAAGAAGCAGGAAAACAAGATAAGGTTGGAGGTTGGGGATAGTCCTCCTATAAAACAGTGCTTTAGGTCCTGTTGACAAAGTGGATTCCCAAATCAGTGGAAGCATGATTCAAAACTGCCTTTTAGGAGGCGGGTTTGGCGCGTGGCGATCTGACGGATTTGGAATGGAGGATCATTGAGGGGCTGCTGCCTACCGAGCGCGGCAGGAAGTCTCGGCCCTCTCATGACAACCGGCGATATCTCAACGGAATGCTGCATGTTCTGCGGATCGGCTGCCCCTGGCGCGACATGCACGAGCGCTACGGCAAGTGGAACTCCATCTATGTTCGCTTCCGTCGTTGGGCGGAACAAGGCGTGTGGGATGGACTTCTCGAAACGCTTGTCGAGTTGGGGCTAACCGACGACTGGCAGCACATGATCGACAGCACCACGGTTCGAGGCCATTCACAGGCAGCGGGCGCTAAAGGGGGACTTATAAGGAGGCTTTTGGTCGATCACGCGGTGGCTTTACGACAAAAATCCACGCTCGCGCAGACGGTCAAGGACGCCCTCTCGGCTTCATCCTGACGGGTGGCGAAGCATCGGACTACAATGCCATTCCGGGCTTGCTAGCAATGCCAGTTGGCAAACCGAGATTGTTTCTCGCTGACAAGGGCTATGACAGCGACTTCCTGCGTGAAGAACTGCTGACCCACGGGATCAGGCCCGTTATACCGCCGAAGGCAAATCGAAAAGAGCCGCCCGTCTGCGACTTTCGGGCCTATAAGGATCGAAACCGTATCGAGCGCCTGTTCAACAAGCTCAAGCAGTTTCGGCGCGTAGCCACCCGCTATGATAAAACCGAACGGTCGTTCGCTGCATTCCTTGCTTTGGCTGCCGTTCGCGTCTGGCTGCCATCATTCACCGGGATGGTCCAAAACCCATGACCTAACCGGGGCCTCCCCAGTTCGGACGTCTTTGTAGGTCGAGCTGATCTTACTCAGCACCGTCTCATCGTCCGTATCGATCTCGTAGAATGTGCTGTCGACGGCTCGGATCGTAATCCATGTCTTGTCTGACTGCATCGGTCCGGAGCCGACAAACTCGCCCCAGATAACCTGCTGCGTCTTCTCGGCCAAGGCTGCTAGATCGGAGCCTGAAAGCCGGGCGTCGTCCTGCGCCAACTCCTCCAGTTGCTCGCCGCCGTCACCTGTGGCCTCAAACCATTCGTGCCCAGGCTTGGATGACTTGACGGTCGAGACTGTCCAATTTGCCTGCAAAGATCGAGGTGTCAAAAGCCGCAGTAAGTCTCTGAGATCAAGCGCGAGGACATTCTCTTTGAGATCATAAATCCTAAGTATCGCCATGACGTCCCCCTGACGGCAGGATTCGCATTGGCAGCAGCACTTTGTCAACAGGACCTAGCACCACCACAGCATCCGCATTCCGTCACCCTGACGAAGTCCGGGGTCCAGCACGGTCAATTCCTTGATTGCAAAAGGCTCCGGCCACGGCGCTGACACACCGTGGCCGGATGCCGGGTCAAGCCCGGCATGACGCAGGAGAGGTAGCCGACTTTATCATCCATCCGGAGGCCGCGGAAAACCCGCCGCCTCGTGTCGCGTCACGCCTCCAGCCACTTAACCTGCTCAGCCGTCAGCTTGATATCCAGCGCAGAAAGGCTGTCCTCCAGTTCGGCAATGGTGCGCGGCCCGATCAGCGGAATGACCGGGAAAGGCTGGGCGATGACATAAGCGAGCGCGATGTGGATCGGATGGCGGCCGAGTTTCCGGGCAAGCTCGATCGCCCGGTCGCGGCGGTCGAAGTTGCGGTCGGAATACCAGACGCGGACGATTTCCTCGTCATCTCGCTTGTCCCGCCCCGCCCGGTCGGTGAAGAAGCCGCGCCCCTGGCTCGACCAGGCGAAATTCGGGATCTGGCGGGATTGGAGCCATGCCTTCCACTCATCGTCCGATGCCGCCACACACCCCGCCCAGATGGGATCGAGCATCTCGGCAAGCGAGAAATTGTTGGAAAGTGCGCCCGGCGCCTGTTTGCCGTTCTCTTGCGCATAGGCGGTGGCCTCGTCCATACGCTCGCGCGTCCAGTTCGATCCCCCGAAAATGCCCCGAATGCGACCACGCCGGACTTCGGCATCCATAGCATCGACAAATTCGCCGACCGGCACGTCGGGATTGTCACGATGCATGAAATAGACATCGACATAATCCGTCTTCAGACGCTCCAGCGACTGGTTGAGCTGCTTGGCGATCATGTCCGGATAGCAGAGGGGCGAATGCGCGCCTTTGCCGATCAGCACGATTTCTTCGCGCGGCACGTTGCGGCTGGTGTGCCAGTCACCGAATATGGCTTCCGTCTTGCCGCCGCCATAGACATAAGCTGTATCGAACAGATTGCCGCCCGCCTCATAAAAGGCATCGAGCGTCAGGGACGCGGAGGCGAAATTGGGGAAGAACTCGAAACCGAGCGCAACCACCGAAGCGGGTTTGGTGAGGCCGGGTATCTGCCGCTTCGGAACCGCATTGCCTGCCACGACCTTGCCACCGGCAATATTCGTGATGCGAGAGGTTGCTTTTTCGACGCTGTATTCCAAGCCAACGGCGGCACGCCACTGGTCCATGACACGTAGATTGCCGAGACTGTCGGCCCAGCCCATGCCGGGCGCGCCGAATTCCTGCTTGCCCTGCCTTATCGCCTCACCTGCCGCATCGACTTCGAAGGAATAGAGCCAGCGGTCTTCCGGCAATTCGATGGTTTCGACCTTGTCGCCCCTGAAAATATCGATCCGGCCGGTGCCACCCTTGTGGCCGGCGGCGAACCAGAAATCCTTGACTTCGATACGGCCTTCCGAGCCGATGATGCGCAGCACATTGTCCTGGCCTGCCATGATCGAGCAGGAGACTTCGGCAACGATACCGTTCGAAAATTTCAGAACGGCCGAAGCCCATTCATCGACGCCCGACTGGCCGAGATGGGCCGCACCTACAATCTTTTCGGGTTCAGCAAAGGGTTTTTCATCGACTGCACCGGCAATCAGCCGCACCATGGATACGGGATAACCGCCGACATCGAGAATGCCGCCGCCTGCCGTCTCATTGGAAAACAGACGATGATCGGCACGGAAAGACCCCATGTTGAAACCGAAACTGGAGCGGATGATGCGGGTATCGCCAACGGCGCGGTTCCTGATCAACTCCACCAGTTTTGCCGTCTGCGGATGCAGGCGGTACATATAGGCCTCGCCCGCAAAGACATCAGCTTTTTTCGCTTCGTGGAAAATGGCGTCGGCGTCATAGGCGGAAAGCGCGATGGGCTTTTCCACCAGCACGTTTTTGCCCGCACGGATCGCCTTGATCGCCCATTCCGCATGGCCGGTATGGGGCGTGGCGATATAGACGGCGTCAATATGGGGATCGGAAAGCAGCGTATCGTAACCATGGATGATGCGCGCGCCGGGAAAGGCGTCAGCAAGGCCGGGCTTGTCCGGATTGCGGGTGGCGATAGCCTCGAGCTTACCCGTGCGGGAATGGGCAATGCCGTCCGCAAAGGTCTTGGCGATGGTGCCCGGGCCGATAATGCCCCAGCGGATCGGTTGGTCGGTCGTCATGAAATCCTCGTCTTGACTTGCGTGCTTGGGAAAGGGTTCAGCGCAGGCGATTGCCCTGACTGTCGAAAAGAAATGCCTTGCGGGCGGAAAGACCGACCGTCAGCCGGTCACGATTGGCGACGTCTCGCGATTCCGGCCGCTCGATGACGAGTTGCTCACCGCCTTCCGTACGGGCATAGACATAGCTGGTATTGCCGAGGTGCTCGGCGACATCGACGTGGACGGTGAGATCGGCATCGCCCTGCCCGACATCAGCAAAATGTTCGGGCCGGATACCGAGCGAGACCTTGCTTCCCTCATCGAGCCGGTCCTTGATCGGCAGGGTCAGCCGCACGGCAGGATCGCTGTCGAGCGACAGCGTAACGCTTTGTCCATCTGTACCAATGACGGTCGCCTCCAGAAAATTCATCTTCGGCGAACCGACGAAACCGGCAACGAAACGGTTGGCGGGGTCGTCATAAAGATCGAGCGGGGCACCGACCTGTTCGATATTGCCCGCCCTCAAAACCACGATCTTGTCGGCCAGCGTCATCGCCTCGGTCTGGTCGTGGGTAACATAGATCATCGTGGTGCCAAGCTGCTTGTGCAGCCGCGAGATTTCCACCCGCATCTGCACCCGAAGTTCCGCATCGAGGTTCGACAAGGGCTCGTCGAACAGAAAGACCTGCGGTTCGCGCACGATGGCGCGGCCGATGGCGACACGCTGCCGCTGCCCGCCGGAAAGCTGCTTTGGCCGGCGTTCCATCAACTCGTTGATCTGCAGGATTTCGGCGGCGCGGCTGACACGCTTTTCCGTATCGGCCCTGGGATTGCCGTTCATCCTCAGGCCGAAGGACAGGTTTTCGGCAACCGTCATGTGCGGATAAAGCGCATAGGATTGAAACACCATGGCGATGCCGCGATCGGCCGGATCGGCATCGTTGACCGTTCTGCCGCCGATACTGATATCGCCGTCCGATATATCCTCCAGCCCCGCGATCATACGCAGAAGCGTTGATTTGCCACAGCCGGACGGGCCGACGAAGACCACGAACTCGCCATCGGCAATATCGAGATCTGCACCATGGATGACTTTCAGCGCACCGTAGCGCTTGACGACATTCTTGAGCGAAAGTTCCGCCATGCGGTCTCTCCCCTTACTTGACTGCCCCGGCGGAAATGCCGGCGATGAAGTGGCGCTGCAAAGCCACGAAAACGATGAGAATGGGTGCGGTGAGCAGAACTGCACCGGCCATGATGCCGCCCCATGACACTTTGGTGAGCCCGATGAGGGTGCCAAGTGCCACGGGTGCGGTCATCATTTCCGGACGGGAGTTGATCAGCAGCGGCCAGAGATAATTATTCCAGGAAGCGAGGAAGAGGATGATGGACAGCGCCGCCATGGTGGGGCGCGCCAATGGCAGGGCAATGCGCAGGAATATCTGCCATTCCTTGACGCCCTCGACCCTTGCCGCATCGAAAAGCTCCGTTGGCATCATGGAAAAGGATTGCCGCATGAACAGCACGCCGAGCGAGTTAAACAGTGGCGGCACGATAAGTGCCACCCAGGTGTTGGCGAGCTTGAATTCGCGCGCCACCATGATGAATTGGGGAATGACGACAACTGCAAAAGGCAAGGTGATGGTGCCGAGAATGATGGCGATCACCACCGAGCGTCCGGCAAAACGATAGCGCGCCAGCGCCCAGCCCGCCATGGAGGTCAGAAACACCGAGAGAACCGTATAGATGACCGCAACGGTGATCGATATGAACATCGCCCGCAGGAAGTTGGTATCCGCCTGAAGGTTTTTGAAGTTCTCGATGAAATTGGTGGACGGGACGAGCACGATGTCGGGGCTGAAAATGCCAAAATCAGGCATTGTCGAGAACACGAACATCATCCAAAGCGGAAATAGCCAGATGAGGGCAAGCGGCGTCAGCGTCGCATGCAGCGCGATCTTCTGCCAGAGAAGCGATCTGGATTTCGATCTCATTTCGGCTCCCTCCCGACCCAGAGATTAAGAAGCGAAATGGCGATGGCGAGCGCCGCCATGGTGTAGGCGATGGCCGAGGCGTAGCCGAAATTGAGCGAAGTGAAGCCCTGCCGGTAAAGGAACAACCCCAGCGTTTCCGTACCGCCGCCAGGCCCACCCCTGTTGGTGATGAGGAAAGGCTCGGCAAAAAGCTGCATGGTGCCGATGACGGACAGGACCACGCAAAAAAGGATGATGGGTTTCAACAGCGGCAGTGTGATGTGGAAGAACTGCTGCCGCTTGTTCACCTTGTCCAGTGTCGCCGCCTCATAGACATCGCCGGGGATGGATTGCAGGCCGGCCAGAATGATGATGGCGTTATACCCCGCCCAGCGCCATGTGACGGCGATGATGACCAGCGCCATGGCCGCATTGGCATTGTCGAACCACGAGATGGGCGAAAGGCCAACGGAAGTGATGAGCTTGTTGATGATGCCGAAATCGGCACTGAACATCAGCCGGAAAACTGCCGCATAAGCGACTTCTCCGACGACGACGGGTGCGAAGAAGGCAAAACGGTAAAGCGGGCGTACCTTCAACAGTGGCGAGTTCAGAAGTACCGCCATGACGGTCGCAAGCGCGATCATGACAGGCACCTGAATGACCAGAATGATCAGCGTATTGTAGAGCGCGTTATAAAACGCCGGATCGGAGACCAGCCTCCCCCAGTTCATTGAGGGCGCAAACCGCCAGGGATTGATGCGGGTGTTCTGAAACGACAGCATGAACGAGCTGACGATCGGCCAGACCCAGAACGTCGCGAAAATCAGAAGATAGGGCGCAAGGAACGCATAAGCGATCCTGTTCCTTGACGGCATGACGACCTCCAGATGCGATGGTTGGAAAGCTTGGAGAGGCCGGTCCTGCTAAACCGCAAGGCCGGCCATCCGAGAGCTTCATTCCGCGACCGGCAGCCCCGTGGCCGTTTCGATCTGCTTTGCGGCATCGTCGAGAGCTTCTTTCGCATCGGGATAACCACCCGCGAAATATTTGGTCTGCGTCGCCTTGTAGATCGCATCTGCATCCGACTGGAACGCGGTGCCACGGCTGGGCACGATTTTCGGCAGGGTCGCCAGAATATCGGTCCAGACCGCCTGCCCACCCCAATAGGGCTGCTTTTCCTTGACGAAAGGATCATCGATGGCGGAGAGAAGCGAGGGAACGAGGCCGAAGGACTTCAGCATCGTCACCTGCCCCTCATTGGTGGTCAGCGCGTAGTCGATGTACTTCCAGGCGGCTTCCTTGTGCTTGGACGCCGAACTTATCGCCAGCGAAGAGCCACCGAGATTGGCTGCATGCGGACCGTCAGGCGTAAGGCTCGGCATCATATAGACACCCCACTTGCCCGAAAGACCGGGAGAGCCGGAGCGAACCGTGCCTTCATACCAGGCGCCATACATCTGGCTCGCGGCCTTGCCGGCAGTATTGGCCTGGATCTTCTCATCCCAGATCGCAGCCGTGATGATGCCGGCATCCTTCATCTGCTTGATCTTTTCAAGCGTCGCGACACAGGCAGGTTTGTTGATGGTGATGTTCTGGCCGTCGGTCGAAAAGTAACCGCATCCCTGCTCGTTGGCGATCATGCGGAACCACTCGCTGTCGCCGTTGAAGTCGGCCTGCGCCATCACGGTGCCGGGATTGGCGGCCATGACCTTCTTGCCAGCCGCGATGAAATCATCCCAGCTTTTGATGGTGGCCGGATCGACAGCAGCCTTTTCGTAGAAATCGCGCCGGTAAAAAACGGCCACCGGACCCGAATCCCAAGGCACCGCATAAGCTACGCCATCGACCTCCAGCTCCGTGCGCTTAAAGTCAGGAAAAAGCGCCTGTTTTTCAGGCGTATAGCCAAGTGCAGTCAAATCCGTGAAACAATCCGGAAACCGGCTCCAGAACAGTTCCGCCTCGAAATTTTCGACCGTTACAATATCCGGGAGGCCGTCGCCACCCGCTGCGCAAGCCGCCAGCGTCTTGTCGAAAACCTGATCGTTTCCAAGGTCTTCAACAACAATCTTGATGTCAGGATTTTGCTTGTTGAACCCTTCGACAGTGGATTTAAGCGCCGATGCGGCGACATTCCAGCTCCAGATGGTTAAGGTCTCGGATTGCGCCATTACCGGTGCCGCAAGGAGCACCAGAGCCGTCGACGCGCCAAGAAATTTAAAGCACATTGAAAACCTCCCTTTTTTCAATTGCCGTTCTTTAGCGAACATGGGCACATTACCGGCGGCAGGAAATCTGTCTCGTACAAAGGGAACATCGATTTGGCGGAAAGTAAGATTGCGGAAAGAGCCTTCTACCAGCCGGGTGCAAGCAGCATCGAAGGCATGCCGACCACGCTCCAGCTTTTTTACAACCACCCGCCCATCATGCTCAGGCCGCACTGGCATGCGCAGGTGGAGGTGAACTATGTGATGTCGGGATCCGTACATTACCGGATGGGCGACCACGACCTTTCGCTCGATGCCGGCCAGATGTGCATTTTCTGGGGCGGCCAGCCGCACCAGATGGACCGTTCCTCCGATGATTCGATTTATGCGGGCGCGCATCTGCCGCTCGTCCATTTTTTCCGCATGCGGCTGCCGGCTGCGGTTTCCAGCCTGCTGATGGGCGGCGCAACGATGGTGAGTGCGCAGACGGACCGGGCCGACGAGGAAAATTTCGGCCGCTGGTTCCGTTACGTCACGTCGGGTGATCCGGCCAAGGCGCAGCACGCGGTGGAAGAATTGCTGCTGCGGGTGGAGCGCATGTTCCTCGAGCCCTATACCGTCATATCCTCCGCCGTCAGCGGCAAACGGGAAGAGAACGACGAGAGCATGGCGCCCTCAATCGGCGTGGTGCGCATGTGCGATTTCATTGCCGCCAATTTTCTAGACGACATCGACGCGACCGAAATTGCCCGCGCCGCCTCGCTTCATCCGAAATATGCGATGAACCTTTTTCGCAAATCCACCGGGATGACGCTGATCAAATACCTGACCTTGCTCAGGCTTTCCCGCGCCCAGGCGATGCTGATGAACGGCAAGGACAATATTTTGCAGATTGCCATGGAAAGCGGCTTCGGCTCCGTCAGCGCCTTCAACAAGGCGTTTCGTCAGATCGCCGGCATGTCGCCTTCCGATTTCCGCCGCGATATGCGCGCGACGGCGGCTTAGTTTTCCACCTCTTCAAAATCGGAGTAGCCGGCACTGCGCTGGCCTGTCGCCTTGCGATAGGCGCGGGGCGAATTGCCGAGCATTCGCCGGAACATGGTGGTGAAAGCCGGAATATTTTCATAACCGGCATCCAGCGCCACATTGGTCACCGCCTCGCCCGCGGCAAGCCTCGGCAAAGACGCAAAAATGCAGGCCTGCTGACGCCAGGTGACAAAACTCACCCCCAACTCTTTACGAAATAACCGCGTAAAGGAGCGCCGGCTCATGCCCATGGCGGCAGCCCAGTCATCGATTTCCACTCTGGCGACAGGCTTTTTCAGGAACTCGCGGCAAAGACCGGCAAGACGCTGGTTATCGGGAAAGGGTAATCCCAGCGGGCGTTCCGGCAGACGGTTGACCTCATCGAGCAGAAGCGCCCGCACCAGTCCCTGCCGGTGAAAAGCGGCGGGTTGCAACTCCTCGCCCAGCAATTCCGAAATCAGGCTGGAGGCAAGGGCGGTAATTTCCACCACCCTTGGGGCCCCGGCTTGAAACAGATCGGGGTGAACGTAGATCGAATGCATCTCCACCGTTGAGATGATCTCAGCCTCATGTTTCAGCCCGGCTGGAATGATAAGCCCGTGACCGGGCGGTATCATCCAGCGCCCGGCGGCGGTGCTGACCAGCACGACGCCCTGGCGTGCGCACCATATCTGCACCCGGCCATGGCTGTGGACCGGGGTATGGTGTCCTGTCGGATAGGCACGGTGAAGCGCCAGCACCGGCTCGTTGGTGCCGTCGATCAATTTCAGGCTGCGCTCATGGTCGTCATCCGCCAGACGGGCGGGTTTTAGCGATTTGATTTTTGCCATTTGGCCCATTCACAAAGAAACTCGTCCAGAACACGAAAGCAGGCCAGAAACAATATGAATAAAAGCGGGAAGAAATAAAGACACGTTTCCCGTCTCTCGCGGGGAATCTGGAGAGGATACATCATGGCCACCGTCACCAGCACCGGGTTCAGCCCGCAACGCACGGCGTTTTCAATCATTGCAGCAGCCAGCTTCTGCCACATGCTCAACGACATCATGCAATCGCTACTGACGTCGCTTTATCCGCTGCTGAAGGCCAATTATGCGCTCGACTTCATGCAGATCGGGCTGCTCACCTTCGCCTTTCAGGTCACGGCATCGCTGTTGCAGCCGGTCGTCGGCATGGTGACCGATCGCTGGCCCATGCCTTTCTCCCTGCCAGTCGCCATGCTCTCCACCTGTGCTGGCCTCATCACGCTCGCATTCGCTCACAGCTTCGAGGTGCTCGTGATCGGCGCCTGCCTGATCGGTGTCGGCTCGGCGATCTTCCATCCGGAGGCGTCACGCGTTGCCCGTCTGGCATCCGGTGGTCGCCACGGTCTGGCACAGTCCTTCTTCCAGGTTGGTGGTAATACAGGCACGGCCATCGGCCCGCTGCTGGCCGCCTTCATCGTCATCCCGTTCGGTCAAGCCAGCCTCAGCTGGTTCTCACTGATCGCGCTGATGGGCTTTGCCGTCTTGTCCTGGGTCGGCGTCTGGTATACCCGCCACCGTCGCGCGAATGTCGGCAAGGCTCCGGCCAGCCGCGCACTTCCGCTGGCACGCGGCACCGTGATGATGACGCTTGCCGTGCTGGTGGTTTTGA
This sequence comes from Rhizobium sp. SJZ105, assembly GCF_007828365.1. NCBI lineage: Bacteria > Pseudomonadati > Pseudomonadota > Alphaproteobacteria > Hyphomicrobiales > Rhizobiaceae > Rhizobium > Rhizobium sp. SJZ105. The sequence continues at coordinate 305,257 of NZ_VIUP01000005.1, forward strand.
CCGCCACCAAGAACGCCTATCTCGCTAGCCTTTCCAGCTATTTCACCTTCTACACCATTGAGAAGTTCGGGCTGGGCGTGCAGGATGCGCAGGTTCTGCTGTTCCTCTTCCTTGGCGCTTCTGCGGCGGGCGTTTTCTTCGGTGGTCCGATCGGCGACCGCTTCGGCTCGCGCGTCGTCATCTGGTTCTCGATCCTCGGCGTCATTCCCTTCGCGCTGATGCTGCCCTATGCGAACCTGTTCTGGACGACCGTTCTAGTCGTCGTCATCGGCTTCGTCTTCTCTTCCGCCTTCTCGGCAATCGTCGTGTTCGCGCAGGAACTGGTACCCGGGCGCGTTGGTCTCATCGCCGGCATGTTCTTCGGTTTCGCCTTTGGCTTCGGTGGCATCGGGGCCGCGGTTCTCGGGATCTATGCGGACAAGGAAGGCATCGAGTTCGTCTATCGCATCTGCTCCTACCTGCCGCTGCTCGGCCTGTTGACCGTGCTTTTGCCAAAGTTGCCGAGCCACCGGTAAAGACCCTTCGCTCTCAAGCGTTTCGTCACGGCAGTCACCTGTGATAATCACGGTGACTGCCGTAATTCGTTGAGCGAAGACCAGCCACATGCAGATACCGATAAAATCGATCCTCGTCTTTCATGCTGCGGCAAGGGCGGGCAGCATTTCGCGGGCGGCGGAAGAGCTGAGCGTTACGCCTTCAGCCGTTTCCCAGCAGATCCAGTTGCTCGAAGGCCAGCTTGGCACGACGCTGATGGCGCGGACCGGCCGCAAGGTGACGCTGACGGAGGCGGGCGAGCGGTACTTCTCGATGATCACCGCACAGATCGAGCAGATCAGCGATGCCACCGACGGTATTCGCGGCTTCCGCTCGGTGACCACGCTGACAATCAGGGCAACCCCGACCATTTCCAACAAATGGCTGCTGCCGCGTCTCGGCTCCTTTCTGGAGGAGCATCCCGAACTGGAAGTGCGCCTTGACGGCACCAACGAGCCGACCGATTTTTCGCAGGAGCTTGTCGACATAGAGCTGCGCCATGGCGATGGCCGCTGGCCGGGCCTGTTTGTGGAAGGACTCGTGGAGGAGGAGTTCCTGCCGGTCTGTTCACCGGACATGCCCGGTGCCGGTACATTCCTGCCCGAAGATTTGCAGAACCAACGGCTTATCCACTCGGTCAAGGCGCAGGCGCAATGGAACCACTGGTTCCCGCTTTCCGGCGTGACGGCTGAAAAGCGCTGGCGTCGCGTTCTGTTCGATCGCAGCCACATGGCCATCGACGCCGCCGTTCTGGGCATCGGCGTGGCGCTGGAAAGCACGTTGATGATGGAGCGGGAACTGCAACGCGGAATGCTGATCCCGGCCGTGGCCGATGCGCCCCGCATCAAGCTCGTCACGCAATGGATCGTTTGCCCGCATTCCCACCTGCGTCAGAGAAAAGTGACGCTGTTTCTGGAGTGGATGCGAAAACAACGCGACGAGTGGCGTGCCCGTCGCGTTGTCTGATGCTTCAGGCTCCCTGTTTCAGTCTCAATAAAGACCCATCAACCGTATCGGCCCGAGCGTCAGCACCGGGAAAAGCACGAGTGCGAATATGGCGAGTGTCAGCACCGTCATTGGCGCCAGCGAACCACGAATGACGTCCTCGATCTTCATGTTCGCCACCTGTGCTGCCGCGAACAGGCAGACCCCGACCGGCGGCGTCACAAGGCCAAGTGTCAGCGTCATGACAGTCACGATCAGGAAGTGGATCGGATCGATGCCCAGCGCCTCCACCGGCGGCATCAGCACCGGAATGAGGATGAACATGGCGGGGATAGCCTCCATGAAGATGCCGATGATCAGCAGGAAAACGAAGATCACCAGCATGCCCGACATCGGCCCAAGGTTCATCGCCTTCAAAAGCTCGGCCACCTGTTCCGGCAGGCCGTCGAAGGTGAAGACCCAGGCGGCAAGCTGCGAGGTGGCGGCGATGAAGAGGATGGTGCCGGAAATGCGCGCCGTGGATATCAGTATTTCCGGCAATTCGCGAACCGGCAGCGTGCGATAGACCAGCACACCCAATACGGCCACATAAACAACCGCGATGGCCGCGGCTTCCGTCGGCGTGAACAGGCCGCTGGCGATACCGATGATGAGGATCAGCGGCGTGAGCATCGGCAGGATTGCGCGAAGGCCGGTGACGATAACCAGACGGAAATTGAAGGGCGTCGGCGGATTGTAGCCGTAATGCACCGAATAGAAGTGGTTAAAGACAAGAAAAGCGAAGGCGATGAGGAGGCCAGGCACCAGACCCGCAATGAGCAGCGTGCTGATCGACACATTGGCGATGGAACCGGCAATCACGATCAGGATCGACGGCGGGATGATGGAAGAGAGCGTGGAGGTGCAGAGCGTCATGCCGACGGCATAACCCTTTGGAAATCCGTGTCGCTCCATGGCCTTGATTTCGATTGCGCCCACAGAGGCGATATCGGCGACTGAGGAGCCGGAGACGCCGGAAAAGATGACCGACGAAATGACGTTGACGTGGCCAAGTCCACCGGGAAGCCAGCCGACCATCGCCTCGGCGAAATCGAAGATGCGCTCCGCCACACGGCCGCGCTCCATCACCGTACCGACCAAAATAAAGAGTGGCACGGCGACGAGAAGGAAAGAGTTCATCGACGAGAACATCGTCTGCGACAGAAGGTCCATGGGCATGGAGGTGAAGAGCCACAGCGTGCCGACACTGGCGAGCGCCAAAGCGATGGCGAGCGGCACACCCAGCATGCTGAGACCGAAAAAAGCGATGAGAAGAAAGACCGACATGGCTCAATGTCCTGCTGAAATAGAGATATCGGCGTGGGCGATCTCGTCCGCGGGGATACCGATCTCGGGTAGCGCGATCAGGTCCCGCCTGCTGCGCAGAGATTCGATGATGGCCAGCACGGCGATGACGGCCGAGACAGGCAGAACCATGCCGATGGTCCACATGGGGATGGGCAAGGTCGCGGCGGTCTCGTTCATCATGATCTGCTGGCGCACCAGGGTGAAGCCCGTCCAGCCCATCATGCCGAAGAAGAACACCGAAGAACCGACATAGATCGGCACCGCCAACCGCCTGAACAGGCGGTGGAACAGCACCAGAAACACCACGACCCGCGCGCTTTCAACAGTGCGGAAACCGGCGGCAAGGCCAAGGAACACCATCCAGATGAAGAGAAAGCGCGTCGCCTCCTCGGTCCATGGAAGAGGGCTGCCGATGAGGCGGCCAATGACCTGGAGAAGAACGACGACAAGAATACCGAAACAGGCCGCCCCGGCGGCGACATCAGCGATGACCTTGACGATGGTGCCGAGCACCGACGGTTTCGTATCGCGCATGACAATACCCTTCCACTGCTGAAACCGGATATCCGGTAAAACGAATGCCACCCTGCCGCTACGGCAAGGCAACCCTTGCTGACGATGGGAGCGGCCGGGTTGCTAATCGGTGCAAGCCCGACCCTCCTTTCACTGGCGGCGTCAGTTCGTCTTGAGGAAAGCCTGCGTCTTGTCGAAAAACGCCTGATCTTTCACGAGGGCGGAGAATTTTGCCGAAAGACCAGTCGCGACAGCCACGAAAGCCTTGCGCTCGTCGTCGGTCAGCGTGTTGACCTCCATGCCGTTCTTCTTCAGCGTTGCGAGCGACTTGTCGATATCGGCAGCATCGTTCTCGGCTTTCCACAGCTCGGTTTCCGTGGCCGCGTCCTTCAACGCCGTTTTGAAGCCTTCGTCGAGGCCTTCGAAACGGGCCGGGTTCATGCCCAGCACCCAGGCGTCAGCGATGTGGTTGCTGATCGTCAGGTATTTCTGCACTTCATATAGCTTGGCGCTGACAGGCACGTTGACCGGATTTTCCTGCCCGTCGACGACTTTCAGCTGGAGCGCGTTATAGACTTCCGCAAAGGCCATCGGCGTCGGGGCAGCACCCATGGCGCCGAAGAATTCGACCCAGAGCGGATTGTTCGGCACACGCAGCTTCATGCCCTTGAGATCGGCAGGCGATTTGATCGGCGCCTTGGAGTTGGTGATTTGGCGCAACGGCCGAGACCAGAGATCGAGCCCGAGAATGCCGATCTTGCTCAGATCGCCGGAAAGCTCCTTGCCAAGATCGCTGTCAAGATAGACGCGCAGCTGGTCAATATCGCGGAACTGATAGGGAATGGCGATGGCCGTGAATTTCGGATTGAACGTCGCGTAAAGCGATGTCGAGTTCAAGAGCATGTCGAGCGAACCGCCGGCCAGCTGCTTAACGCCCGCCGAAGGATCGCCGCCATAAAGCGTGCCGTTCGGAAACACTTTGATCTTGAGTTTGCCGTCAGTCTTTTTCGAAACAATCTCGGCGAACTTGTTGGCCGCGAGCGTGATTTCCGACGTATCGGAATCCGGCGTCGAAAGCGTGAGCGTTTCCGCCTGCGCGATCGATGCAACAAGCATGGTGGCGGCAAGAGCCAGCCCGTAAAGTTTTGAAATTTTCATGTGTTCCTCCCGTTGTTGTCTCTAAACAGTTTCGAGCGTTCCTCCGAACGCGTTCATGCGTTTAACTTCAAGGATCACACCGCTGTGATCAAGCTCGCCCGCGCCATGCTCGACCATGGAGCGGAACAGCCGGTCAACCTCCTCGCCGACCGGTAATTTCAGGCCACGGCTCTTGGCGAAAGCCAGCGCCGTGGACGTATCCTTCAGCTGATATTTCGCCGGCCCGCCGGGGCGGAAATCGCCTTCCACCATGCGTTTGCCGTGCTGGCGGAAGACGGTGGACTCGGCAAAACCGCCAAGCAAAGCCTGGCGCACCTGCGCCGGGTCGGCTCCCCCCGCTTCAACCAGCGTCAAAGCTTCCGCTACGGCGCAGATCGTTGAAGCCACGATCAGCTGGTTGGCCAGCTTGGCCAATGAACCGCAGCCCACCGGACCGACATGGGTGACGCGGCCGAGGCAATTGAGGAGTGGCCGCAATGCGTCCACATCCCGCTGCTCACCGCCGGCCATGATGGCGAGCGTTCCCTCAGTCGCCCCTTTTTCGCCGCCGGAAACCGGTGCGTCGACATAAGCGACGCCATGAGCCTTTGCCGCCTCCGCCTGTTCCCGTGCGCTGTCGACCGGAATCGAACTCATCACCAGCAGAAATGCACCAGGCTTCATGGTGGAAACGACACCCGAGGCGCCGAGCAGAACCTCGTCGCAGACCGGCCCGGAACTCAGCATACAGAGCACGACATCGGCTTCGGCTACAGCTTCGGCAGCCGTGGCCGTCGGCTGCACGCCCTTTGCCGCCAGAACCGCAGCTTTTTCAGCACTGCGGTTCCAGGCCTTGACGGAAAAACCGGCCTCCGCCAGACGCGCCGCCATGGGTGCACCCATGATGCCCGTTCCGATGACAGCGATTTCGCGGATGTCCTGCATTTTTTCCACCCTTCAAAGCCATTGCCGGTTGAGGAAACGAACCGGCAACTCTTCTTCGATGAGGGCGGGAAACGCCTCGCGAAACCGGTCGAGATGGGGTGTTTTCAGATGGTCGTCGAAAGCTTCGCGGCTGTCATAGACCTCATAGAACACCACGTTGTTTCCGGATTCCGGCCGCACCACATCGAATTGCCGGCAACCCGGTTCATCCTGAACCGAATGGGTGGCATCATCTTGCGCTGCGTTAAGAAAGGCATCCATCGCGTCAGGCTTGACCCGGAATTCCGCGATTACCACGAAAGCTCCATTCGGCATGTCCCGTTCTCCGTCCATCACGCCGCAGCGTCTTTTTGCGGACGGAACTGGTTTTCCATGTCCTGGCGAAGCTTCACCACATCCAAGTCGCTCACCAGTTCCACATCATCGAAGCTGACGATCTGATCCTTCTTGATGGCGCGCTTCAGCTTGACATTATGGGCAAGACCGATCGGCAGCGCCTTGATGTCGAGGCTGCGGGTGGCAGGGATGGCATTGGCCCAGACCGCGTAACCGCCCTCGCCATCAAGCATTTCGCCGGGCTGCATGTCCTTCTTGGCCGTCGCAACCGCATCGCCGCGGAACTCCTTCGAGCAACCGGTGGCCTCATTGCGCAGTACGGCCGAAAGCACGCTTATCGAAGTTTCGAGACCGATGATGTGGAACGGACGCCACATGGAGGCGTACCAGCCCGAAGGATCGGTCAGCAGTCCATATTGCTTGAAGCAGGCGCGGGCATATTCATTATGTGCCTTAAAGGTGACGAAAACGCCGTAACGGATGTTATTAAACACCTCGCGACCATCCGGCTCCTGGCTTGCGGCAATATCCACGAGACCGGAGCGCGACATGCGGCCGCCATCGGCAGCAGGGCGAAAGACGCGGGCGAGATCGTGCAGGCCTGCGGGCGGGAAGGCCAGACCGTCATCCGGGCAATCCAGCCCTGTGCCGTTTGCGACCGCCGCCATTTCGATGGCCGCCTTGGTGCCGTCGGTAAATGAATTGTACATTTTCGGATTGAAGTCGCCCTTGGCCACTTCCTCGTCAGTCCAGCCGAAGTAGCTCCAGACCGTATCAGGCGTCGAATACCGGTAACGCGGCTCGAAATTCATCCCCTTGCCGGCGGAAACGACCTCGAAGCCGGTGGCGCGTGCCCAATCGACCAATTCGCAGATCAGGGCCGGCTGGTCACCGTAAGCCATGGAGTAGATAAGACCCTTGGCCCGCGCCTTTTCGGCCAGGATGGGCCCGACCATCACATCGGCTTCCACATTGACCATGACGACATGTTTGTTGTGGTCGATGGCTCCGAGCGCATGGCGCGCGCCAGCCAGCGGATGGCCAGTCGCCTCGATCACGCATTCAATCTCGCCGCAGGCGAACAGTTCATTCACATCGTCAGTCACATAGGTCTTGCCGCTCTTCAGCGCATCGGCGCAGCTCGTCGCGTCATAACGCTCCTTCGGCCAGCCGACGCGGTCAAACGATTCCCGCGCCTTGCCGACATTGAGATCAGCGACGGCGACCATGTGGAAACCGGCGATGCGCTGCGCCTGCGCCAGAACCATGGAACCGAACTTGCCGGCACCGATGAGACCCACCCTGACGGGCTTGCCGCCGGCTGCGCGCTGCGACAGAAGAGAATAGAGATTCATGTTTTGACATCCTTCGCTGGGGAAATTGCTGGCGAGAGTGCCCAGTCAGCCCGGCAAAGGCCATGCGATACCGAGGCTACGAAGGGTTAACCCTCGCGGCACCGAAGACATGACGTTTCTGCGTTCCTCCCGGATCCCGGCACACACTTGCGCCGGCCCCCGCGGTCGCCTCCCAAAGCAACCCTGGGAACAGAGTAGGAGCGTTCAAATATTAGTTCTATTTAGAAAAACAGATTTTTCTTTTAATTTTTCTAACAAACTATCAAGCCGATTTGCGCAGCATCAGATCGGCACTGAGGAGAATGCGCTCGCGCATCCGTGTCGTATCATCCGCCTCCTCATTCAACTTCTGCAGCAGAAGTTCGATCGATAGCCTGCCGATCTCGTTGTAATTCTGCGCCACCGTGGTAATCGGCGGGCAGGCATAACGTGAAAGCGGATGATCGTCATGGCCGGCTACCCTGAGATCGTAATCCGTGCCATGGCCGACCCTGATGCCCTTCTGGAAGGCGGCGGCGATGACGCCGAAGGCGATACGGTCATTGGCGCATAAAATAGTGCGCGAGGGCAAATGCCCTGCCCCATCCAGCAACCGAGTCGCTTCATCAAAGGCGAAACGCTCGAAATCCCAGGTTACGGTGCCGGGAACACCGATGACATGCGGCTCGAAACCAAGACGCCGCATCGCCTCCTCATAGGCCGTGCGGCGCGTTGCGGCGTTGGTATTGACCTGCGGCATGTCGAAGAAACAGGGCGGCTCGCCCGAACGGCAGAGATAATCCACCATCAGCCCGACGCTCTGGCGGTTGTCGGTGCCGACAAAGGCCGAGGTCTCGTCGAGTGGAGAATCGACATAGACGATCGGTATGCTGGCCGCCAGCTGCTCTAGCGTGGCGCGATGGGACTTGACGCCGAGCGGAGCGATGATGGCGCCCGCGACATTCATCGACTTGAAGGTGCGGATGGCCCGATCCTCGATTTCCGCCTTGCCGTCGGACGACAGCACGAAGGCAAGGAACCCCGCCTCGTTGGCGATGAGTTCGATACGGCTCGTCAGCGCCATGTAGAACGGGTCGGTTGAGTTCGGAATAATGATGCCGATGATATTGGAGCGGCGGCGGTTGAGGTTGACGGCGAAGATATTCGGTCGGAAGCCCGATTTCTTCAGCGCATCCTCAATGGCATCCCGCGTCTTCTTGCGGACCGAGGCCGGATCATTGAAGTATTTCGAAACAGTCGGGCGGGAAAGGCCGACGAATTCCGAGAACTCTTCCATCGTCCTGATAGATTTGGCCAAAGTGCTTGCCCCCATGAAATATTACATGTGGTACTCTATATCGACCGGCCTTCGCACGAAAAGCCGGTCGAATACGGTTATCAACGGCCAAACGATCATTCGGCTGCAAATTGCACTTTCATCGTGGCCGGATCGGACGGCTTTTTCATAAAGAACGGCAGCATATCCGAAAGCGGCAGCCGGTGCGACACCAGCCGCGCCATGACATCACCATCCGTTTCCAGAATGGCAAGCGCCTGCGGTATATTGCGGTTCAGCGAATGTGAGCCGACAAGCTTCAGCTGCCGCCGGAAGATTTCGAAAGGCGCAACCGAGATACGGGCATCCGGCGCGCAGACACCGAAAAACAGCGCCGTGCCGCCATCCGCGACCAGCGGGATCATTGCTTCCGCAACAGCTGCGATGCCGGTCGCATCCGCCACGAAATCGAACGCCTTCTGTTGCCGCAGCAGCGCCTCAGACCCGGAAACCGCCGTCTGAAGTCCAAGACTTTCAGCGAAGTCCAGCCTGCTTTCGTTGATGTCCGCAATCGTCACCGTGGCAATGCCTCGTGATTTCAGCGACAGGGCGAGCAGCAGGCCGATGGGGCCGGCGCCAAAAACAAGCGCATTGCCCGGCACCGACCCAATCTCGCCAATACCCGCGCTCTGCATGCCGTTGACGACGCAGGCGAGCGGTTCGGCAAGTGCTGCCACGTGATAGGGCATGGAACCTATGCCATGCAGTTGGTCGGCGCGCACCACGCTGAATTCCGCAAAACCGCCATTGTGGGAAACGCCATAGGCCTTCAGCGTGTTGCAGAGGTTGGTAAGCCCTTTCCTGCAACTGGGGCAGGTGCCGCAGGGCAGATTGGGATCGACGACAACCCTGTCGCCGACCTTGATACCAGTGACATCTGCCGCCACCGCCGCAACTTCGCCAGCATATTCATGGCCGGGAATGACGGGAAAGGCACCGTCACCGTAACGCGCATGTAGCACGTCGATATCGGTATGGCACAGCCCCGAAGCCTTGACCCGGACAAGGGCATGCCCCGGCGGCAGATCGGCGACGGGCACGTCCGTAAGCACGGCTCGTCCCTTCTCGACGAATTGAATCGCATGCATGGTCATCTCCGGCTTTTCAGCTCATCCAGTTGCCGCCGTCGACATTATATGTCTGGGCGAGAATATAGTCGCTGTCGGAAGAGGCGAGGAAAACTGCAAGGCCCTTGATGTCATCCGGCGTGGCGAAACGGCCGATCGGCACGGATTTGGCCACCGCCGCCTTCTTCTCACCCGGCTTCAAGCCTTCCCATTTGGCGAAATGCGCATCGACCACTTCCCAGTGCTCGCCATCCACGACACCCGGCGCAATCGCATTGACGTTGATGCCGTGTTTGACGAGCGCCAGCGCCGCCGACTGCGTGGCGGAAATGATCGCCGCTTTGGAAGCGCAATAAAGCGTCACGAGCGCCTCACCGCGCCGACCGGCCTGGCTCGCCATATTGATGATCTTGCCGCCGCGCGCACGCGCGATCATGACATTGGAGACGGCCTTCATCATGAAAAGCGGCCCCTTGAGATTGATGTCGAAAACCCGCTCATAGCTTTCTTCGGTAATGCCGTTGATCGGCGCCATATCGAAGATCGCGGCATTGTTGACGAGAATATCGATGCCGCCGAATTCCTCATCGACCGCCTTTACAACCGCATCGATCTGACCAAGGTCAGTCACGTCCAGACGGATGGCCTTGGCGGATGGGCCTATAGCGGCTGCAGAAGCGGTCGCCCTGGCAATATCGATATCGGCGATGATGACCTTTGCACCCTCATCGGCGAAAGCCTGTGCAAAACCAAGGCCGATGCCGCGGGCGGCGCCGGTAATCAGCGCGACCTTGTTCTTCAATCTCATGTCGATCTCCGTGATGCATGGCGGGTAATGGATGAACTCGGCCATGCGCGTTTGTGTTAGATGCGATTTTCTCACTCCCCTCATTCCTGTGCCTGTCACAGGAATCCAGCCGACGCGCGTCTGCGTGGCGAGAGAGTCCTTTTCAGCCCAAGGACTTGGGCTGACTGGATTCCTGTGACAAGCACACGAATGAGGGCGGCGGGTGCGCCAGCCCCACCCATGCCGCCCGCCGCCAAAGTGACGAACGGGCGGCACGCCGGGAGGACGCGGCTACTTGATGTAGCCCGCGCGGGTCATGTCACGCTCGACCTGTTTCTGGGCGCCTTCGAGCGCCGTATCGACGGTCTGCTGGCCGGAGAGTGCTGCCGCAATCTGCTGGCCGACAACCGTGCCGATCGACTGGAATTCCGGTATGGCGACGAACTGCACGCCAGTATAGGGGACCGGATCCTTTGTCGGCTTCGACGGATCGGCGGACATGATGGCTTTCAGCACCGTATCCGCAAAGGGTGCGGCTTTCTTGTATTCTGGCAGCTCATAGGTGGATTTGCGCGTACCGGGCGGCACGGCGACCCAGCCTTCGCTTTCGCCGACCGTCTTCACATAGTTCTTCGAGGTCGCCCATTTAACGAATGACTTGGCGGTTTCGAGCTTCTTCGTGGTGTTCGGAATTGCAAGGTTCCATGACCACGACCAGCTCGATCCGTTCGGCGTTGCCTCTACCGGAGCACGCGTGAAAGCGGTCTTGTCGGCAACCTGGCTCTGTTTGGGATCGTAGATACGTCCCGCAGCCGAGGTGGCGTCGATCCACATCGCGCAATGGCCGGATGCGAACAGCGTCTGGTTCTCGTTAAAGCCGTTGGTCGCCGCACCGGGCGGGCCGTAGGAGGTCATCAGCGCAACATAATCCGAGATCGCCTTTTTCCACGGCTCGCTCGTCAGCTGCGGCTTCCAGTCCATGTCGAACCAGCGTCCACCATAGGTATTGATCATGGTACCGAGGAAAGCCATGTTCTCGCCCCAGCCCGGCTTGCCGCGCAGGCAAATGCCATATTGCTGTTTCGACTTCTCCGTCAGCTTGGCCGCGAAGTCCTTGATCTGGTCGTAGCTCGGATTATCAGGCATTTTCAGGCCGGCCGCGTCGAACAGGTCCTTGCGGTAAAGGGTGAACGAGCTTTCGGTATAAAACGGCACCGCGTAAAGCTTGCCGTCCACCGTCAGGCCCTTTTTGATCGGATCGAGCAGATCGGCGTAATCGTAATCGTCGCCGAGATCATCGACCGGAGCCAGCCAGCCCTGCTTGCCCCAGATCGGCGCTTCGTAACCGCCGATGGTCATGATGTCGAACTGGCCGCCATTGGTGGCGATATCGGTGGTGACGCGTTCGCGCAGAACATTCTCTTCCAGCACGATCCAGTTGATCTTGTTTCCTGTTTCCTTCTCCCAGGCGCTGGAAAGCTTCTGCATGATGATCATGTCGCCATTGTTGACGGTGGCGATGTTGATTTCTTCCGCCTGCGCAAGTCCGGCCAAAAGGCCCGCTCCAACCACAGACGACGACAGAATTCCAATGAATTTGCTCATGAGACCCGCTCCTCCTTTACGGATGTCCACGCATAACAATACATGCGTAAATTTTTATCTCGCAAAATCGCGCCATTTGTCAACATCCAAAAATAAAATGTGACGCGAGCACTCTTGGATATATTGCTATAAATAGCTGTTTTAAAGTCGATAATGTCATCAAAAATAATTACATGATCCGCTTTACTTGTTGCATCGCAACAAAAACACCATCAAAAAATATCTTGACGTGCGTAAATTTTAACTGATATCCGGAAAATAACAGAGCCGGGACGCCGGGGATTTGCACCCACCGGAAAGGTGGGAGCCGAATGCATATGGAGGAGATGATGAGGCAGGTATCCGCACTTGCGCCGCACGCGAAAGGCCCGACCATTACGGCGGGTGAAATCCTCGTGGAAATCATGGCGACGACAGTGGGCGACGGCTTTCTCGAGCCGCAAACGCTGATCGGCCCCTTTCCAAGCGGCGCGCCCGCCATTTTCATCGACCAGGTCGCGCGTTGCGGCGGCAGCGCCGGCATTATCGCGGCGGTTGGCGATGACGATTTCGGCCGGCTAAACATCGAGCGGCTGCGCCGTGACGGCGTGGACATATCGGCCATCGCCACCATTGCGGACCGGCCGACCGGCAGCGCTTTTGTCCGCTACAGGGAAAACGGCGCACGGGATTTCGTTTTCAACATCGCCCATTCCGCAGCGCGCGAAACGCACATGACTGATAAGGCGCAGGCCCTCATCGAACAGGCCGGCCATGTGCACGTCATGGGATCGGCGTTTGCGATTGCCGGTATCGGCGAGATCATTCTGGAGGCGATCAAAAGCGTCAAGGCGCGCGGCGGCTCGGTGTCTTTCGATCCGAACATCCGCAAGGAACTGGTGCAGGGTAACGAGGGCCGCAAGCTGATCGACGATCTCCTTGATGTCACCGACCTTCTGCTGCCTTCCGGCGAAGAACTTCAAGCTGCCTCCGGTCTGGATGACGAGGACGCAGCGATAGAAAAGCTCCTCGCCTCCGGTATCGGCGAAATCGTGCTGAAGCGCGGCGCGCAAGGCGCCAGCCACTTCAGCCGCGCCTATGGCCGCATCGACGCCCCCGGACTGACGGTCTCCGAAATCGATCCGACCGGCGCCGGCGACTGTTTCGGCGCAACTTACCTCACCTGCCGCCGCCTCGGCATGCATCCCGAAAGAGCGCTCACCTATGCCAATGCATCAGGCGCGCACAACGTCATAAAGCGCGGCCCCATGGAAGGCGCTGCCAGCCTTGCCGAACTTGACGCCTTCGTGACCGCGCTATTGTCGGAGGAAGTCCTATGACCGCCATTCTGGAAAATCTCGCCGCCGCGCGCCGTGCCGGCAAGCCGGCAGGTATCACTTCGGTCTGCTCTGCCCACCCCGTTGTCCTGCGCGCCGCAATCCGCCGCGCCGCTGCCGGTCAAACAGCCGTGCTGATCGAGGCCACCTGCAACCAGGTCAATCATCTCGGCGGTTATACCGGCATGACGCCGCGCGACTTCGTTACCTTCGTCAACAGCATTGCGCAGGAAGAAGGACTGCCCGGCGAGCTCCTGATTTTCGGCGGCGATCATCTCGGTCCCAATCCCTGGCGCAAGGAGAAAGCCGAGGACGCGCTGACAAACGCAGCCAACATGGTCGAAGCCTATGTCACAGCCGGTTTTCGCAAGATTCATCTGGATGCGTCGATGGGCTGCGCCGGTGAGCCGGCCGCACTGGATGACGTGACCATTGCCAATCGCGCAGCAAAACTCGCGGCTGTCGCCGAAAAGGCAGCCGCCGAGGCGGGGCTGCCAAAACCGCTTTACATTCTCGGCACCGAAGTGCCGGTGCCGGGAGGCGCCGATCACGTGCTCGACACGGTGGCGCCCACCGAGCCGCAGGCGGCGCGCATGACCATTGACCTGCACCGTGAGATATTCGCGCAGCACGGTCTTTCCGATGCGTTCGAACGGGTCATCGCCTTTGTCGTGCAGCCCGGCGTGGAATTCGGCAGCGACAATGTCGTCGCTTACAATCCGGATGCGGCCATGGCGCTCAGCGCCGTGCTGGACGGCGAACCGCAACTGGTCTTTGAGGCACACTCGACGGATTATCAAACGAGAGCAGCGCTTGGCGCCCTTGTGCGCGATGGATATCCGATCCTGAAAGTCGGTCCGGGGCTGACCTTCGCTTACCGCGAAGCACTCTACGCTCTCGATATGATCGCATCCGAGATGGTCGGCGACTATGGCGACCGGCCGCTGGCGCGGACCATGGAACAGCTGATGCTCGGCGCGCCCGGCGACTGGCAGGGTCATTACCATGGTGATGACATCACGCTCAGATTGCAGCGCCACTATAGCTACAGCGACCGCATTCGCTATTACTGGACAAGGCCCGAGGCACTCGCAGCCGTTTCCGCCTTGCATAAGGCGCTTGACGGGAAGACAATTCCCGAAACCCTGCTGCGCCAATACCTCGGCGAGTTGCCGCTCGCCACGGTTGCAGGCAAGGATATGGAGGAGGTTCTGATCGCCGCGGTGGATCAGGTGCTAGCAACCTACCATGCGGCGACGGGCGAAGGTCGCTGCTAAGACAATCGTCAAGTTAAATTCGGATGCCCCGGCGGAGACGTTGCGGGTATCGGTCATGGAGGGGACTACCAATGGCAACACGAAACACGAGCGGTCTGGCGCGGGTTATGCTTGCGCCTTCGGTGCTGCTTTTGCTGGTGTGGATGATCGTGCCCCTGGCGATG
>NZ_VIUP01000006.1:0-254975 GCF_007828365.1 Rhizobium sp. SJZ105
TTCGCCGCCCACGTTTCTCTTTCTTCTCATATTCAATTGTCAAAAAACAGACCGCTCATTGCAGTCACAAAATCAAACCCCAAAAGCAAAAGCCCTTGGAAAACAACAAGCAGTCAGCTCATCAACTTGATTTCTTTAGAACGAAAGACTTCGTCGCCAGCAGCGCCGCCGCCCTCGTTCAGTGAGCGGACTTATAAGAGAACACCCTCAAACAAGTCAACACACCAAAATACAAATTCTAAAAAAAACATTCAAAGCATTGATTTTAAAGGAGAGTTTTGATTTTTCGGGATTCTGCCTCCCATTGGCCTCCACCAACGGACCGATTTTCAGCAAGGGAATGCAGCCTGAACCCATATGAATGGTGCTGCGCCTTGTTTTGGCCCGACTCCTCGCTAATTGCTTTGCCAACAAAACGTTAATGCGGGCACGCGCGCGAGCCTGTTGCCGGCAGATCTATTGAGGGTGCCGATCAATTTGACTCACGGCTTTGAAAGTTGCACACCTTCGCCTGAAGTTTCTGGAGAGCGCATGACCCACGGGGCACAGCTAGTATGACTGCGGATCGCAACGTGATCCGGTCGCTAGGCACGGAACCGCCAATTCTGGCGGAAGGGCGCCGTGCACCCGATCGCCGTGAGATTTCGCTCAGATGGCTTTCCGGCACGTTCCTTACCGGCATTACCTCTTCCATATTGATGGGTGTTGCGCTGTTTGCAGCTCTCGATGGCCGCCAGCAGCTTGCTATTCCGGCCGAGGCCTTCGCCAAGGCGGATATGGGCAACAATACCGCGGAAGCGGCACGCCGCGGCACACGCCTCGTTGCGCCCAATATTGCGGCCCGGCCCTCGGACCGGTCGATCATGGAAGTCTCCACCGTTATCAACGAGGGCGACAAGGAAGTGGTCCGCAAGGTTCCCTTCTCTCACGTCAAAATTCCGCTGGCGTCCAACTACGCCAAACAGGACGATTATCCCGCCTTCGATCCCCTGAACATTTTCGCAAGCGGTGACGACAAGGACGCCCCGGCGCCGGCGCCGAGCCGCACGGGCACAATCTACGGCTCCGAGGTCGAATCCGAAGTCAGCCTGAAAACGGTCGCCTTTCCTATCCAGCACTCCAAGTATCCCTTCGCCGGCTCCCTGAGCTTCGACGAGGTGGAGGAGGCAGTGCGCTCGAACGGCTCGATCCTGACAGATGGTAACGAGCAGCTTGCAGCGCTCTATTACATCGACCCCCGTCGTTTCGATAATGATGAGGGTGATGTCGTTATCACCGCCGGTCTTGCCGCCCGTGTCGTCGAACAGAATATGTCGGTTTCGACCCCTCAATCGCCCTCGGTTCCGGTCAAGGAATATGCCGACGACGTTATCCCTGCCCGCCAGACCGAAACCATCGAAGCCGCTTTATTCGGCGCGGGTTATTCGAAGGCGCAATCCTCCGAAATCGCTGGCCTGTTGTCACCGCAACTCCAGTCGAACAATGTCGAAAGCGGCGATGTGCTCCGCGTCGGCATTATTCAGGAAGACGACAAAAGCGACATCGTACGCGTAAGCCTTTACCGCAAGGGTCGCCACATGGTCACCATGGCCGTAGACGATCGCAAGAATTTCATCAAGGCCAGCGAACCGCCGAAGCTCGACGCGGTGGCGACGGCCTTTGACAGCACCCCGGCACCGGCCGCCGGCCGCGATCTGCCCAGCGTCTACGATGGCGTTTACCGGGCGGCTCTGGCCTATGGCATGAATCAGGGCATGGTCTCCCAGCTCATCAAGCTTTTGGCCAGCAGCGTCGATTTTCAGGCGCAGTTGAAACCGGCAGATACGCTGGAGGCCTTCTTCTCCGTGGAAGATGCGGATGGCAAGGCGACGGACAAGTCCGAACTGCTCTACGTCAACGCCAAGTTCGGCGATAACGAGACGCGGTTTTACCGGTTCCAGAACCCGGACGATAACAGCATCGACTATTTCGACGAGAACGGTAAGAGCATCCGGCAGTTCCTGTTGCGCAACCCGGTTCCGAACGGTCGTATGACATCAGGTTTCGGCATGCGCCGCCATCCGGTTTTGAAATTCAGCCGCATGCATACCGGCACCGACTGGGCGGCAGCCCGCGGCACGCCGATAATCGCGACAGGCAACGGCACTGTCGAAAAGGCCGGCTGGGCCTCCGGTTACGGCAACCAGACCCTGATCCGCCACGCCAATGGCTACGTCTCCTCCTATAACCACCAGAGCGCCATCGCCAAGGGTGTCACCGAGGGTTCAAAGGTCCGGCAGGGCCAGGTAATCGGTTATGTCGGTTCGACCGGCCTTTCGACCGGCGCGCATCTGCATTACGAGCTGATCGTTAACGGCACGAAAGTGGACGCGATGAAAGTGCGTCTGCCTGGCGGCAAATCGCTTTCCGGCGTAGCGCTCGCGCGGTTCTCCGACGAGAGAAAGCGGATCGACAATCTACTCAACATCGAAGAAAAACCCAATCAGGTGGCGAGCCGTTAGTCCGCCGGGCCTCGTGACCAGAGGGACCGCTATACGAAAAAGGGCTCCGTTACCGGAGCCCTTTCGTTTTATGCCGCATCAGCGGTTTCAGTCTCGGCCTCACCCTTTGGGGGCTTGACCTTGAAAAGCAGCCGGTCGGTGCCAGAGGTCACCTTGACCCGCGACCCGTCCGGGATCTCGCCGCCGAGGATCATTTCGGCAAGCCTGTCCTGAACCGTCTTCTGGATCACCCGCTTCAGCGGACGTGCGCCATAGGCCGGATCGTAACCCTTATTGGCAAGCCAGTTGCGGGCATCCTCATCCAGTTCGAGCGTGATCTTGCGATCACCCAGAAGCGAGACGAGGCGCTTGAGCTGGATCTCCACGATCGCACCCATCTCGTCGCGCCGCAGGCGATGGAAGAGAATGATATCGTCGATACGGTTGAGGAATTCCGGCCGGAAATGCGACCGGACCCGTTCCATCACCAGGTCGCGAACCGAATCCACATCGTCATTGTCGCCCATCTGCGTCATGAATTCCGAACCGAGGTTCGAAGTCATGATGATGATGGTGTTCTTGAAATCGACGGTGCGGCCCTGACCATCCGTCAGGCGGCCATCATCCAGCACCTGCAACAGGACGTTGAACACGTCCGGATGCGCTTTCTCGATCTCGTCAAACAGCACGACCTGATAGGGCCGGCGGCGAACCGCTTCCGTTAACGCACCGCCCTCTTCGTAACCGACATAGCCGGGAGGCGCACCGATAAGCCGGGCAACGGAGTGTTTCTCCATGAATTCCGACATGTCGAGGCGAACCATCGCGGTCTCGTCGTCGAACAGGAACCGGGCGAGCGACTTGGTCAGCTCGGTCTTGCCCACGCCCGTCGGGCCGAGGAAGATGAACGAGCCGATCGGCCGGTTCGGATCCTGAAGACCGGCGCGCGAACGGCGAACCGCCTTGGAAACGGCCTGAACGGCCTCGCCCTGCCCGACCACGGACTTGGCAAGATCGTCTTCCATGCGCAGCAGCTTCTCGCGCTGGCCTTCCAGCATCTTGTCGACAGGAATGCCGGTCCAGCGGGAAACGATGTGGGCGATGTTGTCCGCCGTCACCACTTCCTGAACCATCGAGCCAGCACCGGTGCTGTCACGCGCTTCCGCTGCAGCCAGTTCCTTTTCGAGGCCAGGAATGATGCCATAGGTCAATTCACCGGCGCGCTGGAACTGGCCGTTACGCTGGGCACTTGCCAGTTCGTTGCGGGCATCGTCCAGCCGCTTCTTGAGGTCTGCGGCATGGCCCAGCTTCTGCTTTTCCGCCTGCCAGCGGGCCGTCAGGGCATCGGCCTTTTCTTCGGTGTCGGCCAGTTCGTCCTCGAGCTTCTTCAGGCGGTCGACGGATGACTGATCCGTCTCCTGCTTCAAGGCTTCGCGTTCGATCTTGAGCTGAATGATCCGGCGATCCAGTTCGTCCAGTTCTTCCGGCTTGGAATCCACCTGCATGCGAAGGCGCGAAGCGGCTTCGTCCATCAGGTCGATTGCCTTGTCGGGCAGGAACCGGTCGGTAATGTAACGGTTGGAAAGCGTTGCAGCTGCAACCAGGGCCGAATCCGAAATGCGGACCTTGTGGTGCTGTTCGTATTTTTCCTTCAGGCCGCGAAGGATCGAGATCGTGTCCTCAACGGTCGGCTCATCTACGAGAACCGGCTGGAAACGACGGGCAAGGGCAGGATCCTTTTCCACGTGCTTGCGATATTCATCCAGCGTGGTGGCGCCAACGCAGTGCAGTTCACCTCGGGCAAGAGCGGGCTTCAGCAGATTGGACGCATCCATGGCGCCATCGGCCTTGCCGGCACCGACCAGCGTGTGCATCTCGTCGATGAACAGGATAATGCCGCCATTTTCCGCCTGCACTTCGTTCAGTACCGCCTTCAGACGCTCCTCGAACTCGCCGCGATACTTCGCGCCAGCGATCAGCGCACCCATATCCAGCGCCATAAGCTTCTTGTCTTTAAGGCTTTCGGGCACATCGCCATTGACGATGCGCAGCGCAAGACCTTCGGCAATCGCCGTTTTACCGACGCCGGGTTCACCGATCAGCACGGGATTGTTCTTGGTGCGGCGTGAAAGCACCTGAATTGTCCGGCGGATTTCGTCATCACGGCCAATCACCGGGTCGAGCCTGCCTTCGCGGGCTTCCTCCGTCAGGTCGCGCGCGAACTTCTTCAGCGCGTCGAAGCCCTGTTCGGCATTGGCGCTGTCAGCCGTGCGGCCCTTGCGGATTTCATTGATGACCTGATTGAGCGCCTGCGCCGTCACGCCGCCCTTTTTCAGGGACGCCGAGGTGGAAGCAGAGTTTTCGATCGCCAGCGCCTGCAAAAGACGCTCGACGGTGACGAAACTGTCACCAGCCTTCTTCGCGAGTTCTTCCGCAGTCGAGAACACTTTCGCAAGTGGAGCCGTGAGGGAAAGGCCGCCATTGCCGCCGGAAACCTTGGGCAATTTCGCCAGTGCCGCATCGTTGGCCAGACGCACTTCCTTGGAGTCGCCGCCAGCCCGCTCGATCAGCGATGCCGCCATGCCCTGCTCGTCATCAAGCAGAACTTTCAGCACATGTTCGGCAGAAAACTGCTGGTGATTTTCCGCAAGCGCAAACGTCTGCGCCGATTGCAGAAAACCGCGAACGCGCTCGGAGTATTTTTCAATATTCATAGTCGAACCTCCATATACCGGCCCGCCCGCTTTCGGCACGGATCCGGGTGTTTGGGTTGAGGCTCCCTCAAAGGCAAGCCCCGCTACGGCAGTCGCGTTTTACAGATTTCACGATTGCCGCCTCTTGATGGGCGGTTACCGCTGCATGCGGCATCCGTCCTTACCGCACGAATATGGGAGGCATTTTCATCGGTTTAAAGGGGAGGAAAACGACTGCCGGGGAAATTTTAGCCGGACTTGATAAACGTCACGACTGTTTGCCGCGATTGCCCCCTTCGAAAAGCGCCCAAGCTTTTACACCCGACCCCAAAAACAAAAAAACTCCGGCAAGCCGGAGTTTTTTCAATCGCGTGGTATTTTGAAAACCCTGCTTATTCAGCAGCGTTTTCGAGCGTGGCAGGTGTTGCCTCATCACCGGCTGGCGTATCTCCGCCTTCGGCACCCTCAGCACCTTCCGCGGTTGCGGCGCGGCGCGGGCGACGCGGGCGTGGGCCAGTGGCGCGGCGTGCCTTTGGTGCGCGTTCAGTCGCTGGCGCTTCCGTCTGTTGCTGCTGTTCCTCGACGGCCACTTCCATAGGCGTGCCTTCGATGACGGGCTGAGGCGCCTGGCTGGCGTCGTATACCGGCTGCTGCCGTTCGTCCGAAGCCTGCGGCTGGCGCGGCTGGCGCTCCTGCCGTTCACGGCGGTCCGGGCGCTCACGACGTTCCTGACGCGGCTCGGAACGCTCGGTGCGCTCCTGCCGTTCCTGGCGCTCCGGCTGCTGAACCCGTTCCGGCTGTTCGAACTGCTGCTGCGGTGCACCATCGTCACCGTCGTTCATATCCATATCGTCGGCATCCGAAGCATTGTATTCGCCACGGTCGTCGCGCTGGAAACGCTCCTGCATCTGGGCCTGAGCGGTGGCGATGATACGATTGTAGTGTTCAGCGTGCTGCAGATAGTTTTCAGCGATCACACGGTCGCCAGCACTCTGCGCGTCCCGCGCAAGGGTGGCGTATTTTTCCGCTATGTGCTGGGCTGTGCCACGAATTTTAACATCGGGACCGGAGCTGTCATAAGTCCTGGTGAGCGGGTTACCGCCCTTGCGGTTGAAGTTGTTGTTGTTACCGCCACCATTGTTATTGTTGTTGTTGCTTCCACGCCCCCGGCCGCGCTTGTTTTGCTGTCCTGGCCTCATCAATTGCTCACCTGAATTCTGTTTTGCTGACAATCTGGTTATTTTCATGCAATTCCGGGCGGAAAACCGCTGGAAACTTTTCCTGAAATTGCTCCATTACGCGCCCTGCTGGAGATAACCCCAGACAAGACCCCGCGTATGACGACCGGTCGCGCAAAATGCTGCAACGAGCCACCTGCGAACAAAGTTTACTGATTCACATGCCGGAAACGCCCAGCCTTCAGGGTTCTCAAAAGAACCCGCTTCGGGACTGACCCATACCCTGACGAATCTAAATTCGTCCTCAGCCACCCGGCATGTGGCGGCAAACTATCCCGCTTCATGCGGAAATCCAAGCCTTTTCTTTTGCTGTGCAAAATATCCTTGCAAATAATCCGCAGACGTATCGCGAACAACTATCTCCGGAAGGTCAAAACTCTGTCGTTGCCGCCATAATCCTTCACGGCGTCGAGAAGAGAGAAGCCGTGGGAAGCAAATAAAGCGGAAACATCAAGCCTTTGATCGAAACCGATCTCCACACCGACAATCCCGTTTTCCACAAGAAAGCGGCCTGCGTCGGCAGCGATGAGGCGGTACGGTGCAAGGCCGTCCTGACCTCCGTCCAGCGCCGCCATCGGATCGTGATGGCGAACCTCTCGGTCTAGCGTTGTGACGATGTCACTTCTTATATAAGGCGGATTCGACACAATTATGTCAAACCTGCCAGAGATTTTTTTGAACCAGTCGCTACGCACGGTTTCAAAACGCGAGGCGAGACCATTTCGGGCAGCGTTTTTCGCTGCGGTTTCCAGCGCATCGGCGGAGATATCGCTGCCGACGCCAGTTGCTTCCGGACATTCCTTGAGAAGCGCCAGACAGATCGCACCCGTGCCCGTACCCAGATCCAGAATGCGCGCACTGCCCTTGTCGGCAACAATTTTTTTCAACGCAGGCAACAGCGTATCGACGAGAACTTCCGTATCCGGGCGGGGTTCGAGCGTCTCCGTCGATAAAAGAAGATCGAGCCCGTGAAATTCGCGGTGGCCGAGAATACGATGAACTGGCTCTCCGCCTGCGCGCCTTTCGACCATGGCGGCAATGCGGGCGCTTTCTTCCCGGGTGACGGGATGGTCCGGTTTCATCACGAAATCGGTCAGTGAAAAACCGGTAACGTCGGCGACCAGCAGGCGCGCATCAAGCAGCGGATCGGCGATGCCCGCCGCCTGCAGCCGTTTGCGGGCTGCGGCAAGCTCGGTCGAAACGGTCCCGTCAGCGCCGCCACTCAAAGCTGTTGTTCGCCAAGCTGGGCAAGCTGGCCGGCCTGATAATCAGCAATCAGCGCGTCGACAAGCTCGTCGATCTCGCCTTCGATCATCCGGTCGAGCTTGTAGAGGGTCAGGTTGATGCGGTGATCGGTGACCCGCCCCTGCGGAAAATTGTAAGTGCGGATACGCTCGGAACGGTCGCCGGAACCGACCTGGCTCTTGCGGTCGGCTGAACGCTCGCTTTCCACCTTCTGGCGCTCGATGTCGTAAAGACGCGAACGCAGAACCTGCATGGCCTTGGCGCGGTTCTGGTGCTGCGACTTTTCAGAACTGGTAACGATCAAACCCGTCGGAAGATGGGTGATGCGAACGGCGGAGTCAGTGGTATTGACGTGCTGGCCGCCTGCGCCCGAAGCGCGCATCGTGTCGATACGAATGTCTTCCGGGCGAATTTCGACATCGATATCCTCCGCCTCCGGCAGCACGGCAACAGTGGCTGCCGAGGTGTGGATGCGGCCGCTCGCTTCTGTTTCCGGCACGCGCTGCACGCGGTGCACGCCGGATTCGAATTTAAGCTTGGAAAACACCCCACGCCCGCTGATCGTGGCGATGATTTCCTTGTAACCGCCCGCCTCGCCTTCGCTTGCGGAAAGAACTTCAACTTTCCAGCCCTTGGCTGAAGCGAAGCGCTCATACATGCGAAACAGATCGCCGGCGAAAAGTGCCGCTTCGGATCCGCCCGTGCCGGCGCGGATTTCGAGGATGGCGCTTTTTTCGTCCGCCGCATCCTTGGGAAGCAGCAGGACCTGCATTTCCTTCTCAAGCTCGCCGATTCGGGCCTCGACCTCCGGCAGCTCCATTTCCGCCAGATCGCGCATGTCCTTGTCGGTCGTCTTGTCGGCAAGCAGCGCCTGCAGATCGGCGGCCTCGGAGACCGCCTTTTCGTATTCGCGGACTTTTTTCACCACCGGCTCAAGTTCGGAATATTCCGAAGCCAGCTTCACATAGACATCCGCTGCCGGACCAGCCGACATCCGCGCTTCGATCTCTCCGAAACGCCTTTCCAACTCGCGCATTTTTTCGACGGGAAGCTTCGCCACCAGTCACTCCGATTATGAAACAGGTCTTTTAAATGGGAATGGAATGCGTCGCGGCAAAGCGTAACAACACCTCGCGCGCGCTTTCCAGCGAATTATGATCGTCGAGCGCAGCGTTCAGCTCATCGGCAAGGCTCGCGGCATCAAGCCCGAGAAGCATGGCCTTGACGGGACCAATCGCCGTCGGCGACATGGAAACCGAACGGAAACCAAGGCCGATCAAAGCCATGGCCGAAAGTGGCTTGCTTGCCATTTCGCCGCAAAGCGTGACCGAGGTGTGGTGCTTTTCGCCAGCGCGCACGATATCGCGCAGAATGCGCAGGAACGGCTTGCCAAGATTGTCGAAACGATCCGAAACCCTTGCATTGCCGCGATCGACCGCCATCGAAAACTGGAACAGGTCGTTCGAACCGACGGAGACGAAATCCACTTCCTGCATCAGCTCATCGAGCTGCCACATCAGCGAAGGTACTTCCAGCATCGCACCAAATTGCAGCTTTTTCGGAAGCGCATGGCTGAATTTCGAAAGATGCTGCACTTCCTTCTGAAGCAGATCGCGCGCCGCGCGGATTTCGGAAACCTCCGTCACCATCGGCAACATCATGCGTAGTTCAGCACCTGAGGCAGCACGCAGAAGCGCGCGCATCTGCGTGCGCATCAGACCCGGGCGGTCGAGCGACAGGCGGATCGCCCGCCAGCCGAGCGCCGGGTTTTCCTCTTCCTGGCCGCGCATATAGGAAACGACCTTGTCGCCGCCAATATCCAGCGTGCGGAAGGTAACGCTCTTGCCCTTGGCCTGCCGCAAGACGGACCTATAGAACGCTTCCTGCTCCTCGCCCTTGGGCATGTTGGAGGCGATCATGAACTGCAGCTCGGTGCGGAACAGGCCGATGCCATCGGCGCCGGATTCCTCGAGCTGCGGCAGATCTACGAGAAGGCCCGCATTCATCTTGAGGTTGACCTTCTGGCCATCCTTGGTGATCGGCTCGACATTGCGAAGCGCGCGGAACTGCTCCTGGCGCTTGGCACGCAGGCGCACCTTTTCCTCATAGGCGCGCTGCAAATCCGACATCGGGCGCAAATGCACCTGGCCGTCATCGCCGTCGATGATGATGGGATCGTTATTTTCAGCGAGGGCGACGATGCCCGTCGCCTGCCCGATGATCGGAATGCCCATGGCGCGCGCCACGATGACGACGTGGCTCGTCACCGCACCGTCTTCGAGCACCAGGCCGCGCAATTTCTCACGCGGGTAATCCAGCAATTCGGCGGCACCCATGGCGCGCGCCAGAACGATGGCGTCCAGTGGAAAATCATGCTCGGGGCTTCGACCGCCGAAACCGATCAGCTGGCGCAGCAGCCGGTTGGCGAGATCGTCGAAATCATGCATGCGCTCGCGAAGATAGGGATCAGTCAGGCGCATCATGCGCGCCTTTGTGTCGCTCTGCACTTTCTCGACCGCAGCTTCCGCCGTCAGGCCGTTGCGGATAGCTTCTTCCATGCGCCGCACCCAGCCCTGATCGTGGGCGAACATGCGGTAGGTCTCAAGAACCTCGCGATGCTCGCCTTCGGTCGGGACGTCGCGGCGCTGCAACATGTCGTCGATCGACAGGCGCAGCGAACCGATCGCGTCGGCAAGACGCAGGATTTCGGTATCGGCATCCTCATTCAGCAGATTGGTGACAACGATTCGGGGGTCATGCAGCACGACATGACCAAGACCGATGCCTTCGCCATAAGCATCGCCATCAATGGAAACGGCACGCGTCAGGTCCAGCTCCACACCGGGGCGGGTGATCTTTTTCAATTCACCGCTCGCCACTATTTCAGCGATGAGCATCGCGGTTGTCTCGAGCGCTTCAACTTCATCCTCCCGGTATGTTCGGCTGACCTTGTTCTGGACCACAAGAACGCCAAGAGTGCGACCGGAGCGCAAAATCGGCACGCCGAGGAAGGAATGATAAATTTCCTCACCGGTTTCAGGAAGATAGCGGAAAGCCGGATGCGCCTGCGCATCGGAAAGATTGAGAGGTTGGGCGGAAGCGGCAATGGTACCGACAAGACCCTGCCCCATTTTCAGCTGGGCAAGATGCACGGCATCCTTGTTGAGACCTTCGGTAGCGTAAAGCTCCAGCACGCTGTCGGAACGCAGCACGTAGACCGAGCAAACCTCCGCCACCATGTTGCTGGCTATCTGACGGACGATCTGGTCCAGACGGTCCTGCGGCTCAAGGTGCTCCGCCATCATTTCGCGCAGCCGCTTTAGCAGGACGCGCGGACCTGCAGAAAGGTCTCTCATCGCGTTTGCTCCCCGACGCTTCCGATCCGAATGTCATAATATTCGAGAATCAAAACGTCATTTAAAAAATTTATAGCGCGAGAAGCGCGTCCCGCAAGGGACACGCTTTCATGAAACGCCACATCGGAAAAACGCAACCCCGAAGAATCGGAGCATCGGGAACCGATGTCTCGAACTTAGTTCTTATCGAGACCGTAAGCAGAATGCAAAGTGCGAACGGCCAGTTCGGCATAGGCACCGTCGATCAGGATCGAAATCTTGATCTCGGAGGTGGTGATGGCCTTGATGTTGATGTTCTTCTCGGCAAGCGCCTTGAAGGCGCTGGCAGCAACGCCGGCATGGCTGCGCATGCCGATACCGATGACCGAAACCTTGGCAAGGCCGGTCTCGTTCTGCGCAACGTCGAAGCCGATCTGGGCCTTGTTCTCGTCCAGAACGCGCAGAGCCTTGGCAACGTCGCCAGAAGGAACGGTGAAGGTCATGTCGGTGCGCGACCCATCTTCGGAGATGTTCTGCACGATCATGTCGACATTGATATGCGCTCCGGCCAGTGGCCCGAAGATCGCGGCGGAGACGCCCGGACGGTCGGCCACGCGGCGCAGCGAGATCTGTGCTTCATCCTTGGCATAGGCGATGCCGGTTACGACTTCCTGTTCCACGATTTCTTCCTCGTCACAAATCAAAGTACCGGGCGGGTTGATGAGGTCGCCCATGCCCGGCGCATCGGGATCCTCGAAACTGGAGCGAACGAAGGTGCGCACCTTGTGTACCATGGCAAGCTCGACGGAGCGAACCTGCAGAACCTTCGCACCGAGAGACGCCATTTCGAGCATTTCCTCGAAAGCGATCTTCTTCATGCGGCGAGCCTTGGGCTCGATGCGCGGATCGGTGGTATAGACGCCATCGACATCGGTATAGATATCGCAACGGTCCGCCTTGACGGCGGCGGCGATGGCAACGGCTGATGTGTCCGAACCGCCGCGACCGAGCGTCGCAATGCGGTTATCCGGGCCGATGCCCTGGAAACCGGCAACAACGGCAACCTGGCCCTCGCCCATGCGGTGAACGATATCCGAACCGTCAATCTCGAGAATGCGGGCGGCACCATGTGCATTGTCTGTGCGGATCGGAATCTGCCAGCCCTGCCATGAGCGCGCATTGATGCCCATGGATTGCAGCGTGATCGCCAGAAGACCCGATGTCACCTGCTCGCCGGATGCAACGACCGCGTCATATTCGCGCGCATCGTAAAAGGAGGCGGCGTTGGCGCCAGCTACCTTTGCAGCATTCTGCACCCAGTCCACCAACTCGTTGGTTTTACCGGACATGGCGGAAACGACCACGGCCACTTCATGGCCGGCATCCACTTCGCGTTTCACATGCCGTGCGACATTGTGAATGCGTTCGAGGTTCGCGACGGACGTGCCGCCGAATTTCATGACAATGCGAGCCATAGCCTTGACCAGTACCATCCCTTTTTTCCGCCAGCCGTTTTTCAGGTGCGGACAAGAACAAACCCAGTCGGCTCTTTTTTTGATAAAGAGCCTAAAGTTGCGGGTCTCTTAGCGAAAAGGCGGGGGGCACGCAATGCCGTTTATGAACCATGCGGTACGCCTTTTTTTATAGCCCCGGCGAAAGAAGATGTCGGGATGGAATGGGCGACCGCATGCGGCGTTGTGAAAGAGCGTACCGCAGTGCACTGTACAAACGGGCCTATTCGCAGTATGGAGCGCGGCAATGCAACCGGCCAGATGGCCGTAATGGCCTGCATCGGCTGCCCCGGAGACTTTAGGACCTATTGGTTTCGGGCGGATGCAGGCAGCTTCATATCCGAAAGACGGTAGATGACAGACACCCAGGGTATCGCCCCGGCGATCGCGCAGGCGTTGGAAAAACGCGGCTACAAAGATTTGACCCCCGTGCAGAAGGCCATGCTTTCGCCGGAACTCGCCGACAAGGACGCGCTGGTTTCCGCGCAGACCGGCTCCGGCAAGACAGTTGCCTTCGGCATTGCGCTCGCGACCACGCTACTGTCGGAAAACACCCGTTTCGGCCAGGCTTCCGCGCCGCTGGCACTCGCCATTGCGCCAACCCGCGAACTGGCCATGCAGGTCAAGCGCGAGCTGGAATGGCTTTATGAATTCGCTGGCGTATCGATCGCGTCCTGTGTTGGCGGCATGGATATCCGCAGCGAACGACGCGCACTGGAGCGAGGCGCGCATATTATCGTCGGCACCCCCGGCCGCCTCTGCGACCACATCAAGCGCGGCGCGCTCGATCTGTCGTCGCTACGCGCCGTGGTACTGGACGAGGCCGACGAGATGCTCGATCTCGGCTTCCGCGAAGATCTGGAATTCATTCTGGAAGAATCGCCGGATAACCGCCGCACGCTGATGTTCTCGGCCACCGTTCCGCGCAGCATCGCCAAGCTTGCCGAAAGCTACCAGAAGAACGCCGTTCGCATCGCCACCGCTTCAGAACAGAAGCA
Source organism: Rhizobium sp. SJZ105 (assembly GCF_007828365.1). NCBI lineage: Bacteria > Pseudomonadati > Pseudomonadota > Alphaproteobacteria > Hyphomicrobiales > Rhizobiaceae > Rhizobium > Rhizobium sp. SJZ105. The sequence goes on from NZ_VIUP01000006.1 coordinate 13,501, forward strand.
GCATGTGGACATCGAATACCGCGCCTTGCTGGTGACTGGCTCCGACCGCGAAAACGCCATCATCAATGCGCTGCGCTTTTACGAAGCCCGCAACGCCATCGTTTTCTGCTCCACACGTGCGGCCGTAAACCATCTGACGGCCCGTCTGAACAATCGCGGCTTTTCCGTCGTGGCGCTTTCAGGCGAACTGACCCAGAACGAACGCACGCATGCGCTTCAGGCAATGCGTGACGGTCGCGCCCGGGTTTGCGTGGCGACTGACGTTGCTGCACGCGGCATCGACCTGCCTGGTCTCGAACTGGTTATCCACGCCGACCTGCCGACCAATTCGGAAACGCTTCTCCACCGTTCCGGCCGTACCGGCCGCGCCGGGCAAAAGGGCGTCAGCGCCATCGTGGTGCCTGTCAACCAGCGCCGCAAGGCCGAACGCCTTCTGGAAGGTGCCAAGGTCAGCGCAGCATGGGTTCGCCCGCCTTCGGTCGAAGAGATCGTTGAACGCGACGGCGCCCGTCTCCTGGCCGACCCGGCTCTCACCGAGGCCGTGGCCGATGACGAGCGTGATTTCGTCAAGCAGCTGCTCGAGCAGCATGGCGCGGAAAAAGTAGCAGCCGCCTTCGTGCGCCTTTACCACGCCGGACGTTCCGCCCCGGAAGACATCACCGAAGTCGCGCTGGACAATACTCGCAAACCGCGCCGCGACAGCTTCGAAACCCCTGAAAACGACGCGCCGCGCCGCGAACGTTCCGACTTTTCCGACAGCGCTTGGTTTTCGCTTTCGGTGGGCCGCAAGCAGAGCGCCGAACCCCGCTGGCTCATCCCCATGCTCTGCCGCTTCGGAAAGATCACCCGTCAGGATATCGGCGCCATTCGCATGCAGCAGACGGAGACCTTTGTGGAACTGGCGGCCGATGCCGTCGATCGTTTCACCTCCGCCATCGGCAAGGACATGATGCTCGAAAAGGGCATTCGTCTGAAGGCGCTGGAAGGCAAGCCGGAAATGACTGGCAGTGTTCGCGAGGACACCCGCCCGGCCACGGCCCAGCGGAAGTTCAACAAACCCAATAATGCTGGCGGCGCAGCCGACGACCGCAAGGGCGACGACAAGCCCTGGAAAAAGAAAAAGACTTTCGGCGACAAGCCCAAATTCGAAGGCAAGAAGGACCGGCCTTTCGAAAAGCGCGGACCGAAGCCGGCAAAGGGCTGATGCGCGGGTCATTACCGTGCGGTAAATCCTCGGCTTAAGGCCGAGGATGATGCCAAGTAACCGGCAAACTTCATCACAAAAAAAGCCCCGCTTTTGCGGGGCTTTTTATTGTCTTGATGGATCAGAACGTCAGGACGCGGTCGCCGTTTTCGTCCTTGATACGGCTTGGAAGGCCGATCTTGTTCAGAAGGTTCAGGAAAGGCTGCGGTGGCAGTTCTTCCACATTGGCCATCTGCTTCACATCCCACTCGCCGGTGGCAATCAGCATGGCGGCAGCGACCGGAGGAACGCCGGCGGTGTAGGAAATGCCCTGCGATCCAACTTCCTCGTAGGCTTCCTTGTGGTCGGCCACGTTGTAGATGAAGACTTCGCGTTCCTTGCCATCCTTGATGCCCTTGACGACATCGCCGATGCAGGTCTTGCCGACATAGTCGGGTGCAAGCGAAGACGGATCCGGCAATACGGCCTTGACCACCTTCAACGGCACGACTTCCAGACCTTCGGCAGTCTTGACCGGCTTTTCGGAGAGAAGACCGAGGTTCTTCAGCACGGTGAAAACGTTGATGTAGTGATCGCCGAAGCCCATCCAGAAGCGCACATCGGCGCCATCCATGTTTTTGGATAGCGAATGCACTTCGTCATGGCCGGTCATATAGGCCTTCTGCTTGCCGACAACCGGCAGATCGAATTCCTGGCCGACCTCGAACATCTGGTTCGTCTGCCACTGGCCATTCTGCCAGGAATAGACGACACCGGTGAATTCGCGGAAGTTGATTTCCGGATCGAAGTTGGTGGAGAACCAGCGGCCATGGCTGCCGGCATTGATATCGACGATATCGACCGAGGTGACCTTGTCGAAATATTCATCCTTGGCAAGGCGGGCATAGGCATTGACCACGCCGGGATCGAAACCGACGCCGAGCAGTGCCGTTACGCCCTTTTCCTTGCATTCGGCAGCGCGCTTCCACTCGTAGTTTCCGTACCACGGCGGCGCCTCGCAAATCTTGGTGGGATCCTCGTGGATCGCCGTATCCATATAAGCAACACCCGTGTCCATGCAGGCACGAAGAACGGACATGTTGACGAAAGCCGAACCGACGTTGATGACGATCTCTACGCCGGTTTTCGTAATCAAGGCTTTCGTCGCCTCGATATCCATCGCGTCAAGCGCATGGGCCTCAAGTTTCACATCTGTCTTGAGGCTCTTCTTTTCGCGTACGGACTCGACAATCTTGCGGCACTTTTCCAAAGTCCGTGACGCAATATGAATGTCTCCCAATACATCGCTGTTCTGGGCGCATTTATGCGCCACGACCTGTGCTACGCCACCGGCGCCGATGATCAGAACGTTCTTCTTCATTTCAGGTGATGCCTCCTTTTCCCCGCAGGGATCAGCTTCGTTTCATGTTAAAACAGGGTTTAAGACAGGCTTTGCTCGAAATCGGCAAAGTCGAATTCGCGAACGGCACGCACGCTGCCGTCGAGTTCCTTGATGGCAATCGCCGGCATCTTCACGCCATTGAACCAGTTCTTCTTGACCATGGTGTAGCCGGCCGCATCCTCAAAGGAGATACGATCACCGACCTTCAGCTCCTTGTCGAACCGGAAGTCGCCGAAAATATCGCCCGCAAGGCAGGATTTGCCGCAGACCATGTAGGGATGTTCGCCCTCGTTCGGCAAAACCTTGGCGGTTTCGCGATAGATCAGGAGGTCGAGCATATGCGCTTCGATGGAGCTGTCGACGACGGCGAGGTTCTTGCCATTGAACAGCGTGTCGAGAACCGTCACTTCAAGCGTCGTGCTCTTGGTGATCGACGCTTCGCCGGGCTCAAGATAGACCTGAACGCCGTATTTTTCCGAAAAGGCCGCCAGGCGATCACAGAACTGGTCGAGCGGATAGTTGTCGCCGGTAAAATGGATGCCGCCGCCGAGGCTGACCCATTCCGCACGCGACAGGAGCGATCCGAATTTCTCTTCAATCTGCGTCAACATGCGGTCGAACAACGAAAAATCGCCGTTTTCGCAATTGTTGTGGATCATGAAGCCGGAGATCCGGTCCATGACCTTGTCGACCTTGGCGACATCCCATTCGCCGAGACGGCTGAAGGGACGTGCGGGATCGGCAAGATCGAAGCTCGAAGAGCTGACCTGCGGATTGAGGCGCAGACCCCGGGTGATACCGGAGGCCTTTTCTGCAAAGCGCTCAAGCTGGCTGATGGAATTGAAGATGATCTTGTCCGCGTTCGAAATCACCTCGTCGATTTCGTAGTCGGCATAAGCGACGGAATAGGCGTGGGTTTCGCCACTGAATTTCTCGCGGCCCAGACGCACTTCATAAAGCGACGACGAGGTGGTGCCGTCCATATATTGCGACATGAAATCGAAAACCGACCATGTTGCAAAGCACTTCAGCGCCAGAAGCGCCTTGGCGCCGGATTTTTCCCGCACATAGGCAATCTTCTCCATGTTGCGAAGAAGTTTTGTCTTGTCGATGAGGTAATAGGGCGTCTGAAGCATGGCTTTTCACATATTGATTGAAGTCAAGGTCCGTCTGGATGATGGGCCTTATATGATGCTTGTTACAGGAAAACAAATGTCCGGCACCGAATTCCCGGAAAATTGCCCCCGCCGCAAAATCCGCGGGAGAAAACTCGCCAAGCCGCGGAACCAAGCGGGCATCGGCGCGTTTGAATGGCGGACAATCGGGTTTACGGCTGCCGCAACGAAAGTTCGTAAGCGTCGGCATTGATCCGCGGCGGCAGTCTTTTTGACCTGACGCCATTTCCATCAACGATGTTCCAGGAAGGACTTCACCCATGGCAAGCGTGCGTAGCAGCGTCAACGACAAGATCCAGCAATCCCTCGAAAACGGCGATGCAGCCGATGTGGCAGCACAGCTTGCCCAACTTCGCGAAGATCTGGCAAATCTTGCCAAGAGCGTTAAGACGCTGGGCGTTGGAGCCTCGCATGAACTGAAGGCGCAGGCCGCCCGCGTGGCCGACGACGCACTGACCGCTTCCGGCGAGATGGCCGACAGCGTTCGCAACGAAATTTCCTCGCTGAACGACAATCTGACGGATCAGGTCCAGAAGAACCCGCTGCAGTCCCTCGGCATCGCCGTTGGTGTCGGTTTCGTGCTCGCCCTCCTCACACGTCGATAAGGCTGCATCATGCTTGAGGCATTGCTGGTCTATCTGGGAGACACCCAGCGTGAAGGACGCGTCGTGACACGGCGCCTGCGCGCCACGATAATCCTTTGGGTGCTGACCGGGATATTCTTCCTGATCGCCTTCGTAGCTGCTGTCGTGGCGGGGTCCATCTATCTGGCCCGGCATGTCGGCGCAGGGCCGGCCGCGCTTGTCGTAGCCGGTACGGCGTTTCTGCTTGGTGTCATCATGTTGGTGGCGCTTGCGATCGTCAAACGTCCGAGAGCCTATGCCGCAAGACGACCCGTCGCATCCTTGACGGCGGCTCCCTTGACCGCAGCACCTCTGGCGCTGCAATCGCTCCTGACGCTGGCGATCCAGGCGCGCCCCTACGCGACGCTCGCCGTTGCCATGGCTGCCGGCTTTCTGGCAACCAGAGCCAACACCAGGAAAAAGAAATAGGCACGCCTTCAGGCGCGTTTAAGGCTCTTCGTCAAACTCTCATTCGCTGCTGCGCATCCGGACCATGGATGCGCAGTTTTTTTTATGTTACCCGCGATGGATAGACTGGTTGATGGTGCTCAGTGCCACGCCGCCCTTATTTGAACAAAGTGAAATACAGTCTCCCGCACGTCCCGTTTTTTTTCTGAAAGGCGATTGATGAAGAAGAAAGTCCTTGTCGTCGGCGGTGCCGGCTATATCGGTTCGCATACCTGCCTTCTCCTGTCTGAGCGGGGATATGAACCGGTCGTTTTCGACAATCTGTCCAATGGACATGAGGAATTCGTCCGCTGGGGACCCTTCGAGCAGGGCGATATTCGCGACCGCGCGCGGCTGGACGAGGTTTTCGCCAAGCACCAGCCGGAGGCCGTACTCCACTTTGCGGCGCTGATTGAAGTCGGCGAATCGGTAAAGCAACCCGTGGCCTTCTACGACAACAACGTCATCGGTTCGCTCAACCTGCTGTCTGCCGCCATCGATGCCGGGGTCACGGCATTTGTTTTCTCCTCCACCTGCGCCACCTACGGTTTGCCGGAACAGGTGCCGATTGACGAGACGCACCGTCAGGCGCCGATCAACCCCTACGGCCGCACCAAATGGGTAGTCGAGCAGGCGCTGAAGGATTACAGCACCTATAAGGGGCTGCGCTCGGTGATGCTGCGCTATTTCAACGCCGCAGGTGCAGATTTCGAAGGCCGCATCGGCGAATGGCACAAGCCGGAAACCCACGCAATCCCGCTCGCCATCGAGGCGGCACTCGGTCGGCGTCAAGGCTTCAAGGTGTTCGGCACGGATTATGACACCCGCGACGGCACCTGCGTGCGTGACTACATCCATATTCTCGATCTTGCCGACGCCCATGTGCGGGCAGTGGACTATCTGCTGGCGGGCGGTGAAACGGTTGAACTCAACCTTGGCACCGGCACCGGCACGACTGTGAAGGAGTTGCTGGCTGCGATTTCGGACGTATCCGGCCGCCCCTTCCCGGTGGAATATACCGACCGCCGCGATGGCGATTCCACCACCCTTGTCGCCAATAACGACAAGGCAAAGGCGGTGTTGGGCTGGGAGCCGCGTTATTCCCTGTCTGATATCATCAAATCCGCCTGGGCTTGGCATTCCTCGCGCAACGCCGGGGACTGAGCGAACGCAATTTAAAACAAAAAGACACCGGCCAATGGCCGGTGTCTCTCGCGGGACGCCTGTTGAGGTCGATCCCGCTCCTGCCTCCCAGGTAAGGGGATCAGGGCTTGGTGGCGGACGTGGTGGTGCTGTCCGGAGCTGCAGGCGTTGCCGCGCTCTTTTCGCTGGCCTGCTGTTCCAGCGTCTTGAATTCCGGAGCAGCCTTCAGCGTTTCCGCCGTTTCGGTCGTCGTCAGGCGAATGGTGCCGTCCTGCGTGTTGCGGGTCATCGTTACCTTGTCCATAGGCACCGCGACATCCTTGGCACCTATACCGAGGAAACCGCCGACACCAATCACGGCTGCGACGAGACCGCCGTCTTTTTCCATGATGAGGTTGGTGACGTTACCGATGCTCTCGTCGGCTGCGGTATAAACCGACTTGCCGATGTAATCATTGGCACTGATCTGCGTTTCGCCCTGCTGGGTGATGTAAGCACCGCCCGTCGTCGCGGCCGCGCTATCATTGGCCAGAGGAGCCGCCGGCGCCATCGGGGTGGCGGGAGGCGTTGCCGGTTCGGTCTGAGCACTCGGATTTGCCGGTGCTGGCTGGGTTGTACCCTGAGCGATGGCAAGCGGCGCGAAAGCCGTCGTGCCCATCAGGGCGGCGGTGACGAGTATCGTAAGTTTCTTTGCCATTTTCGTACCTTCCTTTCATCGTTTTCGACTGGCCGGGCGGTGACGAGTTTCGCTTTCCACTCCATGACCGGTTCGCTTTGCAAACGGGCTGACCATTGAAATGGTTCCGATTTTTTCAGTCGCATAGACGCGATTGCGACATTTTGCGGCTCCCGAACGAAAAAATCAGGCATTGCTAAAGGAAGATGGCGCGGTATTATCCGTGACGTAACAATGCCGTAACTGCCGGAGTTTTTGCATGCCACAACCCGGCAAAAAACTGAAAAACACGTTCTCGGCTTTACGTCGACGCAGTGCGAATTTTTTTCCGACGGCCTCCATCGGCACCTATCTGGTGGTGATGGCAACCGTCATCACCCTGCCGCTTATCCTTTTCGGCGGCTACTTGATGCTGCGCCTTGAAAGCGAAAAGCGCGACGACCTGCAACGGGAGACGATCGAGGATGTCAGGGTCGTCAGCCGCAACATCGATCGGCGCCTGCAGGAAATCGCCACCTCCCTCAATCTGCTGTCGCAATTCCCGGAACTCGAGAATGGCAATCTTGCCGCTTTTCAGGGACGTGTTGCCGAAAGCCTGAAACGGGAGGGCCTGTACGCCATTCTGGCTACCATGGAAGGCGAACAGTATCTCAATACCCGGGTGTCATTTGGCCAGCCTCTCAGCAAGGTGCCGGCCGAGGCCAATCTGGCCAAGGCAATCGAATCCCGTCGGATCACCGTTTCGGACATGTTTTTCGGCGCGACGAGCAAGGAATGGGTGTTCAACGTTACCTTGCCGCTCGACCCCAATCTGGGTTCCGCCGGAGATGCCCTGATCCTGACGCAGAATACAAGTGACCTGAGCCGGCTCATTCCCACGGAAAACCTGCCGCGCAACTGGGCGGTCGCCATTATCGACGGTAACAATCGTGTTGTCGTTTCCAGTGCGCAGAATGGGGTGGAAGTGGGCAAGCCATTTGCCAGCCCCGCCATTCTTTCAGAAATGCAGGCCTTCAGCGGCAATTTCTTCGACGACAAGGGCAACCTCTATGCCTATGCCCAATTGCCGGGCTGGCAATGGCGAACTGTGATGTGGGGGCCACTTGCCGCAAGTCAGGCAGCATTGGTCGACACGTGGCGGCAAATGATGATCGGCAGCACGATGCTCGTGCTCATCGCCATCGGCGGCGCCTATCTGGTCGGCCGGCAGTTGCGCAGTTCCATTCGCGATCTCACGCTCATGGCTGAACGCATCGGTGAAGGCGAGATCGTGGCGCCCGTCGATACCAAGATCAAGGAAGCCAACCAGGTCGCCGTCGCGCTCTCCAATGCTTCCTTCGACAGAAGCCAGTCGGAAGAACGGCTGCAACTTCTGCTGCACGAACTGGTTCACCGCTCCAAGAATATTCTTACGCTGGTTCAGGCGATGATCCGGCAATTGGGGCGGGAAAACAAAAGCATCCCGGAATTCCAGAAAGAGGTGGACCACCGCCTGCGCGGTCTCGGAATGTCGATCCGGGCATTGGCGGAGGTTCAATGGCAAGGCTTGCCGATCCGTAAGCTGATCGAGACCCACCTCGACGTTTTCGGCACCGTTTCGGAACGCTTCGAGCTGTCTGGGGACGATTTCATGCTTTCTCCGGAAGCGGCGCAAAATTTCGGGCTCGTGGTGCATGAGCTGACGACGAACTCCATCAAATACGGCGCCCTGTCGGTTGCGCTCGGAAAAATCACGGTGAGCTGGAAGCCGCTCGAAAAAGATGGACGTCAGATGATTTATATCGTCTGGACCGAAACGGGCGGGCCACCGGCGACGGAACCAAGCCGCAAGGGCTTTGGTACCACGGTCATCAAAAGGCATGCGGAAGGCGCATTCGGCGGACAGGTGGTGACGGAGTATCGCGAAACCGGGTTCGAATGGTCGCTTGAAGCGCCGATGCGCTATTTTATACCCAAGCGACCCGATCAGGCAGGCCCGCTTTGAAAAATGGCGTGCTGGATCCCCGTACCAGCAGACGAAAAGCAGCTAATTTCGCCCTCCACAAAAAAAATACGTTTTAGTGGAACCGAATTAGGGCGGATGCATTTTTACTGCAGGCCAAGCAATTCCCCCGTCCCCGCCTGACGCTTGGCTGACAATAAACAGGTTTCACCCCTGAAAACCTGTCATAATAAAAAAGCACGGCTCTTTCATGGGCCGTGCTTTTTTTTGCGTTCTCGCAAAAACGGCCGAAGTGCTGCCTATGAGGCAGGTCTCCAACCGAGGGCCATTATTTCGAAATTTCAAATGTCGGTGACGTCCCCGGAAGGAAATTTAAGCCGGTAGACGATCCGCTCCGGCGTGAGGTGATATTCGGCACTCCCGCCCAATGCGGATGGAACGACCTTTTCCAGCACGACGCTGCCGAAACTGCCGCGCCTCGCCTGCGCCGGCTCTTTCGATGGCATGATCGGCTCGATCCACTCAACGATACAAAAATCGCCTTCCTGTCGGCATTGCAGCGAGATTGGCGGATGATAGGCGAGATTGCCGCTATGGCTGACCGTATTGACGACCAGCTCATGGAAAGCCAGACCGATATAAAGCGCGCCATTCGGATTGAGCAGCAGGTTTTCACCTTCCATGTGAATGAGATTAGGATATTCCGGCACATAGAGATCGAATTGCTGGCGAAGAAGCTCGAATATGCGAGCACCTCTCCAGTCGGAATCCGTGATGAGATCCTGACTTTGGGCAAGAGCGTGTAACCGGCCCCGAAACTTGCGCAGAAAATCATCCTTGGTGAGGCTGAAACGGGCCGTCTGGCCCGCAAGGCTCTGGATGATCGCCAGGAGGTTCTTGGAACGGTGGCTGACCTCGCGCAGCAGCGAGCGCAAAAGCTGCTCGCGCCGCCGTTCCGCCGTCACCTCGCGAATAGTGGTTTTCATCACCGCCTGCTTCGCCTGGTTGAAGGTGGAATGGATCTGGAACTGGAAAACCCGGTCATTGCCGGCATTAACTTCCAGCATGCCCCGACTGCCCACCACATTCATATCTTTTTTGAGTTCGGCAAGCCGCTCTGAAAGATCGGTGCCAAACACATTTTCATCCGTGGGATGGCTATCGGTCGGCAGACGCCACACATCCGGCAGATTGGCCACGAATATATACTCCCGGTTCCAGTCTTGTAACATGACTGTCTCGCCCGAATCGAGCAAAGCGAGGACGAGCGAATCGTGTAGCTCGCTCTCGTTCCTCTCCGCGTTATGCCATGCCAGCCGATGCAAATTCATCTCCCTGCAAAAAGCCGTGAGATCACCTCACGACCGTAACCGCGAACGTCCGGGTACCGTAGTTGTTCCCGGACAGTCTACGGTTTCGGCAAATTTCACGCCGCGACGCGAGAGCTTTCGTTGAAAAACAGGGCCTGGCTGATAAGCGCTTTCACCATGTCCGGGTTGAACGGCTTCGTAACGAGGAATGTCGGCTCGGGCCGCTCACCCGTCAAAAGACGCTCAGGGAAGGCTGTAATGAAGATCACCGGCAGAGACGTCATCTGAAGGATCTCCTTCATGGCATCGAGCCCGGAGCTGCCGTCTGCAAGCTGGATGTCGGCAAGGATCATCTTCGGCTGCGTGCGGTTGAAGAGATCGATCGCCTCCGCATGCGTGCGGGCAATACCCGTAACGCGATGGCCGAGATCGGTGACCATCTGCTCGATATCCATGGCGATGAGAGGTTCGTCCTCGATAATCATGATATCGGTGGCAACCTGGCGGGCGATTTCAGAGGCCGCCTCATCGATCAGCTGGCCGATCTGGGCTTCAGTTACCCTCAGAACCTCTGCTGCTTCCGAAGCTGTGAACTCTTCGACCGTGGTCAGAAGGAAAGCCTGGCGGGCGAGCGCTGGTACCGCAGAGAGGTTGGCGGAAGCGCGCTTTTCCCAACCTGACAGGTTTTCATCGGCCTTTATATTGATCGTGACGGAACTAAAAATCGATACGAACAATTGATAAAGCGAAACCCGATCGTTGCTTGTCGGCGGGAAGATGCTGATATCGGCGATCAGAGCTTCAAGTGTTGCTGCAACATAGGCATCGCCAGTGGATTGAGAGCCGCAAACGGCACGCGCGAACCTGCGCAGATATGGCAGGTGCGGTGCGATGCGTGTAGAAACTGACATGGAATTCTCCCCTTTCATGCGGTCTGCAACGCAAACCCACGATAGCAACGTGCGCATCATAAAAAAAGTTCCGGATCGCCGGAACTATTTTTTTCATCGCGCATTCTTGCCACGACACAAAAGGAATACCGGACGTTATGAACATATTTCAATCGGACCAAGATTCTCCGGACAATCCGGCCAACCCTCAGGTCCCGCACTCTGGACGTGCGGTGATTTCCCGCAAGCTCAGGGAACTCTACGATGCTGTTCAGGAAGAAGGCATCCCTGACAAATTCCTCGATCTTCTCGAGAAACTCGATGAAGCCGAAAACAGAGCCAAAGACAAGGCTTCGGGGGAATGATGGCGAAAGAGCCGGAGCAGACAGAATACAATTTCAAACGGGAAATGCTGGCGGCACTGCCAAACCTGCGCGCATTCGCGATCTCACTCATCCGTTCGAGGGATCGCGCTGACGACCTCGTGCAGGATACGATCATGAAGGCCTGGGCGAAACAGGAGAGTTTCCAGCCTGGCACCAACATGCGCGCATGGCTGGTGACGATCCTGCGTAACGAATTCTACAGCCAGATTCGCAAGTCCGGCCGCGAAGTACAGGATACCGACGGGGTTTACACCTCGCGCCTGTCGGTGCCGCCAGAACAGCATGGTTCGGTCGATCTTCAGGATTTTCGTACGGCACTTGCAAAGTTGCCCGACGATCAGCGCGAAGCGATCTTGTTGATCGGCGCCTCGGGCTTTGCTTACGAAGAAGCAGCCGAGATTTGCGGGTGCCCGGTTGGCACGATCAAGAGCCGTGTCAGCCGCGCGCGATTGCGCCTGCAGGAACTTCTCGGCATCGAAAACGAAAACGAGTTTGGTCCTGACGCGCAGATGAGCGCCGTTACCGCCGCAGCCACCGCGCGCTGAGCTGGCAGAATTCGCAAAGCATTAGACGGGTAGGCTCATGCCTGCCCGTTTTTCTTCGCCGCGTCGTCAGATACCGGTCTCCTTGACCGACTGCATCACGACGAATGTCGAAGTGTTGGAAACCGATGGAAGGCTGGAGATTTTTTCGCCGAGCACCCTTCGGTATTTGCGGATATCGCTGGTGCGCACCTTCAGTAGATAATCGAAGGCGCCGGCGATCATGTGGCATTCCTCCACCTCCTTGATCTTGCGCACCGCCGTGTTGAATTCCTCAAGCGCCTTTTCGCGTGTGTCGGAAAGCTTGACCTCGGCGAAGGCGATATGGTCGACGCCCAGTTTCTGCGGATTGAGCACCGCACGGAAGCCCAGAATATAACCTTCATCCACCAACCGCTTGAGCCGCGTCTGGCACGGCGTCTTGGAGAGGCCGACCCTTTTCGACAGTTGCAGCACCGACATGCGCCCGTCTTCGCTGAGGGCCTCGAGAATCTTGAGATCGAAGTGGTCCAGATCGTCTGTTTTATGACTATTAGCCATGTGATTTCACGCCAATTTTGAATAATAAAAGTTCATATGGCCTGTTCTATCCTCAAAATAGGACCATAGCAATTTTTACGGCAATGATATTGTACACAGCAGAATGACAAGCGGCGAGCGGAGGACACGCTGCCGCTGACAGTCTGTCTTCAACAGCTTTTTCAGGATTTTCAGAATGGCCGATGGTGCAAGCAAAGCCGATGTAAACCCGCAGCAGACGGTGAACGGTATTTTCCAGAATTTTGCACCGCCCGTGCGCGAGCAGAGCCCGTTGCGCAAAGCAATTACCGCCGCTTACCGCCGCCCAGAGGAAGAGTGCCTGGCGCCTCTGATCGATGCTGCGACCGTCACGCCCGAGCAGGCCGCAGCCATTCGCACCACGGCAACCAAGCTGATCGAGGCGTTGCGCGCCAAGACGAAAGGCACCGGCGTCGAGGGGCTGGTGCAGGAATATTCGCTCTCCAGCCATGAGGGCGTGGCCCTGATGTGCCTTGCCGAAGCACTGCTGCGCATTCCCGACACCGCCACCCGCGACGCGCTGATCCGCGACAAGATCGCCCGCGGCGACTGGAAGTCCCACATCGGCGGCGGGCGCTCGCTGTTCGTCAACGCCGCAACCTGGGGTCTTGTCATCACCGGCAAGCTGACCTCGACGGTCAATGACAGCGGCCTTTCGGCGGCGCTGACCAAGCTGATCGCCAGGGCTGGCGAACCCGTCATTCGCCGCGGCGTCGATATGGCGATGCGCATGATGGGCGAGCAATTCGTGACCGGCGAAACGATTGGGGAAGCGATCAAGCGCTCGAAACCGCTGGAGGAACAGGGTTTCCAATATTCCTACGACATGCTCGGCGAAGCGGCGACCACCGCCAAGGATGCGGAGCGTTATTACAAGGACTACGAAAACGCGATCCACGCCATTGGCAAGGCCTCCGCCGGGCGTGGCATCTATGGTGGCCCCGGAATTTCCATCAAGCTTTCGGCCCTGCATCCGCGTTATGCCCGTGTGCAGGCAGAGCGGGTAATGGCGGAGCTTCTGCCGCGTGTGAAATCCCTGATGCTGCTCAGCAAGAAATACGATATCGGCCTCAACATTGACGCCGAGGAAGCCGACCGGCTGGAACTGTCGCTCGATCTTCTGGAGGAACTGGCGCTCGACAAGGATCTTGCCGGTTGGAACGGCCTAGGCTTCGTTGTGCAGGCCTATGGCCGCCGCTGCCCCTTTGTTCTCGACTACATCATCGATCTCGCCCAACGTGCCGGTCGCCGCATCATGGTGCGTCTTGTCAAGGGCGCCTACTGGGATGCGGAGATCAAGCGCGCACAGGTGGACGGGCTGGAAGACTTCCCGGTCTTCACCCGCAAAGTGCACACGGATGTCTCCTATATCGCCTGCGCCCGCAAGCTGCTTGCCGCGCGTGACGTCGTGTTCCCGCAATTTGCGACCCACAACGCCCAGTCCATGGCTACCATCTACCATCTCGCTGGTCCGGACTTCAAACTCGGTGATTACGAGTTCCAGTGCCTGCACGGCATGGGCGAACCGCTTTACAGCGAAGTCGTCGGCAAGAAAAAGCTCGATCGTCCCTGCCGCTTTTATGCGCCTGTTGGCACCCACGAGACGCTGCTTGCCTATCTCGTCCGCCGTCTGCTGGAAAACGGCGCGAACTCCTCCTTCGTCAACCGCATAGCAGATCCCGCCGTGCCGGTGGCTTCCCTGCTGGAAGATCCGGTCACCGTGGTCAAGGCTTACCCCGTTCCCGGCGCACGGCACGACCGCATTGCTGCACCCGCTGGTCTCTTCGGCCCCGAACGGGCAAATTCCGCCGGCCTCGATCTTTCGAATGAAACGGCACTTGCCGCGCTGGACAACGTCCTTAAGGCAGGTGCGACGACGGAATGGAAAGCCGCAGCACCGCATGCAGGCGGAAAGACACGCCCGGTCCTCAATCCCGGCGACCACAATGATGTCGTCGGTTATGTAACCGAACCGACAGAGGCCGATGTCGAAGCGGCAATGCAACGGGCCGCAGCCTCCAACTGGTCTTCCACGCCGGTCGAGGAGCGCGCCGCCTGCCTGGAGCGCGCTGCCGACCGGATGCAGGCCGAAATGCCGGCCCTGCTTGGCCTCATCATGCGCGAGGCCGGAAAATCCATGCCGAACGCCATTGCCGAGGTGCGCGAAGCGATTGACTTCCTGCGTTATTACGCAGCGGAAGCCCGGAAGACCTTCAAGGCCAACGAGACACCGCTCGGCCCGGTCGTCTGCATCAGCCCGTGGAACTTCCCGCTTGCCATCTTCATCGGCCAGGTAACGGCAGCACTGGTTGCCGGTAATCCGGTACTGGCAAAGCCCGCCGAAGAAACCCCGTTGATCGCCGCGCAGGGGGTACGCCTGCTGCATGAGGCAGGCGTTCCGCAGGACGCCGTGCAGCTTCTGCCAGGTGACGGCAAGACCGGTGCGGCACTAGTCGGCTCAGCGCTCACGGCGGGTGTGATGTTCACCGGATCCACTGAAGTGGCGCGGCTCATCCAGGGTCAACTCGCAGGCCGGGTTCTCGCAAACGGCCAGCCCGTTCCCCTGATTGCCGAGACCGGCGGCCAGAACGCCATGATCGTCGATTCCTCAGCGCTTGCCGAGCAGGTCGTCGCCGACGTCATCGCCTCTGCCTTCGACAGTGCCGGCCAGCGTTGCTCGGCGCTTCGCATTCTCTGCCTGCAGGAAGATGTGGCCGACCGCACCCTGACGATGCTGAAGGGCGCGCTGCACGAATTGCGCATCGGGCGCACCGATAGCCTTTCCGTCGATGTCGGCCCCGTGATCACCGCTGAAGCTAAAGGCATCATCGAAAAACACGTTGACAGCATGCGCGCACTCGGCCACCGGATCGAGCAGATTTCGCTTGCCGGCGAAACCGGCAAGGGCACCTTCGTGCCACCGACAATCATCGAGATGAAATCGCTCGCCGATCTTAAGAAAGAGGTCTTCGGGCCGGTGCTGCACGTCATCCGGTTCAAGCGCGACAATCTCGACCGGCTGATCGACGAGATCAACGCCACCGGCTATGGCCTGACCTTCGGCCTGCATACGCGTCTTGACGATACCATCCAGCATGTCCTGTCGCGCGTCGCGGCCGGTAATCTCTATGTGAACCGCAACATCATCGGCGCCGTGGTCGGCGTCCAGCCCTTTGGCGGGCGAGGCCTCTCCGGCACCGGCCCCAAGGCGGGCGGTCCGCTCTATCTCGGCCGCGTCACACAAACCGCGCCGAAGATCGACCGCGTTGCCAGCCAGCAGGACCAGGCGGCTGTCGATCTCGCCCGCTGGCTGGATGAAAACGGCCAGAGCGTTGCAGCCGAAGCCGCAAGACAGGCCGCAGCCCTATCCGGCCTCGGTTTCGAAACCGAACTGGCAGGCCCAGTCGGCGAACGCAACGTCTATGCGCTGCATCCGCGCGGCAAGGTGCTGCTTATTCCGGCCACGGAGCAAGGGCTCTATCGCCAGCTTGCGGCAGCGCTTGCCACCGGCAACTCGGTCGTTATCGATAATGCGTCGGGGCTGGAAAAGTCGATCTACGGATTGCCGGCAACCGTCACCTCGCGCATCACATGGGCTGACAGCTGGGAAAAATCCGCACCGTTCGCCGGCGCGCTGATCGAGGGCGATGCGGAACGTGTCGTTGCGATCAACAAGAAAATCGCCGCCCTGCCCGGTCCTCTGGTTCTGGTTCAGGCCGCCACGACGGAAGCGCTTGACCGTGAAACCCAGCCCTACAATCTCGACTGGCTGGTGGAAGAAGTCTCCGTCAGCGTCAACACAACGGCTGCCGGCGGCAATGCCAGCCTGATGAGCATCGGCTGATTATCTGGTTCCGGCAGGGTCTCGACCCTGCCGGTCCATCACATCACCCACCGATTTCACCACGACCGAAAAGCTGGTTCAGAACCTGCTCTTCAAGCCGCGCGAATTCCGGGGTGCCGTGTCGGCGCGGACGCGGCAGTTTCACATCGAGATCAAGGGCGATGCGCCCCTCATCAATCACGACGATGCGGTCTGCAAGTGCGACGGCTTCCGAAACATCGTGCGTAACGAGAACGGCGGTGAATTTCTGCTTGCGCCAGATGCGCTCCAGCAGAAGCTGCATTTCGATGCGGGTGAGCGCATCTAGCGCCCCGAGGGGTTCATCCAGCGCCAGAATTTGCGGATGCGCCACCAGCGCGCGTGCCAGCGCCACGCGCTGCTTCTGGCCTCCAGACAGGACATAGGGCCACTCGCCCGCCCGGTCCTTTAGCCCAACCTCTTCGAGAATGGCAAGCGCCTGCTCGTTCGCCGCCTCACCTTTGGCGATGCCGGTCAGGCCCACGGATACATTGTTTGCGATGCGCTCCCATGGCAGAAGGCGCGGCTCCTGAAACATCATGCGAGTGCGGCTCGATGCGTCTTTCGAAACGGTGCCGCTTGTGGGCGCATCAAGACCGGCCAAGATACGCAGAAGCGTGCTCTTGCCGCATCCACTCTTGCCGATAATAGCCAGAAACTCGCCTTCCCGCACATCGAGATAGATGCCGCGCAGAACCGGTTTATCGCCAAAGGTCTTTGTCACATTGCGGAAGCTGAAAGCGACCTTGCTGTCGTTCTGCTTGCCGCGCTGTTCAACCTTGGTCTCTGCCCCGGAAGGGGAGGATGATGGGGCATCGGGGCGTCTCAACGTCGTAACATTGCTGGTCGACATGGGTTACCTCAGACTTTCTTGAAGGCTGGATGCCACTGCAGGAAGATGCTTTCGAGGAAGCGGGCGAAACTGTCCGCCAGCTTGCCAAGAAGCGCGTAAATAAGGATCGACAGCACGACGACATCGATCAGCAGGAACTCGCGCGCCTGCATGGCCATGTAGCCGAGGCCGGAAGAGGAGGAAATTGTTTCCGCCACGATAAGCGTCAGCCACATGATGCCGAGCGCATAACGCAGGCCGGTGAAAATGGACGGCAGCGCGCCGGGCAGGATCACTCGCCGGAACAGGGTGAAGGGCGACATGCCATAGGTACGCCCCATCTCCACCAGTTGCGGATCGACCCCCTGAATGCCGAGCAGCGTGTTGATGTAGATGGGGAAAAACACTCCGAGTGCCACGAGGAAAAGCTTTGCCTCCTCGTCGATGCCGAACCAGAGGATGACGAGCGGAATGAGCGCCAGATGCGGGATGTTGCGGATCATCTGCAGCGTCGTGTCGGTAAAGCTGCGGGAAAACCGCGACAGTCCGTTGGCCAGCCCGAAGATGAAACCAATCGCGCCGCCAACGGCGAAACCGGCCAGAGCGCGAGCGGAGCTGACACCGATATTGGCGATGAGTTCCCCTGAAAGCAAAAGCCGCCAGAAGGCTTCCGCGACGGCAGAGGGAGCCGGCAGGACGTTTGCCGAAATGAGACCGACGCGGGCAGCAAGCTCCCAGCCGGCAAGAATGATGGCAGGAAGCAACCAGCCCGTGATGCTTCCAGCCTCGATACGCCTTCTGATGCTCATCGCGAAGCCCTCCGTATCCGGGATCAGTTGGTGGCGCCTGACCAGACGGCATCCTTGATGCTGATCTGCTTAGGGATCAGGCCCAGGCGATAAAAGCGGTCGGCAGTTTCCTGCTGGCTGGCAATGATCTTGTCATCGATTTTCGAAATACCGAATTCCGAACGGTTCGCAGCCAGCGTCTGCGCTTCCAGCGGTACACCTGTCACCTCATGCAGGGCTGCCGCAACCTTGTCGCGGTTGGCGGCGGACCATTTGGCCGCCTCGCCCAGGGCATCAAGCGTTATATTGATGGTGTCGGCATGGGATTTGGCATAGTCGCGGTTGGCGAGGAAATAGGTACTCACATTGAGAACCTCGCTGGTGCGGGCCAGAGTGACGGGCTTATAGCGCGTCTCGGCAATTGCATAGAACGGATCCCAGACGGCCCAGGCGTCGATCTTGTCGCTGGCAAAGGCTGCCGCCGCGTCAGCCGGGCTGAGATAGACCACGTCGATATCGCTAAATTTCAGGCCGTTCTTCTCAATTGCCGCCACCAGCAGATTGTGGGCGCTTGTGCCCTTGCCGACGCCGACCTTCTTGCCCTTCAGATCGGCAACCGACTTTATACCGCTCTCGGGCTTGGTGAAGATCGCCTCACCCTTACCGTTTGAGGGAAGAGCCGCAACGTAAACGATGGCCGAACCGGCCGCCTGACCGAAGATTGGCGGCGCATCGCCCGTCCAGCCGACATTGATGGAGCCAACATTCAAGGCCTCCACCAGCGGCGGGCCTGCGGTGAATTCGACCCACGAAACCTTGACGCCCTTGGCCTCAAGCGCCTTTTCGATAACGCCCTGTTGCCTCGCGATCACCGGCAGGCCGGTTTTCTGATAACCGATCTTCAGCTCTTCCGCCGCCTGCGCCTGCAAGGGCAGCACGGATAACGCAGCGGCAACAAGAAAACTGGCGGAGAGGGCACGACGGGTAATGGCTGGCATCTTAGCTCCTTGTCGCCGACCCCCTGGGGCCGGTTTGCGATATGGAGCAATGCTAGGGTTTTCGATGAAAACGATAGAGAGAGGATAATTCAATATGAGCGATATTGCGGGAATAAAATTCCGCAGAGACGCCTCTTTCCCGCAAATCGTCGCAGGAAGCATTACCAAGCCTGCTTAACAGACGAATGCCGGTGCGGACTGGCCGCACCGGCATGATGGATCAATATCGCTATCGAACGCGCAAACTTGCGAAGCGATTTACTCGATATCGAAGGAAACGCCCTGCGCCAAAGGCAGCGCCTTGGAGTAGTTGATGGTGTTGGTGGCGCGGCGCATATAGGCCTTCCATGCATCCGAACCGGATTCGCGGCCACCGCCGGTTTCCTTTTCACCACCGAATGCGCCGCCGATTTCCGCGCCCGAGGTTCCGATATTGACGTTGGCGATGCCGCAATCCGAGCCTTCCGAAGACAGGAAACGTTCCGATTCCTGAATGTCGCGGGTGAAGATCGACGACGACAGACCAGCGGCAACGGCGTTATGCGCGTCAATCGCCTGATCGAGATCGCTGTACTTCATCACATAAAGGATCGGCGCGAAGGTCTCTTCCAACACCGGCCCCGCCTGTTCAGGCATTTCGACAAGTGCCGGCTTTACATAATAGGCATCCGGCGCACCCGTATCCACTCGCCCGCCGCCATTCACCACGCCGTCATGCGCCTTGGCCGCTTCGAGCGCCTTCTGCATGCCGTCGAAAGCCGCCTTGTCCACCAGCGGTCCGACAAGCGCCGATGTTTCGAGCGGATTGCCGACGGATACGGAGGCGTAGGCCTTTTTCAGACGCGGCACGAGCTGGTCGTAAACACTGTCATGCACGAAGAGACGGCGAAGCGTGGTGCAGCGCTGGCCGGCCGTGCCCATGGCGCCGAAGGCAATGGCGCGCAGCGCCATGTCGAGATCGGCAGACGGGCAGACGATGCCGGCATTGTTGCCGCCCAGTTCCAGAATGGCGCGGGCGAAGCGCTTCGCCAGACGCGGGCCGACATCGCGGCCCATGCGGGTGGAACCGGTTGCAGAAACCAGGGGAACCTTGGGGTTGTCCACCAATGCTTCACCAACGGCGCGGTCGCCGATCAGAAGCTGCGACAGCCCTTCCGGCGCATCGCCAAAACGGGCTACGGCACGTTCGAAGATGCCCTGAACCGCAAGTGCCGTCAGCGGGGTCTTTTCAGATGGCTTCCAGACCACCGAATTGCCGCAGACTAGCGCGAGTGCCGCGTTCCACGACCAGACCGCGACCGGAAAATTGAAAGCGGAGATAACGCCGACAACGCCGAGCGGATGCCAGGTTTCCATCATACGGTGGCCGGGGCGTTCGGTGGCGATGGTGAGGCCGTAAAGCTGGCGGGACAAGCCGACCGCGAAATCGCAGATATCGATCATCTCCTGCACTTCGCCGAGACCTTCGGACGGGACCTTGCCCGCTTCCAGCGAGACGAGCCGACCGAGATCTGCCTTGAAGGAGCGCAGTTCTTCGCCCAGAAGCCGGATCAGTTCGCCACGGCGCGGAGCAGGCACGTTGCGCCAAATCTTGAAGGCGGCATCGGCCTTGTCGACCACGGCTGCGACACCCTCGACCGAAATGGTCTTGAGGCTTGCGATCTGTTCACCCGTTACCGGGCTGAACGACGCCATATCGCCGCCGGTATAAAGATCGCGGGCGACGCCCATTCTGTCGAGCAGGGCCGCGGCTTCCTGTTTCACGTCAAGCTTCGTGGTCGCATCCATGTCAAATTATCCTTTTTGGCTCAAAGGGGAGGAAAGGCCGTTTTTGATACGGCGCTTTCAACTCCCGTCGCTGTTCTTTCCCCGAATTTATCATTTTGTGAAACGGCGCCTCCGTCGAAGCCGGCAAAACACCATTCCATTCTTTCCCGTAATCATATATGGCCATAATGACCCTTTTCCAATGAGGAAAGCGGGTAAGTTGATGCGAGAATGGTATGGATCCGCGCAGAAGACTGGTCCCTGATATCGTAACCCTGCAAGCATTCGAGTGTGCCGCAAGGCATGGGAATTTTACCCGTGCGGCGGAAGAACTCAACCTCACGCAAAGTGCGGTCAGCCGGCAGATCGGCGAACTCGAGGCGCAGACCGGAATGCAGCTTTTCGAACGCATCCGCCGGCGCGTCGTCCTGTCGGAAGCGGGTCGCAAATTCCTGCCAGACGTGCGGCGCCTGTTGCAGCAATCCGAACAGCTGATGGTGCGCGCGGTCTCGGCCGGAACATCTCATGCATCACTTTCCGTCGCCACCCTGCCAACCTTCGGCAGCCGCTGGCTGATGCCGCGTCTGCACCGCTTCATCGACGCCAACCCGGAAATGACCATCACCATCGGCTCGCGCTCGCACCCTTTCGATTTCGATGAGGAAGGTTTCGACCTCGCCATCCATTACGGCCAGCCGGTCTGGGCGCACGGCACCTGCACCTTTTTATGCAACGAAGTGATCGTGCCGGTCGCCAGCCCCGCTCTGCTTCAGCGCGCGGGAATGAGAGAGCCGGAGGATTTTAACCGACAACCGTTGCTGCACGTGACCACACGGCCGAAACTATGGACTGAGTGGCTGGAGATGAATGGGGTAACGGCGGAGAATGCCTATAGAGGCAGCCGTTTCGACCAGTTTTCGATGATCATTGAAGCAGCCATAAGCGGCATTGGCTTTGCCCTTCTGCCGAAATATCTGATCGAGGCGGAACTCGTCTCCGGCCGTCTCGAAATCGTCTTCGACATTCCACTGCAAACCGACAAGAGCTATTATGTTGCCCTGCCGGAAGGGCGGCAGGACAATGTCCTTGCCCGCGCCTTCCAGGCATGGCTTCTCGATCAGGTCGGCAAGCCGGCCTAGATATTCACACAGTGCCGCCGATGGAAACCTCGTCAAGCCCCGGCAGATCGGGGCCGACCGGCACGATCCGGGTCGGATTGAGCGCCTTGATCGAATAATAACCGCGCTTGATGTGGTCGATATTGACCGTGTCACGCACGCCCGGAATGTTTAGCACCCGCATCATATAGGCCTGCAGGGCCCGATAGTCGGCAATGCGGCGAAGGTTGCACTTGAAGAGGCCGTAATAGGCGGCATCGAAACGCACCAGCGTCACGAAAAGCCTGACATCCGTTTCCGTCAGGCGATCGCCGAAGAGGAAGGGACCGCCTGATGCCAGGCGAGTTTCAAGTTCCTGAAGTGTCGCGAAGACGTCGGCAAAGGCTTCCTCATAGGCAAGCTGGGTGGTGGCAAAACCGGTTCTGTAGACACCGTTGCTGAGGCGGGGATAGATATGGTCGTTGAGCGCATCAATCGCGTCCCGCAGATCTTCCGGATAAAGATCGATGCCGTTATCGGCCAGATCGCCGAAACCGGAATTCAGCATGCGGAGAATGTCGGCGGATTCGTTGTTGACGATGGTTTTCGTCTTCTTGTCCCAAAGAACCGGAACGGTGGCACGGCCGGTATAATGCGGATCGGCGCTGGTATAGGCTTCGTGCATATAAGCGAAGCCGTTCAGCCCGTCGCGATCCGAACCTGGATAATCGCCGAATTTCCAACCCTCGTCGGAGAGCGCCGGCTCCACAATTGAGACCGAAATGACATCCTCGAGCTTCTTGAGCTTGCGGCCGATCAGCGTGCGTGAGGCCCATGGACAAATCAGCGCGACATAGAGATGATAGCGCCCAGCCTCGGCCTTGAAACCGCCCTCTCCCGTCGGGCCTGCTGAACCATCAGACGTTACCCAGTTGCGGAAGCCGGATGTCTGGCGAACGAAACCACCCTTCTTGTCGGTCGCCTGCACCGGGTGCCATTCGGCGGTCCACTTTCCATCCACGAGCATTTTGGGCTCTCCATTCATCTATCGATGAAAAGCTTATGGGGCCGTCTGCACCCACCCCACAAGCCGCGCTTCGGTTGACGCACTGTTTCCGATCGATGGATGACTTCAAAGCCGATTGCGGAAAAACGGATTCCAGCGAACTGTGCCGAGCCTGACCCTTTCGCGGATCATCGTCAGAAGTCCCGATGCGGCGATGACACCCAGCCCAAGCACCGCGATCGCATCCGGATATTCGTGGAAGAAAGTCATGCCGATCGCCACGGCCCAGAGGATCTGAGAATAATGCGAGGGTGCAATCTGGCTGGCCGGCGCGATACGTGTTGCGACGAGCAGCGTTATCTGTCCCGTCGCCGTGCAGAGGCCGATGAAGGCAAAGGCGGCGAACTGGTGCAGATTGGGCATGACGAACTCGGGAATCGAGGCAATGCCGTTGAAGGTGAGGCCGTAGACCAAAAGCACGCCCATTATCGAGGTGCGCTTCTCCTTGCCCGCAAGCGAGCGGAGCAGCACGATGGTCATCGCCGCCAGGAATGCGACACCGATGGCTGCGACGTGCCCGAGTTCCAGCGCCTTGAAGCCGGGCCGCACGACGAGCAGAACACCGACGATGCCGGCCAGAACGGCCGCCCAGCGCCATGGCCCTATATCTTCCTTCAATACGACAGCCGACAGCACTGTCACAAACAACGGTGAGAGAAAGATCAGCGCATAGGCTTCGGCCAGCGGAATGGTGGTGAAGGCATAGATACCGAGAATACCGGCGAACAGGCCGGAAATCGCCCGCCCGTGCACCGCAAACGGACGGCTCATGCGCCAGAATTCACGCCACCTTTCCTCACGCGGCTTGCTGAAGAAGATGAAGATGCCGGAAAACAGGATGCTGAAAAAGCCGATCTCGAAAACGCTGATCTGTGATCCAAGCGACTTGATCGTGGCATCGCCCAGGGAAAAGGTCGCATAAGCGAACAGACCGAGCAGAAAACCCTTTTGCATTTGAACTTCCCCGAACAGCGACCGCAACGCAAAGCGCACCCCGGCCGCTTAAAGCAACCCGGACGCCCCTTAAGGGACAGACAGTCTGGCAGATTTGATCCTCACCCTATGGCTAGACCCGGCTACCTATGAGTGCAAGCCGCAAAAGCCGCAAAAACACCCGATCCGACCGCATCGATGCAGATGGCCGCAAGGTGCGGCAAATTTGTCCCGTCGACGCCATCATATCACCGTCACGGAAAGAGGTTAGCCCGTGTTGATCGTGGCGCTTGGCGGCAAGCGTGAAGGCGGCTAAACAATGTGGTGTGATTGCACCCGGTGATTTCGCCTGAAGCTTGCTGCGCGAACATCGCCTCACGAACCGAAAGGAAGAAGAATGCGGATAGTGATGATCGGTGCCGGTTATGTCGGCCTTGTTTCCGGTGCGTGTTTTGCCGATTTCGGCCATGACGTGATCTGCGTGGACAAGATGCCGGAGAAGATCGAAGCGCTGAAAAGCGGCCATATCCCGATCTTCGAACCGGGTCTGGAGGTCATCGTTGCCAACAACGCCAAGGCGGGCCGATTGAGCTTCACCACCGACCTCTCCTCCGCGGTTGCCAATGCCGACGTCGTCTTCATCGCGGTCGGCACGCCCTCGCGGCGCGGCGACGGCCACGCCGATCTCGGTTATGTCTATGCGGCGGCGAAAGAAATCGCCCATTCGCTTGACGGCTTCACCGTCATCGTCACCAAGTCCACCGTTCCCGTCGGCACGGGGGACGAGGTGGAACGCATCATCCGCGAAGAAAACCCTTCGGCCGATTTTGCCGTGGTTTCCAACCCGGAATTTCTGCGGGAAGGCGCGGCCATCGAGGATTTCAAGCGACCGGACCGCATCGTCGTCGGTCTTTCCGACGAGCGCGCCCGCCCGGTGATGACGGAGGTTTACCGTCCGCTCTATCTCAACCAGTCGCCTTTGCTCTTCACCACCAGGCGCACTTCGGAACTGATCAAATATGCCGCCAACGCCTTTCTGGCGATGAAGATCACCTTCATCAACGAAATGGCGGATCTGTGCGAAAAGGTCGGCGCCAATGTTCAGGATATTTCGCGCGGCATCGGCCTCGATGGCCGCATCGGCGCGAAGTTCCTGCATGCCGGTCCGGGTTATGGCGGCTCCTGTTTCCCCAAGGATACGCTGGCGCTTGCCAAGACCGCACAGGACTATGACGCCCCTGTGCGGCTGATCGAGACCACCATTGCCATCAACGACAACCGCAAGCGCGCCATGGGCCGCAAGGTCATCAACGCGGTGGGCGGCGACGTGCGCGGCAAGAAGATCGCGGTCCTTGGCCTGACCTTCAAGCCCAATACCGACGATATGCGCGACAGCCCGGCGATTGCCATCATCCAGACCCTCCAGGACGGCGGCGCCAAGGTGGTCGGCTACGATCCGGAGGGAATGGTGAATGCCCGCCATGTGATCGAGGATATCGACTATGCAAGCGGCCCCTACGAGGCTGCCGAAGGCGCCGATGCCGTCGTGATCGTGACGGAATGGAACCAGTTCCGCGCACTCGATCTGCCGCGCCTGAAGGCCATCATGAAAAACCCCGTTCTGGTGGATCTACGCAATATCTACCGCACGGACGAGGTCACCGGGCACGGCTTCGTTTATGCCGGCATTGGCCGCCCACACGACAGCAGTTCCGACAAGGGCCAATAGCGGTTTCGCCTTCGAAGTTTCATTAAAACGGTTTTTGCGCTTCGGTTCGGCCGCAAACGCACCAACGGATTTGGGATATAGTCATCATGCGTTATCTGGTTACCGGCACCGCGGGCTTCATCGGTTTTTACGTTGCCAAACGGCTGCTCGATGCCGGCCATTTCGTAACCGGTTTCGACGGCATGACGAAATATTACGATGTCAGCCTGAAAGAAAAACGCCATGCGATCCTTTCCCGCTCCAACGGTTTCAGGGCGGAAATCGGCATGCTGGAAGACACGGATGCGCTGAAGCGCGCGGCAGAGGCTGCCGAACCGGAAATCATAATTCACCTCGCCGCGCAGGCGGGTGTTCGCTACAGCCTCGAAAATCCACGCGCCTATATCGATTCCAATCTCATCGGATCGTGGAACATGCTGGAGCTTGCCAAGAACCTGCGTGTCAAACACCTGATGCTGGCTTCAACTTCCTCCATCTACGGCGCCAATGAAAAAATTCCCTTTGCGGAAAGCGACAAGGCCGACGAGCCGATGACGCTTTATGCGGCCACCAAAAAATCGATGGAATTGATGGCGCACAGCTACGCCCATCTTCACAAATTGCCCACCACAGCCTTCCGTTTCTTCACGGTTTACGGACCGTGGGGACGGCCGGACATGGCGCCAATCAAATTCGTCGACGCCATCTCGAACGGCGAGCCGATCGATATTTACGGCCAAGGCAATATGAGCCGCGACTTCACCTATATCGATGACCTCGTTGAAGGTATCGTCCGGCTGAGCCAGGTCATTCCGTCCGAGGAAAACCGGGTAACTGAGGAAGGCGTCACCGACACGCTGTCGCACCACGCACCCTTCCGCATCGTCAATATTGGCGGCGGCCAGCCGGTAGAGCTGATGCACTTTGTCGAAACGGTCGAAAAGACGGTCTGCAGGCCGGCAATCCGCAACATGTTGCCGATGCAGCAGGGCGACGTCCCCCGCACCTTCGCTTCACCCGATCTTCTGAGGGCCTTGACGGGCTATGTGCCGCAAACCCCGGTCGAGGAGGGCATCAAGGCCCTCGTCGCCTGGTATCGTGACATGCAGTCGACAGAGCTGCGCGAATAAATCAAAGCGTCGCTAGAAGACGATTTGAAAGCATACCGCCGGAGGCGCTCTGCATGGCGATCTTGGTTTCCACGGCTTCGATGATCGTATCGCTGAAATCGACATCGGTGAGGTCGCGAATGTTGGAGAGACCGCCGGGCGAAAACACGTTTACCTCCAGTATCTTGTCGCCGACAATATCAAGCCCGACCAGGAACATACCGTCTTCCACCAGCTTCGGCCGCATCATTTCGGCAAGCGCCACAATCTCGTCCGTCACCTTCACGGCCTCGGCAGTGCCCTTGGCGTGAATGTTGGAGCGCAGATCGCCTTTTGCCGGAACGCGGCGCAAAGCCGCATATTGTCCGTCGCGCATCAGAGGCTTGCCATTCATCATGAAGAACCGAATATCGCCATCCTTGGCGGCCGGCAGATAGGCCTGTGCAATCAAGTAACCTTCGAGACTGACCGCCTCGAAAATCTGGTTGAGATTGGCCTCCTTGCTGGAGCCGATCTTGAAGACGTTCTTGCCGCCTGAACCCTGCAGCGGCTTGACGATGACACCCTTAGGGTGGGTATCCGCAAATGCGCGTATTTCATCGACATTGCGCGAGATGATCGTGGTCGGGCGTACGATTTCCGGAAAGCTCTGGAAATAGAGCTTGTTCTGCGCCAGCGCCAATCCTTCCGGGTCGTTCAAAACCACAACGCCGCGCTGTTCTGCCAGCCGCCCGAACAGAATGCCGGCATGCACCGCCCATGGCCGCGTCGTCTGATCCAGCGAGGGATCGTTGCGCAGCATCAGCGCGTCGATTTCCTCTACATCCATGGTACGCCGTTCCAGTGCTTTGTCCTGAAGTGCCGCGTGAAAAGCATCGGCTTTCTTGTATTTGGCCTTCGGTAGAACGGTGGCGTGTACGGTCAGGCTATCATCCGAGCGCAAGGTAAAATCGCCAGGCGTCAGATACACCACCTCGTGACCGCGATTGAGCGCCGCCATGGCCAGCAGGCCGGTTGCGAAAGTAGGCCCCTCAGTTTCGATGGAATTGACGAAAAATGCGATACGCATAAGCCCCTCCTGTAATATTACAATGTCGCCAGTTCGGCGATGGATAATCCGGCCCGTATCTTTTCCAGCCGCTCATTGGCCTTGGCCGGCAGCAGAAAAGCGGGACGTACGCCCGGCGGACGCAAGAGGCCGCGCAAGGCAAGCTCCTGCATCACCGGGAAATGGGCAGCGGCAATCTTGCCCATCCAGAACGGATCGAGCGCGCCACCCTTGCGCAGATGCTCCAGCACCTCCGCAAGCCCACGCAGATAGATCGCGTCCTTGGAAAGACCGCCGCCACGATAGATGCGCAAAACCATGTTGAAGGCGCCAGCCTCGTCGAAACCATGATCGCGGGTCATAGTCCGGAACGTCTCAACAAAAGTCGCGCCGTCCAGCATGGCGGCGCAGCCGACGACACGGCCGGCGATCAGCCGCAGGCGCTCGCGCGTCATGCCGCCGGCCAGATGTTCCGCCAGCACTGCCAGCCCTTCCTGCACGCCCTCGTAACCGGAAAGGCCGGTGCGGAAGAGCCGGAGGCCCTGAAACGAACCGTTGAAATAGGTGAGGAGATGCACGCCGATCTCATGCGACAGCAGCGCCTCGACCCGGCGCTGTTCCATGACGGTGTGGCGAGAAATCAGGAGCTTCTCGCCCGTCACCATCAGGCCAGGCGGCAGGTCATCCCTGATCTCGACACGCGCCTTGAATTCCGGCTCCTCCGCCAGATAGGTCTCGATCATCTCGCGCGATTTTTTGGCGACCGCATAACAATCGACCATGGCGATTTCGCCGCTCTCATCCTTGCGTGGGCAATCGGCAAGCACCTTGAGCGCCAGCGTCAGAAGCGTGGGTTCGACGGCACCGTAAAGGGCGCGGGAGAAATCGGTGAAAGTACGGCGATGCAGATTGGCGAGCATGGTCAGTTGCAGATCGATCTCCTGCTGTTTCTCCCGGTAGAGATGATAAAGCACCGGGTCTTCCAGATGATCGAAAACGACGGAATAGAGCTTGCGTTTCTGCTCCTCGACGTCAACGCCGAGCGGCCGGTAAAGCAGGCGCGGCGCATATTGGAAGCTGCCATCGCGAAATTCCTCGAAGGCCCGGCGGGCATTGATCGGCGTCACGGACAGAAGAAAATCAAAGGACGAGACGATGTCGTCTATTGAACGATCGGCACGTCTGACGGCATCAACGAAGGCCTTGCGGCCGAGCGCGCGATGGCTGGTAACCTTGAGTGCATCTTTACCGGCAGCGAATGACGAGAAGGCCTGAAGGCCGGCATCGAAAATATCCGCAATCATCGTCTCGCGCAGGCCGGGATAATCGGCGCCGGATTCAGGCTGTCGGTAGATCGGCGCGAAACGCACGCTGATGCAGGGAAAATCAAGCCCGGCATTTTGAAATCTGAGGATCGGATCGGCATCCGGTTCGGGCCGGGTTATGCGGGGCGTGCGGAAACGCACTTCGGCATCACAAACCGCCTTAATGAAAACACGGCGTGCACTTTGCGTTTCCGGCTCAGATGTTGCCGAGACGGAAACCTCATAATGCGGCAGGAAAGGTGAATCGTCAGCGAGCAGAATGTCGTGTTCCAGTTCGCCGATATCGAGAACCATGAAGGCGCCGAAACGTTCGCGCATGGCCGTGCCGACGGCTGCAATCAGGGGTGCAGCCTCCTGAATGCTCGATGCGATCAGATAAGATGCATGCGCAGAGGCGATATCGCGGGCCGCAAGGTCCTTCGTGCCACCAGTCAGATGCAGGCAAAGAAACGGCAGCGGCCGGTCGATATGCAGCCGGCCGTTCTTTCCGACATCACGACGGACGGCTTTGCCGGCCTCAAGGCAGGCGACGACATCGTCTACCAGCTCGATAACCTGTAACGGTTCACCACGCGCCGAGGAGACGTTCATCGCCGCGCCCTCAGGCATTCTTCGAGAACCGGCTGAAGTGCGGTGATAGCGTCGCGAATATCGGAAACGACGCGCTTATCCGGCTTACCGGTCCACTCGTCCATGAAGAATTTCTTGAACTCCACTGCGATGGCGCAGCCGTTCTGCGCAAAACGCTCGTGAATAAACCGGGTCTGCTCACCCTTGCCCTGAAAGGCGACGTTCTCGCGTACATCAAGGCGGCGTCCGCCGATGGTGGCCGTCGCAAAATGATGGCCCACCGCACTGACGACGTCACTCCAGCGGCTGCGATCCATGGAAAATGTGCCGATATTGATATCAGGCGCTTCCGCCTGGGGCGTTTGCGGCGCTGTAGCGCCCTGCCGGCGATGATTGTAGCTGTGTATGTCCAGCACGACAAAAGCACCATGCCGCCGCTCGACGGTTGAAAGAACTGCTTCGAGCATTGCGTAATAGTCGGCATGAAAATCGAGCGATTGCCGGGTGGCCTCTTCCGGCGGCTCCTGTTTCCAGACCTCCAGCCCCCAGGATTGTTCCGGCTTCAGATAAACTGCCTGATCGGCGAACCGGTTGAGATCGATTTCGAAACGCGAATGGTGAACGACAATGCGGTTTGTCATTCCCGCGATCATCTCGCCGGTAAAAGGGTCTTCCTCTCTCAGCCGCTGGTCGGCGGAAAGAGCCATCAGCGAGGCTATGTCCGGGCGAATGAGATGACCATCATGAATGGCCGTGCCGATGATCGGTGAATTGCCGAAGTCGATCGACCAGAAACCCTTGTTTTCGTCGTTGCCGCGGCACTCGCCGTCACTGTGTCTGGCTGTCATGCTGCCTCCCCTGCATCTGGGCTAAAACAGCACGACTTGCCGGTTTGTTCCGATAAAAATTGCGCGCGATACATTTGTCCTTGGCAAGAATCCGCCTGAAAAAATGCGGAACCATACCGGAAAGCTCACGTTGTTCTGGCAGGAGGGCCGCCGTGTCAAACGGACACGATGGCGCTGAAGAACATCGGGATTTTTCCGTTTTCTCCCGGTGGCCAACGAAATGGCAGCCGAGCTTCTTACCCATCCGGCGCCCTCCGTCCCCGCTTTCCACGCACAAGGAACCGCGACATGGAAAAGACCGAAACGCGTAAACTTGCAGAAGAATATCTGCGGCTCGGCGGCACCCGTCAGGTCATGATCGACGACAACAAGACCTTCGTGCGCCAATGGGAAGACGAACCGGCAGAAGCCGAGACCTTCTGGCAAACGAATATCGAAAAGCTCGATCCGGAGCGCCGTGAGGATGTGGAGTTTTTTCTGCCCTCCGTGAATTCGGACAAAGACGAAAACAGATAAACAGGAAGGAAACAGACATGACTGCCATCAACACTGCAAAAATCGTCATTCTCGCAACGGACGGCTATGAGCGTTCGGAACTGCGCGTGCCATATGATCAGCTGAAGGCCAAGGGCGCGGACGTCAAGATCGCCTCGATCAAGGATGGTGAGATCAAGAGCTGGGACGAAAAGAACTGGGGCGACAGCATCGCCGTCGATATGTCCGCGAAGAACGTCAGCGCCAATGATTTCAATGCACTCGTCCTGCCCGGCGGCCAGATCAATCCGGACGTATTGCGTCATGACGAGGATGCAATGCGCGTGGTGCGAGATTTCGTCAAATCCGGCAAGGTCGTGGCTGCCATCTGCCATGCCCCTTGGCTTCTGGTTGAAGCAGATGCCCTGCGCGGTCGTGACGCGACCTCCTATTGGTCGATCAAAACCGACCTGAAAAATGCCGGCGCCAACTGGAAGGACGAAAAGGTTGTGACCGATAAGGGCATCATCACGTCTCGCAGCCCCGATGATCTGGACGCCTTCGTCGCCAAAATCATCGAGGAGGTCGAAGAAGGCAACCACGAGCGCCGCGCTGCCTAAGGGCCGTAAAGCGGAAAAAAACCAGAGCGCATCCGGCCTATCCAAAATGGCCGGATGCGCTCTCTGTCTTTGTTTGTTCGCATTTTCCAGACGTAACCCGCCAGGCGTTTCCACCGTAAATGCCCTGCACCTTTCAGGAAAACTCCATGCCCACATCGGAACTGACGAAGGAACGCGACCTCAGGGAATCGAAACCCCTTTGGGCCGACACGCCACGCATAGGCCTCCGCACCAGAAACACCCCGAGTTCCGACCATTACGATACGATCGTCGTCGGCGCCGGCATCAGCGGCGCGCTTGCCGCCCATGCGTTGCAGAGACCGGGGCAATCCATGCTGATCGTCGACCGGCGTGATCCGGTGATGGGCAGCAGTGTCGCCAGCACTGCGATGATACAGCACGAGATCGACACACCCCTGATCGAGCTCAGAAAGATGATCGGCAAGGATGCTGCTGATCGGGCGTGGCAGCGCTCCGCGCGCGCCGTGCTGCGGCTGGAGGAAATCGTTTCTTCGCTTGGCATTTCCTGCAGCATGGCGCGCAAACAGGCGCTTTATCTTGCCGGAGACGAGATGGGTTTGCGTGCATTGAAGGCCGAAGCGGCAGCGCGCGAAGAGGCCGGGATCGAGGCCCGCTTTCTCGACACCGCAGAACTTAAAAACGACTATGCGATTGAGCGGACAGGGGCGATCCTCAGCGATATCTCCGCTTCCGCCAATCCGGCGCAGCTGACGGCAGGCCTGTTGCGCCACACAGCGGGCGCCGGCGCTGAGATCGTTTCACAACTTGAAATCACCGATCTTCGAAATCTCGGTGACGAGGTGGTCGTCGCCACAGCACAGGGCGAAATCATTTCCGCGCGCAATATCGTTTTCTGCACCGGATACGAATTCCTGAAATCGCTCGAAAGCCCGAAACACCAGATCATCTCCACCTGGGCGCTGGCGAGTGCGAAGGGTATCGATCTGCCGGACTGGCTGAATAGCCACATCCTCTGGGAGGCTTCAGATCCCTATCTCTACCTGCGCACCGACCGGGACGGGCGCCTTATTGCCGGTGGTGAGGATGAAGAGAACTCCACATCCTACCTGTCTGAGAGCAAGCTTGCCTCCAAGGCGGATGCAATCAAACGCAAGATCGAAAAGCTTCTTGGCGTCGACATCGGCGAACCCGAATATCGCTGGGCGGCCGGCTTCGGCACGACCACCACGGGCCTGCCGCTGATCGGCGCGGTTCCCGGCATGAAGAACGTTTATGCCGTCATGGGCTTTGGCGGCAACGGCATCACCTTCAGCCAGATCGCCGCCGAAATAGTCGCCGCCGCCGTTAATGGTGGCAAGGACCCCGACGCCGATCTCTTCCGTTTCGACTGATGCCCCCTCGTCATCCCGTATGCGGCGGAGCGTCTGCTGGAATATAAAACGTTGCGCGCAACAGAGCCGGAACCATAGGGGCTCCGAAAGGTTTGTCTCCAGTGCGCAATGGCGTACATCACGCACTTTCACACCATGGGAGAAGAACCAATGGCCGAGAAAAAACTCGACGACCTGTTTTACGATACGCTGAAGGATATCTATTACGCCGAAAGGCAGATCCTGAAAGCTCTGCCGAAAATGGCGCGGGCAGCGACAGACCCGAAGCTGAAACAGGCCTTCGAAAAGCACAAGGAAGAAACGCAGGGCCAGATCGAACGCCTGCAGGAAGTGTTCGAGATCATCGGAAAGCGGGCGCAGGGTAAGACCTGCGAGGCCATCCAGGGCATCATTGCCGAGGGTGAAGAGATCATGGACGATTTCAAGGGCACAGCAGCTCTCGATGCCGGTCTCATTTCCTCGGCTCAGGCGGTCGAACATTACGAAATCGCCCGTTATGGCACCCTGAAGGCATGGGCCGAAAAGCTTGGTCACGCCAATGCCGTTACCCTGCTGGATGCGACGCTGAAGGAAGAGTCCAAAACGGACGATGCGCTGAGCGCGCTTGCCAAGACATCGATCAATGCCGCAGCACAAAAAAAGGCGGCCTGATCGCCTTTTCCAACTGCACAAGCAAAAACCGGAATGGTCACCCATTCCGGTTTTTTTGTTTGATTGAATCCGCCTCGTTTTACGGCAGGGTATAGGCGATCACATAGTCGCCCGGCTTGGTTCCAACCGAGCCGTGACCACCCGCAACCATCACAACATATTGCTTGCCGCCATCCAGCGCATAGGTCATGGGCGTTGCCTGCCCGCCAGCCGGCAGACGTGCTTCCCAGAGCTGTTTGCCGGTGGTGAGGTTGTAGGCGCGCAGATAGTTGTCGACGGCAGCACCTAGGAAGGCCACACCACCCTTGGTGATCATCGGCCCGCCAATGCCCGGTACGCCCACCTTGAAGGGCAACGGCAGCGGCGTCATGTCATGGACCGTGCCGTTCTTGTGCTTGTAGGCGATATCGCCGGTGCGCAGGTCGGCACCCGCGACATAACCCCACGGCGGTGCCTGGCAGGGGATTTTCAGCGGACCGAGGAACGGTCCCATGAAGACGCCATAGGGCGCACCGTCATTGCGGTTCAGCCCCTGCTCACTGCCCTTCTCGTCCTGGCCCTTCGGCGGGATGTCGGCGCGCGGCACGAGCTGCGAGGTAAAGGCAAGGTATGTCGGCATGCCGAACATGACCTGACGTTCGGGATCGACCGCGACGCTGCCCCAGTTGAACGTGCCAAAATTGCCGGGATAGATGATGGAGCCGTTCAGCGAGGGCGGCGTATAGCGGCCCTGATAGTTCAGCTGATGGAAGCGGATGCGGCAGGCGAGCTGATCGAACATGGAGACGCCCCACATGTCCTTTTCCTTCAGCGGCTCCGGCTTGAACGACAGCGCGGTGGTTGGCTGAGTCGGGGAGCTGAAGTCCTCAGGGATTGTACCGCCCGGTGCCGGTTCTTCCGTAATCGGCAGAAGCGGCTCACCGGTGCGCCGGTCCAGAACGTAGATATCGCCCTGCTTTGTAGGGCCGACGAGTGCAGGAACGCTTTGACCGTTCTTGGTGATGTCGAGCAGCACCGGCTGGGCCGGCACATCCATATCCCAGAGGTCGTGATGAACCGTCTGGCGCACCCAGCGATCCTTGCCGGTATTGATATCGAGCGCCACGATGGAGGAGGAATATTTCTCCACATTCTCGCTGCGACCCATACCGAGCTGGTCCGGCACCTGATTGCCGAGGGGTACGTAAACGAGGCCAAGCCCCTCGTCGTAGCTCAACACGGACCAGCTGTTCGGCGAGTTGGTAGTGTAGGTTTCGCCTGCGGCAATCGGCTCGGTCTTTTCCGGATTGCCGGAATCCCAGTTCCAGATGAGTGCGCCGCTGTTCACATCGAACGCACGGATGACGCCGGACTGTTCCTGCGTGGAGTAGTTATCGTTCACCGCACCGCCGATGATGATCTTGCCCGCCGCGATCACGGGCGGCGAGGTCGAATAATAATAACCGGCAGGATTGTATTTCATGCCCTGTTCCAGATGCAGCACGCCCTGATCCGCAAAGGATGTGCAGATCTGACCGGTCGCTGCATCAAGCGCAATCAGCCGCGCATCCGAGGTCGGCAGGTAAACGCGCTGGGCGCAGGCGGTGCCCTGTGCGGCATTGGGTTCGGCATAATAGGAAACACCGCGGCACGTCTGATGCTGGCGGTCCGGGTTAAGACCGACATTGGGGTCGTATTTCCATTTTTCCTTGCCGGTGGCGGCATCGATGGCGATCGCCCAATTGTGCGGCGTGCAGATATAAAGCGTATTGCCGATCTTGAGAGGCGTTACCTGATAGGTGGTTTCACCCACATCATCCGGTAGCTTCACGTCGCCGGTCTGGTACCGCCACGCTTCCTTCAGCTGCGAAACATTATCGACATTGACCTGCGTCAGCGGCGAATAGCGCTGGCCATAAGGCGTGCGGCCGTATTGATGCCAATCGCCATCCGGCACGTCGCCGCCATAGATCGGAGCTGACGCCACCTTCTCCTCAGGCAAGGAACCTGCCTGGTCATGCGGATCCTGCGCCATCGAATATCCCGCCACCACAATGGAGGCGAGAACCGAGAGCGCGAGTGGCCAGGCATTCGGGCCGTAATTCAGCCCTGTCGGGCTTGAAAAACCGAGAGGCTTCCTGACCCAGGGCACCAGTAACCACAGGCCGATAAGAATGACGATGCCACCCCGCGGCCCAAGCTGCCACCAGTCGAAACCTACTTCCCAGAGTGCCCAGGCGAGTGTCGCGACAATGAAGACGGCATAGACGTGGAGGGCTGCCCGGTTACGCTTGAACAGCAGAATGGCTGTCAACAGGAAAGCCATACCGGAAAGGACGTAATAGAAGCTCCCGCCCAACATGACGAGCTGAGAGCCGAAACCGAACAGCGCAAGGCCGATCAGCGATAGAATAACCGCAGTAACGGTGACTGCCATGAATGAAACCCCCGATTCCTGTCACTTTGCGTGAAATGGAATTGGGGGCAATCTGGTTCCATACAAACTCAACATTCACCGTGAAAAATTTCACGGCATGATGGTTATGGGTTTTGTGGCGCCGGCGCAGTCTCCGTCTGAGCGTTTTGCGGCCGGTTCTCGTCGGGTTCGAAAACCGCATATTCGACGACCGTCCAGACCACCAGTGCGAGGAGCAGACTGACAACCAGAATGACAAGAACTGGACGTCCTTTTACCCCTTGCCGCGCCCGCGTTGCCGTTTCATTTTTCGGATCATGCCGACCGCCAAGATAGCTGGTATTTTCTCTGGCCATGTCTCTCACTCCCTGTAACCCTGATGATTTAATTCACAGGGACACAGTTTGTTCCAGACAGCAAAATCAGCTTAGCCGTACTCTGCGACCGCAAGTCTATCGCAACCGGCACCGTCGAACTCATCGACCGCACTGAAACTTTGCCCAATCCCAAGCCACGAGAATGGTGGCCGGCGATTGACGTCTTCGGTTTCGCACTGGATTTCCGGCGGGTTTTCAGAAATCGACAGCCACAGCGGTGGTCCCGCCGTTTCAAAGTCGCATTGGTCGCCGGCGGCTTCGAGATATCTTGTCGTGTCGCGGCGACGCACCCGCCATACGGGCAGCATCTCCAGAAAATTGAGAATTCGTATCATCATGTTTGTCAGGCGAAATATCTATTAAAAACAACGTCCGCACTGTGGCACGCCCGCCGCGCAAGCGCATCCCTGCGGAGGTACAAGCGGAACGAATGGTCGGATTGTGCCAACATTCCGTCATACAGTGTCAGATCGGCTTCGAAACAATCGCGTCAGCGACCGAGCTGCACGATCCAGCGTGTCCACTCTGCGCTATCCGGTTTGATAATATCCGGTATGGTATCGCGGTTTTCGGATGCGAAATGCCGCATCTGACGCGGCGACAGGCCGAAGGCCTTCTTGAAAACGCGGCTGAAATTTTCCGGGTTGGTGAAGCCATAGGACGCCGCCACCTCGGCTATCGTCATATGGGCCGACTGCGGCGCCCGCAGGAAATCCATTGCCCGTTCGAGGCGCCTATGGGTGATACAGGCCGAAAACCCGCCCAGCGGTTCGAAAAGCCGGTAGACGGTGCGTCGCGATACGCCGAACTCGCCCATGACCTTTTCCACCGACAAGGCCGGATCGAGCAGGTGATTGTCGATATAGCGCCTGATGGATGCTCGCAGCGCCCGCTGAACACCCTGCGCATTGTCTTCCCGGACATGATTATTGATGGCAGCCGCGGCAAGCTCCAGCAATGGCGAGACCGTGGCCGCGCCGTCATTGGCGTTCATGACGTCAAAGTGGCGGTAAACGCTGGTCATCGTTTCCCGCAGCAGAGATACCAGGGGCAAACCGGCCGGCAGCACGCGCTCGTGATTATTGCCGGAACCGATGAGCCTGCCTTCCAGCAGCCGGCGCGGCACGACAAGGCTCAGATGATCGTGATCGGTTGTGGCTGTGGCCAGCGGCTGCGCCATGTCAATGATGTAGAGATCGCCCGGGCCGGCAGTCTCGCCCGCTCCGCGCCGCGACATGCTTTGACCGCTGGCGTAAAATTGCAGGAGAAAGCCGTCCATCCCGTCCCGGGCAATCTTGTGGCGCGAGCGGTCGAAATCCTGCGCCGAGGACTGGGTGCGGCCAAGCGCGACATTGCCGATGAAGGCGGCATCGACACTGGCAAAAAACCCGTCATCCTGCGATCTGCGCAGGCGGGTATCAAAAAGCACGTTGATCGAATCCCGCCACAGCGCCATGGCGTCGCGCTTCGGCACATGGCGTGTATCGAAACGCGAACGCGCTAACGGAGCTTCCGAAAACCCTGTGTGCATAATACCGCTGTTCCGTGAACACGGCGCTGACCCCGCCGCACGCAAAA
This sequence comes from Rhizobium sp. SJZ105, assembly GCF_007828365.1. NCBI lineage: Bacteria > Pseudomonadati > Pseudomonadota > Alphaproteobacteria > Hyphomicrobiales > Rhizobiaceae > Rhizobium > Rhizobium sp. SJZ105. Next base: position 51,197 of record NZ_VIUP01000006.1, read on the forward strand.
CTATACAGTATTGAAATCGCCTCACAATACCGGAAGGATGGCAGATCGTTCGCTTGAACCGGATGCGCGAAAATTATTTAGCGGTCCAGCCGCCATCGATGGAAATGGTGGTGCCGGTGATGGAGCGCGCCATATCGCCGGTGAGGTAAAGCGCCATCTCCGCCACTTCCTCCGGCTGCACGAAACGTCGAGTCGGCTGCGGCGCAAGCATCACCTTCTTCACCACCTCATCCTCGCCCATGCCATGCAGGCGCGCCTGATCGGCAACCTGCGCCGCGACGAGTGGCGTCCAGACGTAACCGGGGCAGATGGCGTTGCAGGTAATGCCAAGTTCGGCCACTTCCAGCGCCACGCTTTTCGTCAGGCCCACCACGGCGTGTTTCGTCGCCACATAGGGACCCTTGAAGGGTGAGGCGCGCAACCCGTGCGCGGAAGCAATATTGACGATGCGCCCCCAACCCCTTTCCTTCATGCCCGGCAGGGCTGCACGGATCGTATGAAAAGCACTGTCGAGGGAGATCGCGACAATATGGGAGAAATCGGCGAAATCGAATTCGTCGATCGGCGCGACCTTCTGGATACCCGCATTGTTGACGAGCACGTCGATGTGACCGAATTCGGCAATGACGGTTTCCGGCAGATGTGCACTCTCGTCATAATTGGCGAGGTTGGCAGAAAAATAGACCGGCCGGTGCCGCGCTACCTTCGTAACCGCCTCCAGTGCCTGCGTCGCCGCCTCCACGGTTTCTATGCCGTGGACGGCGACGAGAAATCCCGCCTCGGCAAAACGTTTGGCGATGGCAAGGCCAATGCCGCTGGTGGAGCCGGTGACCAGAACGGTTTTCGGTTGATCCTCCATCATCCTAATCCTTCAGTTGCGGCAGGTTGCGGAAAAGCTCGAGCGCTTCGGGATTGGCGAGCGCGTCGGTGTTTTTCACTGGCCTGCCATGAATGGTGTCGCGAACTGCGATTTCGGAAATCTTGCCCGAGCGGGTACGGGGAATGGCCGTGACGGCAATGATCCTTGCCGGAACATGCCGTGGCGTAGCACCCGAGCGGATGCGCGTACGGATGGTCTTTTCGAGTTCCTCCGTCAGCGCTGCACCCTCTTTAAGGCGCACGAAGAGGATAACCCGCTGGTCACCGTCAATGTCCTGACCCACGGCAATCGCTTCCTCGACCTCCGGCACTGCTTCCACCTGACGGTAGATTTCCGCCGTACCGATGCGAACCCCACCGGGATTGAGCGTCGTATCCGAGCGCCCGTGGATGACATATCCGCCGGTGGCACGCATTTCGGCAAAATCGCCATGCGCCCAGATGCCTGGGAAGCGATCGAAATAGGCAGCCTGATAACGAGAACCGTCCTCATCGCCCCAGAATTTGACCGGCATGGAAAGATGGGCATTGCGGCAGACGAGCTCACCAGCCACGCCGCGAACGGGATGGCCTTCATCGTCCAGGGTATCGACATCCATACCGAGCATCGCGCCCTGCAGCTCCCCACGGTGAACAGGTTGCAGCGGATTGCCGCCAAGGAAACAGGCGCATATATCCGTGCCGCCGGAAATGGAGGCGAGATGCAGATCGGCCTTCCAGTCGCGATAGATATAATCGAAGGATTGCGGGATGAGCGGCGAGCCGGTGGAAAGGATTGTCCGAAGGGATGAAAGGTCATGGGTTTCGCGCGGTTTCAACCCTGCCTTCAGGCATGCGTCGATAAATTTGGCCGATGTTCCGAAGGTCGCGATCCGTTCGGCGTCAATGAGATCGATCAGCCGCGCGGGCGACGGATAACCGGGGTTGCCGTCATAGGTGACGAGGGTGGCGCCAAGCGCCAGGCCGGACACCTGCCAGTTCCACATCATCCAGCCGCAGGTGGTGAAATAGAAGAAACGTTCGCCTTGCCTGATATCGCATTGCAGCTTCTGCTCCTTCATATGCTGAAGAAGCAGGCCACCGCCGGAATGGGTGATGCATTTCGGCTTGCCGGTGGTGCCGGAGGAATAAAGGATCGCCAGCGGCGCCTTGACCGGCAGCCGGTTGAACGCGATTTCACCCGGCTCAAAGGGCGAAACGAAATCATTCAACGTCACGCAGCCGAGATCGGAAAGGCTGACGGGAACAACGTCACCAATCAGCACGATCTTTTGAGGGGCAGCGCTTTCCACCACCGCGCGGATGGTCGGTCCGACATCGATCCGCTTGCCGGCATAACCGTATTCCGGCACGGCGATGAGGATTTTCGGATCGATCTGCGAGAGCCGGTCGGACGCTCCCGCCGGGCCGAAATCCGGTGAACAGGACGACCAGATGGCTCCGATGGCGCTCGTTGCCAGATAACCGACGACCGCCTCGATATCGTGGGTGACGATAGCGCCGATACGATCGCCTTCCTTCACGCCTGCGTGGACAAGCGCCTGCACCATGCGGGAGACATCCGCATAAAGCTGCCTGCGGCTGATTTTACGCCGCGTGCCATCATCGCGATGGGCGATGATCGCCAACCGTTCATCGGCATCGCGCAGCAGGTTTTCGGCATAATTGAGCCTCGCGCCGGGATAAAACTCGGCTTCCCGCATGGTCGCGCCAGGCTTGAAGGCCCTTTCGCCGCGCGTGCCGATGATCCCCAGCTCGTCCCACAGGGCATTGTAAAAGGCATCCGGTGCCTCAATGGACCAGCGCAGCAGGCCGGAATAATCATCAGCCGAAAGCCCATGCAGCGATGCGGTCCTTTTGGCAAAGGCAAAAAGCGCCGAGTGCTCCAGCCTTTCCATTGGCGGTACCCACAGAATATCCGACGGCGTGGCGTCCATCATGCCTCGCCTCCGCGTAGCATTTCGACGATTGCGGAGAAATCACGCGCGCCACCGCCCTCACCCACGAAGTTCTCATAAAGCGTCGATGCTGCGGCGCCGAGTGGAGTGGCAACGCCGGCTCCATTCGCGGCCGCCTGCGAGAGTAGCAAATCCTTCAGCATCAGCGCCGCAGCGAAACCCGGTTGATAATCATTGTTCGCAGGTGATGTCGGCACTGGTCCCGGCACCGGGCAATAGGTGGTGAGCGACCAGCATTGACCCGATGAGGTGGAGGCGACATCGAACAGCGCCTGATGCGAAAGGCCGAGTTTTTCGCCCAGCACGAAGGCCTCGGAAACCGCAATCATGGAAATGCCGAGGATCATGTTGTTACAGATCTTGGCCGCCTGGCCGTTGCCGCCCTTGCCGCAATGGACGATCTTCTTGCCCATGGCTTCCAGCACCGGCTTGGCCGCCGAGAAAGCCTCGGCCTCTCCGCCACACATGAAGGTCAAGGTGCCGGCACTGGCACCGCCCGTACCGCCAGATACAGGCGCGTCGACGGAGGGGCAACGGGCGGAAGCGGCAAGCTCGTGTGCCTTCAGGGCACTGTCCATATCCACCGTCGAGCAATCGATGAGAAGCGTTCCGGCAGCTATTTTCTGCACCAGATCGCCATATACCGAAACAACATGTTCCCCCTTCGGCAGCATGGTTACGATCACTTCTGCCGCATCAATGGCTTCGAGAGAATCAAAAGCGACGGGAATTCCGGCCTCCCTCGCCGCCGCGCGGCATGCCTCGGAAAGGTCGAAACCCCTGACGGCATAACCGGCCTTGACGAGATTGGCGGCCATCGGCAGGCCCATATGGCCAAGTCCGATAAAAGCGACGGTCTTCATGGGAACGCTCCTCTTAGCGATTATCCGCAAGGATCATGTCGGCAGCCTTTTCGGCAATCATGATCGTTGGCGAATTGGTATTTCCGGACGTGATCCTCGGCATGATGGAGGCGTCCGCCACACGCAGCCCTGCAAGCTTGCGGAATTTCAGCCGCGTATCGACAACACTTTCGGCATCGGAGCCCATGCGCAGGGTGCCGACGGGGTGGAATATGGTCGTGCCGATATCGCCCGCAGCGCGGGCCAGATCGTCGTCATTCTCAAAAGTGGGGCCGGGCCGGTATTCCTGCGGTTTGAACCGCGAAAAGGCGGGCTGGTTGACGATGCGGCGCGTCAGCCGCATGGAATCGATGGCTACCCGGCGGTCGCCTTCCGTCGACAGATAATTCGGTCGGATTTCCGGCTGCATGGCGAAATCCGGTCCTTTCACATGCACTGAGCCTCGGCTTTCGGGCCGCAGATTGCAGACACTTGCCGTAATGGCCGGAAAAGTGTGAACCGGATCACCAAACTTGTCGAGTGACACCGGCTGGACATGATATTCCAGATCCGCCGTCTCCTTTTCCGGAGAGGAACGGGTGAAGACACCAAGCTGGCTCGGCGCCATCGACATCGGCCCGGAGCGGGTCAAAGCATATTCGAGGCCGATCCTTGCCTTTCCGAACAGCGTGGAGGCCCTCTCATTCAGCGTCAGGACGCCTGAAACCTTATAGACCATGCGCAATTGCAGATGATCCTGCAGGTTCTCGCCCACACCTTGAACTTCCGTCACTGTGTCGATACCGGCGGCCTGCAACACGTCGCCGCGGCCAACGCCGGAAAGCTCCAGAATGTGTGGTGAACCGACTGCACCTGCCGAAAGCACCGTTTCGCGCCGTGCACGCATCTTTTTCAAGACGCCGTCGTGGTGAAACTCGACGCCTGTGACCAGGCCCTCTTCGACGATGAGACGCTTGACATGGGCCTTGGTCATGACTGTCAAATTCCGGCGGCCAAGCGCCGGTTTCAAAAAGGCCTTGGCCGTGTTCCAGCGCCAGCCCGACCGCTGGTTCACATCGAAATAACCGGCGCCTTCATTGTCGCCCCGGTTGAAATCTTCGGTCGCAGGAATGCCGGCCTCACCCGCCGCCTGCTGAAAGGCATCAAGCACATCCCAGCGCACGCGCGCCTTCTCCACCCGCCATTCGCCGCCGGTGGAATGCATGTCGCCCTTGCCGCGATAAAAATCCTCCGACTTCAGGAAATAGGGCAGGATATCATCCCATCCCCAACCCTCGCAGCCGAGTTGACGCCAGACATCGTAGTCGCGGGCCTGACCGCGCATATAGATCATGCCGTTGATGGAGGAGCAGCCGCCGAGAACCTTGCCGCGAGGATAGATCAACGACCTTCCGTTAAGCCCAGGTTCTTCCGCCGTCTTGAAACACCAGTCGGTGCGCGGATTGTTGATGCAATAGAGATAACCGACCGGAATATGGATCCAATGATAATTATCGTTGCCACCCGCTTCCAGCAGCAGGACGCGATTGTTCGGGTCTTTCGAGAGGCGGTTGGCGAGAACGCATCCCGCACTTCCCGCTCCGATGACGATATAGTCAAATTCCGCCATGCTATTCTCCATGGGGCGCCCTTGCCGCGTCGCCCCGGACGCGGAGGAGCCTTCCCCCTGTTTCAAAAAATTCTTATCCCCGGTGCTGAAAACCCAGTTTTCGCCCGAGCCGCGAAGCGTAAAATTCACCGATCAGACCGCGCCGGAACACCAGAACGCAGGCCATGAAAACGAGGCCGGTGATGATGGTGACCGGGAAATCGGATGTCGCGAGATAGTTCTGCAGCGCGACGACAAGCCCCGCACCGAAGATCGGGCCGATCATGGTGCCAATGCCGCCGAGCAGGGTCATCAGGATAACCTCGCCCGACATCTGCCAGGCCACATCGGTCAAGGTTGCGAACTGGAACACCAGCGCCTTCAGGCCGCCCGCAAGACCGGCAAGCGCCGCCGACATGACGAAAGCACCAAGCTTGTAACGCTGCACGCTGTATCCAAGAGAAATGGCGCGCTGCTCGTTTTCGCGGATGGATTTCAGGATCATGCCGAAGGGCGAGTTGACGAAACGCCAGATGACGAGAAGTGCCAGCACGAAGGCGGCCAGCACCGTGTAGTAAATGTTCAGCGGCGCGTTGAGATCGAGAAGGCCGAAGAGGTGTCCACGCGGTACGCCCTGCAATCCGTCCTCACCATGGGTGAAGGGTGCTTGAAGGCAGAAAAAATAAAACATCTGCGACAAGGCAAGCGTGATCATGGCGAAATAGATGCCCTGCCGGCGAATGGCGAAAAAGCCGATGACGAGGCCAAGAAGGGCGGCACCCGCCATGCCGATGAGGAGGCCGATCTCGGGCGTGACGCCCCATTCCTTCACCGAATAGGCGGTGAAATAGGCAGCGCCGCCGAAAAATGCCGCATGGCCGAAGGAAAGCAGCCCGGTGTAACCGATCAGCAGATTGAAGGCGCAGGCAAACAGCGCGAAGCAAAGCAGCTTCATCAGAAAGATCGGATAAACGAACATCGGTGCAGCGATCAGCACGGCCAATCCTGCCAGTATCATCACGGTCTTGATGGTTCCAGCGGTTGCGGAAACCTCGGCCTGCGGCATCGCGCCGGCTGTCGGGTTGTGAGTGGCTTTGGACATATCAGGCGTCCTTTCCGAAAAGTCCGGCGGGGCGGATGAGCAGCACAAAGGCCATGATGACGAAGATGACGATGTTGGACGCTTCCGGGTAGAACACCTTGGTCAGGCCTTCAGCGATACCCAGCATGTAGCCGGTGACGATGGCGCCCATGATCGACCCCATGCCGCCGACCACGACGACGGCGAAGACGACGATGATGAGGTTGGTGCCCATCAGCGGTGAGACCTGATAGATCGGCGCGGCCAGCACGCCGGTGAAGCCGGCAAGGCCCGCACCCAGCGCGTAGGTCAGCGTCAGGAGCACAGGCACGTTGATACCGAAGGCCTGCACCAGTGTCGGATTTTCCGTCGCCGCCCGCAGATAGGAGCCGAGCCGCGTTTTTTCGATCAACGCCCAGGTGGCGATGCAGGCGACAAGCGAGATGACGACAACGAAAGCGCGGTAGTTCGGCAGGAACATGAAGCCGAGATTGGTGCCGCCGGCAAGCTCGCGCGGAACCGAATAAGGTTGACCCGCCGCACCATACAGCCAGCGGAACGTGCCTTCCACCACCAGCGCCAGGCCGAAGGTGAAGAGCAGCCCATACAGCGGATCGAGATCGTAAAGCCGCGACAGTAGCAGGCGCTCGATGATCGCGCCGAAAAGTGCAACGACAAGCGGCGTCACCACCAGTGCCCACCAGAAGCTGATGCCGAAATATTGCAGGCCGAGAAAGGCGACGAAAGCGCCAAGCATATATTGGGCGCCATGGGCGAAATTGATGACGCGCAGGAGGCCGAAAATGACGGCAAGGCCGAGCGACAGGAGCGCATAAAACGACCCGTTGATGAGGCCGATCAGCAATTGCCCGAGCAGGGCCTGAAGCGGAACGCCGAAGAGCATGGTCATCGTTAAACCCCCAGCACTTTATTGAGTTCGCCCATGCGGCCGGAAAGCTCGCCCACCGGAAAATTGCTGACCATCTGGCCATGATCCATCAGGTAGAAACGATCTGCGATGCGGCTGGCGAAGCGGAAATTCTGCTCGACCAGAACCACTGTCATGCCACGACTTTTCAAGGTCTTCAGCACCTCACCGATGCGCTGCACGATTACAGGCGCAAGCCCTTCGGTCGGCTCATCTAGCAGGAGAACCTTGACCCCTGTGCGCAGGATGCGCGCCATGGCCAGCATCTGCTGTTCGCCGCCGGAAAGCTTGGTGCCGGGGCTCGCCCGGCGTTCGTAAAGATTGGGAAACAGCTCGTAGATTTCATCGAGCGTCATGCCGCCGGATGCGACGACGGGCGGCAGTTTCAGATTTTCCTCGACGCTCAGTGTCGCGAAGATGCCGCGCTCTTCCGGCACGAAACCGAGGCCGTATTTCGCCGTGCGATGCAACGGCACCGGCATCAGATCCTTGCCGCCGAGCTTGATCACGCCCTTGCGGTTGCGGATGATGCCCATGATGGTGCGCAGCGTCGTGGTCTTGCCAACCCCATTGCGCCCGAGAATGGTGATGGTTTCGCCTTCGCCGACGGTCAGATCGACACCGTGCAGCGCCTGGCTTTCGCCGTACCAGGATTTCAGGTTGGAGACTTCGAGCATTGCCGCCATATCACGCCTCCTCCGTGCCCATATAGGCCGTACGCACGCGCGGATCGGCGGATACGGTGGCGTAATCGCCTTCCGCCAGAATTTCGCCCCGCTGCAGCACCGTGACCTGATGGCAGATATCCGCCACGACCTTCAGATTGTGTTCGACCATCAGCACCGCGCGCGTTTTGGCCACTTCGCGGATGAGATCGGCGACATGCGCGACATCCTCGCCCCCCATGCCCGCCATCGGCTCATCGAGAAGCAATACCTTCGGGTCGAGCGCAAGCGTCGTGGCGATTTCAAGAACGCGCTTGCGACCGTAGGAAAGATCGGCCGCAAGTGCATTTTTTTCCCGTGTCAGGCCAACCGTTGCGATCAACTCCTCGGCACGTGCATTGAGCCTGTCGAGTGAAGAGAGCGGCAGCCAGAATTGCGTTGAAAGGTTATTCGGCCGCTGCAACGCCACCCGAACGTTCTCAAGAACCGTCAGATGCGGAAACACCGCCGATATCTGGAAAGACCTGACGAGACCGAGCCGCGCCACCTTGTCCGGCGGCGTCTTTGTTATATCCGTTCCCATGAAGGTGATCGCCCCGCCTGTCGGCTGGAGAAACTTGGTCAACAGGTTGAAGACCGTGGTTTTGCCGGCGCCGTTCGGACCAATAAGTGCATGCACGCGGGCATGATGGACGTCGAGATCGACGTTTTTCACGGCCGCGAATGCGCCGAAGGTCTTGGAGAGACCGCGCGCCGAAAGCACGACGCGGGGTTCCGCCTGACCGGCAGGGGCGGGAGCGATCATCATGAAGTTCCCCCTTTTTACTGCGTTACCAGCGGGCAACCGCTTTTTGCGGGGTCCATGAAGGCTTCCTTGCCGGGGATCGTGGCAAGCACCTTGTAGTAGTCCCACGGCTGCTTGCTCTCATCCGGCTTCTTCACTTCCATCAGATACATGTCGTGGATCATGCGGCCATTGGCGGCCACATGGCCATCCTTCGAGAAGACGTCGTTGACAGGCATTTCCTTCATGGCCTTTGCCACGGCGTCAGCATCGTCGGTGCCGGCCTTATCGATGGCCTTCAGGTAATGCAGCACGGCGGAATAGGTACCAGCGTGGACCATGTTCGGCATGGCGCCGGTGCGTTCCTTGAACCGTTCGCCGAATTTGCGCGATTCATCGTCGCGGTCCCAATAGAACCCTTCCGTCAGCGTCAGGCCCTGAGCCGCTTCGAGACCGAGGCCGTGCACTTCGGCAAGCGTAAAGAGAAGGGCCGCCAGCCGCTGCCCGCCCGCAACGATACCGAATTCAGCGGCCTGCTTGATGGCGTTGGAGGTGTCGAGACCGGCATTGGCAAGGCCGATGACCTTCGCGCCTGATGACTGCGCCTGCAACAGGAAGGAGGAATAATCCGTAGAGGCCAGCGGATGGCGCACGGAACCCAGCACCTTGCCGCCATTGGCCTTGACGAAGTTGGACGTGTTTTCTTCCAGCGAATAACCGAAGGCGTAATCCGCAGTCAGAAAGAACCAGCTGTCGCCGCCCTGTTTCACCAGCGCACCGCCGGTGCCGACTGCCAGCGAATAGGTGTCGTAGGCCCAGTGGAAACCATAGGGGCTGCACTGCTTGCCCGTCAGTTCCGTGGTCGCAGCGCCCGTGTTGATGGTGATCTTCTTTTTGTCCTTCGAGAGAGCCTGCACGGCAAGGCCGACCGAGGAAGAGGTCAGTTCCATGATCGAATCGACCTGTTCGGTGTCGTACCACTGCCGGGCGATGTTGGAGGCGACATCCGCCTTGTTCTGGTGGTCAGCCGTTACCACTTCCACCGGCGCGCCCAGCACCTTGCCGCCAAAATCCTCGACCGCCATCTTCGCGGCCTCATAAGAGTATTTGCCGCCAAAATTGGCGTAGACGCCCGACTGGTCGTTCAAGATGCCGATCTTGACCTTGGCGTCCGAAATCTCGGCAGCGTAAGCGGCGGTGCCTGCCGCCAGTGCCATGGCCGTGGATAAAACGATACTCTTGCGCATGACTTCTCCTCCCAGAGATGATTGCGAGCCTCAGATAGGTCTGTGCAACGGTGAACGAAGGCGCATGGCGATCGTCCCACGGTGTTGCATCACAACGGTCGCGCCACCCTCCTCAAAGCAGCGCCTCCCTATGTAGACTTCTCGAATTCGGCCGTTGACACAAGAGCGGGGCATCATCAAATTGCGAACAGGAACTGTTCATTTTTGAACAGACCTCGCAATGGAGACCGAATTGGCCACGCCTTTTACCTGGGACGACCTGCAATATTTTCTGGCGGTGGCCCGCACCGGACAACTTTCATCGGCAGCGCGTAGCCTGCGCACCAGCCACGCCACCGTCTCCCGCCACATCGACCGGCTGGAATTCTCGCTTAAAACCAAGCTGTTCGAGCGAAATCCACGTGGTTACGAACTGACGACGGTCGGGCGGCGCCTGGTCGATACCGTCGAGCGCATCGAGGCGGAAGCGGAAAGATTGCAATCGGATATTTCCGAAAGCGGCAGCCTGCTGCGCGGCGTGGTCAGGCTCAGTGCGCCTGAAGGTTTTTCCAACTTTTTCTTCGTGGAAAGGCTGAAAGACTTCGCCGTCACCCATCCGCACATCATGGTGGAGATGGTTACGATCCAGCAGATCATGGCATTGTCGAAGAAAGAAGCGGATGTGGCGGTCACACTCGATCCGCCGAAAGCAGGCCCCTACATCAACGAACAGATCGTCGATTACACGCTGCATATCTACGCATCGCGTTCCTATCTTGCCAGCCACCCGAAAATCACGCGGCGCGAAGATTTGCCCGATCATTTCTTTATCGGTTACGTGCAGGATCTGATCTTCTCGCCGGGCCTCGATTACATGCGCGACGTGATGCCCGGCCTCCGACCCAACTTCCAGTCATCAAGCATTTTTGCGCAGTTGACTGCAACGCTGAGCGGACGTGGCCTTTGCATATTGCCCAACTTCATCGCCGCACGCTTTCCGGACCTGCAGATGGTGCTGGCAGGTGAAGTGGAACTGCGGCGGGGTTACTGGCTGACAAGCCATCAGGACCTTGCCAATGTGCCGCGCGTGCGCTCGCTGATGGATTTCATTCTCACGACGGCGCGCGCCCACCAAAATCTCTTCATCCTCGACCGCAAGACGATCGCCTGAAACAACCGTCGTTCACATTTCGGCGACACCGTGTCTACGCGTGGCGGATTGGAGAATCCGCACTGCAGCCTATATGACTGACAACAACGATGCCGGCTCAAGTCAGCTGCATCCTAAACATTTGGAAGGTCATCATGAAAAAGATCGGATTTCTATCCTTCGGACACTGGACGCCCTCGCCCCAGTCGCAGACCCGCTCTGCTGCAGACACCCTGCTGCAATCGATAGACCTGGCCGTTGCTGCGGAAGAACTCGGCGCCGACGGCGCTTATTTCCGTGTCCACCACTTCGCCCGCCAGTTGGGATCACCTTTTCCGCTGCTTGCCGCCGTTGGCGCAAGAACGAAAAGTATCGAGATCGGCACCGGCGTCATCGACATGCGTTATGAGAACCCCTTTTACATGGTGGAGGATGCGAGTTCAGCCGATCTCATCGCCGGCGGACGCCTGCAACTCGGCATCAGTCGCGGTTCTCCCGAACAGGTGATCGACGGCTGGCGCTATTTCGGCTACCGCCCTGCCGAGGGCCAGACCGAGGAGGACATGGCGCGCCAGCACACCGAAGTCTTCCTCGAGCTTCTGAAGGGCGAAGGTTTCGCCGAGCCGAACCCTCGGCCGATGTTTCCCAACCCGCCCGGCCTGCTGCGGCTGGAGCCGCACTCCGAAGGGTTGCGCGAGCGCATCTGGTGGGGTTCCAGCTCCAATGCGACGGCGGTTTGGGCGGCAAAGCTTGGCATGAACCTTCAAAGCTCCACCCTGAAAACGGATGAGACCGGCGAACCCTTCCATGTGCAGCAGGCCGAACAGATCCGTGCTTACCGCGCCGCATGGAAAGAGGCTGGACACGCCCGCGAGCCTCGCGTGTCTGTCAGCCGCAGCATCTTCGCTCTCGTCAGCGATCGCGACCGATCCTATTTCGGTTACGGCAGCGAGGGTGACGACAAGATCGGTTACATCGACGACAAGACGCGCGCGATCTTCGGGCGCAGCTACGCCGCCGAACCGGAAGCATTGATCGAGCAGCTAAAAGCCGACGAAGCTATCGCCGAGGCCGACACACTGTTGCTGACCGTGCCGAACCAGCTGGGCGTCGACTACAACGCCCATGTTATCGAGACGATCCTCAAACAGGTGGCTCCTGCACTCGGCTGGCGCTAAGTCTGGCAAAACCTGCATCAAGCCCACACCGTCACCCCGGATTAGATTCTGGGTGACGGTGCGATCAAGTCTTCGATAGCGCACGATTCCTTTGACGACGCCGAAGCCCCGTGGCCGGATGCAATCCGGGCTGAACGCCTCTGTTTCATTTCACCGCTTTGCCGTAGCGGGCGATGCTTTCGGCCAAAGGCGTGGTGCTGGCGCCGGGATGCTCCGGGCGCTTGTAAACACCATCGCGAACATGGATCGGCTCTTCGAAATGGTCCTTGATCCACGGAATATATTCGAGGATGGTCGATGCCGGATGCCAGTAACTCAGATGCACATGCACCTGACTCATCTCACCGGCATGCGGAACGACAGGCAGGCGATTGGCGAGCGCGAGGTCAGCGACCTGGATATATTCGGTGATGCCGCCAAGCCGGGTTACATCCGGCTGGACATAGGCAACAGCGCCCGCGTCGATGAATGACCGGAACGCATCCACCGTATAAAGCTGCTCTCCGAGAGCGATGGGAATGGATGTGTTGCGTGCCAGCCGCGCGTGGCTGGTCACATCGTCGTACCAGAGCGGTTCTTCGAACCAATAGATATCCAGATCCTTTGCCGCCGCGCAGAAGCGCTGGCATGTCGGCAGATCCCACTTGCCGTTGCCATCGATAGCGATGCGTATCGCGGAGCCGAGACGCTTGCGCACCGCCGCGAGGCGTCCGATATCAATATTCGGATCATCGTGCCCGACCTTGATTTTCAGGCGGGTAAAACCTTCCTCTTCAACTGCCCTGGCGCTGCCCGCCAGCAGATTTTCGAGATTGAAGGAAAGCCAGCCTATATCGGTATTGTAAGCTTCGACCCCTGTGGTGTGCGCGCCGCCGAGGTATTGCCAGAGTGGAACGCCCGCCTTCTTCGCCTTCAGATCCCAGAGCGCCACATCGACCGCAGCCAGCGCCAGATGGGTGATGCCCGCGCGGCCGACCCATTGCAGGGACGGATAACGGGCAAGTTTTGTCCACAGCCGCGAATGTTCGGATGCATCCTCGCCGATCAGCAGAGGCGCATAGCAATCGCTGATGCAGGATGTGATCAACCGGTCGGACGGCAGATGCGCATGGGTGCCGGTGAAGCCGTATCCCTCAAGGCCGTCACTCGTCGTAATTTTTGCGCCGACGACGCCCCAATGGGTGATGCTGTGGGTGGAATCGGAAATGGATTCCGATGTCAGCGGCAGATGCAGGATGAAAGGTTCGACAGCGGTTATTTTCATGATCGGTCAATTCCTCGACGCTTGAGCAGCCTTTGGGGAGGAATAAACGGAAGTTCCGTTCTGATCGAAGCTCTACCGATCAACCAGTGGAATGTCGCCTCGGCCCCGCGATCAATGACCGCAGGAGATGAAGCCTCAGGGGATTGCCCGGCCACCCTCCTCCAGCAGCCAGCTTCCGATGACGGATACAGCTAAAGCAAAATCGACCATTGTAAAATAAAAAATTTTTTATTTTTTATATTCTGTCATTGCCTGTCACTCGCGGTTAGGTGATGGTGTTGCCATGAACACACTGATCAAAGTCACGCTCGCCGACCAAGCGCATCAGGAACTGCGGGCGCGCATCGTCAGCGGCAGATTGCGCGGCGGCGAACGGCTGTTGCCCAACGAACTTGCCGCCGATCTCGGCATCAGCCCCACGCCGGTCAAGGAAGCATGCCTGAAACTCGAGGCAGACGGGCTGGTGGTCAATTCCTCAAGGCGCGGCATGGTGGTGCGCGATTTTACCGTGGAGGATGTGGAAGAACTCTACGCCGCCAGAATGCTGCTGGAAAAAGGCGCTGTGGAAGTGGCCTTCGATGCCGGGCAGCTGGACGAAGCCTTGCATGCGCAGCTTCTGGAAAGCCTTGCGAAACACCGTGAATTTGCCACGAGCGCGACGCTGGACGATCTCTCCAAAGCGCTGTTTCACGATCGCAGCTTCCACACGGCCCTTGTTTCGGCCGCGCGCATTCCGGTCATTTCCGGCACGCATGGGCGCATTCTCGACCAGACCCACACGGTTTTCGTATCGATCCTTGGCGACTACGCCCGCTCTGTCGAGGAACACCAGAACATTGCCGACGCCATAGCCGCCCGCAGCAAGGCCCAGATTATCGACGCCCTATGGCGCCATCTGGAGCGTAGCCGGCAGAATACGCTGCGGCAGGTGCGTCTGCTGAGAGAGGCCGGCGCCTGAGCGTACCCCCGCAATCTTTTGAAGTCCTGAAAAAACAACAGGCCGGAAATCCGGCCTGTTCCACTTATTCATCGGTCAATCGTCGATCTCAAGCAGTCGCAGCCTGCCGTGCCGCCTTGCGGCGCTCCACGCGGGCGCGGATGGCGTCTACATCCGTTACCGGAGTGGCGGCAAAAAGCTGGCGTGTATAGGCGTGCTTCGGATCGGCAAATAGTTCCTCGCGCGTGCCCTGCTCCACGGCTACACCCTTCGAGATAACCATGACGTCATCGGCGATATAGCGAACGACGGAAAGGTCGTGGCTGACGAAGACGTAGGTCAGCTCGAACTCTTCCTGGAGATCTCTCAGCAGGTTTAGCACCTGCGCCTGCACTGAAAGATCGAGTGCCGAGACAGGCTCGTCCAGCACCAGAAGTGCGGGGTTGAGCATCAGCGCCCGCGCAATCGCGATGCGCTGCCGTTGGCCGCCAGAAAACATGTGCGGATATCGGTTGAAGTGTTCGGGACCCAGTCCAACCTTCACGAGCATGGCTTCAGCCCGCTCACGACGCTCGGACGCCGGCATTTTGGTGTTGATGACAAGCGGCTCCATCAACACGTCGCCAACCTTCTGGCGCGGATTGAGGCTACCATAGGGGTTCTGGAACACCATCTGCACCTTGGAGCGCATGTCCGTGCCGGGACGGCGCTTTGCGATATCGACCGGCTGGCCGTCGATCTTCAGCTCGCCACCGGATGCCGGGTCGATCAGCGCGATGATGCGTGCAAGCGTCGATTTGCCGGAACCGGACTCGCCGACGATGGCGAGCGTCTTGCCGCGCTCGACGGCAAAATCGATGCCTTTCAGCGCCTGCACGGTCTTTGCTCCGCCGAACAGGCCGCCCGGAACGTGATAATGGCGGGTAATGCCCTTGCCTTCGACAACGATGCTCATTGAACGCCCTCCTTGCCGAAGAAGTCGGAAACCGTGGGCAGGCGGTCGCCGGTCGCATGTTCCGGCAGCGCGGAAAGCAATGCCTTGGTATAGGGATGTTGCGGGGCCTCAAACAGGCTCAGCACATCCGCTTCCTCCATCTTGCGGCCCTTATATTGCACGACCACGCGGTCTGCTGTTTCGGCCACGACACCCATGTCATGGGTGATGAGGATCAGCGCCATGCCGTATTCTTCCTGCAGATCCATCAACAGATCGAGGATCTGTTTCTGGATCGTCACGTCGAGCGCGGTGGTCGGCTCGTCGGCGATCAAGAGACGCGGTTTGGAAGCGATGGCGATGGCGATCATCACACGCTGGCATTGACCGCCGGACATCTGGTGCGGATAGGCATTGAGCTTGGTTTCCGGATCGGGAATACCGACGGACCGGAACAGCTCCAGTGCGCGTGCACGCGCCGCAGACCGGCCCATGCCGAGATTGAGGCGCAGCACCTCCTCGATCTGGAAACCGACCGTAAAGGACGGGTTGAGCGACGCAACTGGCTCCTGGAAGATCATGGTGATCTCACGGCCGATCAGCTTGCGGCGCTCCTGCGGCGACATGGCCAGCAGGTTTATACCATCGAAGATCATCTCGTCGGCGGTGATCGTCGCCGTATCGGGCAAAAGCCCCATGACGGCGAGCATGGATACCGACTTGCCGGAACCGGACTCGCCGACGATGGCCAGCACCTCATGCTTGTCCACGGAGACGTCGATGCCGTTGACGGCCGTGAACGCGCCGGTGGCGGTGGCGAACTTGACGGTGAGGTTCTTGATTTTCAGCAGGCTCATCGCTTAGCTCCGCTTCAGTTTGGGATCGAGCGCATCGCGCAGCCCGTCACCCATCAGGTTGATGGCGAGCACCGATACGAGAATCGTCAGGCCGGGAAGGGTAACGACCCACCAGGCGCGCAGGATGAACTCGCGGGCTTCGGCCAGCATCGTGCCCCATTCGGATGCGGGCGGCTGCGCGCCCATGCCGAGGAAGCCGAGAGCCGCCGCATCGAGAACGGCAGATGAGAAGGAGAGCGTCGCCTGCACGATCAAAGGTGCAAGGCAGTTCGGCAAAATCGTCTTGAACATCAGCCGGAAATTGCCGGCACCCGCCACACGGGCGGCGGTGACATATTCACGCCGAAGCTCGCTCATGACAGCTGCACGCGTCAGACGCGCGAAATGCGGCTGATAGACGATGGCAATCGCGATCATGGCGTTGGTCAACCCCGGACCCAGGATCGCAACCAGCACCAGTGCCAGAAGCAGCGATGGAAACGCCAGGATGACGTCCATCACGCGCATGATGACAGTGTCCACCCAGCCGCCGAAGAAGCCGGCGACGAGACCGATGACAATGCCGCCGACAAGGGCGATGGAAACAACGACGACGCCGATGAACAGCGAATATTGCGCGCCATAGATCAGTCGGGACAGCATGTCGCGGCCGACAGCGTCGGTGCCGAGCAGGAATGCGGTACGGCCTCCATCCTGCCAGACCGGCGGGACGAGCAACGCGTCTCTATATTGCTGGGTCGGGTCATGCGGGGCAATCACGGCTGCGAAAACCGCGATCAGAACCAGAAGAAGGAAGACGGCAAGGCCGACGACGGCGCCACGGTTCTGGCGGAAGTAGAACCAGAAATCGGCGATCATCCGGCGGCGGATGGCGGCGTCGGAAAGCCTGACGCCGGGAGCTGTGGTCACATCGCTCATTTGTGACGGATCCTTGGATTGATGAGGCCATAGGTGAGATCGACAAGCAGGTTGACGATCATCACCAGACCCGCGATCAGAAGCAGGCCGCTCTGCACGACCGGATAGTCGCGGCGCGAGATGGAATCGATCATCCACTTGCCGATGCCCGGCCAGGAGAAGATGGTTTCGGTCAGGATTGCACCCGCCATCAGCACACCGATCTGCAGGCCGATGGTGGTGATGACCGGGATCATGGCGTTGCGCAATGCGTGAACGCCGACGACACGGGACGGCGACATGCCCTTTGCACGCGCTGTCCGCACATAATCCTCACCGAGGACTTCGAGCATTGCCGACCGTGTCTGGCGGGCAATAACTGCAAGCGGGATGGTGGCAAGCACCACCGAAGGCAGGATGAGATGTGACAGAGCCGAAGCGAAAGCACCCTTCTGCCCTGAAATCAGGCTGTCGATCAGCATGAAACCGGTGACGGAAGGGAAGAAATACATCAACGAGATACGGCCCGACACCGGTGTCCATTGCAGGATGCCGGAGAACATGATGATGAGCAGCAGGCCCCACCAGAAGATAGGCATGGAGAAGCCAACCAGCGCCGTCGTCATGGAGATCTGGTCGAACCACGAGCCACGGCGGATGGCGGCGATGACGCCGACCGGCACACCGATCAGTGTGGCGAGGATGATGGCGACGAGGCCAAGCTCGACTGTCGCGGGAAAGAGCGCCAGGAACTCGGTCAGAACGGGTTTCTTGGTGACCAGCGAATTGCCGAGATCACCCTGAAGCAGCCGCCCCAGAAAATGGAGATATTGCTGCCAGATAGGCTGGCTAAAGCCGAGCTGTTCGGCAAGTTGTGCATGCCGCTCGGGCGAAATGCCGCGCTCACCCGCCATCAACAGCACGGGATCGCCCGGCAGGACGCGAACGAAGGCAAAGGCAACGATGGTAATCCCGAGAAATGTCGGAACGAGATAGAGAAGTTTGCCGAAAATGAACCGGATCATGGTTTTTTCCTGAAAAGACGCGCGAAAGAACCTGAGTTCTTCCGCGCGTCCTGTTGTTTGGGATTACTCAGCGATATCGACGGATTCGAAGGTGAAGTCGCCAAGCGGGCTCATGGTGAAGCCGGAAACCTTGGCGGACATCGGAACGAACTGCGTGGAGTGCGCAAGCGTCGCCCACGGAGCCTGTTCCTTGAAGATCACCTGCGCCTGCTCATAAAGCTTTGTGCGCTCGGCAACGTCAGTGGTCTGCTTTGCCTTGGAAAGCAGTTCGGAGAACTCCTTATTGCACCACTGAGCACGGTTTGCACCGCCTTCGCCGGTTGCAGCGCAGGAAAGCAGAACGCCCATGAAGTTATCAGGGTCACCGTTGTCGCCGGTCCAGCCGAGGATGACGGCACCGTCGCGGTTCACTTCAGTCGACTTCTTGAGGTATTCACCCCATTCGAAGGAGACGATCTCGGCCTTGACGCCAACCTTCGCGAAATCCGACTGGATCAGCTCGGCGGTGCGGCGGGCATTCGGCATGTATGGACGCTGAACCGGCATCGCCCAGATCTTCATCGTCAGATCCTTGACGCCAGCGGCTTCGAGAGCCTTCTTGGCAGCTTCCGGATCGTAAGGATCGTCCTTGATGCTGTCGTTGTAGGACCACATCGTCGGCGGGATCGGGTTCTTGGCAACCGTGCCGGCACCCTGGAATACGGCGTCGATGATGGCCTGCTTGTTCATCGCCATGTTCAGCGCCTTGCGGACTTCCGGCTTGTCGAAAGGTGCAACAGTGGTGTTGTAGGCGAAGTAGGCAACGTTCAGGCCCGGCTGTTCATCGAGCTTGAGGTTGGAATCGGCACGAATGGTGGCGAGGTCGGCCGGGGCCGGATAAGGCATAAGGTGGCATTCGCCAGCCTTCAGCTTCTGCAGACGAACGGCAGCGTCCGGCGTGATCGCGAAGATCAGATCGTCGATCTTCGGAGCTTCGCCCCAGTAGTCGGCGTTCTTCTGGTAGCGGATGACCGCGTCCTTCTGATAGGCGACGAACTTGAACGGGCCGGTGCCGATCGGCAGGTTGTTGAAGTCTTCCTTGGTGCCGGCCTTATCAAGCGTATCAGCATATTCCTTCGAAACGATCGAAGCGAAAGGCATCGCGATATTGGCAAGGAACGGAGCTTCAGGACGGGTCAGCACGAACTTCACGGTGTAATCGTCAACCTTGACGATTTCCTTGATCAGCGACGGCATTTCCATGGAGTTGTAATATTCGTAGGTGATGCCTGCGATATACTGGTTCCACGGGTTCTTTGTGTCACCCTGGCGGTTGTAGCTGAAGATCACATCATCGGCGTTGAAATCGCGGCTTGGCGTGAACTTCTCGTTGGAGTGCCACTTTACGCCCTTGCGCAGGTGGAACGTGTATTCGAGGCCATCGCTCGAAACTTCCCACTTTTCGGCAAGGCCTGGCTCAACTTCGGTCGTGCCCTTCTTGAACTCGGTCAGACGGTTGTAGACCGGATGCGCGGAGGCATCGAAGGTGCCGCCGGCGGTGTAAGGCGAAGGATCGAAGCCTTCCGGAGATGCCTCGGAGCAATAAACGAAGGTCTTCGCCATGGCGGGCACGGCGGAAGCCATCGCAAGCGCAGAGGCTATAAGCAAACTGCGGGTCAGCGTTTTCATCTGGTGGTCCTTTCCCTCTTTTTCTGAGTTTATGCGACCCCGTTTTAAGGGGCCTACCTGTCCTGGTCAGCGACGACGCGGAGCCCCGTGTCGCCGTTCGGTCCTGTGCCTCCCGACCAATTACCCGGCGACCGGCTGGAACAGCCGGTCGAGGTTCTTTTCCGGCGGGCAGAACCAGCGTGGTCCCGCCTCCGTCATATAAGCTATATCCTCGAGACGGACGCCGCATTCCCCATAAACGCACAGCATCGGCTCGATGGAAAAGCACATTCCCGGCTGAAGTGCCGTGGCATTTCCTGCAACGATATAGGGTTCTTCGTGAATATCCAGCCCAAGCCCATGGCCGGTGCGATGCGGTAGACCCGGAACCTGATAATCCGGCCCAAAACCGGCCGCCTTCAGGCTGTCGCGCGCGGCCTTGTCCACGTCCGAGCAGGCAGCACCGACCCGGGCCGCGTCAAAGGCAGCAGCCTGCGCGTCCCGCTCGGCGTTCCAGAGAAAACGCTGCCGTTCCGTCGGCTGGCCGAACACATAGGTGCGGGTGATATCCGAACGATAGCCATGAAGGATGCCGCCGAGATCGACCAGCACCATGTCGCCGTCAACAAGCGTCTGCGCATAGGGCACGCCATGCGGATAAGCCGTCGCCTCGCCGAACTGAACCGCCACGAAAAGCGGCTTCATGCCAAGCGCAACATGTGCGGCGTTAACGAAGTCAGCCACTTCCGTGGTGGATATGCCGGGACGCAGCCCCTCGAACACGGCCTTCTGCACGCCGTAGCTCGCATCCATCGCCGCCTGGATGATGGCAATCTCGGCTGCGGATTTGACCTGCCGCTGTGCGACAATCATCGGCTGGGCGGAAATGATGCGGCCTTCCAGACGCTGCATCAGGGCCGATGCGAAAACGAAAGGAGTGGCAGGATCGATCGCGACAAGGTGGCCGGGACAGCCGAGCGCTTCGATGCGCTTTGCCATCAGGTCAAAAGGACTTTCATCCTCTTCCCAGACGGCAACTTCGCCCTCGATACGGATCATCGTCCGTAGTTTCGGCTCCTCAAATGCCGGACTGACATAGACCGGCTTGCCTTCTGCCGGCACCAGGGCGCCGTGAATGCGCTCCGAAAGACCAAGCGACAGGCCAGTATAATAGGTCAGCGACGATGATGCATCGAGCCAGACCGCCTTGATATTTTGCTGGATTAGCTGCGCTTGCAGGCCGCGCAACCGCAACCCGAGCTCGTCTTCAGCGATCGATGAAACCGCGATCGGCTGAAACCGCTTCAGCGCCTCTTGAAAGTCTGCCATTCTCTCCCCGCCGCTTTCAGGCGCACAGACACAAGCGTGTTGGCAACTCCCAAGCGTTCTTTTGCCAATGCTTAAACACAGGCCGGGGCCTAAGCAATGGGCCAGGACGATGCACCGCCACAAAACTGTGCATATTCATCTAGACATAACGAAATCGTGATCGACACGCGCCCGATTTCGACAATCATCGCCTTGACGGGAAAATCAGAAATCCCCCGAAAACTTAAGGGGAAAAGCGGGGTATCGGTCATCCGGGCGCAGACGGCGCGCAGAAACCTCACCGCAAGATGCATTGGAAAAAGAAGCCCAGAAAAGGAAAAAGCCTGCCGCGGGAGGAGGTGCGGCAGGCTTCAAACTTGATCGGTGATTGGGAGGAGGAGTACCACCGATCCGCATCGAGCGACACTGGGAGGAGGAGTGCGTCGCTTCGATGTTTTGAATATAGCGGTATCCGCGATTTTTAACAGAGCAAGTCTCGCAATGCAGCATTGCATTTTTGCATAGCTCGAAAATTCCTGCTTTGTTTTTTAGCACTCCCGCAGAAGACGTTGGAAATCAACTTTCCCGATGCACTTGAAAACCGGCAAAGGACTGGTTGACCGGCATGAGTTCGAGGCTGTTGATGTTGATATGTTTGGGCTGCGAGGCGACCCAATGGATCGTATTGGCGATATCCTCGGCCGTGATCGGATTGACGCCCTTGTAAAGATTGTCCGAGGCATCCTGATTGCCGCCGGTGCGAACAAGCGTGAATTCCGTTTCGCACATGCCCGGTTCGATCGAGGTGACGCGCACGCCCTTGCCATGCAGGTCGGAGCGCAGACCTAGCGAGAATTGCCGCAGGAAGGCTTTCGTTCCGGCATAGACATTGCCGCCCGCATAGGGCCAGTGCGCAGCTACCGAGGAAAGGTTGATGACAATGCCCTTGCGGTCGATCAACGTGGGCAAAAGATGGTGGGTGATGTTCAAAAGACCGGTGATGTTGGTGTTCACCATGGTCTGCCAGTCTTTCAGCGGCACCTGCGGTGCAGGTGCGGTGCCGAGCGCAAGCCCCGCATTGTTGACGAGAATATCGATGTCCCGGAAACCTTCCGGCAAAGCCGCAAGTGCCTTTTTAGTGGCATCTTCGTCGGTAACATCGAAGGCAGCGCCGTGAAAGGCGGAGCCGAGTTCTTGCGCCAGGGCCTCCAGCCGTTCCGCCCGCCGACCTGTGCCAATGACCTTCCAGCCTTCCTTGACGAAGCGCCGCGCCGTGGCCTGTCCGAAGCCGGACGTGGCGCCGGTGATGAGGATGGTACCGCTCATGATGATGTCTCCAGTAAATTCGTTCTGTCGGGATCAGTCTGTGTCAGTAATTTTTCAGCGGCGGCCGCCAGACAGCGCTTATACGCCTCGAGATCCGTATAAAGGGCCTCTGCCGTCGCGTTGCCAACGATGACGACGCCGCCACGCCGCAAAATTCCGCCGTGCAGCATGAGATTGTCGACCATGTCGAAATTCTCGATCGACAAACCGTCCGGGCCGCGATAGCGCCCTGTTTCATCGATTGCGGCAACACCGTTATATTGCGCCTTGATGCGGGTGAAGTGATTGGCCGCGACATTGGTGTAGGCGAAAACCGGCTTGCCCAGCGCGCACATGAACCCCAGTTCGTAGCTCGTTCCCGTATCGGCGGCGATGCCGCGAAACGGCGTGAGATTGGCGATGACCGCATCCGCTTCCAGCATCATCCGCTCGTCTATGGCATTGATGTTGCAGCCGTGGCCGATTTTCGTGTCCGCGGGCGGAATTTCCAAATCGCCCGGCGAAAGCGGCGTAAACCCGGCCTCGCGTGCAAGCGAGGCCTTGAGGTCGAGCATTTCACGGGCATTCGGGAGGAAGACCTCCGGCCCGGCGAGATAGATTTTCTTTGTCATAGGAAATTTCATACAATTTGGAGAAACAGGATTTCCGCAAACCTAACCCGGAGACTTTCGCAAACGCAAGTACCAAGGGGACATGCGCCAAGGCGCGTCGGAGCGACCTACAAAACGGTATCGTCAAACCTGTCTTTCCGTTATAGCCGGAGCAACGAACTGGACATTCCCGGAGCAAGACAATGGCAGCAACCATCCGTTATCACGAAGGCGATATTTCCGCCGCAGATGCCGCACGCTACCTTGGCGCCATCGCAATCGATACGGAAACACTGGGGCTGGTGCCACGCCGCGACCGTCTCTGTGTCGTTCAGCTTTCTCCTGGAGACGGTACGGCGGATGTCATCCGCATCGCCGCCGGCCAGAAGGAGGCTCCAAACCTCACCCATATGCTTGCAGACCCTGCCCGGCAGAAGATTTTTCACTATGGCCGTTTCGATATCGCCGTTCTGTTCCACACGTTCGGTGTGACGACGACGCCGGTTTTCTGCACCAAGATCGCCTCCCGCCTGACCCGCACCTATACCGACCGGCACGGGCTGAAGGACAATCTGAAGGAAATGCTTGAGGTCGACATCTCCAAGGCGCAGCAATCGTCCGACTGGGCAGCAGAAAAACTGTCACCCGCACAGCTCGAATATGCTGCATCCGATGTGCTGCATTTGCATGCGCTGCGCGACAAGCTGACACACCGCCTCGTGCGTGATGGTCGCCTCGATCATGCCGATGCCTGTTTCGCGTTTCTGCCGACCCGTGCCAAGCTCGATCTTCTGGGCTGGGACGAAACGGATATCTTCGCCCATAGCTGAGCGGTTTCACGCTTCGTTTAAGGACTGATTTACCGAAACTGCCTATTCTCGGCCGCAACTTTGGGTGGCCGGGGACTTCCAGATGATTACACCGTTGCAGCAGACGGCAAGCATTGCAGTCAGCGACCTCATGCGGTCGATGGTGGAAACCATTGAGGAACGCCATCGCGAAGAGCAGGAAAAAGCGAACGGTACCAAAAAAGACGAGACGATAAAGACCCAGCCGCAGCCGGACCAAAGCCATCGCGTTGCCAATGAAAAGATAAGCGCCTATCTGTTCGGCGCCATGAAGCCTGATGGCGATGCCTTCGCCTCGCTTGTCTCCCGTTTCTCGTCTGCGCTTGGCATCACCCAGGAAAACAATGAATCGAACGCCGCTTTCGCACAAAGGCTTCAGGACGCGCTGACCCTGACCGACGGCTTTGAAAAAACCGATGCGGCAGGAAAAGCCACGACGATTTCGCTGAAATCCTTCGGCGTTTCGGAAGCGCAGGTCGTGGAAGTCCTGAATAACGGCGTAACTGCCAAGACCGCGCCCATGGCAGCACTTGCCGCACGCATTGCCCAAAATGCCGGCCTGAGCGGCAAGGAAGAAGATTTCGGCGTGCAGATGTCGAAAGCAATCATGGCAGTGCGCGCCACCGCACCCAAAAATGTCAATGATCTCGAAGAATCGACTGGCCTCAAGGAACTTGGTATTTCCGCGCAGCAGATGATCGCCGCAATCGCAAACCCATTTGGCGATGCGGCACGCGCCGTGAAGAATGCGCTGAACGATCAGGCGCAGGGCACCCAATTCATGACACGGGAAACCATGAAGGTCATCCAGCGCCTGGAAGACGTTGCCGATCCGAAAACCAAGGAAGAATTGCAGGCCGAACGCGGCAAAAACCGCATGGGCGAAATCAACGATGCCGAAGTTGCGGCGGAGCGGGAAGAGGATATCCAGACCCGAGACGCACAGGGCAAGCTGGAGGATGTGCAAAAACTTCAGGACGTCGTGAAGGAACACATAGACGCTGCCGCCGAAGAAAAAGCGCAAGGCACTGACGGGCAAGGCCCGGTCGATATTTCATCGGAAATCGCCCTTATCTCCGTGCTCGCGGCAACGCCATCAAGCGAAACGGCCCAGGCTGAAAATGACAACGAACCCGCAGAGACAGACGCCGCAACCAAGACGGAAGCCGATCAGAAAGACGACGCCGAAAAACTGCTTGATGTTCAGGCAGTCGTCGATAACGCCCGCAGCGCCATTTTGCCGATCTCGATAGACGACAATGGAATTTATGCACTGCTGAAGAAGAAGGCGGCATGATCTCGCCGCTACCGATAGTCACTTGAGCGAAACATGATGTGAGTTCAAACATGTCTCAAATTTCCGGCATATCCGGCAGCGCCGGCCTCGATGCCGAACCAAATGCGGCGCAAGCGCTGCTCTCCATCGCCGCTCCGCCGCTGGCGCCGAATGACGACAATTTCGTTGCCGCAAGCGAGGAAGACAACCTCATCGCCCCCGTGGAAAATCGCCCCGAGAGAGGTTTTCCCAAGGCAAGCTGGCTCGACGCGATGCCACCGGAAGCCTTTGAGGCAGCGGATAGCGAACCGGACCATATTTCATCGGTCAATTCCGACGATAACGGGCTTTACCGCATGTTCATCAGCGTCTCTCCCTGATTGCCATATCGACACGATTTTTATGGTTAGCGAATTCTTAATATCTACGGCCCAGACTCAGGGTTGATGATTCTGTGTGCATCGCGAAGAGCTGGCATTCCTGCCAGCGACGCACACGGCGCTCCCGCATGAGCGGGCGAGATGACACCTGTACATCACCGGCGCGGCAATCTTTCAACATAGGCCAAATGCGGATCAGAGAGCCAGGGACTGGCCCTTTCGCAGCCAGCGGCGGTAATCGATAGGAACGGAGCGCAGCATGTTACCGCCTGTACCGAAAATTCCGGCAGCCGATGCCGCCTATGGAGCCGCAGCCTCGCAGACGCAGCGCGGGGAGCCGAAGGAGGCCGTGCAGCCGCAGGCAAGCAATCTTGCTCCCGACAATGGCAGCAGTCTTTTCGCCAAAGCCGCAGTCACCTCTCTCGCCAGCGAATATCAGCTTTCCCGCAGCACCGCCGTTCTGGCGGAGGCGCTTGGCAAGCTGATGAACCTCCCAAGGCGCGACGGCGAAGCCATTCAAACCTATGTGATGCGTCTGACGGATGCGCTGCGCGCCCTGCCCGCACCGCAGCGCCTGGCGCTGGAACAACAGGTCAGCAAAGTCCTGCAGGGGTTGAGCCTTTCGATGCTCGCAGAAATCCTGAAACAGCCAACCGGGCCGGATGCCGCAAGGCTTGCGCTGCTGATCGAACTTTCCCGCTACAAGGGAACGGATCTTGCGGCGAAGGCGGTGGTGTCCTCTTATCAGCAGAACAATTCGGCCAATCCGGTGACCGCGCAGCCAGTGCAAGCGAGACAGCAGAACGGCCCGAGCCAGAGTGCTGACGGCCGCCCAAACCCGGCAACGACCACCACAACAACAGCACAACCGGCAACCGCCGCCGCGCCCGGCCGGCTGTTGCCTATGCTCATCGGCCCGCTTGCCCAAAGCGCCGCCGCAATAAAAGCCATGGTTGCGGCGCAGGCAGCGCCGCAAGGCCCGCAGGCCAATCTTCCCGCCCCACCTGCCGACATGTCCGACTCTCCGCACGATTCGGCAAAACCGGAAGGGAAAGCCGCCGAAAGCACCGTACGCTCGCCTCAGCCGCAAACGGGCAGCACAACAAAAGAAGCTTCGACAGATGCCCGCCCGGCAAATCCGCCACGGGCTGAGAACGCCGAGATGCGCCCTGCACTTCAGCATCGGGACACGATGAAGCTGGAGCCGAGGGAAATCCGCACTACCTTGAACCCGCCATCCGGCCAGTCCACGGCTGGCGCCAAGGATATGGAAAACCTGCTCCTTGCTGCAGTGGCCGGCAAACTTCCCGCCAAGGCCACCACCGCTGCCCAGCTTTCCGCCACGCCACCGGGCGCCGTACCGCAACCACTCGAAGAGCAGCCTGCCGAAAAAACTGCCCTCGCAGCGCCCATCCACCCGACCGGGGAGGAAACGGAGACGATTACCAACCGGCCAGAAGCCCAGCCCATGCCCCGCGCCGCTCTCGACCCGGAAGCAAGAATGGCGATGCTGGAACAAACGGCCTCGCAATCGCTGATCGCTGCAGCTCTGGCAAAAGACGGCACGCCGTTACCGCTCGTCGCATACCCACCGGCGGAAGAGGACCACGAATCGGAAACGCCGCATCGCGGGCGTGGTCCATTTTCCGAGGATGAAGCGAATGGCGAGGCGGAGGGCGAAAATCCCGACGGTCAAGACGAGATGGAAGAGCGGGTGGCCGCCAATGACGAGATTGGGGATGGGGAAAATCCGCGGACAGCGGCTTTCGACGACAGTGCGGAAAATTATTACCTCAAGATGAGTGGCATGCACTGAATTCCGCGCCGCCCATTGGCCTGTGCCACGAACACTGTAGCCAACAAAAAACCCGCCGGAAAATTCCGGCGGGTTCTTTATATCAAACGATCTCTAGCGATTATTCGCTGCGGTTCTTCAGAGCCGCACCGAGGATGTCGCCGAGCGAAGCGCCAGAGTCGGACGAACCGAACTGTGCGACGGCTTCCTTCTCTTCAGCGATTTCCAGAGCCTTGATCGAAAGCATGACCTTGCGGTCCTTCTTCGAGAAGTTGACGACGCGAGCGTCGAAAACCTGGCCAACTGCGAAACGCTCCGGACGCTGATCGTCACGATCGCGTGCGAGGTCGTTGCGGCGGATGAAGGAGGTGATGTCCTCGTGGTTGACGAGCTTCACTTCCACGCCACCGTCGTTAACGGCGATGACTTCGCACGAAACGACTGCGTTCTTGCGCAGGTCGCCGGACGTTGCGGCTTCACCGACAGCATCCTTGCCGAGCTGCTTGATGCCGAGCGAGATGCGTTCCTTCTCGACGTCAACATCGAGAACGACGGCCTTGACCACGTCACCCTTGTTGAACTCTTCGATGACCTGTTCGCCCGGACGGTTCCAGTCGAGATCCGACAGGTGAACCATGCCGTCGACATCGCCTTCGAGGCCGATGAACAGGCCGAATTCGGTCTTGTTCTTGACTTCGCCTTCGACTTCAGTGCCGGCCGGATGGCTGAAGGCAAATGCCTGCCACGGGTTTTCCAGCGTCTGCTTGAGGCCGAGCGAGATACGGCGCTTGGACGGATCGACTTCGAGAACGACAACGTCAACTTCCTGGCTCGTGGACAGGATCTTGCCGGGATGTACGTTCTTCTTGGTCCAGGACATTTCGGAAATGTGGATCAGGCCTTCGATGCCCGGCTCCAGCTCTACGAATGCACCGTAGTCGGTGATGTTCGTGACCGTACCGGAGATCTTCTTGCCAACCGGGTACTTGGCGGAGATGCCATCCCACGGATCGGACTCGAGCTGCTTCATGCCGAGCGAGATACGGTGGGTTTCCTGGTTGATGCGGATGATCTGAACCTTGACCTGCTGGCCAATGTTGAGGATTTCCGAAGGATGGTTGACGCGGCGCCATGCCATGTCGGTAACGTGCAGCAGGCCGTCGATGCCGCCGAGGTCAACGAACGCACCGTAATCGGTGATGTTCTTGACGACGCCGTCAACAACCTGGCCTTCTTCGAGGTTCTGAACGATTTCAGAACGCTGCTCGGCGCGGGACTCTTCGAGAACCGTGCGGCGCGAGACAACGATGTTGCCGCGACGCTTGTCCATCTTGAGGATTTCGAAGGGCTGCGGGTTGTGCATCAGCGGGGTAACGTCGCGGATCGGACGGATGTCGACCTGCGAACGCGGAAGGAAGGCAACGGCGCCGTCCAGATCGACGGTGAAACCACCCTTGACCTGGTTGAAGATAACGCCTTCGACGCGCTCGCCAGCTTCGAACTTGGCTTCGAGCTTGACCCAGCTTTCTTCGCGGCGAGCCTTCTCGCGCGACAGAACGGCTTCGCCGAGTGCGTTTTCGATGCGCTCGACGTAAACTTCGACTTCGTCGCCGACCTTCAGCGTGCCGTCCTTGGACTTCGCGCCGAATTCCTTCAACGGTACGCGGCCTTCAACCTTGAGGCCAACGTCGACGATGGCAACGTCCTTCTCGATTGCCGTCACGATACCCTTGGCAACATAGCCTTCGGCAAGATCGTTAGAGGCAAAGGATTCTTCGAGAAGCGCTGCGAAATCTTCGCGCGTGGGGGTAGATACTGACATGAAATCTCCTGATTGCATCCGCGCGAGAGCGAATACAAAAGCGCCGGTGGGCTAGCGTTGTTGATACCCGAACCCATGCCCGCCTTTTCAAAAGGCTTCCCGGCGCAAGGACATGTCTTCAGGCAATTCCGGACTAAACGCGGACCGATTCAAGCGGTTCCGCGAAAAACCTGTTTCTTCAGGGCGGCGTCGATAATCATCCGCGCGGCCTGAAACGCCGCCTCTATACTCATTTCCGACGTATCTAGCAAGTGCGCGTCTTCAGCCGGTTTCAACGGGCTGTCGGCTCGGCCCATGTCGCGCTCGTCGCGTTTCTTCACCTCGGCGAAAATGGCGTCGTAGTCTGCAACGCTGCCGTTGGCGACAATTTCATCATAACGCCTGCGCGCCCGCACGTCCGGCGAAGCGGTGACGTAGAGTTTCACCGGCGCATCAGGGCACACCACCGTGCCGATGTCGCGGCCATCCAGAACCGTGCCCGGTTCCTTTGCCGCAAACCGCTGCTGCGCTGTCACGAGCGCGCGCCTCACCGGCGTCATCACCGCAATCCTGGACGCCGCCTCGCCGATATCGTGCCTTGAAAGCACCGCGCGGTCGAGGCCGGCAAGGTCGAGTTGCAGCGCCACCTTTTCAGCGACTTTCTCGTCATCGAGCGACAGGCCGGCGTCAAGAAGTGCCTTGGCCGTGGCTCTGTAGGTCAGCCCGGTGTCGAGATGATGGAAACCATAGGTCTCCGCAATCTTGCGTGACAAGGTCCCTTTGCCCGCCGCAGCTGGCCCATCTATGGCAATCGTAAAGGTCATGAAGCTTTCTGCCTGTGCGTCCATCATTAATACAGTAGAGTGCGTCGGCCTCCAATCTTTATGAGCAGCCTGACATACAAGTCGCATCATGGGAGGGCGGCCTCCAAAGTTTGTCTTTGACACGAAAGACCGCAACGATTAAGGGGACCGGCTAGAAATTTTACCGTCTATGCCGGTTTTACGGCGTACACACCGAAACTCATTCGACAATTTGAGGCTTAGACAGTGGCAAAAGCGGACCTTGGTACCAAGCGCACAGACCCCGATACCGGCAAGAAGTTCTACGATCTGAACCGCGACCCGGTCGTTTCTCCCTATAGCGGCAAGTCCTGGCCGCTCTCTTTCTTTGAAGAAAGCACCGCTCAGGCAAAGCTCGAGCAGGCTGAAGAAGAAGAAGTCGCGGAAGTCGATGCCGAAAACACGGAAGTCGAACTCGTATCGCTGGAAGACGCCGACGGCGACAACAGCGGCGACGATATCCCGGACCTGGGCGACGATGACGACGACGTGGAAATCGGCGACGACGACGACACCTTCCTTGAAGCCGACGAAGACGACGATGACGACGACATGTCCGGCATCATCGGCGTACCGGGCGACGACGAAGAAGCTTGATCTTATTGGATAAACCAGCCCGGCGACAAAAAAATGAAGCCGGGCTGTTTTTTGTGCTTGCACTCTTCGATTAGCCGAAGTAGTAAGCCGCCACCGAACGGAACAACAGCCGCTTC
Source organism: Rhizobium sp. SJZ105 (assembly GCF_007828365.1). Taxonomy (NCBI): domain Bacteria; kingdom Pseudomonadati; phylum Pseudomonadota; class Alphaproteobacteria; order Hyphomicrobiales; family Rhizobiaceae; genus Rhizobium; species Rhizobium sp. SJZ105. The sequence goes on from NZ_VIUP01000006.1 coordinate 81,937, forward strand.
GGTTCCCGGAACCGGACGAAATTCCGGAACCCTTATGGGGCTATAGCTCAGCTGGGAGAGCGCTTGCATGGCATGCAAGAGGTCAGCGGTTCGATCCCGCTTAGCTCCACCAAACCTTCTAAAATACAAATTTCTATCGTCCAGCACGGGCGTTCGTGCGGCATTGTCTGTTCTTCGCGTTGACTATTGCAAGAGCGCCCGCACATCCTGCCCGTTGATCCGACATTCCACCGACGGAACGCCGCCGCCTTCTTCCAGCACCCGGCATTCCAGATATTTGCCGCGCAGGCGGTTCTCCAGCGCCTTGAAGGCGTTCAGGCCGCAGGCATAACGGCGGCCGTCAGGTCCGGCGCAAACCCGGTTGCGGTCGATGTCTTCCACGCCGGCGAGGCGGAACTCCTGTCCTTTGAAGGTGAAGCGATTGTTGGACGCAACGCGCAGGCGCTGATCCGCATATATTTTCAGGGGGTATGGATCGGGCGGGGTCGGAATACGCTCATAATTCTGATGGCGGGGATCGACCCTGACCGGAGAGGTCGTCCACAGCGTTTCCGTGTTTGCGGAGAGGCCAGTCGCTGGATATGCCGCCTCGCCATTCATGAGCGAGGCGATGCGGATGCCGGCTATACCAAGCCCCGTGACCAGCACGATCTGAAACAGCAAAATGAAAACCTGCCGAACCATGTCACCGCACATCAAAACAATCGACAAGAAATAGATCGGCGTTTTTCAAGACAGACCGAACGCGATAAATATTACATCAATAAAATCTTGCGCGAGGTGATGTCTCGCACCGTGCCCATCGCCATGATTGGAATGCGGTCACCATCAAGGATAACCCTGCCCGTTGTCCGCAGCCAGCGAAAATCGCCGGATTTGAGTTCGATGCGGTATTGCTGATCATAGAACACGCCGTTCGTCAGCGAGTTGTAAACCGCCTTGGCCACGCGCGCGCGAGCCGCTTTCGATCTGATCTATGAAATCCTCCACGGGAATGCCGCGGGCGGCTTTCTCTTCGGAAAATTCGCGCAGGCGAGCCGCCACAGCATCCAGATAAACCAGATTCTGTCCCACGTTCCAGGTGTAATAACCCACAAGTGTTTCTTCGAGATATATATCCTCTAACATCGGCCTTCTACATTATGGATGCTTTTGACGCGGGTCTTAACATAAAGGACGATACGCGACTAACCACAAGCACTTATTCTTTTGTCTGATCGCTACGTAAAGTTTTACATGCGCGGCGGCATCCGCGTTTCCCCGCCCGCTTGTTGGCGAACAGGCATTCCTGTGCCAAAGAAGGTCGATACCGACGCCATCTACCAGAGGAGCCGCCGTGACCATAGGGCTTGCCCACGCCGAACTCATCGCCGTCGTCACCGCCATCACCACGGACGAGCCGCGGGTAATGACCGTGCGGGCGGGCGCGGCACTTCCATCAGGGCCGTTTGAATTCGGACACAGGACGCTTCAGAGCGGGTTGAGAGAGTGGATACACGAACAGACACATCATCCCGTCGGCTATCTCGAACAACTCTACACCTTCGCCGACCGGGACCGCAACAATGACATTCTTGGCGGAAGAACCATATCGATCGGTTATCTCGGGCTGGTTCGCGAACAGGAGCCGCCCGGCAATGGCCGCCCTATCTGGCATGGCTGGTACGAGTATTTTCCTTGGGAAGACCATCGGCAGGGCCGGCCGGCGGTTCTGGACACAATCATCGAGAAGCTGCGCTGCTGGGCGGATTCCGACCCTGCCTGCAAAGGCCAGCGCCATTTACGCGCCGACTTCACCTTCGGCCTTGATGGCGGCGGCTGGAACGAGGAACTGACACTTCAGCGCTACGAATTGCTCTATGAGGCCGGACTGGTCGAAGAAGCCCAGAGTGAGCCTCGGATCAATTTCGGCAGACCGATGTTTGCCGATCACCGTCGCATTCTTGCCACCGGCATCGCGCGCCTCCGGGCTAAGATTAAATACCGGCCTGTAGTTTTCGAACTGATGGCCGACGCTTTCACCCTGCTGCAATTGCAGCGCGCGGTGGAGGCGCTCGCCGGTCTGACGCTGCACAAGCAGAACTTCCGCCGGCTGATAGAACAGCAACAGCTGGTGGAAGAAACTGGCGACATGGCGACCGAAACCGGCGGACGCCCTGCAAAGCTCTTCCGATTCCGCCAGACCGTTGTGGATGAACGCGCCCTTTCCGGAACCAAACTGCCACTCTCCCGCAATTGACATATGCTCACAATGAGAATATCTCTTTGCCGTAGATATACTCAAATAGAGTATAAATGGGAGAGTGCCGTGAACGAACAGATATCTGCCGCAAGCCTTTACGACCGGGTCAGCCGCGTCATTCCCAAGGCGGAATGGATGGGTTTTCAGGATGATGTGGAGGCGATCCTCGATCTGAAGCGCAGGCGCAACGCCGTCATCCTCGCCCATAATTACCAGACGCCGGAAATCTTCCACGGCGTTGCCGATATCGTTGGCGATAGCCTCGCCCTTGCGCGCAAGGCAATGGAAGTAGAAGCGGATGTGATCGTTCTCGCCGGCGTGCATTTCATGGCTGAGACGGCAAAGCTGCTCAATCCGGGAAAAACCGTGCTTATTCCGGATATGGCCGCCGGCTGCTCGCTCGCCGATTCTATCACGCCCGAAGACATCGCACTTCTGCGCAAGGCCTATCCCGGCGTTCCTGTCGTCACCTACGTGAATACCTCGGCGGCGGTGAAGGCGGCTTCCGACATATGCTGCACCTCCGGCAATGCCCGCCAGGTGGTGGAATCGCTCGGCGTGCCGCGCGTGCTGATGCTGCCGGACGAATATCTGGCGAAGAATGTAGCGCGGGAGACCAATGTCGAACTCATCGCATGGCGCGGCCATTGCGAGGTGCATGAGCTTTTCACCGCCGACGACATCAGGGAATTGCGCGAAAGCCATCCCGGCATCACCGTTCTCGCGCATCCCGAATGTCCGCCCGATGTCGTTGAGGCCGCAGATTTTTCCGGCTCGACCGCTGTCATGTCGGATTATGTCGGCCGGGAAAGACCGGCCCGCGTGGTGCTTTTGACGGAATGCTCGATGAGCGACAATGTCGCCGTGCATCATCCCGATGTCGAATTCATCCGCCCCTGCAACCTCTGCCCGCACATGAAGCGCATCACGCTCGGCAATATCCGCACAGCGCTTGAAGAAAACCGCCACGAGGTGACAATCGATCCGGCTGTTGCGGTCGCCGCCCGCCGCGCGGTGGAGAGGATGCTGGCGGTATGAGTGACGCTCTGTCGCAATATGCGGGCAGGACGGTCATCGTCGGCAGCGGTATTGCCGGCCTGATGGCAGCATTGACGCTCGCACCGCAACCGGTCCTGCTTCTGACCCGCGGCGCGCTCGGTGGCGAAACGTCCAGCGCCTGGGCGCAGGGCGGCATTGCTGCAAGCCTTGGCGCTGACGACAGCACTGCACTGCATCTTGCCGATACGCTCGCCGCAGGCGACGGCATCTGTGACGCGGCTATGGCAGCAGATATCGTCTCCACCGCCCCCGCAGTCATCGATGCCCTGGAACGAGCCGGAGTTCGTTTCGATCGCGATGCACAAGGCAGGCTCGTTTTCGGGCTGGAAGCCGCCCATGGCCGCCGGCGCATCCTGCATGCCGAAGGTGACGGCTCGGGTGCGGCCATTGTGAGGGCTCTTGCAGCCGCCGTTCTCAACACGCCGTCCATCGCAGTCCTGGAAGGTGCGGAGGTGCGCCGGCTGCTGACAGAAGGCGGGGCCATAGCCGGTCTCATCTGCGCCGGGCAAAAGGGCAGCTTTGTTCTGCCGGCCACAAACGTCATTCTTGCGACCGGTGGCCTCGGCGGGCTGTATGAGGCCACCACCAATCCCACCGGCAATTTCGGACAGGGGATCATGCTCGCCGCGCGCGCCGGAGCCATCCTCACTGATATGGAATTCGTCCAGTTCCACCCAACGGCGCTTTCCTCTCCCCGGCGGCCGCTGGCTCTGGTCAGCGAGGCAGTGCGGGGCGAAGGTGCCGTTCTTCTCAATGAAAGCGGCGAACGTTTCATGGCGACCGTTCCGGGTGCAGAACTTGCCTCCCGCGATATTGTCGCCCGCGCCATCGACCGGGAAATCCTGCGCGGCGGCAAAGTCTTTCTCGATGCCCGCAAGGCGATCGGCAGCGGTTTTTCGGCGCGTTTCCCGTCAATCGACCTGCTATGCCGCGAGGCTGGTATAGACCCCGCCCGCGAACTCGTGCCCGTCCGTCCCGCCGTTCACTACCACATGGGCGGCGTCGCCACGGATGGTAATGGCCGTAGTTCCGTGCCGGGCCTATGGGTTGCGGGCGAAACCGCCTGCACCGGTCTTCACGGGGCTAACCGGCTGGCCAGCAACTCCCTGCTGGAGGCGGCTGCCATGGGCATGCGTGCGGCAAAAGATATTGCCGCCCGACCGGCGTCAAAACGGGTGACAGCTGTCACGCCATTCGCAACGCCTGTTCTTTCGGCAGCAGACCCGTCAGTCGTCCGGCCCATCGTCTCCCGCCATCTCGGCATCGCCAGACATGAAGCGGGGTTGATCAGCGCGATCAGCGAACTTCTCCCACTGGCCGAACAGAGCGGCCCGGCATCCGATCCCGCCATCGTCGGGCTCGCAATCGCCGTCTTCGCCGCCTTGCGAAGAGAATCGCGCGGGGCCCATTTCCGTAACGACTTCCCGGAAAAGGACGCGACCGCCACAAGGCGCAGGCTTTGCCTGTCCGATGTCATCGCCATTGCCCATGACCTCTTATCGTCCAATCTTTTTTCTTCCAGCATTGCGCGGAGCGCCTGACATGACCCTCACCCCTCTGCCACGCATTATCGTGGAGCCGCTTGTCCGCAACGCCCTGCTGGAAGACCTGGGTCTGGCGGGCGACATCACGTCTGCCGCAGTCATCCCCGCTGATCATCGCTCAGTCGTCGTCATGGCGGCGCGTGAACCGGGTGTCATCGCAGGTCTTGATGCCGCAGAACTGGCTTTCCAGTTGGTGGACCCGACAATCGTGATGAGGCGGCAGGTGCAGGATGGCGCGGCGGTCGCTCCGGGCGATATTATCGCGACGATCGAGGGTCCCTCGCGCGGTCTTTTGACGGCGGAGCGCACCGCCCTTAATTTTCTCGGCCATCTCTCAGGCATCGCGTCCGTCACCGCCACAATTGCTGCCGCCATCTCCGGCACCAGAGCCTCGGTTGCCTGCACCCGCAAAACGACGCCGGGCCTCAGGGCGCTGGAAAAATATGCCGTGCGCGCCGGTGGCGGCATGAACCACCGTTTTGCCCTTTATGATGCTGTACTCATCAAGGACAACCACATCGCCGTAGCCGGCGGCGTGCGTGACGCTATCCGCAGCGCCAAGGCGGGTGTCGGACATCTGGTCAAGATCGAGGTCGAGGTGGATACGCTCTTGCAATTGCGCGAAGCGATGGAGGAAGGGGTCGATGCGGTTCTACTCGACAACATGCCGCCGGAACAGCTGCGCGACGCGGTGCAGATCGTCGCCGGACGCGCCATCACCGAGGCCTCCGGACGCATCACGCCTCAAACCGCAGCAGCCATTGCAGCAACCGGCATCGATCTCATCTCCGTCGGCTGGCTGACCCACAGCGCGCCGGTTCTGGATATCGGGCTGGACTTTCAAAGCCAAAGCTGACGAAAGCAAGGAGACCGGAACAAAATCCTCGATTGGCCGTTAATTCCCTGCCTGGGGTCAAGAGGCGGGGGGATCAGTGCGCGCAAAAGCCTGTCCATATGCCTGCGGACCTCTCTCACAAAGGAAAGGCCTGTTATGGAAGACGCACAAATCGGCTGGATTGCAGCAATCATCATCGGCGGCGTAGCCGGTTGGCTTGCCGAACAGTTCATGAAAAGCAACATGGGTCTTTTCATGAACATAATTCTCGGCATCGTTGGCGCCATCGTCGCCAATTTCCTGCTTGGGCTTGTGGGCATTTCGCTCGGAGGCTGGATTGGATACCTTATCGCCGGTTTCATCGGCGCATGCATTCTCATTGCCATCGGGCGCGCATTTCGCCGATAGAGGGAGGACACAATGAGCTTTTTCGACAAGATCAAGAACGCGATTTTTGGCAAGGCAGAGGCTGCACCGCAGACTTCGGCGCCAGCTGGCGCGCCTACGACAGGCGCAAGTCCGGCCGCTCCGGCTCAGCCAGCAGCACCCGCACCGACAGCCGCTGCTCCGGCATCCACCGGCAGCGTCGATGTCGCATCCATTCTGGACGCGGCGGTCAAGCAGAACGGGCAGAAACTCGACTGGAAACATTCGATCGTCGATCTTCTGAAAGCGCTCGATCTGGACAGCAGCCTAACCGCTCGCAAGGAACTGGCAAGCGAACTCGGCTATACCGGTGATACCTCGGACTCAGCCACAATGAACATCTGGCTGCACAAGGCTGTCATCAAGAAGCTGTCTGAAAACGGCGGCAAGGTTCCGGCAGAACTTCTGCATTGAACCAGTGACCGGGAGAACCGCGATGGACGACTATTCAGACTTGCGAGAGCAGATCGGCCAGGACCTCGACACCCTGCACAGGACCGAGAATCCGAAATCGATTTTCGAGATTGCCGACGACTATCTTCTGGGAAACCCAAATCTCAAGAGAGCGCTGGTCGAAGACATCATCAAGGAAGAAGCGGACAAGCGCGGCATCGCGATCCACTGAAACCGCGCGTGTCAATCGCGGCGATTTCTACAAGAAGGGCGGCATCCAGATTGGACGCCGCCCTTTTTTTGCCCCGTGCCCCGAAGCGTTATTTTTCCGGCTTGGCCTCGGCCTTTCTGGCGTTTTCTTCCATCAGCTCATACCACATGGCGTTCATGACGGCGAAAATGGCGGCGAGAGGCAGGCCGAGCAGCCAGGCGAAATACCACATGTTCGATCTCCTTGTATTTGTTCGATATTAATAAGCGTGGCCGCTGTCTTCACGGATCGCCTTTTCATCCACCTTGCCCCACAGCACGCGATAGACCCATGAGGTGTAAGCGACGATGATAGGGATGAAGATGAGGGCGACGACCAGCATGATGAATAGCGTCATATGGCTCGACGATGCGTCCCAGACCGTCAGGCTCGATTTCGGATCGATCGAAGAGGGCAGGATGAAGGGAAACATCGTCAGACCGACCGTCGAGATGATGCCGAATATCGCAAGCGAACTGGAAAGCAGCGCCAGCACCTCACGCCCGCCCCTTAACAACAGGAAGGCGACGAGCGGGAAGGCAAGACCGAGCGCCGGTGCCAGCATCATCCATGGATGGGCCGCGTAATTCGCAAACCAGACGCCGCTTGCGACCTCGACCGTCTTTGACAACGGATTGGACGGACCGTCGGTCACAACTTCCGAGGTGAAGCGATACCCGTCGATACCGAGCCACAACAATACGCCACCAAGCGCAAAGAGACCTGTGGTGGCAAGTGCTGCAACACTGCCGAAACTGCGGGCACGCGCAGCGACCGGCCCTTCGGTCTTCAGCACCAGCCAGGCCGCACCATGCATCACCAGCATGCAAACGGAAACGAGGCCGCAAAGGATTGCGTAAGGGTTGAGAAGCTCGAACAAAGTCGTGCCGTCGTAAAAAATCCTGAGGTCATCGTTGAAGCGGAAGGGTACGCCCTGCAGCACATTGCCGATCGCCACACCGAAAATCAGGGCGGGAACAAAGCCACCGACAAACAGCGCCCAATCCCAGGTACTGCGCCATGTCGTACTCTCGCGCTTGGAGCGGTATTTGAACCCCACCGGCCGCAGGATCAGTGCAAACAGGGTGGCGAACATCGCCAGGTAAAAACCTGAAAAAGACACCGCATAAAGCGGCGGCCACGCGGCGAAGATGGCGCCGCCGCCAAGGATGAGCCAGACCTGATTGCCTTCCCATACCGGGCCGATGGAATTGATGACGACACGCCGCTCGAGATCCGTTTTCGCAACGAAAGGCAGCAGCGCGCCCGTGCCAAGATCGAAACCGCCGGTCACGGCAAAACCGATCAGCACCACGCCAAGCAGCAGCCACCAGATGACGCGGAGGACTTCGTAGTCGATGAGTTGATGCAATATCATGATCGTTTACTCCGCAGCGACGAGTTTTTCAGGAACGAGCGGCGCTTCCGGCTCGTGATCCGGATCCGGCCCTTTGCGGATCGCCTTCAGCATCAGCCCCATTTCGACGATGAACAGCACCGTATAGATGGCGATGAAGCAGAGAAGCGTAATCAGAACCGTTGAAGCGCTGAGGCTGGAGACGGCGGCGGCCGTCGGCAGCACGCCTTCGATGATCCATGGCTGACGGCCGAATTCCGCGACCACCCAGCCCATTTCCGCAGCAATCCACGGCAGCGGAATGGCGAAGACGGCCACCTTCAGCAAGAACGGATAGTGATCCAGCCGGCGCCGTGCCGAGAGATAAAAGAAGGTCGCCGTCAACAGGATGAAGAACATGCCAAGACCGACCATGATGCGGAACGCCCAGAACAGCGTCGGCACATGCGGGATGGTATCGGCGGCGGCCTTGGCAATCTGCTCCTCCGTCGCCTGGCGCGGATCGTCGACATAACGCTTCAGCAACAGGGCGTAACCAAGCTCGTGGCCGAGTTCCGCAAAGGTGCCACGCACCTCTTCGGGCAGTTCCGCGCCCTTGCCGGTGGCACGTATCTGCATCAGCGCATCATAGGCCTTGATGCCATCGCGGATGCGGGTCTTTGCGAGTTCCACCAGATCGTTGATACCGGGGATTTCCGTGTCCAGCGAGCGCGTGCCGATAAGGCCCATCACCCACGGAATTTTCACGGCGAAATGCGTCTCCCGGGCTTCCTGATCAGGAAACCCGATGGCGGTAAAGGGGGCGGGTGCCGGTTCCGTTTCCCACATGGCTTCGATCGAGGCGAGCTTCATCTTCTGGTGCTCGGTCGAAAGATAACCGCTTTCATCACCCAGCACGACGACCGACAGTGCAGCAGCCAGGCCGAAAGAAGCTGCAACCGTCATAGACCGCTTGGCGAGATCGACATGGCGGCCTTTCAGCACGTACCAGGCGGAAACGCCGAGCACGAAGATGGAGGCAGTGACATAACCCGCAGAAACCGTGTGCACGAACTTCGCCTGGGCGACCGGGTTCATCAGCACCGCGAAGAAATCCGTCACCTCCATGCGCATGGTCTGGGGGTTGAAGGCCGATCCCGTCGGGTTCTGCATCCAGCCATTGGCGATCAATATCCACAACGCCGAGAAGTTCGAGCCGATCGCCACGCACCATGTTGCGATGAGATGGCCGAGCTTGGACAGCTTGTCCCAGCCGAAAAAGAACAGACCGACAAAGGTGGCTTCCAGAAAGAAAGCCATCATCCCTTCGATCGCTAGCGGCGCACCGAAGATATCGCCGACATAGTGGCTGTAATAACTCCAGTTCATGCCGAACTGGAATTCCATGACGATGCCGGTGGAAACACCAAGCACGAAGTTGATGCCGAACAATGTACCCCAGAATTTCGTCATCTGCCGCCAGATGGTGCGGCCGGTCATGACATAGACCGTTTCCATGATGGCGATCACCACGGACAGTCCGATCGTCAGGGGAACGAATAGAAAGTGATATAAAGCGGTAACAGCGAATTGCAGGCGCGATAGCGCCACGATGTCGAGTTCCATGTTTTTACCCCACCTTTCAGGAAAGGCCGGCCTTCTGTTACGAAACGGCGCCGGCCCTGAAAAAATCACTCAGTCCGGACGCAATGTTTGCAGCATTACGTCGTATTCCGGGGTGCCGCTTTGACATTGATCAAGTTGGCGCCCCTCTCTCAGCACGATGATGCGATCGGCAAATTCCGCCTCACGGCGATTGTGGGTTATCATCACGACAGTCTTGCCTTCCGCCCTTGCAAACAACCGGCCGAGCACGTCACGGGCGGTTTCGCCGTCCAGCCCTTCCGTCACCTCGTCTAGAAGCCAGAGTGGTTTGTCGCGTAGAAGGAAACGGGCAAGGGCGAGCCGTCGTGACTGACCGCCGGAGAGACCCTGCCCCGCCTCGCCAAGTCTCGTATCCAGCCCTGCGGCGAGGGTTTTGACATGCTCGCCAAGGCCTGCCGATTGCAGTGCATCCCACAGTTCACGCTCGGTCGCGGCAGGTTTTGCCAGCCTCAGATTATCAGCGATGCTGTCTCGGAAAAGCTGACTTCTCTGCGTCATGAGCGAGCAAGGCAAAGCGCTGACCCTGCCCGCCGCCGGTTGCACTTCACCAGCCAGAAACTGGATGAGGCTGGTCTTGCCCGCACCGCTCGGGCCGATAATCGCAATCGTCTCTCCGGCGGCGATTGCAAGGTTGATATTCGTCAGGACAGGATTTTCGTTCCCATCCCGCTCCAGCCGCACACCATCAAGCTCAGCCACCAGGCCCATGGCAGGCACGCGTGGACAGTTGGCGGCTGCTTCAGCGGAAAGACGCGGCGCAATGCGTCTTGCCGAAAAAAGCGTGCGCCCGAGTTCCATTGCACCACGGCGCAGCGCCGTGAAGGGCTCCAGCGCGGCGAAACAGACAAGCAGGCCGAGGGCGGCAGTCGGCGCGGTCACAACGTCCTGCTCCGCAAGCCAGGCCATGCCGAGGAGAGCCGCACTCAAAAGAACCGCCGCTGAGATGCCGAATGAAAAACCGGCATTGGTTTCGATCCGGTTCAAGCGGTCATCGCAAGCGAGCAGATAATTGTCGGCCCGTTCGATCGCCGCAACCTGCGCGGAGAGACGGGCAGTCGTGAGCAATTCCACCTGCCCGTTGACCAAGTCCGCCGTGCGGGCACGAAGCGCTTCAAGCCCGATTGCCCGGCGACGCGCAAATTTTTCCGCCGTCAACGCCGAGCGCACTGAAATGCCAAGACCCGCCGCAATGAGGAAGAGGGCCGCCAGAACGCCCGCAAGCGGATTGAGGAGGGCAAGACCGATGCCTGTTGCGATTGCGGCGAGGATTGCGACGGCGGCGGGTACCAGCACGCGCAGATAAAGCGAATCCAGCGCGTCGATATCCGCAGTCAGCCGGTTCAGCAGGCGGGCGGGCCTCGCCTCCAGATGTTTCGCCGCCTGCGGTGCGGCAAAGCCACGAAACAGCTTTTCGCGAAGCGCTGCAAGCACGGACAGCGTCGCCTCATGGGTGGTCATGCGTTCGCCATAACGGGCAGCGGTGCGTGACAACGCCAGCAGACGGATGGCCGCCGATGGCGCAAAGACGTCGAAAGCATAGGCCGTCGCAGGGACCAGACCGGCAATCGCGGTCGCAGTAATGAACCAGCCGGAAACGCCGAGAAGGCCTATACCCGCCAGCACCGTGGTTGCTGCCAGAACCGCGCCAACGAGCAGCATGCCGCGACGTGCCGACCAGAACAGGGAAATGACAGGTTTCAATATGGCAAAACGCGCGATCATGACTGCCCCCTCGAATGGATCGTCGTCATATTCACGACCCTGTCCATGCGCGCGGCGAGCACAGGATCATGGGTTGCGACGATCAATGTCCTGCCTTTTGCGAGTTGCAGCAGGTTTTCGGTGACAAGCGCAGCCGTCTCCCGGTCAAGATGCGCTGTCGGTTCATCGACCAGCACAAGCTGCGTCGCCGGATCGGCGAAAGCACGCGCAATGGCGAGGCGCACCGCCTCCCCGCCCGAAATACCGTAGCCGCCGTCTCCTATAGGCAGATGCCGGCGTGCTTTCGACAATGCATCCAGCCCGGTGCAGCGCAGCGTCTCATCGACCATGCCTTCGCTGACACCGGCGCGGCCAAAGCGAATATTCGCCTTCAGGGAACCGGCAAAAAAGAACGGCTTCTGGCTGACCCAGCCGATTGTCTTGCGCAGTCCATCGGCCGTCGCATGACCAAGCGTTACGCCCCCGATCCCTATTGTACCGCCGTCAGCCTCGGCCAAGCCGGCAATCAAGGAGAGTACAGTGGATTTACCACAGCCGGAAGGCCCAAGAATCGCAACTGTCTCGCCTGACTGGACCGTAAGATTTAGATTCCGAATGACAGGCGGAGCATTCGGATAGGCGAAGGAGAGATTAGCCAACTCCACCAGACCGGGCGTTGGAAAAGGGGCCATTGCGACCTCCTTACCCTCACCCACGATGGCTTTGCCAGCCCGCGTCAATGTGTCGAGCGCGCCCAGCGCCGCCTCGCCGGCTGCGCGGTCGTGCCAGACGGCGGACAACTCCCGCAGCGGTTCGAAAAAGGCAGGCGCCAGAAGCAGGATGAACAGCCCCTCGGCAAGTGTCAGCTTCTCGCCCCACGCGCCGAAATCGAGAAAACCGAGCAGATGGAAACCGATATAAACGGCTGTCATGGCAACGCCGAGGGCAGCGAAAAGCTCCAGCACCGCCGAGGACAGAAAGGCGATCCGCAGGACAGCCATCGTCCGCTTCTTGAGGTTCTCTGCGTCCGTCCGCAGGCGTCCAGCGGTCAGATCAACGGCTTCCAGTGCGCGGATCGTTTCCAGGCCGCGCAGGCGATCGAGCAGGAAAGCATTCATGTTGCCGGTCTCGGCCAGCTGCTTTTCACTGGCAGCCTTCGCCTGCCAGCCGATCAGCGCCATGAAAAGCGGGATAGTGGGCATGGAAAGCAGCAGAACAAGCGCCGCAATCCAGGTAAATGGCAGGATTGCCAGCACGAAAACCAAGGGGACAATGGTAGCTTTCATCCGCGCAGGCTGGAACCTGGAGAGATAAGGTACCAGCGCTTCGGCTGCCTCCGCGATGACGCTTGCCGCCTCGCCGGAGGCCGTGCGCGCCAGATCAAGCGGCGACACCTCCGCAACGGCATGAAGCGCTTGCAGCCGCCGCCGCGAAAGGGCGGCACGCGCGGCGCGAAACGACAGTCTCGCGGCAACTTTTTCCAGCCATGCCTTGATGAGACCGAGAACGAGAACAGCCACGGCCGCCGGCAGGATTGCCGTCATCGGCGCACCGTCGGCAATGTTTCCGACCGAAAATGCAAGCAAACCCGCCTGGGGCAACCAGAGCAGAGCCGGCAGGACATGCAGCAGGGCGACCGATCTTCCTACCGCGGGTGCCTTCGCGAGTTCCGCCGTACCGACACCCTTGTCATTGGCGGATTTACCGAAGAAGCGCCGCCGTGCCTTGTCGGGAGAGACCGCCGCTGGAACTGGACAGTCTGCATCATCGCCATTGGCGGATTGCCGGATTTCTGCGGACATGCTCACGGACGATCTCCTCACCTGTCCTTCTTGGTACGGGGTCTGGCAAGAGAGACGATCTTGTCCTTGGCCTCCAGAAGCTTCGTGACCTTCGAGCCGAGTGCCAGAAGCGAAGCCAACCGCTCCGTCTCCAGCTTCTTCACATCGTCATACCAGCCGGTGAGCTGCTCGATCAGCGTTTTCATCTCATCGATGCGCTTCTGCGCATGCCGCTCCTCTTCGTTTTCCGGCTTCTCCATCAGGATTTCACGAAGCACGCTGAGTGTCGGGTCGATCTCGCGCTTCTTGCGCTCTTCGGCAAGGGTGCGCAGAATTTGCCACACATCCTCCGGCGTCGTGAAAAAATCGCGCCGGTCGCCGGGGAAATGCTTGAGAATTGCAAGGTTCCACGCCTGAAGCTCCTTCAGGCTCATCGACACATTGGAACGGGAAATGCCAAGCGCCTCGACAATGTCGTCGGCGCAGAGCGGCTGCGGTGAAATGTAAAGCAATGCATAGACTTGGCCGACCGTGCGGTTGATGCCCCAGCGGCTGCCCATCTCGCCGAAATGCAGCACGAAGGACTGAACGAGCGGAGAAAGATTGGTGGGCATTTCTTTGCTTCCTGTATTTTCAGTAATTTCTGAAATTTCGATAAAGCAAAAAATGGCAAGCGGCAAATCACCTTTTTGACCTGCGTCAATATGTGCAAATCAGAAGAGGCCGCGTCTGCCGGGGATCAGGGCTGCGCCCTTTGGCACACTTTCCCGGCCCGCGACGCACGAAATGATATCGATAACATCAAAGACGTCATGTTGTAGATGGAAGCGCGCGCGTGAAAAATCGGCGGGGATTAATCCACCGCCGATCAAGACGTCGACAAACCGGCGTGCGCAACAGGCGCTTACGAAAAAGCGATCTGCACCTTCATGGCGCGGCTGCGGTCGGAGGCAAATTCGAAGGCCGAGATGGCGTCATCGAGGTCCACCGTCTGGGTGATGAACGGCTTGACGTCGATCAGGCCTTTGCGCATCAGTTCGACGCCCGTCGCGAATTCCTCGTGGAACCGGAAAGAGCCGCGCAGATCGAGTTCCTTGGCAGTAATCGCCATCATCGGCAGGCTCATATCGCCACCAAGGCCAAGCTGGACGATGATGCCGCGCGGACGCAACGCCGTAATCCCGCCCGCCAGTGCAACGGCGGCACCGGAGCATTCATAGAGAACGTCGAAGGTTCCCTTGTTCGCGCCGTACGCCGCCAGCGCATCAGGCTCATCCTTGCTGTTTATGACGCGGTCCGCGCCCGCTTCCCGCGCCTTGGCAAGCGTGAAGTCCGAAAGATCGGTCGCGACGATTTCAGCGGCACCGGCACGGCGGGCAGACAGGATGGAGAGAATGCCGATGGGGCCGCAGCCGGTGACGAGCACGCGTTTTCCGAGCAAATCGCCGGCGCGGCGGGTGGCATGCAGCGTTACCGCCAGCGGTTCCGCCATAGCTGCCTCACCGGCACTCAAACCGTCGGCCGGAACGCATTGCAGGGCATCCGCGATGAGAACCTCGCGGAAAGCGCCCTGAATATGCGGAAACGGCATGGCGCTGCCATAAAAGCGCATGTTGAGGCACTGATTGTGCAGGCCTTCCTGGCAAAAGCGGCAGGTCCTGCACGGACGGGACGGCGAAACCGCGACCAGACCGCCAACCTTCAGCCCCTCGACGCCCTCGCCCAGCTCCTCAACAATGGCGGAGACCTCATGTCCCAGCACCATTGGTTCGCGAAGCCGTACCGCGCCGAAACCGCCGTGATTGTAATAGTGAAGATCGCTGCCGCAAATCCCGCCCCGAGCCAGACGAAGACGCACTTCTCCTGCCCCCGGCGCCTCCTCCGGCCGCTCCTCGATGCGCACATCCTTTGCCCCGTGGGCGACAATCGCTCTCATAAATATCTCCCGTTCGATATCGCGCCTTAAACGGCGCAACAAAATAATCCCTATCCCAATCATTGCCGCCGGCCGCGTCTCCGCCGCCCTGCAGCCTCCCCGCGCGCATGTTGCGTACCGGAAACAGGCGTTTAAGCCTTGACATCCACGTCTGAAAGGGATGAATGTTATCGATAACATAAACCGGCATGAAAGCAATGTCGAGAGACTGGAGGAAACAGTGGGCCTTAATTTGTTCGATCTTTCCGGCCGCCGCGCCCTGATCACCGGCTCGTCGCAGGGCATCGGTTTTGCGCTGGCGCAGGGCCTGGTGGAGGCGGGAGCCGAAGTGGTGCTGAACGGCCGCGACGAGGCAAAGCTGAAAGCAGCCGCCGCAGGAATCAAGGGTGCCAAGACGCTCGCCTTCGATGCCACCGATCATGATGCGGTGCGCAAGGCCATCGACGGTTTCGAGGCGGAAGTCGGCCCCATCGATATTCTGGTCAACAATGCCGGCATGCAGCACCGCACACCGCTGGAGGATTTTCCGGCGGACGCCTTCGAGCGCCTGTTGCAGACAAACATCGCCTCGGTGTTCCACGCAGGGCAAGCCGTCGCGCGTCATATGATCAGCCGTGGACGTGGCAAGATCATCAACATCGCCAGCGTCCAGACCGCTCTTGCCCGCCCCGGTATCGCGCCGTACACCGCCACCAAGGGCGCCGTCGGCAATCTGACGAAGGGCATGGCGACGGACTGGGCGAAATATGGCCTGCAGTGCAACGCCATTGCGCCGGGCTATTTCGACACGCCGCTCAACGCGGCCCTGGTGGCAGACGAGACGTTTTCAGCATGGCTTGAAAAACGCACGCCCGCCGGCCGCTGGGGCAAGGTCGAAGAGCTTGTCGGCGCCTGCATTTTCCTGTCGTCCGATGCCTCGTCTTTCGTGAACGGACATATTCTTTACGTCGACGGCGGCATTACCGCCTCGCTTTGAAGAAGCCGTAACCACGACGCTTTGGGAGGAGACCGTGAGCACTATGACCGAGAAGAACAAAATCGCCCTCATTGGCGCTGGCGCGATGGGCGGCGCGATCGGTACGCGGCTGATCGAGACCGGCAATCACCTGACGGTTTTCGATCTGGACGCGGAAAAGGTGGCGGCTTTGACCAGCCTTGGTGCGCATAGCGCCGAGACGGCGGCGCAAGCGGCTTCGCTCTCCGATGTCGTGATCCTCAGCCTCAATTCGCCGAAAATCGTCCGCGCCGCCGTTTTCGGCAAAGATGGCGTGGCGGCGGGGGCCAGGCCCGGCACGCTGATCATCGACATGTCCTCCATCGATCCGGAAGCGACAAAAGAACTGGCGGCGGATGCGGCTGAAAAGGGGCTGCGCTGGGTGGACAGCCCGCTTTCCGGCGGCGCGCCGAAGGCACTCGTCGGGCAACTGACCCTGATGGCCGGCGGCACCGAAAAGGATGTGGCCGATGCCCATCGCGTGCTGCGGCACGTGGCCAGCAACTACACCCATATGGGTCCAAGCGGCGCAGGCCAGACGACGAAGCTCATCAATCAGGTTCTTTGCGGGCTGAACTTCCTTGCCGTAGCGGAAGCAACGCAGCTTGCGCTGGATGCCGGCGTCGATGCCGCCAAAATTCCGCAGGCGCTGAAAGGCGGCCGCGCCGACAGCGCAATCCTTCAGGAATATATGCCACGTTACGTGGCGAAGGATTACCGCCGCACTGGCCGCATCGACAATATGGTCAAGGACCTGAACGGCGCGCAGGATCTGGCTCGACGCACCAACACGGCCATGCCGCTGACGGCGGTTTGCGCCGAGGTGCACCGCATGCTGACAGCGGCGGGACTTGGCGGCGAGGATCAGGCCGCCCTAATGGAATTTTTCACCGGCGCGAAACGCACCTTCACGGAATGATTTGCGCCATGGCCAGGGCAATAAAACCTTAGAGGCCGAGCTGACGCGAGGTCATTAAGGTGTGCCACCGTCATGGCCATTGCGAAATGTCTCCGCAGCGAAGATGATCGGGCGAATCGGCGGCGCAATCGGCCCGACGGCCGCAGACGCTTGCATGAAGGACAATTTCCCGATGACCACTTCCGCAACAGGCACGGGGATTGCCAGCCTGACCGTTTCCGGAAACGGCTTCAGCGCCGAGATCGCTTATGAGGGCGCGACCCTTCTGAGCTGGCGGCCACGACTTGCCGATGGCAATGCAAAAAACCTTGTCGACGGCTATTCGTCGCTTCAGGAATTGCAGTCGCAGAACGGCGTGAGAAACGGCATTCTCGCCCCCTTCACCAATCGCATTCCTCAGGGCCAATTTAAATTTGGCGGGGAGATGCACCGTATCGAGCCGGTGCTTGCCCACGAGGACCTCGTCTTCCACGGATTTGCCCGTGCCCTGCCCTTCGCCCTCGACCGATCTTTCGAGGAAAACGACGCGCACATTATCGTCTTTCGTGCCGAGATATTGCCGGCCGAATTCAAGGGCTATCCCTACCATCTCGCCATCGAGGTGGAATACCGGTTTGCCGGCCATGCGGTTACCATCGATATACGCGGCATCAATGGCGACGACCGGCCTTTGCCCTTTGCGGCCGGCTGGCATCCCTATTTCCGTCTGCCCGGCATATCCTCCATCGACGATCTCCTTCTCACCCTACCGTCGCGAACAGCGATCGAAACGGACGAGAATTTGATACCACTCACCGACAGTGAGACGGGCATTCTCAAACGGGACGATGCAGCGTTTCTTTCTGCCGCGCCGCTCGCAGGCCATGTGCTGGATGTCTGCTTTACCGATCTGATCCCATCCGCAAACGGGCTTTACGAGACTAGGATCGAAAACCGGAACGATGGTTCGAGCCTGACCGTTTGGCAGGAGCGCGGCCACATGCATGTCTTTACCGGCGATACGCTTGCCCGCGACAGGCGAAAATCCATCGCGCTCGAACCTGTGGAAACACCGACAAACGCTTTCAACCAGCCGCAACTTGAAGCGGACATCACCCTTCAACCGGGCGAGACCCGAAGTTTCCGCTTTGGTTTCCGTTTTGAAGCCGAGCGCTGAAAAAAGACCAAATATTGCGATCAGATATGCGTCGTCGGGAGTGAAGACGACAGCTTCACCGTCTCCATGGAGATATAGGCGGACATGTCGTAAAGCTCGACCCGCCGGAGGATCTGTTTGTAGATGGTGTCGTAATATTCGACATTTGGAAGCACGAGTTTCAGAATATAATCGAAATTGCCGGTCAGCCGGTGCACCTCGACGATCTCCGGTATGGTGCTGACGGCGGCATGGAACCGGTCCAGCCAGTCCTCCGCATGCAGGCCGGTTCTCACGAGCAGGAAAACCGTGGTCGGCAGGTTGATTTTCCGCCGGTCGAGCAGCGCCATCGTGCCGGTCACATATCCTTCCGCACGCAGACGCGTGATACGGCGGGAACAGGCGGAAAGCGATAACGACACCTCATCCGCGATATCGGCGAGAGGTGTTTCTGCATTCTCCTGGAGAATCGCAAGGATTCGGCGGTCACGGTCGTCAATCATTGTTTCAGAATGCACCGGTTAACGTAGTGACGCAAGAAATTTGCGAGCTGAGCATAATGCACGCCCAGAATTTGCAATCTGCCTTCTAAATCCCTGAAAAAACGCATGCCGTTTTCATCGCGGCAATGGCATTCTTGTCATCAATCAAACTTTTATAAGGGAACGCCTATGAAACGGATCGGTCTGATCGGCGGCATGAGCTGGGAATCCACCGCAACCTATTATCGCATGATCAACGAGGCCGTTCGTGACAGCCGCGGTGGGCTCGTATCGGCCGATATCGTCATGCATTCGCTCGATTTTTCCGAGGTTGTCGCCCTTCAGAAGGCTGACCGCTGGGATGAGGCCGGCGCGCTTTTGGGCGCTGCGGGTGCGCGTCTTGCCAATGCGGGTGCCGATTGTGTGCTGATCTGCACCAACACCATGCACCTCGTTGCGGAAACCGTTGAAAAAATGTCGGGCGTCACTCTCATCGACATCATTGATGAAACTGCCACCGCATTGAAGGCGGATGGACGCCGCAAGCCGCTTCTGCTCGCCACGCGCTACACGATGGAACATGGCTTCTACACCGACCGCATGCGCCGCCACGGCGTCGATGTGGTCGTGCCCGATGCGGATGACAGGGCCGCCATCCACGACATCATTTTTGGCGAATTGTGCCAGGGCGAGATCAAGTCGTGCTCGCGCGAGCGCTACATGTCGGTCATCGAGAAAGCGCGTGCGCTCGGCGTCGATTCCGTCATTCTCGGCTGCACCGAAATTTCCCTGCTGATCGATCCCGATGCCCTGCCTTTGCCGGGCTACGATTCGACCGCCATTCACGCCCAGGCCGCTGTCGGCTTCGCGCTCGGAAACAAGGCCCTGAACAGAGCTGCATGAATGTGCCGCCTTTTTGCCTATTCCGGTAAACCGGTCTGGCTCGACAGTCTTCTGATCGAGCCGGAAGCGTCGCTGGTCAGCCAGTCCATGGCCGCAAGGGAAGCTAAAACCGTCGTCAATGGCGACGGTTGCGGTCTTGGCTGGTATGGCGAGCGCGGAACGCCCGGCGTTTTTCGCGACACCAGACCCGCCTGGTCCGACGCCAATCTGGCCGCCCTTTGCCACCAGCTTCGCTCGGGCATGTTCATGGCCCACGTCCGCTCCGCCACATCAGGCGAAGTATCCCGTGCCAATTGCCACCCCTTTGCGCATGGTCAATATCTCTTCATGCATAACGGCCAGATCGGCGGCTACGAGCAGATCAGGCGCGACATTGATTCCCTCATACCCGATGATATTTATTCCGCCCGGCGCGGCACCGGCGACAGCGAAGCCATCTTCCTGATTGCCGCCGGCCACGACCTTGATGCGGACCCAGTTCGGGCCATTTCCACCGCGCTGCGCCTCTGCCTGGAAAAGATGATCGCGGCGGGTGTTTCTTCCGCGTTGCGGTTCAGCGCCGTGCTGATGGATGGCGATTGCCTGCACGCCTTCCGCTGGTCAAGCGACGACAAGCCGCCAACGCTTTACTGGCGCGGGCTTGAAGAGGGCATCGCGCTAAGCTCGGAACCCTTTTCCTTCGATTGCACCCCGTGGTGTGCGGTGCCGCCAAATACCCGGGTGACGATCCGCGCCGGCGGTATGACCACTGAACCTTTTTCCCTGCCGTAAACGTCGCATTTCATGACGACCGAGGCCATTTTTTTCAGTTTGGCCGCCACCGGTGGGCGCGGCTGCGGCAGCGTCGTGTTTATTTTCATTGAATTATCTCCGCCGCGAAGGCTAGTGTGTGATCCGATAGACCGAAACAGATTTCAGGACCGGTGAACCATTTCAGAAGTGTTGCAGCCCCTCTCCCTTTCTTGAACGATGCCCTGCATCGCAACGACCATGCAAACCCGTTCATGAATGACGGACAATGGGCAGGCAATGCCTTTGGCGATCCTCGGGACGCTGAAGAAAAAGTGTTATTTTTCATTACCCTAAGCTGTTCAAATTTCCACAAAAAATGCTGTTGCCACGCCTCCATATCGATGCATAAACTGGCATCAGTAAAGGCAAACCGGATCGACCTCATCAGACCCTCTCCTCCCACCAAGGTGCTGACCGACCAATGATCAATAATCTAAACGCCGCCGATCTTCCCCGTCCCGCCCCGCGCAGTTCCAACCCGGAAATCATGGCAGCGGAAATCATCGAGCGCCTCACCTACCGTATCGGCAAGGACGTAAAAGTTGCCAAGCCGCATGACTGGCTGACCGCGACCATTCTCGTCGTCCGTGACCGCATCATCGACAAGTGGATGGCCTCCACCCGCAAGGCCTATGCCAACAATTCCAAGCGCGTTTATTACCTGTCGCTCGAGTTTCTGATCGGTCGCCTGATGCGCGATGCGATCTCCAATATCGGGCTGATGCACGAAATCAGGGACGCGCTTTCTTCGCTCGGCGTCGATCTCGATGTCATTGCGGGACTTGAACCGGATGCGGCACTTGGCAATGGCGGCCTTGGCCGTCTCGCTGCCTGTTTCATGGAATCGATGGCAACCGTCGATATTCCCGCCTATGGCTACGGCATCCGTTATGTGCACGGCCTTTTCCGCCAGCAGATGGCGGACGGATGGCAGGTGGAATTGCCGGAGACCTGGCTGGCGCACGGCAATCCCTGGGAATTCGAACGCCGCGAAAGCTCGTATGAAATCGGCTTTGGCGGATCGGTGGAAACCATCGGTGGATATGAGGAGCCGCAGCGCTTCGTCTGGAAACCTGCCGAACGCGTCATTGCCATGGCTTACGACACGCCTGTCGTCGGCTGGCGCGGCACCCGCGTCAACACCTTGCGCCTATGGTCGGCGCAGCCTATCGATCCCATTCTGCTTGCCGCCTTCAATGCCGGCGACCACATTGGCGCGCTGCGGGAAAGCAACAAGGCCGAAAGCCTGACGCGCGTTCTCTACCCTGCCGATGCGACCCCGGCCGGCCAGGAATTGCGTTTGCGGCAGGAGTTCTTCTTCTCCTCCGCCTCCCTGCAGGACATTCTGCGCCGTCACCTGCAGCAATATCCGGATTTCACCTCGCTGCCCGACAAGGTTTCGATCCAGCTCAACGACACGCATCCGGCCATTTCCATCTGCGAAATGATGCGCCTGCTATGCGATGTCCACGGCCTTGAATTCGACGAAGCCTGGAAGATCACGCAGGGCACCTTCTCCTACACCAACCACACGCTTTTGCCCGAAGCGCTGGAAAGCTGGCCCGTCCCGCTGCTCGAGCGGCTTTTGCCGAGGCACATGCAGATCGTCTATGCGATCAATGCCAATACGCTGGTCTACGCCCGCAAGGAAAAGAAGATGCCGGATCAGCAGATCCGGTCCATCTCGCTGATCGACGAAAACGGTGAGCGGCGCGTGCGCATGGGCAATCTCGCCTTCATCGGCTCGCATTCCATCAACGGTGTCTCGGCACTTCATACCGAACTGATGAAGGAAACGGTCTTTGCCGACCTGCACAGCCTTTATCCCGAGCGCATCAACAACAAGACCAACGGCATCACCCCGCGCCGCTGGCTGATGCAGTGCAACCCCGGCCTGACCGGATTGATCCGGGAAGCGATCGGCGACGATTTCCTCGACGATGCGGAAAAGCTGACAGCGCTCGACCGCTTCGCCGACGATGCAGGTTTCCGCGAAAAATTTGCCGAAGTGAAGCGTCTGAACAAGGTGCGGCTTGCCAATACGGTGGCGCAACGCATGGGCATCCGTGTCGATCCCTCGGCCATGTTCGACATCCAGATCAAGCGCATCCATGAATATAAGCGCCAGCTTCTGAACCTTATCGAAACGGTGGCGCTTTACGACCAGATCCGTTCTCACCCGGAACTGGATTGGGTACCGCGCGTTAAGTTCTTCGCAGGCAAGGCAGCGCCGAGTTATCACAACGCGAAGCTGATCATAAAACTTGCCAACGATATTGCCCGGGTCATCAACAACGATCCGGCCGTGCGCGGGCTTCTGAAAGTGGTGTTTATTCCGAACTACAACGTCTCGCTTGCGGAAATCATGGTTCCGGCCGCCGATCTGTCCGAACAGATCTCGACGGCTGGCATGGAAGCCTCGGGCACCGGCAACATGAAGTTTGCGCTGAACGGCGCGCTCACCATCGGTACGCTGGATGGTGCGAACGTCGAAATGCTCGAACATGTCGGCGAGGATAACATCGTCATCTTCGGCATGACGGCGGAAGAGGTGTCGAAAGCGCGCGCCGAGGGCCACAACCCCCGCGCGATTATTGAACAGTCGGTGGAACTGTCGCAGGCGCTGTCATCTATCGCCTCTGGCGTATTCTCACCCGACGACCGCTCCCGCTTCGCCGGGCTGATCGACGGCATTTACAACAGCGACTGGTTCATGGTCGCGGCCGACTTCGACGCCTACGCCGAAGCGCAGCGCAAGGTGGATGCGATCTGGAGCGATCCGGAAAGCTGGTATGCGAAAACAGTCCGTAACACGGCGCGTATGGGCTGGTTCTCGTCCGACAGGACGATCCGGCAGTACGCCGCCGATATCTGGAGAGCCTGATGAAAAAACCGCTCAATTCGGCCGAAGAGAAAAAGACTGGCGAAATCACGAAGGCTGAAATCGAGGCGATCAAGAGCGGTTTGCATTCCAACCCCTTTGCACTTCTCGGCGTTCACGAAACGCCGGGAGGTTTTTCTGCACGGTGTTTCATTCCGGGGGCTGAAGAAGTATCTGTCCTCACACTGGACGGATCTTTCGTCGGCGAACTGAAGCAGCTCGATCCGGAGGGTTTCTTCGAAGGCCCGGTCGATCTCACCTCGCGTCAGCCGGTGCGTTATCGCGCCTGTCGCGACGATGCGGAATGGGCAGTGACCGACCCCTACAGCTTTGGTCCGGTTCTTGGACCGATGGACGATTATTTCGTCCGCGAGGGATCGCATCTGCGACTGTTCGACAAGATGGGCGCTCATCCGCTCAAGCTTGAAGGGGTCGAAGGTTTCCACTTCGCCGTCTGGGCTCCCAATGCGCGGCGCGTCTCCGTCGTCGGCGATTTCAACAATTGGGATGGTCGACGGCATGTGATGCGCTTCCGCAAGGATACCGGCATCTGGGAAATTTTCGCACCTGACGTCTATGCCGGCTGCGCCTATAAATTCGAGATTCTCGGCGCAAACGGCGAGCTTCTGCCGCTGAAGGCCGACCCCTATGCACGGCGTGGTGAACTGCGGCCGAAGAACGCCTCCGTCACCGCACCAGAACTGGCGCAGAAATGGGAAGATCAGGCCCACCGGGAACATTGGGCGCAAGT
Source organism: Rhizobium sp. SJZ105 (assembly GCF_007828365.1). Taxonomy (NCBI): domain Bacteria; kingdom Pseudomonadati; phylum Pseudomonadota; class Alphaproteobacteria; order Hyphomicrobiales; family Rhizobiaceae; genus Rhizobium; species Rhizobium sp. SJZ105. Next base: position 105,962 of record NZ_VIUP01000006.1, read on the forward strand.
GGACCAGCGCCGGCAGCCGATCAGCATTTACGAGGTGCACGCCGGTTCCTGGCGGCGTCGCGAGGACGGCACCTTCCTCAGCTGGGATGAAATGGCCACCCAGCTCATTCCCTATTGCACGGATATGGGCTTCACCCATATCGAGTTTCTGCCGATCACCGAACATCCCTACGATCCGTCCTGGGGTTACCAGACGACCGGGCTTTATGCCCCGACCGCCCGTTTCGGCGATCCGGAAGGTTTCGCCCGCTTCGTCAACGGCGCCCACAAGGTCGGCATCGGCGTGATCCTCGACTGGGTTCCTGCGCATTTTCCAACCGACGAGCACGGCCTGGGCCTGTTTGACGGGACAGCGCTTTACGAACATGCCGACCCGCGTCAGGGTTTTCATCCCGACTGGAACACGGCCATCTACAATTTCGGGCGTATCGAGGTATTGTCCTACCTCGTCAACAACGCTCTTTATTGGGCCGAAAAATTCCATCTCGATGGATTGCGCGTCGATGCCGTCGCCTCGATGCTCTATCTCGATTATTCCCGCAAGGAAGGCGAGTGGATCCCCAACGAATATGGCGGGCGCGAGAACCTGGAATCCGTCCGCTTCCTGCAGAAGATGAACTCGCTCGTCTACGGCACCCATCCGGGCGTCATGACCATTGCTGAAGAATCCACCTCCTGGCCGAAAGTGTCGCAGCCGGTTCACGAGGGCGGCCTCGGTTTCGGCTTCAAATGGAATATGGGTTTCATGCACGACACGCTGAGCTATTTCTCGCGTGAGCCGGTGCACCGCAAGTTCCACCATCAGGAACTGACATTCGGGCTGCTTTATGCCTTCACCGAAAATTTCGTGCTGCCGCTTTCCCATGACGAAGTAGTGCACGGCAAGGGATCGTTGATCGCCAAGATGTCGGGCGACGACTGGCAGAAATTTGCCAATCTCCGGTCCTATTACGGCTTCATGTGGGGTTATCCCGGCAAGAAGCTGCTGTTCATGGGGCAGGAGTTCGCCCAGTGGAGCGAATGGAGCGAAAAGGGATCGCTCGACTGGAACCTTCGCCAATATCCGATGCATGAGGGTATGCGCCGCCTCGTGCGCGATCTCAACCTCACCTACCGTTCGAAAGCCGCTCTGCACGCCCGTGACTGCGAACCCGAAGGTTTCCAGTGGCTGGTGGTCGATGATCACGAAAACTCGGTCTTCGCCTGGCTGCGCTCGGCGCCCGGCGAAAAACCGGTTGCGGTTATCTGCAATCTGACCCCGGTCTACCGGGAAAACTATTATGTGCCGCTTCCTGTTGCGGGGCGGTGGCGGGAGATTCTCAACACCGATGCCGAAATTTATGGCGGCAGCGGCAAGGGAAATGGCGGACGCGTTCAGGCGGTCAATGCCGGTGGGGAAATCGGGGCGATGCTCGTCCTGCCGCCCTTGGCAACGATCATGCTCGAACCGGAAAACTGACAGACAGAACGGGAGGACAACCATGTCGGAAAAAAGAGTTCAGCCCCTGGCGCGTGATGCAATGGCCTATGTTCTCGCGGGCGGTAGAGGAAGCCGTTTGAAGGAATTGACAGACCGCCGGGCAAAACCAGCGGTTTATTTTGGCGGTAAGGCCCGCATTATCGATTTTGCACTTTCGAACGCGCTGAATTCCGGCATTCGCCGCATTGGCGTAGCCACGCAATACAAGGCTCACTCCCTCATCCGCCACCTGCAACGCGGCTGGGACTTCTTCCGTCCAGAGCGTAACGAAAGCTTCGACATTCTGCCGGCCTCGCAGCGCGTGTCCGAAACGCAATGGTACGAAGGCACCGCCGACGCCGTTTACCAGAACATCGACATTATCGAGCCCTATGCGCCCGAATATATGGTCATTCTGGCCGGCGACCATATTTACAAGATGGACTACGAATACATGCTGCAACAGCATGTCGATTCCGGCGCGGATGTAACGATCGGTTGCCTTGAAGTGCCACGCAAGGAAGCGTCGGGCTTCGGCGTGATGCATGTGAACGAAAAAGACGAGATCATCGACTTCATCGAAAAGCCGGCCGATCCGCCCGGCATTCCCGGCAACGAGAATTTCGCGCTTGCCTCGATGGGGATCTACGTCTTCCACACGAAATTCCTGATGGAAGCGCTGCGTCGCGATGCCGCCGACCCCACCTCCAGCCGCGACTTCGGCAAGGACATCATTCCCTACATTGTCCAGCACGGCAAAGCCGTCGCGCACCGTTTTGCGGACTCCTGCGTGCGTTCGGATTTCGAGCACGGACCGTACTGGCGCGATGTCGGAACCATCGATGCCTATTGGCAGGCCAATATCGACCTGACGGATGTGGTGCCTGACCTCGATATCTATGACAAGTCCTGGCCGATCTGGACCTATGCGGAAATCACTCCGCCGGCGAAATTCGTGCATGACGATGAGGACCGCCGCGGTTCTGCCGTGTCGTCGGTCGTGTCAGGCGATTGCATCATTTCCGGCGCCGCCCTCAACCGTAGCCTTCTGTTCACAGGCGTGCGCGCCAATTCATACTCCCGCCTTGAGAATGCCGTAGTACTGCCGAGTGTAAAGATCGGGCGCCACGCCCAGCTCAGCAACGTCGTCATCGACCATGGAGTGGTCATTCCGGAAGGACTGATTGTAGGAGAAGACCCTGAACTGGATGCCAAACGTTTCCGGCGCACGGAAAACGGCATTTGCCTTATCACCCAATCGATGATCGACAAGCTGGACCTGTAGAGCCCATGAATGTCCTTTCGGTTTCATCCGAAATTTATCCCCTGATCAAGACCGGAGGGCTCGCCGACGTTACCGGTGCCCTCCCCATCGCGCTCGAAGCCTATGGTGTGAGAACGCGCACATTGATACCCGGATATCCGGCGGTGAAAGCCGCCGTGACGGACCCCGTCAAATGTTTTGAGTTCACCGATCTGCTTGGCGAAAAGGCTGATCTGCTCGAAGTCCAACATGAGGGGCTAGACCTTCTGATCCTTGACGCGCCCGCCTATTACGAGCGTTCCGGCGGCCCCTATCTCGGCCAGACCGGCAAGGATTATCCTGATAACTGGAAGCGCTTTGCGGCGCTCTCGCTGGCAGCGGCACGAATCGGCGCCGGTGTGCTTCCCGGCTGGCGGCCGGATATGGTGCACGCCCATGACTGGCAGGCAGCAATGACCCCGGTCTATATGCGTTATGCCGAAACGCCAGAGATTCCGAGCCTTCTCACCATCCATAACATTGCTTTTCAGGGTCAGTTCGGGGCCAATATCTTCAGCAAGCTCGAATTGCCCGCCCACGCCTTCGGCATGGAAGGCATCGAATATTATAACGATGTCAGCTTCCTCAAGGGCGGCTTGCAGACGGCAACCGCGCTCAGCACGGTCAGCCCATCCTATGCGGAAGAAATCCTGACCGCGGAATTCGGCATGGGGCTGCAAGGGGTGATCGGCAGCCGCGCCCATGTGCTGCACGGTATCGTCAACGGCATTGACGCCGATGTCTGGAACCCGGCCACCGACCATCTGATCCACGACAACTATTCCGTCACCAATCTCAAGAACCGCGCGCTGAACAAGAAGGCCGTCGCAGAACATTTCCGCATCGACCAGGATGACAGCCCGCTTTTCTGCGTCATCTCCCGGCTGACCTGGCAGAAGGGCATTGATCTCATGGCGGAAGCCGTGGACGAGATCGTTTCCCTCGGCGGCCGTCTGGTCGTGCTGGGCGCCGGCGATGTGGCATTGGAAGGCGCGCTACTGGCGGCGGCATCCCGCCACCATGGCCGCGTCGGTGTCGCCATCGGTTATAATGAGCCGCTGTCGCATCTGATGCAGGCGGGTTGCGATGCGATCATCATCCCCTCGCGCTTCGAGCCCTGCGGCCTTACCCAGCTTTACGCGCTGCGTTATGGCTGCGTTCCCGTGGTTGCCCGAACCGGCGGCCTTGCCGATACGGTGATCGACGCCAACCATGCCGCCATCGCCAATAAATCGGCGACCGGTGTACAATTCTCACCCGTCACGCTCGACGGTCTGAAACAGGCGATCCGCCGGACCGTGCGTTATTATCACGACCCGAAACTTTGGACACAAATGCAGAAACTCGGAATGAAATCCGATGTTTCCTGGGAAAAAAGCGCTGCGCTCTATGCCGCGCTTTACAGCCAGCTTATTTCGAGAGGCCATTGAAACAATGATCAAGACCGTTCAGACGACACCCTTTCAGGATCAGAAGCCGGGCACATCCGGCCTGCGCAAGAAGGTGCCCGTCTTCGCCCAGGAAAATTATGCCGAAAACTTCATCCAGTCGATCTTCGACTCGCTTGAGGGCTTTCAGGGCCAGACGCTGGTGATTGGCGGCGATGGCCGTTATTACAACCGCGAAGTCATCCAGAAGGCGATCAAGATGGCGGCCGCCGCCGGTTTCGGCAAGGTGCTGGTCGGTCAGGGCGGCATTCTCTCAACCCCCGCCGCCTCCAATATCATCCGCAAATACAAAGCCTTCGGCGGCATCGTGCTTTCCGCCAGCCATAATCCTGGTGGCCCGACCGAAGATTTCGGCATCAAATACAATATCGGCAATGGCGGCCCTGCGCCTGAAAAGATCACCGACGCGATCTATGCCCGCTCGAAGGTCATCGACAGCTACAAGATTTCCGACGCTGCAGACGTCGATCTCGACAAGGTGGGCAGCTTCAAGGTGGATGAACTGACGGTCGACGTCATCGATCCGGTCGCCGATTATGCCGCTTTGATGGAAGAACTGTTCGATTTTGCCGCCATTCGCGCCCTGATTGCCGGCGGCTTCAAGGTTGTCGTCGATTCCATGAGTGCCGTCACCGGCCCCTATGCGGTGGAAATCATCGAAAAGCGTCTCGGCGCGCCGAAGGGCTCGGTCCGCAACGCAACGCCGCTGCCCGATTTCGGCGGCCACCATCCCGACCCCAACCTGGTGCACGCCAAGGAGCTTTATGACGATGTCATGAGCCCGGAAGGTCCCGATTTCGGCGCGGCGTCGGATGGCGACGGCGACCGCAACATGGTGGTCGGCAAGGGCATGTTTGTCACCCCGTCCGACAGCCTGGCGATCATCGCCGCCAATGCGCGGCTCGCGCCCGGTTATGCCGCCGGCATTTCCGGCATCGCCCGTTCCATGCCGACAAGTGCCGCAGCCGACCGCGTCGCAGAAAAACTTGGGCTTGGCATGTACGAGACGCCAACCGGCTGGAAATTTTTCGGCAATCTCATGGATGCCGGCAAGGTTACAATCTGCGGTGAGGAAAGCTTCGGCACCGGCTCCAACCACGTGCGCGAAAAGGATGGCCTGTGGGCCGTGCTCTACTGGCTGAACATTGTCGCCGCCCGCAAGGAAAGCGTGAAGGACATCGTTACCAAGCACTGGGCCGAATATGGGCGCAACTATTATTCCCGCCACGATTATGAGGAAGTGGATTCGGACGCCGCAAACACTCTGGTGGCCATCCTGCGCGAAAAACTCGCAACACTTCCTGGCACCAGCTACGGCAATCTTAAGGTCGCAGCTGCTGATGATTTCGCCTATCTCGACCCGGTCGACCAGTCCGTCAGCAAGAACCAGGGTATCCGCATCCTGTTCGAAGGTGGTTCGCGCATCGTGCTGCGCCTTTCCGGCACGGGCACTGCGGGCGCAACGCTCAGACTTTACGTCGAGCGCTATGAGCCGGATGCGGCCCGTCACGGCATCGAAACGCAGGCGGCGCTTGCCGACCTTATTTCCGTTGCCGATACGATCGCCGGCATCAAGGCCCATACCGGCCGCAACGAACCGACCGTCATCACGTAAGGTTTTGCATTGCACGCACCGTTTCCGGCAACGGGCATAGCGAAAAACTTGGCAGGCGGCCATGAGGCCGCCTGAGGTTACTGACTAACCTCCCCGCCAGACTCGATATCATCATCTTCCGGAGAGAGAGACCATGCAGAAACCAGCCGTTTTCCCCAAAGGCGTAACCCAGACGGAAAACGGAACGGAATTTGCGGTCTATTCCCGGCACGCCTCACAAATCGACCTTTGCCTTTTTGATGCGACGGGCGAAAAAGAGACGGCGCGTTTGCCAATGAGGCGCGATGAGAATGACATTCACCGGCTGACAGTTGCCGAGACCGGCCCCGGTGCGCGATATGGCTACCGCGCCGACGGCATTTATGCCCCCGAACATGGCCTGTGGTTCGACCCCGCAAAACTGCTGCTCGACCCCTATGCCACGGAGATAGACCGGCCATTCCGGCATGATGCCGCGCTTTTGGCCTATGGCGAAGACACGGGCGCGATCATGCCGAAGGCGATCCTGTCGCAATATGAGCAGGTCAGGCGCCAGCCGCCACGCTTTGCCGAAGGCGGGCTGATTTACGAACTCGCGGTTAAATCCTTCACCAAATTGCATCCTGCCGTGCCGGAAGAGCTGAGAGGCACGGTGGCAGCGCTGGCTCATCCTGCCATTATTGCGCATTTGAAAAAAATCGGTGTCGATGCGGTGGAGCTGATGCCGATCACCGCCTGGATCGACGAGCGCCACCTGCCGCCGCTTGGCCTTTCCAATGCATGGGGATACAATCCCGTCGGCTTCATGGCGCTCGATCCGCGCCTCTGCCCCGGCGGAGTGCGGGAGCTGCGCGACACGGTTGCAGCCCTGCACGCGCAAGGCATCGGCGTCATTCTCGATCTGGTTTTCAACCATACGGGTGAAAGCGACAGCGAAGGCTCCATCCTGTCTTTGCGCGGACTGGACAATCTCACCGCTTTCCGTCACCCGGAAGGAAAGCCAGGCGTGCTGGTCAATGACACCGGCACCGGCAACACTGTGGCCTGCGATCATCCCTATGTGCGCCAGCTCATTATCGATTCCCTGAGGCATTTCGTTCTCAATGCCGGTATCGATGGCTTCCGTTTCGATCTCGCGCCCATATTGGGACGAACGGCTAGTGGCTTCGACATGGCCAGCGAAACGCTTGCCGCCATGCACTCTGACCCGGTACTATACGACCGCGTGCTGATCGCCGAACCATGGGATATCGGCCCCGGCGGCTATCAGCTCGGCAATTTTCCGGAGAGCTTTCTGGAATGGAACGACCGCGCCCGCGACGACATGCGCCGGTTCTGGCGCGGCGATGCGGGAACGACCGGGGCGCTGGCCAATGCGCTTTCCGGCTCTTCGCCGATCTTTTCCCGCCGTGGACGTTCGAAAAGCCGCAGCGTCAATTTCCTTGCCGCCCATGACGGTTTTACCCTGTTTGATCTCGTCAGCCACGAACACAAGCACAATGAGAAAAACGGCGAGAACAATCGCGACGGGCATAATGAAAATCATTCCTGGAACAATGGTTTGGAGGGATTGACGGACGATCCTGCCGTCGTGGCCGCGCGCCACGCGGATGTAAAAGCGCTGCTTTCCACGCTCTTCGTCAGTCGCGGCACGTTGATGCTGACCGCCGGCGATGAGGGTGGCCGCAGCCAACATGGCAATAACAATGCCTATTGCCAGGACAACGAGATAACGTGGGTCGACTGGTCGTCGCTCTCCCAGGAGCTGACTGACCACACGGCATTTCTTGCAGCACTTCGCAAACGCTTCGGCGTGTTTTCGCAAACCGAGTTTTTCTCCGGCAACGGCGATGTGACATGGCTTGCCCCCGGCGGAGAACCGATGACGGTCGCGGAATGGGAAAGGCCGGACATGCCGGCTTTCGCCATGGTGCTTGCCACGCCGGACCACGAGACCGAAAACGACGCGGAGCTTGCCGTGCTCATCAACCGCAGCCATGAGATCGTGCCCTTCACCCTGCCGGGCGACGACTGGCAAGCGATCGGCACGGATTTCGGCAATCCGGCCTTCCTCCCTGCCCGCTCGGTAGTGTTTTATCTGCGCGGTTGATCGCTTGGCCCCGGCACCTTTATAAGTTCCGAAAGGCAATCGAGAAGAGGTAACATGGCAAAGGAAATAGCGCTGGCGGAAATGAAAAATTTCGTCGGCACGGAGCTGGGCGTTTCCGACTGGATCACCGTCGACCAGACAATGATCGACGCCTTCGCAAAAGCGACGCTGGACGAACAGTTCATCCACACCGACCCGGAACGCGCCAAGGCGGAAAGCCCCTTTGGCGGCACTATCGCGCATGGGTTCCTGACGCTCTCGCTGCTTTCGGCTCTGAATTACGATGCCCTGCCCCGCATTCGCGAAACGACCATGGGCATCAACTACGGCTTTGACGCCGTCCGCTTCGTCACGCCGGTCAAAAGCGGAGCACGGGTGCGTGGCCGTTTCACTTTGGCCGAGGCGCGGTTTCGCGGCGCCGCCATGCTGGTGACGACCTATGATGTGACGGTGGAGATAGAAAACGAGAAAAAACCGGCGCTCACTGCCCGCTGGACAACCATCACCCAGTTCAACCCCGAGGACAGGCCGCAAGACGCCTGATGGCGAAGTAAATCCCAATTTGAGATCGGAGTGTCTGTGAGATTCGCATATTTGATAGAACCTCCGTTCAACTACAGGAACGAATGCGGCGATGTGACCGGGTGCGATGTGGAGTTGGCGCGAGTCATTCTAGCCATGATCGGTATTCATGACATTGAATTCATCGAAACCGAATTCTCGCAATTGTTGCCTGGGCTGAACGAAAACCTTTGGGATATGACTACTGGCCTCTTCGATACCGCTGAACGCAGAAAGATCGTGACGTTCAGCCATCCCATCTGGGCGTTGCCTGATGGACTGTTGGTGAGGAAGGGCAACCTCAGAGATCTGGACGGATACGCATCGGCAGCAAAAAATCCGGAATGTACGCTGGTCGCGATCCGTGATCAGATCCAACATCGCGCAATTATGGAAGCGGGCGTGCCCGATGACCGCATTCTCATTTGCGAGACCTACGACGAGGCCGCTCAGGCCGTATTGGATGGGCGTGCCGACGCCTATGCCAGCGTGGCCATGGCCCATCTCGGTTTTATGCAGCAAAATCCAGAGCTCGATTTGGAAGTTGTCTCTGTTTTACCGAAAGAGAGACCAGCAGCCTCAGGCGCATTTGCTTTCCGCCAATCCGACCGGGAACTCCAGAGCGCGGTCGATGCGGCGCTTCTTTGTTATATCGGATCAGACGAGCACCGTGTGCTGATGCGCAATTTTGGTTTTGATGATCAAGCCCTCGTCAACGGCGAGGCCAGTCTGGCAAAGTAACGCCGGACTGCGCAAAGGAGACGGCCCAATGCATGATGAAGCCGTAAGAGACGCGTTTCTCGCACAGGCAAGAGCCTGCGACAGCCTCGGTTCGCCCTTTACCGCACGGCTTTGCCGCGCGGTGGCGGCGCGGCTGGATCGCCAGACGGACGTTGGCGAGATGATTTTGTCCTGGCCTGGCAATGTCGGCCCGTCCGGCGATTCCGTCCCACTGCGGCTTGCCGGTGCCCTGCATGCGCTTGTCATCGAGGACAAGATCGCTCCTCTTGTCGATATAGCACCCGAAGACGAGAATGCGCTCTGGCAGGCTTGCGCAAGTGCCTTGCGCTTCCATTCGGGCTTCATCCTCGAAAGACTGAAATCGCCGCCGCAGACCAACGAAGTCCGCCGTTCCGCTGTGCTGCTGCCGGGTTTTCTTTCCATTGCGGAGCTTTTCGGCAAGCCGCTGGTCCTTTCAGAGGTCGGCGCCAGCGCCGGTCTGAACCTGCAATTTGACCGCTACCAGTATCGTCTTGGCGATCTTGCCTGGGGCAGGCAATCCGAAGTGTCCATGTCGCCGGAATGGCGCGGAGACACCCCGCCCGACAAGCGGATAGAGGTCATCGAGCGCGCCGGCTGCGATCTTAACCCACTCGATCCGTCGTCTGCCGAGGACCGGTTGCGGCTGATGTCATATGTCTGGGCCGATCAGACCGACAGGCTGGAGCGCACGGCGGCCGCCCTGCGTATTGCGGTGGAGAACGGCTTGCAAGTTGAAAAGGCTGACGCAATTGACTGGCTGCAACGCCGCCTTGCCGCGCAACATTCGGGCGCTGCCCATGTGGTCTACCATTCTGTCGCCTGGCAATATCTGCCCGATGCGCTGAAAGAGGCCGGCGAAACGCTGATCGCCGAGGCTGGAAGCCGTGCCACCCCTGAGGCTCCGCTTGCCCGCCTGCAGATGGAGGCAGATACGACGCCGGGAAGCGCCGCAATCACCCTGCAAATCTGGCCGACCGGTAAGAAACAGGAAATCGGCCGCGCCGATTTCCATGGGCGATGGGTGGAATGGCAGGGGTGGAAAAGCTAGACCGCCACGTCCTGCGCCGCTTCCTGCAACAGGCCGCCGACATATTCGGCGAAGGAGCGCCAGCACTCGACCCGGAACGTATCGTCAGCCACGCGCAGCAGCACCACTTCCGCCTTGCCGAAAACCGTTCGCGAGCAGGCGCCGATCGGGAACTGTGCGATAGACAGATCCTGCGGGCAACCGGCGTTCAGAGCTGCCTCCGCGCCGGGGCCGGAAACGATGACAGCCGTGTTGCGGTGGGAAACGTCGGTCGCCGAAAACATGCCGGGAACGGTGGCGAGCGCCGCCATAAGGTCGCTTTCGCCCTGATCGATCACCAGCCATTCGTCCGGACCAAGCCAGAGAGCGGAGCGCAAACCCGATGTGACAGAGCTTTTCGGGCTGTTGGGCAATAACAGGCCGAGTGCATCCGAGAGGGCCGGCAGTGCGCTTTCCCTTGCGCGCAGCGACAGCCGCGACGCCGAGGCGGCGGGCTTCAGCGAGACGAAGGGCGAACCACCGTGGAAATCCTCGAGTACGGATTTGCGTTTTGCGTGAAGTGTGTCAGCCATTGAGACGGGCTCCTTCCTTGTCGAGGAAGACCATATCGGTCACTTCGACGGCAATTGTTTTATCGGCAAGCGGGATGTAGAGCGTTTCGCCCATGCGCGCCCTGCCATCCGCCACCAGCGCAAAGGCGATGGAGTGGCCGAGATTTTCCGACCAGTAGGCGGAAGTGACATGGCCGAGCATGGTCATGGGTTTCGGCTGGTTTGGATCAGCAACGATCTGGCCACCCTCTTCGGGAACAGTCAGCCGGTCCTTCGTCTTGAGGCCCACAAGCTGCTTTCGACCAGAGCGCATGAGATCCGGGCGTTTCAGACCGCGAATACCGACGAAATCCGTCTTCTTCTTGGAAACGGCCCAGGCAAGCCCGGCATCGTCAGGCGTCACGGTGCCGTCGGTATCCTGTCCGACGATGATGTAACCCTTTTCGGCGCGCAGGATGTGCATGGTCTCGGTGCCATAAAGGCATCCGCCCACCGCTTCGGCCCGTTCACGGATCGCGGTCCAGACGGCAGCGCCGTAATCGGCCGGAACGTTGATTTCGAAACCAAGCTCACCCGTGAATGATACACGGAAGAGACGCGTCGGCACGCCGCAGAAGGTGCCTTCCGCGACCGCCATATGCGGGAAGGCTTCGGGCGAAATATCGATACCCTCGACGAAAGGCGCGATCACCTCGCGCGCTTTCGGTCCCTGCACCGCAATCACCGCCCATTGTTCGGTCGCCGATGTCAGCCAGACATTCAGCTCGGGGAATTCGGTCTGGAGATAATCCTCCATGTGCTGGAGAACGCGCGGTGCGCCGCCCGTCGTCGTCGTCACGTGGAAACGGTCCTCGGAAAGACGACCGACAACACCGTCATCGTAAACGAAACCGTCCTCGCGCGTCATGATGCCATAGCGGCAACGGCCGGGTTTCAGTGTGTCCCAGGCATTTGTGTAGATGAGGTTCAGGAACTTAGCCGCATCGGGGCCGACCACCTCGATCTTGCCGAGCGTGGAGGCATCGAACACGCCGACGCTTGTCCGCACCGTCTTGCATTCGCGGTTGAGCGCCTCGTGCATATCCTCGCCGCCGCGCGGGAAGAACCATGCGCGCTTCCAGTTGCCGACATCCTCGAAAAGGGCGCCTGCCGCAGCCTCTTCGTCATGCATCGGCGTCTTGCGGGTCGGGTCGAACAGCGCACCGCGCGAATGGTTGATGAGCGTGCCGAAGGTGACCGGCGTATAGGGTTGGCGGAAAGTGGTGAGACCGACCTTCGGCAGATCCCGCCCAAGCGCTTCCGAGGCAATGGCAAGGCCATGCATGTTGGACATCTTGCCCTGATCGGACGCCATGCCATTGGTGGTGAAGCGCTTGATGTGCTCGACCGAATGCATGCCTTCACGCACGGCAAGGCGAATGTCCTTGGCGCAGACATCGTGCTGGAAATCGATGAAGGCCTTGACGCCGGTGCCTTCGCCTGCCCCTTCCGCAGCGCCGATCATGCCGCCGGTCCAGGCGCGCGCATTCTCGCCGGAGAATTCCGCTGCACCGCCACCTGCGGCAGCAGCCTCGGCGATCAATGCGGCGAGATCGTCCGTGCCGTTGCAGGCGCCGACTGACACACAATTCTGCACATGGATGTCAGGCAGGAACCGCTGGTTTGCCGCGTCAAACTTCAGCTTGCCGCGCGATTGCGAGAAGAGATGCACCGAAGGCGTCCAGCCCGCCGAAACGACGAGCGCGTCGATGGCAATCTTGCGCTTGTTAGAGCCGCCATTGCGGCCAACGCTCATGGAAGAAACGCGCAGCCGCCCTGACGTATCGTAAACACTGTGACCCGCCAGTACCTCGATGCCCAGCGCCCGCGCCTCGTCCAGCAGCCGCCGATCGGGGTTCTCGCGGCAATCCACGATAGCGGCGATCTTCACACCCGCTTTCTTGAGATCGAATGCCGTCTCATAGGCAGAATCATGGGCTGTGTAGACACCGACATTATTGCCGACGGTCACGCCGTAATGGTTGAGATAGATGCGCGCAGCAGAAGCCAGCATGATGCCGGGACGATCATTATTGGCAAAGACCATGTGCCGCTCGATCGCGCCTGCCGCCAGAACGACTTTCTTGGCGCGGACCTGCCACAGTCTTTCACGTGGCTGGTGTTTGGCCGGCGTGGCGAGGTGATCGGTCACACGCTCGGCCAGCGCCACGAAATTGTGGTTGTAATAACCGAACGCTGTCGTGCGGGTCAGAACACGCACATTGGGCAGCGATTTCAGTTCAGTGAAAACTTTTTGCGCCCAGTCATATCCGGACAGGCCGTCGATGACCGCACCGGTATCAAAACGCAGCGCGCCGCCAACTTCGGCATTCTCATCAACCAGAATGACGCTGGCGCCAGTTTTTGCAGCGGCGAGCGCCGCTGTCAGCCCGGCCACACCGCCACCGGCCACCAGCACGTCGCAATGGGCATAACGGCCGGAATAATGATCCGCATCCGGCTCGGTCGGCGCCTTGCCGAGACCGGCTGCGCGACGGATGATCGGTTCATAAATCTTGTGCCACGCGGCCTTCGGCCACATGAAGGTCTTATAGTAGAAACCAGCCGCAAACATCGGCGACAGGAAATCGTTGATCGCACTGATATCGAAGGACAGCGACGGAAAGCGGTTCTGCGAGGCGATGATGGCGCCGTCGAATACATCCTGCACCGTGGCGCGCACATTCGGCTGTTTGCGCAGGCTGTCACGCGATACGTCGATCAGCGCATTCGGCTCCTCCGGGCCGGCGGAAAGGAAACCACGCGGGCGGTGATATTTGAACGAACGGCCAATCAGATGCACGCCATTCGCCAGAAGTGCGGATGCAACGGTGTCGCCTTCCAGCGCCTGATAGATCTTGCCGTCGAAGGTGAAGCGTGCCGTTCTGGCAGGTGTCAGGCGACCGGCGCCCTTGATACGATAATCGCCGCTCATTGCGCAGCTCCCTTTTGGGCGGAAAGAACCGCGTCGGCATCCGGTTTCGGCTCGCCTGCCTTGTAGGTCATCAGGAATTTGTCGCTGACGGAATCGCGGGCGGCGTTGAAAAAGCGGCCGCAACCGTGAATGTGGCGCCAGCGCTCGAAAACGAGACCTTTGTCATTGTCGCGAATGAAGAAATATTCGGCAAAGGCCTCGTCCGAAATATCGGCAATGTTTTCCGGCCGGGCGATATGGGCTTCGCCCGCCCAGCGAAATTCGAGTTCGGAACGGTCTTCCCGGCAATAAGGGCAATGGATCAGAAGCATCGTGGCTCCACCTTCAAAGAGAACTTTCCGGAAGCATGCTTCCGGCGGGTTGGTCACACAGCCGCTTTCCCATCGCAACGAAGGGGGAAAGCCGCTTCAAGAGCTGCTCGAAATTATCGAATGGTTTCAGCGCCGAGGCCCGACCCATATTGATGATGGCAACCGCCATCATGTCGGTGTCGATCGCGAAGGGCTCGTCCTGCGCACCATTTTCCTTCTCGCCGACGAAATAGACCAGCTTGTCCGCGAGACTCGGCGCGCAGAGCAAAAGGCCTTTTTCCGCCACGAAAGGCCAGTCGCGTTCACCCTGCATTCTCTGGATTTTCTGGCTACGAAAATCCCCCATCTCGGGGATGAGATTGCCCGCCGGCACGACCGCCGCCGCAACACCCATGTTTGCCGAAAGCATAACCGCCGCCAGCATCAGTGCGCCACGGCGGCGGCAGCGGCCTCGTCGATGAGGCGTCCGGTGCGGAAACGATCGAGCGTCAGCCCCGCCGCCAGACGGTGCGGTTCGCCGCGCGCGATGAGATGCGCAAACAGATTGGCCGAGCCCGGTGTCGCCTTGAAACCACCCGTGCCCCAACCGCAATTGACAAAGAGATTTGGCACCGGCGTCACACTCTGAATGGCGGAGCGATCGGGTGTGTTGTCGGTAATGCCGCCCCATTGGCGCATCATCTTGACGCGGCGGAAAATCGGGAACAGCTCGCAGATGGCGTCAAGCGTATGCGTGATGATCTGCAGGCCGCCAGTCTGGGAGTAGGAATTATACTGGTCGGTGCCAGCACCGATGACCAGCTCGCCCTTGTCCGACTGGGAGATATAGGCATGCACCGTATTGGACATGACGACACAGGGGAAGATCGGCTTCAGCGGCTCTGATACCAGCGCCTGCAACGGGTTGGAATGCAGAGGCACACGCACATCCGCCATTTTCATCAGAACGGAGGAGTGACCGGCGGCGGAAACGCCGATTTTCTTTGCGCCAATGAAACCGCGATTGGTCTCGACGCCCGTGACCGCGCCATCAGGTCCGCGCCTGATGGCCGTGACTTCGCAATTCTGGATAATGTGCACGCCGCGATCGGAAGCCGCACGCGCATAGCCCCAGGCCACCGCATCGTGACGCGCCGTGCCGCCGCGCCGCTGGAGGGCAGCACCGTTGATCGGATAACGCGCATTGCCGGAAATCTCGAGTGGCGGGCAATAGGCCTTGGCCTGTTCCGGCGTCAGCCATTCATTGTCGATGCCATAGAGACGGTTGGCATTGATATGGCGCTTGAAGGACTGCTGGTCGTGAATGTTGTGCGACAGCATCATAACGCCGCGCGCCGAATACATGACGTTGTAATTGAGATCCTGGCTCAACCCTTCCCATAATTTCAGGGAATGCTCGTAGATATCCATGCTCTCTTCATAGAGATAATTGGAGCGGATGATGGTGGTGTTGCGGCCGGTATTGCCACCGCCTAGCCAGCCCTTTTCCAGCACCGCTATATTGGTAATGCCGTGTTCCTTGGCAAGATAATAGGCGGCCCCAAGACCGTGGCCGCCGCCACCGATGATGATGACGTCATATTCCTTGCGCGGCTCGGGCGACGCCCATTGCGCATCCCACCCCTTATGACCCCGCAACGCCTCGCGCGCCACGGCAAAAACGGAATATTTGCGCATTCGCAGTCTGCTCCTCAAGAACCGGCCAGAAGCCGAAAGCATAGCTCCGGCACATATTATACACATGGCAAATCGGCATCGGAGGCAATATCCATTTTGCGACGCCGCAATGCTTTTGTTTCGACATTGCAGGCAGAATGCCGGGGTAGCTGGATTTTGGCTGTTGAATATGCGGTACCGTATGGACTTGCTGCAAATGTTCTGATATTGCACGTCACCAATCGCTAGGCTCGACGGCCGAACGAACGATTTTATTTGCGTGCGAATGCCTTTATTCTCACAGCAAGACAACCAAACAAAAGGAACGGGTTTCACGTGCAGGTACTAGTCCGCGACAATAACGTTGATCAGGCGCTTCGCGCTCTCAAGAAAAAGATGCAGCGCGAAGGCATTTTCCGTGAAATGAAAATGCGCGATTATTACGAAAAGCCTTCCCAGAAGCGCGCCCGCGAAAAGGCTGAAGCTGTTCGTCGCGTTCGCAAGCTGGCACGCAAGCGCGCACAGCGCGAAGGTCTGGTTGCAGCTCCGCGCGCAGGCCGTTAATAGGCCGTCTTTTGGACGTTTTTGAATGCTTGTTGGGCGGGGGCGATCAATTCGCCGCCGCTCTTTGTGTTTGTGGCCGGAGAATTATCTTGAGACCGGCCTGCGAGGGAACCCCCACCGAATGACCGCTGTTGATGCCTGTGTTGTGAAAAACTCCGATGCCTCCACGCGCCGGGTGCTCCTGAAAAACAACAAGAGATTCCGTGTTTCCCTTGTCGTCTGTACCGTCCTTGCCGGTCTTTCCGGCTGCGCTACGTCCAACCAGACTGACGATGTCTTCAGGATCGACCGTGCCCAGGGCTCGCAGGAAAACATTGCCTCGCTCACCTCGGTCATCAACGCCAATCCGCAGGATCCGGAAGGCTATAACGTTCGTGGCTCCGCTTACGGCCGCGCCGGCGATTCGCGCCGCGCCATCGAGGATTTCAACAAGGCGCTGCAACTGAACCCGCGCTTTTATCAGGCCTATGCCAACCGCGCGCTCGTGTATCGCAATTCCGGCCAGCAGCAGCAGGCCTTGCAGGATTACAACGCCGCTTTGCAGATCAATGCGAGCTATGACGTAGCCCTGATCGGCCGTGGCAATCTTTACCGCCAGTCCGGCCGCGTCAACGAAGCTTTCAACGACTTCTCCCGCGCCATCGAACTCGAAACCACCGATGGCCGCGCGTGGCACAATCGTGGCCTGATCTACCAGCTGCGCAACCAGCATGCCCAAGCGATCGAGGACTTCTCCAAGGCCATCTCGCTGTCCTCAACCTCGCCGGAACCCTATAACGGCCGTGGCCTTTCCTATGTCGCGCTGAACGACGACGAAAACGCTTTCGCCGATTTCAACCACGCCATTTCGCTTGATGGCAACGTCGCAGAATCATGGGCCAACCAGGCACTGGTCTATGAGCGCCGCGGCGAGATGGCGAAAGCCGCAAAGTCCTATTCGCATGCGGCACGGCTTGATCCGAAATATAAGCCCGCGCTCGACGGCATTGCCCGCACGCGCGGTGCCGGCGCATCCTGATCAAAAACAGATATGAACAGAAAAGCCGGCGGTGCGACACCTGCCGGCTTTTTTTTGGGAAACGCTTAAAGCCTCAATGGCTGTCGCGGCGCGCCTCGGGCGTGGCATCCCCCGCCCACAACTCCGCCTGCACCGCATTTTGAAACTCCATGACCTCGCGCCGCATGGCGGCGTCCTCATAGCCGAGGCCCGTCAGATAGGCGGCCAGTTCACGGCACTCCCTGCGCCAGAAATCATTCGCCTCCACACCATGCAGCCGGTCGAGCATGGTTGCGCACCGTTTTACGTTGGCAATACGGTTCTTTGCCGGAAAGGCGATTACTTCCGAATTCGTCGTCACGCGGGCACCTTGCTCTTCGAGGAATCAATACCGACTTTTTAAAGGCTGGATGGTTAACGAAGTCTGCTACGCAGGAGAGAAGGCCGCTAACGCCTTGCAGGGACGGGTTCTGCAGCCTGTCAGACGAAAGAATCTGCGCTGCCGGAGGACACCGATTCGGGCAAATCGCCGATTACCAAGGAATTTACCAATCAAGATTACCGAAATTTCATGCCGTGGGAGATAGAAGAAGTATATGTGTGTTGAAACAACACCGGTCTCATCGTATATTCTTGCAAAGAAAAAAAATGCCGCAGCGCAGCCAAAAACGGAGAAATCGTTCTCGGGAGGAGAGCACCATGTATGCACCTCGTGTATTTTTCAGCATGATTGGTGCATTGCTTGCCTTTGCGGTCGCTACATATTTCATCCACGGGTCGTTCTATACGGCATTCATCCAGACCCTCATCTGCGCCGTCATTCTGCAAACCGGTTATTTTATTGCACTCCTGGTTCTGGTCGCCCGGGAGAAACGGCGGATGCGCGAAACCTTCGCGCTTGATCGCAGCGCCGAGATCATGACGCCGGACACGGTAAGCAGCGCCCCGCCACATGGCGCGAAACTGACCGATATGTGACCTCTCACGCACATTCTTTTATTGCGCCGCAAAAAAATCACTTGCATCCACACCCCTGACACTTTCTGCTGACCAAATCCTGACGGTTCGTCACAGCAGAAGGACAACACATGGTGAGCGGTTCACAGCCCATTTGCGTCATCATCGCTGCGAAAAATGCATCCGATACGATAGATATCGCCATCCGCTCCGCCCTTGTGGAGCCGGAGGTCGCCGAAGTCATGGTGATCGACGATGGCTCCACCGATACGACCAGCGATGTCGCACATGCGGCGGATGACGGTACCGGCCGTTTGCGGGTCGTGCGATTCGACGTCAATCGTGGCCCTTCGGCCGCCCGCAACCATGCGATCTCGATTTCATCCGCACCGCTCATCAGCATTCTCGACGCGGACGACTTTTTTTTCAAAGGCCGTTTTGCCGCCATGCTGGAAAATGACGACTGGGATCTGGTGGCCGACAATATCGCCTTCATCCAGCAATCGGTTCCGGGCGCGTCGTCCATGCAGCCGGCCCGCTTCGAACCACAGGCCCGGTTTCTGTCGCTGACGGAGTTCGTGGAAGGCAATATTTCCAGACCCGGCGTGGAACGCGGGGAAACCGGCTTTCTGAAACCGGTGATCCGCCGCGCCTTTCTGGACAAACATGCGTTGCGGTACGACGAGCGTCTGCGTCTCGGCGAAGACTACGAACTTTATACCCGCGCGCTTGCCGCCGGTGCCCGTTACAAGGTCATCCGTCATTGCGGTTATGGGGCGATTGTCCGCGGCAATTCGTTGAGCGGCCGTCACAGCACGGAAGATCTTCGCCGTCTATACGAAGCGGACAAGGATATTCTCACCAGCTGCAAGCTGTCGGCCAGCGAGACGGCGATCCTGCTCGAGCACGAAAAACACATCCGCGCGAAATTCGAGCTTCGCCATTTTCTCGATGCGAAAAAGCAGAAAGGGATGGGCGGCGCTTTGAGCCACGCTCTTGCGCGTCTGCCTGCCCTGCCGGCCATCACGCGCGGCATCTGGACCGACAAGACCGCCCGTTTTCGCAAACCGGCGCCGGTTCGGGATATTCGTTATCTGCTGGACGGCACGCCGGTTTCCTGAGGGAAAACCTCCAGCCGCGAGGATGATGGCAAGTTCGATATTCTCTCATTCTTCGTGCCGGACTAGATCCGGCATCCAGTCATGGCGCGTCTGCGCCATGAAGAGAGTCTTTTGCGATCAAGGACTTGAGCGCGCTGGACCCCGGACCCAGGCCGGGGTGACTGTGTCCGAAATTGCTGAGGCAACCCGCCTTCAGAGATAATCACGTTTGACCGTTTCCAGAACAGCGGAAAAACGCTCCTTGCGTTCCTCCAGCCTGCCATCCGGGCTGAGACGCGGTTCGGCACGGCTTGCCTGCCACAGCGCCAGCGTGGAAGGTGCTGCCAGCACCTGCTTGGCCAGTTTGCGCAGCGACAGGGATTGGCTTGCCTGCGGCCGCACCAGCACATCGCCCTCAAGCGCCGGACCGGATCCCGCCTCGGCAATGACGGGGGCTGGCGGCGGCGGGAAGCTCATACCCCAGAAACGCGACCCCTTTTTCGCCGCCTCGGCGCGGGTGGAGACTGGCACGTAACGCGGCTGATACTCCACACCGACCGTGCCTGCCCAATCGCTCCACTTGAAACTGTTGATCGAGGGAGATGTGCTCACCGCCACCCATGGCACGCGGAACGCATCGGCAAGAATGGCGCCATGCATGGATTCGGCCACGATAAATTCAGATTGGGCGATGGCGCGGATGACCGACATCGCCTCGCCGCGCGGATCGAGATAGGTCAGTCCCGCCGGTTCGCAAACCGTTTCCCACATGCCGAATTCCGCCGATTCCCAATGGGGAACGAAGGTTTTCTTGTAGAGTTTCGGCAGGCCTTTGAACTCTGGCATCTCGGTCACCATCACGGCGGGATCGACAATGCCCTTTTCGGGAGAAAGTCCCAATTTGGCTGCGGTTTTTTCGCCGCGCACGCAGCGAATGTCCCAAAATCCGGTGCTTGTATCCGGCACCGCGCCGTAGCCATAACCGCTGCCGATCACAAGCTTGCGCTGCTTTGCGGGCAACAATGTATCATTGAGAACCGTGCCGACACCGACGAGCATCACATCGTCATGCACGTCCCGCAGCCCGGGCAGCAGAAAGTCCCACAGCCACAGATTGAGATCGTCGCCAAAATTTCCGTGATGCGATTCCCAGTGGTAAGGTTTCATGAAGTCACTCCTGGGTGAAAAACATATAAATTCTTGCAGGCAAGAATTCGATCATCTTGTCCGCACTATTTTGCCTGCGCCGAGCTCAAAAGCCGCTCGCAGGAGTGCCGGATCGCGCATCGCCCACTTCAGCAGCAGTCCGAATTCGGGCACCTTGCGCCGTTTCAGATTGCCGGCCTGGCTCCAGAGCGCCTGTTTGCGCGCCGTATTTTTATAGGAAGCGATCGAGGCCACATCGTCCGGCCGCCGCGAAAATCGCCCCTCCAGCGTATCGAGCGCAACCCAGGTATTGAACTGCTGGCGCAGGAATTCCGGCGAGGTATTGTCGATGCTGTGGAAGATATTGACGCCCATTCCGCGCATGGCACCGGCATCGTCACACAGAAGCGTGCGCTTGGATGCGAGGATGGAATCGCAGAAAAACAGCACATCTTCCGCCGCAAGCCGGAGCGCCGGATCGAAGCGTATCTTTTCAAAAAGCGGGCGGCCGATCACCATGCAGGAGAGATGCAAGAAGCTCCAGTTGCGCAGCATCACGCTCGCCAGATCCGGCAGCTCGATCACCAGAGGCCGCTCGGAAAGCCTTGCGGCGCCCTCGTTCTTCTCCAGCTCGGAAATGGCGAAATGATAATAAAATTCGTCACTTGCCTGCATGGATGCCCAATAGCACTCACCGCCAAATGTCTTCAGCGCGAAGGCCGCATTCTGGAGATGATCGGGCGTCCAGATGTCGTCCGAGTCAAGAAATGCGACGTAATCGCTGCCAGCAGGAACGTGGTCGAGACCGGTATTGCGCGCACCACCCGGCCCGCCATTGGCCTGCTTAATGACGAGAATCCGCTCTTTCTGCGCTTGCGAAAGTTCTGCAAGCTCATTGTCTATCGGATATGGCGATTCGTCATCGACGATGACAAGATCGAAATCCTGGTAAGTCTGCGCAAAAACCGATGCGAGCGCACGTCCAAGAATTCCGTGCTGCTTTTGGTAATAGGGAATGACGACAGTAAATCTTGCCATTGTTTCGCCCCTTGCGTTGATCAAGAAGTGTCGGGCCCGATCCTAAAAGCGGCCCCGATGGTATCGGCAACTCCCCACCGGCGTTCCTCCCCGCCGGCCTCCAGAAACAGGATGCTTGTATGCCCCCAGCTCCAAATGTAAAGACCATCACCACGAATGTCGGCTGGAGCGTCTTGTCTAAGACAGGGACATTCGGGCTTAAATTTGTCACCGTTCCCATTCTTGCACGACTGCTGACACCGGAAGAATTTGGTGTGGTTGCAGTCGGCTTAACGGTTGTACAATTCCTGACCATGATTGCCGGAGCGGGGCTCACCTCGGCGCTGATCGTCGAGAAAGAAGAGGATATGGATACAATCCATACCGTTTTCTGGGCAAATCTGGCAATTTCCTGCACCATGGCCGCCGCGCTCTACATTTTCGCGGAGTTCTTCGGTGGGCTTCTGGGTGCGGTGGAAAGTGCCTATCTGCTGCGTATCATGGCCTTTCTCATTCCGTTGCAACTTGCGGGTGATGTCGCCTATTCACTGCTAGCCCGGCGCATGAACTTCAGTCAGGACGCGCTGTGGAGCATGGCGTCTGAAAGCATCGCGGCGGTTGTCGCCGTGGCTATGGCGCTTCTCGGCTTCGGCGTCTGGGCGCTCATCATCCAGCTTTTCGCCGCCGCACTCATCAGGCTTGTCGGGCTATATGCCGTTTCCCGCTATTGCCCGCGTTTCGTCATGAAACCGCACCGTCTGGTGCCGCTTCTCGGTTTCAGCTCCGGCCTGATGGGATCGGAAATCGCCAATTTCGTCACCTTCCAGTCGCCGATGGTGGTGATCGCCCGGCATCTCGGCCTTGCCGATGCGGGCGCCTATTCCGCCTCCAACCGTTTTGCCAGCATTCCCAATCAGGTCGTCCTGTCGGCCGTCATGGGCGTGCTGTTTCCCGCCTTCAGCCGTATGATGGACGATCCGCAGCGCCGGCGTGATGCCTTGATGTTCAGCACGCAGGTTCTGACCGTGCTGCTTGCGCCGATGATGTTCGGCCTCTGGGCGGTGGCCGAACCGGCCATGCTGGTAATTTTCGGGCAGAACTGGGCTTATGCTTGGCCGGTTCTCGGTCTCCTTGCCCTCTCGAAAGCCATTTTGACCCCATGCAGCACCTTTATCCCCTATCTCAAGGGTGCCGGCTATGGGCGTGTGCTGTTCTGGTCGGCCACGATCCGCGCCATCGTCACCACGGTTGCCGTCTGGGCTGCAGCCGTCTACGGCAGCCTGATCGACGCGATGATTTGGCTCTGCATCGTCAATGCGGTGACGCTGGTTGCCTACTCATGGGCCGTGTTCAAGGCAAGCGATACACCCTTTTTCAGCGGCCTCTATGTCAGCAGCAGACCGATGATTGCAGCGCTGGTCATGGCCGTTTCGGTGCGTTACCTGCTTCACGTCCTTGCCGAACGCATCCCCAACGCAACGCTTCAGGTCCTCGTTGGCGCCGCAGTCGGCGGTATCATCTATGCGGTGCTGATTTTGCTGACGGAACGCGCCCTGCTTGGAAAAATCCTCGGGATGGTCAAATCGCGGCGAATGCGTGAAAACGCAACCCAAGGTTAGCGGCTCGTCACTGAAAGCGCCTCATTTCGGCCGTTAACAGGTCTCACCCGTCACGGATATGTGTTCCGTGACGGCATGGCAAAACCATTTTTTTGCGATGCAATATCGCGTACGATGATAATAACGCTTCCTCTGGCGATTTTTAGCGACGACTTAAATCTAGGAAAAATTAAATATTTTCAGTTGCTTAATTTTTTTAAGTCGCACGGAATGCCGGAACGCCAGACAATCACCCGCAATATCTAAGCTTGTGTTTTTCCCGCGTCGCCACATTTTACCCTAAAGTCGAAACCAGACTTACGAGTGCGGGCTTAAGTTCGCTCTGGTTGCAACGCGGCGTGGGTGGACGCCGCCCAATAGGGGTGACTGATGTGACTGTCGATCAGAACCTATCCTCCCGTATCAATTTGATGCGTATATTGCTGATCTCTGGAATCGTGTTCGTCCATGTGCCGCACGATGCCGAAACCAGCCCTTTTCTTGGCCTTTACGGCTTCTTCGACTGGCTGCGTGTTTTTCTGGGCGACGCCCTGTTTCGCATCGGTGTGCCCTGTCTCAGCGCGATATCCGGCTATCTGCTGTTTCGTCGCGGCATGAGCGGGTTCGATTATCCGGCGACGATCCGTTCGAAGTCGAAAACGGTGCTGCTGCCCTTCCTGCTGTGGAATGGCGCGTTGTTTGCCGCAATTTTGCTTATCCAGCTGTTTGACGTTGGTGTGGGTTATTTCCCGGACCTCTGGAACGCCAGCCCGCGTGAAATCATCAGCCATGGAACGGCGCTCGAAGAACTGCCGGTAAACGTGCCGCTTTATTTCCTGCGCGACCTGTTCGTCTGCATCCTGCTGTCGCCGGTGCTTGCATTTCTCATGCGCCGCTTTGCGCTGCCAACGCTCGCTATCCTGCTCTTCATAACCGCCATGCCTGATCTGACGATCTTCATCGTCCAGAAGAAATCGATCCTGTTCAGCTTCTCACTGGGCATCGCACTTGCGCTGCACCGCGTCGATGTCAAGGCACTCGATCCCTACGCCTTCCCGATCATGGCGCTGACCTTTGTCGCTGCGGCCATGCTGGCAACAGGCCTTTATTTCACCGGCCCGGAGTTCACATTCTGGCTGAACATGTCTCGCAACTTGCTCGCTGTTTTCGGCGCGCTCGGTTTCTGGGCGTCGTCGGCGCTTTTGATCCGCAGCAGGCTCGGCAAGCGGCTTTCCGAAACCGGAAGCCTCAGCTTCTGGATATTCTGCGCTCACTATCCGTTGCTCGTCATCATGTGGATGGTCTGGAACAAGGGCGGACCCGATTTCTACCCCGCCTTCTATGTCATCGCCACACTGTCCGCCTTTGTCATTCTGGTGGTGAGCAATGCACAAACCCGCAAATACCTGCCGGCCGTCTATGCCGTGCTGACCGGAAGCCGGAACGGCAAACGCAAGACAACGTCCGAATTCGCTGCAAAACGGGCCTCCATGATCGGCCCGCCCACATCCGAAACACTTTATTCGCAACGACAGAGGTGAACCAATGACAACATTTGTCACCCGCGTTCAGACACGCATTCTTCTCGCCGCCGCCCTGCTGGCTACACCCTTCACGACACCGAGCCAGGCACAAGAAGGCAACGGCGCATCGTTCATCGAGAATTTCGATCAGATGGACCGGTCGTTCTGGTACGTCTCCGACGGCTGGAACAATGGTGCGCATCAGAACTGCACCTGGTCGAAGAAATTGGCCACGGTGGAAAACGGCCAGCTGACGCTTGGTTTTGAGGAAGCAAAGTCCGGCGACCGCAACTTCGCGTGCGGTGAAATCCAGACCAAGGGGCGTTATCGCTACGGCACCTATGAAGCACGGATGAAAGCCGCTACCGGCTCCGGGCTGAACTCCGCCTTCTTCACCTATATCGGCCCGACCGACAAAAAGCCCCATGATGAAATCGATTTCGAGGTTTTGGGCAAGAATACGGGCAAGGTACAGCTGAACCAGTATATTTCCGCCAAGGGCGGCAATGAGAAACTGGTGCCGGTAGAAGGCGGAGCAGATGCTGGCTTCAACGATTACGCCTTCGTGTGGGAGCCTCAGCGCCTGCGTTACTACGTCAACGGCAAGCTCGTTCACGAAGTCACGGATGAGACCAAGATTCCGCAGAACGCCCAGAAGATTTTCTTCAGCCTATGGGGAACCGACACGTTGAAGGACTGGATGGGTGCCTTTTCCTATTCCGGCGCAACACAGATGATTGTTGACCGCTTCGCCTTCACGGCCCTCGGCGACAAATGCCAGTTTCCCGAATCCATCGCCTGCGCCCTTAACTGATTGACTTTTTAAACCTGAGCCTCGGCGTCCTTGACGCATGAAACCAACCGGAACCCATGCATGATCCATGTTCTTTATCTCGCGCATGATCTGTCGGACCCCGCCATTCGCCGGCGGGTGTTGACCTTGCTTGCGGGCGGCGCGCGGGTCACGCTGGCGGGCTTCCGGCGCGGACAGAACCGGCTTGCAGAGATCGAGGGCGTGGTGCCGGTCATTCTCGGAGAAACCGCCGATGGGCAGTTTCTTCAGCGCATGGCAGCCGTCGCCAAGGCCAGCCTCTCGCTCGGCAAAACATTACGCGGCACCCCCACGCCCGACGTCATTCTTGCCAGAAACCTGGAAATGCTGGCTCTCGCAAAACGGGCCATGTCGCTTTACGACCGCCAGCCGGCACTGGTTTACGAATGTCTCGACATTCACCGCCTGCTTCTCAATGAGGGCAAGCCGGGGCAGCTTCTCAATGCGGCCCAGCGCTATTTCGCCCGGGATGCCAAGCTGCTGGTGACGAGTTCTCCGGCTTTCGTCGAGCATTATTTCAAACCCGTTTCCGGCCTGAACCTTCCCGTGCTGTTGCAGGAAAACAGGGTGCTGGCGCTTGATGCCGCTGTAGCAGCCAACCCACAACCGCGCCCACCTGCCCCCGGCGAGCCCTGGAAAATCGGCTGGTTCGGCGCGCTTCGCTGCCGCAAATCGCTCGAAATCCTCGCCGATTTTGCAAAGCGCATGGATGGCAAGGTCGAAATCGTCCTGCGCGGCCGGCCGGCCTATTCGGAATTTGCGGATTTCGATGGTTTCGTGGCTGCCGCGCCGCATGTCCATTTCCACGGGGCCTACAAAAACCCTGAAGATCTGGCCACCATCTATAATGAAGTGCAGTTCACCTGGGCGATCGACTTCTTCGAGGAAGGCCAGAATTCAAGCTGGCTGCTGCCCAATCGGCTCTATGAGGGATGCCTTTACGGCACCCTGCCGATTGCACTTGCAGGCACGGAAACGGCTCGTTTCATCGAAAAGCGCAATATCGGTTTTGTTCTGCAAAATGCCGGTGCAGATGATCTGGCCGCTCTTTTCAACACTATGACTCCACAAACGTATACGGACGCCTTCGACGCCCTCTCGGCACTCGACAAGAAACAATGGCTGACCGACCGCGACGATTGCCGTCAGCTGGTCCAGCAATTGTCCTCTCTTACAAAATCCGCTTCCGGCCATGCCCGTGAAGCTGCGTTTTCACCCGTGTAGTGCGTAGGGGGCAAATCATGGAAGGTCTTGGTCATTCCGGCATCAAAACTCTGATCGTCATTCCCTGCCTCAACGAGGCAAAGACGATCGAGGCGTTGCTGCGAAAATTCACCGGCGCGATGGATGGACGTATTTTCCGCATCGTTGTTGCCGATGGCGGCAGTACGGACGGCACGCGCGACATCGTTTCCGCCTTCGCCGTAACGAATGACCGCGTTACGCTCCTTCCCAATCCCAAGCGCATCCAGAGCGCCGGCATAAACCTGGCCGTATCCACTTTCGGCGAGGATTTCGACTACCTCATCCGCATCGACGCCCATGGCGATTATCCGGATGATTATTGCCAGCGGCTGATTGAGGACGCGGATCGCACCGGCGCGGATTCCGTCGTGGTCGCCATGGATACGGTCGGGCACGGCCTGTTCCAGAAGGCGACGGCGATTGCGCAAAATTCCAAACTCGGCAATGGCGGCTCCAAGCACCGCGAAGGCGCCAAGGGACACTGGATCGACCATGGCCACCACGCGCTGATGCGGATCGCCGCCTTCGACGCGGTCGGTGGTTACGATGAAAGCTTCAGCCACAACGAGGATGCCGAACTGGATTTCCGGCTGCGCAAATCCGGTTTCCGTATCTGGATGACCGACAAGACCCGCATGACCTATTATCCGCGCGCCAGCGTCATGCCGCTGTTCAGGCAATATCTCGCCTATGGCCGTGGCCGGGCAAAGAACCTGCTGAAACATCGCTCGATCCCGAAGATCCGCCAGATGATTCCGCTGGCTGTCCTGCCGGTCTTCGTGCTTGCCCTGCTGTCGCTTGTGCATTGGGCAGCACTTATTCCGCTCGGCCTCTGGATCGCCGCATGTGTGGGTTATGGCTTGTGGATGGCAATAGGTCAGAAAAACCCATACGGCCCGCTCGCCGCCTTTTCCGCAATGGTGATGCATCTGGCGTGGTCCACCGGCTTCTGGCTGGAACTCCTGAAATTCCGGGGAAAAAAGGCTGTCTCATGACCGACCTCATCGTCACCGAACCACACAATTCAAAGACCGTCGATATCGGCATCTGTACCTACAGACGTCCGGCGCTGGTCGCCACACTTCTGTCACTCTTCGAACTGGAAGTGCCCGAAGGCGTGACAGTTCGCCTGATCGTTGCCGACAATGATGAGGAACCGAGTGCCAAGGCAAGTGTGGATCGGCTGCGTGAAACTTCGCCTTTCGAGATCGCCTATGTCCATTGCCCGAAATCGAATATCTCGATTGCCCGCAACGCCTGCCTCTCTGAATGCCGGGCGGACTATCTGGCCTTTATCGACGATGATGAGACCGCCCCGCCGCACTGGCTTGCCGCACTTCTGGAGAAGGCAGGCGAAACCGGTGCGGATGTCGTTCTTGGCCCAGTGACGGCGGTTTACCGTGAAAATGCGCCGGGCTGGATGAAACGTGGCGATTTTCACTCGACCGTGCCAGTCTGGGTGAATGGCGAGATCATCACCGGCTACACCTGCAACACGCTTCTCAAGATGGAAGCCCCATCGGTGAAGGACCGGCGTTTTGCGCTGGCGCTCGGCCAGAGCGGCGGTGAGGACACGCATTTCTTCTCGCATCTCCATTCTTCGGGCGGTCGCATCGTCTTTGCGCAAAAGGCCGTGCTCTCCGAGCCGGTGCCGGAAAACCGCGCCCGTTTCATGTGGCTTGCCAAACGTCGCTTCCGCTCCGGCCAGACCCATGGCCGTGTGCTTGCCGAAAAGAAACCCGGCGCAAGACGCGTGATGCAGGTGCTGAAGGCAGGATCGAAAGTTCTCTATTGCGCCGTCTTTGCCGCGCTGAACGGTTTCAACGCCGTGCGCCGCAACCGCTATGCCCTGCGCGGCGCCTTGCATCTCGGCTCGGTAAGCGGCGCCTTCGGAGTGCGCGAAATCCGCCAATACGGCGCGGTGGAGGCAACCTGATGGAGAACCTTAACCCTCAGCCCGATATCAGCTTCGTCATTGCCGCCTATAATGCCGCAGAGACGATCGAAGCCGCCATTCAAAGTGCGCTTGACCAGCAGGGCGTGACGCTGGAGGTGATCGTCGTGGACGACCGCTCCGCCGACGAGACGATCTCGCTCGTCGAGGCCATTGCGGCCAACGATCCGCGTGTCCGGCTGCTTGCCCTTGAACAGAACCTCGGACCGGGAGGCGCGCGCAATGCCGGTATCGACGCAGCAACCGGACGCTTTATCGCCGTTCTCGATTCGGACGACGTCATCCGCCCTGACCGTTCCGCCTGCATGATGTGCCGGGCAGATGCGGCGAATGCGGTGATCGCTGTCGACAATCTCGACGTCGCCTATACGGACGGCAGGCCGATGGAAACGATGTTCGCAGACGAGTTTCTGGAGGAAAGACCCGTCCTTACCCTTGAGGACTTCATTTCCTCCAACATCCTTTTCCGCTCCACCTTCAACTTTGGCTACATGAAGCCGATGTTCCGGCGCGATTTCCTAAATAGTGAAGGATTGCGTTTTCGCGAGGACATCCGCATCGGCGAGGATTACATCCTGCTTGCCTCGGCGCTTGCCGCCGGCGGCCTTTGCGTCATCGAGCCGAAACCGGGCTACATCTATAATATTCGCGAGGGTTCGATCTCGCGCGTCCTTGAAATCCACCACGTCGAAGGAATTATGCGGGCGGACCAGGAGTTTCTGAGCCACTACGCGCTGTTGCCCGCCGCCATGGATGCGCAGCAGGCCAGAAGCCGTAGCCTGCAACTGGCCCGTAACTTCCTGACATTGGTGGAAGACATCAAGCGGCGCTCGATTATCGGCGCGCTGAAGACAACGATCAGAGATCCCGCCGTGCTGGGGCATTTGAGAATGCCCATTGCCGTGCGGCTGAAGAGGTTGCGGAACGCGATGTTTGCGCCCGCGGCAAATACTGGGGTGAAAAGGCAGATTTCGTAAAATTTGTGAACGGACAAATCTGTGCGCGAAAAATCTGCAAGCGGACTGGGGACAGATCAAACGTTGATGAAGGAGAACGCGATGGACCTGAACAAAACTGTCAGAAAAGCCGTCATTCCCGTAGCCGGCAACGGCACGCGGTTTTTGCCCGCCACCAAGGCGATGCCGAAGGAAATGCTCACGATCGTCGACCGGCCGGTCGTGCAATATGCCGTTGATGAGGCCATGCAGGCCGGCATCGAGCACATTATTTTCGTAACCAGCCGTAACAAGACCGCCATCGAAGACTATTTCGACAGCGCGCCCGAGCTTATCAACACGCTCACCCGCTCCGGCAAGACGGTGCAGGTGCTGCAGCTTGAAAAGATGCTGCCAGTCGCGGGCACAGTCAGCTACACCCGCCAGCAGGTGCCGCTCGGCCTCGGCCACGCGGTTTGGTGCGCGCGCGAACTGGTGGGCAAGGAGCCTTTTGCGCTGCTTTTGCCTGATATGGTTTCCTATGGCGCACGCGGCTGCATTGCCGGGTTGATGGAACTCTACGACGAAGTCGGCGGCAATATCCTCGGTGTTGAGGAATGCCTGCCGGAAGAAGTGTCATCCTACGGCGTCGTTGGTGTCGGCCAGAAGGTCAATCACGGCTTTGCGGTGACCGAAATGGTCGAGAAGCCGGAACCATCCAGGGCGCCTTCGAATTATTACCTGAACGGCCGTTATATTCTGCAGCCGGAAATCTTCGACATTCTCGCCAAACAGGAGCGTGGCGCGGGCAACGAAATCCAGTTGACTGACGGCATGAAGCGGCTCGCTGAAAAGCAGGCCTTCCATGCGCAGAAGTACAGCGGTCGCACATTCGACTGCGGCAGCAAGCAGGGCTTCATCGCCGCCAATGTCGCTTTCTCGCTGATGCGTGCCGACATGGAGGCGCAGGTTCTCGCTTCCGTCAAGGAACTCGTTGCAAACCATGAAAGCCGCGTTCAGGCGGCCTGACTTTAATCGTGCTGCCGGGGAGGCGGTCGGCACATCAATAACGGGGGGCGGGAAGCCGAGCGTTGCTCGGCTTCCCGCGTACCATTTTTAATTCACAAGGTAGGTCCATGCACCACAAGACCTTTAAATCCAGCATCGGTTTTCCGGATCCCGGCAAGGATGCCGACACATTTATTGACCTCGATCGCCTCTGGGCAGCCGTGGTGCGCCGCGCCAATGTCATTGCCGCCTCGGTCATCGCCGCTGTGGTTCTGGCCGGCCTTTATCTGGTGCTTGCAACCCCCGTTTACACCGCGATGACTCAGGTGCTTCTGGATGAAAGCCTTTCCCGTTACGCGGAAGAGGAATCGCCGGTACCTGCCGCCCAGATCGTCGACAACCGTATCGCCAGTGCCGTGGAAATTCTGAAATCCAAGGAAATGGCGCTGACCGTGGTCGACAAGGCCAAGCTCGACGAGAACGACACCATCGTCAATCCGTCGCTGTCGCCGGTCGATCTCGTGAAATCCTCCGTGCGCGGTATCGTCGATCTCATCCTGCCCGGAGATCCGCCGGCCTCCGAAGCGGCAATCCGCGCCGGACGCCGCGAAAAGGCAGCCGCCGTGCTGCAACAATCGCTGATCGTAGAGCGTGTCGGCCGCAGTTCGGTCATCGCCATTTCCACCCGTTCGACAGATCGGCAGCTTGCCGCGCTCATCGCCAAGACCTATGCGCAGGCCTATCTGACCGAACAGCTGAACGCCAATTTCGACGCCAGCGAGCGCGCTTCCGTGTGGCTTCAGGAGCGCATGAGCGACCTGAACCAGCGTGCGCAGGCCGCCCAGCTTGCCGTCGAAAAATTCAAGACGGACAATAATATCGTTTCTTCGCGTGGCGAGCTGATGTCGGAAGGCCAGTTGGCCGATCTCAACGGCCAGCTGATTGCCGCGCAGGCGGATGTCGCGACGGCTGCTGCACGTTATGGCCAATACAAATCCATCATCGACCGGGGACCGGATGCAGCCGTTGACAATGCAGTCGTTTCCGCACGGGATGCCGACAACTCGGTCATTCAGGACCTTCGCAAACGCTACATCACGATCTCTGACCGATTGCAGGGCGTCGTCCAGCAATTCGGCGCCGACCACCCTCAGGCGGTAGCGCTGGAGAGTGAGAAGAAAGAGATTGCAAGGCAGATCTTCCAGGAACTGCAGCAGGTTACGGGCAGCCTGAAGAACGAATACGACGTCTCCAACTCCCGTGTGCAATCGCTTCGCGACAATATCGACCGCGTGGCGGGCCGCAATTCGCAGGCCAATATCACCATGGTGCAATTGCGTGAGCTGGAGCAGCGGGCAACCGCTCTGCGCACACTCTACCAGTCCTACCTCGGCCGCTTCGAAGAAGCATCCCAGAAGCAGTCGCTGCCGATCGCCAAGGCCCGCATCATCTCCGAAGCGGGTCTGCCGACAGCTCCGTCCAGCCCGAAAAAGACCATGACCATGGCGCTTTCCGTCATTCTCGGCCTTATGCTGGGCGGCGGCATTGCAGCGCTTCTTGAGTTCCGGGATCGCTTTTTCCACACCGGCAACGATGTGCGCGACAATCTGCGCATGCGTTTTCTGGGCTACCTGCCCTTTATCGGGGAACGGGGTGCAGAAACCGCAAAGTCGGGTACCCCTGCCGCCACCCCCGGCAGCGAGAGCACGACCATCGACGAAAACGGTCAGGTCTCGTTCCAGAAAATGCTACGCCTTGCCGTCGACAGCCCGCGCTCAAGCTTTGCCGAGACGCTGCGCAACGTGAAGCTGACGGCTGATGTCGTTATCCAGGAACGCCAGTGCCGGGTAATCGGCGTCATCTCGTGCCTGCCGAACGAGGGTAAATCGGTCGTGGCGCTCAATCTCGCCGGTCTGATTGCCTCCACCGGCAAGCGCACGCTTGTAGTGGATGCCGACATCCGCAACCCCGGCCTCAGCCGCATGCTGACAACGCGGCAATCCGCCGGTCTGGTGGAGGTCGTGCTTGACGAGATACCGTGGACGCAGGCAGTGAAGGTCGATACCCGCACGAAAATGGGCATCCTGCCGGTTTCCACCAGCAACCAGTTTGCCCATTCAAGCGAGCTTCTTGCCTCCTCCGGCATGCGCAAATTCATCGAATCGGCGCGTGAGGCCTGCGACTACATCATTGTCGACCTTGCACCCGTCGTTCCCGTCATCGACGCAAAAGCCTTCGCACCGCAGGTCGATGGTTTCGTCTTCGTGACGGAATGGGGCAAGACGCCGATCCAGATGGTGCAGAACCTGATGGCCAACGAACCGCAGATTGCCAACAAGACGTTGGGTATCGTGCTCAACAAGACCGATATGACGGAATTGCAGCGTTATGCAGGCCCCGGTGGCTCTGAGCACTATCACGAGACATTCGCGGCCTATTACGGCGACGCCAAACCGCCGGTGAAGGAAAACGCCTGAATGGTGTAGCGGCCCGGTGCAAACCGGGCCGCTGTTTTTCGCAACTCAAATTTTGCCATCCAGCCTATGGCGTTGCCCGCAAAATTACGCATTGATGGCGACCAACCAATCGCCAGCAAGCAGGACCAGTTTCATGCCATCACCCATCGCCCTTGTTTCGCGGATGAATGCGCAAGCGGAGGCCATCTGGAAGCAAGCGCTTCGCGACGCCATGCCGGAAGAGGAAATCCTCTCCTTTTCCGAATTGAGCGGGGAGCAGAAACGCGCGGTGGACTTCGCCATCGTCGCCAATCCCGATCCAGCCGATATTGCAGCCTTGCCGGGTCTTTCGTGGATTCACAGCCTGTGGGCAGGTGTCGAACGGCTCGTTCTGGAACTGGGAGACAAGGCGCCGCCGATCGTCAGGCTGAAAGACCCGGAGCTTTCACGCGTGATGGCGGAAGCCGTGCTGGCATGGACCTATTACCTGCAACGCGACATGCCGGCCTATCGCGAAAACCAGCAAAAAGCCCTCTGGCAGGAACTCGATTATCGGCATCCGGGCGAGATGACCATCGGCCTCCTCGGCCTCGGCGCGCTCGGAACGGCTGCGGCGCAACGCCTGCTTCATGCAGGCTTCAACGTTTCCGGCTGGAGCCGCTCGGCCAAGGCAATCGAGGGAGTGGCAACGCTGACGGGCGATGACGGGCTGGAGGACTTGCTGGAAAAAAGCGACATTCTCGTCTGTCTGGTGCCGCTGACCGATGCGACGCGCGGCCTTCTGAATGCCGACCGTCTCGGCGCCATGAAAAAGGGAGCCGCACTCATCAATTTCGCCCGCGGAGCCGTCGTCGTCGCCGATGACCTGATCGCGGCGCTTGATTCCGGCCAGCTTTCGCATGCGGTTCTCGATGTCTTCGAACAGGAGCCGCTACCTCCCGCCTCCGCATTCTGGCAGCACCCGAAAGTGACCGTCCTGCCACATATTTCCGCGCCGACAAGCCGTGAAAGTTCAGCGAAAATAGTGGCAGGCAATGTCAAGACATGGCGTGAAACAGGTACGCTGCCGGAAACGGTCGATATGACGCGCGGTTATTGAGACACGATGGCGGGCGGTTTATTCGCCCGCTATCCTGTTTGCCGTATGGGCCAGTTCGACAGCTGAGACGATCTGCTGTTCGTCATAGGGCTTGGTCAAAAGCACTGCCGTTTCCGGCGCCCCGTTCGGCAGTTGGTTGTCTCCCGTGGCAAACACGATGGCTAGTCCCGGTTTCCGGCGCAATGCCTCAACCGCCAGCTCGCCGCCCTTCATGTCCGGCAGGCCTATGTCGGTAACGAGAACATCGATCTCTTCCGTCTCGATCGCCTTTAGCGCCTGCACAGCATTTCCGGCCTCGACGACGGCAAAGCCGTTATCGGCCAGCATCTCGGTCGAATTCATCCGGATCAACTCGTCATCCTCAACCAGAAGCACGCAAACCGATCTGGTCTCGTCTCCGACGACCTGCGCGGGTTCGGGGGTTTTGGAATGACGCGGTGATGATACCGGCCTCGTCTTGGCGAGAGAAACCTGCTTGCGATTGGCGATGACATGGCGGATGCGCCGCGCCAGCGCTTCGCGCGTGTAAGGCTTGGAGAGCAGTTCCACCCCGGAATCCAGCTTGCCGCCATGCACGATGGAGTTTTCCGTATAACCGGATGTGAAGAGAACGGCGAGATTAGGCAACCTTTCCTGCGCACGGCGCGCCATTTCCCGGCTTTTCAAAGGTCCCGGCATCACCACATCGGTGAAGATGACGTCAATCGGAATACCGCTCTCGACCACCGTCAAACCAGCCTGCGCATCGCGGGCAGTGAGCACGCGGTAACCGAGATCGCTCAGTGTCTCGACGACGGTGCTGCGCACCTCCTCGTCATCCTCCACCACAAGGATCGTTTCCGTGCCACCCTCGACGGGGCCGGTCGGTATCACCACTTCCCTGTCCTCGTCGGCGGCGGATCGCGGTAGATACATCTTCACCGTCGTGCCCTGCCCCACCTCGCTATAGATGTTGACATGGCCACTGGACTGTTTTGCAAAACCGTAAACCATCGAAAGGCCGAGACCGGTGCCCTTGCCTTCCGGTTTCGTCGAAAAGAACGGCTCGAACACCTTTTCCAGAATGTCCGGCGACATGCCCGATCCGGTATCGGTAACAGCCAGCATGACATATTGCCCCGGCGAAACTTCCGAATGCTTGCGCGCGTAATCGCGATCGAGAACCGCATTGCCGACCTCGATTGTCAGCTTGCCGTGCCCTTCCATGGCATCACGCGCATTGATCGCCAGATTAAGGAGAGCGTTTTCCACCTGGTTTGGGTCGGCATAGGTATTCCACAGGCCGCCGGAGGTGATGACCTCAACCTCGATCGCCTCACCAAGCGAACGGCGCAGGAGATCGTCCATGCCGGTAACGAACCGGGAGATGTTGATAACGCGCGGTTCCAGCGCCTGACGGCGGCCAAAGGCCAGAAGCTGGCTTGCAAGCTTGGCACCGCGATGAACGCCGGCCAGCGCATTTTCCAGCCGCCGTTCGGCACGCTCGTTGCCAATCACGTCCTTTGACAGCAATTGCAGATTGCCCGCGATTACCTGAAGAAGATTGTTGAAATCATGCGCGACGCCACCGGTCAACTGGCCGATGGATTCCATTTTCTGCGCCTGCTGCAACGCTCTTTCGGTCTGGCGGCGCTCGGCGATTTCCGTCTCGACCCGCGCTTCCAGCCCTTCATTCAATTGGCGAAGCTGCTCTTCCGCTCTTATGCGGTGGCGAATCTCGCGTTCCAGATTGCTGGCATGTTCTTTAAGCGTGTTCTCGGCCAGCCGCTGTTCGGTGATATCCGTGTGGACACCCACCCATTCCGCAATATCACCGGAATTGTCGAAAATCGGAACGCCACGGATCGCAAATGTGCGGTAGACGCCGTCATGGCGGCGAACGCGATGCTCCCAAATATAGGTCGCCCGCGCGGAAACGGCTTTTGTCCAGCTTTCCAGCGAATGGTCCCTGTCTTCGGGATGAACCGCTTCGACCCAGCCGAACCCCTGATACTCGTCGAAGCTCTGCCCGGTAAGTGCACCCCACGCAGGCTGCTCACCCAGCATCATGCCGTCGGCGGTATTGGTCCAAAGCACGCCGTGGACCGCATCAACAGCGGCGCGGAAACGGTTATTGCTAAGCACGATTTCGTGCTCGGAACGTTTCCGGTCCTCGATATCGATGATCAGCACATAAATGCCGTCAACCGAGCCATCGGCGATATAGCGGGGAACATAACGGATTTCGGCGGCTCGCTTGCTGCCATCCGGTCTGCTGATCACCGTATCCGAAACGATCTTTTCGCCGCCGAGCGCACGATCGAGATAGGCCCTGCGCGAACTGAAGAACGCGTCTCCAACAATTTCCGGAACGCTGCGGCCGATCACCTCCTCGGCGCTGCGGCCGAACCACTCCAGATAACCGTCATTGGCGAATTTATAGACATAGTCGCGATCGACATATCCCACCAGGATCGGCAGGGCATTGGTAAGCCGGCTCAGCTCCTTGCGGCTCTGCTCCAGCGCCTCCACGGCCTTCACCTTTTCGGTGTTTTCAAGCACCGTGCACAGGACGCCGTCCACCGCGCCGCCATCATTGTAGATCGGCGTATAGAACAGATCGAAGATCACCTCTTCCGGCTGACCGTGCCGCATCAGCGTCATCGGCTGGTCGCGATAAGCCATGACCTCGCCACGAAAGCCAGCCTCCAGAATGCGGCTGTTCCAGTCCCAGATCTCGGGCCAGATACCTGGCACCGTTCCGCCCAGCGCCCGCGGGTGATAATTGCCGGCAA
Organism: Rhizobium sp. SJZ105; assembly: GCF_007828365.1. Classification (NCBI taxonomy): domain Bacteria; kingdom Pseudomonadati; phylum Pseudomonadota; class Alphaproteobacteria; order Hyphomicrobiales; family Rhizobiaceae; genus Rhizobium; species Rhizobium sp. SJZ105. Next base: position 142,923 of record NZ_VIUP01000006.1, read on the forward strand.
TTTCCGCATAGCCGTCATTGTAGATCATCACATGATCCGCACCCCACATCAGCACCTGCGGAATGGGAGAGTTGACGACGGAATTGGCCTTCTGCCTCAAATTCTGCGGCCAGTCGCTAATCGGACCGAGCGATGTCTTCGACCAGTCGAAGCCACGCACAAGCTCACCCGTTTCACCGCCGCCGATCGGCCATACCGGGGCAGCACGAAGATTGGTCATTCAATATCACCACAAAAAAGAGACGAAATTTTCCGTAGTACAGAACGGAATAAATGTCCAAGAAAACAGAAACTTCTGCTTGTTGTTCACGGCTTTTCAGAAGCGCGACCGGCAAGACTGGGGAATTCGCACGCCGCAAATTTCGCAGAAGCACCCCACAAGCGTGATGATTGATTGACGATTGCCATCCTCAATACGCCAAAAACTGCCGCAAACGGAACGGCAACAAAGTAATTATTAACGCTCAATGCGGGTGCTGGCGGTCGCGGTGCCGTCAGCGCCCGGGTCTTCGCACACCGCGACCAGAGGGAACAAAAATGAAAATACTTTTGGGTGCCACAATTCTTTCCGCCGGCTTCGCCCTTACAGGCGGTGCAGCCTTTGCTGCGGACTGTGGAAACGTCACGATCGCCAGCATGAACTGGCAATCCGCTGAAGTCGCCGCCAATCTCGACAAGATCATTCTGGAAAAGGGTTACGGTTGCAGCGCTGAAATCGTCACAGGCGACACCGTACCGACATTGACCTCCATGGCCGAAAAGGGCCAGCCTGATATCGCGCCGGAGGCCTGGGTCAGCCTGCAGCCGGAAATCGTCAAACAGGGACTTGAGGGCGGCAAGGTCGTGGCGGCCGCCAAGATCCTGTCGGACGGCGCTGTGCAGGGATGGTGGATCCCGAAATATGTCGCCGATGCAAACCCCGATCTCAAGACCATTCCTGATCTCTTCAAGCATCCCGAGCTCTTCCCCTCGCCTGAAGACAAGGCAAAGGGCGCCGTCTTCAACGGCCCGCAGGGCTGGGGCGGCACCGTCGTCACCGCCCAGCTTTTCAAGGCTTTTGGTGGTGAAAAGGCCGGCTTCACCCTGGTGGACACCGGTTCCGCCGCAGGTCTCGACGGCTCGGTCGCCAAGGCTTACGAAGCGAAACAGCCGTGGGTAGGCTATTACTGGGCTCCGACCTCGCTGCTCGGCAAATATGAGATGGTGAAGCTCGGCTTCGGCACGGAATATGACTCTGCCGAATGGAAGCGCTGCACCTCGGTTGCCGATTGCGCGGACCCGAAGCCCAATGCATGGCAGGTTGACGACGTGCAGACGCTGGTCAGCAAGACCTTTGCCGACCGCGCCGGCCCGGCCATGGACTATCTGAACAAACGCGCCTGGACCAACGACACCGTCAACAAGCTGATCGCCTGGATGACCGACAATCAGGCAACCGGCGAAGATGGCGCGAAACACTTCCTGAAGGAAAACGAGGCTCTGTGGACGGGCTGGGTTTCCCCCGACGTCGCGCAAAAGGTCAAGGCTGCCCTCTAAAAGGGTGGCACGACATATGTGGTCGACAGCTTGGCCCGCCAATGGCGGCGCCCGGCCGTTTTTAAGTTCCGGAGCGCGGCGGATATTGCCCGCCGGCCCCGGTTCGTCGTGGAGAACAGGATATGGATTGGCTTTTCAAATTTCCGACCATGAATGACGATGCCCTGCGTGCGCTGAAGAAAGTGATCGACGAGGGGTTTCGGGGTTTCACCAGAGCCTATGGCGGCACGATAGAGGGGCTGTTCACACCGCTCCAAAGCTTCCTCATCTGGGCGGAAAGGCTTTTGATCGGCACCCCCTGGCCGGTCGTTATTCTTATTGTCGGCGTACTCGCCTGGTTTGCCAGCCGCAGCGCCACCATTGTTGGACTATGTTGCGGTATTCTCTTTGCCATCGGCTGGTTCGGCATGTGGGAAGACACGATGAAGACGATCTCGATGATCTTCGTCTGCGCCGTGCTCTCGATCGTGATCGGTTTGCCGATTGGCATCGCCATGGCGCGGTCCAACCGCCTGCAGAGTATCGTGAACCCCGTTCTCGACGTCATGCAGACGATGCCGAGTTTCGTCTATCTCATTCCCGTCGTCATGCTGCTCGGCATCGGCCGTGTCCCGGGCGTCATCGCCGTGGTGATCTACGCCATTCCGCCGATGATCCGGCTTACCAATCTCGGCATCCGCATGGTTGACCGGGACGTGCTGGAAGCGGCAGACGCTTACGGTTCCTCGAAGCGCCAGAAGCTTTTCAAGGTGCAGCTGCCGCTTGCACTCCCCACCATCATGGCGGGCATCAACCAGACAATCATGATGGCGCTCGCCATGGTCGTCATCGCCTCCATGATAGGTGTTCAGGGCCTTGGCCAGCCAGTTCTGAAGGCCATCGCCAACCAGTATTTCACGCTCGGTGTGTTCAACGGCCTGGCAATCGTCGGCATCGCCATCATCTTCGACCGCATCAGCCAGGCCTACGGCCTTCGCCTGCAAAAACACCGGGAAGTGGCGCATGGCTAGTCAATCGATCGAAATCCGCAGCCTTTACAAGATTTTCGGCTCCAAGGCGGAGAACTACATCGACGCCGTGAAGGGCGGCATGTCCAAGGCGGAACTGAACGCCAAGCACGGCCATGTGCTCGGCCTCAGCGACATCAACATCACCATGCCGGGCGGGCAGATCACCGTGATCATGGGCCTTTCCGGCTCGGGAAAATCGACGCTGATCCGCCACGTCAACCGCCTGATCGACCCCACAGCGGGAGAAATCCTTTATGGCGGAACGGATGTCTGTCGCCTCAACGAAGCGGAACTTCTGGAATTCCGCCGCCACAAGACGGCGATGGTATTCCAGAAATTCGGCCTGCTGCCGCACCGCAACGTGCTGCAAAACGTCGTCTATGGCCTTGAGGTGCAGGGCGTCGACAAGGGCGAGCGGGAAGAAAAAGCCGACGTCTGGATCAAGCGGGTGGGGCTGGAAGGCTTTTCGAGCCATTATCCGAACCAGCTTTCAGGCGGCATGCAGCAGCGCGTGGGTCTCGCCCGCGCGCTGACCAACAACGCCGAAATCCTGCTGATGGACGAGGCCTATTCGGCACTTGATCCACTCATCCGCGTCGACATGCAGACAGTCCTGCTGGAATTGCAGAAAGAGCTGAAGAAGACCGTCGTCTTCATCACCCACGATCTGGATGAGGCCCTTCGGCTGGGAGACAAGATCGCCATTCTGCGCGACGGCGAGATCATCCAGCAGGGTACGGCCGCCGAAATTGTCATGAGTCCGGCAGACAGCTATATCGAAGCCTTCGTGGAAGAGGTCAATCGTGGCCGGGTCATTCGTCTCGGCGCCATCGTCCAGCCGGAGTTTACCGGCCAGTCGCGTCTTCAGCTCGATGCGGACATGACCGTCGAGGAAGGCTTGCGCGCGCTCGTCAGGGAGGATGTCGGCAGTGCCGTCATCATCGGCGAAAACGGCAAGTCACTCGGCTCCGTCACCACGGATGCCATCATGCGCTGCCTCGTCAGGACCACGCCAAGCGCGGAAAAAAAACTGGCCGAGGCCGGTTAGGCCAAGCCGTCGAGCCATTTGGTCATGCCCTTGGCGGCGGCCTTGCCAGTGGCAAAACAGGCGGTCAGCAGATAACCGCCGGTCGGCGCCTCCCAGTCCAGCATTTCCCCGGCAGCAAAAATGCCGGGGAGTTTTTTCAGCATGTAGTTCTCATCGATACCTTGCCAGTCAACGCCCCCAGCCGATGAAATCGCCTCGGCAATCGGTCTCGTCCGTGCAAGCGGTATCTCCGCATGTTTGATTCTTGCGGCGACCAGATCATCCGGCATCGCCGAGATATCGTGAAAGATTTCCCGCAGAAGTCCGACCTTGACGGCGGAGAGGCCCACGGCCTTCCGCAACCGGTTTGCAAAACTCTCCTTGCGGCCAAGCTTTGCCAGATCCCGGCCAAGGCGCTCCACGGTACGTCCCGGCGCCAGATCGACAGCGAGTGTCGCCTTTCCCGTGTGTTCCAGCTGGTCGCGAAGTGCGGCGGAATGGGCATAGATGACGCTGCCCTCAATGCCGTGCTGCGTCACCACGAACTCGCCCTGAAACGCCCCGGCCGGGGAAATGGTGGTGACGGATTTCAACGCCTCACCGGCAAAACGCTGCCGGAAGACATCGCTCCAATCGACATCAAAGCCACAATTGGCGGGGCGGAAAGGATTAAGCTCCACGCCTTCAGCCGCGAGTGCAGGCACCCATGCCGCATCCGAACCCAGACGCGGCCAGCTTGCGCCGCCGAGCGCCAGAAGAACGGCGTCGGCCTTCATGAAGACATCGCCCTCCGGTGTCGCGAAAACCAGCCCGTCTGCGGAAAAACCCATCCAGCGATGCCGCGTCTTGATGATCACGCCGTGCGCCTCCAGCCGGGCAAGCCATGCCCGCAACAGCGGCGAGGCCTTCATGGCGGTCGGAAACACCCGGCCCGACGTGCCGACGAAGGTCTCCTGCCCCAGACCTTGCGCCCAGTGACGCAGCGCGCCGGGCGTGAAATCATCGAGGGCGGCGCGCAGCTTTTGCTCCGCGTCGCCAAAACGGTGGAGGAAAATGTCGTAGTCTTCGGCATGGGTGATGTTGAGACCGGATTTTCCGGCCATCAGCAATTTGCGCGCGACGGTCGGCATGGCCTCGAACACCGTTACGGCATGGCCAGCCGCAGACAGCACTTCGGCCGCCATCAGGCCCGCTGGCCCGCCGCCGACAATCGCGACCTGCCTTGCCTTCTTCAAAACCCGCTCCATCGCATCTTCGCCATTGTGGCCTTATACCGATTTCCGCGCGCGAATATATGCGATATTGAAACGCGCATGTTCACGCTCGACCGACCCGTCACCTTTTCGCAGGATATCAAGAAAAGCCGCTTCATTGCCTTTGCAGCACCTGTCACTGGCGAGGAGGATGCGAAAAGCTTCCTTGCGGCGCATTCTGACTTCGACGCAAACCACAATTGCTGGGCATGGCGAACCGGCCAGACCTATCGTTTCAGTGACGACGGCGAGCCCTCCGGCACGGCGGGAAAGCCAATCCTTCAGGCTATCGACGGTCAGGCGCTGGACAATGTCGCGGTCCTCGTCATCCGCTGGTTCGGCGGCATTCTGCTCGGCAGCGGCGGCCTCATGCGCGCCTATGGCGGCACGGCGGCGGCCTGCCTTCGGCTTGGCGAGACGTCACCGGTCATCGCCTATGTCAGCGCGACCTTGAGCTGCCCCTTCTCCGATCTGGCCCTGGTAAAATCGCGCCTCGCCGCCACGCAAAACCTGCGAGTGGAAAAGGAGGACTTCACCGGCACCGGCGCGGATATGCAGCTTTCGGTTCCCGTAGAGGAAGCCGAGCGTCTGACACGGCTCATCAGCGATCTGACCAGTGGTCGCGTCAATCTTCATATTCCGGACTAATCATATTGCGGGGCAGGCATCTGGCCCCATTCCCGATTTGTGCTAAGGAAGCGCAATGTCACTTGTGCTGTCCAACCCCGTCTATAATCCGCCGCTCGAACCGTGGCTCACCATCGTGCACCGGGATGACGATCTACTGGTGCTGGACAAGCCGAGCGGACTTCTTTCGGTGCCGGGACGCGATCCCGCGCTCTCCGACAGTCTTTTGACGCGCGTGCAGAAACAGTTTCCAAAAGCACTGATGATCAACCGGCTGGACAAGGATACATCAGGCATCGTGTTGATGTCCCTGAACCGCAAGGCGCACGCGGCCGTCGCCGCCCAGTTCGAGAACCGCCAGACCCGCAAATCCTATGTCGCCGTCGTCTGGGGTGAAGTCGAGGGTGAAGAGGGCAAGGTGGACCTGCCACTCGCGATCGACCCCGAAAACAAGCCCCGCCACCGGGTGGACCACGACCATGGCAAGCCGGCGCAAAGCCTTTGGCGCGTGCTGGAAAGATTGCCGCTTCCCGCTACGAGGCTCGCACTTGCCCCTCTCACCGGCCGCACCCATCAATTGCGGGTGCATATGAAGGCTCTCGGCCACCCTATCCTTGGCGATGAATTTTATGCAGAAGGTGAAGCGCTCGCCGCCGCGCCGCGTCTTATGCTGCATGCCGAGGCGGTGGGCTTTCGTCACCCGGATGGCCGCGACGTCACCTATACCGTGCCCTGCCCCTTCTGAGGCCTGCGATGAAAGAACAAGACGAAAGCTTCGTGGTGGATTTTGTTGGCGGTGCGGTCGGTCACCGTTTCCGCTCCGGCGAGGGGCGCGGACAGGCTCTGCCGAAGGCCGCGGGCTTCACCAAAGGCCGCACGCCAAAAATCGTCGATGCCACGGCAGGGCTCGGGCGCGACGCCTTTCTGTTGGCGTCACTCGGAGCCGAAGTTACGCTGATAGAGCGTTCACCCGGTATGCACGCCCACCTTGCTGACGGCATTCGCCGCGCATTGGAGGCGGGTGGAGCCTATGCCGAGGCTGCCTCCCGCATGACGCTGCTGCAGGGCGATTCCCGGCTTCTGCTGAAAGAACTTTCACCGGAGGTGGTGATCGTCGATCCCATGCATCCGCCGCGCCACAACTCGGCGCTGGTGAAAAAGGAAATGCGGGTGCTGCGGGAACTGGTGGGATCCGATCCCGATCAGGTAGAGCTGATGGAGGCTGCGCTTGAACATGCGACAAAGCGGGTGGTTCTAAAATGGCCTCTGCGCGCCGAACCTATGCCCGGCATTCGCAAGCCTTCGCACCAGATAGTGGGAAAGAACACCCGATATGATGTCTTCATGATTTTCGGAAAATCTCTAGATCCGGAGGAATGATCAGCGGAAGTTCGGCTTGCGCTGAGCGTTCATCAAAAGCTCGTGCCGGGATGCGAATTCTCCGAACAGCCTTCTCAACCGTGTCTCCTCGGCCTTGTCCAGCCGGTAACGGCGGCAAAACTCCGCAACATTGAGAATTGGCTTGGCTCTGTTCCCGTCTATGTTCTTATTGTCGATGATCTGCATGGCGGCGCCCTCCGTGTAACCAGGGTGAAAACGTAGGCGCGGGTTTGCGGTTCCCTGTAAGTTTACATGGATGAAAAAAGAGGATGCCGCCCGTACACGGCCTCATCAAGTTTTCTTGAAACTATCGCAAGAAACGAATTCCTCCCCAAATGGTTCTCTGCCTGATGCAGACAAAGGAAGGGAGACCCATGTTCCGCAACAACCGATTTCTGAGTTCGACGATGCTATTCGCGCTGCTGGCCGTACCACTTGCCAGCGCCGCCCACGCACAGACCGCCCCGGCAGTCGAGACGAAACGGCCCAATGCGCCGGATCAGAAACCGGCTTTCGAGGGTCAGACCCGTGCGCCGCAAGCCGCCACTCAGCCGGATGTCGAAAAAACCGTCATTGCCGAGGACCTACCGCATATCTGGTCGATGGAATTCCTGCCCGATGGCCGCATGATCGTGGCGGCCAAGGAAGGCGCAATGCACATCGTCGCAGACGGCAAAGCTGGCCCAGCGATCGAAGGCGTGCCGGAGGTGGCGTCCGACGGACAGGGCGGTCTGCTCGACATCGCGCTGGCTCCCGATTTCGAAACCTCCCGTAAAATCTTCTTCTCTTTTTCCGAGCCCCGGGATGGCGGCAACGGCACCTCCGTCGCATCGGCCAAGTTGACCGAAGAGGGTGGAGCAGCAAAACTGGAAGATGTCTCGGTGATCTTCCGCCAGATGCCGACCTATGATGGCGATAAGCATTTCGGCTCCCGCCTCGTCTTCGGCCAGAACAACGAGCTCTACGTCACCGTCGGTGAACGTTCAGACGCAACGCCGCGTGTGCAGGCGCAGGACCTGTCGAGCGGGCTTGGCAAGGTCTTCCGCATTGATGCCGAAGGCAAGGCCTTCGAGGGCAACCCCTTCGCCGGCCAGCAGAACGCCCTCCCCGAGATATGGAGCTATGGCCACCGTAACCTCCAGTCGGCAGCACTGGATGGACAGGGCAGGCTCTGGACAGTGGAACATGGCCCGAAAGGCGGCGATGAGATGAACCTGCCGAAGGCGGGCCTCAATTATGGCTGGCCGGTCATCACCTACGGTGTCGAATATAGCGGTCGGTCCGTTGGCGAAGGTGCCACCGCCAAGGAAGGCATGGAACAGCCGGTTTATTATTGGGACCCCGTCATCGGCCCGTCCGGCATGGCCTTTTACGACGCCGACCAGATTTCCGAGTGGAAGGGAGCCTTCATCGTAGGCGGTCTGGTGAGCCAGGGCCTCGTCATCCTGCACATTGACGGAGACAAGGTTGCGACGGAAAGCCGATTGCCGCTGGAAGCGCGCATTCGTGATGTGAAAGTGGGTCCGGATGGCGCCGTCTATGCCGTGACCGAAGAGCGCGGCGGCGGCAACTCGCAAATTTTGCGGATCGCCAAGGCCGGCTGAGAAAGTCATGACCGGAACAGCAGGCCGCCGGAACGAAGGCGGCCTGTTTCTCGTTTCCTGCAACCTTAAACCTGCCGGAAAAAACGATGCCACAACCGCCCACCCGCCTTCTTGCCAAAATCGGACTTGCCTATGTCAACGATCAGGAGCCGGGCATAGCCCGAGAAAGGCGCGGGCGCGGTTTTTGTTACCGGTTGCCGGGCGGCGAACTTCTGTCCGATAACGTGGAGTTGAAGCGCATCAAATCGCTCGGTGTCCCGCCTGCCTACAAAGATGTCTGGATATGCATCGACCCATCCGGGCATTTGCAGGCAACGGGCTTTGATGCGCGCGGGCGAAAGCAATATCGTTACCATCCCGACTGGCACGCATTGCGCGGTGAGACGAAGTTCTTTCAGCTGAAAAGCTTCGGCAAGGCGCTGCCTGCCATCCGGCGACGCGCCATGGCTGACATTGCAAAACAGGATCACGGTCAGGACATGACACTGGCGGCCCTGACGCTGCTTCTCGATGCCGCCTATCTACGCGTCGGCAACCGTTCTTATCTCGAAACCAACGGTACCTATGGCGCAACCACATTGCTCAAGCGCCACGTGTCCTTCGGCGAGACAATCGAACTGCGCTTTGCAGCCAAGGGCGGGCAGAAGGTGAAGCGGCAATTGCGCCACCCGCGCCTTCAAAAAATCCTCGAGGAAATCGCCGATCTGCCCGGCAAGGAGCTGTTTGTCTGGCAGGACAGTGAAAACCGGGTTCACTCCGTCGATTCAAGCGATCTCAACGCCTATCTTTCCCGCGTCGGCGGACAAGGCATTTCCGCCAAGACTTTCCGTACCTGGGGCGGAACGCTTGCGGCCTTCTGTCATGCGATGGAACATGTGGCTGCGGGTGAAAAACCCAGCATCAAGGGTATGTGTCAGGCAGCGGCGACGGAACTGTCCAACACACCCGCCATTTGCCGCAAGAGCTACGTACATCCCGCCGTTCTCGATATAGCAACGGAGGAGAAGGCGCAGAAGAAGCTTGGCCGTATTCTGAAGGTTGGCGCAAAGCCGGTCTCGGGCCTCAGGGCCGATGAAAGACGTCTGCTTGCCTTCCTGCCGTGATAATCAGCGGCCAGTCGCCCATTCGCCCAATTCCCGCTCGGCCCTTTCGAGCGCGCTGTAATTCAACAGCTTGCGCAGGAAAGCGACGGTGACGGCGCGGGTTCGAAGATTATAACGGCCTTCCGCCTCGTCATCACCGGCCGCCTGATGGACGTTCAGCTTTTCGTAGAGGCTTTGAAGCCGGTTCTGCACGCTGCGCAACGAAAGGTTACGGCGGCGAGCAATCGCCTTGTCCGTCAGGCCCAGCGCAACATCAACAAGGATTTCATATTCGGAATCGGTGAAGCCATGCGCCTTGCCAAGGCTTTTTTCCTGTAGGCCGCGCACTTCCCGATCGATCACGCATTGCGCCTCGATGAAGATGCTGCGCAACGCCAGCCTCAACCGGTCGTCAGATGCTGATTTCAGCACGTAGCCATAGGCAGCACCTTCGGGCACGATGCGGGAAACGCCGCGCACATAGGCCTCGTCGGAATAGTTGGACCAGAACAGGATGCGGGTGTCCGGCCGCTCCTTCCAGATGGTGCGCGCCGCCTCTATGCCGTTGCGCTCGTTCATCTGCAAATCCATGACGATATGGGCGGCGCGGTTTTCCCGCGCCAGCTTTTCGCCGGTTCTGCCGTTTGCCGCCTCCAGCACCTTGTCACATTCCGGCAGGGCGGCTCTCACCGCCTCGTTCAGATAGGCGCGGTGTAGCGCATCGTCCTCAACGATCAGCACATCCATGTCATATTTCCTCCCGCCGGTCGAAAGCGCCTTCCGGCAACGTCACGGTAATGCGGGTTCCAGCGTCTTTGCCATTGCCACCAATATCGAATCTGGCTGAAATCAGCCGTGCCCGCGTTTTCATGTTGCCGATGCCTAGTCCACCAGAGACAGCCCCCTCGCCACGGCCGCTACCGTCATCGCTCACGGTCACCCGCAACCCGCCATCCGTTAACGACAGTGTCACCGCAATCGTTTCCGGCTGCGCGTGACGGATGGCGTTGTTGACCGCCTCCTGCACGATGCGGAACAGCGAAATGGCAACGGTCTTATCGAGTGTCTCAACAAGCCCGTCCGTCTCGTCCGTAACCGACCAGTCGATAGAAGAGCCGCTGTCGCGCACGGAGCGATCCACATAGGTCTCGATGGCCTGCACGACGCCGAACAATTGCAGGATGGAGGGTTTCGCCTCCTCAATGATCTCGCGCAGATCCTGCATGCAGTGCTGCAGGCTGCGCACCACCGGTTCCAGCATCTCGCCCGACACGTCCGGTGCGTGGCTCATCCGCTCGATGCGCCGTGCAAGCCGCGTCAGGTCCGCCAGCGTCTGGTCGTGCAAATCCATGCCGATCCGCTGTCGCTCGGCCTCCAGCGCTTCGGTCAATTGCAGGGCACCCAGCCGCAACCCCTCCTCGCGGGCATTGGCGCGCGCCTCCTCGATCGCAGACCGTTTGGCCTGTTCGGCGGCGCGGATGGCGTAAAAATAGGGCGCCAGCAAATCCGCAACCGCGCGGGCATTGGCGACATCCTCCATCGTATAGGCATCCGACTGGTGCGAGGAGCAACTGAGCGCGCCGATAATGTCGCCATGCACCTTCATCGGCACGTGCAGGCGGCTATGCAGATCAAGCTCGATGATCGGGCTGGAAAATGCGCCTTCGAAATGGAAGCGCGGATCGACGCAGGCATCGCCGCTCAAAAGATATTCCACCTCGCCCGAGAGCACGGAACGGATGGGACTGCCGGACAGAAGGGCGGGCGGCTGGCGGCTCCAGGCGCTTGCCAGACCGCTTTCATAGGCGATGTGAAATTTGTCATCCAGCTGCTTGATGCAGACATCCATGTGGACGTGAGGAATGATATGGGTGATTTCGGTGGCGACCGCCTGAATGATGGCGTTGAATTCGAGCTGCCCGGCGAGCAGCCGCGAAATGCCCATGTAGTGATGGAAAAGAGCGCTTTTCGGCGTATCCAGCATGTGCGGACACCCTCCCAAGCGCCTGCCTTGTCAACTTGTGGCGGCGCGACCTGCCCCGTATCGGCTATTCTGCGCCCGGCGGTGGCGTTTCGTCCTGCGGGTTCCCGCATCGTTTCTGCGGAAACCCGCAGGAAGATTGCCGTTATCCGCCTGTACAAGCCAAACCTTCTTGGTCATTCTCGCTTTTACTGGGGAAAGGAGCTCCAGTGCAAAGGAATTCCGCCTGCCGCCTAGGAGATTTGCGGGAAAGCGGGTTCCGAGCTCAAAAAGGGCAAGCCACCAGGGAGGAAAATCAATGGCTTTCAGAAAGATGCTTCTGGCATCGGCCGCTGTCGCATGCGCAGCTTTGCCGATCACCGCTCACGCCGATACCTCGGCTAAAAAAATCGCGCTTTCGAACAATTACGCGGGCAATTCCTGGCGTCAGGCAATGCTGACGAGCTGGGACAAAATCACCAAGCAGGCAGTTGCAGACAAGCAGGTCGCTGCCGCTGACGCCTTCACGACAGCCGAAAATCAGGCGACCGAACAGGCGGCGCAGATCCAGAACCTCATTCTTCAGGGTTACGACGCCATCGTCATCAACGCCGCCTCGCCCACCGCTCTTAACGGTGCTGTCAAGGAAGCCTGTGACGCCGGCATTACCGTCGTCTCGTTCGATGGCATCGTCACCGAGCCTTGCGCCTGGCGTATCGCCGTGGATTTCAAGGCGATGGGCGCAAGCCAGATCGACTATCTCGCCAAGGCGATGCCGAAGGGTGGCAACCTGCTCGAAATCCGCGGCCTCGCGGGCGTTTCGGTGGACGATGAAATCCATGCCGGCATCGTCGACGCCGTCGCCAAGAACCCGCAGTTCAAGATTGTCGGTTCGGTCAATGGCGACTGGGCGCAGGACGTCGCACAGCGCGCTGTCGCCGGCATTCTGCCGAGCCTTCCCGAAGTTGCGGCAGTCGTGACGCAGGGCGGTGACGGTTACGGTGCAGCACAGGCTTTTGCCGCCGCCAAGCGCCCGACACCCACCATCGTCATGGGCAACCGCGAAGACGAGTTGCAATGGTGGAAGCAGCAGAAGGATGCCAGCGGCTACGAGACCATGTCGGTCTCCATCGCCCCCGGCGTTTCCACGCTCGCTTTCTGGGTGGCGCAGCAAATCCTCGACGGCAAGGATGTCAAAAAGGATTTGACCGTACCTTTCCTGCGCATCGATCAGGGCAATCTTGAGGAAAACCTCAAGAACACCCAGAAGGGCGGCGTCGCGAATGTGGAATATTCACAGGAAGACGCCCAGAAGGCCATCGCCTCCGCCAAATAGGCCGGATGATTTCCGGACACAAGCGATTGCGGCGCTCCCTGAACGGGCGCCGCAACTGCCACCTATATTATCCAAGTTTCAGATCACTGGCGTGAATGCTCATGAATGACATCATCGAGGCGGAAGAAGTCGTTGCCGCGCGCGGCGTGAAGGTCGTGTTCGGCGCGGTAAGGGCGCTTGATGGGGCCGATCTCGTCATCCGTTCGGGCGAATGCCTGGGGCTCGTCGGCCATAACGGTGCGGGAAAATCCACCATCGTCAACGTCATCAATGGCGGGCTGACGCCGCATGAGGGGTCCATTTCCTATCGCGGCGAACAAGGCCGTCAAGGCATCGCGGCAGCACGCGCCAGCGGCGTTCGCTGCGTGTTTCAGGAATTGTCGCTCTGCCCGAACCTGACGATCAGCGAAAACGTCCGCATCATGCATGCCGCGATGAACGGGCGGAACTGGCGCGGACGTGCCCTCACCATGATCCGGCATACGCTGGACGAGATTTTTCCCGGCCACGGTATCGATTGCGAGTTGACGATCGCGGAACTCTCCATCGCCGAGCGGCAGATGGTAGAAATCGCCATCAATTTCTGTCGAACCCCGGATGCGCCGAGACTGGTGATCCTCGATGAACCGACTTCCTCGCTCGATGCCGGTCTTGCGGAACAATTGATGGATTATGTTCGCAGTTTCGTGCGCACCGGCGGCTCCGTGCTGCTGATCTCGCATATTCTCGGCGAGATTCTGTCGACGGCAACCCGCATCGTGGTGATGAAGGACGGCCAAGTGGTCGCTGATCGGGCAGCGGGCGAGTTCACGACGCGCACGCTGGTGGAAGCCATGGGCAGCGTCGTCAAGGAACAGGACAGGCAAAAGGGCGAAAACCGCAAGGCGGGAGAGAAGGTGCTTTCGATGCCGGCGCGCCGGGGCGAAGGCCTCGCCTTCGAGGCTTTCCGCGGTGAAATCATCGGCCTTGCCGGTCTCGGCGGCCACGGCCAGACCGAAGCGCTACTCGATCTCTACCTTGCCCGCAACAGCAGCTGGCTGCCCGCGCGCAAGACCGACATCGCCTTCGTGGCGGGTGATCGCAGTCTGAACGGCACCTTCCCGCTGTGGAGCATCCTCAAAAACCTTTCCATCGCCTCGCTGCGGGATATTTCATCCGCCGGCATGGTGGACAGGGGCAAGGAAACCGAGCTTGGCGCGCAGTGGAAAAAGCGCATCGAAATCCGCACGCCCGACATGGGCAACAAAATCCTTTCGCTCTCCGGCGGCAACCAGCAGAAGGTGCTTTTCGCCCGCGCGCTCGCCACCACGGCCAGCACCGTGCTGATGGACGACCCGATGCGTGGCGTCGATATCGGCACCAAACAGGAGGTCTACGATATCTTGAGAACCGAAGCCTCCCACGGCCGCACCTTCATCTGGTACTCCACCGAGATGGATGAAATCCGCCTTTGCGACCGGGTCTATGTTTTCCGCGACGGCGCCATTCAGGCGGAACTGGTGGGAGAGGACATCACCGAACAGAATGTGCTGGCCGCTTCCTTTTCCGGAGAGGACCACGCATGAAACTCTCCGCCAGTGCCCTTCGTCTCATCATTCCCGCCGCCTCGCTCGCCTTCCTGCTCGCCGCCGTCTTTTACATGCAGCCGCGCGCCATGAGCTATAACGGACTCAACTTGCTGTTCAATCTGGCGGTGCCGATTGCACTTGCCACCATTGCGCAGATGCTGATCATGTCCGTCAACGATCTCGATCTGTCGATGGGTACCTTCGTCAGTTTCTGCGCCTGCGTCACCGCCACCTTCCTGCAAACGACGCCACTGCTCGGTATCGCGATCTTCGCCGGTGCGATTGCGGTTTATGCGATGCTGGGCGCCATCATCCACATCCGCGCCCTGCCCTCAATCGTCGTCACGCTTGGCATGAGCTTTGTCTGGGGCGGCCTTGCCGTCCTCATCCTCCCCTCACCCGGCGGCCAGGCGCCAGCCTTCATCCGGGCGCTGATGACGGCAAAACCGCCGCTCGTGCCAATTGCCATCGTTGCCAGCATCGTGATTGCGGTCGTTGCCCACTACATCGTCATGCGCTCCTCCTTCGGCGTGCTGATGCGCGGCGTCGGCGGTAACTTCCGCTCCGTCGAGCGCTCCGGCTGGTCGGTCATCGGCATACGTGCTGCCACCTTCGCGCTGGCCGGTTTCTTCGCGGTGTTGTCGGGCATAGCGCTCGTCGGGCTGACGACATCGGCAGATGCCAATATCGCGCTTCGCTACACGCTGTTGTCGATTGCCGGCGTTATTCTGGGCGGCGGCGAATTCGTCGGCGGTCGGGTCTCGCCCATCGGTGCTGTCATCGGCGCGCTGACGCTCACCCTCGCCGGCTCGTTCCTGTCCTTCATGCGCATTTCGCCGGACTGGCAGATCGGCGCGCAAGGGGCGATCCTCATCATCGTGCTGGCGCTCCGTATCCTGCTCAACCGTCTCGAAAAGCGGGAGAAAAACCAATGAACGGGCTTTCGTCTCTCTCGAAAAAACCATGGATATGGTCGTTCGCCGCAACGGCTGCGGTCTGGATCGTTACCGTCATGTTCACCGGCGGCGCCAGCTCCTTCGGCCTGTCGCACGCAGCGCTGACCTTCGCAGCCTTTTCCGTGATCGTCGGCATCGGCCAGATGTTCGTCATCACGCTCGGGCCTGGTAATATCGACCTCTGCGTTCCCGCCACGATGACGCTATCAGGCACACTGGCGCTCAAATTCATGGATGTGTCCGATGGTCTCATCCTGCCGGGATTGCTGATCGCCATCCTGATCGGCATCGCCATCGGCATCGGCAACTATACGTTGATCAAGCTTCTGCGCATCCCACCGATCATCGCGACGCTTTCGATGAGCTTCATCGTGCAGTCCATCGCCATCTGGTCCAACCGCGGCCTGCGGATCAAGCCGCCGGAAACACTGGCCACCTTTGCCACGTCGAGCTCTCTCGGCATTCCGAATGTTGCCCTCGTCGCCCTTGTCCTCTCGGTCATCGCCTGGCTGCTGCTCGACCGCACCTTTTACGGACGCTGGATTTCCGCCATCGGCCAGAGCACTTTCGCCGCCCGCATGACCGGCATTCCAGTGGATGGAGCACGCTTCGTCACCTATGTGCTCTGCGCGGTACTGGCGGCGATCGCGGGTTATCTGCTCGCCAGCTTCTCCGGCGGCGCAGCACTCAACATGGGATCGGAATATCTGCTGATGTCCATCGCGGTGGTGGTGATCGGCGGCACGGCGGTTGCGGGCGGCGATTCCAACGTACCCGGTATCTGGGGCGCTTCGCTGTTCATGTTCCTGGTGGTCTCGATGCTGAACACCTATGGTTTCGGCGCGGGCATCCGCCTCATCCTCACCGGCCTCATCATCATTTCCGTGATTCTTCTGGCAAGCGGCCCCAAGGCCACACGCTGAACCCCGAACGAAAAGCCCTCAAGCGGACCACGCTCATGACCACAGACAATGCCTCCCCTTACGAAATTCACGATGAACGCTTCCGCCTTCTGATTGTCGGCAATGCGGAACTGGAAGAGCTTTATTCCGGCTGCCGCTGGGCGGAAGGCCCGGTGTGGTTTTCCGATTTGAACTGCCTGCTGTTCAGCGACATTCCCAATGAGCGCATGCTGCGCTGGGTGCCGGATGGCGGGATTTCGGTATTCCGCCAACCCTCCAACTTCACCAATGGCAATACGCGCGACCGGCAGGGACGGCTGGTTTCCTGCGAACATGGCGGCCGTCGCGTCACCCGCACCGAAGTCGACGGCTCGATCACCGTTCTTGCCGACAGCTACGGCGGCAAGCGGCTGAACTCACCTAATGACGTGGTGGTGAAATCCGATGGCAGCGTCTGGTTCACCGACCCCACTTACGGCATTCTTTCCGATTATGAGGGCTACAAGGCGGAACCCGAACAGAAGACGCGCAATGTTTACCGGCTCGATCCCGCAACCGGTGAAATCAAGATCGCCATCGATGACTTCGTGCAGCCAAACGGTCTGGCTTTCTCGCCTGATGAAACCAAGCTCTATGTCGCAGACAGTTCCTACAGCCATGATGTATCCCGCCCACGCCATATCCGCGTTTTCGATGTCGTGGACGGCGTGAAGCTCACAAACGGCCGGGAATTCTGCAATCTCGACAATGGCTTGCCTGATGGATTCCGTCTGGATACAGCGGGCAATCTCTGGACCAGTGCCGGCGATGGCGTGCACTGCTTTTCGCCTGACGGTACGCTGCTTGGCAAGATCAAGGTGCCGCAGACGGTCGCAAACCTCACCTTCGGCGGCCCGAAGAAAAACCGCCTGTTCATCACCGCAACGAAATCGCTCTATTCAGTCTACGTCGCCGCAACCGGCGCGCAGACGCCCTGATACGCTGGAAAAACCGGAGGGCATGTAGCAGACGGGAACTGGCAAGACGGCTTCGCTGCGCTATAAAAGCGGGATGAACGATGATTCCAGCCCCTTCCTGACCGACGACATGGCACTGGATGGCGAAACGCAGGCCATCGAACCCACCAGCCGCATGCTGTCATGGGCGCGCAATTCCGCTCTCTACCGGCTGGAACAGCGGATGATGACGGAAAAGCAGCTGCGCGATGCGATCACCCGCAAGGCGCGGGAAAAATTCGAGGATATCAGCCCCGCTCAGATAAAGGCGCTTGGCGAATTCGCCGTGACCTTCGCCTATGGCATCAAGGCGCTCGACGATACGGCTTATGCAGAAATTGCCGTGCGAAGTGGCCAGCGCAGCGGCAAGTCGAAGCGCGGGCTTGCGCAAAAACTTCAGATCAAGGGCATTGATCGGGAAACGGCCGCAGTCGCGCTGCAGGAAACCAACGATCTGGTGGCGGCCGTCATCTTTGCGCGCAAGCGCGCCTTCGGCCCCTTTCGCCGTGTCGAGCTTGATGAAAAACGCAAGTCGAAGGAATTTTCCGCATTCGCCCGCAACGGCTTCGGCTTCGAAATCGGCGCGAAGGTGATGGCGATGACGGTGGAAGAGGCAGAAGAGATCGTTTCGGAAGCACCGCTTTAAGGGTTATTGCGGCATCGGATGCGTTTTCAGATAGGCGATCAGATCGGCAATATCCGTTTCGCTCCACAGCCCGAAAAAGCGCATCGAGGTTCCAGGGATCGCCTTTTTTGGGCTCGAGATAAAACTTTGCAGCTCCTCCTCCGTCCACACCCGACCCGCGGCACCGGCATCCTTCAGCGCCTGCGAATAATGGCCGTAACCAGCTACGGAGGCTATCGGCCTGCCCACCACGCCCATCAGATGCGGTCCCATGCGGGTGCGCGGCGCATCGATGCTGTGGCAGGTGGAACAGCGGCTGAAAACTTTTTCCCCGTGCACCGCATCGCCTTCGGCCAATGCCGGCGCAGCAATACAGAGGAAAAAAGCCATTGAAGCCGGAAGCGTTCTGAATGCCGAGATCATCATGCCCCGCATAATACAACGCCCTCTCCGTCTGACAACGAAGAGGGCGTTTTTTTGACATGCGACAGAATGCCCGGCGTTATAAGCCGGGCAGTACGTCGATGATCAGTTCATCGCCGTGAGCGTCACAGACGTACCGGTTGCGGCGAGGTTGAGGCCGACCTGGCCCGTTACGCTGACCGTCTGAAGCTGGATGGAGCCCGAGGTGCCGCCGACGAGGATGTTGGTGCCAACGCCGAGACCAACGGTCACTTCAGCCGTGGCGCCCTGATAAAGGCCGCCGAGCGAACCACGGTGGTAACCCGCTGTCGGGGCGAAAACGGCCCAGACCAGACGGCCCTGCGTGGTGAAGCCAAGGTCAACGCCCATCTTGCGGATGGCGCCGGTGTAATGATCGGTGCGACGCGCGCCCATGGTGGACTGGAAGGTGCAATCCAGTTCCTTGGCCGAGCCGATTACGTAACCGACGCCACCGCCGATATCGCAGGTGAGGTAACCGATCTTGACGCCATTGCGTTCGTCCTGCTCCTGCGGAGCCGGCTCATATCTTGCAAGGTCGGCAGCGAGTGCGGACACGGTTCCACCGAGACCCATCGTCAATGCGGCAAAAGTTACGGCAACAGCCTTTTTCATCTGATTTTCTCCTGTTTTATTCCTACCCGCAGCAGCCCTTATTGCCCTCTCCGGATATTGAATTCCGCACTGTTAACGTTTGTTCCCCGAAATCGATCCAAAACAACTGAATTGGGTGCAAGGAAAGCAAAACGGTTAACAATGTCTACTGGCGGTAGGATGCCATTAAGACATTGTTAGGGCGGGAAACGCCTGTCGAATTCCTGTTAAACGCGAGTACTTCAGGGCGTTGTTTTGCTGCAACGATGTCAAAGCGGCAGAGCGACGGGAAAGCCGGTGGCGGCATGGGTCATGACATCCATGCGAACGCCATAGATGCGCTGCAACGTCTCCGGCGTCATGATCTCCTGCGGCGTTCCCCGTGCGATAAGCTGGCCGGAATGAAGCGCAACGATCTCATCGCAGAAGCGTGCTGCCATGTTGACGTCATGCAGCACCACGATGACGCCAAGACCCTTTTCGCGCGACAGTCTCTGAACCAGCGAAAGCACTTCGATCTGGTGCGCCATGTCGAGTGCGGAGATAGGCTCGTCTAGAAGCAGGCTTTCGGCGTTCTGGGCCACCAGCATGGCAAGCCACACGCGCTGGCGCTCGCCGCCGGAAAGCGTATCCACCAGCCGGTCGCGGAAAGCGACGGTATCGGTAAGCTCGATCGCCTCTTCCACCTTCTCCTGATCCGCCTTGCTAAATTGCCCGAGCGCCCCGTGCCAGGGATAACGGCCGAGCGCCACCAGCTCCTTGGCCAGCATGCCGGAAGCAGCCGGCGTATATTGCGGCAGATAGGCGAGCTTTCGCGCAAATTCGCGATTGCCCCAGGCGCCGAGTGATTTTCCCTCGAACGAGACCTTGCCCGCCGTCGGTTCCTGAATACGTGCGAGAATCTTGAGCAGCGTCGATTTTCCCGAACCGTTATGACCGATCAGACCGATGGTCTTGCCAGTCGCAAAACTTACCGTCAGCGGGTGCAGCAATGTCCTGCCCGGCACTTCCATCATGACGCCATCAAGAGAAAAAAGCGGGATATCGTCGTAATCGACGGCAAGTGCTGCCTCACCCATGGTTCTCATCTCCGTAAATGTTCAAATAAATCATTGGCGCCTGCCTGAAAGCCAGATCAGATAGGGCGCGCCGGCCAGAGCCGCAAAAAGCCCGAGCGGCAGTTCATAGGGAAAGGTCACCGTTCGCGCCCCGAGATCGGAAAGCGCCATCAGCACCGCGCCGAACAGGAAAGAAGCTAACAGATGATCGCGCGGCGTGGTGAAGCCGGCGCGAAGCGCAATATGCGGCGCCATCAGCCCGACGAAGCTCAAGGGACCGACGAGCAGCGAGGCGGCCCCCGTGGCGATGCCGGCCACCGCGATGACGGCGATACGCGCCAGGCCGAGCGGCAGCCCGAGCGAGAGCGGCACATCCCGGCCAAGCGGCAGGATCGTCAACCAGCGCGTCACCGACAGGGCAGCCGCCAGAAGCACGATGGAAAGAATGGCGAGAAAGATTGCCGAAGCCGGTGTCGCGGTCGAACCAGAGCCGCTGAGCCAGGCGAGAATCTGCCATGCCCGCTGGTCACCAATCGCAAGCAGCGCCGAAAGCACCGCCGAGCAGAGCGAACTAATAGCAATGCCGGCGAGCAGGATTTTTTCTGGCGCCAGATGCCGGCGCACGGAAAAGAACAGGACGAGGATCATGACGCCCGCCGAGCCGATGCCGGCGCCGCAAAACAGCTCGAACAGACCGGCCGCCGGAAAAATCGTGATGGCGGCGGCAAAACCGAGGCCTGCGCCGCCGCTGACGCCGATGACCTCCGGGCTTGCCATCGGATTGCCGGTGAGCCGCTGCAAAAGAGCACCCGCCATGGCGAGAAGACCGCCAGCGGCGATGGCCGCCATCAGCCGGGGCCAGCGGAAGGGCAGAAGGCTTTGCAGGTCACCCGCCCCCAGCATCGTCCAGCCCTGAGGCCCCCTGCCGATGGCGAGTGCTGCAAAGATCAGCGCGGCCATGACGATGAGCATCGGCAGCAGGGCCGTAAACCCGCGTCTTGTCGCGAGATCGACGCCTTCGCCGCGATGCACGTCGGTCGGCCGGATTTTCGGCAGCAGCCAGAGAAGCAGCGGGCCGCCGATCAGGGCCGTCACCGCGCCGGTCGGGAAAACTTCCGCCGTCTTGTTTGCCAGAAGTTGCACGATACCGTCGCAGAACCAGAGCAGCAGGCCGCCCAGAAGCGGGGAAACGAAGAGCACCGAAGAGGAGCGCCGCACGCCAAGCGCCCGGGTGAGCGCAGGGGCGGCAAGGCCGATGAAGCTGACGAGGCCAACCGCCGAAGCGACGAAGGCGGCCAGCATGACGGCGACGGCGGCGACGGCGAGCCTGATCGAAAACAGCGATACGCCGAGCGATCGCGCGCCGGAATCACCGAGACCGAGAACCGTCAGCGGCCTAACCAGCAGGCCCGTCAGGACAAGCCCCACGAGAAGCTGAAAGGTGAGAGACAGGGCGTTCGACCAATCCTGCTGGCTGAGCGAGCCGCCATTCCAGACCACGAGCGACATCAGATATTCGCCCTGCGCGAGCGTCAGCGCCGCGGAAACGGATGCGGCGGTGATGCCGACCAGGAGCCCTGCCACCACCATGGTTACCGGTTCGAAGGAGCGTCGCCAGCCAAGCAGGAAGACAATACCGGCGGCAGCGGCAGCGCCGGCAAGCGCCACCAGTGCGCGGTTGCCATCCAGCACCGAGGGAAAGAACAGCGTGGCGATGACGATGGCCAGTTGCGCGCCAGCCGAGATGCCGAGCGTCGAGGGATCAGCGATCGGGTTGCGCAGCAATTGCTGAAAAAGCGCGCCCGAGAGACCCAGCATCGCGCCCGCCAGAATGGCGACCGCCACACGCGGCATCAGGCTGAAAGCGAGGATGACCTGATCCATCGACATAGCGGCGGCATCAAAAGGCAGGCCGGGCCACGCACCGAAAGGCAGCCGCAGCAACCCGGCATGCAGGGAAAGACCGCAGGCCAGAATGAACAAAAGCCCGAAGAAAAGCGGGAGAGGCCGCGCCGTCACAAGGCTTCTCCCCGTGCCAAGAGCGCTTCGGTCAGAAGCCTCGCGAAACGCATGCCGGCGGTGATGCCGCCATAGGGGCCGACATTGGCAAGCGTCACCACCCGATTTTCCCGAACGGCAGGCAGCGCGCGCCAGATGGCGCTGTTGCGCAGAGTTTCCCGCGCCTCCACCGGAATATCGGAGACGATGACGATGCGCGCATCGGATGAGGCGGCGAGGTTTTCAAGCGGCACCGGGGCCGCGAAGGTGAATTGCGACCGATCCACCCAGGCATTGGTCAGCCCCAGACGGCCAAGAACATCCCCGAACATGCTATCCGCACCAAAGGCACGAAAATGCCGGGCGTCGCCTATGTTGATGACATAGGTCGGCCGTGCGGAAAACCCGGCAAGACGGGCCCGCATGGCGTGCAGTGCCGCTTCCGTTTCACCCAGAACCTTGCGCGCCTCTTCGGCCCGCCCGAGCTTTTCACCAAGCGCGGTGACCGCCGCCAGCGCCTTTTCGAAAGGCGGCTCACCCTTCACGTAAAAGGGCAGTGAAAAGACGGGGGCGATCGCTTCCAGCCTGCCGGTATAACGTGTGTAGAAAGGCGAAATCAGAATGAGCTCCGACCGGGTGAGCTGCAGAAGCTCGAAATTCGGAGCGCCGCGCAGGCCGAGATCGGCGACGGTTTCAGGGATATCAGGCTCGACCGCGCCGGACCGGAACTGGATGAGTTCGGTCGCCGCCACCGGCATGACGCCGAGCGCCACAGATGTTTCCAGCATGGCCCAGTCGATGGCGGCGATGCGCGGCGTCACTGCTGCCCGCGCCTTGCCCGCAAGAGCCGAGGCGGCGAGCAGGCTTAAAAATTCCCGCCGCCCCCAGAGGGGGGAAATCCATCGATCCTTACGCGTCATGCCCCTGCTGCTTCACTTTAATATGGCGTTACCAACGGTAGGTCAGCTTGCCCATAACGGTTCTGCCGTCACCGTAATAGCATCCGAAAGTGGAGCAACTAGAAATATATTCTTTATCAGTCAAGTTTTGCACCAGAAGCGAGGCGCGGTAGCCGTTCTTCTCGTAATGCACGCCGAGATCGAGCAGGGCGAGGCCCTTCATTTCGAAGGCATTGGCCGCATCGCCATAACGTTTTCCGACATAACGGACACCGCCGCCGATGCCGAAACCTTCAAGCGCCGTATCTTCCGGGAAGGTGTAGTCGAGCCAGAGGCTGGCGGCGTGCCGGGGCGTACTATCCAGCTCCTTGCCGTTGTTCACACGGCCGGAGACCTCGCTGTCCATGTAGGTATAGGCCGCCCGCAGGTCGAGCCCGTCTGCAAGGCTTGCGACGCCTTCCAGTTCGAGGCCTCTCACCTGCGCCTCGTCCATCTGCTGCGTCACCCCGCCCACCGTCGTCGTGACGTTCTTCTGTTTCAGATCGTAGATCGCCGCGGAAAAGAAACCGTCAAAGCCCTCGGGCTGATATTTGATGCCCGCTTCCCATTGTTCGCCCGTGGTCGGTTTCGGCGCATCACCGACAGCCGGCTGCGGCACGGGCTCGAAGGAGGTCGCGTAGCTGACATACGGCGCGATGCCGCCATCGAAGAGATAGCTGACCCCGACACGGCCCGTCAGCTTATGGTCGTCCTTGTCGAGAGTGCGGTAGGTCGTTCCGTTGAACGTCGTGCCGCCGGTGCTTGCCCAATCCTGCCGCAGACCGGCGGTGACCCGCCAGTTCTCAAAGGCCATCTCGTCCTGCGCATAAAGACCGATCTGGGAAATATCCGTCTTCACATCGGCATAAAGCGTGCGCGAGGTGAGACTAATTGGCCCGCCATAAACAGGATTGACGGGATTGAGCGGCGTTGCGGCCCAGAATTCGGTTTTGACGTTATTGTCGAAATAGCGGTAATCCAGCCCGACAAGCAGGGTGTGGTCGACTGGTCCCGTGGAGAACTCCGCCTGCAGGCTGTTGTCGATGTTGAAGGTGTTCAGCAATTCATCCTGGAACGTCGCATTGCGGCGGATGAGATTGCCGATCATGCCGCCGCTGGTCGAAGACATGCCGAGCGCGCGGTAGGACCAGTCGAAATTGGAATAACGCGCATTCTGCCGGAAGGTGAAGGTCTCGTCGAAACGGTGCTCGAACTCATAGCCGATATTAGTGAACTTGCGGCTTGAGGTATCGAAAGAGGGATCGCCGACATAAAAGCTGCGGTCCAGCATATTGCCTGGTCTCAGATAGGTCAGCGCCGGCGGCAGGCCAGACGGCGAACTCGGATTGTCGTGCTGATAGGAGGCGAGAACCGTCAGTTTCGTATCCTCGTCGGGCTGCCATGTCAGCGCCGGGGCGATGAAATAACGATCGTTCTGCAGATTGTCCGTCTGAAGATGGGCGTTGCGGGCAAGGCCGGTCAGGCGATAGGCAAAACTGTCGCTATCCGCGACCGGCCCACCAATATCGAACATCGATTGGTAATAATCGAAGCTGCCGATCTGCGCTCCGACTTCGCCGAAACGCTCGAAAGTCGGCCGCTTGCTGATGAGATTGATGAGGCCACCGGGATTACCCTGACCGTAAAGCACCGAGGCCGGCCCGCGAATGACTTCCACCCGCTCCAGACCGTAGACCTCATAAGACGGCGCACCGGCCGTGCGCATCAGCCGCAGACTGTTGAGGAACTGCAGCTGGTTACCCTGAAAGCCGCGAATGCGCGGCGCATCGAAACGTGGATCCGCCCCAAACGGCTGCGCGACGACGCCAGGCACATAATTCAGCACCTCGCTGAGATTACGGACATTCTGCGCATCCATTTGATCCCTGGTGATGACGGAAACCGATTGCGGCGTCTCGATCAGGGATCGCCCCGTCTTGGTGGCGCTGGCGCTGGTTTTTGCCACATAGCCCTTCACCGGCGCCTTGGAGTCCTGATTTTTCGCGCCGTCCACGGTGATGGTCTGCAGCACCGTCGTTCCGGCTTCCTGCGCAAGGGCAACGCCGGAGGTCACGAACGCCACATAGGCGATGGCAGCGCAACCGCCCGCCAGAATGGAAATGTGTTTAGATTTTCCCTGCACGCCAAGACCCTTCATCAACCGCGCCGCCATGAGACGGTTATTTTTCTGGAGAATTTAAGTCATCTTATTACGCAAGGAGCGGATTGTGATCCAATAAGTGAAACTGGATTTTTTCAGAACTACTGATTATGAAAATTCTTACGGATAATAGCTTGGAATTATTCAAATCCGTCAGGAAAGGCAGTGATGATGGGCAGGAAACCGGCAAACCGGGCGGACGCGTTCGAGCTGCGGCACCTGCGCTATTTCACCACGCTGGTGGATGAGCGCAATTTCGAGCGCGCCGCCGCCCGCCTCGGCATTGCCCAGCCGGGTTTGAGCCAGCAGATCATGGCGCTCGAGCAGATCGTCGGCATGCCGTTGCTTGACCGGACACGGCGATCGGTGAAGCTCACCACGCCTGGCCAGCTTCTTTATGAGGATGCCCGCAAAATTCTCGCCAATGCCGAGGCGACACTTGCGGCGCTTAAACGCGTCGATCGCGGCGAGACGGGCCGCATCTCCATCGGTTATGTCGCTTCGGCCGCCTATTCCGGCCTGATGATCCAGTCCATCGCCAGTTTCCGCGCCTCTCATCCCGATGTGGAACTGCAACTGATCGAGATGGAGATGCGGCTGCAACTCGCCAAGATCGCCGACGGAAATCTGGATTTTGCCTTCATCCGCCCGCCTGCGCCCGTTCCGGAAGGTGTCACAACCCATGTGGTTCTGCGCGAACCGCTGGTGGCCGCACTTCCTGAAAACCATCCCCTGGCCTTTGCGCTGCAGGTCGACCTCAAGAACCTTGCCGACGAGACCTTCATCACACCGCGGCAGCCGCCGGATGTCGGCTTTCATTACAATACGATAGAAGCCTGCAACGAGGCCGGGTTCCAGCCAACGATAAGCCCGGAAGGCCGGGATTACACCACCATTACCAGCATGGTGGCGATCGGCCTCGGTGGGGCGCTGGTGCCGCGCTCGCTCGATTGTCTGCGGTTGCCCGGCGTGCGCTACGTGCCGCTTGCAGCAAGCGCCACGACTTCCGACCTCGCCATCGCCCACCGGAAAACGGAAGCCTCTCCCGCCGTCAGGGCCTTCATTCTCCATACCCGCAATTGACGCGACCGCACCCGCCCATGCGCTGAATATCCACGACCCGGCTGCCGATCCCGTGGACGAAAAACCCGTCATCGTCCGTTTCCGCGGCATCGGTGGCAACAGGCCAAGCGACGCAACCACATGAGATTACGGAAAGAATGGCGCTCTTTTCGGCAAACCGGAAGCAAGGCCTAAATCCCGTCCGGATATTTTCTGTTCCCGCTTTTCCCCGCAGCCGCGGCGCACCGTATAATCGCGGCAGATTTCGATTTACGGGAGACAGCAATGGCTGAGACTTACGAACACCACGCCGCAGGCCTCGAATCCCCGGCATCCCATGCTTTCGAGGTTGTTCCTGATGATACGAACCCGCTTCCTTCCCCCACGCGCGCCATCTATGTGGGCAATGGTGGTCATCTCTGCCTGACCCTGCTTTCCGGCGCGACGGTGACCTTCCAGAACCTGCCCGCAGGCAGCCTGCTGCCGGTCAGGGCCACCCGCATATTTGCAACCCGCACCACCGCCACAGGCATTCTGGGGCTCAATTGAGCGCTCCATCGCCGGCTGATCTCCTCGATCTGAAACGCAGCCCTCGCCAGAAGCCCACCAAGGAGTGTGACACTTTCATGACAAGCTTTCAGGTTGATGTCAGCAAAATGAAGCATCCGCCATTGATCGGCCCATGCGGCAGCTTGGACAGCGGCGTTCCCGCCCCTTTTTCGTTGCCGCCGGCCTATCGGAAATCTGGTGGATCTGGCAGTGGCTCTTTTTACCGCGAAAGCGACGGGAACAATAACGTATCGTCCGGAGATCGGCAGCGTGCCGCTCAGCCTGCTGACGGCGGCCTATCTGCTGTTTTTCACGAACCGGACATTCTGGTCGAAGGTTCACACCTATCTTTCCGCCTATCCGGTTGCCATCGTCGCGCTTTATGTCGCCATAGCGGCGCTTTTCGGTGCGCTCATCACCATTTTTTCCGCCAAATATCTCATCAAGCCGTTTCTTATCTTGCTGATATTCGCGGCCGCGGCGGCTTCATGGTTCATGGACCGCTACGGCATCATCATCGACAGCGACATGATCCGCAACGCCGTGGAGACCACGCGCGCGGAAGCGGGCAATCTGATGACACCTGGCCTTTTCTGGCATCTGACGATCTATGGGTTGGTGCCGTCGCTCGTCATCGCCGCCGTCCGGGTTCGGCATCGGCCGATCATCGACAAGTTGCTGTGGAACACCGTCAGCATCCTGATCTGCCTCACCGTTGCCGGCATCATCAGCTTTGCGAATTCCAAAACATTCACCACCGCCGTGCGCCAGCACAAGGATATCGTCAAAAGCGTCAATCCCTTGTCGCCGATCATATCCACCATTCACTATCTGACGCAGGCGGAAAAGGAAGCTGACATACAGGTGAGCCCGATCGGCAAGGATGCGAAAATCCTGCCGGCGCTGGGTGGCATCCACAAGCCACGCATCACCGTCATCGTGGCTGGTGAGACCGCGCGCGCTGCGAACTTTTCCCTGAACGGCTATGGGCGCGACACCAACCCGGAACTGGCAAAGCGCGACGTGATCTATTTCCCTAATACAACCAGCTGCGGCACTGCGACGGCGATTTCCATTCCCTGCATGTTCTCGAAATTCCCGCGTTCTGAGTATAGCCACAACAAGGCGCTCGCCAACGAGAACGTCATGGATGTTCTTGTCCATGCCGGTGTCGGTGCAACCTGGCTGGACAACAACACCGGCAGCAAGAACGTGGCCGACCGCATTCCCTTTTTCGACCTGCCTTCCACCAACGACACCCGCTTCTGCACTGGCGGAGAATGCCGCGACGATATCTTCTTCGACAAGCTCGACGCATGGCTCGATAACGTCAAGAAGGACAGTGTCATCGTGTTGCACCAGATGGGCAGCCATGGGCCGACCTACTATCTGCGTTACACAGACGAATTCCGGAAGTTCACCCCGGACTGTCGAACCGCTGAGCTTGGCAATTGCACGGACGCGCAAATCGTGAATTCCTATGACAACACGCTTCTCTACACCGATCATTTCCTGTCGACCGTGATCGACAAGCTGAAGGCACGCTCCAACACGCTGGCGACGGGGATGATCTACGCCTCGGACCATGGTGAATCGCTTGGCGAAAACGGCGTCTATCTGCACGGCGCACCCTATCTGCTGGCACCCGACCAGCAGACCCATGTGCCGTTTCTCGTCTGGTTCGATGATGATTTCGCCAAATCAATGGGGCTGGATCGCGCATGCCTTGCAAAAGGCGCAGCAAAGGGCGGGCGCTCGCACGACAATTATTTCCACAGTATCCTTGGAATGATGAACGTCTCCACCTCCGTCTACGATTCCGCGCAGGACGTGTTCGGCGGCTGCACCCAGCGCCAGAATAGCTGAACATACAGTGCTTGACGCTTATCCCGTGAAAGCGATACGCAAGACGACGCGATAAAGGAGCTGTCTTGCGGGTTCTGCTTGTTGAAGACGATCATGTGCTGGGAGAGGCGCTGCGAGACCATGTCGCCGCGGCAGGCCACGCCGTCGACTGGTTTAAGTTGCTCGACGACGCCACGGCGGCGACGCTGACCATGGCCTACGGGCTCATCCTGCTCGACATGCGGCTGCCGGATGGCGATGGCATCACCCTTTTGCAATCACTGCGCAACCGCGATGACTCGACGCCGGTGATCATTCTGACGGCGCACGACCAGGTGTCCGACCGGATTGCCGGACTGAATGCCGGTGCGGACGACTATCTGGTCAAGCCCTTCGATCTCAACGAGCTTTCGGCACGCATGCTGGCGGTCTCGCGGCGTTACGAGGGGCGCTCCGCCCCCGTCATTCGCCTGCCCGGCATCGAAATCAACCAGGTGGCGCGCAATATCGTCGTTGACGGAACAGCGCAAACGCTCAGCGCCAGAGAATGGGCCGTGCTGGAAAAGCTGGTCGAGCATCCCGGTGCGGTCGTCTCTAAATCTCAACTGCACGACACGCTCTATGAATTCGGCGCGGAAATAGAAAGCAATACGGTCGAGGTTTATATCAGCCGGCTGCGCAAGAAGATCGGCCATGACCGCGTCGAGACCGTGCGCGGCGTCGGCTACACCATCAGGTAGACAGAAATGGCCAGACCAACCAGCATGACCCGCAAGCTCGTCACGGCGCTGACGAGCGTTGTCGCCATATCCTGGTTTATCGCCTGCGGGTTAGGCGTCATGGTGATGCAGGACGAGTTCGCTGAAATTTTCGACGCTGGCGTTGAGGAAACAGCCGAAAGACTGCTGCCACTGCTGGTGGACGATCTCAGGGAAAACAACACGGGCCCCGCCTCGCAAAAACTCAACCAGTCTGCACATGCGGCGGAATATCTGACCTATCAGGTTCGCGACCGGGAAGGACAGGTCGTCCTTCATTCACATGACAGTTCGACCGAACCTTTCGAGGTCTCTCTCGACCCCGGTTTTTCTGAAACGGCGACCCAGCGCATCTACACGGTGGCGACACCGGACGGGAATTACTTCCTTCAGGTCGCAGATGCCTTCGCCAACCGGCGTGAGGCAATCGAGGAAGCCGGCACTGCAATTTTGCTGCCCGTTCTCATTCTTATCCCCGCCAGCATCTTTGCCGTTATCTTCGTGGTGCGCAAAACCCTGCAACCGATACAGACCTTGCGCGACGAGATCGGGAAAAAAGACGGCGGCAATCTCGCGCCACTGGAAACCCTGCCGTTTCCGGCTGAACTTCACCCGATTGCCCGCTCGGTTAATCTGCTGCTGAGGCGGCTGCGATCGACAATCGAAGCGGAAAGGGAGTTCACCGCCAACAGCGCCCATGAATTGCGCACGCCGATTGCCGGCGCGCTGGCGCAGGCGCAGCGGCTGCACGCCGATATTCCGCCTGAACTTGCACCGCGCGTGGAAAATATCGAGAAAGCCCTGATGCATCTCGGCCATCTCGCCGAAAAACTGCTGCAGATGTCGCGCGCGGAAGCAAGGATCGGGGTAACAGACACGGCGACCGACCTCATCCCCATTCTCGAGCTCATCATCGACGATATGAGCAGAACGGCGATCGGCACGTCCCGCATCCGCTTCACGAATCGCTGCGAAGGCGGCCTGAACTGCAAGCTGGGCACGGATGCCTTCGGCATCATCATCCGCAACCTACTCGAAAACGCCCTGATCCACAGTCCGGCGGAAAGCCCGGTGCACATACTGGCCGAAGAGGACGGTACGATCCTTATCGTCAATTCCGGCGCGGCGATCGACAAGGCGCTTCTTCCCAAACTGACGACGCGCTTTGTCCGAGGCCCGTCCAAGGCTGATGGCACCGGGCTTGGCCTCGCTATCGTCAGAAGCCTGATGGAACAGATTGGCGGCGAACTCGTGCTATCCTCCCCCGCACCCGGCAGACAGGACGGTTTTGAGGCCCGCATCGTGCTTCCGGTCGAAGACGCCGGAATGCGCTGAAAACAAAAAGCCCCGCCAGGGGGCGGGGCTTTCGCTGGTATTATTGTGGCCGCTCAATCCTCGTGAATATGGCTATGGTCGCGCGTATCGCGCATCTTCACATAAACCACCAGCGACAGCGCAATCATGATCGTAACGTACCAGAAGAACCAGTTTTCGTGGCCGATCTGCTTGAACTTCAAGGCTACGAATTCTGCCGTTCCACCGAAAATCGTGTTCGCCAGCGCGTAGGGCAGAGCCACACCAAGCGCCCGGATGTGGGCGGGGAACATTTCCGCCTTCACCACCGCATTGATGGAAGTGTAGCCGGTGACGATCAACAGGCCGACCAGAACGAGAGCGAAAGCCATGATCGGGTCGGTTGTCGTCGCCAGCGTCGTGAAGATGAGATAGGTGAACAGCGTTCCAAGAATGCCGAAGCCGACCATCAGCGGCTTGCGACCCACCTTGTCCGACAGCGCACCGGCAATCGGCTGGCACAGCATGAAGACAAAGAGGGCTGCCGTGGTGATTTCGGTCGCGCTTTCCTTGCTGAAGCCGGAGGTATTGACGAGGAATTTCTGCAGATAGGTCGTGTAGGCGTAAAAGGCGAGCGTGCCGCCTGATGTCAGCGCCATGACCATCATCGCTTCCCGCGGATAATGCTTGAACAGCGCCCATCCGCTCGATTTCGGCTTGTCCGCGTTGCCCGCCTTGGCATTTTCAAAGGACTGCGTCTCGGCAAGGCCGCGACGGATGTAAAACACCGCAATTGCAAGAACGCCACCGATGAAGAAGGGAATGCGCCAGCCCCAGGCGCCGAGCTGCTCGGGTGTCAGAACCCGCTGCAGAACCAGCAACACCGCCAGCGCCAGAAGCTGGCCGGAAATCAGCGTCACGTACTGGAAACTGGAGAAAAAGCCGCGACGGTTCTTGCCGGCCATTTCGCTGAGATAGGTCGCGCTGGCGCCATATTCACCGCCGACGCTGATGCCCTGCAGCAGGCGGGCAAACACCAGAATGGCAGGCGCTGCAATGCCGATCGTCTCGTGGCCGGGTGTAATTGCGATCAACAGCGAGCCGAGGCACATCAAGGTAACGGACAAGGTCAGGCCGGCCTTGCGGCCCTTGCGGTCGGCATAGGTTCCCATGAACCACGCACCGATGGGCCGCATCAGAAATCCGACGGCAAAAACGGCGGCCGCGCTCAGCAATTCGGCTGTCTGGTTTCCGGAAGGGAAAAACACCGGCGCGAAATAAAGGGTGAAGGCCGAATAAACGTACCAGTCGTACCATTCGACGAGGTTGCCCGCCGATCCGCCGATAATGGATTTCAAACGGGTTTTCTGATCCGGTGCCGTAGCGGGACCATTTGCCATAATATTCACGGTAAACTCCAATTCATCTCGCCTGGAGGTGGAAGGGCGAACGGAAGGTGTGATAATTTGTCGCTCTCGGAGGGGGTATATACCCGCCATATTGCAATGCGCAAGTTTACGCCGCATCGCAGCATGGCAATGGCAGCGTCTACTCGCCATCTTCCGCGCCGGACCATTCTAATACGCCTTGTCACCCGGCCGTGCTCAAACTAAAAAATATCAATGATTTACGATACATCGGACATCCATATCGAAAAGCTTCTCATCCCCGCCGCGCGCGCGGGTGAAGCGCTGGCACGACTGGATGAGAGGATAAGCCGGTCGCCGATGAAACACGGCTTCATCGAAAGGCAGGACTTTACCGACGCGATTTCCTCCATGTGGGTTGATGGCGAACTTGTCCATATGGAAGATCTGGTCCTGCATGACGCCCATATGGATGTGCGGGCGCCAACCCATGAAATGACGGCGGCGCACCGGATCGTCCGCTCAAGGCGGCTGATTTTTTCAAACGCGCCAGGCTGGGCCTTCACTGCACCAGGCCTTTCCCGTCTGCGCGGAAGAATGGGAATTGCCGCCGACGCGACGGCATTTGCCCCGGAAACGGTGGATCATTCCGGCAACGAAGAGGCTGATGCAGAAGGCGAGACACCGCTGGACGGGGCCTTTTCCGAGCTGGACGCACTTCTGGCGCGAAGCGCCGCGACTTTGGACGCGATCACCGCCGGCACCACCCTTGCGCCGGTGACACATCGGGAAGAGGCCCATCCGATGATCAACGATCCCGACTGGGACGAGGAGGAAAGGCTGAAGGAATGGCGGCAGGTCCTTGGCCAGACGGAGGAGTTGCCCCCGATCCTGCGCACCGCAATCCTGCTGGATGCCTGGAATATGATCGAGGTTCTGCAACGCAGCCCCTGGCTCGGCAGGCTCATGGCCGCCGCTTTTCTGCGCGACGGGGCTGTCTCTCCCGACCACCTGCCGGCGCTCAGCGCTGGTCTTCGTGCCGTCCCGCGCGAGCGCCGGCACGCCAGAAACCAGACGCAACGCCTAGTCGCCCTTCTCGACAGCTTTTACGAGGCGGCGCTGGCCAGCATGAAGGAACATGACAGGCTGACCCACGCCAGAGAACGCATGATGCGCAAGCTGGCCGGCCGACGCTCGTCTTCGCGTCTTCCAGAGCTGGTGGAGCTTGTCGTCTCCCGGCCGGTGGTTTCGGCGGCCATGATCGTCAGGGAACTCGGCACCACGCCGCAGGGCGCGATAGGGCTCGCCAATCAACTGGAGTTGAGGGAGGTTACGGGCCGCGGCCGCTTCCGTGCCTGGGGCATGCTGTAGCACAAGCCGCTAGTCTTCATCCGCCTAAACCCCGGAAAAATAGTATTTTTCTCAACCCCTTGTTCCTGCGATGAATCCCGCAGGAATCCTGCGATCACGAATCTTAACAAAATTTAACTATTGCGTAGGTGGATGAAGCGGCTATGTTCTCGCTGCGTTGCAACACGATTTTTCTCCGGTAACGCGGTCGCATTCGGCTCCGGCAACCTTTCTTTGCCATCCGCATTAAAGTGTCCACCATGAGGGAGATGCAAAAAATGACAATTTCAGTCTCACAACTCGATTCCGATCAGGAAACAGATGCTCCTTTCGCCCGAAAAGTCCTGATGGCGCGCAATCTCGCCGGATATACGGTCGATCAGCTTGCCATCACCTGCGGCCTGACAGCCAATGAAATCCGCGCCTTGGAAGACGGCTCAGACAGCGATCCTCTGCGCATCAGGCGCGTTGCCGCCGCCCTGCATATTCCAGTCGAAACCGTTATCTGATCGTTCACAACGATCCGAACCAAATCTCAGCGCCGCCGGGGACGATGTTCACGCAACATCCGGGCGGCGCGCGTAGCGGTTTGAACGCTACAAGTCTCTCCGGAACATTTTCCGCTCCGCTCTCTTAACATTTCCGTTATCCGGCACCACATGATGTCCGCACGGGACATGTTC
This sequence comes from Rhizobium sp. SJZ105, assembly GCF_007828365.1. Classification (NCBI taxonomy): domain Bacteria; kingdom Pseudomonadati; phylum Pseudomonadota; class Alphaproteobacteria; order Hyphomicrobiales; family Rhizobiaceae; genus Rhizobium; species Rhizobium sp. SJZ105. The sequence continues at coordinate 176,881 of NZ_VIUP01000006.1, forward strand.
GCCATGTGGCCCGCCTGCGCGAGAGCACCAATAATTTCCGGAATCCTGCCATGACACTCAGCCTTAACACCGAAGAACGGGTTTCTTCAGCATTGGATGAATTGTGGCCAACGGAGAAAACGGAAATTCTCGACTGGCTCGTCACCGGCACAAAGGACGAGCGCTTTATCGATGAGATATTCTTCGAGCTGTGTAGCAGGTTGCGCGAAAGTGGAATTTCCATAGCGCGGGGCGCACTTGCCTTCCGCATTCGTCACCCGCAATGGCTTGGCGCGCGCATCCTGTGGAAGGCCGGCATATCGTCGGCCGAGATCACCACCTATGGCTATGGGGCGGAGAGCTCGCCCGAATATCTGAACAGCCCCATCAACGACATCCATCAGGGCGCAACCGAAATCCGCCACCGGCTGACCGGCGACGAAATCGAGCCATCCGCTTATCCGATCTATGAGGAATTGCGCGCCGACGGGCTGACGGATTATTTCGCCTGGCCGATCGAACATACGTTCGGCAAGCGCCATGTCGCCACTTTTTCCAGCGATCGGCCCGGTGGCTTTTTGGAAGCGGAAGTCCTTGCGTTGAAAAACCTGCTACCGGCGCTCGCACTGGTCAGCGAAATTCGCCTGAAAAACCGCATGACGCGCACCCTGCTGGAGACCTATGTCGGGCCGCATGCGGGCGAAAAAATCCTCAATGGCGCAACGACGCGCGGCAGCGGCATAACGGTCGGCGCGGCGATCCTGATCTGCGACCTGCGCAACTTCACCCATATTTCCGACCTCTGGCCGCGCGATGATGTGATCGAATTGCTGAACGGTTATTTCGACGCGATGTGCGATCCGATCGAGGAATTCGGTGGTGAAATCCTGAAATTCATGGGCGATGGGCTGCTGGCGATTTTCCCGCTCAGCGATCCACAGGCTTGTGAAAACCTGCTGAAAGCCATTGCCAGCGCACAGAAAAGTCTCGTTGCCCTCAACGACATCAATTGCCAGAAAGGCCATGACCCTCTGGGTTACGGCATCGGCGTCCATGTTGGCGATGTCATGTATGGCAATATCGGCTCGAAAACCCGCCTCGATTTTACCGTCATCGGTCCGGCCGTGAACATCGCATCACGGCTTGAAACCCTGACCAAGGAAACCGGCCGCAACGTCCTGTTTTCCGAAGAATTTGTCCGTATGGCCGGACACGAGGACAAGCTGGACAATCTCGGCCCATGGCTTCTGCGCGGCCTTGAAACCCCGGTCGAGGTTTATGCGCTTCCCCAACAGGAGGTCCTCGCACCCTCTGTCGACTGACTGCCGGTCAGGACTTTATTCCCGTTTCAACGCTTTCTCAACGCAGCGCTCACCCGTGCTGCGCAACCTCCCGAAGAGATGATTTCCGCTGCCCTGCCCGTCGTCAAAACGCTTGACACGCCTCCGATGTCGATCTAGCAAAATAGAACATATATTCCATATCGAAACATTGTTTGCGTTCATATTCTGTCTTTCCGGGAGTGGAAGACGGGTGTGAGGAACCGGAGGAAAGATGGTTACGAAATTGGCACTGCTCGGCGCTGGACGGATCGGCAAGGTCCACGCCAAGGCGATCACCACCGACAGCCGTGCGAAGCTGGTGGCCGTTGTGGACGCCGTTGCCGGTGCTGCGGAAGCAATCGCCCGCGAAGCGCAGTGCAAGGTCAGCACAATCGACGAGGTTCTGGCTGACAAGACGATCGACGCCGTCATCATCTGCACGCCGACCAACACCCATGCCGATCTGATTGAGCGTTTCGCCCGTGCCGGCAAGGCCATCTTCTGCGAAAAACCCGTCGATCTGGATGTGGCCCGTGCGGAAGCCTGCGCCAAGGTGGTTGAGGAAACCGGTGCAAAGGTGATGCTCGGTTTCAACCGGCGTTTCGATCCGCATTTTCAGGCCGTGCACAAGGCAATCGAGGATGGCCGCATCGGCAAGGTCGAAATGGTGACCATCACCAGCCGCGATCCCGGCCCGCCGCCAGCCGAATACATCAAGGTTTCCGGCGGCATTTTCCGTGACATGACTATTCATGATTTCGACATGGCGCGGTTCCTGCTCGGCGAGGAAGTGGAAAGCGTATTCGCCACCGGTTCCGTTCTCGTCAATCCGGAGATCGGTGCACTCGGCGATTTCGATAGCGCCAGCATCATTCTGACGACGAAAAGCGGCAGGCAAGCCAGCATTTCGAATTCGCGACGCGCGACCTATGGGTATGACCAGCGTATCGAAGTGCATGGTTCGCTCGGTTCGGCTGCGGCCGAGAACCAGCGGCCGGTCTCCATCGAGATCGCCAATGCTGAGGGCTACACCCGCCCGCCGCTGCATGATTTCTTCATGACGCGTTATACGGCGGCCTACGCGGCGGAAATTACCGCTTTCATCGATTGCATCGAAAACAATGTAGCTCCGTCACCCTCCATCAAGGATGGGCTGATCGCATTGAAACTGGCCGACGCTGCGCTGAAATCCGTCACCTCGAAGGCGGCCGTGACGATCGGCTGATCGACGCGGAAATCACTCCGTAACCGACATCCTGTCCGCGGTGCGTTAACGCATGGCGGACAGGAAAACAGCTATTCGCAAAGCTTTCGCCAGCATCGGCGCCACCCGTGAACTTGACCGGGCAGAGGCAGTCTTCGGACTTGCATGGCAGCTATTCGGAAAATAAGGTTGTCTGACAAGATACGGCCAGACCATATGGCTGCTATTCACCTTATTCACGCCGAATCCTCTTTTTGCCGGCAACAGCCGGACAGTGGTTTATTTATGCCATCACCCAAGACCGGTTATCTTTATGCGCTCATAGCATTCACGATCTTTGCAGCGCAGGATGGCATATCCAAACATCTTGGCAGTTCTTATCCGCCCGTCTTCGTCGCCATGCTTCGATACTGGGCCTTCGCCGTCTTCGTTTTGTTGATGGCTGCAAGGTCCTCTGGCGGCATTCGGGGCGCTGTCATGGCAAACCGTCCGTGGCTGCAGATCAGCCGCGGCGTCCTTCTTGCCGTGCAGATTGTTTTTTCCATTTTCTCCTTCGCCGTTGTCGGGCTGGCGCACAGCCACTCCATCCTCGCTTCGGCGCCGCTGATCGTCGCCGCACTGTCCGTGCCGTTGCTTGGCGAACATGTGGGCTGGCGGCGCTGGTGCGCCATTTTTGTCGGCTTCGTCGGCGTTCTCGTCATTCTGAAACCTGATGGCGAAGGGTTCGACAACCGCCTGCTGATCACTTTCATCGCCGCCTTCATGCTTGCGCTCTACAGCGTCCTGACCCGCCTTGGCAGCAAGAGCGATTCAGCGATGACGAGCTTCTTTTATACCGGCGTGGCCGGTGCGGCAGCACTGACGCTGGTGGGTCCGTTTTATTGGGTTAGCCTTGCACCCCAGGATTGGGGCTGGATGCTGGCGCTGTGCATTACCGGCATGAGCGGCCATTATTGCCTGATCAAGGCATTCGAGCTGGCGGATGCGGCCTCGGTGCAGCCGTTTTCCTATTACCAGCTCGTGCTCGTCTCCATCATCGGCGTCACCATCTATGGCGAGGTCGTGACATCCAACATGGTTCTGGGTGCTGCAATCGTGATCGCCGCCGGTCTCTTCACCATCTGGCGGGAACATGCCGTTGCCCGCAGGGAACGCAGGCGGGCTGGCTGACGTCATTCCGGTTGAACGTCCTCTCAGGCGAGAGCCGCCTCGCAGCGCAACAGCATTCCAAACAGGTCGCGCGGCTCATCCGGATCGGCCAGCAGATCCAGCTCCGTGTAAAGCCCGGTGGCGGCCAGTTTCGAGCGCACATAACGCAGCGCCGAAAAATCCTCGGTCGCGAAACCGACGCTGTCGAACAGCGTGATCTGCCTGTCGTTTACCCGCCCGTGCTTTTCACCCGATATGACCTGCCATAGTTCTGTGACAGGGTAGTCCGCTGGCAATTGCTGGATTTCACCTTCGATGCGCGTCTGCGGTGGGTATTCGACAAAAATGTCCGACCGCAGCAGAATGTCCCGGTGCAGTTCCGTCTTGCCGGGACAATCGCCGCCGACGGCATTGATGTGAATGCCGGGGCCAACCATGTTGTCGGTCAGGATTGTCGCATATTGCTTGTCAGCCGTGACGGTGGTGATGATATCTGCACCTTCCACTGCGCCCTGCGCACTATCGCAAATTTCGATGGTAAAGCCCTGCCCGACAAGATTGCGGGCGCATTTTTCGCTGGCGGTCCGGTCGATATCGAAAAGCCGCACCGTGTCGATGCCAAGAATAGCCTTGAAGGCCCGCGCCTGGAACTCGCTCTGCGCGCCATTACCGATGATGGCCATCGAGCGGGCATTTTTGCGGGCTAGGTGTTTTGCAGCGACAGCCGAAGTAGCAGCGGTGCGCAGCGCCGTCAGAATGGTCATTTCGGTCAGGAGCAGTGGATAGCCGTTGCCGACATCGGAAAGCACCCCAAAAGCAGTCACCGTCTGGCGGCCCTCCTTCATGTTTTTCGGATGGCCGTTCACATATTTGAAGCCATACAGCGTTCCATCACTGGTTGGCATCAGCTCGATGACGCCCTCTTGGGAATGCGATGCGATGCGCGGCGTCTTGTCGAAACTTTCCCAGCGGCGGAAATCCTCTTCCACGACGTCGGCAAGTTCGCGCAGAAACGTATCGATCCCCACGCGCAGCACGAGTTTCATCATATGATCGACGCTGACGAAAGGTACGATATTAAGGTTCGGTATAATCGTCATTGCATCATCCCCCTTAGCCGGCCCGCGTCGGGCGGTCCATAACCCGCTTGCCCATCAGGCTGGCAGCCAGGTCGACCATCAGCGTCGCCGTCCTGCCGCGCTCATCGAGAAACGGGTTAAGCTCCACGAGATCGAGACTGCACACAAGCCCGCTATCATGCAGCATCTCCATCACCAGATGCGCCTCACGGAACGTCGCCCCACCCGGAACCGTGGTGCCGACCGCAGGCGCGATCGACGGTTCGAGGAAATCGACATCGAGACTGACATGCAACAGGCCGTTTGCCGCCTGCACCCGCGCAAGGAACGCGCGCAGCAGAACCGCGACACCATGCTCGTCTATCGAGCGCATGTCGTGAACGGTGATGCCGCTGTCTTCCAGTGCGGCTCTCTCGGCTGGATCGACGCTGCGGATGCCGATCATGCCGATATTTTCCTCAGGAACTGCATGGGAGAGCGGCGGAAAGTAACCCGAAAATCCGTCGCGACCACTGAAATAGGCGACCGGCGTGCCATGCAGGTTACCGCTGCGCGTCGTTTCAAGCGTGTGGTAATCAGTATGGGCATCGAGCCAGAGCACGAAAAACGGCCGGCCACTCTCCGCCACCCGCCGCGCCATGCCGGCGACGGTTCCCGCGGAAATTGCGTGGTCGCCGCCAAGAAAGATCGGCACGGCGGCAGCACTTTCTCGATAGGCGGCCTCCGTCAGCGCCTCGGTCCAGGCCACCGTCTCAGCGAGATGATGCACCGCCGGATTGGGGTGGCTAAACTCCCTCAGCGGCGCCGGCGTCACATTGCCGGTATCCACCACCCGATGGCCCAGATCTTCGAGCGCCCGCGTGAGACCGGCGATGCGATACGCACTCGGCCCCATCTCACACCCCAATTGCCCGGCTCCGATTTGCAACGGCGCACCGATCAGCCTGATATCCATTTGAGCCCTCGCTTTCATCAACCGATAACCTCACTAAACCACACAGACATGGCGGAATGAACATCAAATATTGGCAATATTATCGAAATAGGCTATCGATTTGGTCAAATCTATTTATCAGAATGGCTACCAATGGATGATCTCGACGAACGGCTCGTGACCCTTTTGAGGCATAACGGCAGACGCAGCATTTCCGATCTGGCGATCGAGACGGAAACCTCGCGCGCAACGGTACGCTCACGCATCGAAAAAATGGAAAATGACGGCACTATCATCGGTTACACCGTCATCCTGCGTGCCGATGCGGTGGAGGCGGCGATCCGCGGCATCATGATGATCGAGATTGAAGGCCATGTGACGGACCGCGTCATCCGCACGCTCGGCGGTTTCCCGGAAATATCCGAAATTCACAGCACGAACGGTCGCTGGGACCTGATCGTAGAACTTAACGCCGCCACTCTCAGCGATTTCGACGCGGTGCTCCGCCGTATCCGCCTTGTCCCTGGCATTACCGGCAGCGAGACCAGCCTTCTGCTCTCCACCCCACGCTCCACCCGTGCGCGGCTCTGACGCAGGAGACAGACGCAAAAGAGCGACGAAAACGCATTTTTCGATTTTTTCGACTTGCGCCTCGCAAGAAATCATCTATATGACGACCCACCAAAGCGAACGCGGTAACCCGCTTCGGGCTTTTGGGGAATAGTTCAATGGTAGAACGACGGACTCTGACTCCGTTAATCTTGGTTCGAGTCCAGGTTCCCCAGCCAAATTTCTCCAAACAAAATCAAACTGTTTCGAGCACTTGAGCTGCATCACCGCGCTCTGCCTATATCTGCCAACGTTGTACGCGCGGCTCGATCCGAATCAGACATTTCCGTATCCAGCTGGCCTAGCCTCGATACACCACCGCCCCCCCAGTCATCCCCGCCCCTGCCGCCGTCAATAACAGCGTTTCACCCTCCGTGATGGGCCGCTCAGCATTGGAAACGGAAAGCGAAAGCGGAATAGTGGCGGCAGAAGAGTTGCCGAAGGTTTCGACTGTACGTACCGTCTTTTGCCGGTCGATGCCGATATTGCCGCAGACGGCATCGAACATGCGGGCATTGGCCTGATGCGGCACGAACCGCTGGATATCGGTGGCCGTCATTTCTGCGCGTTGCAGAGCGCGCTGTGAGGTCTGCGTCATTGTTGCGACGGCACGGGAAAAGACTTCGCGGCCGTCCCGCATCGTCATCAGGGTATCTTCAGCCTCTGTATCATTGGAAAAAGGCTGGCTGCTGCCGCCCGCCGCGATCTGGATCAGGTCGTAACCGCTCCCATCCGAAACGAGATCGGCAGACAAAAGGCCGCGCTGCGCATCCCGGCAGGGGACAAGCACGACGGCGCCGGCAGCATCGGCGAACAGAACTGCAGTTGCCCTTTCCGCCGGATTGATACGACGGCTCAAGATATTGGCGGCAACAACCAGCACCGCGCGGCCGTGGGTGCGGACAAAACCATCCGCAAGAGTGAGCGCATAAAGAAAACCGGAACAGGCCCCGGCAAGATCGATCGCCCCGGATTGTGTGAGGCCCAACCGGTGCGCAAGCAGCGGGGCCGAAGGCGGCAAAAGATGGTCTGGCGTGGACGTCGCAAGCAATGTCAGTGCGATATCCTCGGCGCCAATTCTCGCGTTTTCCAGTGCCATGCGGCCGGCTTTTTCGGCAAGGCCGCTCAGCGTCTCGCCCTCTTGCGCCCAATAACGTGTGCGGATCCCCGTCCGACGCTCTATCCAGCCAGCCTCCAGCCCAAGACGCGTCTCAATCTCGGCGTTGCGGACACATCGCGCTGGCACGGCATGCCCGAAGCCAGCCATGCGGGAAGAACGGGTCTGCATTGTCAGGCCTTTCGGAGACGGTTTTTGATCGCGGCCGCGCCGGGTTCTCCCGGAGCGGCTTCAGTCACGATCGAGGCCACTTCGTCCATGGCGTCAAAGGCGCGGGTGAGGTCTTGCGCCGTCGAACAATAGGGCGGCATCAGATAGAGCACATTGCCGAGCGGGCGGATGATGAGCCCGCGCTCGCGGAACAATTGCCGCATGCGTGGCCCCGCCTCCGCGAGATAACCGCCAGAGGGCACGACGAGGTCAAGCGCTGCGATGGTTCCAATCTGGCGCATGTTCGTGAAGCGCCTGTCATCCGCAAATCGCCCGAGATTGTCGCGCAGCACTTCTTGCAGTTGACCGATGCGCTGTACCACTGGCTCATCGCGCCAAACCTGCAGATTGGCGACAGCGGCAGCGCAGGCAATCGGATTGGCGGTGTAGGAACTCGAATGGAAAAAGGTCTTGCGGCGATCGGTCGAGAAGTGCGCGTCGAAGATTTCGCCACTGCACAAGGTCGCTGCCAACGGCAGGGAGCCACCGGTCAGCCCCTTGGAGGTGCACAGAATATCCGGTGAAACTCCCGCCTGCTCGCAGGCGAACATGGTTCCTGTCCGGCCCCAGCCCGTCATCACCTCGTCGGCGATGACAAGGCAACCGTAGCGTTCGGCAATTTGTTTCAGTCCGGCGAGAACTTCCGCGCGGTAAATCTTCATGCCACCGGCACCGAGAATAAGCGGCTCGATCAGCAAGGCGGCGACTCGGCCCGAACGACAAAAGCTTTCGAACATGTCGAGCGTCTCCTGCTCACAATCCGCTTCCGGAAAAGCAAGCCGGTCGACGCCGAATAGCAGTGGTTCATACGCAGCATTGAACACGCCGCGTTCGCCCGTCGACATGGCGCCGATCGTATCACCGTGGTAGCCGTGCTCCATGACCACGATGCGATCTCGCTTTTCACCGCAATTGTGAAAATAACCGAGCGCCATTTTCAGCGCCACTTCCACCGAGGTCGAACCGCTATCGGAATAAAACACATGTTCCAAGCCGGCAGGCGCGAGTTCGATCAGCCCTTTGGCCAGCGTTTCGGCCGGCTCGTGCGAAAACTCGGCGAAAATGATCTGGTCGAAGGTCTCGGTCGCTGCGCGGATGGCGGACATGATTGCCGGGTGCCGGTGGCCGTGAGTGATGACCCACCAGGATGAAATTGCATCGAACAACCGCTGGCCATCTTCATCTACCAAATAGGCGCCCTCCGCCGAGACGATGCGTTTCATCGGCGGTTCCAGCCCGTGCTGGGTAAAAGGATGCCAGACGCGGGAACGACTCATGCCGGCACCTCCAGGAAATCAGCGAGATCGAATTGTTGAGCGAATACATGGTGCAGCGTCTCGGCAGTCATCTCCGGTATGCGAGGCAAGCGGCCAAGCGAGCGAACTCGGCCGATATCGGCGATAATGCGCTGATTTTCCCGGTTCTCATCACCGATGAAGACCACGCCGTGCACCGGAATGGCTCTCAGCCGCAGCGCCTCGAGCGACAGCAGCGTGTGGTTGATGGTGCCGAGTGAGGTTCTGGCGCACAGGATCAGCGGAATTCGCCAGCGGGCGAAAATATCGACAAACAGCAATGTGTCGGTCAGCGGCACCAGCAGACCGCCCGCCCCTTCGATCACCAGCGGCCCATCCGTTTCCGGCGGCAGCAAAAGCTCGGGCTCGATCGTGACATTGTCGAAGCGGGCCGAAAGATGCGGTGAGGCCGGCATTTTCAGGCGATAGGCCTCCGGCAGGATGCGCGCGCGCGGCACGCCACCCATCCGCTCCACCACCTCGCTGTCGGTCTCTTCCTCGAGCCCGGATTGCACCGGCTTCCAGTAATGGGCTTGCAATGCGTGAGTAAGCGCCGCAGAAAAAACCGTCTTACCGATACCCGTATCGGTGCCCGAGACGATGAAACGGAGGCTCATCGTTCCTCCTCCATGGCGAAGGCGAGCAGCCCGACCATATCGGCGATCTGGCTTTCCTCGACATTGAGCGTAATGGATATGCGCAGGCGTGCCGTGCCTTCCGGCACCGTTGGCGGGCGGATAGCGCGCACGTCGAAGCCGCCGTCTCGCATACGCGTGGCGATCTTCAGTGCACGCGCATTGTCACCAATCATCACCGGCAATATCTGCGAGCCGCCGGGCGTCACGCCCAGCCCGGATCGTAATTGTTCGCTGGCCAAATTTATCAGTTCTTCCAGACGGATGCGCCGCCAGGGCTCGTCGGCGACGATCCGCAAGGCCTCCCGCACAGCCGCCGCCATCAGCGGTGACGGCGCGGTCGAATAGATGAAACCGCGGGCGCGGTTGGTGAGGTAATCGGCAAGAACCGCAGGCAGACTGATAAGCGCGCCGGAAAGACCAAGCGCCTTGCCGCAGGTGTGCAGCGCCACGACATTACCGCGACCTTCCAGTTCAGCGGCCAGGCCGCGCCCGCCCGGCCCGAACACGCCGGTGGCATGCGCCTCATCGACGACGAGAAAGCCGCCATGTCGCCCGGCGAGGTCGGCAAGGGCCGCAACCGGCGCCCGGTCACCATCCATGGAATAGAGGCTCTCCACCGCGATCCACGGGCGACCTTTGCCGCCCGCCTGCCGCCATCGGTTTATTTCCCGTTCGAATGCCTCAACCTGATTATGCGGCACAGCGACCGCCTTCGCCTTGCCGGCGGCAATGCCGTCATGCACGCTGGCATGGATCAGCGCATCGTAGAGAACGAGGTCGTCCCGCAGCGGCAGTGCGGAAAAAAGTGCGACATTGGCGGCAAATCCGCTACCGAAATAGATCGCCCTCTCAGCGCCGAAAAATACCGCCGCCTCCGTTTCAAGCGCCTCATGTTCGGGATGGTTGCCGCGAAGCAGCCGCGAACCACCGGCACCCACAGGCACGCCGCTCTCGATTGCGTCAGTGATCGCCGCCTTCAGCCGGGGTGCATCGGCAAGCCCGAGATAGTCGTTGGAGGTGAAGTCGATACCCTGCCGGGGCGCTAGCGCCCGCAGGCGCGACTTGCGGTGCAGACCGGCAAGCTTCAGCTCATAGGCGGAGAGCGCCGACGAATTCACCGGGTCTCTCCCGCTTCCGCCGTTTGCAACGCCATCGGCTTCAGGCCCAGCCGCCGGAACAGCGCCGTATCGTGATCTTCCCCCGGATTATCCGCCGTCAGCAGCGTCTCGCCGACGAAGATGGAATTCGCCCCGGCCAGAAAACAGAGCGCCTGCGTCTCATCACTCATTTCGGTACGTCCGGCGGAAAGCCTCACATGCGAACGGGGCATGAGGATGCGCGCAAGCGCAATGGTGCGTACGAAGTCGATCGGATCAACCGGAGCGGCCTTGGCAAGCTTCGAGCCGGGGATCGGGATCAGCATGTTGATCGGCACGCTTTCCGGCGGAACCGGCAGATTAGCAAGGGTTACCAGCATGGAAATACGGTCCTCGACCGTTTCTCCCATGCCGAGAATGCCGCCGGCGCAGACCTTCATGCCGGCATCACGAACATTGGCGAGCGTTTCCAGCCGATCCTCGAAGGTGCGGGTTGTGATGATCTCCGAATAGAACCGCTCCGACGTATCGACATTGTGATTGTAGTAATCTAGCCCGGCGTGAGCGAGACGTTCGGATTGTTCCGGCGTCAGCATGCCGAGCGTCATGCAGGTTTCCATGCCGAGCGCCTTGACGCCTTCGACCATGGCCACCACCGCCTCCATGTCGCGCTCCTTAGGGTTGCGCCACGCCGCCCCCATGCAATAGCGCGTCGCCCCGCCCTCTTTCGCCTTGCGCGCCTCTGCCAGTACTCGCTCCACCTCCATGAGTTTGGAAGCCTTCAGACCTGTTGGATTGCGGGCGGACTGGCTGCAATAACCACAATCCTCCGGGCAGCCGCCGGTCTTGATCGATAAAAGCCGGCTCATCTGGATGGCGTTGGCATCGAAATGGCGACGATGCACCTGCTGTGCCCGGAACAGGAGGTCATTAAATGGTAAATTATAGATAATTTTTGCTTCTTCGAGTGAAGGATCCGCTTTGATTGAGGGAATCCGCGCCTGATTTTGTTCAATTTCCGTGATAATCTGATTCATCCGGCGATCTTCCCTTCAAATAAATAGATAGAACTTATTTTTATCTATTTTTTTATCGGGCCCTTTTGCAAGGACTTTTTTCGAGAAAAACGTCAGGCACCGGAGATCGAAGAAATATGCGGGGTAAGACTGCGGCGTTTGGCTGCGGGGATTTAGCGAATGGGAAAACGCCTTGAGGAAAAGACCCATGGCGCAAAAACCCCGCAATTGCTAAGAGTGAGGCATGATCACACTTCGTCCCGCCAACGCTCGCGACACGGCCCGCATCCTTGAAATATGGCGTAAGGCCGTAGACGCTACCCATGATTTTCTTCACAGAGCGGATCGCGCCGCAATCGAGGAAGAAGTGACGGCTTTTCTTCCCGAGGCCGCTTTGACGCTCGCCGTCGATGCGTCGGATAAGCCTCTCGGGTTCATGTTTCTGCATGAAGGGCACATGGAAGCGCTTTTCATCGATCCGGATTATCACGGCAGAGGCATCGGCAAGGCGCTCGTGCAGGCAGCACTTGCCACACACCCCGCGCTGACCACCGATGTCAACGAACAGAATACGCAGGCCATGGGCTTTTATCGCCGGCTCGGTTTCAAGCCGACGGGACGCTCCGACCTCGACGGGCAGGGACGTCCCTATCCGCTCGTCCATCTTGGGTTTGGCGCAACCGAACAATAAGCCGGGGGGACATGGCTCATCTGGGGGGAGCAAGCCACGAACACCATCATCCGTTTCGCAACCGAGGATTTTCAGCCCGAGCACCGCTTCGACCAATGGCGCGAAGTGCGCGGCAAAAGCCTGTTTGGCGTAACCATCGAGCTTGCGCCGGATCGCCGCCAGGCCTTCAGCGGGTCGTTTCAGGCGCGCTCTGTTGCAGGCGCCGTCGTAAGCGAAATGCGCGCTTCCTCTTACCGGGTCAACCGCACGGAAGCCGATATTGCCCGCATTGCCGGCGACAGCCTCTGCATTGGCTTGCAGGTGAAGGGTTCGGGGTTGCTGCATGCCGGCCGAGACAGGATCCATGCCGTCAGCGGTGGTGATTTCACCATCAACTATTCGGACTTGCCCTATGACGCGATACCGGGCGGTGAGGCGGATTTTCACTACAAGATGCTCAAGATCCCTGTCGACGACGAAGTCATGCTTGGCCGACCGGCCGATGACCTGTTCGCCACGCGTTACGCCGACAAGACCGCCTTCTCCCGGCCGTTCCGGGCGCTCTTCAACGCGCTGAACGCCGAACGCGGCAGGCTCATCGATCCCGTGCGCGATGTGACGCATATCGCTCGATTAGCCATGACGGCGCGTGGACGGCTTTCGCCTGCAATGCCGGAAGTGCGCGCCGCACTCCGCACCGGGCTTTGTTATGCGGCCCAGGACATCATGATGCGCAAAAAGTCCTGGCAGAACCTCACGCCTGCCGCAGTGGCAAAGGAACTGGGCATTTCACTTCGGCAACTGCACGTCGTTTTCGAAGGCGCGGAGCTGTCTTTTTCCCGCACGCTCGCCTCCATGCGGATCGAGGAAGCGCGACGCCTGCTGCTGGAATCTCCCGCCTTGCCAATCACGCAGGTCGCGTATGGCAGCGGCTTCGACAGTCTTCCAACCTTTTACCGGGTGTTCAGCAGCACCTATGGCATGACGCCCGGCGAAGCCCGCGCCACGGGCATGCCGACGGCCTAAAAGTGTCACCTCTGCGCGCAATGAGAAGACGCCTCATCCCGACCCCTGTAAGGCCGATGGATCATCCAATCCTCATTACACTCCGCAAGGAGGGTGGTGCCGGCAATTCGAGGAGCGCTGCCCATGACCAATTTTTTCGATTTCGCGATCTCCGGGTTGCCGGACGCCTCCGCCGTTGGCCGCAGGCTACCACCCAGCGAAATCGACCGGTTGCTTCAAACGGGTGCTTTCGCGGCAGCACTACGGCTGCTGGCGGGAAGTTTCATCACCCTCTACGAAGGTTCGCCCGACATGAACACGCTTTTCGCCACGCGCCAGAGCCGGCTTCTTTGCCACGCGCTGTTGGCGCTCTATTTTCAAAAGCGCAAGACCGGAACGGACGAACCCGCCCTGACGCGGGAAGATTTCGGCCAACTCGCGCTCCAACACGGCCTTGCCAGCCATGATGTCGCCTATGCCTTCTTCAAAGAGGCGCTGAAACGCGGCCTGACAAGACCGGCGCACCAAGCCGGCGAAAAGCCGGCCGATGGCGTGGTGCCTTCACCGTCCACGCTGGCGATGCTTGCCCAATGGTACGACGTGCATTTTCAGGCGCTGGACCTCATCGATGAGGGGTTCAGAGCCTCTCGGTTCATCGAGCGGTCCGAAACCATGCTCGCACACATCCATCCGCGCGTGGCGCAGGCGCTGCTGTCCAATCCGGAAGTGCGCTGCCCGGGCCCGCTTTCCATCATCTTCAACTGGTTCGACGCGGGCGGGCTGCTGATGGACCGCCTGATCGCCGGGATCGACTGGGAAAAGCCGACAGAACAGGGCAGACACCTGACGGATGTGAAAACAGCATCGGAACTGGCGGCATCGCTCTCCCTTTCCCGAATCCATGTCAGGCGCAAGCTTGGCGCGGCCGAACTGATCGGCGGCATCGGCTGGAGCGGACTGAAGGGGCGTTCCGCTCTCTGGATCTCCCAGGGCTTTTACGAGGAATATGCCCGCATGCAGGCACGTAAACTCCTCATTCTCGACGATGCTTTTATGGAGACAGTGTAAGGTTTAAGAACCGGCAGACGTGCTATTTATTGATGGTTATGAGCGATATCCATTGACAAACTTCAGGACTGCGGCTCTTCTACAGAGCATGCGTGGGATGTTGCGAACATCGAAATTGACGGCACTGCTGTTTCGACTGGTGATGATATTGTCACTGGCGGGATACAGCGTTTCCACCGTCAATGCCGCAATGCATGGTCCCGATACCGCGGAAATGCAGACCACCCAATCCGCCATGATGATGGATCACGGCGCGATGATGGACCATGGCGGTTCGGCCATGATGTCCAGCGACCACCATAATATGGATACGGCAGACCACGACAGCGGCGTCAAAAAGCCCGTGAAGCAGGAATGCTGCAACGATTTCTGTCTCGGCATGGCGGTACTGATTGCGCATGACGCCCTTGGCGGACCAGTCGTCAATTCCATCCGTTACTTTCTTGACGACAGCAAGACCGTGGGCCAGATCCCGCTGCTTCACCGTCCACCGAATATCTGAACAGGCAAAGCCCGCCTCTCGGGCAATGATCGTGCGTGAACGGCTTTAGCGCCGTCGCGCCGTTGCATCTCCTGTTCGGAAATTACCATGAACCCTATCTACATCGTGGTTGCAGCGCCCCTTTTGCTGGGCGGCTGCACAGCCACATCCTCGATGAACGAGGCCGCCTCGTATGAAGACGCGACAAACCCGTCGCTCGGCGTCACCCCTCTGCGTTATAAGACACCGGTCACAGGTTACTCGCACCGTGCTCCGGTGGACCCGAAGCCCTGGCGAAACCAGAACGATGCGCAGGCTCCGAAAGGAGACGCATCATGACGCTACGCGTGATCAAACTCACGGCCGTCCTTTCCGTCCCGCTCGTTCTTGGCGGCTGCGTCACGGCCACCGACTACACCTCGAAGAACGCAGGCTTCACCACCGTTTCGGCCAGGGCGACCGAGGCGACAGGAAAGCAGACTGTCTGGATACAGAACCGGGCCGAGGCGCAGGCAACCGCAACCCGCGTCAAATCGCTGATGTCAGCGAAAACAATCGATGTCGAGACGGCGGTTCAGGTCGCGCTCCTCAACAACAAGGGCCTTCAGGCGGCCTATGCCGATCTGGGTGAATCGGCAGCAACCGCCTGGCAATCGACCATGCTGGTCAATCCGAGGGTCGGCATCGGACTGACGGGGATCGGCACTCCGGGGCTCCGGGCCTACAAGGCGATAGAGGGTGTGATCGTCACCAATATTCTGGCACTGGCCACGCTCAAACAGAATGTCGAGATTGCCGATACCGGCTTCCGCAAGGCGCAGCTCACAGCCGCGCTGAAGACGTTGCAATTGGCGGCAGATACCCGCCGCGCCTGGATCACGGCGGTTGCTGCCTGGGAAAATGTCGGCCAGCTGGCGCAGGCCCAGACAGCCGCGGATGCCGCCTCGGAACTTGCGAGGAAGCTTGGCGAAGCAGGCTCGCTGAACAAGGAAGGCCAGGCTCGCGAGCAGGTCTTCTATGCCGAACTGACCGGCCAGATCGCCAAGGCGCGGCTTGAAGCCCGGCTTGCGAAGGAGGAACTGACAAGGCTGATGGGCCTGTGGGGCGCGGACATAGACTACTCCATCCCCAACCGCCTGCCCCAGCTTCCAAAGGATCTGGCCAAACGTGAGATGATCGAGGCCGAGGCGCTGCAACGCCGGGTGGATTTGCAGATGGCGAAGCTCGATCTGGAATCGACCGCCCGGTCGTTCAAACTCACAGAAGCTACCCGATACGTTACCGATCTAGAACTTCGTTCCGGCTTCGAGACCGAACGCGAACTTGAAGACGGCGAAAAACACAAACAGACGACCGGCAATGCCGAGCTGGAATTCGTCATTCCGATCTTCGATTCCGGTCGGGCAAGAATGCGGGAATCCGAACTCGCCTATATGCGCGCAGCAAACCTGCTGGCCGAAAAAGCGGTCAATATCCGCTCCGAAGCCCGCTCCGCCTATCAGGCCTATCGCTCGAACTACGACATCGCCCGGCACTATCGCAACAGCGTGGTGCCGCTGCGGACCAAGATCGAGGAGGAGTCGCTGCTGACCTATAACGGCATGCTCACCAACACCTTCGAACTGCTCGCCGACAGCCGCGAAAAGGTCAATTCGAACCTGCTCGCCATCAATGCCAAACGTGACTTCTGGCTCGCGGAAGCCGGCCTAGCGCCCGCCATCTACGGCGGTGGTGCGGGTACGGCAGGCGCGGAGACCGAAGTTGCCGCCACTGGTGGCGGCAGCGGTGGCGGACACTGAGAAAGGAAACGACGATGTTCAATAGAAGAAACTTTCTGGGCGTCGGCGCCGCTATGGTCTCCACCGCGGCCTGGGCAAAGACATCGAATAGCAGCCTGCCGGAAGCGGCCGTGATGGAAACGGCAGCAACGCAAGCCCCCGTTAAGCCCACTACCGGTCCCGATTACAATCCGGTCGTTACCCTCAACGGCTGGACCCTGCCCTTCCGGATGAACAATGGCGTCAAGGAATTCCACCTTGTCGCCGAGCCAGTGGAACGCGAGATGGCGGAGGGCATGACCGCCCGCCTCTGGGGCTATAACGGCCAATCACCCGGCCCGACCATCGAGGCCGTAGAAGGCGACCGGGTGCGGATTTTCGTGACCAACAAGCTGCCGGAACATACAACGGTCCACTGGCACGGCATGATCCTGCCATCAGGCATGGACGGTGTCGGCGGCCTGTCGCAACCGCATATCCCCGTTGGCAAGACCTTCGTCTACGAGTTCGATCTCGTGAAGTCCGGCACCTTCATGTACCACCCGCATTCAGACGAGATGGTGCAGATGGCGATGGGCATGATGGGCTTTTTCGTGGTCCATCCAAAGGACCCGACCTTCATGCCTGTTGATCGCGACTTCGTGTTCCTGATCAACGCCTTCGACATCAATCCCGGCTCCTACGTTCCGAAAATCATGACCATGACGGACTTCAATCTGTGGTCATGGAACAGCCGGGTATTTCCGGGCATCGATCCGCTGGTGGTCTCCAAGGACGACCGGGTGCGTGTCAGGGTCGGCAACCTGACCATGACCAACCACCCGATCCACATGCACGGTTATGATTTCGAGGTGACGTGCACGGATGGCGGCTGGGTGCGGCCCGAGGCCCGGTGGCCGGAGGTCAGCATCGACATCCCCGTCGGCGCCATGCGGGCCTATGAATTCGACGCCAAATATGTCGGCGACTGGGCGATCCATTGCCACAAGTCGCACCACACGATGAATGCGATGGGACACGATGTCCCGACCTTCATCGGCGTCGACAAGAAGACCGTCACCGAAAAGATCCGAAAGGTGCGGCCGGAATACATGCCGATGGGTACAGCCGGCATGGCCGATATGGGCGCGATGGAGATGGAAATCCCTGAGAACACCGTTCCCATGATGACCGGCTGGGGTCCGCACGGCCCCATCGAAATGGGCGGCATGTTCTCCGTGGTGAAGGTCCGCGAAGGCATCTCCGCGGGCGATTACTCAGATCCCGGCTGGTACCAAAACCCGCCCGGTACCCAGGCCTGGGAATGGACCGGCGACGTGCCGGATACCGAAAAGACCAATGATCCGAAAACACAGATCACGCCGAAACCGATGAAACACGGCTGATCGTGCAGACCATATCCCCACCAGAACCAAGGAAAAATTCGATGATCAGACTGAAACTTGCACTGCTTCTCACCGCTCTTGCCACACCCGCCTTCGCATCGGGCACCCACGGCGGCGGCCATGAAGCGATGGCGATCGGCGAACCCGGCGACAAATCCAAGGTAACCCAGACCATACAGGTCACCATGAAGGAAACGCCTGATGGCAAGATGCTGTTCACGCCCGCCAAGTTCGAATTCAAGAAGGGCAAGACCGTTCGCTTTGCCGTGAAGAATGTCGGCGAGCTGGACCATGAATTCATTCTCGACGAACAGAGCGCAAATCTGAAGCACAAGGCCGCCATGGCAAAGGCCCCGGAGATGGAACACGACAATCCGAACGCAATCAGCCTTGCGCCGGGCGAAAGCGGCGAAATCATCTGGAAATTCACCAATGACGGCATGTTCGAATTCGCCTGCCTGAAGCCCGGACATTACGAGGCCGGCATGCGCGGCGATCTCAAAGTTTCGGCCAAGTAACCAATCGAAAAAAGGAATCTGACCATGAAGACGATCGTTAAAATTACCCTTGCAGCCGCTTTGTTGCTTACAGCCCCCTTTGGCGCATTCGCACAGGAATTCACCAAGGGTACGGTGAAGAAGGTCGACGCTACCGCCAAGAAAGTCACTATCATTCATGAGGAACTGAAGAACCTCGACATGCCCGCCATGACGATGGTGTTCCGCGTCAAGGACGATGCCCTGCTCGCCAAGCTCAAGGAAGGCGCGAACATCGAGTTCATCGCCGAACGTGCGGATGGCAAGCTGGTCGTCGCCCAGGTGAAATAAGGCAGTCACCGTCTGCACATGCCCGTACTAAGACCACAGGCACGGGCATGTGCGATTTGAGCAGGCGGCGGACGAACCCCGAACACAAATTTATTGCTCGGGGCATGACCTTTGTTCGGCGCTATGCCGTATTCCCACGAATTAGCGCAGAAACGCAGTGTCGATTGTGTCCGCATGCTTCGTGAACAGCCGATGCAGTGAGAGGAACACGGCGAGCATCAGTGGCCATGCAATCAGGACATCGGAGAGAAAATGTGCGCCCATAGCTGCCCTGTTTAGGGAGCAAAGCACGATGAACGGCATCAAGATCGCAGTGGCGCTCAGGCGGAATTTTTCCGGCAGGAAGATGATGAACGCCAGCAGGGCGATTGCGGACGCGCTTTCGCCGGATGGAAAGGAGCAGTTGCGCGAACAGCTGCCATCGAGGGAAAGAACGGGCGTAAAAAACAAATCCGCCCCGAATTCACTGATATGCCGCGGTCTGGCACGTCCGAACAGGTTTTTCAGCACATGCACGGTCGCGCCCGGCCCAAGCGCATAAAAGGTGAGAACAAGTAGCAGTTTGTGAGGGCGGATGGCACGCCGCACGCCGGAGACAAATGGCGTGGCAAGGAGCAGGCAGACAAGCGTGGACAATAAAATGGCGGGAAGTGCGCGGTTCAGATCGCGGACGGAAATCAGGAATTGATCCTCGCCAAGACGAAAACCATCTGTCCAGAACCAGCGACTGGCGTCAAGATCGATATCCGGCCTGACAGTGAAGAAGACCATCATTGCAAGCGTGGTCGAAAGCGCGAGCAGAGATGGGCTGCCGGAAACCCATGCGAAAGTCTGGCGCGCCGTGGGGATGACGGCAAAGCGGAACTTCGGTTTTTCGGGCCGGCCTGGCCATTTCTGTTCGGTCTTATGGGAGAGATACTGGTGCATGGCCAGCTTTCTTCCGTAGAAATGTCAAGGTTCTGCGGAGGAAGTCCCAAGACTGAGAGGAAAAGCGTGCCTGCCGCATCTATCTCGTGAGACGGCTCTTGCCCGGCGCTTTGCGTCGGCTTAGCGTCCCGGCAATAAAGCGGTAATATCAGTAAGTTCGTAAGGTCAGCATGGACAAAGGGCTCATTCTCATCGTCGAAGACGACCCCGACATCATGCAGATTCTGGACGCCTATCTCATTCGTGACGGATATAGAACCGTTAGAGCCGGGGATGGCGAGACGGCCATGACGCATTTCTCCATGCTGCGGCCGGATCTCATTCTTCTCGACATCGGGCTACCGAAGCTCGATGGCATCGATGTGCTGACACGCATCCGGCGGGAGCGTGATACGCCGATCATCATGGTCACCGCCCTTGCCGAAGATATGGACAAGCTGACCGGTCTGCGCCTGGGTGCCGACGACTACATCGTCAAACCTTTCAACCCGCAGGAAATGGTCGCCCGGGTAAATGCCGTTCTAAAACGCTCGCGTCAGCCAACTGGCGGAGGGATCCTGCGTTTCGGCGCCATCGAAATAGATACCGAAGCTTACATCGCGGCTGTTTGCAGCGATGCGGGACGAACCGTTCTGCCGTTGACGCTCAGCGAATTCAGAATTCTTGCCCATATGACGCGTCGCCCCACCTATGCCTTTCAGCGGGCCGATCTTCTGGATGCCTGCCTGCCGGAAAGCGATGCGCTGGCACGCACGGTCGATACGCACATCGCCAATCTGCGTAAAAAACTGACGGATCACGGTGCTGGCGGTTATCTGGTGTCGGTGCGCAGCATCGGCTACCGACTTGCCAGGGAGCAGACATCATGAGGTTCCGGCGGCTCCGCCTGCGCACGATGACGGCGATCACAATCACCACAATGCTCATCTTTGCGGTTGCGTTGGTCTATTTCGGCGTTTCCTGGTATTCGGACACCATTGAGGAGCGCATCCTTGCCCAACTATCGCCTGATGCCGCCAAGGCTTTCTCGGATATTGACCGGGGCGTGATGCCGGATCAGAGCCAGCTTCAGGCCCTTATCGAGGTTTTACCGGGCCTGGAGGACCAGGCAGATAGCGAACTTCTCAAATCGGTGTTCCTCTTTGGATTGCTCGGTGTCTTCCTGTGCAGCTTGCTTGGTTATTTCATCTCCCGGCGCATTGCAGCACCTCTCGGCGAACTTGCCGACGCGGCGCGGCGCATGGCGACCGGCGACTTCAGCGGAGGCGCAAAGATCAAGGCGAGCCGCATCGCCGAAGTCGGATTTCTGGTCGACAGTTTCGAGACTTTGACGCAGGAGCTTCAGATGATGGAGCGCCGGTTGAAGTTCAACACCATGGCGGTAGCCCACGAGCTGCGCACCCCGCTGACCATCCTGCAAGGCCGTTTACACGGCATTGCCGATGACGTCTTTCCGCTCGACAAGCAGGCCATTCGCCACCTCATCGGCCATGTGGAAGGACTTGCGCGTCTCGTCGATGACCTGCGGACGCTCTCGCTGGCAGAAACCAACAGTCTCGTTACGGAGATGCGGCCACTCGATCTCGCTACCGAATGCGCGGCCGTGGCGGAGGCGGCACGGCCTCTTCTCGAAGAGGCAGGAATTCGTCTCGATATGTCGCTGCAGACGGCTCCCATTAGCGGCGACCCTCAACGCCTTCAACAGCTGCTGCTCATCCTGATGGATAATGTACGCCGCTATGCGGCGAGCGGGAAGAGCCTCTTCTGCTCGACCGGAGTCCGGGAAGGACGTCCCTTCATAACAATCGAAGACAAGGGGCCGGGTTTCCCCCCCGGCATCGAGGCACACGGCATCGAACTCTTCTGGCGCACAGAGCCGTCGCGTGCACGTAAGACCGGTGGCACCGGCCTCGGCCTGTCGATTGCTCGAGCGATCGCAAGGGCGCATGACAGCGATTTGCAGATAGATCCGCGACAAGACGGCGGAACCGTCGTCACGGTTCTCTTCAAGGCAGCCACCTGAAAAATCCCGGCGAGTTGATGCTCTACCGCGCGCGCTGACGGTGTGCTTCGTTGGGGCTTATTCCACGGTTTCGCCGCGCCAGGACTGCTGTCGGGAATAAGGTGATCGCAAATTTTCCTTACGCCGAATTATTTTCTATAAAATAGATAGAAAAAGAACGACCTGTCTTTCTTGAGGCGCTCCTCATGCCTAGTTTAGCTGTCATCATTGGTCGCCATCAGGGAGGACCGATGTTGAGCGAAATCCCGTATCGATCCAGCAAACTGCACCGCTGCAATTGATACTGGCGCATTATCGGCCCGGTTGAATTGGAGGAAAAGGTGACACGATACGTTATCATTGGCGCAGGCGCGGTTGGCGCGAGCCTTGCCGCACAGTTCGAGCTTTCCGGCATCAAATATGCTCTGGTCGGACGCGGCGCACAAATTGCCTCCATCATTGAACAGGGGCTGAGCTACCAACGCCCCTCAGGCACGCAGCAAATAAGGCTGAACGCCTTCGACGTATCCGCTCCGCCGGACCTGGCGCCCGACGATATCCTGCTGCTGACCGTCAAAACGCAGGATGCGGCAGCCACTCTGGCAGACTGGTCATGGCGACAGGTATCCGGCGTGGAAGGTCTAACAGCCACGCAGTTGCCGGTGGTTACCTTTCAGAACGGTCTGGCGACGGAAGCGCTGGCGCTCAGGACCTTCGCCAATGTCTACGGTGCCAGTATTCTGACCCCTGCCCGGTTTACAAAAACCGGCGCGGTTGCGGCGGCCGGCAATCCGCAGGTCGGCGTGGTCACGATCGGGCGCTTCCCGGCCGGTTCCGACGAAACGGCGAAGGAGATTGCCGCAGACCTCACACGCGCCAATTATCTTGCGGAAACCAGCAGCGATATCCGCCGCTGGAAATCGGCAAAACTGCTTCATAACGTCCGCAACGCGCTGGATTTGTTCGACGGAAAAGACGATCTGCGAGCATCGATCGCCGAAGCGCTGGTCAATGAAGCCCGCCAGACGCTTGAGGTAGCAGGCTACAATCTCGCCTCTCCCTCTGAACGGGCTGTCGATATTTCAGGCTGGAGCATCGCTCAAAACAGCGGCATTCAGCCAGGCCAGCAATCGACCTGGCAGAGCTTTGCCCGGGGCGCTTCCAGCGAGGTCGATTTTCTCAACGGTGAGATTGTGCTGCTCGGCCGTCTCCATAACGTGGCGACACCGTATAACGAGGCTATCCAGTCTCTTGGCGGCAGGCTGGCGCATCAGGGCGGCTTCTCGAAGGCGGCGCCGCTTGACGCGATCCTTTCTTTTGTCGGGCAGCTCCACGAGCGCGACAAAACCGGTCTCGCCGCCGCGCAATGATGCGTGCGACCCGTTCTTCCCATGAAACCACCAAGCTGAAGCGATAAAATGAGAGAAGCCATTCCAGACCAGATTCTCACCGCCGCCGGAGCGCTGTTTTATACCGAAGGTATCCGGGCGGTCGGTATCGACCGCATCATCGAAGAAGCGAAGGTCGCAAAAGCTACTCTCTATCGGCATTTTCCGTCCAAGGATCATCTTGTCGCGGCCTATCTTCAGGATCGCCACGATCGTGTCATTCGCTCGCTGAAGGATGTTCTGACGGCGACGATTGATCCAAGGGACCAGCTGCAGGTGATTTTCGAGCGGCTTTACGAGAAGGCCGACAGCCCTGAATTCAGGGGCTGTGCCTTTGCACTCGCGGTTGCCGAACACGGCGATTCCGAACGGGTCGTCACCGTGGCTCGAACCCACAAAAGAATGGTGCGGGATATTTTCGAGACCGTCATGTCGAAAGCGGGGGTGCGACTGGATCAGGCCGCCTCCCACCTTTCGCTTCTTTACGAAGGCGCACTTGCCACCGTCGCGGTCGGGCGCGATCCGCATGCCGTACTCATCGCCCGGGACTGTGCGCTCTCGGTGTTCGATCTCGCCACCGGCAAGATATCCTCAGGAGACAAGATATGACCAAGACCATCGACTATTTCTTCGGCATCGGCTCCCCCTGGGCCTTTCTCGGCCTGGATCCTTTCGCCGCGCTCGCTAACGAGCACAACGCCACGATACGGCCCTATGTCATCCCGCTGATCGAGGATAATGGCGCCATCTACTCACGCAACCGTCCGGAAGCGCGCCGCGCCTATTGGACGAAGGATTTGAAGCGATGGGCGGCGTTGCGCGGCAAGTCCCTTAACTTCGACAATCGCGCCGCCCTTTCCGATCCCACGCCGGCCGGCTTCATGGTCATTGCCGCGATCGATGCGGGCGAGGACTGGTTGAGGCTGACCAAGGCGCTTCAGGAAGCTTTCTGGGAAGGCGGCGAAGATATCGGCAATGCCGAAGTTCGCCGCGCAATCGCTGACAAGGCCGGTTTCGACGGTGCGGCGCTGGACGAACGCGGCGGAAGCGATGCCGTGGAAGCCATCCGGAAAGCCAATTATGAGGCCGCAAAGGCAGCCGGTGTGTTCGGGCTTCCGACATTCCGCTACGAGGACGAACTGTATTGGGGACAGGACAGCTTGCCCTTCCTCGAACGTCATTTCAAGGGCGAAAAACTGGCCGCCTGATCCCCGCCGAAAACCGGGTGACTGTCACGCCGTGGCCGCAACCCGGCCATGGCTCTCTCCAGACCATTCCCGTGGAGTTTCTCATGTCTCTTTTCCCGCCCTCCTCGCGCGGAGTATCGCGATGAGCGCACTGCCTCCCGCTCTCTCGGACTCTTTGCGCAACCGTTTCGGCGAGCGTTTTTCCACCGCGCAGGCATTGCGGGAACAACACGGCCGTGGCGAATCCCACCACACGCCGGCGATCCCGGATGCCGTCGTTTTCGCCGAGAGCACGGATGATGTGGCGGAAGCCGTGCGGCTTTGCGCCGCTGAAGGTGTTCCCGTCATCGCCTTCGGCACCGGCACTTCGCTCGAAGGCCATCTGACGGCAGTGCGTGGCGGTGTCTCCGTCGATCTGTCGCGCATGTCGAAAATCGTCCGCATCAGCGCCGAGGATCTCGATTGCACGGTGGAGGCCGGCGTCACGCGCGAGCAACTGAACACACATCTGCGCGACATGGGCCTGTTCTTTCCGATCGATCCTGGCGCCAATGCGTCCATCGGCGGCATGGCGGCAACCCGCGCTTCCGGCACAAACGCCGTGCGTTACGGCACAATGCGAGAAAACGTGCTGTCGCTGACAGTCGTCTTGCCGAACGGCCAGGTCATCCGCACCGGCGGGCGGGCGCGTAAATCATCAGCAGGTTATGACCTAACGCGGCTGTTCGTCGGCTCCGAGGGGACGCTCGGCATCATCACGGAAGTGACATTGCGACTCTACGGAATTCCCGAAACCATCTCGGCTGCACTTTGCTCCTTCGAAAGCGTCGAACAGGCAGTTGCGGCAGCCATTACGGTCGTGCAGCTCGGCATTCCAGTTGCGAGAATGGAATTAATGGACCGTGGCCTGATCGAGGCCGTCAACGCCTATTCCAGTCTTTCCCTCAAGGTCGAGGACACGCTCGCCTTCGAGTTCCACGGCTCGCCTGCTGGCGTGAAGGAACAGGTCGAGATGGTCGCTGCCATAGTGGAAGACAATGGCGGCAGGGATTTCGAATGGGCGAATGCGCCGGAGGACCGCAACCGCCTGTGGAAGGCGCGCCACAACGCGTTTTACGCCGTGGTCTCGCAGCGCCCGAACGCCAAGGGCTGGTCTTCCGATGTCTGCGTGCCGGTATCCGAGTTGAGCGGCTGCATCGTCAGGACCCGGGAATTGCTACGCGACTGCAGCGTGCCCGCCGCCATTCTCGGCCATGTCGGCGATGGCAACTATCATGTGGTCTTCGCCGTAGACCCTGCAAATCAAGCCGAACTCGACGAGGTGGCGGCAATCAACAAAAAGATGGTGCAGCACGCCATCTCGGTTGGCGGCACTTCCACCGGCGAGCATGGGGTTGGCACCGGCAAGATCGCTTATCTGCGGCAGGAACACGGCGACGCGGTGGACCTCATGGCGATCATCAAAAACGCCATAGATCCGGCCGGCATCATGAATCCGGGCAAGATCCTGCCGAGCCAAGACTTGCCCAGCCGCCGAGAAACGCTTTGACCGTGCGGGATTTCGCAGATGGATAATTACAAGACCCACAGCTCCCACTGGGGCGCCTTTTCCGGCAGCTACCGGAATGGCAAGCTCGATATCCGTCCACATCCGGACGATCCACACCCCTCGCCCTTGCTCGCCAATCTGCCGGCAATCGCCGATAGCGCCGCGCGCATCCGGCGTCCGGCGGTCAGGCGCGGCTGGCTGGAGGGGAAACCGGGCAACGCGCAGATACGCGGGGCGGACGACTATGTGGAGGTCGATTGGCCGCAGGCGGCGGACCTCGTCGCGAAGGAGCTTCAAAGGGTTTACGGCGATTACGGCCCACAGGCCGTGTTCGGCGGCTCCTACGGTTGGTCGAGCGCCGGGCGTTTCCATCACGCGCAAAGCCAGGTCCACCGTTTTCTGAACACGCTTGGCGGATATGTGCGCTCCGTCAACACCTACAGTTCCGGCGCGGCGATGGTCATCATTCCGCATGTGCTCGGACCCTACGATCATTTCGACCGCAAGAGCGTTACCTGGGATGCAATCGAGCGCAGCAGCGAATTGATCGTCGCCTTCGGCGGCATGGCGATCAAGAATACGGACGTGCATGGCGGCGGCAACAGCGTGCATATCGTGCCACAGAAGCTGAATGGCGCACGTGCACGCGGCGCGCGATTCGTGCTGATCAGCCCGCTAAAAGACGATTTTCCGAAAGACCTCAATGCGGAGTGGCTGCCGGTCATACCCGGTACCGATGTCGCGCTGATGCTCGGACTTGCGCATGTTCTCGTCACCGAGGGCCTGCACGATCGTGCGTTTCTTGACCGCTATGCCGTCGGCTATCAGCGTTTCGAAGACTACCTGCTCGGCCGGACCGATGGTGTGGCGAAAAGCCCCGAATGGGCTTCCGGGCTCTGCGGCATCGGCACGGAAACTATTAGGGAACTCGCCCGCACCATGGCGCGCGCGAGAACATTGATCACTGTCAGCCATTCGCTTCAGCGCGCCGATTATGGTGAGCAACCCGTCTGGCTGGGGATCGTTCTTGCCGCCATGCTCGGTCAGATTGGCCTCGACGGCGGCGGATATTCCTATTCCCTCGGCGCTTTGGGCAATGTCGGCAAGAACCTGCTGGCCGTTCCCCTGCCGACACTTAGCCAGTTCAAAAACCCGGTCGCGGATTTCATTCCGGTCGCGCGCATCGCCGACATGCTGCTCAATCCGGGTGGGGAATTTCACTATAACGGCCAGAGGATGCACTATCCCGATATCCGCTTGGTTTACTGGGCGGGTGGTAACCCTTTCCACCACCATCAGGATATCAACCGGCTACGGGCAGCGTTCAGACGGCCCGAGACCATCATCGTGCATGAAACCGCATGGACATCATCTGCGCGGCATGCCGATGTCGTGCTGCCGGCGACGACAACTCTGGAGCGCGACGACATTGGCGCCGCCGACCGCGATCCTCTGATGATCGCGATGAAAAAGCTGATCGAACCGGTTGGTGAGGCGCGCGACGACTATGAAATCTTCTCCGAGATCGCGCGCCGGCTCGGCAAATTCGAAACCTTCACCGAAGGTCGCAGCAGCCGGGAATGGCTTGCCTTCCTCTATGAAACAACGCGTGGGGCGCTTGCCGCCGGTGGGTACGAGGCTCCCGATTTCGAAACGTTCTGGGAACGTGGAGAGATAGGTCTGCCGCTCAAGCCGGATGACGGAGGGCCTGCGCGTGCCTTCCGTGATGATCCCATAGCCTTCCCTCTGAAGACACCATCCGGTAAAATCGAAATCTTCTCCGAGACGATCGAGGGTTTCGGCTATGACGATTGCGGCGGCCATCCGCAATGGTATCCCGGCAGGACGAAACCGGAAGACGAAGCGCTCTATCCGCTGCATCTGGTGTGCAATCAGCCGCATCAGCGTCTGCACAGCCAGCTCGACTATGGCGCTTTCAGCCGCTCCACCAAGATTAAGGGCCGGGAACCCGTGCGCATCAACCCCGAAGATGCAGCCCACCGGGGCATTGCCGATGGCGATATCATCAGGCTGTTCAACAGTCGTGGCAGCTGCCTCGCCGCAGCCGTCCTGAGCACGGATGTGCGCAACGGCGTGATGCAGCTGGCAACGGGTGCGTGGTTCGAACCGCATGACCGGCATGCAGAGCAAGCGACGTGCATTCACGGCAATCCGAACATCCTGACGCGCGACATCGGCACCTCGAAACTGGCGCAGGGATCGACCGGTCAGATTACCAGAGTGGAGGTGGAACGTTTTGCCGGTGAGGCGCCTCCGGTGCGGATTTTCGAAAAGATGGCATTTGCAAAATAAGTGGGGGACGGGTGTTCCGGCACTGCCTGAAAAATCGCACCGCCAACGTATTTCGGGCGTCGGAAAAGCTGATCCTACCACCTTCGGAAACCGCGGCAAAATAATCCATTAATTCGATAGAAAAAGAACAACTGGTCTTTCTCCTTCTGGCCACCCTGCTACGTTAGACATCAAGAACCGAATTTCGAAACAAGGGACCGCGTCATGACCGCACGATGTATCAGCAAGCACGGCCTGCGATCGAACGAGCCGTCAATGGCTGAAAGTAACGGCTAAGCCGTAACATCGGTCGGACCCTCCAAGAGGTAAAGCAGGCACATTTTTCCCGATTTCAGGACATTGAAACCACCGGCAACGCTGTCGTGTGAAGCCTTTCGTGTGGCCGCAAAAGACCGGCGCAGAGCGGCGATAGTTCCTGAAATCACAAAGACAAGAAACAACGCGACCAATCAGGATTTCTTAATGACGATACGTTCTTCGCTTTTTTCCTTCTCCCGTCGGGGTCTGCTGACCACCACTCTCGCAGGGGCAATCGCGCTTCTGACGACGATGGGGCCTGCTCCGGTTGAGGCAGCCGATACCCCACGCAATGGCGGCGACATTACCTTCCTCATCGATTCTCTCGGCGACACCTGGATCCCGAACAACAGCGCCATTTCCAGCTTTCAGGGCCATATCTGGGGCCATGTCGCCGACAAGCTGCTTTATGTCGATGCCGACGGTAAGGTCAGCCCCTGGCTTGCCGAGCGCTGGGAGCAGAACGACAATGCCACCGAATTCACGCTTCACCTCAAAAACGGCGTGACCTTCTCCGATGGCACACCGCTGGATGCAGCGGCGGTCGTCGCCAATCTCGACATCTGGTATGCCGGACGCAAGAGCGAAGGCATCAACCCGATCGGTCTTTTCCCCAAGACCTACGACCATGCTGAAGCGGTGGACGCATCCACGGTGAAGGTCTTCTTCAAGAAGCCGACGCTCGGCTTTATTCCGACGCTCGGTTACCACGGCTCGATCCTGATCTCGCCGAAGACCATCGCCCAGCCCGCCACCCAGCAGGCCGATCTCAGCAAGACTTCCGGCAGCGGCCCCTATGTGGTCGAATCCTGGAAGGAGGGAGATTACGTCAAGCTGGTCAAGCGCAAGGATTACAATTGGGGTCCTGCCGCCGTTGGCCACACCGGCCCGGCCTTCCTCGATTCCATCACCTATAAGCTGGTGTCGGAACCGTCGTTGCGTGTCGCCTCGGTCCAGTCCGGCCAGGCCGATGTCGCCTATAATGCTTCGCCGCAGGAGCTGAAGTCACTGCACGAAGAGGGCTTTACCGTCGCAACGCCGCGTTATCTCGGCTTCGTCAACGGCTGGGCGGTCAACACCAAGCTTCCGCCCTATGATGATGTCAAGGTTCGCCAGGCGCTGCAGGCCGGCGTGAACCGTCAGGAAATCATCGACACCGTCTATACGCCAGACTGGAAGCTCGCCACGTCCTTCATCCAAAGCAACGTGCCGGGCGCGACCGACCACAGCGCACTTCTCGCTTACGATCCCGCCAAGGCCGAAAAGCTGCTCGACGAGGCGGGCTGGGTCAAGGGTGCCGATGGTATCAGGACCAAAGACGGCAAACCGCTGTCGCTGACGATCCACTCCAATCCCTATCTCGCGACATCCAAGTCGGTCGATGAACTCATCGCCCAGCAACTCGGCAAGCTCGGCTGGAAAGTCGCTATCCGCGCTTACGACGTCGTGACCTTTGGTGAAAAGGTCAAATTCGGCGGTGCGGCCATCCCGACCTATGAGGTGACGCGCAGCTTCATCGATGCAGGCACCGTCGCCAGCATTCTCACCAACGCCAACAATGGCGAGAACTGGTTCGCCCTTGACGACCGTGACGCGACGCTCAACGGATTGCGCGACAAGATCGCCGGCGCCGGCTCTGTCGACGAGCGCAGCCCGCTTCTCGATGAGCTGCAGAAATATGTCCTTGAGCAGGGCTATTTCATTCCGCGAACGCAGATCGTGCAGCGGATCTACGTGCAGTCCCCGAAGCTGAAGGGCGAAGTGTATAACGGCGTGGCTTATGCCAGCTACTACACCGCCTCCATCAGCGACTGACGCGCACAACAAGGCAACGTTGAAGGAGGTCACCGGCATGAGCAATGCCTACCTAACCTACGCCGCAAAGCGGCTTGGCCAGGCGGTCGTCGTCATACTGCTGGCCTATGTCTTCACCTTCGTGGTCGTCAGTATCCTGCCTGGCGACCCGATCACCAGC
Organism: Rhizobium sp. SJZ105; assembly: GCF_007828365.1. NCBI lineage: Bacteria > Pseudomonadati > Pseudomonadota > Alphaproteobacteria > Hyphomicrobiales > Rhizobiaceae > Rhizobium > Rhizobium sp. SJZ105. The sequence continues at coordinate 207,382 of NZ_VIUP01000006.1, forward strand.
GTGCTCAGGAACCCGCAAAACGGGTTTACCGAGCAGGAGATCGCGGAAATCATCGCCGCGCAGGGCCTCGACAGACCGGTTCTCGTGCAGCTGTGGTCGTCCCTGTCGGGGTTTCTGACTGGTGATCTGGGCATGTCGATGCGCTCCAACCGGCCGGTGGCGACCCTCATCGCTGAAGTGCTGCCATCGACACTGATCCTTGCATCCACGGGACTTGCCGTCGCCTTGATTCTGGCAATGGCCGTTGCTTACGGAACCCAGGTGGTACCAAAGCGCTACGGCCAGGGATTGCTAAGAGCTTTCCCATCGCTGTTTCTCTCGACACCGAATTTTGTGATTGGTCTGATACTGATCCATCTCTTCGGCTTTCAGCTGCGCCTCTTCCGCGTTATCGAACCAGATAGCTTCTGGGCAACGGTGTTTGCCGCAATCACAATCGGAATTCCTTTCTCTGCGCAAATCGCCGAGGTGCTTATAGCGAACCTCGACAGGGAGGCAGAACAGGAATACGCGGCCGTCGCCCGCAGCCGCGGCATCGGACAGGCGCGGCTGTTTGCACAGCATCTGCTCAAGCCTGCCTCGTTGCCCGTCGTCACCGTGATCGCCATCACCGTCGGTGAACTGCTTGGCAATTCACTCATCACCGAGTCTGTCTTTGGGCGAACCGGTCTCGGCAGCCTGGTGCAGCGCTCCGTGAGCACGCAGGACCTGCCCGTCCTGCAAGCGATCGTTTCGCTGGGAGCCGTGGTGTTCGTGCTCGTCAACCTGATTGCCGATCTTCTTTATCCCCTGCTCGATCCACGCGTGCAAATTCTCGGCGCGCGAAAGCCTCGCTTGGCCATTACAGAGGATTCCTCCACCACCACCAAGGCGGTGACACCATGACTTTCGCCTCGAACGCTTCCCTGCCGGGTGCGACCCCTGCAAACAGGCTGACAGGCCTGCGGATACCGCTGACCGTCGCCTTGTCCTTCGCCATTATCGCGCTCGTCGTCGCCTGGTCACTGGCGCCCGGCCTGTTTACCAGTCACAGCCCGGTCGTCGGGGTGCCGACGAACAAATTGCTCGGCCCAAGTCTTGCGCATTGGTTCGGCACCGACCACCTCGGCCGCGATGTCTATGCACGCGTCGTTTATGGCACGTCCTCTTCCGTCTCCAGCGCACTCGTCGCGGTCGTGATCGGCGTCTTCGCTGGCGGTCTCATCGGGCTTCTTGCGGGCTTTCTCGGCGGCTGGGTCGATATCACACTTGCCCGGCTGGTCGATGTGCTCTTGGCAATTCCAAAGTTTCTGCTGGCGGTGATCGTGGTCACCGCCATCGGTTTCGAGACCATCAATGCCGCCATCGCCACCGGCGTCTCCGCCGTGGCGGTCTTTGCCCGCGTCACGCGTGCGGAGGTCATCAAGACCAGACAGGCGACATTCGTGGAGGCTTCGTACCTGCTCGGCGGCTCGCGCTGGTTCATCCTTCTGCGCCACGTTCTGCCTAACGCGTCACGCTCGGTGCTGCCGCTTGCCGTGTTGCAGTTCGGCGAGTCGATCCTCGTGATCGCAAGCCTTGCCTTTCTCGGATACGGCGACCCGCCGCCCGCCTCCGACTGGGGCCTGCTGATCTCGATCGGCAAGGATTACCTCAAATGGCCGTGGCTCGTATACGCCCCCGCCTTCGTCACAATCGCGACCGTCCTCTCTGTAAACAGGATCAGCCGATGGCTACGCAAGACAGACTGACCACCACTATCGCCCGCCCCGTTACCTTTGCGGCCAGACCGCAGCCGCAGCAGGCTCCTGTCCCGCTTCTCCGGGTCAACGATCTTTCGGTCGCCTATGGAGGCCAGGAGGTCGTCAGCAATGTCGGTTTCGAACTCGGCCGTGGCAAGAGCCTTGCCCTTATTGGCGAGTCCGGCTCCGGCAAATCGACAATCGCCCGTGCGGTCCTGCGGCTTTTGCCAAGCGGGGGACATGCCACCGGCCACGTCACCTTTGGTGATCAGGAGATATTGGGACTGCCAGAGCGCAACTTCCGACCGCTGCGGGGACGCGCCATCGGCTTTGTCCCGCAGGATCCAGGCAATTCGCTCAATCCGGTGCGGACAATCGGCGCGCAGGCCATGGAGGCGGCCGCACTTCTCGACGAGCCTGACAAGGCGATCCGCAAGGCCCTCATTCTCGAGACCTTCGCGCAGGTGGGATTGGACAACCCGGGTGTTGTCTACGAGTCCTACCCGCACCAATTATCCGGCGGCATGTTGCAGCGGGTGCTCATAGGCCTTGCGGTTCTGCCGCGCCCGTCACTTCTGGTCGCAGACGAGCCAACGTCTGCGCTCGATGTGACGATCCAGAAGCGGATCCTCGATCTGCTCTCGCGGTTGCAGCACGAGCTGGATATCAGCCTGCTCCTCATCACACACGATCTGGCGATCGCCGCCGAACGGGCGGATTCGCTGGTAGTCCTGAAGGGTGGCAAGGTTCAGGAAGCCGGAAGCACCGCATCGGTGTTTTCCGCACCGGCCTCTGCCTATGCAAGGAAGCTGCATGCGGACGTGCCGGCACTCAATCCGGATCGCTACGCCCGGCTGCGCGATCCGGGTTTCCGTCTGCTGAAGGCAGAGTCCACCACGACGCCAAAGATCGCGGTCAATGCCGTCACCAAGAATTTCAGGGTCGGCGACAGGGTGCTGACGGCGGTCAACAACGTCTCCTTCAACGTGCCTGCAGGTACCACCCATGCGCTGGTTGGTGAGTCCGGCTCTGGCAAGACGACAACCATTCGGCTGCTGCTTGGCCTCGAGGAACCCGACACCGGCACAATATCGGTAGCCGGCGAAGAATTGACCGGCCGCTCCCGCACGTCGCTGCGTGCAACCTGGCGCCATCTTCAGTTCGTCTACCAGAACCCGTTTACCTCGCTTGATCCCACCTGGAGTGTCGAACAGCTGGTGCGCGAGCCGCTTGATCGTTTCAAGATCGGAACCCGTGCGGAACGGCTCGAAACTGTTCGTGAGGCTTTGGCCAATGTGGGCTTGAGCGAACACCTTCTCAACCGCAAGCCGACGGCCCTTTCGGGTGGCCAGCGCCAGCGCGTTGCCATTGCAAGGGCGCTGGTTCTCCGACCGGATGTGATCGTGCTCGACGAGCCGACCTCCGCACTTGATGTCAGCGTCCAGGCAGACATCGTCGATGTGCTGCTCTCGCTGCAGGCGAAGCTCGGCCTGACCTATGTTTTCGTGTCGCATGATCTGGCACTGGTACGCCAGCTCGCCCACACCGTTTCGGTGATGCAGCGCGGGCGTATCGTCGAACATGGAACGGTCGTCGATATCTTCGACAATCCGCAGCACCCCTATACCGCGTCGCTGCTGGAATCGATCCCATCCGGTGCCGCAACCATCGCCCGTGCGCCACAGCCGCTGCCCCGGCGGGTTCACGATAAGGAAAAGATCGCATGACCATCGCTGCACCCATCGATACTGCGTCCACGTCCTTCCGCCCCAAACAGCGGCTCGGCTTCAATACCCGTGTATCCTTCAGCGACGATGCCGGGCCGGCGCAGGGGCTGCGTGAGGGTATCGAACTGTTCAAGGTTGCCGAACAACTGGGCTACCAGTCCGGCTGGGCCTATCAGCGGCATTTCGACCACTATCTGTCCTCGCCACTTCCGTTCTTCGCCGCTGCCGGCCAGCATACCCGGCATATTACGCTCGGTTCTGCGGTCATCCCCATGCGCTATCAGGATCCGATCCTGCTTGCCGAGGCGGCCGGCACGACCGATCTTTTGATTGATGGGCGACTGGAACTTGCCATTTCGACCGGCGCAAACGCCGCCTTTGACGCGGTATTCGGCACGGTCGACACCGATGCCCGCACAGAGGCCAGGCGTCGTCAGGCCCGCTTCCTCTCGGCAATCGCTGGCGATGTCCTGCACCGTGTCGAAGGCGGCCAATCCAACCCGGAGGGCACGGCACTGCGTGTCACGCCGCATAGCCCGACACTGCGTTCGCGCATCCGGCAGGGTGCAGCAAGCATTGCTTCGGCTGTGCAGGCGGCGGAACTCGGCATCGGCCTTATCTCGGGAACCGTCCAGCACGATCAGGCAGAAGGCGAGAGATTCGGGGAATATCAGGCCCGAATCATCGAGGCCTTCCGTTCCACATGGCGAAAGACATGGACAACGGAACCGCCGTCGGTCGCCGTCGCCGCCTCCATCCTGGTTGGCACCACAGCCGAGCTTCGCGAAAAATACGCCGCCTATGATCTGGAGCGGCGTACCAAGGGTATTGCCGCGTCTCGCCCCAAAGGCGCTCTCGAACAGGCAGCCCAGCCAGCGGGGTTTCAAATTTCGCCCGTTTTCCAAGGCACGCCCGATCAGGTGCTGGAATCGGTATTCAACGATCCGGGCCTTGCAGCAGCCGATGAGGTCGTGCTGTTTTTGCCGCCTGCCTTCGGTCTCGCCGAAAACATACAACTGCTGACCGATCTGGCGGACACGGTGGCTCCGAGCCTGGGCTGGGCGCCCACCTTGTAACCGTTAGGGCACCGAGCGATTGCCACTTCGTGGCAGCGACTTGAAGACGGAAACGCGGCGGCGGTTGCTGGTCCTATATCGAAGGCCGTCGCAGGGAATATTTTCTACATATTCGATAGAAAGAGAAAGACCTGTCTTCCTCGCTCAGGCGCCGCGCCCTAACATGCTTGCATTGAACCTGAAGGAGCGCCCATGTCCGCGGAATTTATCAGCGTAAGCTTTCCCAATGCATCGAACGATCTAAACCCCGTTCCAGACGCACCTGTGGATCCTGTTTTTCTGGAGCGCTATGCCCGCGCCCTTGATGATTACGGTTTCAACTATACGCTGATCCCTTACTCCTCATCGTCTTTCGATCCTTTCACGCTGGGCGCCACGGTGCTCGCGCACACGAAAAACATCAAGATCATCGTCGCCCTGCGGCCGAACACGGTTTATCCCACAGTTGCCGCCAAGTCGCTCGCGACGCTCGATCAGTTGAGCGGCGGGCGTGTCGTGGTGCACTTCATTGCCGGCGGCAGCGATGAAGAACAGGCGCGTGAAGGCGACTTCCTCAACAAGGAAGAACGCTATGAGCGCCAGGAGGAATATATCCGCATCCTGCGCCTGGCCTGGACCTCGAAAGAGCCCTTCGACTTCGACGGAAAATATTACCAGTTCAAGCAATTCCGCAGCGCGGTGCGGCCCACAAACGGGCTTATTCCGATTTCGCTCGGTGGCTCCTCGGACGCCGCCTATCGCATCGGTGGTTCGCTCTGCGATATCTTCGGCCTGTGGGGAGAGCCGCTTGCCGAAACCAAGCAGCAGATCGAGCGGGTCTATGCGGAAGCCGCAAAGGCGGGCCGCACGGATCGCCCCCGGATCTGGGTCACATTCCGGCCGATCGTCGCCGAGACGGACGAGCTTGCCTGGGAAAAGGCTCACAGAACTCTGGATCGGTTGAACGAGAACCGCCAGAAAGGCGTAACACGCGCACCGCTCAACGCGCCGCGCCCGGCCAATGTCGGTTCGCAACGGCTTCTGGAAATCGCCGCACGCGGCGATGTGCATGATCGCGCCCTCTGGTATCCGACGGTCACCGCCACCAATGCCAGCGGCGCCACCACTGCGCTGGTCGGTTCGCCACGCACCATTGCGGATTCCATCCTCGACTACATCGATCTTGGCGCTGACCTGATCTCGATCCGCGGCTACGACAATTACAACGACGCGGTGGATTATGGCCGCTACATCCTGCCGCTTGTCCGCGAAGGCATTCGCGAACGGGAAGATGCGAAGAAAAAGACCGCTGCATAATGCCGCGATCCAGCCCGGTCGCCTGACCGGGCATTTTTTTGAAGTGCAGACGGAGCCAATCGCCCCTGATGGGGAAATGGTATTCCCCACAGCCAGAGAGCCTCGACCACGCATGTCTCATGACTCAACTGTCCTAGACGCAACCGCTCGCATCCTTGAACAGGCCGCACCGGATGCGGACCAGACTGGCCAGTTTCCCTGGACGGGTATCCGTGCCGTTCACGAAAGCGGCCTCCTCGAAAGCACGGTTGCGACACGTTATGGCGGCCAGGGAGCGACGCTTGCCGATACCGCCCACATTCTGGCGGCACTTGGCCGGGGCGATCCTTCCGTGGCGCTGATCAGCGCCATGACGATCTTTACCCATCTCGCCCAGGCCGCGAAAAACCACTGGCCCGAAGATCTCTACCGGCGGCTTCTGACGGACGCCAAACAACGGCCGTTGCTGCTCAATGCCGCGCGTGTCGAGCCGGAGCTGGGGTCGCCGGCGCGCGGTGGCCTGCCCGCGACGCTCGCCCGCCGGACAAACAATGGCTGGTCTATCACGGGCCGAAAACGCTTCGTGACGGGCGCATATGGTCTCACGCATTTCCTTGTCTGGGCGCATACTGACGAAACGCCGGCGCGGGTGGGAACATTCGTGGTGCCGAACGGGTTGCCGGGCATCAAGGTCATCGAGAACTGGCAGAGCCTCGGCATGCGCGCTACGGGATCGCACGATGTCGAATATGCCAATGTCGAAATCCCGGCGGAAAACGTCATCGACCTCGTCGATCCATCGGTCGCCCAGCAGGACAACCGGGCGCATGCGGCACTCACGCTGGCTTTGACAGCGCTTTACCTCGGCGTAGCAGAAGCCGCTCAGGCCAAGTTCATCCGCTTCGCGCATGAGCGTGTGCCGGCCAATCTCGGCCATCCCATCGCCCGCACGGAACGTTTCATAACGCTTTCAGGCGAAATCGATCTTCTGGTCTCCGGCGCCCGCCAGATCATTTTCGGCACGCTCGAAAACAACAATGGCGATGCGGAAGGATTCATCAGGGCAAGGCTGCTTGCCGGCCGGCAGCTGCGTGATGCCGTCGAGATCGCAGTGCGCGGCATCGGCAATCCAGGTCTTGGTAGCGAACTGGGCCTCGAACGACATTTCCGCGACATCCAGACGGTGCTCGTCCATGCGCCGCAGGAGGATACGTCGATTGCGATTTTGGGCCGCTCCGCCTTTGGCCGCTGGAGCCGCGAGGAGACTGCGGCCGCCCAACCTTCGGCAGGACTGCAAATCCTGAAATCCGCCTGACTATCGTCCCAGCGCCCGGGCACCACTAACCGTGGGCAAGCTTTCGCGCCGGGCCGAAAACCACAAAGCTCAGAGCGGCGAGCAACCAGACACTGATGCCAGCATAAAGCATGACCAGACCGAAACCGTCCGCGAGTGCCTGATGGACGAGTGCATCCGAAACACGCTCCACCGACGATCCCGCGGTTCCCGCCGCGATCTTCTCCGCGAGCGAACGCAGGGCGGGCAAATCCGCGCCGGACGGCAGGTTGGCCCTAAGCGACGACCAGACGCCCTCAACCAGAATGAAGCCCATGATCGGGATGTTGATGGCAAGCGAGATCATTCGCGCGCTCATGTCGATGCCGGAGGCCATGCCGGAACGGGCAGCGGGAACGGCACCGGTTGTCGTATTGGTGACCGGCGTGTTGGTGAGGCCAAGCCCGACACCGGACAGGATGCAGCCGGGCAGCATGGTGAGCCAGCTCGCATCTGCGACACTGCTGCCAAGTTTCATCAGCATGAAACCGAGACCGATGGTGAACAGCCCGGCCGGGACGACAAGACGGGGTTGATAACGCAGCGACAGACGCTCGGCCAACGGCGGTACGACCAGCGCTGGCAGCGTATAGGCAAGCAGACCGAGACCGGCGGTGACGCTGTCATAACCAAGGCCCGCCTGAAACCAGATCGGCAGATAGATCATGAACGGCCAGAAGCTGATGTTCATCGCCGCCGAGCCGATAATCGCGCCGGAAAATGGCCGGATGCGGAATACGGAGAAATCAAACATCGGCCTTGGCGTGAGCTTTTCGACGATCACGAAGGCGATGAAACTCGCGACTGATAGACCAAGGATCAGAAGTGCCTTTGAACTGGCAAAGCCGAGTTCCGGTCCCTGGGTGATGAAAAACGCAAGGCAGAACACGGCAACCGAGAGTGTGGCGATACCGGCAAGATCAAGACGGGTCGCATCCGGATCACGCGATTCTTCGACACCGCTTGCTGCAAGGAACAGTGTCACAATGCCGAGGGCCACGTGAACGAGGAATACCCACTCCCAGCTCCACAGCGCAACGATGGCTCCGCCGATGATCGGCCCGAAACCCAGCCCGACGCCGGAGACAATACCCCACCAGCCGAAAGCCATTCCACGCTCGCGGGCCGTGCGGAACTGATGTGACAGAATGGCGATCTGGCATACCAGCATCGCTCCACCGCTTAGTCCCTGAAGGAAGCGTGCGCCGATCAGCACCGCCACGCTTTCAGTCATGCCGCAGGCGAGGGAGGAAATGGCGAAAGCGACGATGGTCGCGATGAAGACGCGTTTGCGACCGAAGCGGTCGGCCAACGCGCCGGTTGCCATCAGCACCATCGTCACGCCGATCGTATAGGCGTTCATGATCCACTGCAGCTGCCGGAAATCCGCGTGCAGCACCTGCTCGAGCGTCGGCAGGATCGCCGGCACGCTGGAGATTTCCAGCCCGAACATCAGAGCGGAGAGACAGACGGCAGCGAGCGCAATGGTACTTCTACTCCGGGTTGGGGCGGTAACGGCAAGGGTCATTCTTCAGCCTTTCGTGGTTCGGACTGAAGCATCAGAAGACATGCACGCTTCGATCCGTGTTTTGCAGAGTCCAAGGCAAATTAGTGAAAGCTTGACCATAACTGAATTGGATGCTTGGATATTTCAGAGACAACAAATTTGGATGATTAAAGTGACCACTCTGGATGTGGATGCCGTTCAGGCTTTCGTCACCATCGCCGATCTGCAGAGCTTCACCCGCGCTGCCGAAACGCTCGGAACCACGCAGGGTGCCATCAGCGTCAAGCTCAAGCGACTGGAAGACCGGCTCGGCCAGCGGCTTCTTGAGCGGACGCCGCGTTCGGTGCGGCTTTCCGCGCAAGGCGCCGTGTTTCTAACACCAGCCCGCGAATTCCTTGCCGCGCACGATCGCGCCATGGCAGGGCTTTTTTCCACGCGCCGACGCTTTGGCCTTGGCATCGCCGCCCATGTTGCCGGGCCGGAAGTGCCAACGCTGCTGGCGCGGCTCAACGCGCACGATCCGGGACTGACGATAGAAGTGCGGATGGACAATTCCCGCACGTTGCTGGATGCCTTCGACCGCGGCGAGATCGATGCTGCAATCATCCGGCGCGAGGATGACAGGCGTGATGGCGAAGTGCTCGGGCCAGAGCATTTCGGCTGGTTCGCAGCCCCGCAATTCGAGCATCGTCAGGGCGAGCCGCTGCGACTGGCAGCGCTTTCGCCCGCCTGCGGTGTACGTGACATCGCCGCTCGTGCTCTTGATTCCGCCGCCATCGCGTGGACGGAAGTCTTTCTTGGCGGCACCTCATCGATGGTGACCGCGGCCGTTTCGGCAGGTCTCGCCATTTCGGCATTCTCCTGCCGCCTGGCGCCACCCGGTACAATCGAGGTCAGCCAGCGTTTCAGCCTCCCGCCGCTGCCTTCCACCGAGATCGTGATGTTCTCGACCCTTACCGACAGCAGATCCCGTGAGGCGCTGCGCACACTGGCCGCCGCTTTCCGGGAGCATCGGCCGTGACTGTGAGCGACACCCAGTGGGTGCACAGGTCCTTGACTGGTCGCGCGCCCAGGTCGCACTGATGCGCCCAAGCCGGAGTACACGGGCGCTGGAAGCCATCATCCGCGATCTCATCGAGACCCGCGACGGCGCGACATATTTCGCCGAGCGCGTATGGGGCATTTCCCTCCGCTACGAGCTAGGCGGCAACGATCCGCTGGTGGGCTGAAGCGTTCCGGACTTCGCACTGGCGGACGGGAGGAGCACCGGCGAACTTCTGAGAGAGGGCAAAGGTCTGCTTTTGAATTTTAGCGTGGACGCATCGCTTGAAGCGCTGGCAGGCCGCTGGAACGGCCGGATTTCCTATGTCGCCGGCAATGCCATCGATCAATTGGGCTTGAGCACAGTCCTGGTGCGCCCCGATGGTATCGTCGCCTGGGCCACGGAGTCTGCTCCGGACAAGGAGAAATTCGCAAGGGCAGCAGCCCGTTGGTTCGGAGAGATTTAACGGGTATGTGAGGTGGCCGATCCGGTTGCCACGCCATTTCTTCGGCAGATATGCCAGCCCCCGGCAATCTAGAGATTGTTTCATTGCCTTCCTGCGTCAGCCGTACCGATGTATCGTTCCTTCCTATCAATGCAATGGAGTCATCATGTCCCTTCCCCAGAAAATCGGCTTTATCGGAACCGGCGCTATCACCGATGCGATGGTGCGGGGGCTCCTCAGCACGCCTGCCGCCGTGCCGCATATCATGGTGTCCCAACGCAGCGCGGATATCTCGGCCAGGCTTGCCGCCGATTTCCCGCAGGTGATCGTCTCCAGCGACAATCAGGCGATTGTCGACGGCTGCGATACCGTCGTTCTGGCCATCCGCCCGCAGATCGCCGAGGACGTCATCCGGCCGCTGCGGTTTCGCGAGGGGCAGAAAGTCATAAGCGTCGTTGCCGCAACCGGTCGACATGCACTGCTTGACTGGATCGGCGCGGATGTGCGCCTGACCCAGGCGATCCCGCTGCCTTTTGTCGCCCGCCGCAAAGGCGTCACGGCCGTTTACCCCTCCGATGCGGATACCGCCGCGATCTTCAACGTGCTCGGAAATGCGGTGGAATGTGAAACAAAGGCGGAATACGACCTTCTCGCCGCCGCAAGCGCCCTGATGGCAACCTATTTCGGCATTCTGCAACAGACGACGGAGTGGTTGGCGGAAAACGGCCTGCCGGAAGAAAAGGGCCGCGCCTATCTTGCACCCCTCTTCGCCGGCCTCTCCGAAGTGGCGCTGCTTGCCGGCAAGGACACGGACTTTACCGATCTCAGCCGCGAATTCGCCACCAAGGGTGGCCTGAACGAGCAGGTTCTTCAGGACTTTGACGGCAATGGCGGTTCGAGCGCATTGAAGCGGGCATTGAGCCGCGTGCTGGAACGGATTACGCAGTAGACAGTGCGCGCCGACAATCGATCCGAACTGAAAGAACGATGCAATGACCTTTACTATCCATATGATCGATGTATTCGGCTCCGGCCCGCTTTCTGGCAATCCGCTGGCGGTCGTCACGGGTGCAGACACCTTGACCACGGATGACATGCAGCGATTGACGCGGTGGTTCAATCTGTCCGAAACCACGTTTCTGCTGCCGCCCACCCACCCCCAGGCTGATTACCGTGTCCGGATATTCTCACTGGACCGGGAGATGCCTTTTGCCGGACACCCTACGCTCGGCACTTGCCATGCCTGGCTTTCCGAAAACGGCCTGCCCAAAAGCGAAACGGACATCATTCAGGAATGCGGTGCCGGTCTGGTGACGATCCGGCACGCGCATGGTCGACTTTCCTTTGCCGCTCCGCCCCTTATCCGTTCAGGCGCGCCGACACCCGCAGAGCTGGAAGAGGCCCGGCAGCTGCTGGGAATAGAGACACGCGACATCGTTGATGCCGCATGGATCGACAATGGCCCCGGCTGGTTGGGGATCAGGCTGGCATCGGCTGAGAAGGTGCTTGCCCTTGAGCCGGTCCGCAGCTGGCCCGGCCGCATTGACATTGGCGTCGTTGGTCCGCACGCAAATGGCGGCGAAGCCGCCTTCGAGGTTCGCGCCTTCTTCAGCGATCATCTGGGCGCCATCGCCGAGGATCCGGTCACCGGAAGCCTCAACGCCTCGCTGGCGCAATGGCTGTTTGCGACAGGCGTGGTCGCGGAAGACTATGTCGCCGCCCAGGGCACATGTCTTGGCCGTCAAGGCCGCATTTACCTGACCCGCGATGATACCGGCCAGATATGGGTCGGCGGCGAGACACGCACGCAAGTCGAAGGCCGGCTGCACGGCCTTTGAAAAGACAGATAATGACGAGGTGACTTGATGAATAGCAGTGTTTACCGCCCGATTTCGCAACGCGTATTGGCGGATGATTGGGGACGGCTGACCAAATATGAGTATGAACTTCAGCTAAGGGACGGAAGCTGGCAACGGCAGACCCGGGAGGCTTATGATCGCGGCAACGGAGCGACATGCCTGTTGTACAACCCCGCAAACGACCTTGTTTTGCTCACCCGCCAGTTCCGTTTGCCGGTTCTCTTGAACGGCGGCCTCGAGTCGCTGATCGAGACACCGGCGGGGCTGCTGGAAGGCGCTGAACCGGCTGCGCGCATGCGTGCGGAACTGATGGAGGAGACCGGTTATGAGGTTTCCGAACTCACCCATCTGTTCGATATCTATATGAGCCCCGGATCGGTCACCGAATACCTCGCCTTTTTCTACGGCGAATATGCCGAGAACCATAAAGTGGGCACAGGCGGCGGCTCCGCGGACGAGGGAGAAGACATAGACGTGCTGGAAATCGCTCTGCCAGACGCTATGCAGATGATCAGCCGCGGCGATATTCGCGACGCCAAGACCATCATTCTGCTGCAGCACCTCACCATCCGGCTTTTGCAGGAAAAGCACGGAACACGCTGATCTCGACCGCAATATCTACCAATGCGGAAGCGATGCTGATTACGGCCAGACTACAGGATCAACAGGACGAATTTGCCTGACGTAGACTGGCCGAAACCCATCACTTGCGTTGGGCAACAAAGATCAAAGACTTACGATTTGGGCTTCACCTGCCATCCTCAAAACGGAATGCGGGAAAGCCCTTGATGTCGGACGGAATGACCCAAACGCCACCGGAAAGAGGTACCTCGCTCAGCCTGTCTTGCGTCATGTTATGGCGGTGCGATGTCACGAAAAGCGAGCCGAAATCCGGCCCGCCAAAGCAAGGCATCGTTGGATGCGGAACAGGCATCCTTACCGTCCCGATCTGTTGACTGCCGTCTTCCGAGAAAATGTTCAAAACGCCGGCAGAGACACCCGCGCTCCAATATCGGTCGCTTATGTCAAGACATCCACCATCGGGCCTTCCGGTCTCTTCCTGCATTTGTGCGACGAGCACACCTTCATCAAATACACCGTTGGTTTTGTCGAAATTCCGCCTGCGTATCCATTTCTGCACGGAATCGCTTTGCCACATGACGGAACCGTCCTGCGAAAAAGCGAGGCCGTTGGGACATGTAAGTCCGGTCTGGATACGTTCGGCCCCGTTATTCGTAATACGCCAGAGCTCTCCATGGGGCTGCATCTGCGAGAGCGGGACATTGTGCATGGTACCAACCCAGAAAGCTCCATCCGGACCGACACGTCCGTCATTCAGCCGGCAGGCGATGCCTTCAGGTGCGGGAATGGAATGAAGTGTGCGCCGCGCGCCGCTTTCCGGATTGAGGATGAGTATATCCATCCCGCAAGCGGCAATCAGATCACCGCTCTGACAGAGCCCAAGACTGGAGACGGTTTCCGGGAACGTCCATTCACGATACTGGACGCCGCCCAGCCCAGCTGAACGTAGCTTCTTGCCAAGAATGTCGCACCAGAACAGGACCTGACGTCTTTCGTCCCACACCGGGCTTTCCGCAAGAATGCTGATTTGGTCGCACAGGAGTCCTGCCTGATCGATCGCAGGCGCGTTGTCGAAATTTGCTGTTGTCATTTTCTGTCTGAACCGTTGAATTGCGCAGCGTGGCGTTATTCGAAATATTCCTGATGTGCTTCGAAGATCTGCGACAGAATGCCGAGGACGCGGCGGAGATGCTGGCGCATATAATCCACCGCGCTCTCCTCCTCACGCGCCTTTATTGCATTGTAGACGGCCTCATGCTCCGTCAGCAGTCTGGCCATGTGTGCTTCGTCGGTAATCGCCAGCGCTCGCAGGCGGTCTAGCCCAGCCTTTTCCCGGATCAACAGGGTCTCCAGCCTTTCGAGGCCGGTTGCGGCGGCAAGGGCGCTGTGGAACTGGTCGTCATGGATACGGAAGGCCTTTTTGTCGCCAAGCTCCATCGCCACACGCTGGCCTTCCAGCGCATGCAGGATTTCCTGGTCCGCTTCGGCCGGGATGCCGGTCTGGCAGAGCCTGCGGGCAGCGGCAACCTCCAGCGCCTCACGAATGAACTGCGCGCTGCGGATATTTTTGTCCGACAGTCTGGAGACATAGGTCCCGCGGCTCGGCAGGGTGACGATCAAACCGTCATCTCGCAGCCGGCTCAACGCCTCGCGCACCGGGGTGCGGCTGGAGTTGAAGGACTGGCCAATCTCGTTTTCCGACACGGCCTGGCCCGGAAACAGCTCCCGCGAAAGGATGGCAGATTTCAGCGCCGAATAGATCTGGTCCACAACCGGTCGGTTGAAATCCAGTCGTTCCATCATCGGCACCGTGCCGCCTGTCATCGGGATCTTTGGCATACGCTCTCCAAATGTCTTTCTCTGTAACCGGTATACCGGAACACTGGTGTGTTGACAACCGGCATACCGGTATGCAATTGAATGGCCATGGGAAGGAGGCTCCCGAATGCAAAATATCAAGACCTGCGTCATCGTTGGTGCCGGAATGGTAGCGAAGACGCATGTGCTTGCCTGTGCGGCAAGCCCTGAAAAAATCCGCCTGAAAGCGATTGTCGACGGTGGCTCCGGCCGCGCGAAAGCGCTGGCTGCCGAAGCGGCAAAACACACTGGTCACCACGTTGCCGTATACGCGTCAATCGAGGAAGCCGCGCGTGACGGCGATGTCGATTTCGCCATCATCGCAACGCCGCCCAATGCCCGCGCCGATATCGTCGGTCCGCTTGCAAAAGCCGGCAAACACATTCTTCTCGAAAAGCCTGTCGCCCGCAACACGCGGGAAGCGGCCGATCTGGTAGCGCTCTGCCGCGATGCGGGTGTAACGCTCGGTATCATTTTCCAGCACCGCATGCGCGCCGCATCGCAAAAGGCACGCGAACTGGTCGCATCCGGCACGCTCGGCGAACTAGGCCTTTGCGAGATTTCGGTGCCGTGGTGGCGTACCCAGGCCTATTATGATGAGCCGGGACGCGGCACGCTTGCGCGTGACGGCGGCGGCGTTCTGATATCGCAGGCAATCCACACGATCGATCTGGCCCTGAGCCTTGCAGGCCCTGTTGCCCGCGTGCAGGCCATGGCGGCAACGACGCGTTTTCACAAGATGGAAACCGAGGATTACGTATCGGCCGGCCTTCGTTTCAAAAACGGCGCCGTCGGCTCGCTCGTCGCGAGCACCGCAAGCTTTCCCGGTGCGCCTGAATCCATTCTTCTCCATTTCGACAAGGCAAGCCTGCGGCTCGCATCCGGCCTGCTGCATGTCGACTGGCGCGACGGCCGCCAGGAAACCTTCGGTGGTGCCGCTTCCGGCACCGGCGGCGGCGCCGATCCCATGGCTTTCACGCATGAATGGCACCAGGGCGTTTTCGACGATTTCGTCGACGCCATTTCTTCAGGGCGTCCGCCGGTCGTCACCGGTGAAGCAGCTCTTTTGTCTCACAGACTGATCGACGCGATCATCAACTCAGCCGAAACCGGCAAGGAAGTGGAACTGCAGGATGAGTAAACCAATCAAGTTCGTGGCTCTCGGCATAGAGCACAGGCACATTTTCGGCATGGCGCAGAACATGCTGGATGCCGGTGCGCAATTCGCGGGCTGGTGGACGCAAGGCGAGCCGGACGTGGTCGAAGGTTTCGTAAAGCGCTTCCCGGACGTGCCGCGTGCTGCCTCCAAGGAGGATTTGCTGGCTGACCAAACCATCGATCTCGTCATCATTGCCGACATTCCGTCCAAGCGTGCCGATCTTGCCATCGCTGCCATGGAAGCGGGCAAGGACGTCATGTCCGACAAGCCGGGCTGCACCACGTTCGACCAGCTTGAGCGCCTGCGCCAGACCGTTGCCAAGACCAAAAGAATCTGGACCGTCGATTTTTCCGAGCGCTTCGAAGTCCCGAGCGTCACGAAAGCCGCCGAGCTGGTTGCACAGGGTGCCATCGGCCGCGTCATCCAGACGGTTGGCCTTGGTCCGCACCGCCTGAACCGACAAATTCGCCCGACATGGTTCTTCGAACGCGAGGCCTATGGCGGCATTCTCACCGATATTGCCAGCCACCAGATCGACCAGTTCATGTTCTTTACCGGCTCCACCGAGGTTGAGATCGTATCTGCCACCGTTGCCAATTACGCCAATCCGGGCGATCCGGGCCTGCAGGATTTCGGCGAAGTCGTGCTGCGCGGCGACAAGGGCCATGGGTATATCCGCGTCGACTGGTACACACCCGATGCACTGCCGACATGGGGTGATGGCCGCCTGACGATCCTCGGTACCGAAGGTTACATCGAACTGCGCAAATACGTTGATGTCGGCAACACCGAGGGCACAGACCGTCTGATCCTCGTCAATGGCGACCGTTGCGAATATATCGACGCATCCGGTGCCGGCCTGCCCTACTTCGCCCGTGTATGCGACGATATCCGCAACCGCACGGAAACTGCCATGACGCAGGAACACGTCTTCAAGGTTTGTGACCTCTCGCTTCAGGCGCAGGCCAAGGCTGAAGGAACCGCAGCATGATCGGCGTCGCCATTATCGGCGCCGGTATCGGCGCACAGCATCTCACCGGTTATCTGGCGCTGCCGGAACGTTTCACCGTCAAGGCGATCTGCGATCTTGATGTGGAGCGGGCACGGGCGGTGGCTGGCGAAAATTCTTCCATCCGCATCACGGCGGATCTCGAAGAAGTCCTCGCCGATGAAAGCATTTCGCTCATAGACGTCTGCCTGCCGCCGCATCTGCATTTCCCCGTAATGCTGAAGGCCCACGCGGCCGGCAAGGACGTGGTCTGCGAAAAGCCGCTGGTGCGTTCGCTGGAGGAAGCAAATGCGCTGATGGACTCTGTCAAGAAGACCGGACGGCGCGTCTTTCCGGTTTTCCAGTATCGTTTTGGTCCCGCCCTACGGCAGCTGCGCGCCCTCATCGACGCCGGACTTGCTGGCAAAGCCTATGTGGCAAGCTCGGAAGTTCACTGGAACCGTGGCGCGAGCTACTACGACATTCCCTGGCGCGGCACCTGGAAGGGTGAATGTGGCGGCGCGATCCTCGGTCACGCCATCCATGCCCACGACCTTCTGTGCCATGTCCTCGGTCCGGTCGATGAAGTCTTCGCCATGGCCGACACCCGGGTGAACAGGATCGAGACGGAAGACTGCGCCGCCATCAGCTTCCGCATGAAGAGCGGCGCGCTCGCCACCAGCTCGGTCACGCTTGGTGCAGCCGACGACACGTCCCGTCTGCGGTTCTGCTTCGAAGGCTTCACGGCCGAAAGCGGAACGCTGCCCTATCGTCCGGCGGAAGATAAATGGCACTTTACGGCGCGGGCGCCGACCACGCAGGACCAGATCGACGCCGTTCTCGCAACGGTTAAAGATGGCGAAAACGGCTTTACCGGTTTTGTCGAGGCGATTGCAAATGCGATGGAGGGTCGCGCGGGCAAGGAAGTGACGATTACGGACGGCTTGCAGTCCATCGAACTCGTAACCGCAATCTACACATCGGTACAGGAAGGCACGGCCGTTCGCCTGCCGCTGACCGCTGACAATGAGCGGCTCAAGGGTTGGGCTCCGCGCGCGTCCGCCACGGCATAATCATCTAAAGGGAGGAAACCAGATGAGCAGAAAATACAGCCTGGCGTTTGCCTTGGCCCTCGGGACGGCATTTTTTGCCGGTGCCGCTGAGGCACAGGAAGTTCGCTTCACCTGCGCCTATGACGGCAACGGCTGCGAAGTCCTGAAGGACATCCTGTCGCGTTACGAAAAACAGCATCCTGACGTCAAGATCGTTACGGATATCGTGCCCTACAAGGCGCTTCTCGAAGGCCTGCCGGTGCAGCTCGCCGGCGGCAGCGGCCCGGATTTCGCAACCGTCACCGATCTTGGCGGCCTCAATCGCTATTATCTCGACCTGACGCCCTACGTGGATGCGAAGTACTGGCAGGACAATTTCGGCGATGTGCTGAAATGGTATCGTAGCGGCCCCGACGACAAGGGCATCTATGGTATGCAGACGCAGCTTACCATTACCGGCGCCTTCATCAACCGCACCTTGTTCGATCAGGCGAAAGTCGCCGTTCCCGGCAAGGATGCGACTTTTGACGACTGGGCGAAGGCCGCAAATGAAGTGGCCAAGGCCACCGGCTCGCCATACCCCATGGCGATCGACCGCTCCGGTCACCGTATCGCAGGTCCGGCTATTTCCTACGGTGCGAAACTTTTCGACGCCGACGGCAAGCCGATCCTGGTCGACGAGGGCTTCACCACTTTCGTGAAGAAATTCGTCGAGTGGAACAAGGACGGCACCATGGCGCGTGACGTCTGGGCCGGTCAGGGTGGCAATACCTACCGCGACGCGGCGCAGGAATTCATCAACGGTCAGCTCGTCTATTATTATTCCGGCAGCTGGCAGACAGCGCGCTTCGACAGTCAGGTCGGCGATGCTTTCGACTGGGAAGTCGTGTCGCAGCCATGCGGACCGGCCGCATGCACCGGCATGCCGGGCGGAACGGGTATCGTGGGCTTCAAACAGACCAAGAACCCCAAGATCGTCGCGGATATTCTGAACTTCCTTGCGCAGGACGAAAATTACCTCGATTTCACCGTCCGTACCCGCAACGTCCCGGCTCACAAGGCCGTCGGCGCAAAGCCTATCGACTACACCGGCGCAACCCCGGCGACCCAGAAGGCCATGAACGCGTGGCTGGATCAGGTCCCCGGTATCAGCCCCGTCGCCTACGCCTATCAGGGCTACAAGAACAACCGCGCGATGTTCAACATTTCCGTCCAGCGCGTCACGCAGGCGATTGTTGGCGAAAGCTCGGTTGACGACGCCATGACACGTGCGAAGGCCGATCTTGAGGAAGCGTTGAAACAGGCGAAGTGATCCATCGCCTTCCGGCGCGGCCTTGCCGCGCCGCGCCGGATCGAAGGAGGACCATCAATGTACAGACTTCTTGCGCCCGTCATGGGCATCATAGAGCTGCCTTTCGCCCTCTTGCAGAAAATGCTCGGGCATCGGCGCATCGCATGGGTGTTTCTGACACCCAATCTCCTGTTGTTTGCGGTCTTCGCGTTTTTGCCGATCGTTCTCAACATGGCTTATTCAGTGACCGGCAGCGAGCATATCCTGCTGTCGGAACGCCCCTCCGTGGGCGGCGAAAACTTCTCGGTCCTTCTCTCGTGCCAGAACTATTTCGATCCCAATTCCTGTCAGCGCGATCTTTTCTGGCGCTCCGTCTGGAACACGCTTTTCTTCGTCGTGCTGCAGGTCGGGTTCATGGTGGGCTTCTCGCTGATTACGGCGGTCGTGCTCAACCGTGACATCAGGGCACGCGGTTTCTTCCGCGCCGTCTTCTTCTTTCCCGTGCTGCTTTCACCGGTGGTCGTGGCGCTGATATGGAAGTGGATATTGCAGCGTTTCGGCGTCCTGAACGCTGCGCTCGATTCCCTCGGCATCGGTTCGGTGGACTGGCTGCTGGAGGCCAACCTTGCCTTTGGATGGTCGGTATTCCTGTCCGTCTGGGCGCATATGGGCTTTTACACGCTCATCCTGCTTGCCGGCCTTCAAGCCATTCCGCGTGACGTCTATGAGGCGGCACAGCTGGACAAGGCAAGCCCGTGGCGGATTTTCCGCCGGATCACAATGCCGCTTCTCGCCCCGACCATGCTGGTGGTTCTCGTATTGTCCCTCATCAAGGGCGTACAGACCTTCGATGAAGTCTTCGCATTTACCGGCGGTGGGCCGGGTTCGGCGACGACCTTCATCATTCAATTCATCTATCAGACTGGTTTTGCCGGAACACCCCGCAACTTCGGACTGGCCGCGGCGGCTTCGCTGCTGCTTGCTGTGGTTCTCGTGGTGCTGACTGCCCTGCAATTCCGGGCCAACAGGAGCAAAGTCGATGGCTAGGATTGGCGCATTTCTAACCCGCACACGCGGCAGAAACGGCAAATTGCACTGGACCGACTGGCTGTCCTACGCCTATCTCGGCGTTGCCGTTCTGATGATGTTCGGACCCGTTCTCTGGCTCGTTCTCTCCTCCTTCAAGACGGAAGCCGACCTCCAGCGTTTTCCGCCGCGCCTGCTTCCCTATGCGCAGGAAACCGTGGTCGTTGACGGTCAGGCCGCACCTTTGCCGGCCTTTGTCGACAAGGAAGGCCGCAAGCTCGGCATGATCAGGCGCGTCGGGCTCGTCGCCCAGGTGGTGGATCCGGCAAAGCCCGGCGAAGTCATGAAGATGCCGTTCAACGAGCTGCGCCCGGCCGAGAAGGTTGCACTGGCGACGGAGAACTACACCGAGCTTTTCCAGCGCTTCAACTTTCCGCTTTATTTCTGGAACTCGACCTTCATCACCGTGACGTCGACCGTCATCATGCTGATCGTGAACTCCATGGCGGCCTTTGCACTGTCGAAATACAGCTTCAAGGGCAGAGGCGTGGTTCTGGCACTCGTCGTCGGAACGTTGATGATCCCGCAGACCGTCGTGCTCGTTCCGCTTTTTCTCATCACCAGCCAGCTCGGCATGATCAACAGCCTGTGGGGTGTGATCATTCCAGGAGCGGCCACACCGACAGGGGTATTTTTGCTGCGCCAATACATGCTGACCATCCCGGATGAAATCCTAGATGCGGCACGCATGGACAAGGCCAGCGAATGGAAAATCTACTGGCGCATCATCCTGCCGCTGTCTGCACCGGCGCTCGCGGTGCTGGCCATCCTCGCCATCATGTGGCGTTGGAACGACTTCCTGTGGCCGCTTATCGTGCTGACGCGTAACGACAATTTCACCCTGCAACTGGCGCTCAACTCCTTCCAGGGCGAAATGACGACAGAGTGGAGCAATCTGCTGGCCATGACGGTGCTGACATTGGCGCCAATCGCGCTGGTCTTCATGTTCCTGCAAAAATATATCGCCACCGGCATCGCATCGACCGGCGGAAAATGATCCTCAAGGGAGGGAATGACACAATGGCAAGTATAGAGCTTCGTCAGGTCAAAAAAACATATGGCGCCCTCGACGTCATCAAGGGTATCGATCTCGATATCAAGCACGGCGAGTTCTGTGTTTTCGTCGGCCCGTCCGGTTGCGGAAAGTCGACGCTGCTGCGCATGATCTCCGGTCTTGAAGAGCTGAGCGGCGGCGATATCGTCATCGGCGGCGATGTGGTGAACGCGGTTCCGGCTGCCGATCGCGGGCTTGCCATGGTGTTCCAGTCCTATGCGCTCTACCCGCATATGACGGTTCGGGAAAACCTGTCCTTCGGCCTGGAAAATATCGGCACGCCGAAAAAAGACATCGTCGAGAAGGTCTCACAGGTGTCCAAGATGCTGCAGATCGACCAGCTGCTTGAGCGGCGGCCGAAGGACCTGTCGGGCGGCCAGCGACAGCGCGTCGCGATCGGTCGCGCTGTCGTGCGCGAACCGCGGGTTTTCCTGTTTGACGAGCCGCTGTCGAACCTCGATGCGGAACTGCGCGTGGATATGCGCGGCGAGATTTCCAGCCTGCATCGGCGTCTTGGCAATACCATGATCTATGTGACCCACGATCAGGTGGAGGCCATGACGATGGCCGACAAGATTGCCGTGCTGCGCGCCGGAAAGCTCGAGCAGTTCGGCGTTCCCCTCGATCTTTATAATCGCCCCGCAAACCTTTTCGTAGCAGGCTTCATCGGTTCGCCGAAGATGAACTTCTTCGCCGGCGAAGTAGTAGCAGAAGGTCAGCCGTCCCTTAAAATCGCGACCGGCGAATTGATCCCGTTGCCGCAGAGCGGCTTTTCCTACGCATCCGGCCAGAAGGTCACGCTCGGCATTCGCCCCAACCATGTGCAGCCCACACCGGACGGTGCGGTGACCATGTCCGTGCGAACGGCAGAGCAGCTCGGCGGGGAATCCTATCTCTATGGCAACCTCGGTGACGGCAGCCACGTCACCCTGCATCTTGAGGGGCAGACATCGACATCGGCTGGCGAAGTCATCCGCATGTCGGCGCCCCTCCAACATATCCACCTCTTCGATACGAAAAGCGGGCTGACGCTGAAGCAGGACTAAGCCTCCGTCGCCACGCCCCGTAAAGCAGGACCTTTGACATGACCGACAAAAAACTCCGTTCCTCCCGCTGGTTCGCGCCTGACGATCTGCGCAGTTTCGGCCACCGCTCACGCATGATGCAGCTTGGCTATTCGGAGGAGGATTTTGCCGGCAAGCCCGTCATCGGCATTCTCAACACCTGGTCGGAGCTGAATACCTGTCACTCGCATTTTCCCGAACGTGTGAAGGATGTGAAGCGCGGCGTTCTACAGGCAGGTGGCTTCCCGGTCGAGATGCCCTCGCTTTCGGTCGATGAGAGTTTCACCAAGCCGACCTCCATGCTCTATCGCAACATGCTCGCCATGGAGACGGAGGAAATGATCCGTTCGCATCCGCTGGATGGCGTGGTGCTGATGGGTGGTTGCGACAAGACCACCCCCGGCCTCGTCATGGGAGCGATCTCGGCCGGCGTGCCGATGATCTATCTTCCGGCCGGGCCGATGCTGCGCGGCAACTATGCCGGCAAGGTGCTGGGCTCCGGCTCCGATGCCTGGAAATACTGGGACGAGCGCCGGGCCGGTAACGTGACCGATGAAGAATGGCGCGGCGTGCAGGGCGGCATTGCCCGCTCCGCCGGCGTCTGCATGACCATGGGTACGGCATCGACCATGACGGCAATCACCGATGCGCTCGGTCTCACTTTGCCCGGCGCTTCCTCCATCCCGGCGGTGGACGCCGAACACCAGCGCATGTCGGCAGGCTGTGGCCGTCGCATTGTGGAAATGGTGGCCGAGGAGCTGACCCCGGATCGTATTCTTACTGCGGCCGCGTTTCGGAATGCGGCCATCGTTGCCATGGCGACCGGTTGTTCCACCAATGCCGTCGTGCATCTGATTGCCATGGCGCGCCGCGCCGGTGTACCGATGACGCTGGACGAGCTGGACGAACTCGGCCGCGTGACGCCGCTTATCGCCAATGTCCGCCCCTCCGGCAAAGATTACCTGATGGAGGATTTTTATTATGCGGGCGGTCTGCGAGCCCTGATGAAGCAGATCGAAAGCCGTCTGGACTGTTCCGTGCTCACCGTTACCGGCCGCAGCATGGGCGAAAACCTCGAAGGCGCGCGGGTCTATAATGACGACGTCATCCGCTCGCTGGATAACCCTGTTTACGCTGAAGGATCGCTTGCCGTTCTACGCGGCAATCTCTGCCCGGATGGTGCTGTGATCAAGCCCGCCGCCTGCGATCCGAAACTCCATTTCCATGAAGGTCCGGCGCTGGTCTTCGATAGCTACCCCGAGATGAAGGCGGCAATCGACGATGAAAATCTGGATGTGACGCCCGATCACGTTCTGGTTCTGCGTAATGCGGGCCCGCTTGGCGGCCCAGGCTTTCCCGAATGGGGCATGTTGCCCATCCCCAAGGCGCTGATCAAGAAGGGTCACCGCGATATGGTGCGCATCTCCGATGCCCGCATGTCCGGCACCTCCTATGGCGCCTGCGTTCTTCATGTCGCGCCGGAAAGCTTCGTCGGCGGGCCGCTTGCCCTGCTGAAGACCGGCGATATCGTGCGGCTCGATCTGCCCCAGCGCCGTCTCGACATGCTGGTCAGCGAAGAGGAGATCGCCCAGCGTCGGGCCGCATGGCAGGCGCCGCCGCCGCGTTACGAGCGTGGTTATGGCTACATCTTCTCGAAACACGTTACCCAGGCGGATGCCGGATGCGATTTCGATTTCCTGCAGACGGATTTCGGCCGCACCGCTGGCGAACCCGACATATTCTGAGACGGGAGCGCGCAAAATGATGAAACGTTTGCTGATTACGGGCGCCGGCGGCAAGCTGGGCAGCATGTTGCGCGGCAGGCTCGGCCACCTCGCGGAGATCATCCGCCTTTCGGATGTGGTTGATATGGGTGCGGCGGCAGCGAATGAAGAGATCATCCGCTGCTCTCTGGAGGACGGTGGCGCCGTCCATGCGCTGGTGAAGGATTGCGACGGCATCGTCCATCTCGGCGGCATCTCCGTCGAAAAGGCTTACGATCCCATCGAGGCCGCCAATCTGCGCGGTGTCTATAATCTTTACGAGGCAGCAAGGCTTGCTGGCATGCCACGCATCCTGTTTGCCTCCAGCAACCACACCATCGGATATTATCCGCAGGGTGAGCAGCTATCGCCGCAGACGCCGTTTTTGCCGGATGGCCTTTACGGCGTCTCGAAGATTTTCGGCGAGGCAATGGCGAGCCTCTACCATTCCAAATTCGGACAGGAAACGGCCATCGTCCGCATCGGCTCCTGCGAAGAGAAGCCCACCAACTGGCGCATGTTATCCACCTGGCTCAGCCATGACGATCTGGTCTCCCTGGTAGAGTGCGTATTTCACGCGCCAAAACTCGGTTGCCCGGTCATCTGGGGCGTCTCTGCCAATGACGACAGCTGGTGGGATAATTCCCACGTCGATTTTCTCGGCTGGCAGCGGCGGGATAATGCCGCACGCTTCCGGGCCGATATCGAACGGGATGTCCCTCGCCCTGATCCGGATGCCGCAATCGCGAAATACCAGGGCGGCGTTTTCATAGACGAACCGATCCACAAAAACTGATGTGCAGACACTCACGCTATTCGAGGAGAATAAGATGAATACAGAAACCAGGGAAAAATTGATGACGGTTTCCGTCGCCACCCTCGCAACCGCACTCTACAAGCGCGGCCTGCGCAACCAGGTCATTCAGGGTGTGCACCCGCTTGGCCACAAGGGCGCGAACATGGTTGGGCCCGCTTTCACGCTGCGTTACATGCCCGCCCGCGAAGACCGCAACCAGCTGGTGGAATTCCGCAACCCCGCACATCCCCAGCGCGTCGCCATTGAGACCTGCCCGCCCGGCCACGTACTGGTCATGGACAGCCGCAAAGACCCGAGCGCCGCATCTGCTGGTGATATTCTCATCACCCGCCTGATGGTGCGCGGTGCTGCCGGCGTCGTTACGGATGGCGGTTTCCGCGATGCTGCGACGATTGCGGAGCTGGATATTCCAGCCTACCACACCCGACCATCCAGCCCTACCAATCTCACCAAACACGAAGCAATTGAAATCAACGGACCGATCGGCTGCGGCGATGCCCCGATTTTCCCCGGGGATATCATTGTCGGTGATGCGGATTGCGTCATCGTCATCCCCGCCGGAATTGCCGACGAAATCGCGACAGAAGCGGTGGAAATGACCGCTTACGAGGATTTCGTGGTCGAACAGGTGAAGGGCGGCGCAACCATCATCGGTCTTTATCCCTGCACGAAGGACGAACACCAGAAAGCTTTCGCCGTATGGCGCGAACAGAGAGACCGTTCGGGCGCGTGAGCCGAACAGAACGCTTGCCGGTTTCGTCCGCAATGCCTTGAAGCAAGCCTGCATGGGTAGCGTCCCACTCATGCAGGCGGACTCGCATGTACAATAATACCAAGTCGCCGAAGCGACTGGGCCGACGACTTTTTCGCACTAAAAACCGGCCCGAAATGGGTTTCTGTCGATAGTCGTAAAATGATCCCCTGGAGTTTGTGGTGTTTGGTAACACCCGCAAAAACACATTGACTATGCCTATATTTCCATTAATCTGGATATATGGAACAAGAACAAGCTATTCTCGCTTTGGCGGCGCTTGCCCAGCCAACCCGTCTCGAAACTTTTCGGCTTCTTGTGCGGCACGCACCGGAAGGCTTGCCGGCGGGTGACATCGCGCGCGCGCTGGTGGTGCCCCAAAACACCATGTCCGCGCATCTGAATGTTCTGTCACGCGCGGGCCTCGTATCATCGCAACGCCAGAGCAGAATCATCATGTATCGCGCGCAGATAGAACAGCTTCGCGACATGACGCTGTTTCTCCTGAAAGATTGTTGTGGTGGATCGGCAGAGCTTTGCGCTCCGCTGATCGCCGAGTTGACGCCCTGCTGCACTCCACACGCGGGAAAGTCCGCCTGATGTCCACATTTGAACGTTACCTAACCGTCTGGGTGTTTCTGTGCATCATCGTCGGTGTCGCCCTCGGCCATTTGCTGCCCGGCGTCTTCCAGCTCATTGGCGCGGCCGAGATTGCCAAGGTGAATATCCCGGTCGCAATCCTGATCTGGCTGATGATCATTCCGATGCTTCTGAAGATCGATTTCCGCTCTCTCACGCAGGTCGGCACCTACTGGCGGGGTATCGGCGTCACGCTGTTCATCAACTGGGCCGTCAAGCCGTTCTCGATGGCGTTGCTGGGCTGGCTCTTCATCGGCTGGCTGTTCCGCCCCTATCTTCCCGCTGACCAGATCGACTCCTATATTGCGGGACTGATCATTCTTGCCGCAGCGCCCTGCACTGCCATGGTCTTTGTGTGGTCTAACCTGACACGCGGCGAACCACTATTCACGCTCTCGCAGGTCGCACTCAACGATGCGATCATGGTCATCGCCTTTGCTCCCATTGTCGGCCTTTTGCTTGGCCTGTCCGCAATCACCGTTCCATGGGACACGCTCGTCCTCTCCGTTGCCCTCTATATCGTCGTGCCCGTCTTCCTCGCGCAGTTCATCCGGCACCGGCTCATGGCGGACGGAACGTCACGGATGCTCGATCGCATTCTCGCAAGGCTGCAGCCGATTTCGCTGCTAGCGCTGCTTGCAACACTGGTTCTTCTCTTCGCCTTCCAGGGCGAGCAGATTATCGCCCAACCGGCCGTTATTGGCTTGCTTGCAATCCCCATCCTTATCCAGGTCTATCTGAACTCCGGGCTCGCCTATCTTCTGAACCGGATGAGCGGCGAACGGCACTGCATTGCCGGTCCGTCGGCACTGATCGGTGCAAGCAATTTCTTCGAACTCGCAGTTGCGGCCGCTATCAGCCTGTTCGGTTTTCAATCAGGCGCAGCACTGGCAACCGTTGTCGGTGTCCTCATCGAGGTTCCGGTCATGCTCTCGGTCGTCTGGATCGTGAACCGCTCGAAGGATTGGTACGAGGCGGCCCCAGCCGTTTCCCGAAACACAATTACCGAAAGGCAATGAGCATGGACGTCACCATCTATCACAACCCGGATTGCGGCACTTCGCGCAACACCCTCGCACTCATTGAGCACGCCGGTATTCAACCCACTGTGATCGAGTATCTGAAAACCCCGCCGAGCCGCGAGCAACTCGTCAAGATGATCGCCGACGCCGGGCTGACCGTCCGCGAGGCGATCCGCGAGAAGGGCACGCCCTATACGGTGCTTGGGCTTGGATATCCTGAACTGACCGATGACCAGTTGATCGATGCCATGCTCGAGACGCCAATCCTGATCAACCGACCATTCGTCATCACCCCGATGGGTACGCGGTTGTCGCGCCCCTCGGAAGTGGTTCTGGATATACTTCCGGCAGACGCATTCAAGGGGCCGTTTACCAAAGAAGACGGCGAACAGGTCCTCGATGATGAAGGAAAGCGCATTGCCTGACACATTCCCCGCACTTGAGGGCCAGCACCTGCACGCGATTGATCTCGATGCTCTGCGTCCGGCCTTTTCGACACATAAGCCCCGCATTCTGATCCTCTACGGTTCGCTACGCGAGGTATCCTACAGTCGTTTGCTTGCCTTCGAAGCAGGGCGGCTGCTCGAACGGCTTGGATGCGAAGTTCGGATATTCGATCCGAAGGGCCTGCCTTTGCCCGACGAAGCACCGGTGAGCCACCCGAAGGTGCAGGAATTGCGTGAGCTCTCGCAATGGTCGGAAGGGCAGGTTTGGGTAAGCCCCGAGCGCCACGGCGCGATGACCGGCATCATGAAGTCGCAGATCGACTGGATTCCTCTCTCACTCGGATCTGTTCGCCCGACACAGGGCAAGACGCTCGCCGTCATGGAGGTTTCCGGCGGCAGCCAGTCCTTCAATGCCGTGAACCAGATGCGTATCCTCGGGCGATGGATGCGGATGATCACCATCCCCAACCAATCGTCGGTCGCAAGGGCGTATCAGGAGTTCGATGCTAGCGGACGGATGAAGCCGTCTCCCTATTACGACCGGGTGGTAGATGTCTGCGAGGAGCTGGTGAAGTTCACCATCATGACCCGCGATGCCTCGGCCTATTTGACCGACCGCTACAGCGAGCGGAAGGAAGAAGCGGTCGAGTTGGAGAAGCGGGTCTCCCTGAAATCGATCTGACGACCTAGGTTGTTGCGGTGGCTGGCCGCCGACAGGATGCTGCCACCGCAACGAATGCCGTGATGCTGACCGCGCCGAGACATGCGTTTCCAATGAGTGACAGGCTCAGGCCAAAGTTTTCCATGGACGCCGCGAACGCGAAGGGTGCCCCGGCTCCGAGCGCCAGTCGAGCTGCCGCCATCTTGCCCGTGATCGCGCCATACCCTTCCGATCCGAACAGATAGAGTGGCAGGCTGCCCTGCGCGATGCTGTTGATGCCTGACCCAAGCCCGAGGCAGATTGCGAACGCGACTGCCCCCGGTAGCCAGTCTCGCGTTGCCAGCAAGATCAGGATGCCGAACACGATCAGCACCGCCGACAGGACGGCGAGCGCTGGCGGCGACAGGTTCTTTCCGAAGACCATGTTGATCAGGCGGCTTGCGACCTGTGCCGGACCGAACAGAGATCCTATAACTACTGCCGCGCCACCTAGCCCGATGGAACCGAGCATCGGCACCATGTGCGCGAGGATCGCGGCAAGCGAAAATCCGAGAAGCGCGAAGGCGAACGACACCATGATCATGCTTCGGCGGCGCGCATCGTGGGGGATTGCTCCGATTATGGCTTCGCGAGGGACGGCCGCATCCGCATTCGGTCCGGTCTTGCCGACGCGCATGATCCAGACGTGTAGAGGCATGCAAAGGAACAGATTCAGCGCTGCAAAGACCAGATAGATCTCACGCCACGACATCCATTCGGAAAGCGCGGCCGAGATCGGCCAGAAGATCGTCGATGCGAACCCACCGATCAGCGTGAGGTAGGTGATGCTCCTGGATGCGGTTCTGGGATCGCTTTCGACCAGCGTCGCGAATGCGGCCTGATACTGCACCATTCCGGACGATACCTCGAGCAGGATGATGGCAACGGCGAAGATTGCGACTGACGGTGACCAGGCACAGAGCGACAGCATCAAGGCCGCAAGGCCTGAGCCGACCGTCATCACCGTGGCGGCTCCGATCCTATCCATCTGCCTGCCGATATAGGTTGCCGACAGACCTCCGATGAAAAGCGACACCGAGAAGACGCCAAATACCTCCGCCAATGTCAGGTCGAGGTCTTCCGCCATGCCGGGGGCAAGAATACTGAAACTGTAATAGAGAGTGCCGTAACCGATGATCTGCGTGAGGCCAAGCGCTGAGACGATGCCAGCAGGTACTTTCGAATTATGCAACGACATTGCCCCCATCGGAGGAAGTGCCGGCCGGACTGGCGCATCCATCGCTTCGCTCGACATTCTCCAGAATCGCCGGATGTTCGGCACAACAGTCTTCTACCAGGAATTTCACAAGCTCGGCCAAAGTGTCGTAGCTGGCGCTGTAAAGGATAGACCTCGATATTCGTCGTTGCGAGACCAGGCCAGACCGCTCCAGTTCCTTGAGATGAAACGACACGTTCGTCGCCGAGACGCCCATGCGCTCGGCGATTGCACCGGCGGCCAGTCCGTCAGGACCGGCAACGACAAGTGCTCGAACGATCGCGAGGCGCGTCTCCTGAGAGAGGGCAGCAAATGCCGAAAGAGCCTGATGCTGATCCATACTTCAATAATCCTTGAATTATTGAAGTATGGATAGCGAACGGCGATGCCATCGGCAAGGCAATTTCTTCCCGAGATCACACTTGCCCCTCTGGAACATACGTAGGCGTTCGCGGCGACGGGGCTATGAGCGGCGTATGCTCTACGCCTTGCGCGCGTTCTTGTGAAACGCCTCTGATGCGAAACCGGCGAGTTCGCGAATGAAGAAATCGAGCACCGTCGAAGGCTTTTCAGCGGACCGCGTGGCAATAACGAAGGTGGACTGGATACGGGTCTTTGCTGCCATCAACGGCCGGAAAATTCCTTTCTGGACCCAATCATCTGCATAATGATCAGGCAGATACCCAACATAGTGGCCGGACATCACGAACATCGCCTGCGCCTCCATGTTGGAGGCCGAAGCGCGCGCCCGTGCCTGCGGAAAATATTGCAGCTCACGCATATTGGCATAGGGCCGCACGACAAAATCGAAGGATTCGATGCGCTCGACGGAAAGTTCGGCATCGGGAAGATGAAAGAGCTGGTGTCCCTTCGCGCAATACAGTGAATGCGCCTCTTCCCTGAAGCGCGAAAGCTTCAGGCCCTGATACGGCAGCGTTTCCGGTAAAAGTGCGATGTCCAGGCCGCCATTGGCAATTTCCGACAACAGGGCGTCCGGCGTGTCGATCACCAGCTCGATACGTGCTTCCGGCGCCTTTTCGCTGATGCGGGCGATGATGCGGTGAATGGGCAGGTCGTGATCGGTAATCGTGTTGTCCACAAGTCCCAGTCGCAACGTACCGGTAATACGGTTCTTGAGCGTACCGATATCGCTTTCGAAGGCGTTCAGCGCCAGGAACAGCACTTTCGAACGCTCATGCACGAGCGCGCCGCGATCCGTCAATTCAAAACCGGATCGCCCTCGCCGACACAGCTTGAAACCGAGCCTGTCTTCCAGCGCCTTGATATGGAAACTGACAGCGGACTGGCTCAGCCCGAGCGTGATTTGCGCGCCGAGAAAACTCTTGTGCTCCACGACGGCGCGGAAGACGGCGAGAGAACGAAGGTCGGATTGCGCGAGCTGCATGGGAACCGTTACATCAATTTTACAAATATAAACTTCATCAGTTTCCTATTTTTCTGGAATAATGTCCATGGTTTCCTCCTCCCCAATGACAAACCAATAAGGGAACGAAACCATGCAAAACCTGCTCACTCTGAAATCTCTCACGCTCTGCGCAGCCTTCGCCGTCAGCCTCGGCGCATCCGCCCATGCCGCCGATCTTCTGGAAAAGATCAAGGCCGATAAGGTTTTCACTGTCGCAACCGAGGCCCGGTTTGCGCCGTTCGAATTTGTCGAAGACGGCAAGATCGTCGGTTATTCCGCTGACATCATGCAAGAAGTCATGAAAGCCTTGCCGGGCGTTGAGCTGAAGCGTCTCGATCTGCCCTGGCAGGGCATCCTGCCAGGCCTTGCCGCCAGCCGCTTCGATTATGTCGTGACCTCGGTCACCGTGACGCCGGAACGCATGAAGGCCTACAAGCTCTCAGCACCCGTCGCCGATGCGACGATGGCAATCCTGAAACGCAAGGGCGATGCCGAGATCTCCAAGCCGGAAGATATCGCGGGTAAGCCCGTCGGCTCGCAGGCGGGCTCCGCGCAGCTCAAGGCGCTTGAGACGTTTTCCGCCGAACTGAAGGCCGCCGGCAAGGATGCCACGACGGTCTCCAGCTACACGGATTTCTCGGAAGCTTATGCCGACCTCGGTGCCGGGCGCCTGCGCGCCGTCGTCAACTCGCTTCCAAACCTTCTGGAAGCTGCACGCCAGCGGCCGGATGCTTTTGAAGTCGTTCTGCCGACCTTCGGACCGAAGACCTATTTCTCATGGGCGGGCCGCAACGATACTGACAGTGCGACGCTAAATGCCTTCATGGACAGTGAATTGGCAAAGCTCAATGCATCCGGCAAACTGGCGGAATTCCAGAAGAAATGGTTCGGCGCGCAGATGGAGCTTCCCGCCACTCTGCCGGCGACTGAGTGACCGGCAGGTCGAACCGGTCATGGACAAGATATCTTTTGCCATCTGGCCGGTTCTTGTGGACGGCCTCTTCACCACGCTGACCGTCAGCCTTTCGGCGCTTCTTCTGGGAGCGCCGCTGGCCCTTCTCCTCGCGGCCTGCGGTCGCAGCGGCCGCCTGCCCCGCCTGGCATCCGGTCTCTACATCTCCTTCTGGCGAGGCACGCCCATTCTAGTCCAGCTGCTGATCGTCTTCTACGTCCTGCCACTTCTGGGGCTGGATCTGACGCCGGTTGCTGCCGCAACTTTGGCGCTGGCGCTAAACACAGCCGCCTTCCAGTCGGAGATATACAGGGCAGGCCTGCAATCCATTCCAAAGGGAGAACGGGAAGCCGCCGCCATGCTCGGCCTTTCCGCAGGTCGTACATTCCTGCACATTGAAGTGCCTCAGGCCTTCAGAACCATGTTGCCGGCACTTGTCGGCGAGATACAGGCTCTCGTGAAGAACTCCTCACTCGTTTCGGTCATCGCCGTCACCGACTTGACGCGCCGTGCTCAGCAATATGCGGCCACCACCTTCCGGCCACTCGACGCCTATCTCTCGGCTCTCCTGCTTTATGTCGCGGTTGGAGCGCTGCTTGCGGGAATAGGCCTCCTTGTCGAACGCCACCTGACAAAGGGAGCGACGCGATGATTTCCGGCTTCCTGAACGATATTCCTCTCTATGCGGCCGGGTTGTTCACAACACTGACAGTTTCCATTGCGGGTATCGCGCTGGCCGTCATCATCGGTATCGTGCTGGCTGCGGCGCTACGGTCGCGGTACATGGCCATCTTCCTGCCGGTAAGGCTTTATGTGGAGTTTGCCCGCGGCGCGCCGCTCGCGCTGATCCTGTTTCTTTTCTATTATGGCGGCCCGCAATTGGGGTTGATCCTCAGCCCCTATGCCGCCGGCATCGTCGGTCTCGGCCTCTATGGCGCTGGCCCCTTTGCGGAGATTTTCCGCGCCGGTTTCAATGCCGTTCCAAGAGGCGAGATCGAAGCGGCGGGAATGCTGGGCATTACCTCCGGCGACACCTTTCTCCACATCCAGATGCCGCAGGCGCTGGCACTGACGCTGCCGGCTTCCGTCGGCCAGGCCATTAATCTTGTCAAGGAATCCGCCGTTCTGTCCGTCATCACGCTCAGCGAGCTGACCAAGGTCGCCGGTACGATCAGCTCGATCACCTTCGCGGTCGTAACCCCTTATCTCACCATTGCCCTGCTCTACTGGGCAATCGTCGAAATCCTGTCGCGGCTCGGCCTCTATCTCGAACGCCGCCTTTCCACCGAAGGCTCCTGACATGAGCGAACGAACAGTTGTTATTTCCGCGCGCGGCTTGGAGAAAAGGTTCGGTGACAAGACCGTTCTGAAAGGCATCGATCTCGACATTCATATGGGTGATGTCCTGTGCATCATCGGACCTTCGGGATCGGGCAAGAGCACGCTTCTGCGCTCGCTTGCATTTCTCGATCCCTATGACGCGGGTGATGTCGATGTCTTCGGCCGCCTGATCGGCTGGCGTGAAACCCCGCTTGGCCGCGAACGCGCCGGTCCGAAAGAACTGGCAGAGACGCGCCGCCCGCTTGGAATGGTCTTTCAGCACTTTCATCTGTGGCCGCATATGAGCGTCATCAAAAACGTGACATTGGCGCTCAGGCTCGTCCATGGTCTTCCCCAGGCCGAAGCGATAAAGCGCGGCCGCGCCATGCTGGATAAAGTCGGGCTTGCCGCTTTCGCTGACCGCCGACCCGACGGCCTGTCCGGTGGGCAGAAGCAACGCGTCGCCATCGCCCGCGCACTGGCGGTGAACCCCCGCGCCATGCTGTTCGACGAACCGACCTCGGCACTCGATCCCGAACTTGTCGGTGAAGTGCTTTCCGTCATGAAGACGCTCGCGGCGGAAGGAATGACCATGGTCATCGTCACGCACGAAATGGGTTTTGCCGCGCATGCGGCCAACCGTGTCGTCTTCATGGATGACGGCAAGATCGTTGAGGAAGGCGCGCCGCAGACGCTTTTCAGTAATCCGAAGAGCGAACGCCTTTCCCAATTTCTGCAAACCTGGCGCGAGCGCGCACTTTGATATCTGAAAGGACATCTCCATGACTGCCCACGGCTATGACGGCGGACGATTGAACCTGCCATTCGTCGGTATTTCCACCTTTGCCAAAAGTCCCTACGTCGAAAACTGGGACGCGATCGACGCGGATGTTGCGGTTCTCGGTGCCCCGTTCGATTTTGGGACGCAATGGCGCCCCGGCGCCCGCTTCGGGCCGCGCAGCATCCGTGAGGCCTCCACCCTGTTTTCCTTCGGCCACGCGGGCGCCTACGATCACGAGGACGACGTCACATATCTGGAAGGCGTGAAGATCGTCGATATAGGCGACGCCGACATTGTTCATACCGATACGGTGAACAGCCACGCGAATATCGAGTTCGGCGTCCGCAAGATCCTTAAAGCCGGCGCACTGCCTGTGGTGCTTGGCGGAGACCACTCCATCAACATCCCTTGCATCAATGCCTTCAGCGATCAGGAGCCGATCCATCTGGTGCAGATCGACGCGCATCTCGATTTCGTCGATGAGCGTCACGGCGTCCGCTTCGGACATGGCAGCCCCATGCGCCGCGCCTCGGAAAAACCGTGGGTCACCGGAATGACCCAGCTCGGTATCCGCAACGTCTCCTCCACCGCAAAGGAAGGATACGACTATGCCCGCTCCCAGGGTTCGGATATTCTCTCCGTGCGCCAGATCCGCAAACTCGGCGTGGACGCCGTAGTGGAGCGCATCCCCGCGGGCAAGCGCTATTATCTTTCGATCGATATCGATGGCTTCGACCCGTCCATCGCGCCAGGAACCGGGACCCCGAGCCATGGCGGCTTCATCTATTACGAGGTACTGGAACTGATTGCAGGTCTTGCAAAGCGTGGCGAGATCGTCGGCATTGATCTGGTCGAGGTCGCGCCTGATTACGATCACACCGGCTCAACCGCCATTCTGGCTGCGCAGATTCTGCTCAACACGATCGGACGTATCTTCATAGCTCGGAACGCATAAAAAACCGCGATCCGCCCATACTGGATCCTTGGCCACGCAGCGCGCAAGAAGGGCCGCCCTTGGGGCTTCCTGGAGTTCGATGGTCTCGTCAGCCGTGAAGCCAAAAGCCCTCCGCGGGGGGAGGGCTTTTGTTTGCATTGATGTAGCTATGGTTGCGACGGTTTTAAAAGTTCAAAAACGCCAAACGCGCCTCGCTGCACCACACAAAAATCAGATATCAACGACAAGCCCCTTTGCCTTCAGGACGGGCTCCAGATTGCTAACTTCGATAACGGATTTGCCCTGCTTGTAAGCTTCAATGAAGCCCGCTTCAGCATCTTCGCGAATTTGCGAAAGACGTGCTGATTCCTGAGCGTCCGCACGACGCACAACCACCAAACCGTCCGCATCGCCAACAATGATGTCGCCGGGATTGACGATCTCATCGCCAATGATGATCGTATCGTTTACTGCGGCAATCGTTTCCTTGACGGTACCCTTGATGCAGACGCTGAACGAGAACACAGGGAAGCCAAGGTCTCGAAGCTGCAAGGTGTCACGCACACCGGTATCCGTCACCAGACCACCGATCCCCTTTGCAAGGCAGGCATTTGCCAGCACGTCGCCAAAGGAACCAGCCTCTTCGTACTCACCAGCTGAAACCACGATGATGTCGCCGGGCTTGGCGTAATTAATGGCCAGCTGCAACATGATGTTGTCACGCGGCGCGCATTTGACGGTAAAGGCGGGACCACACAGTTTCATGCGGTAATCGACAGGCTTGATGCGGGAGGAAAGTGCGCCCCTGCGACCCTGTGCCTCGTGGATGGTTGCCGGCGAAAACTTCGAAAGGGCTTCGATTTCTGCCTTGCTTGGCCGTTCTGCTATATCTTTAATGTGGATCATAAAACCTCCCACGGTAAGGCTGGCGGCGGGAACGTCCCGCCACTCGCATTGAGTTTAATTGTCATGTGTCAATCGTTGCCGTGGCTTGAAGCCAGGCGGGATCAGGGGATCGGGTCGAATTTCAGCTCGGAGAGCGGGACGACCTTGTCCGTACGGGTCATTTTGTATTCGGTATTCGGGCCAAGCCACTTGTCCCAGATTTTGTTTATCTCGCCGGAGGCGTCGAGTGTGCGCAGCACTTCATTGATTTTCGCTGTGAGGGCAGGATTGTCCTTTGCCATGCCGACACCGATCGGCTGATAGAGCATAGGCTCCTCGATCATGCGCATCGGTTTGCCCTTGGTCTTCGATTCATTGACGAACTTGGTGGTGGTCATGGTGTTGGCCACCATACCCCGCGCCTTGCCCTGCTGAACGGCAAGATAGGCAGAGGCAGTATCCTGGAAGGTCAGCGGCTCGGACTTGTTGAGCTTGATAGACATTTCAGAGGTCGAGCCCTTGGTGGAGGCGACACGCTGGCCCTCGTAATCCGACTTCTTCTTGCCGGCATCATCAACGGGCACGATCAGCATTTCCTTGGCGAGATAATAGGGATCGCTGAACTGAATCTGCTCGGCGCGGCTTTGTGTGTAGGCGAGATTGGCGACGGTGATATCGACGCGGCCAAGCTTGACTTCCGGCACACGGGCTTCCACCGACACCGGTTTGACTTCGGCCTTAACGCCCAGTTCCTTGGCGATCGCGTTGCAAAGATCAACGTCAAAACCGGCCATTTCACGGGTCTTCGGATCGGGTGCCGCGAATGGCACGACATCAGCAAAGGTTGCGCAACGAAGCACCTTGTTCGCCATGATCGTATCGAGTTGATCAGCCGCCGCTGGTGACGCGAGAGCGGTTCCAGCCAGTGCAACGGTAAGTGTCAGGCATTTCCAGTTCATGGTCAGTTCTCCTCTTATGATTGATTGGTATCAGTGGCGCAGATCGGAAAGGAACCGCTGCGCGCGCGGATGGCGTGGTGCTGTAAAAAACTCTTCCGGCGTCGCTTTTTCGAGAATTTCGCCGGCGTCGATGAACCAGATGCGGTCGGCAACTTCACGGGCAAAGCCCATTTCGTGGGTCACGCAAAGCATGGTCATGCCCTCTGCCGCGAGCCCCTTCATGACGGCCAGCACCTCTCCAACCATTTCCGGGTCGAGAGCGCTTGTCGGTTCATCGAACAACATGACGGGCGGCTCCATGGCCAGCGCACGCGCAATTGC
This sequence comes from Rhizobium sp. SJZ105, assembly GCF_007828365.1. NCBI lineage: Bacteria > Pseudomonadati > Pseudomonadota > Alphaproteobacteria > Hyphomicrobiales > Rhizobiaceae > Rhizobium > Rhizobium sp. SJZ105. Next base: position 244,432 of record NZ_VIUP01000006.1, read on the forward strand.
CACGCGCTGCTGCTGACCGCCGGACAATTGCCCCGGATAGGCGCCGGCCTTGTCGGAGAGGCCTACCCGATCCAGAAGCTTCAAAGCTTTCTGGCGGGCAACATCAGGTGCGACGCCTTTCACCCGGATCGGGGAAATCGTGACATTTTCGACAACGGACAGGTGCGGGAAGAGATTGAAATTCTGGAACACAAAACCAACTCTGCTGCGCAGAAGATTGAGTTCCTTTGTCTTGGTTGCCGCGTGAATATCCTGCCCATCGAGCGTGATGGATCCGCTGTTGATCTCTTCGAGACGATTGACGGTACGGATCAATGTGGATTTGCCGGAGCCGGAAGGGCCGCAGATGACGATAACCTCGCCCCGCGCGACTTCGGCGTCGACATTCTTCAAAACCTCGTAGTCGCCATAACTCTTGCAGACATTGGAAATGCGGATGGTCTGCTGTGTTGATGATGCCGTGTTTGTCATGGCTGCTCCGTTATGATTTTCGCCTGCGCCTGCAATGCCTGTTGCCGGCGACCGACCACACCGGCACGGCGTTTGGCGATACGCCGCTCGACGGCATTTGCGAGATACGTCAAGCTCCAGCAAATGGCGTAGTAGACAACCGCGAGGATGAGGAAGACCTGGAATGGTTGGGTCAGAAGCTGATTATTGACCTGACTTGCCGCAAAGGTGAGGTCGGGTACGTTGATGACGTAACCGAGCGTCGTATCCTTGATCGTGGCGACGAATGTCGAGATCATGCTGGGGATCATGTTGTAAAGCGCCTGCGGCAAGATGATGAAGCGCATTGCACCGAGATAGCTGTGGCCAAGCGCTCTCGCCGCATCCATCTGCCCCGCACCAAGAGCGACAATACCCGCTCTTACGACTTCGCTGAGAAATGCGCCCTGATAGATGACAAGCGTCGTCAACATGATGACGAAGCTCGGCACGTCTGCGCCGGTCCACAGCGGAACGAGGAAATAACTCCACAGGATGAGCATGAGCAAAGGCACGCCGCGCGTGACATAGACCAGCCCCGTTACCGGCCACCGCAGGAGCCGCCACTTGGACAGGCGCGCCATCGCCATAAGGATGCTGACAGGAAAGGCCAGTGCGATGGCAAGGGCAGACAGGATGATCGTGTTCGCAAGCCCTCCAAGCGGGCCGTTCGGATATTGCCCGATCAGCAGCAGCAACCAGTTGTCATGAACGATGGTAATCATGTCGCCGATCATCCGCGTGCCCTCCACGCCGGATCAAGGCGCATCGAAAGATACGCACCGGCACCCATGATCAACAGCGAGAAGAAGAGGTACAGAACAGTTCCGACAAGATAGATCTCGAAGGTCTGGAAGCTGAGATTTTCAATTTCCTTGATGGCATGCGTCAATTCGGAAGCGCCGATAATGAGGGCGAGGCTGCTGTTCTTGAACAGGGAGACACTGTGATTGATGAGCGGCGGCAGGGCATTGCGCACGCCTTGCGGCATGATGATGAAGCGCATCGCGGAGAGATAACCGTGTCCCAATGCCTTGGCCGCTTCCATCTGTCCCGGGCTGACGGAGCGCAGGCCTGAACGCAGATCCTCACTGAAATAGGCTGCCTGACAGAGACCAAGACCCACCACGGCAAAGATCGCTTCGGCATTGTGACCGATCAGCCAGTCCGTCAAACCTGAAGGCAGGAGCGTGAATATCCCGAAGTACCACAGCATCAATTGCACGAGTGTGGGCACATTGCGGTGGTAGGAAACATAGGCCGCCACGGCGCGATCAGCAAAACGCGACGATGAAAACCGCACGCATAACAGGACCAGCGCAAGCGTCATTGCGAGAGACCATGACCCGATAAAGATGACGAAGGTCATCTGCAATCCGTGCCATAGCATTGCAATATATTGCGGGTCGCTCAGGATTGCCGACAGGTCGAAACCGCTCACGGCTTTTGTTCCTTCGCTGCGTCAGCTTGCGCCACAGTCTGCGGTTTGGCCGTCTGAAGTCCGCCCATAACCTGCAATGTCGGGGTAATTTCCATATGGCCGATATTCATGGAAACTGGCGCGGCAACGGCAAAGGCTATCGCGTCGGCAATATCTTCCGCTTTCGGCAACTCGAAACCATCGATGAAGCGCTCGCGCACGCTCGGATCGTTGCCGTGAACGTGAGTGAAGATATCCGTCGCCACGCGGCCGGGGCAGATCTCCGTTACGCGGACGCGTCTGCCGAATGCATCCAGCCTCAACTGGTTCGAAAGCATGGCGACACCAGCTTTAACGGCATGATAGGTCGAGTTGCCACCGAAATTATAGTTTCCGGCGATGGACGAGATATTGACGACATGCCCGCGATCACGCTCCACCATGCCCGGAACAATCAGCCGGCAGATGTGGAGAACGGCACGGAGATTCACATCGATCAAAAGGTCGATATCCTCCGCATCAGCCTGAAGGAACTTCTTCGGCCTGTCGACGCCGGCATTGTTCACGAGAATGTCGAACTGCACCTTGTTTGCAAGATCGGCAATTGCAGCGCGATCGGTAACGTCGATCGCGTGCGGTATGCAGCCGGTGCGTTCGGCAAGTTCATTCAGGGCGCCGGCGCTGCCGGCAACCGCGTGGACTTCAATGTTTTCGCGGCAAAACCGCTCGACGACAGCGGCACCGATACCGGATGAAGCACCGGTGACCAAAGCGGTCTTGTAATCGGAGAATGGCATTCTGATCCCCTTTTTTGTTACCATCAACACTAGCGAAGCTTTCCCTGCTTGCCTAAGACCGATTATTTTTGGAGTAATAAGTAAGTTTTATGGAGACCCGCAAACAGGCAATTAGAGACGGGATTCCAGGATGTTCTTGTTCCAGGCAGGAGCTTTCCGCTCTGGCGCCCAGATTGCAAAACGCGTGCGAGCCTGTAAGCTGCGCCAAGCATGGATATAAGACGTCTCAAATCATTCATCGTCATCGTAGACAGTGGCAGCATCACGCGCGCCGCAGATATTCTGCATCTGGCGCAACCGGCACTCAGCCAGCAACTAGCCGCGCTCGAAGATCATTTCGGCCAGAAATTGCTCATCCGCAGCCAGCAGGGCGTGACGATGACGGATGCGGGACATGCCGTTTACCGCCATGCACAGATCATATTGCGCCAGATGGAACAGGCGCAGGTCGACGTATCGGCGGCGGGTAACTCAATTGCGGGACGCGTCTCGGTCGGTCTGGTCCCATTCAGCAGCGCTGCAACGCTTTCCGTGGAGCTGTTGGCGGAAACGCGCAAGCGACATCCGGGGATATTGATCCACCTGACGGAAAGTGTGGGACAAACCTATAGCCAGATGATCATGAATGGACGTCTGGAACTGGCTTTGATCCATGGGGTCGGACCAATCAAGGGCGTAAAATTCGAGCCCATGCTCAGCGAAGAATTTTATCTTGTCGCACATCGCGATTTCGCAATCGAAGCGGATTCAAAACCGGTGCCGATCGCCGCGCTTGATGGCATGCCCATGCTGATGCCACCCGCGTATAATTTTGTCCGGCGCGCTGTAGACACGGCATTTACCCGCAGCCGGATCAATCTGAAGGTCGTCGCGGAAGTGGAAATCGTCAGAACGCTTGCCCGCGCCGTTGCCAGTGGTCTCGGCGCAACCATCATGCCAAAAGCCATAGCCAACCGGATCGTCTCGGAAACGAGCGAACCACTTATTTGCCGGCTGCTGTCGCCACGGATCGAAGAAACACTGTCGCTCTGCATGTCCGACCAGAATTCACTGTCTGAGCCGGCTTTTGCCGTCAAGGATATCCTGGTGGAACTGACGGAAAAATTGAAACTTTAGAGTATCCTTTGGCCCGGCAACCGAGCCAAAGGATCGTTTTCAGGATCAACGCATATCCTGGCAGAACTGCGCAATGCGGGCGCAACCTTCGCTCAACATCTCCATGCTCGTTGCATAGGAAATCCGGAAGTATGGGCTCATACCATAGGCGGCGCCCTGTACCGTTGCCACGTGATGCTCATCAACCAGCGCCATCACAAAATCCACATCGCCTTCGATTTTGCGTCCGCCCTTGGTGGTCTTGCCGATAAGCCCAGACATATTGGGATAGAGGTAAAAGGCGCCTTCCGGCTTATGGCAGCGCAAACCGTCAATCTCGCCGAGTTTGCTCAGAACAAAATCGCGACGGTCGCGATAGATAGCGGCGCGTTCTTTAAGAAGATCCTGGGGACCGTCCAGCGCTGCAATCGCTGCCGCCTGCGAAACAGTGGCAATGCCGCCGCCGTTCTGACCGTTTACATTGCTTATTGCGGCGATAAGTTCCTTCGAGCCGCTGGCGCAATAGCCCAGACGCCATCCCGTCATGGCGTAAGCCTTCGACACGCCGTTCATTGTCAGAACGCGGTCATAAAGCCGCGGCTCCACATCGGCAATTGTGCCGAATTCGAAGCCATCATAGACAAGATGCTCGTAAATATCGTCAGTCAGGATCCAGACATGGGGATGACGCAGCATAACCTCTGCGATTGCTTTCATCTCCGCACGGGAGCAGGCGGCGCCGGTGGGGTTGTTGGGAAAATTGAGAATGAGCCACTTGGTACGTGGCGTAATCGCAGCTTCCAAATCTTCGGCACGCAGTTTGAAACCGGTTTGTTCGACGCACGGCACAGCGACGGGAACACCCCCTGCGAATTTGACGATATCCGCATAGCTGACCCATGACGGGGTGGGAATAACGACCTCGTCGCCCGGATTGCAGGTTGCAAGCATGGCGTTGAAGATTACCTGTTTGCCGCCTGCGGAAACGATGATCTGGCTGGCATCGTATGTCAGATTATTGTCCCGCTTGAACTTTCTGGCAATCGCGGCTTTCAGCGCAGGCGTGCCATCCATCGGTGGATATTTCGTCTGCCCGCCAAGGGCTGCTTCGTGCGCGGCCTCGATTGCGTGAGCAGGCGTCGGGAAGTCCGGTTCACCTGAGGAGAGGCTGACCACCTTGACACCCTGCGCGGCCAGCTCTCTGGCGCGTTGGGTCATGGCGGCGGAAGCGGAGATGGAAACGTTTTTCAGGCGGTCTGATGTAGAGGGCATCTGCATGATCTTTCAGTAAGATTTAGAGAACGGGCCAACCAGAGGCCCATTAAGACGCGAGTTCTGCGGCAGGCGCGAGCGTTGCGCCGGAGGCGCTGATTTCACTACGCACGATACGCGCCAGCTCCAGTGAACCGGGCGTATCGCTGTGGACGAGGATGGAGCGAGCCGGCATTGTGATGATCGTGCCATCGATGGCTTTGACCGTGCCATCGGTCAGGAACCGGCGGACACGCGCACGCACCGATGGTTCATCCTTGACCAGCGCGCCGGGAAGACCCCGCGCGACAAGGCATCCCTTGGCGTCATAGGCGCGATCGGCCAAAAACAATGCCAGGGTCTTCAATCCAGCGCGTTTTGCCGCTCTCTCGATTTCGCTGTCCGGCGTTACGAACACCACAAGCTTCGGATCAACGGCAGAAATGGCATTCATCATCAAATCGGCAAGCGCCGGGTCGCGATTGACCATATTGCCCATGGCCGCATGAAAACTGAAGTGCCCGACTTCGACGCCTTCGCTTTTGGCAATCGCGATCAAGGCCCCGAGCTGATAGAGCATCTGCTGTCTCAACTCATCCGGCTGAAAGGGCATTTCGCGTCGGCCGAAGCCCGCCCTATCAGGCAATCCCGGATGCGCGCCAATGCCAACGCCATTTTCTTTGGCAAGGCGAACCATTCGCGCCATGGTATCTGGCTCGCCGCCATGAAAACCACAGGCAATATTAGCCGACGATACGATCTTCATCATCGCTTCGTCGTCACAGAGCCGGTAAGGACCGAAGCCTTCGCCCATGTCGGAGTTCAGATCGATCTTCATCGTTTCCTCCCTTTGCTCCCTGGTTGTCCGTCAACCCATCGCATTCAGCGCTCGCTTGACCATTTGTGAGGTCTGGCGAACATCATCGACGTATTTCGCAACTGCCCGCTCGGCCACACGCGCTTCCTCGTGATTGGACCTCACGAATTTGATCTTCCCACCCGCGCGTGCCTGTCCTAACCGCCACAGGTCGGCTTCGATCACGCCGGCAATCTTTGGATAACCGCCCGCCGTATTTGCATCGCTCATCTGGATGATCGGCTCGCCACCTGGCGGCACCTGTACAACGCCCGGCATCACACCGTGGGAACGCATTTCGATGGTTTCGGTCGGTTTTATAGGATCACCCGACAGCCGGTAACCGGTCCGGTCGCTGCGGGAGGATATGCGCCAGATCTGGCTCCAGAATTCCTCGCCATCATTGGCAAACAGCTTTTGTTCACCGGCCGGAATAGCACGTATCGGCAAAACGCCGTCCACTACAGGCGGAAAAATATCGCTTAAAGCCACGGAAGGCTCAACTACACCAAGCCCGTTTGATGGCAGTGGTAACAGATCGGCGGAAGCCCCTATTTCCAGCCTGTCACCTTTTGCAAGCGGTCGCCCATCGTGACCGCCGAAACTGCCGCGCAGTGCCGTGCTTCGAGATCCCATCAAAACCGGAACGTCCAACCCGCCCGTAACCGCGACATAGGCGCGGGCGAGTTTCGGCGGCTGCCTCAGTTCCAGTATCTGACCTTCCTTGCCGATATGAGCGCACCAGGAAAGCAGCTCTTTCCCGTCAAGCAACGGGCGCCCATCCGTCCCGGTAACGGCAAATGTTGCTGTTTTCGTAAAACGCAATTTGAATGGAAAAGTCTGGACCTCGATGACGGCAGCATCTGCGGCATTACCGGTCAGAATATTGCCGATCTTAAGCGACAGAGGATCCATGGCACCGCCAGCAGAAACCCCGATGTCACGGTAACCGGGGCGACCGAGGTCTTGCACGGTGTTGAAGGGGCCGGTTTCGATAATCTCGATCATAGCTCGATCCCTGTAGGTATGAAGCGAACCGTATCTCCGGGTGCCAAAAGAGCTGGCGCAGAAGAGGCGGGATCGAACATCTGCAAATCGGCGTAACCGATGGAATTCCACCCATTCGGTCCGGTCAACATCGCCACACCCGTCTGCATTCCACCGATCGTCACGCAACCCTTTTCCATCTTGATCGATGGCACGGTTTTTCGGGGCATATAGATGCGCGCATCAAGACCATGCAGATAGCCAAAGCCCGGCGCGCTCCCAAGCGCGAAGACGCGGTAGGTCGCCTCATGGTGAATCCGCACGACTTCGCGGTCGCTCAGCCCTGAAAAATCACAGATGGCTGGAAGGTCGGCAGCGTATTCGCCCCCATAATGTACCGGTATTTCAACTGTCTTCCCGACAATATCCAGACTGGCTGCTTTATCCCAGGCATCGAGCAACTGAGACACGATGGACTCTGGATCTTCAGGCGTTTCCTTAAAAATCGCCAGAAGGTTCGTCATGCCGGGAATGACTTCCGCAACACCTGCCCAGACTTTTACCGCTTGCGAAAGCGCCCAGATCCAGCGTTGTGCTGGCAGATCAAATTCGCCGGATGCTTCGAGCAAGAATGACCGGGAGCCTATGAACGAAACGCGCGCCTGGCCTTTGATGACGGGCTGGATTTCGTGACGAGGTGCTAGAGTGTTCGATGTCGCAATCATGATTGAAGCTCGATTTCGAACAGCGGATCACCAAAACCAACCAGAGCGTCCTGCACGGCAAGCTGATTGACGAGCGAACCGTTACGACCCGCGACAACGGGGATGAGAATGTGGTCGATCCGAATAAATCCAATCACGTCATCTGCAGCAACCAAACGCGGAAGATATTGCATTTTTGCAGGCAGAGCAGGCTTAGAAGAGCAGAAGAGACCGGCAATCGGCGCTTTTACCACCACTTTCGAAACAGCGGCCTTTGGTGAGCAAACAGCGCCAGCGACGGAAATTGCAGATCTTGCCGAGGCAGAAACAATAATGCGTACCTGACCCTCAGGCGTCGTGATTTCCACGCCGTCCACGCCTGCATCCGTCAGCATATCGGTCAAAGCTGTGAGTAAGACGGGGTCGCTAAAGTCGGGCCTGCTCATGCTGCGCTCCGTTCTTTTAGCCATTGTTCAAGATAGTGAATGTCTGTTTCGCCCTGCGCAAAAGCGTCGTCCTCAAACAGGGCGCGCAGGAGCGGAAGATTGGTCGAAATACCCTCCACCCGTGTACCCGCAAGCGCTTGGCGCATCCTAACCATGGCTTCAGCACGGGTCGGCGCATGTACGATCAACTTGGCGATCAAGGAATCATAATAGGGTGACACCCGGTAGCCGACATGGATATGGGTATCGACGCGAATCCCCTCTCCTTCCGGCAGCACAAGATTGGTCACGACACCCGCCGAGGGGAGAAACTTATCGGGATCTTCGGCATTGATCCGGCATTCGAAAGAATGCCCGTCGCAGATAACATCTGCCTGCCGCAAGTCCAGAGGCTTACCCTGCGCCGCCTTGATCTGGGCCTGAACGATGTCGATACCGCTCGTCATTTCCGTGACGGGATGTTCGACCTGCAAGCGCGTATTCATCTCGATGAAATAGAACTTGCCGTCTTCAAACAGGAATTCGAAAGTTCCCACCCCGCGATAGCCAATCTGTCGGCAAGCCTCGACGCAGGCCATACCAACCGGCTGGATCACATCGACCGAAATTCCAGGCGCTGGCGCTTCTTCGACCACTTTTTGATGACGACGTTGCATCGAACAGTCGCGGTGACCAAGCCAGACGGCATTGCCGTGCGTGTCGCACAAGACCTGTATCTCGATATGACGGGGATGCTGGAGAAACTTCTCCACGTAGAGGACAGCAGAGCCAAAAGCCTGCCTCGCCTCCTCCCTCGTCAAGGTAATGGCTTCATGAAGCAAGGCAGCTTCCTGCACTACTCGCATGCCACGCCCGCCACCACCGCCCGCAGCCTTGATGATGATTGGATAGCCGATCTCATTCGCGATACGCTCAACCGTTGCGGCATCCTCGGGAAGCGCTGTATCCGGTCCCGGTACACATGGCACACCGGCCGCAATCATTGCCCGTTTGGCAGCGATCTTGTCGCCCATCGTGGAGATCGACCTTGCGTCGGGACCGATGAATACGAGACCGGCATCTTCGACCGCCTGAGAAAAGGCGGCATTTTCGGACAGAAATCCATAACCGGGATGGATCGCACCCGCACCCGTCAGACGGGCAGCGATTAAGATGGCATTCTGATTTAGATAGCTCTTGGCAGCATTCGCCGGGCCAACACAAAGGAAGGTGTCTGCCGTTTGACCATATGGAGCCTGCCTGTCCGCCTCAGAGCAGATGGCCACGGTCTTCAAGCCCAATTCGCGGCAGGCGCGCTGAATGCGTGCAGCAATTTCACCCCGGTTGGCAATCAGGACCGTGTCGAAACCCGGCATATCCGATGTGGTATTGAGACCTTCCGCCATTACGCGATCTCCGCCAGCAAATCATTGGCCTCAACCTCGCCACCATCAACCTCCGTCAGATAGGTGATCCGGCCAGCGCGTGGCGCAACAATTTTATTGAAGACTTTCATGGCTTCGATAATGAAGAGGGCCTGCCCCTCCTTGACCACATCTCCAGCCTCGACAAATGAAGGTTGTCCCGGCGCGGAAGCGCGATGCAAAACGCCAAAAATCGGGGCATGAACGGAGGTGCCCGACGTGGTGGCAGGAAGGATCGACTCCGACCGATCGATCAGGGCGTCATCCTCGGCTTTGACCGAGACATTGCTGCCAGTCTCTGTTCGAGGTGCGGTTTTGAATATCCGCACAGTTACGCTTTTCTCTGTCACCATGAGTTCGGTGACGTTCGTTCGTCCGACAAAATCAATCAGCGTCTTTATCTTCGGCAGGTCCATAAGCATACTCGGCATTGTCCAAAGCCACCCGGTAATCCCGGACGATCGGGGTCACTTTCGGCTGCCTTAGACCTAGCACGATAGGGTGTTTGATGGGGTCAGAAGAACTTTTGATGGAGGTGTTCAATGAATTGGGGCCGTGAGCCTGTTGAGTTCGCGAAGCTCGAGTGGGCGTAATGGATCGACCGCTGCACGCTATCAGAGCCCCACGGGATATACCGCCAGCAAGTCATTTGCGGTATCCAAGGCCCTAAACGCAAGGCGCCCTCCGGGATGGGAGGGCTTTGTTGTTGATAGTCTTGAAGATATTGGTTGCGGGGGCAGGATTTGAACCTGCGGCCTTCAGGTTATGAGCCTGACGAGCTACCGGGCTGCTCCACCCCGCGTTACCAGCGTAAATCCCTCTGGGATTTATCGCGACTGCATCACAGGGAAGCTGTGATGTATACTTCCGGAGCAAATTGCCGAAGGCGATTTGTCTCCTTTAAGGGACGCACGTTGCGTTTTCCTTATGTTTTCATGTTACGCAATGCAAAAAGGCCGCTTTGAGCGGCCCTTTGTATCGGCTGGGCCGAAGAGTTTGCTTGAGAAGATATTTGTTGCGTTTTGCAGACCTGGCAGCGACCTACTCTCCCGCGTCTTGAGACGGAGTACCATTGGCGCTGGGGCGTTTCACGGCC
>NZ_VIUP01000007.1:0-221568 GCF_007828365.1 Rhizobium sp. SJZ105
GCGCCGCCGCCCTCGTTCAGTGAGCGGACTTATAAGAGAACACCCTCAAACAAGTCAACACACCAAAATACAAATTCTAAAAAAAACATTCAAAGTATTGATTTTAAAGGATAGTTTGAAATTAGTCATACAAACTAACAGATTTTAACGTTTCGGAGCTGCATGACGGGAGCTAGGACTTTTCCTACCACGACGAGGGCGCTCTCTTGGGCATTGCAGGCATTGCGCCCTTCCCAGTCTTATTCGGAAGACGGGCTGAAACGGGCGACCAGAGCGTGCGCATTGCCGGGATAGGTGAAGCGTACATAGGTGACGGCACCCGAATTGCTCCATGTGCGCCGCTCCACGACGAGGCAGGCCTGCCTGTCGGAGATACCCAACAGGCGTGCCACATCTTTCGAAGGCGTTTCGGCACTGATGCGGTGTTCGGCATTGCTCCAGGGAACATGGCCAAGCAGCCAGGGTCCGGGTGCAATCTCCGTGAAGTCGATTTCAGCGGCATCGGGAACGGTTGCCAGATTGACGAGACGCTGCTCGATACAGAATTCCCGCGTGCCCGCAAAATGAATGCAGACGATATCGAGCAGCGATGTACCAATGGCAATATCGAGACTTGTCCGATCCTCACGCTTTGCGACACGCTGCGTGCGCTTCAGAACCTTGAAGCCATATTCCAGGCCAAGGGATTCGACTTCCGCCCTGATATCGTGGATTTCGAGAACCGCGGACTGGATCTGCGGCTGGCGGACGAAACTGCCGGATTTCTTGCGGCGCTCGATCAAGCCGGCCTTCACAAGCTGGCCCATGACCTTGTTGACGGTCATGCGGGAGCAATCGTAGTGGGCGGCGAGATCAACCTCGAAAGGCAACCGGTGACCCGGCGGCCATTCGCCCGATACGATCCGGCCCTCGATATCACCGAGGATTCGCTGGTGCAGGGTTTGCCCGGCCGATGCTTTCGTCACGTCCGCAATGCCTTCCAACGGCTCGATGTCGTTCCTATCGAGCGCATATCAGCTATCGACAAGTTCGGCCATGACCTTGTTGAAGCGATCCGATATTTCATGGCGATGGACGTGCCGGCCCGCTTGCACCAGTTTTTTACCGCGCACCCAGACGGTATCGACATGGACGCTACTCGCGAACATCCACTGGTCGAGAATCTGGGATGCCGGAAGATGGGGAACGGCCGAGCAATCAAGCGCGACAAAATCAGCGCTTTTTCCCGCTTCTATCTGATTTTTTGAATCCAGCGCCCTGCCACCGCCTTGAAGCGCCTGCTGGAACAGTTTCTCGCCCGTGGAACGGCCGGCATCGGCGATGACATTGCGCGCCCGAAGCGACAGGCGCTGCGAATATTCGAGCATCCGCAATTCTTCCGGCACGGAGATCAAAATGTTGGAATCCGAACCGACACCGTAATGGCCGCCTTCCGCGATGAAACCGGGAGCGGGGAAGATGCCGTCGCCAAGATTGGCCTCGGTGATGGGGCAAAGGCCGGCAACGGCACCGCTTTTTGCCATGCGGCGGGTTTCGGCTTCCGTCATATGCGTCGCATGGATAAGGCACCAGCGATCATCGACCGGTGCATTCTGCAAAAGCCACTCCACCGGCCGCGCACCTGAAAAGGCGAGCGAGTCCTCGATTTCCTTGACCTGCTCCGCCACATGAATGTGGATCGGGCCGCCTTTCGCCAGCGGTTCGATCGCCGCCAGTTCTTCACCAGTTACGGCACGGAGACTGTGTGGCGCGATGCCGAGCGTTGCACCGGGAAGCCCATTCACCACGGCTTGGGCGCCCTGCATGAGCCTTTCGTAACTGTCGAGCGAATGGATGAAACGTTTCTGACCGTCGATCGGCGGCTGACCGCCGAAACCGGAATGCGCATAAAATACCGGCAGCAAAGTCAGGCCGATCCCCGTTTGCGAGGCGGCGGCACCGATACGTTCGGCCATTTCGGCGATATTGCCGTAATGCGAACCATCCATATCGTTATGCAGGTAATGAAATTCACCGACCCGTCCAAAACCGGCTTCCAGCATTTCCATATAAAGCTGGGCAGCAACCGCCTCGACATGATCCGGTGTCATTGACAGCGCGAACTTGTACATGACCGTGCGCCAGCTCCAGAAGCTGTCATCGGCAGGTCCGCGAATTTCAGCAAGCCCTGCCATGGCCCGCTGAAAGGCATGGCTGTGGAGATTGGGCATGGCTGGCACGATAACGGCATGCCGTTCATCCTGCGGCTGCGGAGAAACACCGGTTTCGACGGATGAAACAGCACCGCCCCTGCAGTGGATGCGAACATCTTGCACCCACCCATCGGCCAGAAGTGCTGCGCCCGCGTGAATTACCGTCATGCCACCCTCTCCTCTTGATCTCTTCTGACAAGGCCACGTCGCATACGAAATTACGGCTTGCCAACATGATTATTATGTATATACATTTGGCACATAAAAGAAAGGCGAAAAGCAAATGCCAGGGAACAAATATACAAAGGGAATGGCGACGGGTGACACTACCGCATTGTGGCGCAATGCCCGGCTGGCGACGTTTGATCCTACCATGGATGGCATCGGCGCTATCGAAAATGCTGCCATTGCCATACGCAACGACCGCATCGTCTTTGCCGGCGCCGAAAGCGATCTGCCCGCCGACCTGGCAACGGCCGACGAGATAACCGATTGTGAGGGACGCTGGATCACCCCGGCCTTGATAGACTGCCACACACATTTGGTCTTCGGCGGCAACCGCGCCATGGAATTCGAAATGCGCCTCAATGGCGCGACCTATGAGGAGATCGCCAAAGCGGGCGGTGGTATCGTTTCTTCGGTACGCGACACGCGCGCCCTCTCGGAAGAGGCTTTGGTGGCACAGGCATTGCCCCGTCTGGATACGCTTCTGGCGGAGGGTGTCTCGACCCTCGAAATAAAATCCGGTTACGGTCTTGATATCGAAACCGAACTGAAAATGCTGCGCGTCGCCCGCAAACTTGAGACGTTACGGCCCGTTAGAATCGTCACCAGCTACTTGGCCGCGCATGCGACACCGGCCGAATATAAGGGCCGTAACGCCGACTACATTATGGACGTGGTTCTGCCGGGGCTGGAAAAAGCCAATGCGGAAGGACTGGCGGATGCGGTTGACGGTTTTTGCGAAGGCATCGCCTTTTCCGTTGAGGAAATGACCCGGGTTTTCGAAGCGGCAAAACAGTACGGTCTTCCCGTCAAGCTGCATGCCGAACAGCTTTCCAACCTCGGCGGTACGGAGCTTGCCGCGTCCTATGGTGCGCTTTCCGCCGATCATCTGGAATATCTTGATGAGGCCGGTGCAAAAGCATTGGCTAAAGCGGGAACGGTGGCCGTGCTTCTGCCCGGGGCCTTTTACGCGCTCCGCGAAAAACAGCTGCCCCCGGTTCAGGCCCTGCGCGATGCAGGCGCTGACATCGCGCTGGCTACCGATTGCAATCCTGGCACCTCACCACTGACTTCCCTGTTGCTGACCATGAACATGGGTGCCACGCTTTTTCGCATGACGGTGGAGGAATGCCTGACGGCGACCACGCGTAATGCCGCAAAGGCGCTCGGCCTGCTTGCGGAAACTGGCACGCTGGAAGCAGGAAAATCCGCTGATTTCACCATCTGGGATATCGAACGCCCGGCTGAACTTGTCTACCGCATCGGCTTCAACCCGCTCCACGCCCGCATTTTCAAGGGACAGAAGGTTTCTACATGACTATCACGCTTCACCCAGGCAATGTGACCCTTGCTGAACTTGCCGCAATCTACTGGGATAACGGCAGAGCGAAACTCGACCGTTCGTTCGATGCCGGCATAGAAAAAGCAGCGGCCCGCATCGCCGAGATCGCCGCCGGCAACGCTCCGGTCTATGGCATCAATACCGGTTTCGGCAAACTCGCCTCGATCAAGATCGACGCAGCCGATGTGGCGACGCTGCAGCGTAACCTCATCCTGTCACATTGCTGCGGCGTCGGTGCGGCGCTTCCGGAAAATGTCGTGCGCCTGATCATGGCGCTGAAGCTGATTTCGCTTGGTCGCGGCGCCTCCGGCGTGCGGCTGGAACTGGTGCGGCTGATTGAGGACATGCTGGAAAAGGGTGTCATCCCTTCCATCCCGGAAAAGGGTTCGGTCGGAGCGTCGGGGGATCTCGCGCCGCTTGCCCATATGGCCGCCGTGATGATGGGCGAAGGCGAGGCTTTCTATGAAGGTACGCTTCTGCCCGCCGGCGAAGCTCTCACTAAAGCCGGGCTGACCCCGGTCGTGCTCGCCGCCAAGGAAGGGTTGGCGCTGATCAACGGCACGCAAACCTCGACGGCGCTGGCGCTTGCCGGTCTTTTCCGCGCTCACCGCGCGGCACAGGCAGCGCTGATAACAGGTGCGCTTTCCACCGATGCCGCCATGGGTTCTTCGGCTCCCTTCCATCCCGATATTCACACATTGCGCGGCCACAAGGGCCAGATCGATGCGGGGGCTGCACTGCGCAACCTGCTGGAAGGATCCGAAATCCGTGTCAGCCATATCGAAGGCGACGAGCGCGTTCAGGATCCCTATTGCATCCGCTGCCAGCCGCAGGTGGACGGCGCCTGCCTCGATCTTCTGCGGCAGGTAGCCCGCACGCTTGAAATCGAAGCCAATGCCGTGACGGACAATCCGCTGGTGCTTTCCGACAATTCCGTCGTATCCGGGGGCAACTTCCACGCTGAACCGGTGGCATTTGCCGCCGACCAGACGGCGCTTGCCATCTGCGAAATCGGCGCGATCGCGCAGCGCCGCGTGGCGCTGCTTGTCGATCCGGCTCTATCCTATGGCCTTCCGGCATTTTTATCGAAAAAACCGGGGCTGAATTCCGGCCTGATGATTGCCGAAGTCACCTCCGCTGCGCTGATGAGCGAGAACAAGCAGATGGCTCATCCGGCTTCGGTCGATTCGACGCCAACCTCAGCCAATCAGGAAGACCATGTATCCATGGCCTGCCACGGCGCGCGCCGCCTGCTACCGATGACGGAGAACCTTTTCGCCATCCTCGGCATCGAGGCGCTTTCGGCGGTTCAGGGCGTTGAGCTGCGTGGGCCATTGAAAACCAGCCCGGAGCTGCAAAAGGCAATCGCCGTGCTGCGTCAGGCGATCCCTTCACTGGAAGAGGACCGTTATATGGCGCCGGATCTGAAGGCGGCATCCGACCTTATTGCTACCGGCGCTCTTGTGTCCGTGATTTCCGACGGCATTCTTCCGAAGCTGGAGGCGTAAGATGCGCGTCTTCGATATTAAAGAAGGCACATCGCCCGTCATTCTCGGCCTGCCCCACACCGGCACCGATGTTCCGGCAGCGATTTGGCAACGCTTGAACGACAACGGCAAGATGCTTGCCGACACCGACTGGCATATTCATGATCTCTACGCGGATCTGCTCCCCGACGCGACGACGGTTCGCGCCACCTTTCATCGTTATGTGATCGATGCCAACCGCGATCCTGAAGGCGTTAGCCTCTATCCAGGACAAAACACCACAGGCCTTGTTCCGGAAACCGATTTCGACGGCAAATCGATCTGGAATGAGGGGCAGGAACCGAATCAGGACGACATAGTCTCTCGGCTGGAAACGTTTCATGCACCCTATCACGCGGCCCTTGCCGCGGAAATCGAGCGGGTTAAGGCCATTCACGGCATCGCCATTCTCTATGATTGCCATTCGATCCGCTCGCATATCCCGTTCCTGTTCGAAGGCAAGCTGCCGGATTTCAACATCGGTACGGATATGGGCAGGACCTGCGACCCAGCCATCGAGACAATGGCGGTCGAAGCGACCGCTGCGGCAGAAGGTTACACCAGCATTCTCAACGGTCGCTTCAAGGGTGGCTGGACGACACGCCACTACGGAAAGCCCGAAACCGGCGTGCACGCCATCCAGATGGAACTGGCGCAATCCACCCATCTAACGACAGAGGCACCGCCGTTTGCCTATGACGACGCCAAGGCCACCAAGCTTCGTATCCACCTGAAAGACATTCTCACGCGCATCGAAACGACTGCGCTGACACTCGCACACACCAAAAGGGGAACCAAATGACCAATCCTCGTCACAATATCCGCGACGTCCGCGCTGCGCGTGGAACCGAGCTGACCGCGAAATCGTGGATGACAGAAGCGCCGCTGCGCATGCTGATGAACAATCTCGATCCTGAAGTGGCCGAGAACCCGCACGAACTGGTGGTTTATGGTGGCATCGGCCGTGCCGCCCGCACCTGGGCGGATTTCGACAAGATCGTCGCGACCCTGCGCGATCTCAACGAAGACGAAACGCTGATGGTCCAGTCCGGTAAACCGGTCGGCGTGTTCCGCACCCACAAGGATGCGCCGCGCGTGCTGATTGCCAACTCCAACCTCGTGCCGCACTGGGCGACATGGGATCATTTCAACGAGCTGGATAAAAAGGGTCTTGCCATGTACGGCCAGATGACCGCCGGTTCGTGGATCTATATCGGCAGCCAGGGCATCGTGCAGGGCACCTACGAAACCTTCGTGGAGGCCGGTCGTCAGCACTATAATGGCGATCTCACAGGCAAATGGGTTCTGACCGGCGGCCTTGGCGGCATGGGCGGCGCCCAGCCACTTGCCGCCGTGATGGCCGGTGCCTGCTGCCTTGCCATTGAATGCAATCCCGATTCGATCGATTTCCGTCTGCGCACCCGCTACGTCGATGCCCGCGCCGAAACTCTTGATGAGGCGATGGAGATGATTGAGCGCTGGACAGCCGCCGGTGAGGCAAAGTCCGTCGGCCTGCTCGGCAACACCGCTGAAATCCTGCCGGAAATGGTCCGCCGCGGCATCCGTCCAGACATGGTAACCGACCAGACCTCGGCGCACGACCCGATCAACGGCTATCTGCCGAAGGGCTGGACGATGGCCAAGTGGAAGGAAAAGCGCGAGAGCGACCCGAAAGCCGTCGAAAAAGCTGCCCGTGCCTCGATGCGCGAACATGTCGAAGCGATGATTGCCTTCCAGGACATGGGCATTCCGACTTTCGACTACGGCAACAACATCCGCCAGGTGGCAAAAGAAGAAGGGCTGGAAAACGCTTTCGCCTTCCCGGGCTTCGTTCCGGCCTATATCCGCCCGCTGTTTTGCCGCGGCGTCGGCCCGTTCCGCTGGGCGGCACTATCGGGTGACCCGGAAGACATCCGCAAGACCGACGCCAAGGTGAAGGAACTGCTGCCCGACAACAAGCACCTGCACAATTGGCTTGATATGGCCGCCGAGCGCATCGCCTTCCAGGGCCTGCCGGCGCGTATCTGCTGGGTTGGCCTTGGTGATCGCCATCGTCTCGGTCTTGCTTTCAACGAAATGGTCAAGAACGGCGAGCTCAGCGCTCCGATCGTCATCGGCCGCGACCACCTCGACAGCGGCTCCGTCGCCTCGCCGAACCGCGAGACCGAAGCCATGCAGGACGGTTCGGATGCCGTATCCGACTGGCCGCTGCTGAACGCGCTGCTCAATACCGCATCCGGCGCGACATGGGTTTCCCTGCACCACGGCGGCGGAGTCGGCATGGGCTTTTCCCAGCATTCCGGCATGGTCATCTGCTGCGACGGCACCGATGACGCGGCCCGCCGCATAGAGCGCGTGCTGTGGAACGACCCGGCAACCGGCGTCATGCGCCATGCCGATGCCGGTTACGAAATCGCCGTGGAATGCGCAAAAGAGCAGGGCCTGCGACTGCCCGGCATTCTCGGTAACTAAAGAAAAAACTCGGCGCAGTCTTCAGGCTGCGCCGTTTATCTGATCCGGGAAGAGAGCCGCGATCCACCCATCGTACAGTGCCGACAGCGGTGCCGCATCAGTTTCGACGCCGCTGTCGGCGCCCGGTGGAACTTCTGTTCTGTCTGCGGCTTTCTTCCGTTGCTGTTTTTAACCGACCGACTGTATGCTCGTTTGAAAGCCGCGCTAACCGTTAGGCAGGCATGAAGGACATGGTAGATCAAAGAATGGCGCACAGGTTCCTTCCGCTTGCCTTTACCCTCCTGCTCGGGGCACTTCTTCCGGTTTCCGCTACGAATGCCGTGGCGTCCGAAAAGCAGCAAAATGTTCCCGTGCGGATCGATGTGGGCGGCTACAAGCTGAACAGCATCTTGGTCGAGCCGGGAAAAAGCGCCGAGCTTCCGCCGATCCTCTTCATTCACGGCGCAAGCGCCAGTCTCTATGATCCGATGTTTTCGTTTCTCGAAAAGCTGAGAGGCCGTGCAAAACTGCTATTTGTCGACAGGCCAGGGCACGGCAATTCGGATATCGGCGGCAAGGCAAATATTCTCCCGGATGGACAGGCGGACGCCATTGCCCAGCTTATGAAAAAGCGAGGCGTCCCGAGAGCGATTATCGTCGGACATTCCTTTGGCGGCGCCATCGCGGCATCGCTTGCGGTCCGTCATCCGGAGATGGTCGCGGGCCTCGTATTCCTTTCTCCCGCTGTCTATCCATGGGAGGGTGGCATCGCCTGGTATTACACAGCGGCAAATGCGCCCTTTACCGGTCCGCTGTTCAGCACCTTCATTGCTCCGCCCGCCGGCCTCCTGGCATTGGATCAGGCAACGCGCGGTGTTTTTGCACCCAATTCCAGACCCGCCGGTTATGTGGAAGCAACGCATTCCGTAGCGGCCCTGCGGCCCAGGGCCTTTCGGCACAATGCGCAGGAGGTCGCGGCTCTCAATGAATGGGCGCGTGGAGCTTCCTCGGAGTATCGGCGCATCACGGCACCAACCGTCATCATAACCGGTGATACGGACACGATCGTCTCGCCAGAGGTGCATTCCCGTCATCTCGCCAGAGATATTCGCGGCTCCACTTTGATCGTCGTGCACAATCTCGGGCATAAATCTGACTATGTCGCCAGTGACCTTGCCATTGCCGCGATCGAAAAGGTTGCCGGCCGGCCATCCGATTTAAAGGCGGTCCAAAAAACGATTGAGCGACGCATCGAGAATGATCGCGGATCGTAAACTTCCGCCCCCGCCCCCTTAACGACCCGATTCTGGACATCACATGAGAATATTACGCGCTTCCGAATACAAAACCATGCCGTGGAAAAATGGCGGCGGCGTTACGGTGGAAATCGCCATCCATCCGCCGGGTGCTTCCGTGGATGCATTCGACTGGCGCGTCAGCATGGCGACCGTTGCTCAGGACGGACCATTTTCCAGCTTCCCCGGCATAGACCGCACGCTTGCGATTATCGAGGGAAACGGCCTTGCACTCGCTATTTCGGGTCATGAGCCGGTGGCGCTGACGACGAAGAGTACCCCCCTGCCCTTTGCCGCCGATGTTCCCGTGGATGCGACCCTGATGGACGGCGCGATAGTCGACCTGAACATCATGACGCGCCGCTCATCCTTCGCCCACGGCGTGCAAAGACTATCCGGCAGCCGCTCGATGCAAGCGGCAACGGGAACAAGGCTGATCCTCGCGCTCGATCCTCTGACGGTCGCCGTCAACAACGACACAGCCCGGCTGGAGAAGCTGGATAGCGTTTTCATCACGGAAAGCGTGCCGTTCACCATCGAGGCAGATCATGGTGAAGGCATATTCTTTCTGATCACGCTACAAGATATCTGAAGCGCCGCAGCCTCAGTCCAACCCCAGCGGATCGGCCACCCGTGGCCATAGCTGGAGGCTTGCCTTGCGATAGGCGGTTGTGGCCGGATCGGTCGGATAGGAAGTGGGCGCGGCGATATAAACGATCTCGGAAGCGACCGGCGCAAAACCCGCATGGAAGTGGTTGGTGGACTTCACCAGCAGCACGTCTTTCCTGGCAAAATCAATGCCGAGATTGGAAAAGATATCCGGCTCATAAGTTTGCGTGCGGCTGGTAATGAGAATGATATCGATTTCCGTTCCGACCGGTCGAACGACGGCGGCGCGGCCGAGCGTGACGCGGCTATTTCGGAAACTCTGCCACCCTGCTTCTGCAGTGCGCATGACCCTGATCCGGAAATCGAGCGGCTCGCCACCTTCGGGACTGGATTTGCCGCCAATACGCAGATCAATCTCCGCCCCCTCGCCTGCCGCGTGACAGAAAGACACAGCAATCGGATCCCAGATCGTTGCCACACCGATATTGTCCATGCCGCGCTCCACCATGCGCCGCAGAATATGGGTGGCATCACCCGCAACGCCGCCACCGGGATTATCCCATATATCCGACACCACGACCGGCATATCCGGATGCTCACTACGAATGGCGAGAGCCCTGTCGAGACCCGATTCCGTGTCGAGCATCGGCATGGCAGTCAACTTGCGCATGGCATAAAGCTCATGGCCGAGTTTTTCGGCCAGTGCGTCGCCTTTTGCCCTGTCATTATCTGTCACGACGACGATACGCGTGCCCATATCTGGTACATCGCCTGCCATGAAACCGTGAATGACGGAAATAGACAGCACGCCGTCCTTATCCTCCAAAGCCTTCAAACGGTCAACATAAGAACGCATCGGTTCGCGGCTGGTGGGGTAAATGGTGATCATGCGGCAATTGAAAGTGGAAATAACCGGCCTGATTTCTCCGCGCAGGGTGCGAAGTGCCAGTTCAACGACGTGCTCACCACGTTCCTCAAAATCCGTATGCGGGAATTCCAGAAACGTCGCCATTATATCGAGATTTTGGACCCTTAAAGGGGTCAAATGGCTGTGGGGATCGAATTCCGCCGCGATCAGTACGTCGGGACCAACAAGCGTGCGGACATGTGACAGGAAATCACCTTCCGGATCGTCATAACCCTGCGCGACCATGGCGCCATGGAGACCAAGAATTACCGCGTCGACCGGCAGTGCGGCGGCAAGCTCGGCGAGAATCGTATCGCGCAGCGTTTCATAGGTCTGGCGCTGTATCAGCCCCGCCGGTTCCGCCCAGCAGGAGGTACCCTCGATTACCGTAAACCCTTCCGCTTTGCCGCGCCGGCGTAGAATTGGTACCGGTGAGGAGCATAGTGTCGGCGTTTCCGGATGTTCGCCGGGCCCAGCGTAAAAAGCCGCGCGAAAGGCGTCCATGTCCGTCGGGACGGGTGAAAACGTGTTGGTTTCGGTGGCAAGCGATGCCGTGAATATGCGCATGACTGTCATTCTCGTTGCCGATGCCCGCTTTTCAGCAGCATTTTTTTGCAATTTAATTAGCCGGGTAATTTTACCAGACGGTGCCGCGTGCTGTGACGTCTTCCACCCGCGTCACGATACCGTTTCGATGGAAAACCATCCTGTCGAAAAGATTAGTAATGACGCAGGTGTGGTTCGGCACAACCTTGACCAGCTCACCGATTTCCGGCCGCCCCGATGTGCAGCCCGACAAATCGACCACCGCATGTTCTTCCGAAAGCGACATGATTTTCGCGCCTTCATACCCTTCAATCAGCCCGTAATCGCTGAACCCAAGGAGATCGGAGGTCAAAGCCTTGGAGCCACAATCGAGCACAGCGCGATCAGGTGTCGGTCGCGACACCACGGTGGCAAGAACATGCATTGCCAGGTCGCCAGCGGTGCAATGTCCGGCGCGCAGCATCGAACGATCATTATATACATAGGTGCCCGCCCGATATTCGGTTGCGGAGGGAACGAGGTGAGCAGAGAAAAAATCCGGTGAGCCGCCACTGGAGCGAACCGGGCAGTCAATGCCCTTTTCCGCAAGCAACGCCATGGTTTTCCGAATGAAGTTCTCCACCTTTTCAGCGCCACCGGGTGCCGGATAGGTCAAAATGCCCTTGAAATTGAGGCCCGGTGCCGCGACGATCTTTTCTGCAAGCTGCAACACGGCTTCCGGGGTCTGCACACCGCAGCGTTTTCCGCCGGTATCGCATTCGACAAGAACGGAAAGCGGTCTTTCCGCATCGAATGTGCCGGCAAGGCCGGCAATCGTCACGGCACTGTCGGCAACGACGCTCAGCTGCCCTAAACGCGCATTCAATGCCCTCAGCCGCGAGAGTTTCGCCACGCCGAGGATATTGTAGGTAATGAGGATGTCGTCGAAACCGGCATCCGCGAAAACTTCCGCCTCGCTGACCTTCTGGCAATTGATGCCGATGGCGCCCGCCTGAAGCTGCTGCTTCGCAATGGCTGGTATCTTATGTGTCTTGATATGGGGGCGAAAAGCCATGCCATGTCCATCAAGATAGGACTGCGCCCGCGCAATATTGGCGGCAAGTCGGTCCTCGTCGATCACGGGCATCGGCGTCGAGATCGCATCGAGTGGGGTGCCTTCGTCAGGCCAGGGGTAGGTCATTGTCAAACGCTCTCAGAATCGGAAATTGGCAATCAAACCAGTGGCTTATAGGCGATAACATCCATTTCAACCTTCGCATCGACCATCAGGGGCGACTGCACGGTTGAACGTGCCGGTGGATGATCGATGAAATATTTCTGGAAGACCGCGTTGAAGCTCGAAAAATCCCGAGCATCATCCAGCCAGACATTGACCTTGACGACATCGGCAAGTGTACAATCCGCAAGCGCCAGAACATCCATGATATTGGCCACAACCTGCTCGGTCTGAGCCACAATGCCGCCAGTTACTACTTCACCATCGACGGTTGGCACCTGTCCAGACACATAGACGAAATCACCGGCCCGCACGGCCTTGGCAAAAGGCCTGCGCTGTCCGCCAGCCTGAGCGTCAGCCGTCTCGAATCGTACCAGTTTCTGCTTTTCCATAGATGCCTCGCAAATAATTTTCATGGAAATCGTATTTTTAAGGGTTTAATAGCTCTTTTTGCATCAATATTCCACAAGTGATGTAAATAATTTAGCAATTATGTAAATCATCAACTCGCGGACGGATGGACGTCACGTTGAGATATTCGTATCGCCGCACGTTGTCGAACCGAATGATGAGACTCAAAACCTATTGTCTGTCGCGATCTATGGAAGCGGTTATTGGCTGAGCCAAGGCTCTTACTAACCCTTAGCTCTATCGCGTAATGAGGAAGCCCGGTACATTCGGATGGTTGCCTGATGAGAGAAATAGAGAGGTTAGCCGCGGCAAACCTCAGTATCTGAAAAGTTAGAGGAACAGTCTCAAGCGCAAACTCTTTAAGACCTGGCACTGCGCGAGTGCTCTTTCCTTCACATCAACCGTGTGCCGAAACCCGCCGGTCCGATACCACTCTGTCCGTGACAGCTTGCGCGATCTTTTGCGCCTGCACGCGGATATCCGGCACGGCGGTTATCTCCCAAAAGCGGCCCGCCGTCAGCGCCCCGGCGGCAAACAGGCCAGGCCAGACCTGCCCGTCCGCGCTTGACAAGCGCGACTGGCCATCGACCTCGACCCCAAGACCAAAGGCGTCGAGCAAAAGCACGCCATCGTCCCGCATGGTTTCCAGAAGTCGTGAATGACCGATCCCCGCCCTCTCCATTCCGGTACAATTAACGACCCAATCGACCTGAAACTCTCTAAGCGTCTCCGTATGCCGACGGCGATAGAGTACGGCGATCCCCTCGTCCTGCTCGTCGAGAGAGCGGAGATAACCGGCGTGAATCTCTAGAACGCCGTCAGATAATAGCTTTTCAAAAGCCTTATGCACTTCGGGCGCGATTCGGTGCCGGTGAATGTTCCACCAGGGCAAGGCATGCCGAAGAAACCGGCTTCGCTGCTCAGATGTCAGGCTCTGCCAAAGCAGCTGGGTCTTCGGCCGTAGACCATCCATGACAGTACGCCACGGCGCACCATCTTTCACCTGCTTACGCAGAGCCTGCACTAACCGGCTGATCTCGGTCGAACCTTCTGGTAAGCGCGGATCAGCTGGCGACCGTGGCGGGCTGATATGTGGATGCGGCACAAGTCCGCGGCGGGACAATACGTGGATTGGGCCACGGTGTCCCTTTCCTCGAAGCGTCAGGACCTGATCTATCATCGTCAGGCCAGAACCCAGAATACAGATGCGGTCCCCCGCCTTTACTTTCGACAGCCATCCAGACTGCCAGCAATGCCCGATGATGCGATGCGGCGCGTCGTCATCTTTCGTCAGAGTTTGCACCGGCAAACTTGCCGCGCCGACACCAAGACATAAGACAACATTTTTCGCCCGTAGCTTCTCACCATTCTCCAGTGCAAAAGAGAAACCGCCATTGCCATCCGAGCGACAGGCTGAAGCCTTGGCACGGATGAAGTCCACCCTCGCCCGCTGATCCCGGCTTCTCAGTAGACTGGCGAGCCTGTCCCTGAGATAGAGGCCGTAATCGCCACGTGAGGCAAAAGCCAATGGATCATTGCCGAGCCCATTCTCCGTCAGCCAATCGAGAAAGTCATCCGGCCTGTCGGGGAATACGCTCATCCGCCCTGCGGGCACATTGAGTCGGTGATAGGGCAACTCGGTACGATAGGCCGTACCGCGCCCGAAATCCGACTCGTCGCCGACAATGGCGATCGACGCGTCCCCGGGCAGGGATGATAAGAGATGAGCGGCGGTACAGATGGCCGAGAAACCCGAACCGACGATAGCGACATCATAGGACATTTATTCCTCCAATCTGCGACAGCACGAGAGGTCAGGCGGTGGGCGCCGGACCCGTTGATACTCTAGTCGATGAGTAGAGATTAAACACCTGCCAATGTCTACCCTTCACTTTCCGCCGGCGGGATCGCTCATTGCACATTTGGTGCGCAGGATTCTCAAAGTTAGCCGCGGCAAACTTTCGCTCTGATCGCTCCATGTCAATTTTAAAGGAAGCCAAAAAACGCGTCTCAGCCGGAACGGAGACGAAGTTAGCCGCGGCTAACCGAAAAACTGTCACAAAAAGCAAAACTGATTCTTCCACAATGCCTTAGCGGTACTTCTGCATCCGGGAAAAAGCCTATTGCGCCAAAAAGAGAATCGGCGCTTATATCTCAGTTGCGGAAAAAACCGTCTTTTTCGAAAAAAACCGCAACTGTAATATCGAGCGAAAGTAGATCCATGACACAGAGTGCCGACTCAAGATTTGCTGCAGGGGCACCCGACCTCACGAGCCTTATACAACAGCATTCGGCTGCATTGTCAGCCCAATTGCAGGCGCATAATGCGAATACGTTTTCACCGCATACCGAAAAGAGTATGCGCCATTTTTCGCCGGCAGAAACCGCACGGCTGATCGGCATCGGTGAAGCCTATCTTCGTCAGATCGCCGCTGAGCGTCCGGAGCTCGATGCAGCGCAGGCATCCGGTCGTCGTTCCTATTCGGTAGAGGATATGGACGAGATCAGAAAGTTTCTCGATCAGGGCGCGCGCGGCACGCGTCGCTATCTGCCCCACCGTCGCGACGGCGAGGAATTGCAGGTCATCGCCGTCATGAATTTCAAAGGTGGTTCGGGTAAGACCACGACTTCCGCGCATCTGGCGCAATATCTGGCGCTGCGTGGTTACCGGGTTCTGGCTATCGATCTCGATCCGCAGGCCAGTCTCTCCGCTCTCTTCGGTCACCAGCCCGAAATGGATGTCGGCCCGAATGAAACGCTCTACGGCGCGATCCGCTACGATGACGAACGCCGGCCGATCGCCGAAATCGTTCGCGGCACCTATATTCCCAACCTTCATATCGTTCCGGGCAATCTGGAACTTATGGAGTTCGAACATGATACCCCGCGTGCACTGATGCGTCGCGCACCAGGCGACACGCTGTTCTTCGCTCGCATCGGCCAGGCAATCGCCCAGGCCCAGAATTTCTACGACGTCGTGGTCATCGATTGCCCACCGCAACTCGGTTACCTGACGCTTTCGGCGCTGACGGCAGCAACATCGGTTCTCGTGACCGTTCATCCGCAAATGCTTGATGTCATGTCCATGAACCAGTTCCTTGCCATGACTGGCGATCTTCTCGCTGAAATCGGCAGGGCCGGCGCACGCTCCGATTATAACTGGATGCGTTACCTCATCACGCGTTTCGAACCGAGCGATGGGCCGCAGAACCAGATGGTGGCTTTCCTGCGCTCGATCTTCGGTGAAAACGTCCTCATTCACCCGATGCTGAAGAGCACGGCCGTTTCGGATGCCGGATTGACCAACCAGACGCTTTTCGAGGTGGAAAGAACCCAGTTCACGCGCTCCACCTATGACCGCGCACTGGAAGCCATGAACAACGTGAACGCTGAAATCGAGGGATTGATTAAAAAAGCGTGGGGTAGGGCAGCATGAGCAGAAAACAGATTTTCGCCAATCTTGGCACGCCAGGCACAGACAACGATACCACTCCCGAGCGGTCCCGTCCGCGTGTCAGACCCATCCTCGGTTCTCCCGAACTGGTGACGGATGTGTTGAACTCGCCGGTCGGCATGATCGGCCAGTCTCTGAACGAAGTGTCGGAGCGCTCCAAACGTGCTGAAGAGATCGAAAAACGGCTCGCAGAGGGCCTTACGATCGTTTCGCTCAATCCTGCTGATATCGACCCATCCTTCATACCTGACCGCATGCCAGCCTCAGAAGAGGCGGATGCAGGCCTGGTGGAGGCTATTCGAGAGCAGGGCCAGCAGGTTCCCATTCTGGTGCGCCCTCATCCCGAATTTCCCGGACGTTATCAGGTCGCATTTGGCCATCGCCGTCTGCGCGCCGTTTCCAACCTGGGTATTCCGGTCAAGGCCGTGGTTCGCGATCTCAGCGACGAACAGCTGGTCGTCGCCCAGGGACAGGAGAACAACGAGCGCCGTGACCTAACCTATATCGAAAAGGCGCGCTTCGCCCAGAAACTGCAGATGCGGTTTCCGCGTGATACGATCATGGCGGCGATGTCCCTGCACAAGGGCGATCTTTCCAACATGCTATCGGTTGTCGGTCGCATTCCCGAGGATCTGGTCGATCTTATTGGTCCGGCACCCACCGTCGGTCGCCGTAACTGGATGGATCTCGCAGATCAGCTCTCCTCGTCACAGGTCAAGGAAGCTGCGCGCGCTTATGTAAGGGAGCCATCCGTTGCCGCTCTTCCGTCCGAAGAACGCTTCAAGTCGCTTCTGGATTTTCTGAAACCCAAGGCACAGGCAAAGAAAGCCGGTGTTTGGTCTTCGGAAACTGGCAGCAGACTGGCAAAGGTGGTCGAAAGCGACCGCAAGCTGGATATATCCATCGACAAGAACGAGGCGCCGGAATTTGCCGATTTCGTTCTGGAACATCTTCAGGCGCTGTTTGCCGAATACCGGTCCAAGCAGTGATTGTTAATACCAACGACTAACAGGAGACGCATTACAAAAGAAAAAAGCCCCCGAACGTTGCCGCACGGAAGCCTTTCTTTGATCTAAGCAACCAAAGAATCTCATTTCCGCGAATCATAGTCAAGAGTCTTGGCATCGAATTTTTCGGTGAGCGATTTTCTTTTGCCTTGTGAAAGGTGAAAGACATGGACAGCACATGTGTAACGACGCCCTTTGGGCGGCGAGCGATGTCGTTTGGCGTTCTCGCAACTCAGTTTGCCGCGCAGAAAAACAAAAAGACCGAGGCGGTCGATAAATGGAAACTCTACCGTTCGGTCTGTGAAGCCAGACCATTGCTCGGCGTGACCGATCGTTCTCTCGCGGTCTTGAACGCCCTTCTGAGTTTTTATCCGAAAAATGAACTCTCCAGCGAAGCCGGTTTGGTCGTCTTTCCGTCGAATACGCAATTGTCATTGCGAGCACATGGAATGGCAGAACAGACATTGCGCCGCCATCTCTCGGCTCTCGTCGAGGCCGGTCTCATCATCCGCAAGGATAGTCCGAACGGAAAACGCTACGCCCGTAAGCACAGGGGCGGGGAAATCAGCGAAGCCTATGGTTTTTCGCTGGCACCGCTTCTCGCCCGCAAATCGGAAATCGAGGAACTCGCCGAACGCATCGTTCGCGAGCGGCTCGACCTTCAGCGGCTTCGTGAAAACATCAGCCTGTGCCGCCGCGATATCCAGAAGCTTTGCGAAATGATAGCCGCCAGCGGTGAAGTCGTAACGTCAGAAGGATTCCAGGCGCGCTACAATGCCATTGCCCGGTCTCTCGGCCGTAATTCAAAGCCTGTCGAACTCAAGGAAATCGCCGGATTTTTGGTCTCCCTGCGTGCAGAAGTGACCAACTATCTGGAAAATATTGAAAATTCGGAGAAATCGGGCGGCAATGACTGCCAAAATGAGCGCCTCATAAAGAATTCAGAATCCGAATCTATATCTAAACCGCAAAATTTGCGTGAACCGGTAATCGTCACACCTGCCGACACGACAGTCGTACAGCCAGAATACGCCGTACCCGTCAGTGCAAAGCCGTCATCGCAACAGCCAAAGCCTGTTCTTCATAAGCAATTTTTTGTTCCTGATATTGTTTTGGTTGTGAAGGCTTGCCCGGACATTTCTCTCTATGCACCCGGAGGAGCAGTGACTGGATGGCGTGATCTGGAAGTGGCGACATCAGTCATCAAAACCATGTTCAACGTTAGCCAGTCGGCCTACCAGGACGCCCTCACCACTTTCGGTCGACAGGGAACAGCGGCGATTCTTGCCTGCCTGCTGCAAAAGGCGGACCAGATCAGCTCGCTGGGCGGATATCTGCGCAATCTCACCCGTAAGGCCCACGAGGGCGGGTTTGATCTTCAGGCCATGCTTCTGGCGCAACTGCGGGGTCGAACTGACGGGATAGAGAGAAGCATGGCTGTATGAGTTCTTGAGGACGGACAGAAAATGGCGCCGGCTTGCCGAATTCCCAGTCTGCAGCTACATTGACGCTGCTTCTGCAAGACTCCGAAGATTCGCTGTGAGGCTGCCAGTGTTTACGAACAGACTGTGCTGGCAGGGGTTCCTATGGTTAATGCAAAGTAATGAAAGTTAAGCCTTGATTGACTTTCGTTTGAGTTATTCCATGATTGGTTTCAATCGCTTGAGTCCGGGTATCTTTTAGCGTTAGTGCGATGATACGGGCAGGAAAAGCGCGATTTTTACGCGTTTCTTGCCTGACTAGACTGGGGTAATGCAGATATCTCGATATGGCACGATGTTAGAACTGAACCTTCCCTAAGATTGTGCGTTTCCGTGTCGATGTTGGAAGGGGGCCTTGAGCCTATGGTTTTTCCAGACGATATGGAGCTGGCTGTCGCTGTTTACATGGCGGACATTGCATTGCCTCGAGATACCGCCATCGAAAAGCTCTTGAAGGCGGGACTTGAAGAAGCCGGTTATTTGACCGGAGGTGAGGGGCGGCCGCCGGAAATTATCGACGGGCAACCAAGTTCGGACTATGTGCAATATCGCACATATCTGGACGAGGACAGCTGAAAGACGGCTGGAACCAAACCGGGCGAAGGCTGTTTATGGCGCAGTCAATTGTGACAGGATGTGCCGATGTTCTCCAAGTCCCTCTTTATCGCGACAATTGTCATCTCCGCGACGAGCCACCCGATATTTGCTCAGCCATTAGAGGTCAGCATATTGGAACCGACCAAGACCCGTAGCGCCGAATTCTCGCCTGGGGCGACCGCATCGAATTATATTACCGATGTCTCCGGCAAGACAGTGCGTCTGGTAGGACCGCGTTTTTACCCCGACAATGCGCGGGCGCTGCAGTTTCCCGGCCGGGACTCGAATGTTAATTCTTCGGATGAAGCGCAACGCTAACGCGATCGCAATAATTCATATTGACGAACAGGGGCAGAATGGGAACCGAAAGCGAAACGTCCGGGCAGAAACCGGATGCGCAAACCTGGATCAAACAGGACGGGCACGAAGCAGAAAAGGCGACCTTTCCTGAACTGTTCTTCGATCTGGTTTTCGTTTTCGCGCTCATTCAGCTTTCCCATGCGCTAGCAAAGGACTTCGGACCGACAGCGGCGCTTGAGGCGGGCATACTGATATTGTCACTTTGGTGGTTGTGGATACACACCACCTGGATCACCAACCTGCTGAATACCGAAAAGGAGCCTGTCCGGATTCTGCTTTTCGTCCTGATGTTCGGCGGGGTTCTTTTGGCGATCGCGCTGCCGGAGGCTTTTGCGGAACAGGGTTTCGTGTTTGCCCTTATCTACAGTGCCATGCAGGTGGGACGGAGCCTGTTTGCACTTTATGCCTTTAAGGGAGAGGACAGGCAGTCTTTTCTGGTTTTTGTGCGCGTGACGATCTGGCTAGTCGTATCGAGCCTGTTCTGGATGGCTGGTGGGCTTGTCGATCTGACGGATCGAATCCTCCTGTGGGGTATAGCGCTCGCGATAGAATATGCCGGACCCGCTTGTCGTTATGTCGTCCCGGGATTGAAAGCAAGCGATGCGGACAAGCTGCATCTCTCCGGCGAGCATCTTGCGGAGCGCTGTGCGCTTTTCGTCATCATCTGTCTCGGGGAAACGATCCTAACCACCGGCCGCACGGCCACGGAATATATGAATTCTGGCCTCACATTCATCGTCTTTTGTTCGGCCTTCGTCAGCACCGTCACAATGTGGTGGATCTATTTCCATCACGGGCAGGAAGAGGCCTCCAGAAAGGCCGAACATGCCGACGAGAAAGCGAAGATTGCCCAGAATCTTTTCAACTACGGACATTTGCCTATCGTGGCCGGCATCATCCTTACGGCAGTTGGAGAGGATTTCAGCCTGTCCCATGCCCATGAAGGGACGACGATGAGGGAGTCACTCGCCATTCTTGGCGGCCCGATCCTGTTTCTAGCCGGTAATATCGGCGTCAAGATTGCTGCCACCTATCAGCGGCCGATCTCGCATTTTGCCGGAGTAGCGGCGCTCTGCCTGCTTCTGCCGGTGCCGGGCGTGCCGCTTTTTGCGCTGCAACTGGCAAGCACGGGGATTTTGCTGCTGGTGGCGCTGTGGGAATATCTGGCGCTGAAAAAATCAGTCACCAACGCCTAAGCAGTGGCGAAATCGCGTGCCCTGTCGTTCCACAGCCGCAGGCTGCGGGCATAGGCCTCTTCGAAAGGCAGAACCATATCATTGACCAGCATCAGGGCAATGGCAGCGGTGGAGACGATGATGGTTTCCGCTCTCTCGTCTCTGGCCGCCCCCGTCCAGACGGCGCGCCAATATTCGAAGGTGGTGAACATGGTCGGCATTTCGGCCGGTGGCGTTTCGCGGGCGGGAATGACGAACTCGACATCTTCGCCCTTGGAAAGACCGAAGATCCGGGTGCTGCGGAATGGAGTAAATTGCGCGAAATCCCGCGTATTGCCGAGAATGGCAAGGCTCTCGACGGAAAGCAGCCGCGCCGTATCGCGATGAAGCTCCTGATAGGAGGGGCGGGCGACGCCGATAATGGTGCTTCTGGCGCGAAGCGGATTGAGAAGATGCACGACCGTATTGAGCGGCAGGCGCATTTCCAGAATGCCGTGCAGGCCAAGTAGGCTCTGAAACTGTAACGATAGTCCACCGATCGGCAGATAGGCGATCCCTTGCGAAGCCGTGGCCTTGGCCGCCTGCGAAAGTGAATGGCAGAGCGGTATGCCGCAGGCTTCAGCGGCGAGTTCGAGCTTACCGCCATTTTCTCCCTGGCCCACATGGCCGTGTAACAAGACGCTATATCCCGCCATGGAAACGAGACGCGCGGAATGCAGGAACCAGGGTGCATCGCGATGTTTGGGCGACATATAGGCCGGCCAGTCGAGATCGACCGATGCGGGCGCTTGCTGGTCTCTTTTTATATGGCCCCACATGGCTTCGATAAAACCGGCAAGCTCTGCCGCGGTCACACCGCGATATTGCATGGTCGCAAGCAGCGCTCCTATCTGTATGGGATCTGCATCGCCTTCGAGAATGATCGAAAGCGCGTCCATCGCCTCTTGCTGGCTGAGCGGGCGGCTGTTGCCGATGCCCATCGCCGAGGTCGCTATATATTTGGCGAGCCTGTGCTGCGGATCGGCATTGTGGCCGATGCGAGCAAGGCGGTCCGCTATATTTTCCGGTGTCGGCTGACCTTCCAGAAGAACGCTGGGGCGCAGCGAAAGAGGCGGCGCCTTCATCAGCACCGGCCGTTCCCAGCCGCTAACATTGGCGGCGGTGGGAGCTGCCGCTTTTTCCTGTGAATAATCGATCAGGTTTTCCGCCTCCGCCGCCAGCGAACGAATGCGCAGCCGCATGGTCTCGGCAAAGGGGGTGGGTCGCAAACCCTGGCCGGTGCGTAAGAACAGCTGGTCGCCGTATTTCTCGCGCAGCTGCTGTAGTATCCGGCTCATCGATGATGTCGGCAGTCCCATGCCTGCCGCTGCGCGGCTGACGCTTCCTTCCCGCAACAACGCATCGAACGCGACAAGTAGTTTCAGCTGACCAAGCCTGTCGGGCTTTGTCGGGGAAGCTGGTTCTTCTTTTCTCTTGCCGGTTGTCATCTTGCTGTTTTTTTACCCCGCCCCCGATTAGAGGGGGCCTTTTTGCAATTTCTGGAATTTAGAACTGTTCGAAAACAAACGCGTTGCGCCAGACCTCCCTCCTAAATAAGTGGGGGTAAATTCTCAAGTTAAATGCGGGGGCGTAACATGGAATTGAAGTACCGCGGGCAGGATATAGCCGCGACGATAATAAAGGCTGGCATTTCCGTCGCCATGGCGGGAACGGCGCTCAGCGTTGCCTTGCCTGCTGTCGCGCAGCAGGCGACCGACGGAACCACCGTTCTTCAGCAGATCGTGGTGACCGCGTCCGGCTTCGAGCAGAATGTAAAGGATGCTCCGGCCAGCATCACGGTCGTGACGCGAGAAGATCTGGAAAAGGGGTCTTACCGCGATCTGACAGACGCCTTGCGCGAAGTTCAGGGCGTGTCTGTCACCGGCATTGCCAATGAGAAGGATATTTTCATTCGCGGATTGCCCGGCGCTTACACGTTGATCCTAGTTGACGGTAAGAGGCAGAGCACGCGCGATGCCCGTACCAATGGTAATTCCGGCTTCGAACAGAGTTTCGTGCCGCCGGTTTCGGCGATCGAACGCATCGA
The DNA here is from genome assembly GCF_007828365.1 of Rhizobium sp. SJZ105. Classification (NCBI taxonomy): domain Bacteria; kingdom Pseudomonadati; phylum Pseudomonadota; class Alphaproteobacteria; order Hyphomicrobiales; family Rhizobiaceae; genus Rhizobium; species Rhizobium sp. SJZ105. The sequence continues at coordinate 22,881 of NZ_VIUP01000007.1, forward strand.
GGTCGTGCGCGGCCCGATGTCCTCTCTTTACGGTTCCGATGCCATGGGCGGCGTCATCAACATCATCACCCGCAAGGTTGGCGATGTCTGGTCTGGCTCCGTCACCAGCGAGGGTACGGTTCAGCAACATTCAAAATTCGGTAATAGCGGTCAGGTGTCCTGGTATGCCAATGGGCCGATCCTGAAGGACCGGCTGGGGCTGCAGATCTGGGGCAGGGGCTTCACGCGCGGCGAAGACCGCATATTGAATGGTACGACGGGCGCGAAGGAATATGATTTCAATGGACGTTTGACCTTCACGCCGAATGAGGATCACGACATCTATCTCGAGGCTGGCAAAGCACGGTTGCGCCGCGATGCCAAGTCCGGCGAGACGCTGGCAGCCAATGCAGACGGCACCTACAACACCAATACGCGCGACCATTGGTCATTGTCGCATACCGGCCGGTGGGGACCGACCACGTCTGAATTCTCCTTCCAGCAGGAATGGGCCGAGCGCACCAACTTCACCAGAAACTTTCGCACGGGACGCGTCACTGAAAATCCGCGCTCGCCGGAGGTTCGCAATAGCGTTCTCGACGGCAAGTTCACCACGCCGTTCGAACTGTTCGGCAACCATACGCTCGTCACCGGCGGTCAATATTTCGAGGCACAGCTGAAGGACCAGAATCCGGGACGCCGTACCGGTCGCGACGAAACTTTCTCGGCGACGCAATGGGCGCTCTTCGTCGAGGATGAATGGCGCATCGTCGATAGCTTTGCGCTGACGGGCGGCCTTCGTCTGGATAACCATGAAAAATATGGCAATCATTTCAGCCCGCGCCTTTACGGCGTCTGGAGCGCAACCGACGATCTTACGATCAAGGGCGGCATTTCAACAGGTTTCCGCGCACCGGAAATCCGCCAGATCGCACCGGGTTACGCCTATACGACTGGCGGCGGTGGGTGCACCTATGCCTCGAACGGTACCTGCGGCGTGATCATCGGCGATCCGGGTCTGGAGGCGGAAAAAAGCACGAGTTATGAATTGGCAGCACTCTGGGACAATGGTGATGTTGCCCTCGGTGCCACTTATTTCTACACAGATTTCAAGGACAAGATTTCTAACGCGCTCGTGCTCAATCCGGATGGTACGCCTGCCCGCTGGAGCGAAGATAGCAATTATCGCCTCTGGTACAATTACAATATCGACGACGCGGTCATTCAGGGCATAGAACTGACGGCAGCATGGTATGCGACGCCGGAACTGACATTGCGCGGCAACTATACCTATACGCATTCCGAACAGAAGACGGGCGATTACGAGGGTTTTCCGCTGGCGCGGACGCCGGAGCACATGGCCAATCTGAGAGGCGAATGGGTCACCCCGGTGGACGGGCTGGAAGCCTGGGCCTCGGTGAATTATCACGGATCGGAAATCAATGCGGGTCCGCGCATCGGTACGAACGGCAAACCGGTTACGATCAACGGCAAGGCCGGGCGTAAATATGACGCTTACACCACCCTCGACATCGGGGCGAAATATGCGGTGGCCGAAAATGTCGATCTCAACGCGGCGGTTTACAATGTATTCGACAAGGAAGTCGGCGCTGACGATTTCAACACGGTCATGGAAGGCCGCCGCTTCTGGATCAGCATGACCGCCAAATTCTGATCCGCGATATTTAAGAATTCAGAGGCGCCCGATTGGCGCCTCTTTTTGCCATCCATCCTATTGACCTCAACTATGGTTGAGGAATTATACCGGCTGCTCTCTAGTGTGTTTCCGCGGTTTTCAGAGCGGAGGCCGTTCAGAAAACGGAGCCGGCATGGAAAATACCATCTTTAAACACAGCCTGACGGTTGGGGAGGTTGCGCGTCGTAGTGGCGTCGCCGTTTCCACCATCCATTTTTACGAGGCGAAGGGATTGATCGAAGGCTGGCGCACCAGCGGGAACCAGCGTCGTTATCATCGCGCCGTCCTGCGGCGCATTGCCATTATCCGCATTGCGCAGCGAGCAGGTATCCAGCTCAGCATCATCAGGGACGCCTTGGCGGATTTGCCGCAGGACAGGGTGGCGACAACGGCTGACTGGCGCGTGTTCTCGCAGTCCTGGCGGGAAATGCTGCAGCTTCGTATCAACAACCTGATTATGCTGCGCGACCAGCTTACCGGCTGTATCGGTTGCGGTTGCCTCTCACTTGATGATTGTCCCTTACGCAATCCGAACGATGTTCTGGCCGATGCCGGCGCGGGCCCGCGCCGTCTCGTATCCGTCAAATGAGCAAGGTTTCCGGCTAGCCGCTTTAAAAGCAATTGTTCCTACTCGACGTCGGCCGGAACCCAGACACTGACGCTGCCGCCATTGGTGGAAAACAGACCCTTGCCATGCTCGTCAAGGGTGATCTGTTCGTGACGGTGACCAAGGAAATCGCGCCATACAGCTCCCACCTGCTCAGGGCCGAGATCTATCTGTTTTTCCGCCGCCTCGCCGTTCGACATCACCACAACGCAGCCCGGCTCATCGGCGGTACCGTGGCGAATAAACGCAATGCAGCTCGGATCGTCGAAAATATCCGTCTGGGCACCGTTGGAAAAGCGGCTGCGTGCCTCGATAAGCTTCGGAAGGCATTCGATAGCCGGCATGACGATCTCATGGTCGTTGCCGTCATTGCCGGTGTCTGTATACGTCGTACCGAAAAGATCGGGATAAAAGACGCAAGGCACACCTTCTTCGCGCAGCAGAATGATCGCATAGGCCAGAGGCTTGAACCAGGGTTCTACCGGCGCTTCCAGAGATTGAAGCGGCTGCGTGTCGTGGTTGTCGACAAGGGTGACGGCGTGATCTGGAACAGCGGAAAGCAGCGAACCATCGAAGATAGTGCGCATGTCGAAATCGCCGCCCTGCTTGGAAGCGTCATGGAAGCGGTGGTGAAGGGCGACATCGAAGAGCATCAGCTGCTTGTCGACCAGATCGAGATAGCTTTTCAGCGCGTCTATATCGGGGTGCCAGTATTCCGCCACAACGAAGAGGTCGGGATTAATCGTGTCGCGCATATGGCCTACCCAGTCGCGGAAGAACCATGCCGGAATATGTTTGGCCGCATCCAGACGGAAACCATCCACCTGCACCTGTTCGGCAAGCCACCGGCCCCAATATTTCAGTTCCTCATAGACAGCCCTGTTTCGGAATTCGACATCCGCGCCCATGAGATAATCGAAGTTGCCGTTTTCCTCGTCGACCTCTTCATTCCATTCGCCGTCGCCGTATTCGTTGACGAGACGGAAAATGCCGTCCTCATCAGGCTCCTCGATATGGTCGACGCCGCTGAAGCACTTCAGGTCCCAGATGAATTTGGAATGCGTGCCGTTTCGGCCGGGAAAGGTGAAGCGCGTATAGGCGTGCGCCTCGAAATCCTCGTCCTCTATCTCGGTGCGGTCATCGGGATTGACGCGGCGAACCCGCACCTTCTCCCTTTCATCCGCGCCCATCTTGTGATTAAGAACCACGTCGTGAATGACGCGGATGCCGTTTTCCTTCAGCGTCCGACCAGCTTGTTCGAGGGCAGCGCGATCACCGTATTTGGTCGCGACTGTTCCCTTCTGGTCGAATTCGCCAAGGTCGAAGAGATCATAGGTATCGTAACCTACCGAAAAACCGCCGGCAGAACCCTTGTAGGCCGGCGGTAGCCAGACATCGGTAATACCCATTCGGGCAAGGCTTTCCGCCTTCTCGGCCACCTCGCTCCATAATTTCCCTCCGTCCGGATAGTACCAATGGAAGAATTGAAGCAAGGTGCGTCCGGCCATATTTCCCTCATGATGGTTAGCAGGTCGCGCCATAAACGGCCCGGCGGCGAAAGGGTTCCGCCACCGTATTGACCAAACTTCGATTGTGAGGGGACCACCTTCCCTGATCCGTCCGGTGGCCTGGTCTATGCGTTATTCCGCAATTTCGAGAAGTGCCGCGCCCGCCTGAAGATAGTCGCCTTCCTTGACGATCAGGCGGACCTTGCCGGCCTTCGTCGCCACGATTTGCGTTTCCATTTTCATGGCTTCCATGACGGCCAGAAGATCGCCTTTGGAAACAGTTTCGCCATCGGTCACCTTGAACGATTGCAAGGTGCCGGAAACGGGAGCGATAATTTCACCTTCCTTCTCCTTGACCGACGCGCCGGGCGCAGCGGCATTGCCGCCGCTGACAGCGCCGAGGCCGGAGAGCAGCAGGTTCGGCAGGCCGACAGAAACACGCTTGCCGTCGATTTCCAGAAAGGTGCGCGTGATGGAAGGGTCTTCAGCCGGTGCAGGACGTTCCATGGCGTCAGGCATGGCGGCGAAATCGGTCTCGATCCAGCGGGTATGAACCTTGAAACCGTCGGTGCCGATGAAGTCGTCCGTCTCGATTGCGGCGCGATGGAACGGCAGAACCGTGGCAATGCCTTCGATACGGAATTCTTTCAGCGCGCGGCGCGCGCGGCGCAGAACCTGATCGCGGTCGGTACCCGTAACGATGAGCTTCGCCATCAGCGAGTCGAATACGCCAGGCACGCTGGAGCCGCTGACGACGCCGCTATCCATACGGATGCCGGGGCCGGAAGGAGCATCGAAAATCGAGATCGTGCCGGGTGTTGGCAGGAATCCTCGGCCGGGATCTTCGGCATTGATGCGGAATTCCATAGAGTGGCCGCGCGGTTCCGGCGTTTCAACCACCCGCAGGGTGTGGCCCTCGGCGATGCGGAACTGCTCGATAACGAGATCGATACCGGTGGTTTCCTCGGTAACGGGATGTTCCACCTGCAGGCGCGTATTGACCTCCAGGAAAGAAATCGTGCCATCAACGCCGAGCAGGAATTCGACGGTGCCGGCACCGGAATAGCCCGCGGCGGCACAGATCGCCTTTGCCGCGTCGTGGATTTTTTGTCGCTGTTCGGCAGACAGGAACGGGGCCGGAGCCTCCTCTATCAGCTTCTGGTTTCGACGTTGCAGCGAGCAATCGCGGGTGCCCAGCACCAGCACATTGCCGTGCTTGTCGGCCAAAACCTGCGCCTCGATATGGCGGGGCCGGTCGAGGAAGCGTTCGAGAAAGCACTCGCCGCGACCGAAAGCGGCGGTCGCTTCGCGAACGGCGGATTCGTAGAGATCGGCGATCTCTTCCATCTTCCATGCGACCTTCAGGCCGCGCCCACCACCGCCATGCGCCGCCTTGATGGCGACGGGCAGGCCGTATTCTTCGGCAAAAGCGGTGACTTCGGCGGCGGTAGAGACGGGGCCGTCACTGCCGGCCACCAGCGGTGCGCCGACGCTGGTGGCGATGCGCCGCGCTTCCACCTTGTCGCCCAGCGCTTCAATGACATGTGGGTCGGGGCCGATCCAGCTAAGGCCGGCATCGATAACCGCCTGCGCAAATTCGGCGCGTTCGGACAAAAAGCCGTAACCGGGATGCACGGCATCCGCGCCGGCGCGTTTGGCAATCGCGATCAGCTTGGCGATATCGAGATAGGTTTCGGCGGGGCGGACGCCTTCCAGCGCATAGGCCTCATCCGCCAACCGAACGAATAGCGCATCCTGATCGGGATCGGCATAAACGGCAACCGATTGCAGGCCGTAATCACGGCATGCGCGGATGATCCGCACCGCGATCTCGCCGCGATTGGCAATCAGCACTTTTTTCATCGATATTCTCCCTACAGACTTTTAGCCGCCGCGATTTCGGCAAAAGGGCCGATCGGGCGGAACTTGATTTTGGCATTGACGGGGATTTGCCCCGCAAGATCGAGATGGTATTCCGCGACCGCGCCGATGACGGGATAGCCGCCGGTCAACGGGTGGTCGGCAAGGAAAAGAACGGGCTGGCCGCTATGGGGAATCTGGATTGCTCCGGTGGCCGTGCCTTCGCTCGGCAATTCGGCACTGTCCCTGCGCTCCATCGGCACTTCGCCGGCAAGGCGGATGCCGACGCGGTTCGATTGCGGCGTGACCTGCCAGAGCTGGCCGGTCAGCGTATCGAGGCCCTTTTGCGTGAACCAGTCGGTACGCGGTCCGAGAACCACGTCGAGCGTCACAATATCGCCGGTTGCCGGCGGATCGAAGGCCGGAGCCTCGTCGATAGACACGCTGGAAAGTCCTGTCTTTTCGCCCTTCAGCGGCAGAGTAGTGCCCGCAGTCACGCTTTCTGGACCGACTACGGCGAGCGTATCCGTCGCATAGCTGCCCAGCACGGGCTCGACATCGAACCCGCCACGCACAGCAAGATAACAGCGCATGCCCTTCGGCGGCTGACCCAGGGTTACGATATCGCCGGGTTCGAGAGACACGGGAACATGGGTTTGTGCGGTGAAACTGCGATCTGCGGTCTTGACGGTGATGGGGCAGGGCGCGCCCGCAATGCCGATGACAGCGCGGCTCGTGCTTTTGAAGGAAAAGCCGCCGAGCGTCAGCTCGAGACACGGCGAGTTGACGGGATTGCCGACGATACGGTTGGCGGCGTTAAACGCGCCACGATCCAGTGCGCCGGAGGCGGAGACGCCCTGTCCGGTTTGGCCGAAGCGGCCGAGATCCTGAAAAATGGCGGGCATGGGGGCCGCGAGCACCTCGAAATGCGGGCCTTCTCTCGTCATCTCAGGCCGGGCGGTGCGCGGCGCTGAGGTGGGAACATCAACCGTTCTTCCGGCTTTGTCCATATCGAAGAAACGCACGCGATAACCCGGCTGGAAAAGCGCGCCGGGATCACGGTCTATATCCCACATCTTCACCGGTGTGGTGCCGATGATCTGCCAGCCGCCGGGGCTGTTTTGCGGATAGACGCCGCTGAAGGCGCCAGCCAGCGCCACCGAACCTGCCGGAATGCGGGTACGCGGGCTTTGCCGGCGCGGCACGTGAAGAGCCGTATCGCCGCCAACCAGATAACCGAAGCCGGGCGCGAAACCGCAGAAGGCCACGGTGAATTCGCTTTCGGTATGGCGGCGAATGACTTCTTCGATGCTCATGCCGGTCAGTTCGGCAACGTCGGCCAGATCTTCGCCGTTATAATGGACGGGGATTTCCACCAGATTGTCCGAGGGCGCGATTTTTGCGGAGAGATCACGGCTGGAAAGCCGTGCAACCAGCGCCTCTGCGCCAATCTTTTCGGGGCGGAAACGGATCATCAGGGTGCGGGCAGCCGGAACCGTTTCGTCGATGCCCTCGATCGGATCGTTCTGAAGCGAGGCGAACAGGGCCAGCGTTTCATCGAGATCGGCAAGTTCGACGAGAATGGTGGTGAGGCTGACGGGGAGAAAACGCATCATATCCTCACGCGTGATAGGCAGAATCGGGAATGTCGGTGATGAACATGTGCCCGGGCGCATGGGTAATCGCGAACGGCACGCCGGATGCCATGACTGCAGCCTGAGGCGTCACGCCGCAGGCCCAGAAAACTGGAACCTCGCCGGGTTCGATCCGCACGGCATCACCGAAGTCCGGCTTCGCGAGATCCGATATGCCAATTTCTTCCGGCGCGCCGACATGCACGGGCGCACCGTGAACCGCCGGAAAACGTCCTGAAATTGTCGCGGCATCGGCCACGCGCGAAGCCGGGATCGGTCGCATGGAAACGACCATGTTGCCCTTAAATCGGCCGGCCGGCCGGCAGGGGCGGTTGGTCAGATACATCGGAACGTTGCTTTTGTCGGTCATGTGACGGATTTCGATACCCGCTTCGACCATTGGCGTTTCAAAGGTAAAACTGCAACCGATCAGGAAAGCGACGAGATCGTCACGCTCTGCCCAGGCGGCGGTCGCATCCGCCGTTTCCTCGGCAAGTTTGCCGTCCCGCCAGATACGGTAAAGCGGCAGGTCGGTCCTGAGATCGGCACCGGGGGCAAGAAGCGTGGTTGGTGAGCCGGGATCTGAAACATCGAGCACCGGGCAGGGCTTGGGATTACGCTGCGCATAAAGCAGGAAATCGAAGGCCCAGTCGCGCGGCAGCACGATCATGTTGGCCTGTGTGAAACCGGGAGCGATGCCGGAGGTCGGCGCAACGAGGCCGCCACGATAATCGGCGCGGGCCGTCCGGGCGGCATGCGCATTGGTGTGGCTCAGAAAGGATAAGGGTATCGTCATTGGTCGCCCTTTTAGAGAATGGATGCAAAAGAGCGGATTTCGATGCCCTCGGCTTCGAAACGGCGGCGGATTTCCTGGGCGATCGCCACCGCGCCGGGGCTGTCGCCATGCACGCAGATGGATTGTGCTTCGATCTTGATGCTGCTGCCGTCGATGGCTTCGAGTGTTCCTTCGCGGGCAAGCTGCACCATCCGGTCGGCGATTTTGGCAGCGTCGTGCAGTACGGCGCCCGCCTCACGGCGCGAGACGAGTTGGCCTTCGGGCGTGTAGGCGCGGTCAGCGAAGGCTTCCGCGACGACAGCAAGGCCTGCCTTGCGGGCGAGATCGAGGATGGGCGCATTGGCAAGACCCATCAGCACCAGCGAGGCATCGACGGCCTTTATACCGTCGATGACCGCTTGTCCCTGTTTCGCGTCATTGGCGATGCGGTTGTAAAGCGCGCCATGCGGCTTCACGTAACGCACCGTGGTTCCGGCAGCGGCGGCAACACCCTTCAGTGCGCCTATCTGGTAGATGACATCGGCGATCAGCTCTTCGGAGGTCACATCCAGATCGCGGCGGCCAAAGCCGACGCGGTCCGGGTAGGAAACATGGGCGCCGACGACCACGCCTTTTTCGGCAGCGGCCTTGACGGTCCGGTAGATGCCGGCCGGGTCACCTGCGTGAAATCCGCAGGCGATGTTAGCGCTGGAAACGATGGCAAGCATCGCCTCGTCGTCTCCCATGCGCCACGCGCCGTAACTTTCGCCAAGATCGCTGTTGAGATCGATAGCGGCCATGTTTGCCTCCCTTTAGAGCATTTCCAGCAAAAGTGCGTAGCGGTTTTGCGTCGGGAAAATGCGTAATAACAAATATATAGAGCGTTTCCGCTTTTCTCCGAAATGCGGAAACGCTCTAGTTTATTACAGGCCGAGCAGGCCGAAAATGGTGCCGGCGGACTTGTAGCCCATGTACCACGTCAATGCGCATGTCAGAACGCCAAGCCCGAGCAGAATGCGCGAGTAGCGATGGCCGCCCATCAGGTCTTCGCGCTTCCATGCGGCAAACAGGAAGATGCTGAGGCCGATGGGCAGGATAAGACCGTTCAGGCCGCCGACGAAGACCAGCATGGCGGCGGGCGGCGTCGTGATGAGCAGGTAGCAGACGAGCGAGACAGCGATGAAGATGACCGTCGCCATGTTGCGGGCGCGTTCGGTCATGTCCTGCTTGAACACGGGCAGGAACGAGACGGAGGTATACGCCGCGCCGATGACGCTTGTGATGGCCGCAGCCCAGAAGATGATGCCGAATAGGCGGAAGCCGAGATCGCCCGCGGCCGACCGGAAAGCCTGTGCGGCGGGATTGGCGGCCTGGCCCGATGTATCGATGACGACGCCGCTGGCGACAACGCCGAGAATGGCGAGGAACAGCACGTAACGCATGATGCCGGTGACAGCGATGCCGGTCAGAGCGGCGCGGTTGACGGCGGGCAGGTTTTCAATGCCGACCATTCCCCGGTCCAGCAGGCGGTGTGCGCCGGAATAGGTGATGTAGCCGCCAACGGTGCCGCCGACGATGGTGGTGATGGTCGCGAAATTGATCGTGTCCGGCAGGAAGGTCTGGCGGAAGGCATCACCGACCGGAGGCGCGGATACGAATGCAACGTAGAGCGTCAGCACGATCATCAGGATACCGGCGAAAATGATGAACCGGTCGACGGCGAGGCCAGCCCGTTTGGAAACGAAGATGGCGATGGAAAAGATTGCGCTGATGGCGCCGCCGATTTTCGGATCGAGCCCGAAGATGGCGTTCAGGCCGAGGCCGGTGCCGCCAATATTGCCGATATTAAAGAAAAGGCCGCCGATGATGACGAGAATGGCGAGAAGATAGCCGGAGCCCGGAATGGCAGCATTGGCGATGTCGGACGCACGCATGCGCGTCAGCGTTACGATGCGCCAGATGTTGAGCTGAACGACGAAGTCTATGAGGATGGAAGCAAGAATGCCGAAGGCGAATGCGGCACCAAGCTGCATGGTGAATGTCGCCGTCTGCGTGATGAAGCCGGGACCGATGGCAGATGTTGCCATCAGGAAGATTGCTCCCAAAAGAGATGCACGTTTTGACATTTTGAGATCGGCAGTCGGGGTGAGCTTTTTCTGCTCCATGGATTTTCTCCGCTCCTGTCGCAATCCGCCCCTCGCGGATGCTTTATGACGCCGATCTTGTCTTGTTCCGTGAGATTGTCAATATTGTTCAACAATAAATGATAATCGTTCTTTTATTTTGTCTATTTGTTGGACGTTATGAGTATGAATTCATCACGTTTTTTTGGCGCTTTGCTGAAGCTTTGTGCTATGGGCAATCATGCCGTGTCCGAACATGCCTGTCACGGAATTCCCAACGTTGCATTGCTTTTAAGGAAAGCGCCATGACGGAAACGATAGAGGGTCTGCCGCTTGCGGATCGATTGGCAAAGGGTATTCGCACCCTGCTGATCTCCGGTGAACTGATGCCGGGCCAGCGTCTTTCGGAAGCAGCCTTCAGCGAACGTTTCGAGGTCTCCCGCAATTCGCTGCGTGAAGCCTTTCGTCTCCTGACCAAGGATGGTCTGCTGCGTCACGAGGCCAATCGCGGCGTTTTTGTCGCCGTTCCCACCCTGGCTTCGGTGATTGATATTTACAGGGTGCGGCGCATGGTGGAATGCGGGGCGCTGCGTCAGGCCTGGCACAAGCACCCGGCCATCCGGACAATGCGCACGGCGGTCGATGATGCCAGGATAAAGCGCGACCAGGCAGACTGGTTAGGCGTGGGCAGCGCCAACATGAAGTTTCACGCCGCCGTAGTCGACCTTCTCGACAGCGCTCGTCTCAGCGATTTTTACGAGCGAATCGCCGCTGAGCTCAGGCTTTGTTTCGGCCTGCTGAAAGACCCGGAACAGCTCCATTCCCCCTTTGTGGACATGAACAGCAAAATCCTGTCGCTGATGGAAGAGGGCAAGGCGGCTGAGGCCGGTGACGAGATGGAAATCTATCTCAATCTTTCCGAGCGGACGGTTTTGAAGGCGCTCGAACGGGCGTCCTGAGAAATCAGGCGGAGCGGGATGAAAACGTCCCTTTCACGTCCGCTCCATTTTTATATCGGCGCCTGATTGCCAAGTTTGTTGCGGTGCGTCATCAATGCCGACATGACGCTTCGCGACCTCACCATTCTCGTTATAGACGAAAACGCGATCCGCGCCTCGATCATCGAGGAGGGGCTGCGCGAAGCCGGGTATAATCGCGTGACGCTCATCCATGAGGTGCACGGCGTGGCGCGGACCATCGAGACGCTGCAGCCCGATGTCATCTTCATCGACCTTGAAAATCCCAACCGCGACATGATGGAGCATCTGTTTCAGTTGACACGCACGGTCGGCCGGCCGATCGCCATGTTTGTCGACCGCTCCGATACCGCGTCCATCGAGGCGGCCGTTGAGGCCGGTGTTTCCGCCTATGTCGTTGACGGGCTGAAGAAAGAACGCGTCAAACCCATCCTCGATATGGCGGTCAGCCGCTTCAACGCTTTCAGCCGTCTGCGACAGGAACTTGCCGAAGCAAAATCGGCGCTTGAGGAGCGCAAGGTCATCGAGCGCGCCAAAGGCATTTTGATGAAAATGCGTGGCCTGTCCGAAGAGGAGGCTTTTGCGCTTCTGCGGCAAACGGCGATGAACGAGAAAAAGAAAATATCCGAGATCGCGCAAAGCGTGGTCACCGCGGCCGGTCTGTTGATGTAACGAACCCGCCGGCAGGACAGTCGAGGAGTGTATGATATGGCGGCACAGGAAAAATCGGCCGGTTCAAAAGCGGGCGCGCCGGCAATTGTTGGCAGCGACCGGCAAAAAATCCTGCGGGCAGGTTTTATTCCTCTTGTCGATGCGTCCGTCCTCATTGCTGCGGCGGAATTCGGCTTTGCCGAGCGCGAAGGCCTGACGCTCGATCTCGTCAAGGATGTTTCCTGGGCGAATGTGCGCGACCGGCTGGCATTCCGGCAATTCGACGTTGCCCATATGCTGTCGCCGATGCCGGTTGCCTCCATGCTCGGACTCGGCTCCAACCCTTCGCCGACGATCACGCCGTTTTCACTTGGGCGCGGCGGCAATGCTATAACGCTTTCGACGCGGCTTTTTGCCCGGATGAAGGCGTTGACGGGGCTTTCCGAAACGGCGGGGGCGCTGGAAAATGCGAAGGCCTTAAAGGAGGTGCTGGATGACATGCGAGCGCGGGGCGAAGCTACACCGACGCTCGGCATGACCTACCCGTTTTCCTCGCACAATTACGAATTTCGCTATTGGCTCGCCGCTGGTGGCATTCATCCCGATCACGACGTCAAACTGGTGGTCGTACCACCCCCATTGACGTCGGATGCATTGGCGGCGGGCGCCATCGATGGTTTCTGTGTCGGTGCACCGTGGAACATCGTTGCCGCCGAGCGCGGTGTGGGCAGGATCGTCGCTGCCAAGCAGGATTTGTGGCCGTCCGCGCCGGAAAAGGTGATCGGGATGCGGCCTGAATGGGCTGAAAGCCAGCAGGAAACGGTCAGCCGGCTGCTGATGGCGCTCGATGCCGCCGCACGTTGGTGCGACCTTGCGGAAAATCACGATGATCTGAGCAGGATACTTGCCGATCCGCGTTATATCGGTGCGCCGCAAAGCATCATCCGCCATGTGCTTGCCGGTGAATTCAACATCGACAGCCAGGGCAACCGCCGGGTCATCGACAAATATTTCCTCTTCCACGGCGGCCATGCCAATTATCCGCGCCAGAGCCAGGCATTGTGGATTTACAGCCAGATGATCCGCTGGGGGCAGACGGAGTTTTCGCAAGGTGGTGTGGAGGCCACCCTGTCCGCTTACCGTCCAGATATTTATCGGGCGGCACTGGGCGATGCCAATGCGCCCGATGATGCCGATATTCGAGTCGAAGGGGAGGAGGCGGGTGACCGGTTCGTGGACGGTTTTGTTTTCGATCCCGCAGACATTGCTGGCTATGTGAATGGCTTTTCCGTGCGCAGTTCTGCCCCGTTTTCCATCTCCCAAGGCGAGGCCTGACAGCCGTCGGCCGGGCAAGCTGCGCAAATTTCAAGCTCGGAATTTATCCATCTGCGCAAACCATAGACAAAATTTCTATTGATTAAAATTTAATCGTCCGATTGAATCTCGGAAATTCCGTTTGTTTCCAAGGCGATAGCTTCCATAAGTAAAACTGGCACGCCTCTTGCGTCTTCGTCTTTGCACTGGTCAACGGCGATCGGGGCGAGCAGGGCGCGGCATAAGCGCTTTCACAGACATAGACGTCGCAAGGTTTTGCTGCCCGGAACACCTCCCGTTCCGAAGGCGCAAACACCGAGCGGCGTTTTTTTTATTTTCAGGTTTTTTCGCAAGCGAACGCGCCACCCATGCGGTGGTCCAATAAGGGGAAGATGCGAATGAAAAAGATATTCTCGGGCGATGTCAGCCGCCGCACCATACTGAAGATGACAGCCACCGCAGCCCTTGTTACCGCCGTGCGCACCGCTTTTCCGTCAGGCGCTTTCGCAGCCGCGGCTGAGCCGGAAGTGAAGGGCGCGAAAATCGGCTTCATCGCGCTGACCGACGCCGCCCCGCTTATCATCGCGGCGGAAAAGGGACTGTTCGCCAAGCATGGCATGCCGGATGTCGAGGTTCTCAAACAGGCATCCTGGGGTGCGACACGTGACAATCTCGTGCTCGGCGGCGCATCGAACGGCATTGATGGCGCGCATATCCTGACCCCGATGCCCTATCTCATGCATACCGGCAAGGTGACGCAGAACAACGTGCCTGTGCCGATGGCGCTTATCGCCCGCCTCAATCTCGACAGCCAGGGTATTTCCGTCGCCAAGGAATATGCTGAAACCGGCGTTCAGCTCGACGCGTCCAAGCTGAAGGCAGCTTTCGAGAAGAAGAAGGCAGAAGGCAAGGAAATCAAGGCTGCCATGACATTTCCCGGCGGCACGCATGATCTGTGGATCCGCTATTGGCTGGCCGCCGGCGGCATCGACCCGGACAAGGACGTCTCCACCATCGTCGTTCCGCCGCCGCAGATGGTCGCCAACATGAAGGTCGGCAATATGGACGTCTTCTGTGTGGGCGAACCCTGGAACGAGCAACTCGTCAATCAGGGCATCGGCTTCACTGCCTGTACCACCGGGGAACTCTGGAAAGGGCATCCCGAGAAGGCGCTCGGCATGCGCGCCGACTGGGTGGAAAAGAACCCCAACGCCACCAAGGCATTGCTGATGGCCGTGATGGAGGCCCAGCAATGGTGCGATGAGATGGCGAACAAGGAGGAGATGTCCACGATCCTCGGCAAGCGCCAATGGTTCAACGTGCCACCCAAGGACGTTCTTGGCCGCCTCAAGGGCAATATCAATTACGGCAACGGCCGCGTGCTGGAAAATACCGGTCTGCAGATGAAGTTCTGGCAGGATCACGCGTCCTATCCCTTCCGCAGCCACGACAGCTGGTTCATCACGGAAAACATCCGCTGGGGTAAATTTGCACCCGATACGGACGTGAAGGCGCTGGTTGCCAAGGTCAACCGCGAGGACATCTGGCGCGACGCTGCAAAGGATCTCGGTGTTGCCGATATTCCCGCCTCCACGTCGCGCGGCAAGGAAACCTTCTTCGACGGCAAGGTCTTCGACCCGGAAAACCCGTCGGCCTATCTCGAAAGTCTTTCCATCAAGGCAGCCTCCTGAGGAGGAGACACGGGTGTCGCCCCTCCTCTGCCGGGTTGCCATTTAATGATGGACACCAAAGGCCGGATGAGGGGCGAGACCCTGACCGCAACCGAAATCCAAAGGAAACGCCATGTCCGCATTGGCTCGAAATTTCAAGGAACAGCCGCAGCAACCGGTGGTACAAAAGGCAAACGTCGTGACCCTTCCGCCCAAACATCCCTCGCGGTTCAATCTGCGTAAACTGGGTGCTGCGGCGGCCCGCAATATCATACCGCCATTTGTCGTCCTCGCCGTTCTGCTGGGCGTCTGGCAGGTGCTCTGTTCCGCCCCCGGCTCGTCCCTGCCGCCGCCAAGCCAGGTATTCGAGGAAAGCTACGATCTCATCGTATCGCCGTTCTTCCATAATGGTTCGCAGGATATCGGCCTCGGCTTGCGCGTGCTGGTCTCGCTGGAGCGCGTGGCATACGGTTTCGGCCTTGCGGCCATCGCCGGCATCATTCTCGGTGCGGTCATCGGCCAGTCGGTCTGGGCCATGCGCGGCCTCGACCCGATTTTTCAGGTCCTGCGCACCGTGCCGCCGCTCGCCTGGCTGCCGCTTTCACTTGCCGCCTTTCAGGACAGCAATCCGTCGGCCATTTTCGTGATCTTCATCACCTCCATCTGGCCCGTCATCATCAATACGGCGGTCGGCGTGCGCAACATTCCGCAGGACTATCGCAACGTTGCGAAGGTGCTGCGGCTCAACCAGATCGAATTCTTCTTCAAGATCATGCTGCCGTCGGCCGCGCCTTACATCTTCACCGGTCTGCGCATAGGCATCGGCCTCTCCTGGCTCGCCATCGTGGCTGCGGAAATGCTGACCGGCGGCGTCGGTATCGGCTTCTTCATCTGGGATGCGTGGAACTCCTCGCGCCTGCCCGACATCATCGTGGCGCTCGCTTACATCGGCGTTGTCGGCTTCATGCTCGACAAGCTGGTAGCGGCGCTCGGCAAGGTCATCACCCGCGGCGCTGCGGCCAACTAAAAGGGCGACCATCATGAACGCTTATCTGAAACTCGATCATATCGACAAATATTTCGACAAGGGCGGTTCGCGCGCCGAGGTGCTGAAAGGCATCAACCTGACCATCGGCAAGGGCGAATTCGTCTCAGTCATCGGGCATTCCGGCTGCGGCAAGTCCACCATGCTCAACCTCATCGCCGGGCTGACCAAAGTCTCAGCAGGCGTCGTGCTTCTGGAAAACCGCGAGGTCAACGAACCTGGCCCGGAACGCGCCGTCGTATTCCAGAACCACAGCCTGCTTCCCTGGCTTTCGGTTTATGAAAACGTCAACCTGGCCGTCGCGAAGGTCTTCAGCAGTACCAAGACCAAAGCGGAACGCCACGACTGGGTCATGCGCAATCTGGATCTCGTGCAGATGGCCCATGCCAAGGACAAGAAACCGTCTGAAATTTCCGGTGGCATGAAACAGCGCGTCGGCATTGCCCGGGCGCTCGCCATGGAGCCGAAAATCCTGCTGCTGGACGAGCCTTTCGGCGCACTGGATGCGCTGACGCGCGCCCACCTTCAGGACGCCGTGATGGAAATCCACGCCCGGCTTGGCAACACCATGGTCATGATCACCCACGATGTGGATGAGGCGGTGCTGCTGTCCGACCGTATCGTAATGATGACCAACGGTCCCGCCGCCCATATCGGCGAAGTGCTTGACGTGCCGCTGCCGCGCCCGCGCAACCGCATCGAGCTTGCATCCGACAAGACCTACCTCAAATGCCGCGAGGCCGTGCTGAAGTTCCTTTACGAACGTCACCGCTTCGTCGAAGCTGCGGAGTAACCACTATGGCGCAAAAACTCGTCATCATCGGCAATGGCATGGCACCGGGGCGCATGCTGGAAAACCTTTTCGAAACCGCCCCCGGCCTCTACCACGTCACCATTTTCAACGCCGAGCCGCGCGTCAATTACGACCGCATCATGCTCTCGCCAGTACTCTCAGGCGAAAAGAGCTATGAAGATATCGTCATCCACAATGACGAATGGTACGCGGCCAACAATGTGACGCTGCACAAGGGCGCCAAGGTCACCGGCATCGACCGCGACAACAAGACCGTAACCAGCGAAAACGGCATCACCGTTTCCTACGACAGGCTAGTGATCGCCACCGGTTCCCTGCCCTTCATCATTCCCGTCCCTGGCCATCAATTGCCGGGCGTTCTCGCCTATCGCGATCTCGACGATGTCACGAAGATGCTTGAAATCGCCGAAGGCAAGGGCCGCGCCATCGTCATCGGCGCCGGCCTTCTGGGTCTGGAAGCAGCTTATGGGCTGAAGCGCCAGGGAATGGACGTCACCGTCATCCATCTGATGCCGACGATCATGGAGCGGCAGCTCGATCCGGCAGCGGCCTATCTTCTGGAAAAGGCGCTGAACGAGCGCGGCATCGACATCATCACCAAGGCCAATACCAAATGCATTCTCGGCGCGGAGAAGGTCGAAGGCATCGAGTTGGAAGACGGTCGCGTCATTAAAGGCGACATGGTGGTGATGGCGGTCGGCATCCGTCCCGCCTCGGGTCTCGCCAAGGAAGCCGGCATCGCCGTCAATCGCGGCATCGTCGTGGATGATGGCATGATGACGTCGGATGCCTCGATATATGCGCTTGGCGAATGCGCCGAGCATCGCGGCATGTGCTACGGGCTGGTCGCGCCGCTCTATGAATCTGCGCGGGTGCTGGCGGACCGGCTTTGCGGCGGTTCAGCCGAGTATCATGGTTCGGTCACCAATACCAAACTGAAGGTCACCGGCATCAACCTGTTTTCCGCCGGCGATTTTGCCGAGGGCGACGACCGCGAGGAAATCGTGCTGCGCGATGCCACCGCCGGTGTCTACAAGCGCCTGATCCTCAAGGAAAATCGCATCATCGGCGCGGTTCTTTACGGTGAGACGGCGGATGGTTCGTGGTTCTTCGACCTGATGAAGAAATCGACCGACATTTCCGCCATGCGCGAAACCCTGATCTTCGGCCAGGCCTATCAGGGAGGGTCCCCGCTGGACCCTATGGCGGCCGTTGCAGCCTTGCCGGATGATGCGGAAATCTGCGGCTGCAACGGCGTCTGCAAGGGCAAGATCACCTCGGTCATCACCTCGAAGGGGCTGACCTCGCTGGATGATGTGCGCGCCCATACCAAGGCGTCCGCCTCCTGCGGCAATTGCACCGGCCTTGTCGAGCAACTGATGACGCTGACGCTTGGCGACAGCTACAATCCCGCTGCCGTGCAGCCCATGTGCAAATGCACAGATCTCGGCCACGATGATGTGCGCCGTCTCATCAAGGCCAAGAGCCTGAAGACCATTCCCGCCGTGATGCAGGAACTGGAATGGAAGACCTCCTGCGGCTGCGCCAAATGCAGACCGGCGCTCAACTACTATCTCGTTTGCGATTTTCCCGACGAATATGCCGACGACTACCAGTCGCGTTATATCAATGAGCGCGTCCATGCCAATATCCAGAAGGACGGCACCTATTCCGTCGTTCCGCGCATGTGGGGCGGCGTCACATCTTCCTCCGAACTGCGGGCGATTGCGGATGTGGTCGACAAGTTCGAAATCCCGATGGTGAAGGTGACAGGCGGGCAACGCATCGATCTTCTCGGCATCGAGAAGGAGGATTTGCCGGCGGTCTGGGCCGATCTCGGCAAGGCCGGTTTCATTTCCGGCCAGGCCTATGCCAAGGGGCTTCGCACCGTGAAGACCTGCGTTGGAGAACAATGGTGCCGCTTCGGCACGCAGGATTCCACCGGCCTCGGCATCCGCATCGAAAAATTCATGTGGGGCTCATGGACGCCCGCGAAGCTGAAGCTTGCCGTTTCCGGCTGTCCGCGAAACTGCGCTGAGGCGACATGCAAGGATATCGGCGTCATCTGCGTCGATTCCGGTTTCGAAATCCACTTCGCCGGTGCCGCCGGTCTCGATATCAAGGGTACGGAAGTGCTGGGCCTCGTCCCTACCGAGGATGAGGCGCTGGAGCATATCGTGGCGTTGACCCAGATGTACCGCGAGCAGGCGCGCTACCTCGAGCGCATCTATAAATGGGCCAAGCGCATCGGTTACGACGAAGTCCGCCGCCAGATCATGGACGATGTCGACAAGCGCCGGGCCTATTTTGACCGCTTCGTCTTCAGCCAGAAATTCGCGCAGGTCGATCCCTGGTCGGAACGTGTGTCCGGCCACGACAAGCACGAATTCAGGCCGATGGCGGCAATCGGTTTCAACGAGGCAGCGGAGTGAGAACGATGGACAGCAACTGGATCGATATTGGCGACATTTCCGACATTCCGCTGCGCGGCGCGCGCTGCGTGAAAACGCCTATGGGCAAGATCGCCGTATTTCGCACGGCTGACAATCAGGTCTTCGCCATCGAGGATCATTGCCCGCACAAAGGCGGCCCGCTGTCTCAGGGCATCGTGCACGGGGCTTCGGTGACATGTCCTTTGCACAATTGGGTCATTTCGCTGGAGACCGGCAAGGCGTTGGGGGCGGATGAGGGTGAGGTGAGGACCATTCCTCTCCGCAATCTCGACGGGCGGCTTTCGATTGCGCTCGAAACTTTGATGATTGCGGCGGAGTGATATCAGATGTTGGCGACGATACTCCCCTCTGTCCTGCCGGACATCTCCCCCTCGAGGGGCAAGATCGACAAGTGGCACGCTTCTCGCTTCATCTCTCTTGTCGGAGACGAAAGCTGTAAAATAGAGCCGGTGCCACAATTGATCTACCCCTTTGAGGGGCAGATGTCCGGTAGCGCAGAGGGGGGTAAACGCCACTTGCTCACGGGGCAAACCCATGCCCGTTGAAACGAAAACCACCTGTCCCTATTGCGGTGTCGGCTGCGGTGTCATCGCCACCGTTGCCGATGACGGCACCGTTTCCGTCAAAGGCGATCCGGACCACCCCGCCAATTTCGGTCGACTTTGCTCCAAAGGTTCAGCTCTGGCCGAAACCATCGACCTCGACGGACGGCTGCTCCATCCCGAAATCCACGGAAAGCGGGTGGCATGGGACGAAGCGCTTCAACTCGTTGCTTCAAGATTTTCCGAGGCCATTTCCGAGCACGGCCCGGATTCGGTTGCCTTTTACGTTTCCGGCCAGTTGCTGACGGAGGATTATTACCTCGCCAACAAGCTGATGAAAGGTTTCATCGGATCGGCCAATATCGATACGAATTCACGGCTTTGCATGTCGTCTTCGGTCGCCGGCCATCGCCGCGCCTTCGGGGCCGATACGGTGCCTGGCACCTATGAGGATATGGAGCTTGCCGATCTGGTAATCCTCACCGGATCCAATCTCGCCTGGTGTCATCCCGTCCTCTATCAACGGCTTGCTGCCGCAAAGGCGGCGCGGCCGGACATGAAGGTGGTGGTCATCGATCCGCGCCGGACGATGAGCGCCGATATTGCCGATATGCACCTCGCCATCCGCCCGGATGGAGATGTGGCGCTGTTTACCGGTCTTCTGGCCCATCTTTCCGGCAGTTCCGCGTTCGATAACGCTTATGTTGGAAACCACACAGTAGGCCTCGATGCCGCGATGCAGGCAGCGACCGGGCACAGCCTGCCGGAGATTGCCGACAAGACCGGTCTGACAATCGCGGAACTGATTTCCTTTTACGAATTGTTCGAACGCACGCAAAAAACCGTCACCTGCTACAGTCAGGGCGTCAACCAGTCGCA
This sequence comes from Rhizobium sp. SJZ105, assembly GCF_007828365.1. NCBI lineage: Bacteria > Pseudomonadati > Pseudomonadota > Alphaproteobacteria > Hyphomicrobiales > Rhizobiaceae > Rhizobium > Rhizobium sp. SJZ105. Next base: position 43,408 of record NZ_VIUP01000007.1, read on the forward strand.
AAGCGGCACCGACAAGGTCAACGCCATCATCAATTGCCATCTCGCCACAGGCCGCATCGGCCGGCCGGGCATGGGGCCGTTTTCGCTGACCGGCCAGCCCAACGCCATGGGCGGACGCGAGGTGGGCGGGCTTGCCAATATGCTGGCGGCCCATATGGCGATCGAGAACGCTGAAGACCGCGACCGCGTGCAGCGCTTCTGGGCCTCGCCGGCGATTGCGCAGAAGCCTGGCCTCAAGGCCGTGGATATGTTCGGGGCGGTTGCCGATGGCCGCATCACGGCGCTGTGGATCATGGCCACCAACCCCGTCGTTTCCATGCCGGATGCCGGTGCCGTCGAGGCGGCGATCAAGGCCTGTCCCTTTGTCGTGGTGTCCGATGTCATCGCCAATACCGATACCGCCCGCCACGCCCATGTGCTGTTGCCATCGCTCGGCTGGGGTGAAAAAGACGGCACGGTCACCAATTCCGAACGACGTATTTCCCGCCAGCGCGGTTTTCTTGACGCGCCCGGCGAAGCAAAGGCCGACTGGTGGCAATTCGCCGAAGTTGGACGGCGCATGGGTTTTGACGCCGCCTTCGGCTACCGGCAACCTTCTGAGGTTTTCGCCGAGCATGCCGCTCTCTCCGGCTTCGAGAACGCCGGAAGCCGCGATTTCGATATCGGCGGGATCGACCGTGATTCCTACGATACGATGACACCGTTTCAATGGCCAAAAGCCGAACCCGGTGAAGCCGCCACGACCCGCTTTTTCGCGGATGGCCGCTTTTTCCATGCGGATGGCAAGGCCCGCTTCATCGCCACGGCACTGCCGGAGACCGGCAGGACATCGGCGGACTACCCGCTGACGCTGAATACTGGCCGTATCCGCGACCAATGGCACACCATGACCCGCACCGGCAAAAGCGCGCGGCTTACCGCCCATATCGCCGAACCCTTTGCCGAACTTCACCCGCGCGATGCACAGTTGCTGGGCATCGACAGCGCCGATCTGGTGGAGATTGAAAGCCCGCACGGCAAGGTCCTGCTGCGGGCTCTGGTCAGCGAGAGGCAGGCACGGGGAGCTGTGTTTGCGCCGATGCACTGGAACGACCAGTTCGCCTCGCAGGCCCGCATCGATATGCTCGTGCCAGCGGTCACGGACCCGCATTCCGGCCAGCCCGCTTCGAAGAATGTCGGCGTGAGTGCACGACGTTTTGTGGCGAAAGCCTATGGATTTGCGATCTCCCGCACCCGGCCTGATGCGCCGGGTTGCGCCTATTGGGCAGTTGCGAAGGCGGATGGCGGCTACCGCATGGAGCTTGCCTTCGAGGAACAGCCGCAGGACTGGACGCTCTGGGCGCGACAGGTTTTCGGCATCGATATCAGGGTTGAGCCTCTGGGTTACAGTGACCGGCAGACGGGCGATCTGCGGCTTGCTTTCTTCGACGGTGGTACCTTGCTGGCAGCGCTGTTCGTCGCCAGAGAGCCGGTGGCCGTTGCCCGCAACTGGGCGATTTCACAGCTGAACGAACGCCATGAGGATTTGCGCATGCGTTTTGCCCTGGTCGCCGGGCGTCCCGGCGCCGGCCGCGCCGATCCGGGGGCGACGGTCTGCTCCTGCTTCAATGTCGGGGTCAACCAGATCACGGCCGCCATCCGCAATGGCTGCCACAGCGTCGAAGCCATAGGTGCTGCGTTGAATGCCGGAACCAATTGCGGCTCCTGCCGCGCCGAGATCAGGGGGATCATCGATGGATGTCTTAAAACCGCAGCGGAATGAACCGAACCGCATGGAGAAGCTCGCCAAGTTGCCGGTCTTCTGGGGGCTTGAGGGCAAGCGCGTGGTGCTGGCGGGCGGATCGGATGGGGCCGCATGGAAAGCGGAGCTACTGCTTGCCTGCGGGGCGGAACTTCACCTCTATTGCGAGGAAAGCGAGCTTTCGGAATGCTTTAAGGCGCTCGTCTCGACAAGCCAGATGCTGACATGGCATGACCGTTCCTGGGGTCCGGATAGTTTCAAAGGCGCGGAACTGGCGCTGGCGGATTGTGAAACCGACGAAGAGGCGGGACGATTTTACAATGCCGCGCGCTCAGCCGGCGTGCCTGTCAATGTCATCGACAAGCCGGAATTCTGCCAGTTCCAGTTTGGCTCCATCGTCAATCGTTCGCCGGTGGTGGTGTCGATCTCCACCGATGGCGCCGCACCCATTCTGGCGCAGGCCATTCGCCGGCGCATCGAGACTTTGCTGCCGCTCGCTCTCAAGGATTGGGGCGCGCTTGCCCAGACCATCCGAGAGCGGGTCAATATACGCCTCGCGCCCGGCCCGGCGCGGCGTTCATTCTGGGAGAAATTTGTCGACCGGGCGTTTACCGAAAGGCTGGATGAGGGCAGCGAAGAAAGGCTGCTGACAGACATCGGCACGCAGGCAGGTCGGAAAGGATCGGCACGCGGCCTTGTGACGCTGGTCGGTGCCGGACCGGGCGATGCCGAGCTGCTGACGCTCAAAGCGGTACGCGCCTTGCAGGCGGCGGATGTCATTCTGTTTGACGATCTCGTTTCATCCGAGGTGCTGGAACTGGCGCGGCGGGAGGCGAAGCGCATGCTGGTTGGCAAACGCGGCGGCCGGAAAAGCTGCAAGCAGGAAGATATTAACGACATGATGATCCGCCTTGCCAAGGCCGGCAAAAGGGTAGTGCGGCTGAAATCCGGCGATCCGATGATTTTCGGACGCGCCGGCGAGGAGATCGCAGCGCTGGAGGCTGAAAACATCCCGGTCGAAATCGTACCCGGCATCACCGCGGCAAGCGCCATGGCTTCGCGGCTCGGCGTTTCCCTCACCCACCGCGATCACGCCCAGTCGGTCCGCTTCGTCACCGGGCACTCCAGACAGGGCAAGCTGCCGGAGAATATAGACTGGCAGTCCCTGTCGAACCCTTCCGTGACCACGGTTTTTTACATGGGCGGGCGAACCGCTGCCAGCATCGAGGAAGCCCTTCTGGCGCATGGCATGCCGGCCTCGACGCCCGTCGCCATCATGATTTCCGTCAGCCGCGAAAATGAGCAGCGCTGGTGCGGTTCGCTCGTGCAACTGGCTGCGGCGGTTGAGCGAATGGGTGTGAACGAGCCTATATTGATCGGCATCGGTGATGCGTTTGGTGCTGCAATCTCTGCGTTTTCCGAGATCGGCCTGCCGAAGCCGGTCCCGATGTCAATTCAGAAAGCCGGCTAATAATCTTGCTGGTTCGTGCGGATACGTTTTTCGCGTACCTCCGCAAGTGGACCTGATCGGCGCCACAAAACCGTCCCTTGACATTGGTTTTTCGTTCGCTCTTCAATAAAACGAAAAAATTGAAAGAGGAGGGAGGGTGAAATGATGCTCACACCGCGTCAGGATGAAATCGTTGCGCTGGCGAAAGCAAGCGGGCGTGTGCTGGTGGACGAGCTGGCCACGCGGTTTTCGGTAACGCCACAGACGATCCGCAAGGACCTCAACGATCTCTGCGATACGCGGGTGCTGACGCGCATCCATGGCGGCGCACTTTTTCCGAGCGGCAACGAAAACGTCAAATACGAGGCACGCCGTGCGATCGCCTCCTCCGAAAAGCAGGCGATCGGCGCCGCTGCCGCTGCCCTCATCCCCAACAACTCCTCGCTTTTCATCAATATAGGTACGACGACCGAGGCGGTGGGCGAAGCGCTGGCGGATCATCACGAGCTGATGGTCATCACCAACAATATTAATGTTGCCAACAGGTTACGGGTTTTTCCGGGCATCGAGGTGGTGATCGCTGGCGGCGTCGTGCGCGGTTCCGATGGCGGCATCGTTGGTGAGGCCGCAGTGGATTTTATCCGCCAGTTCAAGGTCGATTTCGCCGTCATCGGCGTTTCTGCGATTGATGAAGACGGCGCTTTGCTGGATTTCGACTTTCGCGAGGTCAAGGTTGCCCAGGCGATCATGTCCAACGCTCGCCACGTCATTCTTGTATCGGATTCACTGAAATTCGAGCGGACGGCGCCGGTGCGCATCGGCCATCTTTCACAGGTGCACACCTTCATTACCGATCATTGTCCGGTCGATTCGATCCGATCCATCTGTGCCGATCATGACGTCAGGTTGATTGAAACCGAGGTTGGGGAGCCTTGATCCGAACCGCCCTGGAATTTCGTTTGACATTCGTTTTGTCTTCAAATTAGATGTCCGTGCTTTCAATATATCGATGAGGAGAGCGTCGATGAAAGCGCGGGAGGGTCCATGTCTGACGAGGCAATCCACGATGTTTTCGTGATCGGCGGCGGCATCAACGGCTGCGGCATCGCGCGTGACGCTGTCGGCAGGGGTTATTCCGTTGCGCTTGCGGAAATGAACGATTTTGCCTCCGGCACCTCTTCGGCCGCCACAAAGCTCATTCATGGCGGTTTGCGTTATCTCGAACATTACGAATTTCGTCTGGTGCGAGAAGCGCTGATGGAGCGCGAGGTGTTGTGGGCCATGGCGCCGCACATCATCTGGCCTATGCGCTTTGTTCTGCCATTCCAGAAGGGCGGCGTGCGCCCGGCCTGGCTCGTGCGTCTCGGGCTTTTTCTTTATGACCATCTCGGCGGCCGCAAGCTTTTGCCCGCCACCCGCTCGCTCGATCTGCGCCGTGATCCCGCAGGGAAACCGCTGAAGCCGATTTTTGCCCGGGCTTTCGAATATTCTGACGGCTGGGTGGACGATGCCCGTCTTGTGGTGCTGAATGCCCGCGATGCCGCCGATCGCGGTGCCTTGATCCTCAACCGCACGCAGGTCGTTTCGGCACGGCGCGAAGGCGCCTTCTGGCGGGTCGAAACTAAAAATGGTGCCGGAGAAACCGCGACCTACCGGGCGCGCATGCTGGTAAATGCGGCAGGTCCCTGGGTGGACAAGGTTCTGGCTGCGACATTCGGTAAAAACAATGTCCACAATGTCCGCCTCGTGCAGGGCAGCCACATCATCGTGCGCAAGAAGTTTTCCGATCCGCGCGCCTATTTTTTCCAGAACCCGGACGGGCGCATCATCTTCGCCATCCCGTATGAGCAGGATTTTACCCTGATCGGCACGACGGATCGCGACTATACCGCCGACCCCCGGGCTGTTAAGATCAGCGACGAGGAGATCAGCTATCTTTGCAACGCGGCGAGCGAATATTTCGCTGAACCGGTGACGTCGGCCGATATCGTCTGGACCTATTCCGGCGTGCGGCCGCTGTTTGACGACGGCGCATCGAAAGCGCAGGAGGCAACCCGCGATTATGTGCTGAAAACCGAAGGAGCTGAAGGCGAAGCGCCGCTTCTCAATATCTTCGGTGGCAAGCTCACCACCTATCGGCGGCTTGCCGAACATGCTCTTGAAAAAATCGGTGATGCGCTGGGTGAAAAGGGCTCGCCGTGGACGGCAGGTTCACATTTGCCGGGCGGAAATTTCGGTGCCGAGGCTTATGCGGGAGAGGTCACGGCCCTGCGGTCGCGTTATCCTTTCCTCGATGAGAGGCATGCGAAGCGGCTCATCCGCTGCTACGGAACGGACGCCGCGTCGATTATTGGCAATGCCGGGGACATGGCAGGGCTGGGACGGCATTTCGGCGGCACGCTTTATGAGGCCGAGGTGCGCTGGCTGATGGCCCGGGAATGGGCGCTGACGGCGGAGGATATTCTGTGGCGCCGCACCAAGCAGGGGCTTTTCTTTACCCAAGAAGAGGTGCGCGGGCTGGAGGATTATATCGATGACATTGCAGGTGGACGCTTGAAGGCAATCTGACGATCCGAATCAAAAAGCGGAGGAGGCTTTGGATCACCATGCTTGAATTGCGAAACGTCTCGAAGATGGCCGGCGGTGAATATCATATTCACCCGACCGATCTGACGTTGCAGCGCGGAAGCCTGAACGTCCTGCTTGGACCGACACTTTCGGGCAAGACGACACTCATGCGGCTGATGGCCGGGCTGGACAAGCCAAGTGGCGGTACGATTCTCTTTAATGGGGAGGACGTGACGGGCTGGCCGGTTCAGAAGCGCAACGTCGCCATGGTCTATCAGCAGTTCATCAATTATCCGGCGCTCAGCGTTTATGAAAACATCGCCTCGCCGATGCGCGTTGCCGGCAAGGACAAGGCAACGATCGACAGGGAGGTGAGGAAGGCCGCCGAGCTTCTGAGGCTGACGCCCTATCTCGATCGTACGCCTCTCAACCTCTCCGGTGGCCAGCAACAACGCACGGCACTTGCCCGCGCCATCGTCAAAAACGCCAATCTGGTGCTCCTCGACGAGCCGCTCGCAAATCTCGATTACAAGCTGCGTGAGGAGTTGCGTGAGGAATTGCCGCGCATCTTTGCCGAATCCGGTGCGATCTTTGTTTACGCCACGACGGAACCCTCCGAAGCTCTGCTGCTTGGTGGCAATACCGCGACGCTTAACGAGGGCAAGGTAACGCAATTCAGCCGCACGATCGAAGTTTACAGGCGTCCGGTGGATATAGTAACCGCGAAAATATTTGCCGATCCGCCACTCAACACCATCGAGGTCATCAAGACGGGCGGCGCCTTCACGCGCGCCGACCATGCGGTTGTGCCGGTGCCGGCGCATCTTGCTGCCATGCCTGACGGTCCAGTGACCATTGCCTTCCAGCCACATCATCTTTTCCCCCAGCAAAAGGGACAGGCGGCGCAATCCATCCGGGCGCGGACACTGATCTCGGAGATCGCCGGATCGGAAAGCTTCGTACATGTGGAATTTTCTGGCCAGCGTTGGGTGATGCTGGCGCAGGGCATTCACGACATCGAGCCGGACACGGAGATCGAACTGTTTCTCGATACGCGGCACCTGATGGCTTTCGATACACACGGCCACGCCATCGGCGAAGCGGCTTAAGGGGAGATCGATCATGGCACGCATCACGCTCGATCATATCCGCCACGCTTACAACGCCAAGGCGCAGGCGGCAGGTGATTATGCCCTGAAGGAAGTTCATCACGAATGGGAGGATGGCGGTGCCTATGCGCTGCTTGGCCCTTCCGGCTGCGGCAAGACCACGTTGCTCAACATCATTTCCGGCTTGCTGCGCCCCTCGGAAGGTCGCATCGCCTTTGACGGAACGGATGTCACCGATCTTTCCACCGAAGATCGCAACATCGCCCAGGTATTCCAGTTCCCGGTCGTTTACGACACGATGACAGTCTATGACAATCTGGCTTTTCCGCTGCGCAACCGGCAAGTGCCGGAAGCCGAAGTCGACCGCCGTGTGCGGGAAATTCTCGAGATGACCGATCTTTCCGGCATGGCCAAACGCCACGCGCGCGGACTTACGGCGGACCAGAAGCAGAAAATTTCGCTGGCGCGCGGGTTGGTGCGATCCGACGTCAATGCCATCCTCTTCGACGAGCCGCTGACGGTGATCGATCCGCATATGAAATGGGTGCTGCGCTCACAGTTGAAGCGCCTCCACCGCCAGTCCGGTTTCACCATGGTCTACGTCACGCACGACCAGACCGAAGCGCTGACTTTCGCCGACAAGGTGGTGGTCATGTATGACGGACAGATCGTCCAGATCGGCACACCCGCCGAGCTTTTCGAACGCCCGGGACATACGTTCGTCGGTTACTTCATCGGTTCGCCCGGCATGAATGTGATGCCTGCCAGCATCGATGGCGCAACGGCGGTTGTCGGCGGCCTTGGCGTTCCGCTTGCCGGCGTGCCGGTGGTGGATGGATCGAAGCGGATCGAAATCGGCATCCGCCCGGAATTCGTTCGGCTGGAGCGGGGTGGCATGCCCATCACCGTTGACAAGGTCGAGGATATCGGCCGGCAAAAGATCGTTCGCGCCCGGTTCGCCGGCCAAAAGCTTGCGATTGTCGTTCCGGAGGAGGAGGACATTCCGGCAGAAGCGGGTGTTCGCTTCGATCCGGCCGCTATCGGTGTCTTTGCCGATTCCTGGCGTGTGAAGATGGGGGCCTGACCATGGAAAAGACCTGGAACAACAAAGCGTGGTTCATGGTGCTGCCGGTTCTGGTGCTGGTCGCCTTTTCCGCCGTCATCCCGCTGATGACGGTCGTGAACTATTCGGTGCAGGATACCTTCGGCAACAACCAATTCTTCTGGGCGGGAACCCAATGGTTTCAGGAAATTCTTGGCTCCGACCGTTTCTGGAACGCGCTCGGACGCAATCTGGTATTTTCCGGCATCATTTTGGCGATTGAAATTCCGCTCGGCATATTCATCGCGCTCAAGATGCCCAAATCCGGCATCGGCGTGCCGGTCTGCCTCGTCACCATGGCGCTGCCGCTTTTGGTGCCATGGAATGTGGTAGGCACGATCTGGCAGGTGTTCGGTCGCAGCGATATCGGGTTGCTGGGTTATTACGCCAATCAGCTTGGGCTTGATTACAACTACGTCAACGATCCCGTCGACGCATGGATCACCGTCGTCATCATGGATGTGTGGCACTGGACAAGCCTCGTCGTCCTCCTGTGCTACGCCAGCCTCGTCTCCATTCCGGATGCCTATTATCAGGCAGCAAGGATCGATGGCGCATCGCGTTTTGCGGTTTTCCGGTTCATTCAGTTGCCGAAGATGAAGCGGGTGCTGCTGATCGCATTCCTGCTGCGCTTCATGGACAGCTTCATGATCTACACCGAGCCTTTCGTCGTCACCGGCGGCGGCCCCGGAAATTCCACCACCTTCCTGTCCATCGATCTCGTCAAGGTAGCGCTCGGCCAGTTCGATCTGGGTCCCGCGGCCGCCATGTCGCTGATCTACTTCCTCATCATCCTGCTGTTGTCCTGGGTGTTCTACACCGTGATGACCAGCCACGACGCGGAGACTTGAGACATGAGCGCCTCTGATGTCACCACAAGCGTGGAACTCAACGGTATCGGCAATCCACCGGTAAGAGCCAGTTCGGCAAGAATATCAGGCCTTGCTGCGAATTCACGATCGCGCCGCCGCCATGGGCCATCGCGCTTTTCCTGGCTGGTGCCGACGATCTACATCATCCTGCTGCTCGTGCCGATCTACTGGCTTATCAATATGAGCTTCAAGACGAACACAGAAATCGTCTCGTCGATGACGCTTTATCCGCACCAGCCGACGTTGCAGAATTATCGGACGATCTTCACGGATTCATCCTGGTATTCGGGTTACATCAACTCGATCATCTACGTCGTCATGAATATGGTGATCTCGGTCTCGGCGGCCCTCCCGGCGGCCTATGCCTTCTCGCGTTACCGCTTCCTGGGCGACAAGCACCTGTTCTTCTGGCTTTTGACCAACCGCATGGCGCCACCTGCCGTCTTCGCGCTGCCCTTCTTCCAGCTCTATTCCGCTTTCGGGCTGATCGACACGCATATTGCCGTGGCGCTGGCGCATTGCCTGTTCAACGTGCCGCTGGCGGTGTGGATTCTCGAAGGTTTCATGTCGGGTGTGCCGAAGGAAATCGACGAGACCGCCTATATTGACGGCTATTCCTTCCCGAAATTCTTCGTGAAGATTTTCATGCCGCTCATTGCCTCCGGCATCGGTGTCGCCTGTTTCTTCAGCTTCATGTTCTCGTGGGTCGAGCTTCTGATCGCCCGCACGCTGACGACGACCGACGCCAAGCCGATTGCCGCGACCATGACGAGAACCGTTTCTGCCGCCGGCATGGACTGGGGCCTGCTTGCCGCCGCCGGCGTGCTGACACTCATACCCGGTGCGCTGGTGATCTGGTTTGTTCGCAATTACATCGCCAAGGGCTTTGCGCTGGGGAGGGTTTGACATGACGAAGATGCCCGATTTCACCTGGATGGCATGGACCTGGCAGACGGCCGCGTTTTTCGGTGCCATCGCCGTGTTGCTGGTTGGGATGTGGTTCTGGGAACAGCTCTCGCCCGGCGGCAACCCCCGCTTCGGCCTGCTGCGTTTCGAGACAACGCGTGGCGACAGGTTGTTCATTTCGCTGCTCGGCAGCGCTTTCATTCATCTTGCATGGCTCGGGCTGATCGGCCCGAACCTGTGGTGGGCTCTCGCTCTGTCGGCGGTTTACGCAATTGGCGTTTTCCGTTTCGTCTAGAGCAGGAAGAACGGTGCGGCGGAGGAAAACCGCACCCGGCAGACTTCGTGCAATCGCAACCCTTGGGAGGACTGATATGCGACGGCATCTGATGACGACGACGGCAGCCATGCTGCTGGCAATGACAGGTTCCGCTTTCGCCGGAATGGAGGAGGCAAAGCAATTTCTGGACAAGGAAATCGGCGATATGTCGTCGCTTTCGCGTGCAGATCAGGAAAAGGAACTGCAATGGTTTATCGATGCCGCAAAACCTTTTGCTGGCATGGACATCAAGGTCGTTTCCGAATCCCTGACAACACATGAATATGAATCGAAGGTCCTGGCACCGGCGTTTACCGCTATTACCGGCATCAAGGTCACGCACGACATCATCCAGGAAGGTGACGTCGTCGAAAAGATTCAGACCCAGATGCAGACCGGCCAGAACCTCTATGACGGGTGGGTGAATGACAGCGACCTCATCGGCACGCATTGGCGTTACCAGCAGGTGCGCAACCTCACGGATTTCATGGCCAATGAGGGCAAGGACGTCACCAATCCCGGCCTAGATCTCAAGGACTTCATCGGCAGCGCCTTTACGACGGCACCGGACAAGAAGCTCTACCAGCTTCCCGACCAGCAATTCGCGAACCTGTACTGGTTCCGCTACGACTGGTTCAACGACGACAAGAACAAGGCCGATTTCAAGGCCAAATACGGCTACGACCTTGGTGTGCCCGTAAACTGGTCGGCCTATGAGGATATTGCCGAATTCTTCACCGGCCGTGATGTCGGCGGCAAGAAGGTCTTCGGCCATATGGACTATGGCAAGAAGGACCCGTCGCTTGGCTGGCGCTTCACCGATGCCTGGCTTTCCATGGCCGGCAACGGCGACAAGGGCCTGCCAAACGGCCTGCCTGTCGATGAATGGGGCATCAAGGTCAACGACAAGTCGCAGCCGGTCGGCTCTTGCGTGGCACGCGGCGGCGATACCAACGGTCCGGCGTCGGTCTATTCCATCGAGAAATATCTCGAATGGCTGAAGAAATTTGCGCCGCCAGAAGCGCAGGGCATGACCTTCTCCGAATCCGGTCCGGTGCCGGCGCAGGGTAACATTGCCCAGCAGATCTTTTGGTACACGGCCTTCACTGCCGATATGGCCAAGCCCGGCCTGCCTGTCGTGAACGAGGACGGTTCGCCGAAATGGCGCGTCGCACCTTCCCCGCATGGCGTCTACTGGAAGGACGGCATGAAGCTCGGTTATCAGGACGTGGGTTCGTGGACGCTGATGAAATCCACCCCTGACGATCGCGCCAAGGCCGCATGGCTTTATGCGCAGTTCGTAACTTCCAAGACCGTGGATGTGAAGAAGAGCCATGTTGGTCTGACCTTCATTCGCGATACCACCATCCATCACAAGAGCTTCACGGACCGGGCCGCCAAGCTTGGTGGTCTGATCGAGTTCTATCGCTCGCCCGCTCGCGTGCAATGGTCGCCAACCGGCACCAACGTGCCTGACTATCCGAAGCTGGCACAGCTCTGGTGGCAGGCAATTGGCGATGCATCTTCGGGTGCCAAAACCGCTCAAGCCGCAATGGACTCGCTCTGCGCCGAGCAGGAAAAAGTCATGGCCCGTATCGAGCGCGCCGGTGTGCAGGGCGATATCGGCCCAAAACTGGCGGAAGAACACGATATCGACTACTGGAACAAGGACGCCGTTTCGAAGGGTAATCTGGCACCGCAGCTGAAGATTGCCAACGAAAAGGAAAAGCCGGTCACCGTCAATTACGACGAGCTGGTCAAAAGCTGGCAGAAGTAATGTCTGCGTGAAATCTTAAACCGGGGCGGCTTTGCCGCCCCGTCATTGCGTTTGAAAGGGAGTGACATAATGGGCGGTTATATTCTGGCGATCGATCAGGGGACGACATCGACAAGGTCGATGGTCTTTGATCGCGACATGCGGGTCATCGGTGTCGGCCAGCGAGAATTTCCGCAGCATTTCCCGGCCTCCGGCTGGGTCGAACACGATGCCGAGGATATCTGGAAAAGCGTGCTTGAAACAATCCGGCTGGCGCTTGCCGATGCCGGTATCTCCGCTTCCGATATCGAGGCGATCGGCATCACCAACCAGCGCGAAACGACTGTGCTGTGGGACCGTAATACGGGTGAGGCCGTGCATCGGGCCGTTGTCTGGCAGGATCGCCGTGCTGCACCAATTTGCGAGGATCTGAAACGAAGGGGGCTGGAGCCGCTCTTTTCGAAAAAGACCGGTCTGCTGCTCGACCCCTACTTTTCCGGCACGAAGCTGAAATGGCTTCTCGACAGCGTCAGCGGCCTTCGCGAAAAAGCCGTGAAGGGCGAAATCTGCTTCGGCACGGTTGACAGTTTCCTGATCTATCGCCTCACCGGCGGTCGCCGCCATGTGACCGACGCTACCAATGCCTCGCGAACGCTGATCTACAATATCGAGGACAATGCCTGGGATGACGAATTGCTGTCCATCCTCGACATTCCCCGCGCCATGCTGCCGGAGGTGCTTGATTGCGCTGCCGATTTCGGCGTAACGGACAAGGCGCTTCTGGGTGCGGAAATTCCGATCCTCGGCGTCGCCGGTGATCAGCAGGCTGCCGTTATCGGTAACGCCTGCTTCGAACCCGGCATGATGAAATCGACCTATGGCACCGGCTGCTTTGCGCTTCTCAATACCGGCACCGACCGGGTCGCCTCGACAAACCGGTTGCTGACGACCATTGCCTATCGCCTCGATGGCGTGACGACCTATGCGCTCGAAGGCTCGATCTTCATTGCCGGCGCCGCCGTGCAATGGCTGCGTGACGAGCTCGGTTTCATATCGGTCGCGTCTGAAGTCAGCGCGCTTGCCGAAAAGGCTGATCCCAAGCAGCGGGTTTATCTCGTGCCGGCCTTCACCGGCCTTGGCGCGCCCTATTGGGATGCCGAAGCGCGGGGCGCGATTTTCGGCCTGACGCGTGGCACCGGCCCTGCGGAGTTTGCCCGTGCGGCTCTCGAAAGTGTCGCCTATCAGACCTTCGATCTTCTGGACGCCATGCGCAACGACTGGGCGGGCGACAATGGCAAGACGGTGCTCCGGGTCGATGGCGGCATGGTTGCCTCGGATTGGACCATGCAGCGGCTGGCGGACATTCTCGCTGCACCGGTCGACCGGCCGGTATTTCTGGAAACCACCATTCTCGGTGCGGCATGGCTCGCAGCATCGCGCGCCGGCATCTGGCCGGACCGGGAGGCCTTTGCCGCCCATTGGAAACGGGATCGCCGTTTTCTGCCAGATATGGATGAGACTGAGCGTAAGAGCGCCATCGCGGGGTGGCGTGATAGTGTTGGCCGCTGCCTCTCGAAACGGGAAGATTGACGCAAGCAAGCGTCTTTTTTACGCAAAACTGCCCGGTGCGATGCTCTTGCTGGATACCAGATCGGAAAGGGCGCGTACCAGTTTTGTGTCCGCGCCCTTACTTGGCTGAAGCACGAATTCTACGTCTTCGAGCGCCGGCAGCACATCAGCCTCAATCTCCCTGAGGCCGGCTGGCGCCATGCTGCGCGGTTGCACGAGGATCCCCATGCCCGCCCTTGCGGCAGCGGTCAGTCCGCTAAGGCTGCCGCAGGTGCAGACGATCCGCCACGCGAGACCTGCCCGATCCAGCGCTTCCTGTGCCGCCTTTCGAGTAATGCTTGGCGGCGGAAAGGCGATCAACGGCAGGGCGTCCGGTTGGCTCAGCATTCGCTCCGGGTCACGCGCGAGCCATACCAGAGGTTCGCGGTACAGGAAGTGGCCGAGCTTATCACCGAGTCGACGTTTCGCGAGCACGACGTCCAACTCGCCATTATCCTGCATCTGGTAAAGCACGCCGCTCAGCGACACCGTCAGCTCCAGATCGACCAAGGGATAGAGGCGGATGAATTCTTCCAGAATGGCGGTGAGCCGGCTGGCGACGAAATCCTCGGAAACGCCGAGCCTTAAGCGCCCGCGCAGGCGGTTTTCGCTGAACAGCGATGAAACCCTGCTGTCGATCTCCAGCATATTGCGGGCATAACCGAGCAGCGCCTCGCCTTCGCCCGTCAGCTTCACCTGATGGGTGCTGCGCGCAATCAACCGACGGCCAAGTGCCGCCTCAAGCCGCTGAATATGCTGGCTGACGGTGGATTGGCCGATGCCCAGCCGCTCCGCAGCCAGCGTGAAGCTGCCGGTTTGCTGAAGCATCACGAAGCTGGCAAGATGTTGAAGGTTCAGCATTTATCTCATATCGTGATAACTGTTAGTCTTTGCATCCGAATTCATGATGAGCGATAGTATGGGATATTTCAAGAAAAACCGATGTCGGAAAGACCTCCCATGACCCGCTTCCTGCCTGACCGTTTCACCATGATGCTGGTGGCCACCGTGATCCTGGCTTCCCTTTTGCCGATCAGCGGACAGCCAGCGGTGTATTTCGGGCTTGCCACGAAACTGGCAATCGCATTGCTGTTTTTTCTCCACGGCGCGCGGCTGTCGCGGGATGTGGTGATTGCGGGTATCTTGCACTGGCGCCTGCACATGGCGATCCTTCTCGTCACCTTCGGCCTTTTCCCATTGCTGGGCGTGGCGATCGGTTTCATTCCCGAGAGCATTCTGCCGGCACCGCTTTATATGGGTGTGCTGTTTCTCTGCGTCCTGCCGTCGACGGTGCAATCGTCCATCGCCTTCACATCCATGGCAGGCGGAAACGTGCCTGCCGCGATCTGTTCAGCCTCCGCCTCGAATATTTTCGGCATGGTGCTGACGCCGCTGCTGGTCGGGCTGCTGTTCACGGTCGGTGGCCATGGTGGTGGATTTTCGCTGGATGCGTTCCTGCAAATCTTCCTGCAACTGCTCTTGCCCTTCATCGCCGGCCAGGTGCTGCAGCCGTGGATCGGTGACTGGATCAGGGCACGCAAGAAATTGCTGTCGCCGGTCGATCGCGGTTCCATCCTGATGGTGGTCTATCTTGCCTTCTCCGAAGCAGTTATCGAAGGCATATGGCAGACGTTTTCCGTGCGCGATATCGGCGTTGTCATCGGCATCAATATCGTTCTTCTGGCGCTTGTTCTCTGCGTGACGATGTTCGGCAGCCGGGCGCTCGGTTTCGACAAGGCGGATGAAATCACCATCACCTTCTGCGGGTCGAAGAAGAGCCTTGCCAGCGGCGTGCCCATGGCAGGAGCGATCTTCGCCGGCCAGAGCATCGGCGCAATCGTATTGCCAATCATGCTCTTCCATCAGATTCAGCTGATGGTCTGCGCAGTGCTGGCCCAGCGTTATGCCCGCAAGGCCCATGAAAAAGCAGCGATAACGGAAACTGTCGCTGCGGAAGGCGCGGCAGTATCCACCCGCTGAGGGCTGAATTTTCGGCAAACAAAAAACGGCCCCTTACGGGGCCGTTCGTTTGACATCCGGATCGGCTTAGTTGACCTGGGCTGGCGTGACCTGTGCTTCGATCGTCTTCGGCGCATCTGCGCTGTCGGAGGAGATCGCGATGCGGCGCGGTTTCATGGCTTCCGGAATATTGCGGACGAGATCGATGTGAAGCAGGCCATTCTTCAGGGAAGCGGTCTGGACTTCGACATGATCGGCCATCTGGAAGCGGCGTTCGAAAGCGCGCGTGGCAATGCCGCGATACAGGAACTCGCCTTCAGACGACTTCTCATCTGCAGCCTTCTCGGCTTTCACCGTCAGCGTATTGGCACGGGATTCTATGCTGAGTTCCGTTTCATCGAAACCTGCAACCGCCATGGTTATACGATAGGCGTTTTCACCCGTCCGCTCGATGTTATAGGGCGGATAGGACTGGGCCTGTTCGGGCTGGCCGAGGCCGTCGAGCATCGAAAAAAGACGGTCGAAACCGACGGTGGAGCGATAGAGGGGGGAAAAATCGACGTGACGCATGGTGTCCTCCTTATGAAGCGACTGTTTGCGGTTGATCCGGCGTCCCGTTCTGGCGACGGCCGGACATATGGCGCGGCCCCGTTCTGGCGGCCGCATGAATGAGATGGGAATGGCTTGGCGCTCCGTCAAGGGGGCGAATTAAAGCGGAAAGGGCGACAACAAGATGAACCATCGCTGAACATCCGGTTCCAGCATCGTTCAGTTTGAGAGCCATAAATATCCGTCATCGGAGACATGCTCCGTGGCAGAAGCAATAACGTCCCTTCTTCTTCTGTCCTATTCGCCGGAACCGCGACTGCTTTAACCGACGGTTCCGGCAATTTTTTCTTTGACCTTCCGCCGCCGCCGACCTATCCCGAAAAGGCAGAGAAGCCGGAAAAGACCGATGATCGAAGCCACATTGCGCGAGAGCGAAGACAACCCGGTTCCCGGCAACCATACCGTCGGTTATTTCACCGGCCACGGCGGCAAACAGCTTCGATACGCGATCTTCCGCGCCAGCCGACACATTGCGCGCGGAACCGTGGTTCTGCTGCATGGTCGCAACGAATGTATCGAGAAATATCTCGAGACCGTCAGCGATCTGACGGCCATGGGATTCTGGGTCGCGACCTTCGATACGCGCGGGCAGGGCGGTTCCGAACGGCTGCTGAAGAAGCCAGGCGCCGGGCATGTACGACGTTTTTCCGACTACAAGCGCGATATAAGTTTGTTTCTCGAACAGGTGGTGCTGCCGGATACCCGGCTGCCATTCTTCATGATCGCGCATTCAACCGGCGCACTTGCAGCACTGGCCGCAGCACCCGGCCTGTCGAACAGGATCGACCGTCTGGCGCTTTGTTCGCCCTTTATCGAGCTGGACAGCCAGCAATCCGTTCCTTCGTCCGTCATCCGGCTGGTCGCGACCGCTTTAAGCCTGTTGGGTCTTGGAAAGCTTCAGCTCGGCAGGGATCAGCGCGAACGGGATTTCGATGGCAACCCGCTGACCTCTGACGCCAGACGTTTTGCCAGAAATCTTGCGCTGCATCGGCAATTTCCGGAACTCTTCATCGGCGCACCGACAGCGCGATGGGTTTATGAAGCGCTGAAAACGATGGGTCGGGTGACCCGTCAGGACCATCTGACGGACATAACCATTCCCACCCTCATTCTTGCGCCGATGCTGGATACGATCACGCCCTATAAGGCGCAGGAGGAACTCTCGCGCAACTTCCGCGCGGCGCAGCTTCTTCCCATAACCGGTGCTCGCCATGAATTGCTGCATGAGCGCGACGTTTTCCGCAAACAGGCGCTGGCGGCCATTGACGCCTTTTTCGCGCCGGAATGACGCGGCGATGACGGGGATGGCGCGGTTTGCGCCATCCCCGTCAGTCGTACCATCTACAGTTTTGAAAGAATGGCGAGCGCTTGTTCGTGCACGGCTTTGGAACCGGCTGCCAGAATGCGGCCGCCATTTTCCGGACGACCCCCATCCCAGGTGGTGATAATGCCACCTGCCTGTTCGATCACCGGAATGAGCGCGCCGACATCATAGGGCTTCAGGCCCGATTCGATCACCAGATCGACATGGCCGGCGGCAAGCAGGCAATAGGCGTAACAATCCACGCCATAACGGAAAAGGCGAACCTGATCCTGCACCTTGTCGTAAAGGGGCTTTTCTTCCGCCGTGAAGATATGGGGTGTCGTGGTGAACAGCACAGCATCCGACAGCGAAGCGCATTCGCGCGTGCGGATCTTGCGTTCACCATCCGGCCCGAAATACCATGCGGCCTCGCCGTCGGCGAAATAACGCTCTTTCGTGAAGGGCTGATCCATGATGCCCATCGAAGCGCGACCGGCCGACTGGAAGCCGATCAGCGTGCCCCAGACCGGCACGCCGGAAATGAAGGCGCGTGTGCCGTCAATCGGATCGATAACCCAGATATGTTCGCGATCGAGACCGACATTGCCGTGTTCTTCACCAAGAATGCCGTGTTGCGGGAAACGTGCCTCGATGAGGGCGCGAATGGCGCTTTCTGCTGCCTGATCGCCTTCCGTCACCGGGTCATAGCCGCCGTCCTCCTTGTTGGTGACGGCAATGCCTGTGCGGAAGCGGGGAAGCGTTTCAGCGCTGGCGGCTTCGGCAAGTTTGAAGAAGAAATCCCGGTCGGGCAGCATGCGAAACCTCATTGCCTGAATTATTGGGCCTGAACTGTATGGCGAAATGCATAGACCGGAATTGCACCCGCCGTCCACACGTACGGATGCAAGCAAGGCCGATTCCAAATTTTCAGCATAAGCCTAAAAAAAGTGCATAAAATAAAATGATTGACAATTGTGCATATAATGCGTAGCGTGATCCTGCAGTCTTTGACTGTAAATACCCTCCTTGGGTGTTTCCTCCCTAGACTTGACCGCGCCAAGGCGCGGTTTTTTTTGCCCGGAGCGTGGCCAGGCGGTTTGGAACAGAGATCTGAAATATCCTGGAATTTGATGTGTTATTCGGCGGCGAGCGAGGTTTCGATCGCGTATTCCGAAACGAAAACGCCGAGCTGGCGCATGAAGATTTCAAGCGATGCCTGAATGGCGGGAAAATCTGCTTTCTTCGAAAGCGTTTTTTCATCGACGTACAGCGCCCGATTGACCTCGATCTGGAGCGCGTGAAGAGAGCGGATCGGTCGGCCGTAATGTTCCGTGATGAAGCCGCCGGCATAGGGCTTGTTGCAGACCGCAACGAAACCCAGTTCTTCAAGAAAATGCAGAGCGGCGCGGGAGACCTCCTGGGAAGCACTGGTGCCGTAGCGATCGCCTATAATGACATCCGGCCGCAGGTTCGAGCCGGCAACGCGGATATTGCCCGGCATCGAATGGCAATCGATCAGTACCGCCATGCCGAAATTGGCGTGGGTGCGTGACAGCAGCCGGCGCAGGCAGGCGTGGTAGGGTTTGTAAATCGTCTCGATCCGTGACAGCGCCTCGTCCACCGGCAGGCGGTTGGCATAGATGTCCATATTCTCAGCGACGATACGGGGTACCGTTCCCAGGCCGCCGGCAACCCGCATGGAGCCGATATTGGCGTAGGGAGGCAGAGTGCCTTCGAACATGCGCGGATCAAGCTCGTAGGGCTCGCGATTGACGTCGAGATACGCGCGGGGAAAATTGGCTTTCAGCAGCGGCGCACCGATGTCGGGCGCAGCGGCGAACAGCTCGTCAACGAAATGATCTTCCGAGCGCCGGATCTCGTGCGAATCAAGCCGCGCCGATTCCAGAAAGGAGATGGGGTAACAGCGACCGCTATGGGGTGAATTATAGACGAATGGCAGGGTTTGAACGGCAGGTTCCGTTACTTCGAACAGCTCGTATTCACCCGTTATCCAGTCCATTCAGTGCCATTTACCATGTCGTAAACTATCAGGATGTTCATGTTGCCAGTTACGGTGCGGCAAGTCCATACTATCGACCATGCAGCGCTATACCGATTCTTGTGTTCACATGATATTTACCGTGAAAATCCTATAATCGGGCTAGGGTATCTCAAACATTGAGCAGTTACGGTCACTTATGATGAATCAGAAAATTCTTCTCGCTGAAGACGATAACGATATGCGCCGCTTTCTCGTCAAGGCGCTGGAAAAAGCCGGTTACAAGGTTTCTTCCTTCGACAATGGCGCAAGCGCTTACGACCGGCTTCGCGAAGAGCCTTTCTCGCTGTTGCTGACAGATATCGTCATGCCCGAAATGGATGGCATCGAGTTGGCCCGGCGCGCGACTGAACTCGACCCCGACCTGAAAGTCATGTTCATCACCGGCTTTGCGGCCGTCGCGCTGAACGCCGATTCGAAGGCTCCAAAGGATGCCAAGGTGCTTTCCAAGCCGTTCCATCTTCGCGATCTGGTGGATGAGGTCAACAAACTCCTTGTGGCGTAAGGGGTCTCAAAAAACCTTCACAAAACCGAAAAAAAGCAGTTGACGCATGAACCGGTTTTGTGGTCTATCCGCCGCCACGGAGGGCGTGTAGCTCAGCGGGAGAGCACTACGTTGACATCGTAGGGGTCACAGGTTCAATCCCTGTCACGCCCACCATCCGAATTCTTAAATATCAAGGCCTTGCGAGAAATCGCAGGGCCTTTTTGCATAGTGGCCTCAGTGTCAATCGAACCTGTCCCCTATGGAGTATGCGTCAACGGTCCCATCACAGGAACACGCTGCGACACCGTCATAAGTACCACTCCAACTAGGGCAAACAGGATCGGCAGGAGGACTTAGCGGCCTTCCATGAGGCATGGACATGGAGGAGGGCGTGATGAACCGAAGCGTTTGCGCGCTACCCGCCATTTGGCGTCCTGAGTGCATCGCGCCTTGCCATCCCTTGGTCTTAAGACATCCGACTGCCGCCAGCTGATTGGTATAGGCAAGCTGATTGACTGCCTATTCGATCCGCGGAGTTCGCTCGAGCGACGGGCTATCCTGTAGGCAGCCTCCAAACTATCCATGCGCTCCGCAATAAATTTCACTCAAAAAAATAAAATGCAAACCGGATTGACGCTTACCCGGTTTCCCGATATCTCAAACGTCATGCAATAAATTACACGACTTAAAATTTATTGCGGATTGGTCATTGTCCTTGGGAGGGGAATATGTTGGCTTTTCTGAAATCGACCGTTGCCGCGGGTGTTTTAGCCTTGGCGATTTCCGCAGGCGCCGGCTCTCAGGCCGCTGCTGCGGGCAAATTCGCCTGTGAACCGGGCGAGACCTATGTGATGAACGTCATGGTTTCCAGCCACCCCTATTGGGTGCCGGTCTTTGAAGGTTTCAAGCAGGCCGCGAAGGCCTTGGGCTGCGAGGCCGTTTTCACCGGCACGCCCGAATACGACATCACCAAGCAGATCGCGTCCTTCGAGCAGGAACTGGTGAAGAAGCCGAAGGGTATATTGCTGCATCCGATGCAGGCCGATCCCTTTATCGAGCCTATCAACAAGGCGATCGACTCCGGTGTTTCGGTGACGACTTTTGCGGCGGATTCGCCGAAGTCGAAACGCACCGCCTACATCACCTCGGACAATGTTGCCGAGGCGAAATTTGCGGCTGACGAGATCGTCAAGAAGCTGGGCAAGAAGGGCGAATATGCCGTTCTCGAAAATCCGGGCCAAAGCAACCATGATCTGCGCGTCACCGCACTGATCGATTACATGGGGCGCACCTATCCGGAAATGAAGCTCGTCGGCCGCCAGGCGACCAACCAGGATGCAAACATCGCCTATCAGGCGGTGGGTGCCCTGTTGCAGGCCAACCCCAATCTAGGCGCATTGTGGATTCCTGAAGCCGGTTCGGCTGAAGGTGCAACGACCGCTGTTCTCGAGGCCAAGAAGAAGGTCCTGATCCTGCATGCGGATATTACCCCGGCGACGCTGGAGCACATCAAGCAGGGCAACATCTACATGTCCATCAATCCCAATCAGGGCGTTCAGGGCTTCATGGGTTTCATGAACACCTTTCTGGGTGCCCATTCGGATCTGATCGACCCCTTCAACGACTACAAGGTATCGGGCTTCAACCCGATGCAGGTGCCTTCGATGGACAATGGTTTCGCCGTGATTACCAAGGCGAACGCCGCTTCCTTTGATCTCAATGACTATATGAAGGGGCGCTGACGCGCCGCCCTGAAACAGGCGAGGTTTACGCCTCGCCGGCAAAGGGGAGCCACGTTCGGGAGGGGCGTTATGGGCGAGGTCATCCTCAACATGACGAATATTCACAAGGCGTTCGGGCCCGTGCGGGCGTTACGCAGTGCTGCCTTTGAGCTGCGGCGGGGAGAAATCCATGCGCTCGCGGGTGAAAACGGCGCCGGTAAATCGACGCTGATGCATATTATCGATGGCATTTTGCAGCCCGATGGCGGCGAAATCCTGCTGGACGGCAAACCGGTCAAAATATCCTCGCCCAATGCGGCGAACCGGCTCGGTATCGGTTTCGTGCATCAGGAGATTGCGCTTTGCCCGGAAATTTTGGTTGCCGAAAACATGTTCATGTCGGAGACCGGCCAAAGCAAATCCTGGTTCATGAATTATCGCGATCTTGGCAAGCGGGCGGCAACCATCCTCAAGGAAATCGGCGATATCGATCCCGCCAGCCGCGCCGGTGATCTGTCGATTTCGCAACAGCAGATCGTCGAGATTGCCAAGGCGCTGACGCTGGACTGCCGTATCCTGATCCTTGATGAGCCGACGGCGGCTTTGACCGAAACCGAGGCCCAGACCCTTTTCCGGATCATGCACCGGTTGGCGGAACGCGGGATTGCGATCATCTATATCTCGCACCGGATGGCGGAGATTTTTGAGCATTGCGACCGCATCACGGTGATGCGCGACGGTTGCCACATCAGGACGGAGAATATCTCGGAGATTTCCCCGGAGGAAGTCGTCAACAGCATGGTGGGACGGGTGCTCGATAAGCTCTACCCACCGAAACTTGCAGAAGAAGAGAAATCGAGTGACGTCATTCTCTCTGTTCGGGGACTGAACGAGGGAAAGCGCGTTTTCGATGTCGATTTCGATCTGCGCCGGGGCGAAATCCTCGGGCTCGCCGGCCTGATCGGCGCAGGGCGAAGCGAAATTGTCCGTGCGGTCTGCCGGCTGGAGGGAAAACCAAAAGGCGAGGTCACGTTGCGCGGCCGGCCGCTGAGGCTCAATGACTATCGCGACAGCATTCGGGAGGGGCTGGTCTATCTGTCGGAAGACCGCAAGGGCAACGGGCTGTTTCTCAACATGTCCATTGCCGCGAATGTCTCGGCGCTCGATGTCGGCAGGATATCAAACGGCATGGGCTTTATCGAACGGCGCAAGGAAATGAAGCGCGCCGACGAGTTGGGACGCCGGCTGAAATTGCGGGCAAACAGCGTCGGTGACGCTGTCTCTACCTTGAGCGGCGGCAACCAGCAGAAGGTGGCACTGGCAAAGATGCTGTCGGTGGAGCCACAGGTCGTCTTTCTCGACGAGCCGACACGCGGGGTGGATGTGGGCGCAAAGGCCGAAATCCACCGCCAGATCCGGGAACTGGCACGCGAGGGTGTGGGCGTGATCGTCATATCCTCTGAATTGCCGGAACTCATCGGTGTCAGCGACCGCGTACTGGTCGTGCGCGAGGGGCGCATTGCCGGCGAGGTTGAGGGTGAGGACATGACGGAAGAAAAGATCATGCAGCTTGCATCGATCAATATTGCAGAGAGCCCGGCAGGGGCCTGAGGGAGCGGGAAAATGGCAACATCGGAAACACCTTCGGGCATTGCAGAAGTGGCGGTTCGCCGCACAGGCTGGTGGGAACCGGCGCTCAAGGCACGGGAAACCGGACTTATCGTCATCATCCTCGCCCTTTTCGCGGTGATGTCTTTCATATCCCCGTATTTCCTGACGGTCGACAATCTGCGGGCCATGGCGATGGTTTTCGCCATCGAAAGCATCGTCGTGGTCGGCATGACGATCCTGTTAATCTCGGGCGGCATTGATCTATCCGTCGGTTCCGTCACGGCGCTTGCGATGGTTGCGGCTGGCTGGCTATTCCTCAACGGTGTCGATCCCTGGGTCGCGGCCGGGCTGGCAATCTGCCTCACCACATTGGTCGGCATGGCCATGGGATTTCTGACAACGGTCATCGGCCTGCATCACTTCATCGTATCGCTCGGCGTCATGGTGATTGCGCGCGGCGTCTGCCTGCTAGCAACGGGCGGCCGGCCGCTCGGTCTCTACTCGCTGCCGCCGGAATTCAAATTCATCGGCCAGGGCGCGCTTGGCGGCATTCCGCTGGTGCTGATCATATTCGCGGTGGTGGTCGTCTGCTTCGATCTCTTGCTGCGGCGTACGACGGCATTCCGTAAGGTGTTCTATACCGGCAGCAATCCGAAAGCGGCGGCTTATTCCGGCATCCGCGTCGGCCGGGTGGTGTTTGCCACCACCACACTTTGTTCGATGCTGTGCGGTGTCGCAGGCGTGATCTACATGGCCCGCTTCGGGTCAGCACAGCCGAGCTTCGGAGTCGGCATGGAACTTAACGTGATTGCAGCCGCGGTCATCGGTGGCGCCAGCCTTTCGGGCGGCTCGGGCACCATTCTAGGCGCAATCCTCGGGGCGATCCTTCTGTCGGTCGTTTCCAGTTCGCTTGCCTTGCTCAATGTGTCTGTCTACTGGCAGGACATCATCAGGGGAAGCATATTGCTGACGGCGGTCCTGTTCGACCACTATCTTGTAAAGCGTCGCCGCTGAGCGCCTGTGGTAATTGGAGAGATATGATCATGCTGGATACCAAGGACGATTTCGATCAACAGAGGCAGATGTACTCCGTCCTGGTGCTGCATTTCATCGAGGGCGTGAAGCAGTCGGAAATTGCCGAGCGGCTCAATCTCTCCCACACCAAGGTGAACCGCATGATAGCGGCGGGCCGCAAGGCAGGCATGGTAAAGATCACTATCGCCAGTCCCTATCAGAGGCTGGTGGACCTCGAAAACGAGATCACACGTCGCTTCGGCCTCAGACAGTCGGTGGTGACACCGACGGTGTCCGACAATCCGGAAACCGCGCTGCAGATGGTCGGACGCGTGGCCGCCAACCACTTGCTGGAGACGATCCGCGACGGCGACGTGATTGCGATTACCGGCGGCAAGGCGGTGAGCGCCGTCGTCGATAATCTGGAGGCGGAGCGCCGTTTCGATGTGCGGGTAGTGCCGCTGACCGGGGGTGTGCAGGGCAAGCATTATACGGATGTCAATCATCTGGCCACGCAACTGGCGGAAAAGCTCGGCGGCAGCGCGTCGCTCATTCATGCGCCGCTATTTGCCGAGGATGAGGAACAGCGTGATCTCCTGATGAATGTCGCTTCGATCCGCGAAGTGTTCGACTTAGCGCGACAGGCGCAGGTGGCGCTGGTTGGCATCGGTTCCGTGGAGGCGCCCGGTTCCGGTTATTACGATCTGCTGCCGGATGCGGCCCGTGGCGGGCAGGCGCTGGTGGATGCGGGCATTGCCGGGGAATTCCTTGCCCATCTCACCATGGCGGATGGGCAGCTGGCGCGGATCGATCTCAACTCGCGCGTGGTGGCGCTGGACCCCGGGCAGCTTGCCCGGTGCCCGAACATCATCGGCGTGGCGGCCGGGGCCATCAAGGCCGGACCGGTGGCAGCCACGCTTGCCGGCCGCTATCTGACCTCGCTCGTCGTGGACGAGGCGATCGCCGGCTATTTACTGGATCAGGAAGAGGGGGAAACTTCGTGACGGACAATTCAATATTGACCCGGACGATTGGCGGCAGCGGTATCAGCGCATCAGCCGTGGGGCTGGGCACTTGGGCCATCGGCGGCTGGATGTGGGGCGGCACCGACGAGCGGCAATCCATCGCCGCTATCCAGGCCTCCATCGATGCGGGCATTTCCCTGATCGATACCGCGCCGGCCTATGGCATGGGGCTTGCGGAAACCATCGTCGGCAAGGCGATTGCCGGCCGGCGCGACAAGGTGGTGCTGGTCACCAAATGCGGGCTGGTCTGGCATGTGAACGAGGGCGCCTATTTCTTCCACCAGGATGGCAAGCCCGTTCACCGTTATCTCGGCGCCGCTTCGATCCGGCATGAGGTCGAAGAGAGCCTGAAGCGGCTCGGAACCGACTATATCGACCACTATGTCACCCACTGGCAGGATGCGACGACGCCGATTGCCGAGACGGTGGAAACGCTTGTGCGCCTGAAGGACGAAGGCAAGATCCGTTCGATCGGCGCGAGCAACGTCTCGCCGGAGGATTTGGTAGCCTATATCGCCACCGGCGCGCTGGATGCCATCCAGGAAGAATATTCAATGGTGCGGCGGGACATCGAGACGACACTTCTGCCGCTTTGCCGCACGAGTGCTGTTTCGGTCCTGAGCTACTCGTCGCTGGCGCTCGGTCTTCTGTCCGGCAAGGTCGGACCTGAACGGGTTTTTGCAGGGGATGATCAGCGCAAGGGCAATCCGCGTTTCAGCCAGGCAAACCGCGAGAAGATCGCGCGGCTGACGCGGCGTCTGGAGCCGGTGGCCGAAGCGCATGGGGCGTCGATTGCGCAGGTCGTGATTGCCTGGACGATTGCCCAGCCCGGCATAACATTCTCGCTGTGCGGGGCGCGCGATCCGGCTCAGGCGGTTGAAAACGCTGCTGCGGCCCGCCTGCGCCTCGCGGAAAATGAACTGGCTCTCATCAGCGTCGGCGTTGCCGAGCATCTCGTGGGGCTCGATGCGTAAATCATGTAGCTGAGACGGGGCTTCAGGCGAATAGCGCATAATTTTCGCTACCCCTCTCTCTCGTCGCTTTAAACGTTTAACAACATTGGGACGCTGGTTGTTAGCCAGCGAACGGTATTCCTATGCCCAGTTTTCGCGAGGACGCTCTACGCCGCATTCGGCAAGACGGTGATTTCGACGCCGTCGTCATCGGTGGCGGTATCAATGGTATCGCCGCCTATCGCGATCTCGCTTTACAGGGACTGCGGGTGCTTCTGGTAGAGCGCAACGACTTCTCGTCCGGTTGCAGTGCTGCACCCTCGCGCATGATCCACGGTGGCCTGCGGTATCTCGAAAATGGTGAATTCGGCCTTGTGGCGGAATCGCTGCGGGAGCGTGATGCGCTTCTGACGCTGGCACCGCATATGGTTCATCCGCTGCCGACGACGATCCCGATATTTTCAACCTTCAGCGGCCTGTTCAACGCGGCTGCGACCTTTGTGGGTTCCGGCGGAAAACCCGCCAGCCGGGGGGCACTGGCCATCAAGGCGGGCCTCATGCTCTATGACTTCGTCACCCGCAAAAATCGCATCCTTCCCCGACACACCTTCCGCAACGCACGAAAGACGTTGCAACGCTGGCCGGGCCTGACGCCAGGCATCAGATATTCGGCCACCTATTACGATGCGTGGATCAGCCAGCCCGAACGGCTTGCGCTGGAGCTTCTGATCGACACCCGGGCCGATGCGCCGCAAAGCATTGCGCTGAACTATGCCGAGTTTGTCCGTGCTGGCGGTGATTATGGTCTTAAGGTGGAGGGCACGGACGAAACCTTGCCCGTCCGGCCACGCATCATCGTCAATGCGACGGGCGCCTGGATCGATGAGACGATTGGAGCGCTAACGACCACACAGGCTGCGGGGAGGGCGAAACCGACCGTTTCCGGCACCAAGGGATCGCATCTGATCCTCGCCAACGAGGCGCTCTTTAAGGCCTTGAACGGCCATATGATTTTTTTCGAGAATGCCGACAACCGTGTCTGTATCCTCTTTCCCTATCTTGGCCGGGTTCTCGCTGGTTCGACAGATATCAAGGTCGATCGTCCCGAACGGGTGCGATGCGAACCGGAAGAGCGTGATTATATTCTCGATGCGGTCCGTCAGGTCTTTCCGCATATTTCCATCGACCATTCCGACATCGTCTACAGTTTCAGCGGCATACGCCCGCTGCCGCGCAGCGACGCGGCCTTTACCGGAAGAATATCCCGCAGCCATTTCGTCCACCGCGTGGAGGGCGATCCGCCACAGCTCTGCATGATCGGCGGCAAGTGGACGACGTTCAGAGCCTTTGGCGAACAGGTGACCGACGAGGCTCTGGCCTTTCTCGGACGCAAGCGGCTGACTGGCACAATGAACCGCCCGATCGGCGGCGGCAGGAACTTCCCCAACGGTGCCGTGCGCCTGCCGGCCCTGCTGTCGGAGGAATTTTCGATCGACCGGGACCGGGCCGAGTATCTGGCATCGGCCTACGGTTCACGTGCCTTCGAGTTGATGGGTTTTTGTCGGGGCCGCCCGGATGACAGTCCGCTTTGCGAAAAACCGCCGATCACGGCGGCAGAGGTGGTCTGGCTGATCCGCTGCGAACATGTCCGCCATCTGACGGATCTCATCCTGCGCCGCACGACGCTTGCCATTACCGGCGTCATCGATGCCGATCTGATCGATGCGATCCTTGGCGTCGCAGCGCGCGAGCTGGGATGGGCGCCACAGCAGGCGGCGGACGAACGGCAGCGGCTCGTTGATGAACTGGAGACCTTTTACGGGGTCACGACGGCAATGCTTAAACACAGATGCAAGGAGAATGCATGATGATGCGGATTTCGAAAAAGGCGCGCATGAACCGGCTGTTCCGCAATGGTGGATGCTTGGACGTTGCCATTGATCACGGGGTTTGCAACGAGCCGAGCTTCCTCGTCGGGCTTGAGGATATGGCTCAAACTGTGGACAGGCTTGTCGAAGCAGCTCCCGATGCCATCCAGATGACCTACGGACAGGCGGACCTATTGCAGCAAAGGCCGCAGCGCGACAAGCCGGCGCTCGTCATGCGCATCGACATGGGCAACCCCTATAATTCAACGCGCCACAGAACCATGTGGTCGCAGCTCCAGAACTATCACGATCCGATCATCGGCGCGCTGGAGATGGACGCCGCCTGCGTCGTCGTGAACCTGTTCATGTTGCCGGACGAGCCGGAACTGTTTCGCCAATGCGTCGAGAATATCAGCCGCGTGCGCGCCGATTGCCATCGTTACGGCATGCCGCTGATGATCGAACCGCTGGTGATGTTGCCCAATGACGTGCGCGGCGGTTACCAGGTGGATGGCGATGCTGAAAAGATCGTCACGCTGGTGCGTCTTGCCTCGGAAATGGGAGCCGATATCATCAAGGCCGATCCCACCAGCAATCCGCTGGATTTTCACAAGGTCATCGAGGCAGCGCGGTGCCCGGTTCTGGTGCGGGGCGGGGGGCGTGAGGACTTGCGCAACGTGCTGGCGAAATCAGCGGCACTGGTGGCCGAAGGTGCGAACGGGATGGTCTATGGACGCAATATCTACCAGCATGACAACCCCAAGGCCGTCGTTGCGGCCCTGATGGCTATCATCCATCAGGGTGCGGGCAGCGAAGAAGCATGGGACATCTATAATCGTGGCTGATAAAAATCATATATTGGGTCTGGATGTCGGCAACACGGTTATCAAGGCGGTGCTGTTCGACACGGCCGGCCGGCAGGTCGCGCAACACGCCATCGACGGCCATTCGACATTTCCGCAGCCCGGTTACGTCGAGCGCGATCTGGAGGAGTTGTGGCGCAACGGATGCGAGGCGATCCGCCAGCTTCTGGCAAAATCGTCCGTCGATCCCCGGAGCATCCTCGCCGTCGGTTGCGCCGGCCACGGCAACGGTCTCTACCTGCTGGACAAGGATCAGCAGCCCCTGATCGGTATCCAGTCGCTTGACAGCCGAGCCGCCGATGTGGCGGTAGAGCTTGACCGGAAAAGCGGCGCGCAACTACAGAACCGTTGTCTGCAACGGCCTTGGCCCGCGCAAACGCCCAGCCTGCTGGCCTGGGTGAAAAGGCATGCGCCCGATACATATGCCCAGATCGGAACGGTGCTGTTCTGCAAGGATTTCCTGAACTTCCGCCTGACCGGTTGTCTTGCCAATGATATTTCCGATCTCAGTGGTGCGGGGTTGCTTGCCTTCCCCGAAGCGAAGCTCGACCGGGAACTCCTGTCGCTCTACGGGCTTGAGGATGCCGTCGCCTTTTTTCCGCGCCTCGTAGAATCGGCGGATATCGTCGGCCATGTGACAGCTGAGGCTTCGGCTCTGACGGGGCTTTCCGAGGGCACGCCTGTTATCGGCGGTTTTTTCGATGTCGTCTCCAGCGCCATGGGGTCGGGCGTCATCAACGCCGGGGAGGCTTCTATCATCGCCGGCACCTGGAGCATTAATCAGGTTTTCGCGGATAAACCGGTCATCAGCCCCGATGTCTTCATGGTCACGACCTTTGGACGTGGCCGCTATGTCAATATCGAGTCCAGCGCCACCTCTGCGGCCAATCTTGAATGGTACGTGCACCGTGTTCGCGGTGACCATGGTGACCATGCCTTCGAGCGCTGCAACGATCTGGTCGGTTCCGTTTCGCAACGCGCCGACGATCCGTTCTTCCACCCGTTCATCTTCGGCTCGCGACTGGGCGCGGAATTTCGGGGCGGGTTTTATGGTCTGGCGGGATGGCATGGCGAAGGCCACATGCTGAGAGCCCTGTTCGAGGGTGTGTGTTTCGAACACCGCCGCCATATCGGCGTTCTCAGGGAAGCGGGGCTGCCGGTCGACAGTGCCGGCATGTCCGGCGGCGGTTCCCGCAGCCAGCATTGGCCGCAGATCATGGCGGACGTTCTTGAAATCCCGCTGCGTGTCGCGGAGGCCCGCGAGACCGGCGCGCTTGGTGCGGCCATCGGCGCGGCCGTGGCGGTCGGTCTCTATCCCGGCTATGAAGCGGCGGTCGCAGCGATGACCCGCGTGGCCAGTGCCTATCGGCCGGATGCGGGGCAACTCCCGCATTATCGGCGGCGCTACGGCCTCTACACACAATTGACCGACCAGTTGCGCGGCTTCTGGAGTGATCTGCGTTTGCAGGATTAAAGGCTCCCGGTTTTCCTGATCAGCGGCACGCAATGATGCGTGCCGCATGAGCTTGCTCGTAGCTTGCAATATATGCTGGCGTTTCGGAAGGTTCGGATATCGCGTAATATTTTGTTTGTACTGTAATATTACGGTTTTATAATTTATTTCTGTTTTCTTAATTGCGCTAAAAATATGAATTAAAGTAATTTTTAAGCATAGTTTTCTAATATTATCGTCTGGTCTGGTTGCTGACATTTTGGGCTTGCGCGCAGCGACCTCAGCCGTCGCGGCCGGGATTTTTTGTGGGGATGTGACATGCTGTTTAAATCGACAACGGGCCGTAATATCTTCGCAGTCGCCGCATGCGGCGTCGTTGCAACGATCGCGGCTTCGGCCGTGCTGTTTTATCGGTCCTTTGAGGATACGAGGGCCAACAGTATGGAGCGTATGCAGCAGATCGCGCAAGCGGAAGCCTTGACGACCGAGAAAAATATCGGCGGCATGATTCACATCGTCAATAGCCTCGGCTCGGTTCTGGAATCGATGAAGCAGTCGGGCGATGCCGATCGGAGCAAGGCCGATCAGCTTATCCGGCACATGCTGGCGAACAATCCCGCTTTGCTTGGTCTCTGGACCGGATGGGAGCCCAATGCCTTCGATGGCAAGGATGCGGACTTCGTCAACAAGGAGGGATATGATGCGACTGGTCGTTATGTACCCTATTGGGTGCGGAGCGGAGGCAAAATAAGCAACACCGCATTGACGGATTATACCACCGCGGGTCCAGGCGATTATTATCAGTTGCCCTTCACATTGAAGAAAACAGTCGTCATCGAACCCTATTCTTACGCAATCGATGGCAAAGAGGTTCTGATTACCTCGGTCGCCAAACCTGTCATCGTCGACGGTAAAACTCTGGGCGTCGCTGGCCTCGATCTGTCGCTGGAGGAAACGAACAAGGCGTTGTCAGCCGTCCGGCCGATGGGAACGGGCTTCATGAGCCTTGTGAGCGGCGGCGGCAAGATCATCAGCCATCCCGATGCGACGATAATGGGTAAGAACCTCGCAGATGGCGGCGCACAAACTGCAGGCTGGGATAAACTGATCGCCAATCCCGGAAAAGAGCTGGAAATGACGGCACAGGACGGCACGGTTTCCCTTGCCGTCGCCTTGCCGGTCATGCTCACCGGCGACATGAAATGGTACGCAATCGTCTCGGTTCCGGAGGACACGGTCTTTGCGCAGCTGCATGCAATGATGCGTGACGCCGTCCTGACGATCGTAACGGCGGCGGTGCTGCTGGCGATGGCCGGCTGGTTTATTGCACGGCGGTTCATCAACCGCATCACGAATGTCATCGATGAGACCGCCCAGATCGCCCGGGGAAATCTCCAGCTGACATTGAAGGATATCGAGACCAGGGACGAGATCGGCGATCTTGCCCGCTCGCTTGACGTTTTGCGCGAAAACAATCGTGAAAAAGCCTTGCTGGAGCAGGAAGCGGAAGCCAACCGAACTCTTGGCGAACAGGAGCGGGTGGCCCGCGAACACAAGGCGGCCGATGAGGCGAGCGGCATCCGTTTCGCAGTTGACAGTCTGGCTCAGGCGTTGGCCAGGCTCGCAGATGGCGACGTTTCCTGTCGTATCAACGATCCCTTTGTCGAGCGGTTCGATGCCGTGCGCAACGATTTTAACGCTTCTGCCGGGAAGTTGCAGAACGCGCTTCTGCGGGTATCAGATAATGCCGCCGGTATTGATGCCGGCGCTAATGAAATCAAGGCAGCCTCCGATGATCTGGCAAGGCGGACGGAACAGCAGGCTGCTGCCGTGGAGGAAACCGCCGCAGCTCTTGAAGAGATCACAATAACCGTGAAAGATGCCGCAAACCGTGCGCATGAGGCGGGCCGTCTGGTTTCCCGCACGCGCATCGGTGCGGAACGATCGGGCGAAGTCGTGCGTCAGGCCGTGATCGCGATGGAGCGGATCGAAAAATCCTCGAACGAGATTTCCAGTATCATCGGTGTGATCGACGAGATTGCCTTCCAGACGAACTTGCTGGCACTCAATGCCGGCGTGGAAGCGGCGCGAGCCGGCGAGGCGGGCAAGGGTTTTGCCGTGGTGGCGCAGGAGGTGCGCGAACTTGCGCAGCGTTCTGCCGGCGCGGCGAAGGAAATCAAGTCGCTCATCACAAAATCGAACCAGCAGGTCGAAGAGGGCGTGCATCTCGTCGGCGACACCGGCAAGGCGCTCGACGCGATTGTCGCCGAAGTGCAGGAGATCAACCAGCACGTCGCCGCGATCGTCGAATCCGCGCAAGAGCAGTCGTCCGGCCTTCAGCAGATCAATACCGCCGTGAACCAGATGGATCAGGACACGCAGAAAAATGCCGCGATGGTGGAAGAAATGACCGCCGCAAGCCACAATCTTGCAGGCGAGGTCGATGCGCTGAACCGGTTGCTCGGCCAGTTCGAGCTGGGGTCAGGCGCACTTGCTCATCGGGGGGCTCTCAAGGCGGCTTGATCGGCCGCCACGGGGTTTAGTTCGCTTCACGTTCAGCGCCGCCAACCACAGGAAGCGGCCTGACGAAGCGCTGTTCCAGAACCTCGCTTCCCCACTGGCTGCCGGGACGTTCCTCTGCACAGGTAAAACCCTGGGCCTCGTAAAGATGCCGTGCTGCCAAAAGTCCGTTGAAAGTCCACAGATGGGTTTCGGCGAATGCTTTTTCGTCCGTGAACGCAAGGGCGGTTGCCAACAGCCTTCGCCCGACGCCGCCGCCACGCACGCCATCATCGACGATGAACCAGCGCAGATGCGCGGTTCCCGGTCCCAGATCTTCACCGTCGATTGCGATGGAGCCGATGACATCGTCTCCACGCATTGCGACCCAGATCGCATTTTGCGGGTTTTCGAGCCGGTTGCAAAAGGAGGCGAGACCTTCGGCAACAACGGATTCGAAGCGCTGGCCGAAGCCTGATGTCCGGGCATAATAAAGCGCATGCATTTGCGTGATACGGGCAATAAGGCCGGGCATGTAGCCCCTGACGATTTCGATCGGGGGAGCCGCGGCGTCGGCCCGGTCTCCCAGCGCGTCGGCATAAAGGCGAAGCCCGTCAAGGATTTTTTGGCCATCCGCAGGCGCGAGCCGCGACAGTGCGTTTGATACCTGTCGGTTGGCAAAGGTGTGGATGGCTTCGACCCGCTTCTGTCCTCGCCCGGCGAGGCGCAACCGCTTGATACGACTATCCTCTTCGTCCGTTTCTTCCAGAACATCGCCCGAAAGAACCAGTTTGCGAAGCATGCGGCTGATGCTCGACTTTTCAAGCCGAAGCATCTTTCCCAGATCGCGTGCGGAAATGCGTGGGCATGCCTCGATCTCGATCAGGGCGTGCACGGCGGAGGGCGGCAGATCGGTGCCGGCAAAGTCTCCACCCATGAAGCCGAGTTCGCGCACGAGCCGACGCGAGGTGGAGCGGATATCGTTTATGGGAAAGGGTCTTTCGGGCATGCCAAAATCCATTATGGTTGCATCATGCAACCATAATCATATTCGATCAGTCTTGCCAAGGTCACCACTGCGCAGCGCCGATAGCGTGAAAACCTTCCGAAACCGCTGTGGTGGTATCAAAGGGATCATTCGGTACGGGTGATTATCCGACTATATTGTCGATAAGCTCGACAGGCCTCGATTTCCTCGCACTGACACCGCTCTAGTTACGAAACCGCAGGTTCCGGCGTGTCAGTTGGTCGACGGTGGTGCAGCCCATCAGCTTCATGCCGCGCTCGATTTCGATGCGCATCAGCTCAAGCGCACGCTCGACACCCGGCTGTCCGGCGGCGGCAAGCGGGAAAAGGTAATAGCGGCCAAGCCCCACGGCCTTCGCCCCCAGAGACAGGGCTTTGAGGACGTGCGTTCCGCGCTGAACCCCGCCATCCATCATGACATCGATACGGTCACCGACTGCGTCGACAATCTCGGCCAGTTGGTCGAAGGCGCTACGCGAGCCATCGAGCTGGCGACCGCCGTGATTGGAAAGCACGATGCCGCTGCAACCGATATCGACGGCGCGTCTGGCGTCCTCCACGGACATGACACCCTTCAGACAAAAAGGGCCGCCCCATTCACGCACCATCTGTGCGACGTCGTCCCACGTCATGGATGGGTCGAGCATTTCGGTGAAATAGCGACTGATGGAGAGCGCGCCGCCGTCCATTTTGATGTGGCCGTCGAGCTGGGGCAGGCTGAAGCGCTCATGCGTCAGATAATTGATCCCCCAGGCCGGCTTGATGGCGAATTGCGCAATGCCAGAAAGATTGAGCTTGAACGGAATGGCAAAACCGGTGCGCTTGTCGCGCTCACGGTTCCCACCCGTGATGCTGTCCACCGTCAGCATCATCGTCTGCACACCCGCAGTCTTGGCGCGCGCCATCATATCGCGGTTGAGACCACGGTCCTTGTGGAAATAAAACTGATAGACCTGTGGGCCGCCGCTGATCCGGCGCGCTTCCTCGAGGCTGGTGGTGCCGAGTGAAGAAACGCCGAACATCGTGCCGAATTTTCCGGCTGCGGCCGCAACCGCCCGCTCCCCCTGATGGTGGAAGAGACGCTGAAGCGCAGTTGGGGAACAATAGACCGGCATCGCCAGCTTCTGCCCCATGACGGTGACAGACATGTCCACATCGGCCACGCCCCGCAACACGTCGGGAACGAGATCGCAATTCTCGAAGGCGGCCGTGTTTCTCCGGTACGTCACCTCATCGTCGGCAGCACCGTCGATGTAGTTGAAGATCGGTCCGGGAAGACGCTGTTTTGCCATTCGGCGAAAATCGTGGAAATTGTAGCAGTCTTTAAGTTGCATTTGTTAGTCCACCGATCCGCTCTGCAAACGTTAAAAGATGAAACCTGTCCCGGGAATTCTGCGTCTCATACGTCCGTTAAGCTGCCTCAGCTGCGCAGGCCCGGCGCTTCCTGTCCGGTGCTTTCTACATATTCCGTATATCCGCCGCCAAATTGGTGGATACCGTCAGGCGTCAGTTCCAGCACCCGGTTGGAAAGGGCGGCCAGGAAATGGCGGTCATGCGAAACGAAAAGCATCGTGCCTTCATATTCCGACAGGGCCTTGATCAGCATTTCCTTGGTGTCGAGGTCGAGATGGTTCGTCGGCTCGTCCAGCACGAGGAAATTCGGCGGGTCGAACAGCATGGCAGCCATGACCAGACGGGCCTTCTCACCGCCGGACAAAACGCGGCAGCGCTTCTCCACATCGTCACCGGAAAAACCGAAGCAGCCGGCAAGGGCGCGCAGCGGTGCCTGCCCGGCTTTCGGGAAACGTTCCTCCAGCCATTCCAGAATGGTGCTGTCGCCGTCCAGAACATCCATGGCGTGCTGGGCGAAATAACCGAGCTTGACGCTGGCGCCGAGAGTGACGTTGCCGGAATCCGGCGTGGTCGTGCCAGTCACGAGTTTCAGCAAGGTGGATTTTCCGGCACCATTGACACCCATGATGCACCAGCGTTCCTTGCGCCGCACCATGAAGTCAAGTTCGCCATAGATCGTGCGGCTGCCATAGGCCTTGTTCACTTTCTTCAGCGCGACGACATCCTCGCCAGATCTCGGCGCCGGCGCAAATTCGAAAGCGACCGTCTGGCGCCGCTTGGGCGGCTCGACGCGGTCAATCTTTTCGAGTTTCTTGACGCGGCTCTGCACCTGTGAGGCATGCGAGGCACGCGCCTTGAAGCGCTCGATGAACTTGATTTCCTTGGCGAGCATCGCCTGCTGGCGTTCGAACTGCGCCTGCTGCTGCTTTTCGTTCTGCGCACGCTGCTGTTCGTAAAAGCCGTAGTCGCCGGAATAGGTGGTGAGGTTGCCAGCGTCAATTTCGATGATCTTGGTAACGATTCGGTTCATGAATTCGCGGTCGTGCGAGGTCATCAAAAGCGCGCCGTCGTAGTTCTTCAGAAAATCTTCGAGCCAGATCAGGCTTTCGAGATCGAGATGGTTCGATGGTTCGTCGAGCAGCATCACGTCCGGGCGCATCAGAAGGATGCGGGCGAGCGCTACGCGCATCTTCCAGCCGCCGGAAAGTTTGGCGACATCGCCATCCATCATTTCCTGACTGAAGCTCAACCCGTCCAGAACCTCGCGCGCGCGGCCCTCCAGCGCGTAGCCGTCCAGTTCTTCATACCGCGCCTGCACTTCGCCGTAACGCTCGATGATGGCATCCATTTCGTCCATCCGGTCGGGATCGGACATGGCGGCCTCCAGCTGCCGAAGTTCGGCCGCGACTTCGCTGACCGGGCCGGCGCCTTCCATGACTTCGGCCACGGCGGAACGGCCAGACATTTCGCCGACGTCCTGGTTGAAATAACCCACCGTCATGCCCTTTTCGACGACGACCTGTCCCTCGTCGGGCTGTTCCTCGCCGGTCATCATTCGGAACAGCGTGGTCTTGCCAGAACCGTTGGGGCCGACAAGGCCGATCTTCTCGCCGCGATTGAGCGCAGCGGAGGCCTCGATGTAGAGAATGCGGTGACTGTTCGACTTGCTGATATTTTCGATGCGGATCATGACAGGGGCCTGTGAATGGGAGCGGCTCTCCTATGCCATGTGTCGCCGGCGCTGTCACCTGCCGCGCACGCCGTGCCAGCCATGCAACCCGGCAAGGTCGCCCCGGGAACATCGCTCCCCGGAAGCGGGGTCGTTTCCGGGGGATGCTGGCTTGATTTTCCCTTAATTGGTCAGCGTTGCCAAACTACCGGCAGCCTTGCGGGCAATTTCGCCGAAGGCGGTAACGATCTGCTCCATGTTTTCAGGCGCGTAATAATTGTCGAGACTGGACGCACAATGTTGCAGCAGCGACTTGCCCTTGTCCGGCGCCATGAACGCGACGCTGAAAATCTTGATACCGTCTTTCTTGGCCGTATCGCAGGTATTGCGCACAGTCTGGTCGATGCTGGAACTCCAGGAGGAGCTGTTCCCCGTCATTTCGCCATCCGTCATGAGAACGATGTATCGCTCGAAGGATTCGCTTTTCTTGTCCTTGTGTTCTTTCGCTTCAACGATATTCGCTTTTTTAAGGGCGTTGTATGCGGCATTCAGACTGCTGCGGGCATCCGTACCGCCAGACGGAAACTCCGGGATCTGTTTGTCGACATAGGTGGCAACGCTGCTAGTACCCCAAGTGATAGGCTGGGCCGCGTAGGTCTCATGCGTATAGACCGAGGCTCCTGTTCGAACCAGTTCGGAACCGCCGTTGGCGGTATAAGTGGGATCGGCCTTGTTCAACGTCGCGACGAGATAGCCGACCGCGGTTTTTAGCGAAGTAGCCTTGTTGACGTAGCAGGGCGATGTATTTTTGAGATTGGGATAACTCCCCCAGTTATCGACCGTGTAGTTCTGGCACGACGTTTTCTTGGTGTTGAGCGTATCGGTCTTGAAGGACATCGAACCCGAGCGGTCGAGCACCAGATACATGGAGATCGGCGCGCCCTTGTTGACAGTGCTTACCGCGGTGCCTGTCGCGGCAAGATCGAGTGTTTTCGCCCCGAAGAACCCCAAGAGCGGATTAAGCTGCATCTGGTAGTTTATCGTGGTCTGGATGGTGTAGGTCTTGCCGCGCGCATCGTCCGTTGTGCCAATATTGACTGGAGAGTTTTTCTCGAGCGCCTTCTTCTCCTCCTCGGTCAGGGTCTTTTCCATCTGGCTGGCGATGAAGGCCTTGGCGATTTCCTTGATTTGTTCGTCCGTCAGAGCGCCTTCTTTCAAGCGGGCCTCGGTCGCGGCCGCGAGAGCCGCCGAATCCGCCGTGTTCTGCAGGTCCGCTTTCACCTGCATCACATTCGCCAGCTCCATGCCGGCGCCGGCAAAACCAAGCAGCACCGGCAGCAATATTGCCGTCATCATGCCAAAATTGCCGCCCGTATCGGCAAGGAAACGGCGCGTCATTTTTTGATATGCGGAGGAGATCATAACGGGCTCACTAATTAGAACATTAGACTGAGCGCAGGAAACCCGCAAACGATGTAGAATCCACTAATGTAGACGGTTAAATTTTATATGTCGTTCAAATTGGTGCAGTTTTTCAAGTATTAATTCGAGTATGCTCATAATAACACGTAATGTATCATTACTGGACGGGAATGACGTCGACGGCCTGTTTGATCTGCTGGTTGCCGTAGCTCTTCAATACGCCGATCACCGGCGCGACATCGGAATAGTCCCGGCCATAGCCAACGACGATATGGTCGCTGCCGGCAACGATATCGTTGGTGGGGTCGAGCTCCAGATAACCGGCGGCCTCACCGCACCATACGCGAACCCAGGCATGCATCGCATCGGCACCTTCCAGACGTTCCTTGCCCGGCGGGGGGATGGTGCGCAGGAAGCCGCTGACGTAACCGGCGGGAATGCCGAGGCTGCGCAGCGCCATGATCATGATATGCGAAAAGTCCTGGCATACGCCGCGTTTCAGCTTGAAGGCTTCCGACGGTGTCGTATCGACAGTCGTCGCTTCACCGTCATAGGTGAAGTCCTTGTGTATGCGTTTGCACATCGAGAGTGCGATTTCGCGAATGGTCATTCCGGGCTTCAGCAATTCCCGCGCATAGGCCGATATCGCCGTATCCGTCCCTAGTCTCGGGCTGGCGCCGATGAAGTGATGCGGTGACTGGAAGTCGACCGACCAGACGTCTGCAAGGTCTTGCGGCAGGCGTGAAAGCTCGGGTGAAAAATCTGCCGTCAGCGCAGGTGCCTCCACCATCACACGCGCCTGCATGCGGATATCCAGCTTTTCGTGCGGTGCGCGCAGATGCACTGAGGTGGCCGATTGATGAAAGAAATCCTCAAAGACCGCCCGTTCTTCCGGCACCGGCGAAACATCGATGGTGCCGGCGATGAAGCGCTGACGGCCCGGGATCGACAGGGGCAGCACTCGGATGATGTGGCGCGCGCCATGGGCCGGCGTGTCGTAGGTGTAACCCATATGCAGGGAAAGGTCATAAAGCATCGGGTTATCCGAGATATGTCTGGGCCAGAACATCGGAGAGATGTTCCATGTCCGTTTCGAGCTGGCGGTAGATCGCGCCGTTCATGTTTTCCGGCGTCATGACGGCAAGGCCGGAATGCAGCCGCATTGCCTCGCGGTAAAAGGGCGACATCTGGCCGTTCGTAAAGGCGTTCGGCAGCTGCTCCACCTCAGTACGAATCTCGTTCAGCTGAAACAGGATGGACCGTGGGTTGAGCGGATCGAGCGCCAGAAGATCGGTGACGGTCAGACCCGCCGTGCTGACATTGTATCGGCGGCGATGGGTCATGACGCTGTCACCGATTTCGAGCAGCATGTCATAGGATCCATCTGGCGCATCCGGTCCGGTCATATGGCCGAGAAGCCTTGTCATATGCAGGCCACGCTCGAGATAGCGGCCGATCGACAGGAAACGCCAGCCGGTGAAACGATACATGTTTTCGTGCACGAGACCGGCGAAGCCTGCAAGCTTGCGAAGGAGGATCGTCATGGCATGGGTCGCGTCGTCGCCCGGCGAAACCTTTGCGTGGAACCGACGGGCAGTCTTGGCAAGGTCATTCAGCGCAAGCCATCCGTCCGGCGAAAAACGGTCTCGGATGTTGCTGGCGGAATAGAGCGCGCTGTTGATGTTGTTCAGCAGGCTTTCCGGCACGGCATCGTTCATTTCCACATCCAGCGCTTCGAGATAACGCGTCACATGCGCAAGCAAGGGCTGACGTGGGTCGGCGGATTCGGCATAACGTCCGTGCCAGGCGCGCAAGATGCGCAATGCGCCTTCCGAACGTTCGATATAGCGGCCGAGCCAGAAGAGATTGTCCGCCGCACGGCTCGGCAGGCTACCCGGCATGTTGCGGGTGAAGCTTTCTTCCGCCGGTAAAAGCGTAGTGCGTTCCACCGGCTTGTCGCTGACGATCCAGACATCCGCGGCACTGCCGCCTGATTGCATGGCGATGGCGGATACATCGTTGCTGCTGCCGATCCGCGCAAAGCCGCCCGGCATGATCTGCCAGCCATCCTGGGTGCGGGCGGCAAAAACGCGAAGGCTCATCGGGCGCGGCACGAGCTTGTTGTCGATATAGGCCGGCGTGGTGGAAAGCGTCACCACCTCTTGGCCGACAAGCCTGTGGCCATCGGAAGCGAGCCAGTCGCTGATCGATTCCTTCGCCGTTTCGCGTAAGGACGAGCCGAGCACGGACTGACCGTTGTCTTCGAAGAAGGGCAGCCGGGAATAGGCCGGGCCTATGACCATGCCTTCGATATTGCCGGCAACGTGGCGGCGCTCGGATTCCTGTCCGCACCACCAGGTCGCGATGGACGGCAGTTTCAGGTCTTCGCCAAGCAGGTGGCGACAGACGCGCGGCATGAAGGACAGCAGGGCCCGTGTTTCGAGAATGCCGGTGCCGAGCGCGTTGACGATTGTCAGTGCCTCATTGCGCAGCGCCTGCACCATGCCGGGCGTACCGATGTGGGATTGCTGGTTCAGTTCCAGCGGATCGGAATAGGAGGCATCGAGGCGCCGCCAAAGCACGCCGATCGGTTTCAGTCCGGCCACGGTCCTTACCATCACGCGGCCGTTGACCACGGTCAGATCCTCACCCTCTAGCAGCATGAAGCCGAGATAGCGGGCGATATAGGCGTGTTCGAAATAGGTCTCGTTTGCGGGGCCGGGCGTCAGCACCGCGATGCGGTCATCCGGATGTTTTCTGTGCGACTGCAAGGTGTCGCGGAAAGCGCCGAAAAATGAAGCGAGACGGTGAACATGGGTTTCGGCATAGATGTCGG
The DNA here is from genome assembly GCF_007828365.1 of Rhizobium sp. SJZ105. Classification (NCBI taxonomy): domain Bacteria; kingdom Pseudomonadati; phylum Pseudomonadota; class Alphaproteobacteria; order Hyphomicrobiales; family Rhizobiaceae; genus Rhizobium; species Rhizobium sp. SJZ105. Next base: position 84,566 of record NZ_VIUP01000007.1, read on the forward strand.
AAAGCGCGCGTGTGGTCGCCACCCGGTTTTCCAGCGCAAAACCTGCGCCGGAGGGCGCCTGTGTCCTGTCGGCAAGTACCCACCAGTTGCCATCAGGTCCACGTCCAATCTCGAACGAGCAGAAATGCAGATAATGGCCGCTTGCCGGTTTTACGCCGACCATCGGCCGCAGATATTCCGGATTGGAGGCGATCAGTGCCGGCGGTACGTAACCTTCCTTCACCAGCCGGTTTTCGCCGTAAAAATCGGCGACCATGGCTTCCAGAAGATTGGCGCGCTGTTTAAGCCCTTCGGAAAGAACCGTCCATTCCTTGTCGTCGATCAGCACCGGGATATGGGAGATCGGCCAGTTTCTTTCGCTGCTGCCCTTGCTGTAATCGCGGTAAAACACGCCCGCATCGCGCAGATAGCGGTCGGTGCGGGCAAAGCGCTCATGCAGTTCGCGTTCCGACATGCGCGACAGGGCACCGAGCAGGGTTTTCCAGACCGGTCTGACCTTGCCGTTGGTATCGAGCATCTCATCGGCCACGCCGGGCAAGGTGGAGTAGTCAAGCCCGCGCGATTGCGCGCTCGTTTCCGTCTTGCGTTCCGTGGCCGGGGCTTTGGACAATTTACACTCCGTATGGCCGGCGCAGATCGAGCGTCAGCGGAAATTCTGGCGACACGGTTTCCGCCATCAACGGATATTGCCCGGCCGTATGTCCCCATGGTTCGAAACGGGCAAGGCGGCGTGCCTCGGCCTCGTTGCCGTTGACGGGAAAGGTCTCGTAATTGCGACCACCCGGATGAGCAACATGGTAGATGCATCCGCCGATCGATCGTCCCGACCATGTATCATAAATGTCAAAGGTCAAGGGCGAATTGACCGGCAGAACGGGATGCAGGCCGGAAGAGGGCTGCCACGCCTTGAAACGAACACCGGCGACCGCAACGCTTCGGTTTTCCGTTGGAGTTAGCGGAACGGCGCGACCGTTGCACGCCACGGTATAGCGCGCAGGGTTGGAGGTTTCGAGGCGGACCTGCATACGCTCGACGGAGCTGTCGACAAAACGCACGGTTCCGCCGATGGCACCCTGTTCACCCATAACATGCCAGGGCTCCAGAGCCTGGCGCAATTCCAGCTTCGCGCCTTCGTATTCCACCTCACCGAAGAAGGGGAAACGGAATTCCTGCTGGGCTGTGAACCATTCCGGCTTCAGGTCGAAGCCATTTTCCCTCAGGTCTCCGAGCACGTCCATAAAGTCCGCCCAGATGTAGTGCGGCAGCATGAATCGGTCTGCAAGTGCCGTGCCCCAGCGCACGAATTTGCCGGCGGCGGGGTTTTTCCAGAAACGGGCGATGAGGGCGCGCACCAGCAATTGCTGGGCGAGCGACATGCGGGCATTCGGCGGCATTTCGAAGCCGCGGAACTCCACAAGGCCAAGGCGGCCGGTCGGCCCATCGGGAGAAAACAGCTTGTCGATGCAGATTTCGGCGCGGTGGGTGTTGCCCGTCACATCCGTCAGGAGGTTGCGGAACAGGCGGTCGACCAGCCATGGCAGCGGCGGCGCACCCTGGCCAGGGGCAGGCACCTGCGCCAGCGCGATCTCCAGTTCGTAAAGACTGTCGTGGCGGGCTTCGTCGATGCGGGGCGCCTGACTCGTCGGTCCGATGAACAGGCCGGAGAACAGGTAGGAAAGCGACGGGTGCCGCTGCCAGTGCAAGACAAGGCTTTTCAGAAGGTCGGGACGGCGCAGGAAAGGGCTGTCATTCGGGTTGGCCCCGCCCACGACCACATGGTTGCCACCACCGGTGCCGGTGTGACGACCATCGATCATGAATTTGTCAGCGCCCAGACGCGTCTGTCGCGCCTCTTCATAGACCGCCGTGGTGATGTCGACACAATCCTTCCAGCTTGCGGCCGGGTGGATGTTGACCTCGATGACGCCGGGATCGGGCGCTACACGGATGACATTGATACGCTCGTCATGTGGTGGAGCATAACCTTCGATATGGACGGGCAGCCCGAGCTCGGCCGCTGCCGCTTCTGCCGCTGCGACCAGTTCCAGATAATCCTCGATGCGTTCGACAGGCGGCATGAAGACGCAGAGCCGTCCATCGCGCGGTTCCACCGACATGGCTGTGCGCACCGCGCCGCCGATTTCACCAAGCGTCTGCTCGATGCGTTCCTGGCCGGATGCCTCATCCGCATGGAAAGACGCTTCCGGCATGGTGCGTCCGGAGGGCTGGAATTTCTCGGGAAGCGGCCCTCGCGGGATCGAAGGGTCAGCTTCATGGATATAAGGATAGGCGGATGGCGGCACATGGGGCAGGGTGCCAAGCGGCAGGCGGTAACCTACCGGGCTATCACCCGGAACGAGGAAAATCTTGCCGCGCCGTGTTTTCCATTTCTCGCTGACCCAGCGTTTGTCTGTGGTGGGCTTGGCGTTCCACGCCTGCACCGGAAGAATATAACCCGTCGGTGTCGTCAGCCCGCGTTCGAACACGCGGGCAAGGCGATTGCGTTCTTCCGGGTCTTTCAGTTTCGAGTTGGACGGATCGACATTTTCGGGAAGACTACCTTCCTTGATGATCCATTCGGCCGGATCCTCATAGGCCGGAAGCACCAGATCGGGCTCCACACCGAGATGAGTGGCGATACCGCTCAGTAGCTTTTGCGCGTCGTCGGCCGCAACACCGGTATTTGCGCCTTCTTCGGCAATCAGCGCAGGGTTCTGCCAGATCGGCAGACCGTCCTTTCGCCAGTAGAGTGAAAATGTCCAACGCGGCAGGCTTTCGCCCGGATACCATTTTCCCTGCCCGTAGTGCAGGAAGCCGCCGGGCGCGAAACGTTCGCGCAGGCGGCGGATCAACACGTCCGCTTTTTCGCGTTTCGTCGGTCCAACCGCGCCGGTGTTCCATTCCTCGGATTCGAAATCGTCGATGGAAACGAAGGTCGGCTCGCCGCCCATGGTCAGCCTGACGTCATGGGCGTTCAGAACCTGATCGACCTTTTCGCCGAGTGCATTGAGGCTCTCCCAGCTCTCATCGGAGAAGGGTTTGGTGATGCGCGGGGTCTCGGCAACGCGCCGAACCTGCATGTCGAAAGCGAATTCCGTATTGGCCTCGCCGAAATAACCGCCGGAAATCGGCGCGGCATTGCGGAAATGCGGCGTTGCCGCCAGCGGAATATGGCTCTCGCCGGTCAAAAGCCCCGAAGTGGGGTCGAGACCGACCCAGCCGGCGCCCGGCATATAGACCTCGGCCCAGGCATGCAGATCGGTGAAATCGACCTCTGTCCCTGACGGGCCATCCAATGCCTTGAGATCCGGTGTCAGCTGGATGAGGTATCCCGACACGAAACGTGCGGCAAGGCCGAGATGTCTCAAGATCTGGACGAACAGCCAGCTGGTGTCGCGGCATGAACCCTTGCCGGAAGCCAGCGTTTCTTCCGGCGTCTGAACACCCGGTTCCATGCGGATGACGTAACCGATTTCCTGCTGCAGACGGGCGTTGAGGCCGACGACCATATCCACCGTCGGCTGTCCGGGTGTGTGGTCCACGGTGGCCATGAAGGCGGAAAGCAGGGGGCCGGTCGGTTCCGGTTTCATGTAGATGGACAGATCTTCCCGCAGCTCCTGCGGATAATCGAACGGCCACTTGGTCGCCTCTTCCTCAACGAAGAAATCGAACGGATTGTAAACCGTCATATCGGCGACAAGATCGACCTCGATCTTGAATTCCGTCGCCGGCTCGGGAAAAACGAACCGGGCGAGATAATTGCCGTATGGGTCCTGTTGAAGGTTCACGAAATGATTTGACGGCGAAACCTTGAGAGAATGGCTGATGACATGGGTTCTGGAGTGCGAGGCGGGCTTCAATCTTATGATTTGCGGTCCAAGGCGAACCGGATTGTCGTATTTATAATGCGTCAGATGATAGATGCTCGCTTTGATCGCCATTAATCTGCCTTGCCCGGTTTTCCGGTTTATGCGGTTTGTCCGCCCCTCTGAAATTATTTGGATTTTGTGCAATGCAGGAAAAGAAAGCAAGGATCATTTCCGGAGGCACCCGCATTGTTGGCCGAGGCGCCGATGTTTGCCGGCGCGAAGAATTGCCGCGGCTTTTTAATTGTCTCCCTGGGGATTTCTCCGCGGTTGTGGACAAGGTTGAACGGCGTGTTATTGCTGGGCATCGCAAGGTGCAGCATCGCAAACCGCTTTCCTTGCCGACTGACGTTTCGGAATGGAATGAATGGCAACAACGGTGACCGACGATCAGCGCAAGAGTGCGGCGAACCTTTCGGGCTTCGATCTCGATTTTCGTTCGCAACTACGCATGATGGGCAATGCCTTCTGGACGTCGCCGGTTCGCAACCGGCTGATATTGCTGTCGATTGCCCTGCTCACGGTGATATTGCTCACCGCTTACGGGCAGATCAGGCTCAATGAGTGGAACGCGCCGTTTTACAATGCGCTGGAGCGGCGCGATCTTGACGCCTTCCTCCATCAGCTCGAAGTCTTCGCGATCATTGCTGGGCTGTTGTTGCTTCTCAATGTCATTCAGACCTGGCTTAACCAGATGACGGCGCTGAACATGCGCGAGGGTCTTGCCAAGGATATGGTGGACCAGTGGCTGAAACCGGGGCGCGCCGCCCGCCTTGCCGGTTTCGGCACGATTGCGATCAATCCGGACCAGCGTTTGCACGACGATGTCCGCAACCTTGCGGAAAGCAGCACGGCGCTTTCCATCGGCCTTGTGAATGCGACGATCCTGCTCATCAGCTTCATCGGCGTTCTGTGGACATTGTCGGCAGGCTTTTCCATCACGATCAACGGCGATCCGGTTGCGATTCCCGGATACATGGTCTGGGCGGCGATCCTTTATGCGGGCTCGGCGTCCCTGCTCAGCAACCTTGTCGGCTATCGTCTGGTCGGCCTGAATGCTGAACGTTATTCAAAAGAGGCCGAACTACGCTTTTCCCTGATGCGGGCCAGCGAAAATCTGGCGGCGATTGCGCTTGCGCGTGGTGAAAAAAACGAGCGGCGGCGGATCGGCGTTGATATCGATGCCGTGCTCGGCGTAATCCGCGGGCTCGCTTTAGCAATGACGCATCTGACCTGGGTGTCGTCGGGCTACGGCTGGTTGGCGGTTGTGGCGCCCATTCTTATTGCAGCGCCGGTCTATTTTTCCGGCAACCTCACCTTCGGCGGGCTGATGATGGCCGTCGGCGCCTTCAACCAGGTCAATACCGCACTTCGCTGGTATATCGACAATTTCGGGCCGATTGCCAGCTGGAAGGCGACGTTGCAGCGTGTTTCGGTGTTTCGCAACGCTCTGATCCAGATGGATAGCGTTGAACAGCACGGCCTCGCAATCGATCTTCAACGGAGTGCCGACAACGAAAAAATCCGCCTTCGGTCGGTGACTATCTGCCGCGATGCGGGCGGACAGGATCTGGAGCGGGGTTTCCGGCTGCGTGAGGCCGAGGTTGAAATCGGGCGGGGTGATCGTCTGATGATCAATGGCGAACAGGGCGTGAACCGGCGGCTGCTGTTTGCCGCCATGGCCGGCCTGTGGCCATGGGGGCAGGGCAGGATAGAAATGCCCGAACAGTCCGACACGCTTTTCATTGCCCAGCACGGCTATTTGCCAACAGGAACGCTGCGCGAAATTCTGGCCTATCCGCGCGCGCCCCAGCGGTTTGTGGAGGCAGACTATGTCGCGGCGCTGACCGCGTGCGGTCTCGGTGAAATGGCGCCCCGGCTTGATGAACACATTCGCTGGGACAAGAAGCTGGATTCGGATGAACAGGCCAGCATTAGGATCGCCAATGCCCTGTTGTTGAAGCCGAAATTCATCGTCATCGACGATTTGCTGGAAGGGCTGGAAAAACAGACACAGGATACGCTGGCGGAGGTTTTGAATGGGATCGACGGCGTAGCGATTATCTATATCGGCAGATCAGAGACATTTTTGTCGGTTCTTACCCCGGCTTTGGCCCATCTGGACCATGCCCCCATGAAGGAAAATACCGTAAAGCCGGATATCGCTCCAAAATAAGCCGCCGGGTTATGCTGCTGTTGATCTCACAGTGCGGATCAAAGCCGCAAATGCCATTTTTCGAGGTCCAGCCGTTGCTGTTTGGCTAGGCTTATGGTGCCGTCCGGCTCCATCTGCGAGCGCAGAACAAAGGTGCCGGTCGCCAGGCTGATGGCAATGACGCTGGCAACCGCGAGAATGATACGGTCGTAGCGCTGCTGTATCTTATTGTTTCCACTCCAGTCATAGGCCATTCGCACGCCCTCGCGGTTTTTTGGAATCGTGCCGCATCATGGTTAACCGAAGCTTACGATGGCTTCGTGATTCCTTGCTGTTTTGGAAGGGCTGCCGCGAAAAATCGGCTATTGGCTGAGGGGGCGCGGTTGTTTAAATCCGGCGGCGGGAGGTTCTTGAAAGGAATTTGATATGGAACAGCAACCGCCCGCCGATATGGAACTCACGCTCAGAACGCTTGCCATGCCGGCTGACGCCAATCCGGCCGGCGACATTTTCGGCGGTTGGGTGATGTCGCAGATGGACCTTGCCGCCTTCGTCCGCGCCAATGATGTGGCAGGCGGGCGTACCGTCACAGTGGCGGTTCATGAAATCGTCTTCAAGAAACCGGTCAAGATCGGCGATACATTGTGTGTCTATACCAGGATCGAAAAGGTTGGGCGCACCTCCGTCACGCTCAAGATCGAGGCCTGGACCCGCAGGCACTATCAGGATTCCCGGGAAAAGGTTACGGAGGCCGTCTTCATCATGGTAGCGGTGGATGACAAAGGCGAGCCGCGCCCTGTGCGCAAAGAGGCGTAAGGCGCTTGCCTTCGAAGCAAACTTCCAACCGTTCGCAGGCAGCCGAAAGAGCATGAGGCTCTTCGGCTCCGCCAATTCGATCTCCGAACGCGCAATACTTTAGAAATATCCAATTTATTTATCAATTTTTGCGATCAAGGTATGGAATAGGGCGGGGATCAGGCTGTGACCATTCCAGGTGTTGTTATTGTTGGTGGCGCTCACGGCACGCTTGCCCTTGCCCGCAGCCTTGGCGCCCTTGATGTGCCTGTGCACTATATCACCCATGATTCACCGCTGCCGGGCTGGTCGCGTTTCGTGAAGAACACGATCCGCTGGTCCGGTCCTCATGATGCAGGGGCGATGGCGTTTTTACGCGATATGGCAGAGAAGCATCATCTGAAAGGGTGTCTTCTGGTGCCATCAGGGGATGGCGAGGTTCAGCTCGTTTCACAACATCGCGACGAGCTTTCCGCCCTTTACAAAATCGTCCTGCCTGATTGGTCCTCCCTTCAATGGTTGTGCGAGAAACCGCTGCTCTACAAACGCGCGGCGGAACTCGGTGTCAGCTTCCCCCGGACCTATGCCATGACCTCGTCCGATGACGCCGATGCGCTGGACGTGACGTTTCCCGTTATCCTGAAGCCGAATATGGGCGGGGGCGATACCGCGATTTCCCGGGCGAAGGTTATCCGCGCCGATGACAGGCAGGCGCTGAAAGCCGCTTTTGCCGCTGCGAGCGGCGAGATCGGCGCGGGCAATGTCGTCGTGCAGGAGCTCATTCCCGGCGGGGGAGAAAGCCAGTTTTCCTATGCGGCGCTCTGGCGCGATGGCGAGCCTGTTGCAGAATTCACCGCCCGACGCCTGCGTCAGTATCCCGTCGATTTTGGTTACACCAGCACCTGTGTCGAGGTTGTCGACAACCCTCAAGCGATCGATGCGGCAAGGAAGATATTGAAATCGGCCGGTCACAGCGGGTTGGTCGAGGTGGAGTTCAAGCGGGATGGCAGGGATGGATCGCTGAAACTTCTCGATGTTAATCCTCGCCCATGGTCGTGGTTTGGCCTGTGTTCAGCGGCCGGCATCGATCTCGGCGCGCTGCTGTGGCAGGTTGCCAACGACATGCCGCGCGGCCAGATGCTAGATGCGCGGCAAGGTGTGTCATGGTCCTATCTTGTCCGTGATGCCATTGCCGCATTGACGTTGAATCGACGGGGACAGGCGGGAATTGGGGACTATGTCGCCTCTCTGCGCACAATCCGCAGCTGGGCGGCTTTTGCGGCGAACGATCCTTTGCCGGGCCTTATCGACCTGCCCCTCACGGTCTGGAGAGTCATCAAAAAACGGGTTCTGCCCGGTTTGAAGTTGCGGTAATCGGTAATGGTGTTTTTGCGGTCGGTAAAACGCTCTCTGAAATATGGGGTCATAAGGGCGGGGCTGGAGATAGCTTCCCTGCCGGCGGTTCGTGCGGCTTTTCCGGCTCTTGCCGGGCGTGGCGTGATCTTCACGCTCCACCATGTTCGTCCGGACGAGGAAGCGTCAGCTTTTGCGCCGAATGCACACTTGTCGATCACGCCACAATTTCTGGAAGAGGCGATAGAGGCGGCGCTCGAATGTGGTCTCGTTCCCGTTCATCTGCACGATCTGCCGGGCCTGCTCGCCGATAGTTCCGAGAAACGGTCGTTCTGCGCTTTCACGCTTGATGACGGCTATCGCAACAATGCCGAATATGCTGCACCGATTTTCCGGAAATATGCTGTTCCCTATACGATTTTCATCACGCCGGGTTTTGTGGAGCGGACGCGTAGCGTGTGGTGGGAAACCACTGCCACGCTGACGCAGAAAGCCACGTCCTTTGAATTCGATTTCGGGACAGGGCCGGAGCAGATTAAATCCGGCAGCCTTCCACAAAAAGCGGAAGCCTTTGCGCGTCTGGAAAACTTCGTCCAGATATTCGCGGAGGACGAGGCGGTGGAGAGGATCGACCGTGTCGCGGGGCAACATGGTATCGATCCGATCGCGATCGTGGAAAAACTCGTCATGGATGCGGCCGAACTCAAGGCGCTGTCGAGCGATCCCCTGGTCCATCTCGGCGCGCATACCATGATGCATGTGAACATGCGCAAGATCGATGCGGCGCGTCTGGCATACGAAATCGAGGAATCGACAAGACGGGTGGAGACCTATGTCGGCCGTCGACCGAGGTCCTTTTCCTATCCCTATGGCTGGATAAAGGCCGTGGGAGAACGCGAGGCGAAAGCGGTGTTTGATGCGGGATTTCCCGTAGCTGTTACCACGCAGGCCGGTATTCTTGGGGCCGATAGCCTTGAAAAGCCGATGCTGTTGCCGCGCGTTTCGCTGAACGGCCGCTTTCAGAAGAAGCGCTTTGTCAAAGCGCTCATCTCAGGCCTGCCTTTCCGGTTCGTCTAGTGATCAACCTCTCCCTGCCGTCTTTCGCCGATGACGACGACATGTGTCGGTGCGGCTAATCGAGCTGTCGTGTTGTTTTTGTTATTCACATCCATTTATCTATTGATTATAAATAAATTTATCGAAGGAAAACATTACAACTTTTCTTAAGGTTTCGCCCGTGCTGTTGATTTTTTCCGATGACCTGACCGGTGCGCTTGATGCGGCCGCCCCCTTCGCCGGGCGTGGGCTTTCGACTGAAGTTGCGATTGGTCTTGACGGCGTCCGTGCAGCGGTGGCCGATGCGCCGGCCGTCCTCAGCGTCAATCTGGGTTGTCGGGATGGCAAGGCGGATGAAGCCCGCCGCCGCACGCAGGAACTGATGGCACTGGTTCCGGCCGATACAGTTCTGTTCAAGAAGATCGATTCCCGCCTGAAAGGACATATCGCCGCCGAAATGGATGCTGTTTCCTATCGGCATGCGCTTGTAGCGCCAGCCATTCCGGATTTTGGACGCATCGTCGTAGACGGTTCCGTGTCCGGCTTTGGCGTTGACGGCACGATTTCGGTTCATGAAAGACTGGGCGGTCACGCCAGCCGCTGCGCAATACCAGACACCCTATCGCATGCGGACATCAGGGAGGCTTTGCTTGCCGGGCGCGCAAACGGGGTTGATCTTCTGGTGGGCGCGCGAGGGCTGGCCGAGGCGCTGGCCGAAATGATGACAGCGCAGGCGGTGCCCGAAGCGGCATCTATTCCCGCGGGTAAGGGGCTTTTCGTCATAGGTTCGCGCGACCCGATCACCGTTGAACAAATTGAAATCCTTAAAGGAACGGGGTTGGTATCGGTCACCGATGCACCCAATGGCGTCGTGCCGTTTCACGCGCATGCTCGTTCCAGCCTGACGCTCGTTTACGCGACGCAAGGGGCGGAAGATCTTTCCCCGCTCGAGGTTTCAGACCAGCTGGCGTATGGCGTCGTGCCGCTTTTCACCACCGGGACCGACACGTTGCTTTTGTCCGGCGGCGCCACGGCCGAAGCGGTGCTGCTTGCCATGGGGGTATCGCGTCTGCGCCTTGCCGGCGAGTGCCTGCCCGGTCTTGGTGTCGGCTGGTCCGGCGACCAATGTATCATTGCGAAGTCAGGTGGTTTTGGGCAAGCTGACACGTTGAAACGGATTGCGAAAATGATGCTTGGCGAAAATGACGCTGGAGAAAGCTGACCAGATGGGGCTGATGAAAGAAACGGCGCGCAAGGCACTTCCGGACATTATTTTCGAGAGAATGCACCGGGCGATCAAATCCGGCGCCTACAAGCCGGATGAACGGCTTCCGACCGAACATGAACTCGCCATGGAATTCGAAGTGTCGCGACCGGTGGTCCGCGAGGCGCTTCGGCGGCTGCGCGAACAGGGGTTCATCTATTCGCGAAGGGGTTCCGGCAGCTATGTGCGGGCATTCGGCCTGCGCGAGCCGCTGGGCTTCGGCCAGCTCGAAAATGTCGCTGACCTGCTGAACTGTTATGAATTCAGGCTGACTCTGGAGCCGGCAGCTGCGGCGGCGGCGGCCTTGCGGCATGATGGCGAGAGGCTCGTCGCAATCAAAAAGGCGCTCGAGCTGATGCGGGACGCCACCAATCGCCAGTCCCACCGTGAGGATGCCGATTATCAGTTCCACCTTGCCATCGCGCGGGCGGCACGGAATAGCTATTTCTCCACTGCGATGGAGGCTCTCAAGGACCACATTGCGGTGGGAATGAAGTTTCACGGCATGTCGGTGAAGCGCGAGGCATCCGGCCTTACCCGCGTGTTTGCCGAGCACGAGGCGATTGCGGTGGCGATTGCCGAAGGAGATGCCGAGGCCGCGCGGCGGCTGATGCACGACCATCTGACGGGATCACGTGACCGCCTCTTCGAGTCTTCGCATACGGATTGAGGGAAGTGACGGCGAGCCGGTGCGCGCGATAGCGCACCGGACTTTCGATTAGAAAGCGCGGCGGTAAATGCCGAGCACGTCATCAAGGCTCATATCGACGGGATTGTTGTCCATCAGCCGGCGGATTGCGTGAGCGTCTTGCGCATAACGGGGAAGGTCGGTTTCGCTTGCCCCGTGCCGCGCAAGGGACATTTCAATGCCGAGGCCGGCGCAGAAATCTGTCGCTGCCTTGCGAAGATCATCGGATGAAAGATGCTCGCGAAGCCCAAGCGCTCCGGCCACCTCCGCCGTCTTTGCCGAAACGGCGTGCTGGTTGAAAGCCAGAACATGCGGGAAGACGATAGCGTTTGCCAACCCGTGCGGCAGGTTGAGAAGCGTGCCGAGCGGATAGGCGATGGCGTGACCCGCCGCCGTATTGACCGGGCCAAGGCAGATGCCGCCATAGTAGGAGGCGAGCATCATTCCTTCGCGGGCTTCGGTATCAGCGCCGTCGCGAACGGCGCGCGCCAGATATTTGCCCACCAGCGAAAAGCCCATGCGGGCAAAACCGTCGATCATCGGATGGGCCTTGCGATTGGTGAAAGCCTCCACGCAATGCGCCATGGCATCCACCCCCGTCGCCGCTGTCACAGCTGATGGCACGGAATACGTGAGTTCCGGATCGAGCACCGCGAAATCGGCAATCAGATGAGGGCTTTCGACCGCGACCTTGCTGCCCTTGACGGGATCGGTGATGAGCGAGCGAATCCCGGCTTCCGAGCCGGTTCCGGCGGTGGTGGCGATCTGGACGAGCCTGGTGTCGCGCCCTGCGACCCTGTTCGGTCCTGCCACATCCTCAAGCGTCTGGCTGGAATTCCAGAGTGCGGCGACGAGTTTCGCCACATCCATCACCGAGCCACCGCCGAGGCCGATGACGAGATCGGGTTTGGCGGCGCGCGCTGCGGCCAGTGCTGCATCGAGCGTCCCTGTGTCCGGTTCGCCGGGAATGGCGTCAAAGACAGTGAAAGGACCCTGCAATTGCAGCCGGTCGGCAAATTTCGCGGTCAGCGGCGTGGCGATCACCAGGGTCGAAGCGGTTTTGACGGCCCAGGCGCCGACCTGAGAAATGGTGCCGGCGCCAACGGCAAGCCTGCGCGGCTGATGGATGAGAATGGAGGCTGTGGACATGGTGTTCATCCTCTTGCGCCCTTGCCCGCCACGAGCTTGCGCGCATAGGCTATGGCCTCATTCATGTTGCCGTGATTGGCGATGCCTTTGCCGGCGATGTCGAAGGCCGTTCCATGATCGACCGAAGTGCGATCAATCGGCAGATCGACCGAGACATTGACGGCGGTATCAAAGGCGACGAGCTTGATCGGGATATGGCCCTGATCGTGATATTGCGCGACAACCAGATCGAAAGTGCCCGAATAGGCGCGGTGGAACACGGTATCGGCGGAGATCGGCCCGTGTACCTCGATGCCTTCAGCGCGCGCGGCGGCAACCGCTGGCGCAATCTGGTCATCATCCTCGGTGCCAAACAGACCGTTTTCGCCGCAATGCGGATTGATACCGGCAACCGCGATGCGCGGCCGCTCGTAACCGATGCGCTTCAGATGAGCATTGCCAGCGCGGATGGTCGCCAGCACCCGCTCCGTCGTTGCCCGTTGAATGGCTTCCTGCAGGGACACGTGGGTCGAGACGTGAATGACCTTCAGCCGCTCGGAGGCAAGCAACATGTAGGCGGCTGAAGAACCGGTCAGGCTGCGCAGCATGCCGGTGTGGCCGTCATAATGGTGGCCCGCAAGATTGAGGGCCTCCTTGTTAATCGGAGCAGTGACGATGCAGCCGATTGCGCCCGCTTCGGCATCCCGCACCGCTTTTTCAATGAAACGGAAAGCGGCGTCTCCGGCAACCGGCGACAGCGTGCCCCATGGCAGCGGCGCACCCTCCACCGGCAGATCGACCACATTCCGAGTAAGATCGATGTCGATGCCAAGCGCACCCCGCGCCGCTTCCAGCGTGGCAAGGTTGCCATAAATCCGCGTTGCTTCCCTATCCGGGGCGGACATTTCCGCAAGCGCGCGGACGGTTATTTCCGGGCCGACGCCGCAGGGGTCACCCATGGTGATACCAATGATGTTGCTCATCCGATTCTCCCGTCCTTGGCGTCTGCCCAGCCGGGCGCCAGCCGGACATATTTGATTGCGCGGCGATGATAGGTGTAGCTTGCGTGCAGGGTACCGTCCGCTGCCTCCAGAAGCCATGGATAGGACATTTCCAGATTGCGGCCGTCGGTCGAATCGTTGGACAGGCAGGTGCCCGGCCCGTCCTCGATCAAAATCCGGGTAGGAAAGCTGCGGCCGTCGTCATCGGACAGGCAGATGGAAACCGGCGCGCGCGGCACGCCCCATATGGGCACACATCCACCGCTCGGATCGGCATCCGGTCTGTCGTCTTCCTCGCCCAGTTCGTCATAAAGCGAGGCGCGACGGTCGCTGGATTGCGCGGCGTTGATGGGGTTGCAGATCATCGCCAGCCTGCCGTGTGCGAGCCTGATCGCGGCGATGGAGGAATTATTGTTCGGTACGTCGGTCGGCAGCGGTTCTGTCCATGAGCGACCGCCATCTGTGCTTTCCGTGCGGTAAACGAGATCGGCCTGACGGCGGCGAAAAAAAGCGGAGTAGCGCCCATTCGCGCCCGCAACCGGGCTCATATGAACGCAGCCGGTCGAGCCCGCCAGCTCCTGCAATTGCCATGTGAGGCCGTTGTCTTTCGATATGCCGAGTGCTGCGGTATCGTGGCTGCCGTTCCATTTCTGGCCGGGGCGTTGGACGCAGCGGAAGATCGGCAGAAGCCATGCGCCGTCATCGCGGATGCGAAGCGGCGCACGGATGAAGCAGCCTTTCGGAAGATCGAGAAAACGGCCATCTTCGGCGGACAGCTTTTCCGGCGTTGCCGGGTCGTGGACGACCCGCGCCATGCGGATGCGGCATTCGTCCTGATTGCCGGATGGCTGGGCGGTGTGAAACAGCCAGAGAGTGCCATCAGGTGCGGTGAAAATAACCGGATTCTGTTCGGAATGGGCGGGATCGTTGCTCAGGCGCTGCGGCGCTCCCCACCGGCTCGCGCCGGGTGTGAGCGCGGACGCGAAGATCGAAATATCCGATTTTCCCTCCAGCGTTCCGCCAAACCAGGCGCACAGCAGGGTGCCGTCCTGCAGAAGGTGCAGAAAGCTCGCATGGTTCTGGATCATCGGCGATGGCAGGAACGCTTCGTGCCGGTTTTCCGAAACGGCATGGATGGCTCCGGTCATGGCGTGAGCAATGTCATCAGGGGTCATCGTGGTCTCCTCTTGGTCTGATGAAAATGGCATATTCAAAAAGTTGTCAAGTTTATTTAAGACAAAAGGACGTCCGAAAATTTTTGATGAATTAAAATAAGTGTATGTTTTATAAACATAAAACTTCTGTACTAAGTCTCAATAAAAAATCCTTCTGAAAAATAATTTGACAAAAAATGTGATAGCGTCGATGCTTTGATAACGGGTGGAGGAGACGATCATCCGCACGCCATGCTCCTCAATGCAGGAGACGGGGCTTTTGAATGCCTCTTGCGGCACGCCGCCATGTTGCTGAATTTCTGATCTGGGAGGAGAACGGAATGAAGAAGTCATTGATTGCGGGCGCCCTTGTTATGGGTTGCCTTAGCGCCGCGGTTTCGCCGGCGCTTGCGGCGTCGGGGCCGATCAAGATCGTGCTGGCGGAAGAGGCTGACCTGCTGGAGCCTTGCATGGCGACCCGCTCCAATATTGGCCGTATCATCATGGAAAATGTCAGCGAGACGCTGACCGAGCTTGATGTGCGCGGCAAGAACGGCGTGCAACCGCGCCTCGCTGAAAAATGGGAGCAGAACGTGGATGGCAGCTGGCGTTTCCACCTGCGTGAAGGCGTGAAGTTTTCCGACGGCACGGGTTTCGATGCCAAGGATGTCAAGCATAGCTTCGAGCGCATCATGAGCGACAAGAATGCATGCGAATCCCGTCGTTACTTCGGCGGTATGACCGTCACCCCCACGATTGTCGACGACCATACGATCGACTTCAAGACAGAGCCAGCCCAGCCCATTCTGCCGCTCCTGATGTCGCTCGTCACCATCGTGCCCGAAGAAACCAAGATGGAATTTATCCGCGAGCCTGTTGGCACCGGACCTTACAAGCTGACCAACTGGACACCGGGCCAGCAGATTGTTTTGACTGCACGTGACGACTATTGGGGCGCCAAGCCGCAGGTGACGGAAGCGACCTATCTTTTCCGAGCTGATCCCTCGGTTCGCGCCGCCATGGTGCAGACCGGCGAAGCCGATCTTTCACCCTCCATTTCGCAGCTCGACGCGACAAACCCGAAGACCGACTTTTCCTATCTCGACAGCGAGACGGTCTACATGCGCCTCGACCACAACATCGCGCCGCTGAATGACGTGCGGGTGCGCCGTGCACTCAACCTCGCCATCGACCGGCAGGCTTTCCTCGGCACGCTGGTTCCCGAAGGTGCTGTGCTGGCCACCGCACTCGTTCCGCCGACCACGCTCGGCTGGAACCCTGATGTCAAGGTTTTCCCCTACGACCCTGATGGCGCGAAGAAGTTGCTGGAGGAGGCAAAAGCTGCTGGTGTGAAGGTGGATACGCCGATCACCATCATCGCGCGCACTGCGAACTTCCCTAATGTCACCGAGATCATGGAGGCGATCCAGCAGCAATTGCAGGAAGTCGGCTTCAAGATCGACCTCAAATTCGTGGAAGTGGCCGAGCACGAAAGCTATTATTCCAAGCCTTTCAAGGAAGGCCGGGGACCGCAGATCGTCGCTGCCATGCACGACAATTCCAAGGGTGATCCGTCCTTCACCATGTTCTTCAAATATGCCACCAAGGGCACGCAATCCGGTTTCTCGGACCCCAAGGTGGATGACTTGATCGAACGAGCATCCGCAGCCGTCGGCGATGAACGCGCCAAGCTCTGGTCCGAGCTCATCGCCTACCTGCATGACGATGTCGTGGCGGATGTGCTGCTGTTCCACATGGTTGGCTTCTCACGCGTCTCCGAACGGCTGGACTTCAAGCCCACCATCGCCACCAATTCGATGCTGCAGCTTTCGGAAATCGGCATCAAGTAAGCCGGTATTTCATCTGCCAAAGAGCGGCGGCGGAGCTTTAGCTTCGCCGTCGTGCTGAACACCGGAGGTAACCATGCTGAGCTTCATCCGAAAACGTTCCGTTGCAAGCCTGATCTCCCTGATCGGCCTCATCGTAATGGTTTTCTTCCTCTCCCGCCTGACGGGCGACCCGGCCGCGCTGTTTTTGCCGGTGGAGGCTTCGGAGGAATTGAAGCAGCAGTTTCGTGCGCTGCATGGGCTGAACGATCCGCTGATGGTGCAGTTCCTGCGCTACGCGGGCGACGTGATGACGGGGGATCTGGGTGAATCGCTCAGGAAAGCCCGCCCTGCGCTGGATGTGGTGCTGGAGGCTTTCGTCTGGACGCTGTGGCTTGCGGTCATCACCATGTCCCTCGTCACCACCGCAGCAATCGTCGTCGGTTCGCTTGCCGCTTTCCGCTCCGGTGGCTTCTTCGATCGCATGGCCTCCACCATTTCGCTCATCGGCGCTTCCGTGCCGGATTTCTGGCTCGCGATCGTGGCGATCGTGGTGTTTTCCGTCAATCTCGCCTGGCTGCCCACCTCCGGCACCGGCTCGGTGCTGCACTGGATATTGCCGATCTCGGTTCTGTTCGTGCGCCCCTTCGGCATCATCGTTCAGGTGGTGCGCGGCTCGATGATCGGTGCGTTGTCCTCTGCCTATGTCAAAACGGCGCGCGCCAAGGGTGTGAAATCGGGTCCGATCATCTTCATCCACGCCTTGCGAAACGCCATGCTACCGGTCATCACCGTCATCGGCGATCAGGCGGCAAGCCTTCTCAACGGCGCAGTCATCGTCGAAACCATCTTTGGTTTCCCCGGGGTTGGCAAGCTGATGATCGATTCCATTCTTCAGCGCGATTTCAACGTCGTGCTGGCAGCAATTCTTGTGACCGCGCTTGCGATCTTCCTGATGAATCTTCTGATCGATATCGCCTATGCGCTGCTCGATCCGCGTATCCGGCACTGAGGAGACGTTCAGCCATGAGCCTTTCAAACGCCGATACAGAGATTATCGATGAGCCATCCTTTGCAACGCGCATGCTGCGCATGTTGTGGGCCGATAAATTCGCCCTCTGCGCCGCGATCTTCCTCATCGTCGTCATCATTCTCGCCTTTGTCGGCCCGGCGTGGCTTGGCGAGCTGGCGACGAAGCAGAACCTGCGTGGACGCAACCTTGCCCCGTTCCAATGGCAACGCGAATGGTATTTCTGGCTGGGGGCGGATGCGCTCGGTCGCCCGCTGCTGGCGCGCATCGTCGCCGCCACGCAAAATACACT
The DNA here is from genome assembly GCF_007828365.1 of Rhizobium sp. SJZ105. Classification (NCBI taxonomy): domain Bacteria; kingdom Pseudomonadati; phylum Pseudomonadota; class Alphaproteobacteria; order Hyphomicrobiales; family Rhizobiaceae; genus Rhizobium; species Rhizobium sp. SJZ105. The sequence goes on from NZ_VIUP01000007.1 coordinate 102,174, forward strand.
GATGATCGCCGCCGGTGCCGTTTTCCTTTCCGCCGTCACCGGCACCGTGCTTGGCCTGATCGCCGGTTTTTCCTCCAACCGTGTTGGCCAGATCATCATGAGGCTGGCGGACGTGATCATGTCGTTTCCGTCACTGTTGATCGCGGTCATCGTGCTTTATCTGCTCGGCTCATCCATCCTCAACCTGATGCTGGTTCTGGCGATAACCCGCATCCCCGTTTACATCCGCACCACAAGGGCCGAAGTGCTGGAGGTGCGTGAACGCATGTTCGTACAGGCGGCGCGCGTGATGGGCGCATCGGGCAAACGTATCCTGTTCCGCCATATTCTACCCGTGGTCCTGCCGACGCTGACAACGCTTGCGACGCTCGATTTCGCCTATGTGATGCTGGCGGAAAGCGCGCTGTCTTTCCTTGGTATCGGCATTCAGCCGCCGGAAATCACCTGGGGCCTGATGATCTCGCAGGGGCGGCAGTACCTCACCAATGCCTGGTGGCTGTCCTTCTGGCCGGGCCTTGCCATCATACTCACCACCCTGTCGCTCAACCTGCTGTCCAACTGGCTGCGCATTGCGCTCGACCCCGTGCAGCGCTGGCGGCTGGAAATGAAAGGCCGCAAACATGGCTGACCATCTTCTCGATGTGCGCAACCTTTCCGTGGAGTTTCACACCGCAGGCGGTGTCGTGCATGCGGTGAAGGATGTTTCCTATCATATCGACCGTGGTGAAACGCTTGCGATCCTCGGTGAAAGCGGCTCGGGCAAATCGGTATCGTCCTCGGCCATCATGAACCTCATCGACATGCCGCCCGGACGTATCAGCGGCGGCCAGATATTTCTTGATGGCAAAGACCTTCTGACAATGCCGGCTGAGCCACGCCGCGAGATCAATGGGCGGCGCATCGCCATGATCTTTCAGGACCCGCTCAGCCATCTCAATCCGGTCTATACCGTCGGCTGGCAGATCCGCGAGGCGATGACCACCCATGGAATGGACAGGGTGAAAGCCGAAGCGGAGGCGAGGCGGCTTGTCGCGCGCGTTGGAATTCCTGATCCGGACGGAGCCTTGAAGAAATATCCGCATGAATTTTCCGGCGGCCAGCGCCAGCGTGTGATGATCGCCATGGCGCTTGCGCTCCGGCCCGATCTCCTGATCGCCGACGAGCCGACCACGGCACTCGATGTGACGGTTCAGGCTGAAGTTCTTGCCCTGCTCAAGGAATTGCAGCGGGAAACCGGTATGGCCGTTCTCATCATCACCCATGATCTTGGCGTCGTCGCCGAAATCGCCGACCGGGTGGTCGTGATGGAAAAAGGCGTGCTGGTGGAGGCAGGCACGGTTCGCGAGGTCTATCGCAACCCAAAGCATCCCTATACCCGCAAGCTCATCAGCGCCGCCCCCGGCAGGGGCGAAATGCACGAGCCGAATGCGACCGGCGAACCGCTCCTCCGTGTGCGCGATGTGCGCAAACGTTATGGGGCTTTCGAGGCACTGAAGGGCGTTTCCTTTGACCTTATGGCGGGGGAAACCATAGCTGTCGTTGGCGAAAGCGGTTCCGGCAAATCGACACTCGCGCGCATTCTGCTCCGGCTCGACGAGCCGGATGCCGGCAGCGCCGAGTGGAAGGGGCGTGATCTCTTCAAGCTTTCGCCTGCCGAACTCTTTGCCCTCAGGCGTGATTTACAGATGGTGTTTCAGGATCCAACCCAGTCGCTGAACCCCCGCATGACTGTGTTCCAGCTGGTTTCCGAAGCCTGGGTGATCCATCCGGACATACTACCCAAAGCGAAATGGCGCGAACGGGTCGCGGAATTGCTGCATCAGGTCGGCCTCTCGCCGGAACATATGCGCCGTTATCCGCATCAGTTTTCCGGTGGGCAGCGGCAGAGGATCGCGATTGCCCGCGCGCTGGCGCTGGAGCCGAAGCTCATCATCTGCGATGAAGCGGTCTCGGCGCTCGACGTGTCTGTCCAGGCGCAGGTTGTTGCACTTCTTGACAAGCTGCGCCGTGAAATGGGCCTCTCCTTCATCTTCATCGCGCATGACCTGCCGGTGGTCCGCGATTTTGCCGATCACGTCATGGTCATGCAGCGGGGAGAGGTTGTGGAATTCGGGACTGTCCGGCAGGTTTTCGAAGCGCCGCGCGAGGCCTATACGCGCGCACTTCTTTCCGCCAGCCTCGATCCCGACCCCGATATGCAGTCTGTGCGTCCGGCCGATGCCGATCACACTATTGGAAATCCAAGCGGAGTTCTTTCATGACCAAACAAGCCTTCGTCGCGCTCGTGACCTGTTTCAACGAGGACGAAACCATCAATTACGAAGCGACCCGTGCGCAGGTGCGCCGTCAGGTGGCGGCCGGCAACAACATCATGTGCGCCGGAACTAACGGCGATTTCACCGCACTGACGCATGAAGAAAAAATCCGGCTGACGGAAGAGGTGGTGGACGAAGTTGCGGGCCGTGCGAAGGTCATCGTCAACGCCGGCATGCCCGCCACTTTCGAAACGCTGCAACTCGCCAAAGCCTTCGACCGCATCGGCGTAGACGGTATTGCCGTCATCACACCCTTCTTCATCGCCTGCACCCAGGATGGGCTGATCCGCCATTTCTCGACTGTGGCCGACGCCGTCGAAACACCGGTCTATCTTTACGATATTCCCGCCCGAACCCAGAACCACATAGAGCCGGAAACCGCCCGCAAACTTGCCGCCCATGGCAACATTGCCGGCATCAAGGATTCGGGCGGTGCGCAGCAGACGCTGGAAGCCTATCTACAGGTAGCAAAGGAGATGCCCGGTTTCGAAGTCTATTCCGGCCCGGATCATCTCGTTCTCTGGTCGTTGCAGAACGGTGCCGCCGGCTGCATCTCCGGCCTCGGCAACGCGCTCCCGGATGTACTTGCCGGCATTCTCAATGCCTTCAACGCCAGCGATATCGCTGAGGCCGAACGCCAGCAGGCGATCTATACGGATTTTCGCACCGATCTCTATGCGCTCGGTTTTGCGCCCGCCATGGTCAAGCGCTCGCTTTACCTTCAGGACCCATCCGTCGGCGCCAGCCGGCAACCCGCCCTTCTGCCGGATCAGGAGCAGGATGACCGGATCGTGGAAATCTTACGTCGCTATCACCAGCTGTGACGCCACCGCCCGAATGTGACGTGGAGGAGTGAAGCCGTGTGGCGCCACGTGAAAAATATCCACAAAACGGCCAGAAGCCGAAGCATTTATACAGCCTTGTCCGGGACGAATAATTTGTGACACAAACACGAAATTTCCCTTGTCAGTCCCGCCATTGATGTTTATGAGGAGCGCGCAACGCAAGCGTTCGCGCATGCGGAGAGGTGGCAGAGTGGTCGAATGCACCGCACTCGAAATGCGGCATACCTGCAAGGGTATCGTGGGTTCGAATCCCACCCTCTCCGCCATAATTTACGCTGAGCCGTAAGATTTTTCCGAGATAGCCTGATTCATTCGTTGGTCGCTTTGATGCTGCAGTCCGCTAGCGAAGCCGGTGCCGCTTTGCGCCAGCGGAGGCAGACTGGTTGAGATAGCCGTTGGCTTCCATTTCGTTGCGTCCCACCCGCGATCTTCAGCACCTGTTGGAGGCCCACATGGCCACGCTCCCGAAAAATTGGGATGCCGGCAAGTGCTCGTTGATATCCGCCATTGCCTCTTACGGCAGAGGCGCTATCATAATTGTGTTGTAGGACGATAAGCTTTGGGAGGAGCGATACGTGAGACGGATGTGGCCAGACGAATTTGCCTTTCTGCTGGACGGCGCGGAAGAGGTTGACCTGCATATTCCATCGGGGGCACACGACGACAGTTCGCCCGAAGAAACGATATCCAAGAAGGCTTTGAAAGCCCGCATCAGCCAGCAGGATTTTGAAAAGATTTGGCATCTTGCAGAGGCTCGCTATCGGCTGACCGGCAGGTTTTCGGGCAAGGCGATTACGCTGATCGCCAACAATCCTCACTATCAGAAATGGCATCCCTCCGACGGCGGCAGCGTCGAGAGCGTGTCCGATAGCGGTCAGAAATACACGACGCGCTATGTGATCGTGCATTTTCTCGTTGATGATGTTCGCGAGCTGGTCGAAGCCTGAACTCCGCAGGAACGGTTCTTGCCATTGACTGGTCGAAGGGCCTTTCGAAATCCAGCGGTGCCGGGTAATTCTTGGCACCGCTTGGCGGCGTGTTAGAGGTGAGCTTCAATATCTGCGTAAGACTACGATGGACAGCGCGTGTCCGTAGTCCACTGAAATGCCTCTATACTGGTGCCGTCTTTGACCTCTCCGATGGCAGGGTGACGTACTGACCTTCCGCAGGCTTTACCGATGCTGCGATGTAAAAATTTCCTCTGAATTAAAATAGTTTTCCTTTAAAGAAGGGAAAACACGTTATGCCGGAGGATCACATGGCAAAGGACAGCACAAAGACCGAGCCTGCGCTTTTGTCGCAGGACCCGCATGCGGTTCGCGAGCCGAGGGTCAATAATCTCGAAATGGCGATCGGCCATGAGGTGCGTGCCTATCGCAAGAAGCTGGGCATCACGGTCACCGATCTCGCATCGGCCACCGGTGTATCGGTGGGAATGCTCTCAAAGATCGAAAACGGTAATATTTCGCCGTCCCTCACCACGCTGCAGACGCTTTCAAAGGCGCTTGGCGTGCCGATCACGGCGTTCTTCCGTGGCTTCGAGGAGCCGCGCAGCGCCACCTTCGTCAAGGCGGGCCAAGGGGTGAACATCGAGCGTAGAGGCACCCGCGCCGGCCATCAGTACAGCCTGCTTGGCCATATCGACAACAACACCAGCGGCGTCACCGTCGAGCCCTATCTCATCACGCTGACGACGGACTCGGATGTATTTCCGACCTTCCAGCATGAGGGCATGGAGTTCCTATACATGCTGGAGGGAGAGGTGGTTTATCGCCACGGCGAGCAGCTTTTCACCATGCAGGCGGGTGACAGCCTGTTTTTTGATGCTGATGCGCCGCACGGCCCGGAGGAACTGGTGAAGCTTCCCGCTCGCTATCTGTCGATCATTTCCTATCCGCAAAGGCGGCTGACAAATGATTGAAAAGTTGCCTTAGAAGAAAAAAATATTCCTGATAGTTGACGAGATGGAATTCCATATGCTAGCTCTTCATTCAGAAACGAATGGAGGTGCCTGTCGATGTGCGGCATTGTTGGACTATTCCTGAAGGACAAAAGCCTTGAACCGCAGCTGGGTGAGCTGCTTTCGGACATGCTCGTGACCATGACGGATCGGGGACCGGATTCCGCCGGCATCGCGATCTATGGAAGCGCTGCCGATGGCCGGGCAAAAGTGACCATCCAGTCAGCCGATCCCGTCGCCGATTTTTCGGGCCTTGCCGAAGCGCTGAAGGAAAATGGTGTTGAAGCTTCGGTTGCGGTGAAAAGCACCCACGCGGTCCTGGATATTCCATCGGCAAAGCTCACGGAAATTCGCTCGGTCCTGGCTGCCATCCGCCCGAATGTGCGGGTGATGGGCTCCGGCGACAGCGTGGAAATCTACAAGGAAACCGGCCTGCCGAAAGATGTCGTCGCCCGTTTTGGCGTGCGCTCCATGGCGGGCAGCCATGGCATCGGCCACACCCGCATGGCAACGGAATCGGCTGTGACGACGCTTGGCGCACACCCCTTCTCCACCGGTGCCGACCAGTGCCTGGTGCATAACGGTTCGCTCTCCAACCACAATAATCTGCGTCGGGAACTGGTACGCGAGGGCATGACCTTCGAAACCCAGAACGACTCGGAAGTGGCCGCCGCGTATCTCACGGCTGAAATGGCCAAGGGCAAGGATCTGGGCGAAGCGCTGACCGGCGCGCTCGATGATCTCGACGGGTTCTTTACCTTCGTCGTCGGCACCAAATCCGGTTTCGGCGTGGTGCGCGATCCCATCGCCTGCAAGCCGGCGGTGATGGCCGAGACCGATCAATATGTCGCTTTCGGCTCTGAATACCGCGCGCTGGTCAATCTGCCCGGCATCGAAAATGCCCGCGTCTGGGAGCCGGAGCCGGCGACCGTCTATTTCTGGGACCATGAAAAGGCCGCGTGAAACCGTCATCGGCGCATATTGCGAAAGTCATATCCATGCCAGTTTTCGATCTCTCCCACACGCCTTTGCGTGAACTCAACACCGCGCTCCATGGGCTTTCCTCGGGCACAAACGACACCGAATTCGAAGTTGTCAATCCGCGCGGCCACCATGCCGTCGCTGTTGGCATAGACAGCCCCGTCATCGTCGATGTTCGCGGCTCGGTCGGTTATTATTGCGCCGGCATGAATGATGGCGGCACCGTCACCGTTTACGGCTCGGCCGGGCCGGGCGTTGCCGAAAACATGATGTCGGGCACCGTCGTCATCGAGGGCGACGCTTCGCAATACGCAGGTGCCACCGGTCGCGGCGGGCTGCTGGTCATCAAGGGCAATGCCGCTTCCCGCTGCGGCATTTCCATGAAGGGCATCGATATCGTCGTGAAGGGCAATATCGGCCACATGTCCGCTTTCATGGGCCAGTCGGGCCACCTCGTTGTCTGCGGCGATGCGGGCGATGCGTTGGGTGACTCCCTTTATGAAGCGAAGCTTTTCGTGCGCGGCTCGGTCAAAAGCCTCGGCGCCGACTGCATCGAAAAGGAAATGCGGCCCGAACATCTGGAAAAGCTTGCCGAGCTTCTTGAAAAAGCCGGCGTCTCCGATGTCAGCCCAAGCGAGTTCAAACGCTACGGTTCGGCCCGCACGCTCTACAATTTCAACATCGACAACGCCGACGCGTATTGAGGCGAGGGATTTTCCGATGAGCTATCACAACCCCTTCACCCCACCGCGCAAGTCCGCGACTTTCGATGATCATACGCTGGCGGAAATCCGCCGTGCGGCTGCGACCGGCATCTATGATATTCGCGGCGCAGGCACGAAGCGCAAGGTGCCGCATTTCGACGACCTGCTGTTTCTCGGCGCGTCCATCTCGCGTTATCCGCTCGAAGGTTATCGCGAGAAGTGCGATACGACCGTCACCCTTGGCACGCGCTTTGCCAAGAAGCCGATCACGCTGAAAACGCCGATCACCATTGCCGGCATGAGCTTCGGCGCGCTTTCCGGCAACGCCAAGGAAGCGCTCGGCCGTGGCGCGACCATTGCCGGCACGTCCACCACGACGGGCGATGGCGGCATGACGGATGAGGAACGCGGCCACAGCCAGACGCTGGTCTATCAGTATCTGCCGTCGCGTTATGGCATGAACCCCAAGGATTTGCGCCGTGCGGACGCCATCGAGGTGGTCGTCGGCCAAGGCGCGAAACCGGGCGGCGGCGGCATGCTGCTTGGCCAGAAGATTTCCGATCGCGTCGCCAATATGCGCAATTTGCCGAAGGGCATCGACCAACGTTCCGCCTGCCGTCATCCTGATTGGACCGGCCCGGACGATCTGGAAATCAAGATCCTTGAACTGCGCGAAATCACCGATTGGGAAAAACCGATCTACATCAAGGTTGGTGGTGCGCGCCCCTATTACGACACCGCACTTGCCGTGAAGGCCGGTGCCGATGTGGTGGTGCTTGATGGCATGCAGGGCGGCACGGCGGCCACGCAGGACGTCTTCATCGAAAATGTCGGCATGCCCACGCTTGCCTGTATTCGCCCCGCAGTACAGGCGCTTCAGGATCTCGGCATGCATCGCAAGGTGCAATTGGTCGTGTCCGGTGGCATTCGCTCGGGTGCGGATGTCGCCAAGGCTCTGGCGCTTGGTGCCGATGCGGTTGCCATCGGAACGGCGGCGCTGGTGGCGCTGGGCGATAACGACCCGAAATGGGAAGATGAATACCAGAAGCTAGGCACCACGGCCGGCGCTTATGATGACTGGCACGAGGGCAAAGACCCCGCAGGCATCACCACGCAGGACCCGGAACTTGCCGCACGTCTTGATCCAATCGCCGCCGGTCGCCGCCTCGCCAACTATCTGAAGGTCATGACGCTCGAAGCCCAGACCATCGCACGCGCCTGCGGCAAAAACCATCTCCACAATCTGGAGCCGGAAGATCTGGTGGCTCTAACCATGGAGGCTGCGGCAATGGCGCAGGTTCCGCTGGCGGGAACAAACTGGTTCCCGGGTAAAGGCAGCTTTTAAAAAACACAATGGACGGGCGCATTTGGGAGGATGTGGCCGTCTTTTTCGATGAAGTGTCTGATATTCAAAAAAAGGGGAATGACGTGACACTGGACCTCTCCAAGTTTGCTGCCGAAAAAGGCATCAAATATTTCATGATCAGTTATACCGATCTCTTTGGTGGCCAGCGCGCCAAGCTGGTTCCTGCAGAAGCGATTGCCGATATGCAGAAGGGCGGCGCCGGATTTGCCGGTTTCGCCACATGGTTCGATCTGACGCCCGCCCATCCCGATCTCTTCGCAGTGCCGGACGCCTCCTCGGTCATCCAGCTTCCCTGGAAAAAGGATGTGGCCTGGGTTGCTGCCGATTGCGTCATGGAAGACCAGCCTGTGGAACAGGCGCCGCGCGTCGTTTTGAAAAAGCTCATCGCGGAAGCGGCCGGGCAAGGGCTGCGGGTCAAAACCGGCGTGGAACCGGAATTTTTCCTCATTTCGCCGGACGGCGCGAAAATCTCCGATGAGTACGACACGGCGGAAAAGCCCTGCTACGACCAGCAGGCAGTGATGCGTCGTTACGATGTGATCGCGGAAATATGCGACTACATGTTGGAGTTGGGCTGGAAACCCTACCAGAACGACCATGAGGACGCGAACGGCCAGTTCGAGATGAACTGGGAATATGACGATGCGCTCCAGACGGCGGATAAACATTCCTTCTTCAAGTTCATGGTCAAGTCGGTTGCCGAAAAGCACGGGCTGCGCGCGACATTCATGCCGAAGCCTTTCAAGGGTCTGACCGGCAACGGCTGCCACGCTCATATTTCGGTCTGGGATCTGGACGGCAAGGTCAACGCTTTTGCCGACAAGGCAATGCCTTTCGGGCTCTCCGCAAAGGGCAAGACGTTTCTGGGCGGCATCATGAAACATGCCTCCGCTCTTGCGGCCGTCACCAATCCGACGGTTAATTCCTACAAGCGCATCAACGCGCCGCGGACCATCTCGGGCGCGACCTGGGCGCCGAACACGGTGACCTGGACCGGGAACAACCGCACCCACATGGTTCGCGTGCCAGGGCCGGGGCGTTTCGAACTGCGTCTGCCGGATGGCGCCGTGAACCCCTATCTGCTCCAGGCCATCATCATTGCGGCCGGTCTGTCGGGTGTCCGCTCACAGGCCGATCCCGGTCCGCATCACGATATAGACATGTATCGCGAAGGTCATACCGTGACGAATGCGCCGAAACTGCCGCTCAATCTTCTCGATGCGCTGCGCGAATACGAGAAGGACGAGGAACTGCAGCAGGCATTGGGCATGGAGTTCTCAAAGGCCTATCTCAAGCTCAAGCAGGGCGAGTGGAACGCTTATTGCGCGCAATTCACTGCCTGGGAGCACCAGACAACGCTCGACGTTTGAGTTCGGGTTTCCCCGCCGCCCTCGCGGCTTTTCCCCGCGCTCGTCAGACAGCGCGGGGTTTTTCCAGTATCGATGACAGAGAGAGTGCCGGATGACGAACTTCGTCCTGACCGTAACCTGCAAGTCCACCCGAGGTATCGTCGCTGCCCTTTCAGGCTTTCTCGCTGAAAAAGGCTGCAACATCGTCGATAGTTCGCAGTTTGATGATCTCGGTACGGGCCGTTTCTTCATGCGCGTGGGCTTCATTTCCGAAGAGGGAGCAAAGCGTGACGACTTGATGGCTGGACTGATGCCGATCTCGCAGAAATTCGGCATGGAAGTGGCGCTTCATGACCAGTCCGAGCGGATGAAGGTCCTGCTGATGGTGTCGCGCTTCGGCCATTGCCTGAACGATCTGCTTTACCGTTGGCGCATCGGGGCCTTGCCGATCGATATTGTTGGCGTCGTCTCCAACCATTTCGATTACCAGAAAGTGGTGGTCAATCATGATATTCCCTTCCACCACATTCCAGTGACGAAGGAAAACAAGCCACAGGCTGAAGCCCGGATCATGGATATTGCCGAAAGCACCGGAACCGAGCTGATCGTGCTTGCGCGTTATATGCAGGTGCTTTCCGACCGGATGTGCGAGACGATGTCGGGGAAGATCATCAACATCCACCATTCTTTCCTGCCGTCCTTCAAGGGCGCCAACCCTTACAAGCAGGCCTATCAGCGCGGCGTGAAGCTGATCGGTGCGACGGCCCACTATGTCACCGCCGATCTCGATGAAGGTCCGATTATCGAGCAGGATATTGTGCGTATTACCCATGCCCAGAGCGCGGAGGATTATGTTTCGCTCGGCCGGGATGTCGAGGCGCAGGTTCTGGCACGCGCCATCCACGCCCATATCCACCACCGTACTTTCATCAACGGTAACCGCACCGTGGTCTTCCCGCCAAGCCCGGGCAGCTATGCATCGGAACGGATGGGGTGACGCGGCATTGCGACAAGCGGGTCGCGCGCTGTTGCCATAAACATGGTGCGCGGCTAAATAAGTTGGTACGCCATAATATAAAGAGCCAGAACCTGTTTTCACGCCCGGCGGGCGGAAGCGGGATGTGCCAAACGAGGTGATACCATGACCGGTGCTTTGCAGGGAACTGCCATTCGCGTTGAGCGTCCGACCAAGACGCTGAGGGAGCTTGCGCTCGACAAGGTGCGCGACGCCATCGTGAACGGTTACTTCCGTCCGGGAGATCGCCTCGTAGAGCGCGATCTCTGCGCCCAGCTGGGCGTTTCCCGCACCATCGTGCGCGAAGTCCTGCGGCATCTGGAGTCCGAGGGGCTGGTGGCGAATTTGCCGAACAAGGGGCCGATGGTTGCGCTGCTCGATCTCGCCGAGGCCAAGCAGATTTACGAAATCCGCGGTGCGCTGGAGGGAATGGCGGCGCGCCTTTGTGCGGAGCGTCGCGATCCCGCCATTGTCGAGGCGCTTGAGGCTTCACTCGAGCATATTCGCGAAAGTTACGTTGCCAAGGATATGCCCGGTGTTCTCGCGCATACCTCGTCTTTTTATCATACGCTGTTCAGCAAGATCGACCGGCATGTCGCCTGGGGCGTCGTCAATTTGCTGACGGTGCGGATCAACCATCTTCGCTCCATGACGATTAAGACGAAAAGCCGCGATACCGAAGGTCCGGCGCAGATGAAAAAGATCGTCGATGCGATCCGGAAAGGTGACGGGGACGCCGCTTACAAAGCCGCTCTCGATCATGTCACCAGCGCATGCGCTATCGCCGAAGCCGTTCTCACCGCGCAAAAAACGGCTGACTGACGGTTTTTGGCGCTCCGTTCTGCTTGTCTTGCGGTTGCCCAGTTGGCGGCCGCAGGCTCTGCGGTTTTTTGATTTTATGGTTGTTTTACAATAATTTAGAAAAACAAATGACCGCTTATTGACAGGGCAATCCGTTTGGTGTGATGGTATGCCATAATAAATAATATAAAGAGCGGAGCTTAATATGAACTGGAATCCGATTTCCCGGAAATGCATAGCCGTGCGCGCCAAAACCTCTCTGGCGGGCTTTGTCATCAGTCTTCTTGCCGGTGCGGCCGTTGCACAGGACTGCACGCCGAAAATATCCAACGATCACCTCATCAAGCCCGGCCATCTCGTGATGGCGACCAGCCCGACATTGCCGCCCATGGCCTATGCCGACCAACAGGGTGTGCTCAAAGGCCTTCGTATCGAGTTGGGTTATGAAATCGCCAAGCGCCTCTGCCTGAAGCCCGAATATATCAGCACGGAATATGCCACCATGGTGCCGGGCCTGCAGGGCGGCCGCTGGGATATGATCAATGCCGGCCTGTTCGTGACGGCGGAGCGGCGCAAGATCCTGTTCATGATCCCCTATGAGAGTCTCGCCATCAGCATTTCAACGGCCGTCGGTGCATCCGAGCCCATCACCAAGGTGGACGATCTGGCCGGTAAGGCCGTCAGCACCGATATCGGTGGCTATGCCGAGCGCAAGATCAAGGAATTGAACGAGGACTTCAAGAAACGCGGTCTTGCGCCGATGACCATAAACCTGTTCGACAATTACGCGACCGTCTATCAGGCGCTGCGGGCAGGTCAGGTTCAGGCCGCGGTCTCCATCGATCCTGTCGCCAAGCAATACCAGGATCGCGGCGAGTTCACGCATGCACTTTCCGGCATGTACCCTACGCCCGGTTCGCTTTCCTTTGGAAGCAAGGACGTCGCCAGTGCCGTCTCTGCTGCTCTCAAGGAAATGAAGGCCGATGGTTCGCTTGAAAAGCTGATGGGTGGTTATGGCGTGAGCATCGCGCCCGGCGACCTCGCCGTTCTTGGTCCGGAAGGCTGAAATCTCCTCCATCTGAACTGTCAGCGCGGCGGGAGAGTTCTCGCCGCGACCATTCCCGCATGAATTGGAGAAAGACGTGAAGGGTTGGAACTGGGAAGGTTTCTTCGAATACCTGACGAATTATTATCTTTTCGAGGGGGCGATGGTGACGCTCGGCCTCACGGTTTTTGCCATGACGGCGGGTCTTGCGCTGGGCTTCGTCATTGCGGTGATGCGCATGTCGAAATACCGGTTCCTCTCCGGACCGGCCTATTTCTACACCTGGATATTTCGCGGCACGCCGCTGCTGGTGCAGCTCATCATCATCTATACCGGCCTGCCGCAGCTCGGCATCAAGCTGACGGTTCTGCAGTCCACCCTGATCGGCCTGTCGCTTTGCGAGGCCGCTTATCTGTCGGAGATCGTCCGGGCAGGTATCGCCGCGGTTCCCAAAGGCCAAATCAATGCGGCGCGCGCCATCGGCATGACCGAGGCGCAGGTGATGCGCTACATAGTTGCGCCGCAGGCCTTCCGCATCATCATTCCGCCGCTTGGCAATTCCGTCAATGGCGTGCTGAAGACAACGTCGATCGCCTCCATCATTTCCATGGAGGAGCTGCTGCGCCGCACGCAGGTTCTTATCCAGGAAAAGTTCCTCGTTCTGGAGCTCTTCATGGTTGCGGCCCTTTATTACCTCGCCATGACGACCGCCTGGGAACTCATCCAGCGCCGTATCGAGAAACGATTCGGCAAGGCCTACGGCCCAATGTCGGCTGACGTACACTAGGGAGAAGTCCGATGTCTCAAGCAACCAGCATGATCGAACTTCAATCCGTCAACAAATGGTACGGTCCGACCTTTCAGGTTCTGACCAATTGCAGCCTGAATGTCGCCAAGGGCGAAGTCGTCGTGATCTGCGGGCCGTCCGGTTCGGGCAAGTCGACGCTGATCAAATGCGTCAATGCGCTGGAGACGATCGGCAACGGCATCATCACCGTCAACGGGGTTGAGGTGACCAACCCCAAGACCGATATGCCTAAGCTGCGCTCCAAAGTGGGCATGGTGTTCCAGCATTTCGAACTCTTCCCGCATATGACGATCCTCGAAAATCTGTGCATCGGGCAGGAGAAGGTTCTCGGCCGCTCCCCTGCGGAGGCGCTGGTCAAAGCCAACGCCCTTCTGGAGCGGGTGGGGCTTACCGCGCATGCGAAGAAATATCCCGGTCAACTTTCCGGCGGTCAGCAGCAGCGCGTCGCAATCGCCCGCGCGCTGGCGATGGATCCGGTCGCCATGCTTTTTGACGAGCCTACATCGGCGCTTGATCCGGAAATGATCAACGAGGTGCTCGACGTCATGGTCTCGCTTGCGCAGGAAGGCATGACGATGATGGTGGTGACGCATGAAATGGGGTTTGCCCGCAAGGTGGCTGACCGCATCGTCTTCATGGATGGCGGCGAGATCGTCGAGATCGGCGAGGGTGACAGCTTCTTCACCAATCCGAAGACGGATCGCGCACGCTCGTTCCTGTCGAAAATCCTGGCGCATTGACGCCACGGTGACCGGAGCGGGATGGCGAAATCCCGCTTCAGATCGTGTGCCTTAGGCCGTTCCGAACAACGCAGAATGATAGTGGCGGAGAACCGCAATGATAAACCGTGTCCTGATGCCTCGCGAAATGCTCATCGGCGGTGGCAGCCGTTTCCGATTGCCGTCACTGTTGAAATCTCTGGGGGTGAAGCGCCCTCTACTCGTCTGCGATCCAGTCATGCAGAAACTCGGCCATGCGGATGCGCTTTTGCAGGCGCTTGGCGGTGAGGGTATCGATGCCGCCATTTTTGCGGATGTCGTAGAAGATCCAACGGATATATCCATCGCCACACTGGTGAAACGCGTTTCCGGGGGCGGTCATGATGGTCTCGTCGCACTCGGCGGCGGTAGCGCCATGGATACGGCGAAAGCAGGCGCCATCGTTGCAACCAGTGGCGAAGAGCTGCGGGCGCTGAAAGTTCCAAGGATCGTGGATTTTGCCGTCATGCCGGTAATTGCCATACCCACAACCGCAGGAACCGGATCGGAAGTAACACGCGCCGCCGTCGTGACGGATACGGCTGCCAGCGAAAAAATGCTCATCCTCGGCACTGCCGCTTTGCCCGTTGCGGCCATCATCGATTACGAGCTGACGCTGACCTGCCCTTACCGCGTCACGGTCGATACCGGCATAGATGCGCTGACCCATGCGCTGGAAGCGCTGGTCAACCGCAACGGTAATGCCCATTCCGAGGCGTTGGCGCTGTCCGCGCTGAAACTGATCGGGGCAAATCTCGAAAAAGTCGCGAACGACCCGCAAAACCGGGAAGCACGCGAAGCGATGATGCTCGGGGCGACGCATGCGGGTCTTGCCGTTTCCAACACATCCACAGCGTTGATCCACGGCCTCAGCCGGCCGGTCGGTGCCTTTTTCCATGTTCCGCACGGCATGTCGAATGCGATGGTGCTGCCGTTGGTCACACAATTTTCGTTGAATTCCGCTCTACCGCAATATGCCGCCGCCGCCCGAGCACTTGGTTGCGCCAGTTCGACGGACAGTGACCAGATTGCAGGCGCAAAGATGGTGGAGGCTTTCATCGACCTGAACAGGCGGTTGAAGGTGCCGACCCCGCAGGAATTCGGTATCGACAAAACCCGCTATCTCGATCTTTTGCCGGAAATGGTGCGGCAAGGCCTCGCCTCCGGCACACCGGCAAATAACCCACGGGTTCCGACGGCAGCGGAAATGACGCGCCTTTACGAACTTGCCTTTGACGGCCGCATGGAAGGGCCTTGAGCCATAACCTCCTGTAAGAATTGTTATTTTTCACAACTTCAAGCCGCAGACTTCCGCCACTTGACACCTGCATATTATGGCATACCATAAGACATCATATTTATCGGAGAGAACGCCTATGCCCATCCAGATCCGTAAGACCGTGTTGCAGGTCGAAACAACGTTGATTGAAGGAGGCAAGGCCGCAGCGACACCTTTGAAGCTGTTCACCGCCATCGCGGTCGTGAAAAATCCCTGGGCTGGAAAAGGCTTCGTGGATGATCTCAAACCGGAAATCCACGCCGGTGCGCCGGTGCTGGGCGAACTCCTGACGAAGATGATCCTTGATGCCGTGGGTTCCGGCGAAGCGGTGGAGGCCTATGGCAAGGCGGCCGTCGTCGGGCTGGATGGTGAGATCGAACATGCCTCCGCGCTCATTCACACGTTGCGTTTCGGCAATCACTATCGTCAGGCTGTGGGTGCCAAGTCCTATCTCGCCTTCTGCAATACGCGTGGTCCCGGCAATGCGCCGATCATGATCCCCTTAATGGACAAGAACGATGAAGGCCGCCGTTCGCACTACCTGACTATCCAGACCTCCGTTCCCGATGCTCCGGCTGCCGACGAGATCGTCGTGGCGCTCGGTGCTTCAGTCGGCGGCAGGCCTCATCACCGCATCGGCGACCGGTATCAGGATCTGAAGGATCTCGGTCAGGATGTTGCCAACCCGGCGGGCGTTTGAGGGTGATGCAAATGCAGGAGGCCGCCACCACGTCACGGGTCAATGCTGCAAAGGCAGGTGCTGCTGTGCTCCCTCGCAAGGTGACCGAGGGCGGGGCGGCCTATTTCGAGGCAGGCGCCGGTGAAGACCTGATCCTCATCCACGGCGTGGGAATGCGGCTGGAAGCCTGGAAGCCGCAGATCGAAATCTTTTCAAAGACGCACCGTGTCATCGCGGTAGATATGCCGGGGCATGGCGGCAGTGAACGCCTGCCAGGGGGCAGCTCGCTCAAGGATTTTGTCGGCTGGTTCGGCCGGTTTCTTGACGATATGCGGATCGCGCGTGCCAATGTGGCCGGGCACTCCATGGGTGCGCTGATTTCCGGCGGTGCCGCTGCAACCTTTGGAGATCGAATTGCGCGCGTTGGTTATCTGAACGGCGTCTACCGCCGTGATCCGGCCGCGAAGGCTGCGGTTCTTGCACGCGCGGCTGCCATCCGGACCACTGGCGTGGACAAGGAAGGCCCTTTGTTACGCTGGTTCGGCGACGATCCAAAGAGCCAGCAGGCGCGGGAGTTGACGCGGGGCTGGCTGGAAATGGTCGATCCCGAAGGTTACGCGGTTGCCTATACCGCATTTGCGGGCGGCGACGAGACCTATGCGGATCGGTGGCCCTCGGTCATCTGCCCGGCTCTTTTCCTGACGGGTTCGGACGACCCCAATTCGACGCCGTTGATGGCCGAGCAGATGGCGGCGATCACACCGCGCGGTTACGCCCGCGTCGTTGAGGCGCACCGGCATATGGTCAACCTGACCGCGCCTGAAACTGTCAATGCAATGATGGCCGAATGGCTGGCTTTAGAGGAGGAGCCGCAATGACTGTTGCAACCCTTGATCCGCGCGCTTTGCGCGATGCATTCGGCGCTTTCGTTACGGGAGTAACAATCGTGACCACCCGGGACGATGCAGGAAAGCCCATCGGTTTTACCGCCAACTCCTTCACCTCGGTTTCGCTCGATCCGCCGTTGCTGCTGATCTGCCTTGCCCGTAGCTCGCGCAATTTCGCGACGATGACGGGCACCAAAAACTTCGCGGTCAATATTCTGTCGGAAAGCCAGAAGGACCTCTCCAACACCTTCGCCCGGCCGGTCGAAGACCGTTTCGCCACCGCCAGCTGGTTGGATGCGCCGAAGGGCTCCCCGGTCTTTGCAGACGTCGCGGCCTGGTTCGAATGTTCGATGCAGGAGGTTATCGAGGCCGGCGATCATGTCATTCTGCTCGGCCGTATCGAGGCTTTCGACAATAGCGGCCTGAACGGTCTCGGTTATGCGCGCGGCGGCTATTTCACGCCGATGCTGGCTGCAAAGGCGGTATCGGCAGCGGCAGAGGGCGATATCGTCGTGGGCGCCGTTCTGGAACGGCGCGGCGAGATTTACCTCGTTGGCGACGACGTGCTGTCGCTTCCCGGTTGTGTCGTGGCAAGCGGCGATCCGGTCGCGGCGCTGACATCACGTCTCGAAGACCTGACGGGTCTCTCCGTCAAAACGGGATTTCTCTACTCGGTTTATGAGAACAAGACGGATGGGCGCCAACACGTCGTCTATCACGCGCTTGCCGATGGCGATCAAGCGCCGCGCGAGGGCCGATTTCTGTTGCCCGGCGCGCTGGCTTCGGCAAAATTCGACTCCGGCGCTACGGCGGATATCGTCAATCGTTTCGTGCTGGAAAGCTCGATCGGCAACTTCGGCGTCTATGTCGGTAACGAGACTGCCGGCAAGGTTCATCCCATCTCCATGAAGGGGCCAAACCCATGAAATTCTCCCTCTTCGTTCACATGGAGCGGCTGGACGCCTCCCAGGACCACAAGACACTCTACGAGGAGTTCGTAACGCTTTGCGAAATCGCCGATCGTGGTGGCATGCATGCCATCTGGACCGGCGAACATCACGGCATGGATTTCACCATAGCGCCCAACCCCTTTGTAACGATCGCCGATCTGGCGCGGCGTACGAAGACGGCACGCCTGGGTACGGGAACGGTGATCGCGCCTTTCTGGCACCCGATCAAGCTTGCCGGAGAAGCGGCGATGGCGGATCTGATCTGTGACGGCCGTCTTGATATCGGCATCGCGCGTGGCGCCTATTCGTTCGAATATGAGCGGCTGCTTCCAGGCCTCGATGCCTGGGGCGCCGGCCAGCGGATGCGCGAGCTTATTCCGGCTGTCAAAGGGGTTTGGGCGGGTGACTACACCCACGACGGCGAATTCTTCAAGTTCCCGGCCACCACATCGGCTCCCAAACCGCTGCAGCAGCCTTTTCCGCCCATCTGGGTGGCGGCGCGTGATCCGAATTCGCATGAATTCGCTGTCGCCAATGATTGCAATGTTCAGGTGACGCCGCTCTGGCAAGGCGATGACGAGGTGGAAACCCTGATGGGCCGCTTCAACGATGCCTGTGCGAAAAATCCGGATAAACAGCGGCCGAAAATCATGCTGCTGCGCCACACCTATGTCGGTTCCGATGAAGCCGATATTGCCCAGGCGGCCCATGAGATGAGCGTCTATTACAACTACTTCTTTGCATGGTTCAAAAACGAAAAGCCCGTTCATCAGGGGCTGATCGAGCGTATTGCGCCGGAGGAGATTGCCGCAAACGCCATGCTTTCCGGTGATGTCATGCGCAAGAACAACGTTGTCGGCGATGCCGATGAAGTTATTACCCGGCTTAAGGCCTACGAGGCCATGGGCTACGACGAATATTCCTTCTGGATCGATACCGGCATGAGCTTCGAGCGCAAGAAGGCCTCGCTGGAACGCTTCCTTTCCGATGTCATGCCGGCTTTCAAGGAGTAAGATGATGCGCCGTTTCCAATGTTACATCGACGGGCGCTTCGAGGATGGTGAGGCGAGCTTTTCGAGCCTCGACCCGGCAACCGGTGAACCTTGGGCAGAAATGCCGGAAAGCCGCGAAGCGGATATTAGCCGCGCCGTAGAGGCTGCGCATCGGGCGCTTTATGACGATGCCGCCTGGTCGAAACTGACGGCGACGCAACGCGGCAAGCTGCTCTATCGGCTTGCCGATCTGGTTGCCGAAAATGCAAAGACGCTTGCCGAGCTCGAAACCCGTGACACCGGTAAGATCATCCGCGAGACCTCGGCGCAGATTGCCTATGTCGCGGACTATTATCGCTATTATGCGGGCTTGGCTGACAAGATCGAGGGCGCCTACCTGCCGATCGACAAGCCGGACATGGATGTCTGGCTGCGGCGCGAACCCGTGGGTGTGGTGGCCGCGATCGTCCCGTGGAACAGCCAGCTTTTTCTGGCAGCCGTTAAAATCGGCCCGGCGCTCGCTGCCGGCTGCACAATCGTCATCAAGGCCTCGGAAGACGGACCGGCGCCGCTTCTGGAGTTCGCCCGGCTGGTGCAGGAGGCTGGTTTTCCTGCCGGCGTCGTCAATATAGTCACTGGTTTCGGTGCGTCCTGCGGCACGGCACTCACCACACACCCCAAGGTGGCCCATATCGCCTTTACCGGCGGCCCGGAAACGGCGCGTCACATCGTTCGCAACTCGGCCGAAAATCTTGCCTCCACGTCGCTCGAACTCGGCGGCAAATCGCCAATCCTCGTCTTTGCCGACGCCGATCTCGAAAGCGCCGCCAATGCGCAGGTCGCGGGAATTTTCGCGGCAACCGGTCAGAGCTGTGTTGCCGGATCACGGCTGATCGTCGAGAGAAGCGTGAAGGATCGCTTCCTCGGGATTTTGAAGGCGAAGGCTGAGGCGATCCGCATCGGCTCGCCGCTGGACATGGCAACGGAAGTGGGGCCGCTCGCGACCGAGCGGCAGCGCAAGCATATTGTCTCTCTGGTCTCTGCTTCCGAAAAAGCCGGTGCGAAGGTGGTGACGGGCGGTCTGGCGGTGGATTGCGCTGGTTATTTCTACCCTCCGACCATTCTCGATTGTGACGGCATTCGTTCGCCGTCCATGGAAAGGGAGTTCTTCGGCCCGGTTCTTTCGGTTGTTTCCTTCGAAACCGAGGCGGAAGCGATCGCTTTGGCCAATGACACGGTCTATGGCCTCGCCTCGGGCGTCTTCACGCAGAACCTGACGCGCGCCCATCGGCTGATGAAGGCGATCCGTGCCGGTGTGGTTTGGGTGAACACCTATCGCGCCGTCTCACCGATTGCGCCTTTCGGGGGTTTCGGTCTTTCCGGTGATGGTCGCGAAGGCGGGCTTGCGGCAGCGCTCGATTACACGCGCACGAAGACCATATGGCTTAGAACCTCCGATGACCCGATCCCCGATCCATTCGTGATGCGGTGACGCGATGTTTTACGAGATCCGCACCTACCGGCTGAAGAACGGCGCCATTCCGGCCTACGCCATTCCGGCCTACCTTCGGGTTGTCGAGGAGGAAGGCATCGAAATCCAGAAAAGCCATCTGGGCGAGCTGGTGGGTTACTTCTTTTCCGAGATCGGGCCGATCAATGAAATTGTCCACATCTGGGCTTTTTCCAGCCTGGATGACCGCGAAGAACGGCGCGCGCGGCTCCTGGCCGATCCACGCTGGTTGTCTTTCCTGCCTAAGATCCGCGACCTCATTGAAGTCGCCGAAAACAAGATCATGAAGCCGGTGCCTTTTTCACCGCTGAAGTGAATCTGCCGGCCGCGAAGTGCATGCCAACAACAAGCTCTAAAACGGAGTAAGGGAACATGAGATCGAAACTGGTATTGATGACATGCGCAGCAATTTTCGCCCTGGGCGCATCCGCACAGGCGAATGATCTGGTTTTTTCCAGCTGGGGAGGAACCACGCAGGACGCGCAGAAGGCGGCCTGGGCCGAAAAATTCATGGTGGCGACCGGCATCAACGTGCTTCAGGATGGCCCGACGGACTATGGCAAGCTGAAAGCCATGGTCGAGGCGAACGGCGTGACATGGGATGTGGTCGACGTGGAGGGCGACTACGCCGCGCAGGCCGGGCCGAAGGGCCTGCTGGAGAAGCTTGATTTCGCCGTCATCGACAAAACGAAGCTAGACCCTCGTTTCGTCACTGATTACTCCGTCGGAAGCTTCTATTATTCCTTCGTCATCGGCTGCAATGTTGATGCTGTAGCCGCCTGCCCCAAGAGCTGGGCCGACCTTTTCGATACGGCAAAGTTCCCCGGCAAGCGCACCTTTTACAAGTGGTCCGCGCCGGGTGTGATCGAAGCAGCCCTGCTGGCCGATGGTGTTGCCGCCGACAAGCTATACCCGCTCGATCTCGATCGCGCCTTCAAGAAGCTGGACACGATCAAATCCGATATCATCTGGTGGTCTGGCGGTGCGCAATCGCAGCAGTTGATCGCTTCTGCGGAGGCACCCTTCGGCAGCGTCTGGAACGGCCGCATGACAGCGCTTGAGAAGAGCGGTGTGAAGGTGGAGACCTCCTGGGAGCAGAACATCACGGCAGCGGATTCTCTCGTCGTTCCCAAGGGAACGAAGAACAAGGACGCGGCGATGAAGTTCATCGCTCTTGCGACCTCCGCGCAGGCGCAGGCGGATATGGCGTCTGCCACGGGTTATGCCCCGGTCAATGTCGAATCCGCAAAGCTGATGGATCCGGAAACGGCAAAGACCCTGCCTGACCAGCAGACAGCGAGCCAGGTCAATGCCGACATGAACTACTGGGCGCAACATCGTGACGAGATCGGTGAGCGCTGGTACGCCTGGCAGGCCAAGTAAGGCAACGGCGCGGGCAGCCAAAAGCGCCCGCGCAAATTTTCACCTCCGGGGAGGTTTGGGCATGGTCTCGCTTACCGATGAAACAGAAAGCCCGAAGACGAAGGTGCGGATGCCCTTCCGGCCCGGCAATTTTGCCGCCACCCTGCCGGCATTCGTTCTGCTTGCCCTGTTCTTCGTCGTGCCGGTTATCATCCTGCTGTCGCGCAGCGTTACCGAGCCTGTTCTGGGCTTTGGCAATTACGCCGCATTGCTGGGCAGCTCCACCTACCTGAAGATTTTCTTCAATACATTCGCGGTCTCGGCGCTGGTCACGCTCGTAACGCTGGTCATCGGTTTTCCTGTCGCGTGGGCGCTTGCCATCATGCCGTCGCGGCTTGCCTCCGTCGTTTTCGCAATTTTGCTTCTGTCCATGTGGACCAACCTTCTGGCACGCACCTATGCCTGGATGGTGCTGTTGCAGCGGACGGGTGTCGTCAACAAGACGCTGATGGGCCTTGGCATCATCGACAAGCCGCTTGCACTGGTCAACAACCTGACCGGCGTCACGATCGGCATGACCTATATCATGCTGCCATTCATCATCATTCCGCTCTATGGCGTCATCCGCAAGATCGATCCGGCCATTCTCCAGGCGGCGGCGCTGTGCGGGGCAACCCGCTTTCAGGCGCTGACCCGCGTTCTCATTCCACTTGCCGCTCCCGGTATGATCTCCGGCGCGCTGATGGTGTTCGTCATGTCGCTTGGCTATTTCGTCACCCCGGCGCTGCTGGGCGGCACGGCGAACATGATGCTGGCCGAGCTTATCGCGCAATTCGTGCAGTCTCTCGTCAACTGGGGCATGGGCGGGGCAGCGGCGCTGGTGCTTCTGGTGGTGACGCTGACGCTTTACGCAATCCAGCTGAAATTCTTCGGCGCGGCCGGGGCAGGGGGGCGCTGACATGCTTTTGAACTACAACAGCCTTGGCGCATGGAAGTGGCTGCTCCTTTTAATCACCGTGCTGACAGCGGCATTCCTTATCCTGCCGATTGTCTTCATCGCTGCTTTGTCCTTCGGCTCGTCGCAATGGCTGATCTTTCCGCCGCCCGGCTGGACGCTGAAATGGTATGCGGATTTCTTTGCCGATCCGAGGTGGCTGGATGCTGCCTGGACAAGCCTGCGTATCGCCGTGATGGTCACAGTCCTGTCGGTGTTGATCGGCCTCGTGGCCTCCTTCGGCCTGGTGCGGGGGCGTTTCATTGGGCGCGAGGGTCTGCGGGCTTTGTTCATGACGCCGATGATCCTGCCTGTCGTGGTGCTGGCGGTGGCGCTTTATGCTTTTTTCCTGAAGCTCGGCCTTGCGGGCACCACTACGGGCTTTGTCATTGCCCATCTTGTCGTGGCGCTGCCTTTCTCCATTCTGGCGTTGACCAGCGCGCTCGAGGATTTCGATAAATCGATCGAAGACGCTGCAGTGCTATGCGGCGCGAGCCCGCTGCAGGCCAAAATCCGCATCACCTTGCCGGCCATCAGCCATGGCCTGTTCTCAGCCGCGATCTTTTCTTTCCTCACTTCCTGGGATGAGGTGGTGCTGGCGATCTTCATGGCAAGTCCAACGTTGCAGACGCTGCCGGTGAAAATCTGGGCGACGCTGCGGCAGGATCTGACGCCGGTGATCGCCGCTGCATCGACGCTTCTCATCGCGGTGACCATCATTCTCATGCTGCTTGTCGCGGCTGTGCGAAAAGGATTGAAAACATGACCAAACCGCTCCTGCAAATTCGCGGCATCGCCAAGCAATACGGACCGGTCGTCGCCGTTCAGGATGTCAATCTCGAGGTGCAGCCGGGCGAGTTCATGACGTTTCTCGGACCATCCGGTTCGGGCAAGAGCACGACGCTCTACATTCTGGCCGGTTTCGAACAGCCGACGGCGGGCGACATCCTGCTGAACGGCGAAAGTCTGCTCTCCACGCCGTCGCACAAGCGCAATATCGGCATGGTCTTCCAGCGTTACACGCTGTTTCCGCATCTGTCTGTTGGCGAGAATATCGCCTTTCCGCTGAAAGTGCGCCGAAAGAGCAAGGCGGAAATCGATGCGAAGGTGAAGGAGATGCTGAGGCTCGTTCGTCTCGAAGGTTTCGAGGACAGAAAGCCTGCGCAGATGTCGGGCGGCCAGCAGCAGCGCGTGGCCTTGGCAAGGGCGCTCGCTTATGATCCGCCGGTTCTTCTGATGGACGAGCCGCTCTCGGCGCTCGACAAGAAGCTCAGGGAAGAAATCCAGTTCGAAATCCGTCGCATCCACCAGCAGACGGAAGTAACGATCCTTTACGTCACCCATGATCAGGAAGAGGCCTTGCGTCTTTCCGACCGGATCGCGGTGTTTTCAAAAGGCGTGATTGACCAGATCGGTACGGGGCCGGAGCTTTACGCTCACCCCACCACCCGCTTCGTGGCCGAATTCATCGGTGACAGCGACTTCATCGCCTGCGATCTCCTCGCCGCCTCGGGCGGCAAGGCGACGGTTTCGCTCGGGCAGAATATCGTCTTTGACCATATTCCGGTTCATGGCGAAGCTGCACCGGGAAAAAAGGCGGCGCTGATGCTGCGTCCGGAGCGTTTACAGCTCAGCCGCAACAGGCCCGGCTCTTACGCCGGTTTTCAGGCCACCGTCAGCGATATCACCTTCCTTGGCAACAACGTCCATGTCGTCGCCCATACAGGTTCGGGAGAGCCCTTTGCCGTGCGCCTGCCATTTGGCCATGAGGCGATTTCGGGCCTCAACCGTGGTGATCTCGTGCATCTGGCCTTCGATCCCGCGTCGGCGCAGGTTTTCTGTTGAGGGTCGGAAATATGCATCTTAATGATCCCATGCTCTTCGGCGAGCACGGGAGGACATCTCTACCGGCAATGCGCGCCGACCATCAAGAAACTGGGACTGGAACTTTGCGGCAATGCGCCCTTCATCGTCGACGACGCCGATCTCGATGCGGCCGTGGAGGGAGCGCCGATTTTCCCAGAAGTTGGAGCCGCAGAAAAAACCGTTGCATTTCAATGAGCCATCATGCCCCAGGCAAGTGAACCTAGGGAAAAAATCCCGAATAAGACAAGGATCACTCCGGACAGGCGGGAAACCCAGCGGGCAAAGGTGGTGGGAAGGCGCTGCCGGGCAAATGCAACGCCGCCGCTCAACATGAACCACCACAATAAAGACCCTAGAAAAACGCCCGCGACCACAAAAAACGCGCTCGTCGCTCCCGATGCGTCAGCAAGGCCGAGACCCGCGAAAATTGCTGCAAAGGACAGAATCGTCATGGGGTTGGTGATCGTCAGGAAAAAGGTCGCGGTGATGGTGCCGAGCAGATCGCGCGCTCCAACCTTGGCCGCTTCTGCCAGAGGTTTGGGCCTCAGGCTTTTCCAGCCGAGCCACAGCATGAAAAGGCCGCCGACGATTTTGAGCGGCGTATCGATTGTCGCAAGGGTCGCCGCGAAAGCGGAAAAGCCCAGCGCTGCGAGGCTGGCATACACGGCATCCGCCAGAGCAGTCCCAAGGCCACCTGCCACTCCCGCCCAGAACC
This sequence comes from Rhizobium sp. SJZ105, assembly GCF_007828365.1. NCBI lineage: Bacteria > Pseudomonadati > Pseudomonadota > Alphaproteobacteria > Hyphomicrobiales > Rhizobiaceae > Rhizobium > Rhizobium sp. SJZ105. The sequence goes on from NZ_VIUP01000007.1 coordinate 127,355, forward strand.
CGCGCTCAAGGGTCCGGTTGATGCAGAGGGCGCCGATGGGGCCGAGCGGGGCTGCGACCGCAAGGCCCAGCACAATGCTTTTCAAAACGAGCATCAGTTCCATCAGTCCACGCTTTCCTTCGGCATAAATGGTCCCGGCACGACAGAAGACAGGGCGATGATCGTTTCGGTACGGGCAAGGAACCCGTTCTGTTTCATTGTCGCCAGAAAGGTTTCGATCTCCGCCAGCGACCCGACGTGAACTTTGACGAGGTAGGACCACTGCCCGGTCACATGGTGACATTCCGCAATAGCGGACTGCGACGCCGCATAGACACGAAACGCGGCCTCGTCCGCATCCGGCGCCAACGCGATCCACACGAAGGCGATCACGGGCAAATCGAATGCGGATGGATCGGCATCAACGGTGATGCGACGGATCGCCCCGCTGGCCGTCAGGCGTCGGATGCGCTCGTTCACGGCCGAAGCGGAAAGCTCCACGACATTTCCGATATCGGCCAGAGAGCGGCGGGCGTCTTCTGCAAGAAGACTGATGATTTTGCGGTCTGTTGAATCCATTTCCGCAGATAATCATGTTTATTGTGATAATGAAAGATATTATGCGGAATTTTTGTGAATCGAGCGCAAGCCTTTAAACCGAGCCAAGAATCCCCTGCAGCTTCGCCGTGCCTGTAATCTTGGCGGAAGCTCATGCTATTTCAGCGATTACGGTCGCACTATCCATGCTTCCGGCAGCGTTTCCTGCAAGGCTTGGCGGATGATCGTGGCGAGATGGGCGCTGATTGGATTTTCGTCTTTTCCGGAGCGAAGAAGGCTGAGCCCCAGCGACGGGAGTTGTGGCAAACCATTGGTGAGTGGATCGAGAACCCGTACGGAAGGCGGCCGGCCGAACGGTGTGCGAAGTGCGATGCCAAGGCCTGCGGCTGTCGCAGCCCACAACCCGCCGAGGCTAGGGCTGACGAATGCAATGCGCCAGGCGATACGCTGTTGATCAAGGTGGTTGCAGGCAATGCTACGTAAAAGGCACGGCGCTTCCAAGACTGCAAGTGGCAGCGGCTCTTTCCCGCCGGTCTGCCAGACAGTTTCTGTTTCCGCCGCGCCCAGCCAGCACAGTGGCATGGATGCAACCGTTTCAGCCGGCGAAGCCGTGTCGTCATTCCAAGCCAAGGCGAGGTCAAGATGGCCGGACTCGACCTTCTCCCGCAATTCGCTATTGCGAGCGATGCGCCCTTCGATCCGAACCCGCGGATGGGCCCGTGCGAAACGGCCCAGCACCTGCGGCAACACGGTTTCTCCGAAATCCTCCTGAATCCCGAGGCGGATCCAGCCTGCGAGTTCCGGCCCGCGAACGGCGCTGATCGCCTCGTCATTCAGGCTCAATATGCGGCGGGCATAGGACAGCAGCACTTCGCCGCTCTCGGTCAGCGCCAGCCCCCGGCCGGATTTGCGCACCAGAGCGGTTTCGGTCTGGTCCTCCAGCTTCTTGAGTTGTGCGCTGACCGCAGAGGTCGAACGCCCCAGTCTGTCTGCGGCCTGCGCGAACGACCCGCTCTCGATGCCAATCACGAAACTGCGGAGCGCGTCCAGATCCAAATGGGTAAGGCGCAAATTAAATGTCCCTAAAATCAGGACGTAGTGTCCTGAATAATTTGATTTTCAGGATGATGATGTCGTTTCATAGTGTGGCTGTCAATCCTCTTGAACGGAGCGCATCCATGCCTTTCACCCGAATATCTTTGCTTGCGGGCAAATCCACCGACTATCTCAAGGCGGTTTCCGACAGTCTCGACCGCGCGCTTGTCGACTGCTTTGACGTTCCGGAAAACGACCGCTTCGCTGCAATCCACGAGCACCAACCGGGCGAACTGATCTTCGACCGAACATATCGCGGCGGCCCTCGGTCGGATGATTTCATTTTCTTTCATATCACCACCGGCAAGACGCGATCGCCGGAAACCAAGGCGCGCTTCTATGCGAGGCTCGTCGAAAACCTGGCGGTGTCGCCCGGTGTGAGGCCGGAGGATGTGATGGTCGCCATCGTCAACTCGACGTTTGATGACTGGTCCTTTGCATCAGGCGTTTCAGCAGGCACACCAGCGGATGGGAGTGGCCGATGACCGATTTTTTCGAGATGCAACCGGCCTGTCCATCCACCATGAGCGTGCGTCGAGCCGGTGACGGAATAGTTGCTGCACCTGAGGGTATCTCCAGCGGATCCTTCCTCGTCCAGATGCTGTTATCGAGCCGGATCGATGGCGAGATGACGGCAATGCGCGCTTTTGTGCCGCCGGGGGTCGTGACCCATTGGCACAGTCATCCGCGCGGCCAGCTTCTCTTCGTGCTGGATGGCATCGGTCTCATCCAACGCAAGGGTGACGATCCGCGTGAAGTCCGTGCCGGAGATGCGGTGTGGTTTGCGCCCGGCGAAGCCCATTGGCATGGCGCCGCGCCGTCCTGTCCCTTCAGCTATCTCAGCGTCCAGCCGGTCAGGAGTGGAACTGCCGTCCACTGGATGGAACCTGTCAAAAAAGAGGAGAGCACGTCATGATCGCCATGCAATACAGCTTCACGCTGCCTGCCGGCTACGACATGGCGATCATAGACCGGCGCATAAGGGAGAAGGGGCCGCTGCTCGATGGCTTTCCACGCCTGCGTTTCAAGGCCTATCTTTCGGCGAGAAAGCAGGATGCCGGCTTCACCAGTGCTGAAAATCTCTACGCGCCGTTCTATCTCTGGGACGAGCCAGAAGGGATAGACAGCTTCCTGTCCGGTCCAGGTTTTGCGGTTCTGACACGGGACTTCGGCTGGCCATCGGTGCAGACATGGCTGGTCTGGCACGCCGACCACGTACCTGATCTTACAGCTTCGCGATATGCCACACGGGAGGCTCGGTCCATAGCGCCCCATTCTGATCTGGCCAAGCTACGCGATACGGCGACCGCGGACGCGCGTTCAGCAATCAGGGCCGGCGCGCTCGCGGCCATAGCCGCATTCGATCCAACAAAATGGCTGCTGCTACAATTCAATCTCTGGCCGACAGTGCCGGCCGTTACTGAAACAATGCAAACCTACACTGTTGGCCACGTCTCATTGGGGTCGGTTCTGCATTTAGCGGAATGATATCTCACGCACCGGCTCAAAGGGTATTGCGTCGTTCCAGCTCTCGTCTATCGCGGTTGCTTTTCTGCCTCACGTAGCGAAATCAGCCGTTTGGTGGATTCGTCCCACAGAATGAGCTTTACGCAGCCCAGGCTGTCGCGAAGGCTGATGCGACCAAGTTTCGCAAGCTCCGGGTAGTCGTGCAGAATCTCTGGCAACCTGTAAAAAGGTACCTTGCTCGACAAATGGTGGACATGGTGCATGCCGATATTGCCGGTGATCCAACGCAGCGGACCCGGAAGATCGTAATACGAGGCGCCATGCATCGCCGCATGGGGAAAAGCCCATTCCGGAGGCTTGGACCAGTGGGTTTCTTCAAACTGGTGCTGGACATAAAACAGCCAGACACCTGCTGACCCGGCAAGCAGCACTATTGGCAGATGAACCAACAGAAAAGGCACGAGCCCTATCGCCCAGATAAGAAGAATGGCCAATACGGCCACACCGGCATTTGTTGCCATTGTCGAAATCCAGGGCAACGCTCCAGACCGCATCATGCCAAACGGTAGCCTTTGTTTGAACAGAAACAGGAAAGCAGGACCGATGCCGAACATCACCAGCGGATGCCTGTACAAGCGATAACCGAGTTTTCCGCGTGAGGAGAGTGCACGATATTCGGTCACGGTCAGAGTTGTAATGTCGCCAACCCCTCGCTCATCGAGATTGCCGGCTGACGCATGGTGTTCCGCATGCGCGCGGCGCCAATAGTCGTAGGGCGTCAGCGTCAGGATACCGATTGCGCGACCCGTCCAGTCATCCCAGCGACGGCGCCCGAAAAAAGAGCCGTGTCCGCAATCGTGTTGCAGTATGAAGAGCCTCAACAGGAATCCGGCTGCGGGGATCACCAGAAGCAGGCCAAGCCAGTAACCAAAATGAATCGATACCGACGCTGCTGCCCAAAGGAATACAAAGGGAACAAGCGTCACGGCAAGTTCGTACAGGCTGCGGCCGGTGCGGGGTTTGCGATAATTCGAAAGTATTTTAAGCAGGGCCTTTTCACTCGCGCCGCCAGGTAATTGGGCTGTTAACGTCGCGGTCATGGTTGATAGCAATCCTTCTGGTCGCCTGCATTTCGAAAAAAGTGTTCACCGCGCTGGCGGTCGTTTTCTGGAATAGCCCGATCTCGAGCCAACACGCGTTGCCGCGGCGGTTCCGTGCTCTGCTCGGCGCGGGCATTCACTGTTTTGTTCATAAATGTTCGAGCTGTAAGCTCGCTCCTGAAATCTGAAACGGTTAATTAAGTCGATCTGCTCGGCGAGGATCTCGCACAACTCTGCGCGGCTGGAACCTGTTCTGTCTAACTGTACCGGCGCTGTTTGCACAGAGGGGCAGGGTGACCTCAAATTGATTGAAGGGTACTAGAATTTAATCGGCACTGGCATTCTCTCGCAGGAGCACAGCTCGACTCGGCAACTAAAATCGCTGAAAAGTTGGAGTGGTGAGCGGGTCTCGGCAACAGGATGGCAATTACTCGTTCAAATACGAGCAATATGCTCGAGGCAACAGACCCTTACCGCAGCATTGTGGCTGTATCGCGCCCGACATGTAAGGTTTCTTGCGATGTATCAGATCGCAGCATCAGGGGTCATCGACTGGCAGGAGAGTGCCCCTTATGCCAGCAGCCCGCGCATGATCAGTTCGAGATGAATCTTCAGAACGACCTGCTTGTCCAGACTGCGCCGATCGTCGAAAATCAACCGGAAAACCAATGTTCCGACTATGGGTGACATGACGACCTTGGCCAGTTCGGTGGGGTTGGCTCTAAACCTTTTTTTCGCCACGCCCTCTTCGAGGATCGTATTGATCCGCTCGAATACCGGCGCCATCACCACGTCATGGTGCTGGTCGATGAGATCGGGGAATTTTGCTCCTTCCGCAACGATGAAGCGAAACAGTTCCCGCATCTTTCTATTGTCGACGAGGGCGTCGAACAGGAATTCAAGAAGCATCCGAAGCTCCTCGACGGGATCATCCGACGTGCGTGCATAAGCCTTGAATGCCTCCTGAAAAGGTGCCGAGGCATGCCTGATCATCGCCTCGAAAAGAGCCTCCTTGGTTTCGAAATAGACGTAGACCGTGCCTTTCGTCACTCCCACCCGCTCGGCAATGTCCTCCACCCGCGTGGCCGTAAATCCTCTCTTGGTGAATTCCTCGAATGCGGCGTCGAGAATTTCCAACGGACGTTGTATCTTCTGTTCTGCGCGTGTCAGTTTTGCTTTTGCCATAACCCCGGATCCCTACGTATTCTTTCGGCACTTGCCTTTTTACCCGTCGCAATCGGCGGAAATGACAGGTGGTTTGCCTATAGCACCGGCGTAAAAACCGGAATCGATTTTTACAAGACGTGGTGCGTGGTTCAATATGTCGGCACATCCCCCGATGCGTCCGAGAGGACGCGCCGGGCATTCGTAATGATCATTCGGGGAGCCCGGTTTGACGTCCGGACGGTTCCCGATCGGCGACACAAGAATTTCATTGACTATTCAGTCAGTCAAATATTATAGGGTGAGGCGAAGATCAAGAGGTCACCATGAAAAGCATTCTTTTAGCAATGGCGGTCGGCGGCATTTTCGCCCTGTCGTCCTGCAGCAACGAAGAGCCGCCTGCTGAAAAGCCGTTGCGTGTCGTCGATGTGGTTGCGGCAGCGAAAAAGCCCGTCGGCCGTGGCAGCGTCATCACCGGTGAAGTAAGGGCACGGGTCCAGACGGACCTTTCCTTTCGGGTGAGCGGCAAGATCACCGAGCGGCTGGTGGATGTGGGTACCCCGGTAAAGGCCGGGCAATTGCTTGCTCGCATCGACCCGGAAGAGCAAAAGGCGGATATCGACGTTGCGGTGGCCAACCTGCAATCTGCCGAAGCGCAGATGACGCAGGCGCAGTTGGCATTCGATCGCCAGCAAAGTCTTTTCAAGACGCAGGTGACTTCGCGCTCCGCGGTCGACAAGGCGCAGGAAACCCTGCTCACCACACAAGGCGCCGTCAGATCGGCGCAGGCCCAGCTGGATACGGCGCGCGATGCGCTTTCCTACACCGAACTCAGGGCCGATGCGGATGGTGTGATCACCGCGCGCAATGTCGAAGTCGGTCAGGTGGCGCAGGCCGCTCAGCTCGTTTTCACGCTGGCGCATGACGGGCCGCGCGATGCGGTATTTGATGTCTACGAATCCCTGTTCCTCGAGCGCGATATCGACAATCTCGTCAATGTCAGCCTCCTGTCGGATCCCGCCCGCGCTGTCGAGGGACCGGTGCGGGAGATTTCCCCGACGATCGATCCCGACAATGGGACGATCCGGGTCAAGGTTGGCCTGAACGGCGATATGACCATGCCGCTCGGAGCACCGGTATCGGGTCATTTCCGCTTCAAGCAGGTGGAGGCGATTGAGCTTCCCTGGTCGGCAATGGCATCGCAGAACGACCTTCCCGCCGTCTGGGTGGTCGATGCGCAGTCCTCGGAAATCGCCATGCGCCGGGTTGAGGTCTCCGACTATGAGACGGGTCAATTCGTCGTGGCGGAAGGACTTCTTCCCGGCGATCTCGTCGTGACCAGCGGGACCAAATTTCTCCGCACCGGTGAAAAGGTCGCCTATGAAAAGGGGCAGGCACAATAATGTTCAGGATAAACAGAAGCTTGTTTTTGCTGCTTCCGGCGATTGCGGTCTCGTCCTGCCAGGAAAAGCAGGAAGCGCCCGCTGAGGCGCCGCGCCCGGTGCTCTCCGTTGTCGTAGGGGAGACGCGCGCCGATGCGCTGCGGCTGACCGGCACGGTGGAATCGAGAATTCAGACCGATCTCGGCTTTCGTGTTCTCGGCCGGATCATTGCCCGCAATGTCGATGTGGCCGATCTGGTCAAGAAAGGCGATGTGGTGGCCTCGATCGATCCGCTCGCGCTGGAACTTTCGGTAAAGAGCGCCCAATCCGATCTGTCCAACGCCGAAGCGCAACTGGCCAATGCGGTGACGACCGAGCAGCGTCAGCGCGTGCTGGCCGAGGCCCGCAGCGGCACGGAAGCAGCACTTGAAGAGGCCGAGCAGGCCACGCGAACGGCCAATGCCGCCGTCGCCAAAGCCCGTGCAAATCTTGATAAGGCCGAGGAGCAACTGGGCTATACGCAGCTACACGCGGAATTTGACGGCGTGGTGACTGCGACATCCGGTGAAATTGGCCAGGTCGTCTCTGCCGGAGAGACGGTCGTGACCATTGCCCGCCCGGAAGTGCGGGATGTTGTGGTCGATGTTCCGCAATTTGCGGCGCAGCGACTTGATATCGGATCGACCTTCGATATCGCCCTGCAACTGGACCCAAAGATACGCACCACCGGCGTGGTGCGTGAGATTGCCCCAGAAGCCGAAACCGCAACACGCACGCGCCGCACGAAAATCAGCCTTCAGGATGCGCCGCCGACATTCCGGCTCGGCTCGGTCGTCACGGCCTCAGCAATTGCCGCCTCCGAATCGCAGATCATGCTCCCCTCGTCGGCCCTGCTGAAAACCGAAGACGGTTGGAGTGTCTGGATCGTCAATACCGATACGGCCACGGTCACCTCGCGCCCGGTCAAAATAGAGGGCGAGCCCGCTGAAGGCGGCAGTGTGCGCATCACCGGCGGCGTCAAGCCCGGCGAACGTGTCGCCAGTGCCGGCGTTCACAAGCTTAAGGATGGTCAAGCCATCAGGATCGATCAGGAGGTCCATCAGTGAAGAAATTCAATCTTTCCGACTGGGCGCTCGAGCACCGTTCGCTCGTCTGGTACTTCATGCTGGTCTTCGTTCTTGCCGGTGTTTTCTCCTATCTCAACCTCGGACGTGAGGAAGATCCGAATTTCACCATCAAGACAATGGTGATCAGCGCGCAATGGCCCGGCGCTTCGGCGGAGGAAGTGGCCAGGCAGGTGACCGACAGGATCGAGAAGAAGCTCGAGGAACTCGACAATCTCGACTATCTGCGCAGCCAGACAGTCGCTGGCAAGACGACGATTTTCGTGGAACTCGTGCCGGAAACCAAAGCCAAGAATGTCGAACCCACCTGGGTGCGCGTGCGCAACATGATCGGCGACATCAAGGGCGACTTCCCCTCGGGCGTTGTCGGCCCGTTCTTCAACGACCGTTTCGGCGATGTTTATGGCAATATCTACGCCTTCACCAGCGACGGTCTCAGCCAGCGGCAATTGCGCGATCTGGTGGAGGACGCGCGTGCCAAGGTTCTGACTGTCGACAATATCGGCAAGGTTGATGTCATCGGCGCGCAAGACGAGGCGATCTATCTGGAGTTTTCCACGCGGCAGATCGCAGCGCTGGGCATCGATCAGCAATCGATTATCAAGACGCTGCAAGCCCAGAATGCTGTCACCCAGTCCGGCTTCGTCAATGCCGGGCCGGAACGTGTTGCGCTGCGTGTCAGCGGCCAGTTCACCTCGGAAGACAGCCTTCGCGCCATCAATCTGCGCGTCAACAACCGGTTCTTCCCGCTGACGGAAGTGGCGACGATCCGGCGCGGTTATGTCGATCCGCCGTCTTCGCTGTTCCGCTTTAACGGGCAACCGGCCATCGGTCTTGCCATAGGCATGAAAACCGGTGCGAACCTCGTGCATTTCGGCGAGGAGCTGGATGCACAGATGAAGCGTATCGTGGCGGACCTGCCTGTTGGCGTCGATGTGCATCGCGTGTCCGATCAGCCGGCCGTGGTCGATGAGGCGGTCTCCGGCTTCACTTCGGCGCTGTTCGAGGCGATCGCAATCGTTCTCGTCATCAGCTTCATCAGCCTCGGATTGCGGGCGGGCATGGTGGTTGCGGTCTCCATACCGCTCGTGCTGGCGATCACCTTCGTCTATATGGAATATACCGGCATTTCGCTGCAACGCATCTCGCTCGGCGCGCTTATCATCGCGCTCGGGCTTCTCGTCGACGATGCTATGATTGCTGTCGAGATGATGGTCGCACGCCTCGAGGTCGGCGATGATCTCAGAAAAGCGGCGACCTATGTTTATACTTCGACCGCATTCCCGATGCTGACCGGTACGCTGGTCACCGTTGCCGGTTTCATTCCCGTCGGCCTCAACAACAGCGCGGCGGGTGAGTTCACATTCACCCTGTTCGTGGTGATCGCCGTTTCGCTGATCGTGTCGTGGATTGTCGCGGTTGTGTTCACGCCACTGCTTGGCGTGGCGATGTTGCCCAAGACGATGAAATCGCACCATGAGAAGAAGGGCCGTTTTGCCTCTGGCTTTTCCTGGCTTCTAGCCCGGGCGCTGCGCTTTCGTTGGGTTACGATCATCCTCACGGTTGCGTTGTTTGCCCTTTCCGTTGGCGGCATGAGCCTCGTGCAGCAGCAGTTCTTCCCGGCTTCTGACCGTGTGGAATTGATCGTAGACTGGAACCTGCCACAGAACAGCTCGATTGCCGAAACCAACCGGCAGATGGCACAGTTCGAGCAGGAAGCGCTGGCGAAAAACCCCGACATCGACCACTGGACGACCTATGTCGGTGAAGGCGCACCACGTTTCATCCTCTCCTTTGACGTGCAGACGCCTGATGTCACCTTCGGCCAGACAATCATCGTCACCAAGGGGCTTGATGTGCGCGACAAGGTGCGCGCTGAGTTGCAGGACTATCTGAACCGGACGTTTACCGGCACCGACGCCTTCGTGAAATTGCTCGACATCGGCCCTCCGGTCGGAAAGCCGGTGCAATATCGCTTGAGCGGTCCGGATATCCAGCATGTCCGCGAACTAGGCCAGCAGCTGGCGGGCATCGTCGGCGAGCATCGGCTGCTGTCCAACATGGTCATGGACTGGAATGAGCCGACGCGGGTGGTCAAGGTCGACGTTTTGCAGGACAAGGCCCGCCAGCTCGGTGTCTCTTCGGAAGACATCGCCAATGCAATGAACAGCATTGTCGAGGGTTCCACCGTGACGCAGGTCAGGGATGATATCTACCTCGTCAATGTGGTGGCGCGTGCGCAGCTGGCGGAGCGCGGCTCCATCGAAACATTGCAGAACCTGCAATTGCCGGCCACGAACGGCAAGGCCGTGCCGCTGTCGGCAATCGCCAATTTCCGCTACGAGCTGGAACAGCCGACCATCTGGCGTCGCGACAGAATTCCGACAGTCACGGTCAAGGCTGCCATCATCGGCCCGACGCAGCCGGCGACGATCGTGGAGCAGTTGAAGCCGAAACTCGAGGCTTTCGAAAAGTCGCTCCCCGTGGGGTACAAGGTGGAAATAGGAGGCTCGGTGGAATCCAGCGCGGATTCGCAGGCGCCAATCGTAGCCGTGGTGCCTCTGATGCTGTTTGCGATGGCAACGATCCTTATGGTTCAGTTGCAGAGCTTCAGCCGGCTGTTTCTTGTCTTTGCCGTTGCTCCGACGGCGCTGATCGGCGTGGTGGCAGCGCTGCTGCTCTCCAACGCGCCGATGGGTTTCGTCGCCATTCTCGGCATATTGGCACTGATCGGTATTCTGATCCGAAACTCGGTCATTCTCGTCGTTCAGATCGAACATCTCAGAAGCGAGGGGGTCTCGGCCTGGCGCGCCGTCATCGAGGCGACCGAGCATCGCATGCGACCGATCATGCTGACGGCTGCGGCGGCAACACTTGCCCTCATCCCCATATCTCGGGAGATATTCTGGGGTCCGATGGCCTATGCCATGATGGGCGGCATCGTGGTTGGCACGGCGCTCACGCTGCTGTTCCTTCCGGCACTCTATGTCGCGTGGTTCCGCATTCCGCGCGAAGATGACAAGCAGGAAGCACAGGAAATCAAGACGTAATTTCCTGTGAGACAGCCACACCCTCGTGATCGCGAGGGTGTGGCGCCGGCAAAGCCACTGTCCCGCTTAAATTCTGCAAATGTGCCCGCCATCGTTGTTCCTTCGGCGCAGATAGTGTTAGGAAGATCGGCTTAGCTGCGGGAGCGGCGCTGTCCTTCAATAGATAAGCGTTTGCTTCTGCGTCGTTGACAGACCAAGGGTGCCGGAGGGTTCAAGGATGGGCGGGTTGTCGGATTGGCTTGCGGACGCAAAGCCGATCAATCGCAAGAATGCCGCAGAAGTGGTGTTCGAAGATATCCGTTCGGCCATCACCTCTGGTCAGCTCGTGGTCGGAACCCGGCTGCCCTCCGAAGCCCATCTGGCGGAAAGATATGGTGTCAGCCGGCCGATCGTGCGCGAGGCGTTGCGATCTCTCCAGACTCTGGGGTTGACGCAGACGCGCACGGGTAGCGGCACCTATGTAATGACCGCCACACCGCCTGCTGAATTGAGTTACGGAGCATATTCCGCCCGTGACCTGATCGAGGCACGCCCCTTCATTGAGGTGCCGGCGGCCGGTTGGGCGGCGCTACGGCGCACGGATGCCCAACTAGAGACCCTGCTCGAACTCTGCGACAGGATGGAGGCTGAGGAAAGGCCGCATCCGTGGGTGCTGCTGGACGGGCAATTTCATTGCGCCATTGCGGAAGCCTCGTCCAATGCACTGTTTGCCAAGGTTGTGGCCGATGCGCGCGAGGCTCTTTCCCAACAGTCCGAGATGGTCAACCTGATGGCTGGCCGGCGCGTTGCATCGAATTTGGAGCACCGCCGGATCGTCGAGGCGATCCGGCGGGGTTCGTCCCCCGATGCGCGCGAAGCGATGGAGCTTCACCTGGGTCAGGTGAAGCAGGTGGTAACGACCATTATTGGAGAAGATCGGGCTCGACACCCGTAAGCGCGGGTAGGTTGGCGAGGTGGCGGGGGCTCAGTGCCTGATGAAGTTGCTCCTCCGTCAGATAGCCGCGCTCCAGCACCACCTGCGGGACGGTGCGGCCGCTGGCCAGCGCCTCCCTTGCGACGTCAGTTGCTGCATAGTATCCGATCAGCGGGTTAAGCGCGGTTGCGAGACCGATCGATTCCTCCACACGCTGTGCCATGATGGCGGGATTGGCGACGATGCCATCGACACAACGTGCCGCCAAAGTCCGGCAAGCGGCGCTCAGCTGGCTGATGCTCTGGGAAAGGGCACGCACCATGATCGGCTCGAAGGCGTTCAGCTGTAGCTGCCCGGCTTCGGCGGCCATTGTGATGGTGATGTCGTTGCCGATTACCGCATAAGCCACCTGATTGACCATTTCGGGAATGACCGGATTGATCTTGCCCGGCATGATGCTGGACCCCGCCTGAACGGAGGGCAGGGTGATTTCGCCGATGCCGGCGCGCGGGCCGGAAGAGAGCAGGCGAAGGTCGTTGCAGGTTTTTGACAGTTTGACGGCGACACGTTTCAACACGCCGGACAGATGCACAAATGCGCCGGGGTCCTGCGTCGCTTCGATCAGGTCGGCGGCCGTCACCAGCGGGCGTCCGGTCAACCGCGCCAGATGCTGGCAGGCAAGCGCCGCATAACCGCGCGGTGCATTGAGCCCGGTGCCGATGGCGGTGGCGCCGAGATTGATCTCGTGCAGCAGGGCTGCGGATTCGATGAGGCGGGCCTGATCCTCGCCCAGCATCACCACGAAAGTGCGGAACTCCTGACCGAGCGTCATCGGCACGGCATCCTGCAATTGCGTCCGTCCCAGCTTGATGAAGCCGGAAAACTCCTGTGCCTTGCGATCGAACGCGTCTTTCAGCACACCCATCGAAGCCGCGAGATCGTCGATCGCTTCGATCATTCCTACATTGACCGCCGTCGGATAAGCATCGTTGGTGGACTGGCTGAGATTGACGTGGTCGTTGGGGTGAAGGTGGGCATAATCGCCTTTCGCGTGGCCGAGCAGTTCAAGTGCCCGGTTGGCGATGACCTCGTTGGCGTTCATGTTGGTGGAAGTGCCAGCACCGCCCTGAATTTCGTCCACGACGAACTGCTCGTGAAGCGCACCCTCACGAATTTCGCGGCAGGCTCTGACGATTGCTTCCATCCGCTCCTGGTCAAGCAAGCCAAGCTCGTGATTGGCGAGGGCGGCGGCCTCCTTCACATAGGCAAGTCCCCTGACGAGATAGGGGTTGTGGCCGATCGTTACGCCGGTGATCTGAAAGTTCTCCACCGCGCGTGCCGTGTGCACGCCCCAATAAACATCTGCCGGAATTTCCTTCGTTCCGAGCAAATCATGCTCCATGCGCGTCACGCCCACTTTTTCCTCCAATAGCTCAAAGCGTTACCAAAATCTGTAAAGCTGTCTTACAGATTTTTCGACCTTAATCCTTCGCCGTACGAAGGTCAATAATGCTTCGATCCCCTTGACGAACGGCATTCTCTGCAATTATGAGGGCAAAAATCTGTCATGCAGCTTTACAGCGATGCATGAGCTTGCTGGCGCTGTATCCAGCGCCGAGCATGCCAGTTCCAATTTTGATTTCCGGCGTATCGCCGACTGCAAAGCAAATTCATTGGGAGGAGAAATATCAATGAAATCTGTAAAAACGGCACCTGCCGAACGCGAGGTCTTCACGGAAGAAGACCTCGGATACCACAAGGCACTTAAACCGCGTCAGATCCAGATGATCGCGATTGGTGGCGCAATTGGCACCGGGCTGTTCCTGGGCGCCGGTGGACGGCTGGCGCAGGCCGGTCCGGCGCTGGTGTTTGTTTATGCGCTTTGCGGCTTCTTTGCGTTTCTGGTGCTGCGTGCACTTGGCGAACTTATCATGCATCGCCCGAGTTCCGGCTCGTTCGTGTCCTATGCCCGCGAGTTCTATGGCGAGAAGATGGCTTTCTTTGCCGGCTGGATGTATTGGTTGAACTGGGCAATGACCTCGGTGGCCGATGTGACCGCCGTTGCGCTCTATATGAACTTCTTCAAGCACTACGTCCCCTGGCTGGCGGGCATCGACCAATGGGTGTTTGCGTTGACGGCACTTCTGGTTGTGCTGGCGATGAACATGCTGTCGGTGAAGGTTTTTGGCGAGCTTGAGTTCTGGTTCAGCCTGATCAAGGTGCTGGCGCTTGCGATCTTCCTCGTCGTTGGCGTCTATTTCGTCATCTTTGGCACGCCCATTGAAGGGCATGTGACAGGCTTCAGCATTATCACCGACAATGGCGGCTTCTTCCCGAACGGCATTCTTCCTGCCTTCGTCATCATTCAGGGGGTAGTGTTCGCTTACGCCTCGATCGAACTGATCGGCACGGCGGCAGGGGAAACCGAAGACCCTCGCAAAGTCATGCCCCGCGCCATCCGCGCCGTGGTGCTGCGCCTCGTGGTGTTTTATGTCGGCTCGGTATTGCTGTTCACGCTGCTTCTGCCTTATACCGCCTATAAGGCTGGCGAGAGCCCCTTCGTTACCTTCTTCGGTTCCATCGGTGTTCAGGGTGCGGATGTGATCATGAACCTTGTGGTGCTAACCGCCGTGCTGTCTTCGCTCAATGCCGGGCTTTATTCTACCGGCCGTATTCTTCATTCGATGGCGGTCTCTGGATCGGCGCCGGCAGCGCTGGCAAAGATGAACAAGGCCGGCGTGCCCTATGGCGGTATTGCGGTGACCGCCGCCGTCACCGTTCTCGGTGTGGCGCTGAACGCCGTCGTGCCAGCTGCGGCCTTCGAAATTGCACTCAACCTGTCGGCGCTCGGCATCATCTGCGCATGGGCCGTCATCGTGCTCTGCCAGCTCAAACTGTGGCAGCTTTCCAGGCGCGGCGAACTGGCTCGCCCGGATTTCCGCATGTTCGGTGCGCCTTACACTGGCATTCTCACACTCGTCTTCCTGTTCGGCGTGCTGGTGCTGATGGCTTTTGATTACCCTGTCGGCTCGTGGACCATCGCTTCGCTGCTGGTCATCATCCCGGCGCTGGTCATCGGCTGGTATATGCTGCGCGACCGTATCCACCGTCTGGCCGGCGAACGTGCAGGCGCGGGAGCGTCGCATTGAGCGGGCATGGTGAAGCTCCATTGGTGGCGGTCATCGCCACCGGTGGTACCATCGCCAGCAGGCGCGGCGCCGATGGCGCCAGCACACCAAGCCTTTCGGGTGAAGACCTGCTTGCACTGGTTCCGCAAATCAACGCGAGGCTGAAGCCGGTCGATCTGATGGCGAAGGATTCCTCCAGCCTGACATTGGCCGACATACAGCGCATCAGCGATGCGGTAGGCGTGGAGCTCAATGATCCCGCTGTCACCGGTGTCGTCGTTCTGCATGGAACCGATGCGATGGAAGAATCCTCGCTGCTCGTGCATTTGCAGCATGCCACCACCAAGCCGGTTGTCTTCACCGGCGCACAGTTTACGGCCGACCATCCGAATGCGGACGGGCCGTCCAATCTGGCCGCGGCCATAGAAACGGCGCTTGATCAGACGAATGCCGAACGCGGCGTGCTTTTATCCTTCGGCGGCAGATGTCTGCCGGCATGGGGGCTGTACAAGCTGAGCGCGGATGCGGCGGATGCGTTCCGCTCTGCGCGGCCGGCGGCCCATGCCGCAGCGCTGGAGCTTGCTGCGCCCCTCGCCGATCTGCGGGTTGATATCGTTGCCATTTATCCCGGTTGTGATGCCGCCCATATCGAGGCAAGCCTGCAGGCCGGTGCGGATGGGATCGTGCTTGCCGCACTTGGCTCCGGCAACGCCAATCCGGGCATCGCTGTGGCGGTGAAGCGCTGTGCCGAGCGAGGCGTTCCCGTCGTCGTCTCCAGCAGGGTCCCGGAAGGACTGCTGGTGGCGAGTTACGGCGGTGGCGGCGGTGGTCACGATCTGGTCGCGGCCGGTGCCATCCATTCGTCAACGCTGCGCCCCGGACAGGCGCGTATACTGCTTGCGGCGCTGATTGCCGCCAACAGCCCGGCGGAAAAGATCGTTTCCGCGTTCAAAGACGGCTCGCTCTCTTAAGCATCGGCTGCAATGCCCGCATTGGCGGGCATCGAAATTCCTATGAGATTCCTATTTTATTCCATCTGCCGCCGTCTCGAACCTTTATGCGGTTCGGGTGCATTCTTCTGTGCGGGAAGGGATGGTGTTTCTTCCCAGCCAGAAAGAATGAAAAGCGACGTCCCACATGACGGCGCTTTTCTTCCTGTCCGGCTCCTCGGTTAAAAAAGGAGTCCCATCGATGATGGACGTTATTCTGATCGGTGCAGCCACGGTGTTTTTCGCGCTTTGCTTTGCCTATACGCGCGCCTGCGACCGGCTTTAGGCGGAGGTCGAGATGTTATTCGATTATGTTTTGAGCGGTGCCGTCACCGTCTTTATCGCCGCCTACCTCACCTATGCTCTCATTCGCCCCGAACGCTTCTGATCGGGAAGCGGCGGCTATTGAAAGTTCAATACCATGACCCTCAATGGATGGTTTCAGATCCTGCTTTTCTGCGGGATCGTTGTCGCGCTGGTGAAGCCTCTCGGCTTCTATATGGCGCGAGTCTTCAATGGCGAACGCACCCTGCTTTCGCCGGTTCTCGCACCCGTCGAGCGCGGCCTTTATGCCCTTGCCGGGACAAGCGAGCGCGAAGAACAGCACTGGACGACCTATGCGTTTTCCATGCTCCTCTTCAACCTCTTCGGTTTTGCCCTGCTCTACGCCCTGATGCGCTTTCAGGGTATGTTGCCATATAATCCGGAAGGAATGGCAGCAGTCGGGCCGGAACTGTCTTTCAACACGGCAGTCAGCTTCGTCACCAATACCAACTGGCAGAATTATGGTGGCGAAAGCACCATGTCCTATCTGACCCAGATGGCTGGTTTCACCGTGCAGAACTTTGTTTCTGCCGCGACGGGCATGGCGATTGCAATCGGGCTAATCCGCGCCTTCGCGCGCGCTTCCGGCAAGGCCATCGGCAATTTCTGGGTGGATATGGTGCGCTCGACGCTCTACATCCTGCTGCCTGCCTGTATCGTGCTTACCCTGGTTTACGTATGGCTCGGCGTGCCGCAGACGCTTGGCGCTTATGTCGGTGCCCAGACGCTTGAAGGCGCGCGGCAGACGATCGCAGTCGGCCCGGTAGCGTCGCAGCTGGCGATCAAGATGCTCGGCACCAATGGCGGCGGTTTCTTCAATGCCAATTCCGCGCATCCGTTCGAAAACCCTGATGCCATCTCCAACATGATCCAGATGGTGTCGATCTTCGCGATCGGTGCTGCCTTCACCAACGTCTTCGGCCGTATGGTCGGCAACACCCGTCAGGGCTGGGCAATCCTTGCTGCCATGGGTGTTCTGTTCATCGCCGGTGTTGCAGTGACCTATTGGGCGGAAGCGGCCGGAAATCCGCTTATGCACAGCTTCGGCCTTGCCGGAAGCAACATGGAAGGCAAGGAAGCTCGCTTCGGCGTGGCACTCTCGTCGCTCTTTGCGGTCATCACCACCGCTGCCTCCTGCGGTGCGGTCAACGCCATGCATGGCAGCTTCACGGCGCTCGGTGGTCTCATTCCGCTCATCAACATGCAACTGGGTGAGGTAATCGTCGGCGGCGTTGGCGCGGGTTTCTATGGCATTCTTCTCTTCATCATCATCGCCATTTTCGTGGCGGGGCTGATGGTCGGGCGCACGCCGGAGTATCTCGGCAAGAAGATAGAGGCCAAGGAGATGAAGATGGCGGTTCTGGCCATTCTCTGCCTGCCGCTCGCCATGCTGGTTTTCACAGCCACCGCCACCATCCTGCCCTCGGCGGTCGCGTCGGTCGGCACAGCCGGACCGCACGGGTTCTCCGAGATTCTTTATGCCTATACCTCGGCTGCTGCCAATAACGGCTCTGCCTTCGGCGGCCTCACGGGCAACACGACCTGGTACAACATCACGCTTGGTTTTGGCATGTTGATGGGACGTTTTCTGGTGATCATCCCGGCGTTGGCGATTGCCGGCTCGCTGGTTACCAAAAAGACCGTTCCGGCATCAGCCGGCACCTTCCCCACGGACGGCCCGCTCTTCGTCGGTCTGCTCGTCGGCACGATCGTGGTCGTCGGTGGCCTCACCTTCCTGCCGGCCCTGGCGCTTGGTCCGGTCGTGGAACATCTGGTCATGGCCACCGGCCAGGTATTTTGAGGTGGTGCCATGACGAAGGATACTCCCCGACGTAACCGCACCCTTCCTGTCCGCACTGGCGCTCCTGTTCACGGGAGCGCCGGCCCGGGCGGCTGGTGCGCATCCAATCTCATTCTTGCAATGATGGCGGCTCTGTTCGCCGCCGTCTGCGCTCTCGAAGTTCTCACGGGCTGATCGACCCTCATCGGTCGCCCTGTTTCAAACGCTGGAGTCTCTTCATGAGCCAGTCCAAACAAGCGAGCATCCTTGATTCTCGCATTCTCGTTCCGGCAATTGCCGACGCATTCAAAAAGCTCAATCCGCGCACGCTTGCGCGCAATCCGGTCATGTTTGTCGTGGCAACGGTATCGGTGCTGACTACCGTGCTGTTCGTTCGCGATCTCATCATCGGCAATGCAAATCTCGGCTTTTCCTTCCAGATCAATCTATGGCTTTGGTTCACCGTTCTCTTCGCCAATTTCGCCGAGGCCGTAGCCGAAGGGCGCGGCAAGGCGCAGGCGGATTCGCTGCGGAAAACCCGCACGGAAACCCAGGCGAAACTTCTGACCGGTGATGATCGTAGCCAATATACGATGGTAGCCGGCGCTGGCCTCAAGGTGAACGATGTCGTTCTCGTCGAGGCTGGCGACATCATTCCGTCCGACGGTGAAGTCATCGAAGGTGTTGCCTCAGTCAATGAAGCGGCAATAACGGGCGAATCCGCCCCTGTTATCCGCGAATCCGGCGGCGATCGCTCGGCTGTCACCGGTGGTACGCAGGTGCTGTCGGACTGGATAAGGGTTCGCATCACCGCTGCTGCCGGCTCCACCTTCCTCGACCGGATGATTTCGCTCGTTGAAGGCGCCGAGCGCCAGAAGACGCCGAACGAAATCGCGCTCAACATTCTGCTTGCGGGCATGACGCTCATCTTCGTTCTGGCCACCGCGACCATTCCGAGCTTTGCGGCCTATGCCGGTGGCTCCATCCCGATCATCGTGCTGGTGGCGCTGTTTGTGACGCTCATCCCGACGACCATCGGCGCTCTCTTGTCGGCGATCGGCATTGCCGGCATGGACAGGCTGGTGCGTTTCAACGTGCTTGCCATGTCCGGCCGCGCGGTGGAAGCCGCCGGCGACGTCGACACGCTGCTGCTCGACAAGACCGGCACGATAACGCTCGGCAACCGCCAGGCAACCGAATTCCGCCCCGTCACCGGTGTTTCCGAACAGGAACTGGCCGATGCGGCGCAGCTTGCATCGCTTGCCGACGAAACGCCGGAAGGCCGTTCCATCGTCGTTCTCGCCAAGGAAAAATACGGCATCCGTGCCCGCGACATGCAGAAACTGCACGCCACTTTCGTGCCCTTCACCGCCCAGACCCGCATGAGCGGTGTGGATTTCGAAGGCTCTTCCATTCGCAAGGGGGCTGTCGATGCCGTTCTTTCCTATGTCGATGGCGGTGTTACGCAGCAAGGCAATACGGCGCTTGCCGTTAAAACCGAAACGGATGTAACGCGCGACATCCGCACGATCGCGGAAGAGATAGCCAAGACAGGCGGCACACCGCTTGCCGTCGTGCGCGACGGAAAGCTGCTCGGCGTCGTGCAGCTGAAGGATATCGTCAAGGGCGGCATTCGCGAGCGCTTCGCCGAACTTCGCCGCATGGGCATCCGCACGGTGATGATCACCGGCGACAATCCCATGACGGCCGCTGCCATCGCGGCGGAAGCAGGGGTGGACGATTTCCTCGCCCAGGCGACCCCGGAAAACAAGCTGGAGCTTATCCGCGAGGAACAGGCCAAGGGCAAGCTCGTCGCCATGTGCGGTGACGGCACGAACGATGCGCCCGCACTGGCGCAGGCCGATGTGGGTGTCGCCATGAACACCGGCACGGTCGCAGCGCGCGAGGCTGGCAACATGGTCGATCTCGACAGCGATCCGACCAAGCTCATCGAAATCGTCGAAATCGGCAAGCAATTGCTGATGACGCGCGGCGCGCTAACCACATTCTCCATCGCCAACGACATCGCCAAATATTTCGCCATCATCCCGGCAATGTTCCTGGCCTTCTATCCGCAGCTTGGCGTGCTGAATGTCATGGGTCTTTCGACACCGCAAAGTGCGATCCTGTCTGCCATCATCTTCAACGCGCTCATCATCATCGCGCTCATCCCGCTCTCGCTGAAGGGCGTCAAATACCGCCCGATCGGGGCCGGGGCGCTGCTGTCGCGCAATCTGGTCATCTATGGTCTGGGCGGCATTATCGTGCCCTTCATCGGCATCAAGGCCATTGACCTCGCCATTACGGCGCTTGGTCTCGCCTGAGGAGTATGGAAATGTTGAAACAGCTACGTCCCGCACTGGTGCTGATCCTTGCCACCACCGCAATCACCGGCCTTGCCTATCCTCTTGGAATGACGGGCCTTGCACAGGCTATCTTTCCCTTCCAGGCAAATGGCAGTCTGATCGAGAAGAATGGGACTGTTGTCGGGTCGCAATTGATAGGGCAGGCCTTCACCGGCGAGAAATATTTCCACGGCAGGCCGTCAGCTGCCGGCGACGGCTACAATGCCGCGTCGTCTTCCGGCTCCAACCTGGGACCGACGAGCGCAAAGCTTATCGACCGGGTGAAGCAGGACTACGAGGCTGCTAAAGCCGAAAATTCGGCAGCCGAGGTTCCCATTGATCTGGTGACGGCATCGGGCAGCGGTCTTGACCCGCATGTGTCGCCTGAGGCCGCCTATTTTCAGGTCTCGCGTGTCGCCAAGGCAAGGGGCATGAACGAAGCGTCACTGCGCGCCGTCGTCGACGCCCATGTGGAGGCGCCTGAATTGGGCTTCATGGGCGAGCCCGTTGTAAATGTGCTGGCTCTCAACATGGCTCTTGACGCAGCCGGCTCATGAACTGAAATGGCTATGGCTTCTTTGGAAGCCATAGCTTGTCCACTGGTGAGTTAAATGCCTGACGATAATCGTGATATGCCGAGCAGACCATCGCCGGATGCGCTGCTTGAAAACGCCCGGCGCGAGGCGCGAGGGCGGCTGAAGATTTTTCTGGGCGCAGCTCCCGGTGTCGGCAAGACCTATGAAATGCTGATGTCTGGCCGGGCAAAACTCGCAGATGGTGTCGATACCATTATCGGTGTCGTGGAAACGCATGGCCGCAAGGAAACCGAAACACTTGTGCAGGGTTTCGAGATCATTGCGCGCCGGAACATTGATTATCGCGGCCAGTCGCTGAACGAGATGGATCTCGACGCCATTCTCGCCCGTCGACCGGCGCTGGTTCTGGTCGATGAGCTGGCCCACACCAATGCGGCCGGCAGCCGGCATCCCAAGCGCTATATGGATGTTCAGGAAATTCTCGCGCAGGGCATCGATGTCTATACGACATTGAACATTCAGCATGTGGAAAGCCTGAACGATGTGGTGGCGCAGATCACCCGTATCCGCGTGCGCGAAACGGTGCCGGACAGCATCATTGACCGGGCTGACGATGTTGAGATCATCGATATCACCCCCGACGATCTGATCAAGCGCCTGCAGGACGGCAAGGTCTATATGCCCCGCACCGCGCGGCGCGCCATCGAGAACTATTTTTCGCGCGGCAATCTGACGGCCCTGCGCGAGCTTGCGCTACGGCGCACAGCGCAACGGGTGGACGAGCAATTGCTCAACCACATGCAGTCGCACGCCATCTCCGGGCCGTGGGCTGCGGGAGACCGTGTTCTGGTCTGTCTGGACCACGGCGGCAACGGCCCCGGTCTGGTGCGTTATGCCCGTAGGCAGGCCGATCGCCTGCGCGCGCCGTGGACGGCACTGCATCTGGACACGCCTCGCTCTCAGCAATTGTCGGAGGCGGAGAAGGATCGGCTGGCCGGCACCATGCGGCTCGCGCAGCAGTTGGGCGGCGAGACAGTAACACTGCCGGCGCTCGACCTGACGCACGAAATCATATCCTATGCCAACGCCAATAACTTCACCCACATCATCATCGGCCGTCCCAGAAGGTCGTGGTGGCAGAGAATTCTGCAGCGTTCGCTGACGCATGATTTGATAGACCATGCCGGCGATATCAGCGTGCATGTCATTTCCGGCGACAAAAACGCGGAGAAGCCGGTCCAGACCGTGAAGCCGGCAACGGCTCAATCGCGGTTTTCGATACTGCCCTATCTCAACAGCACCCTGTTTGTCGGACTGGCAATCGTAGCCGGCATCGTACTTGACCAAGCCCTTGATGTTCAAAATCTGGCGCTGGTGTTCCTGATGGCGGTTTTTGCGGCGGCCGTGCGCGGAGGGCTGGGGCCTGGCCTTTATGCTTCCCTGCTTGGTGCCTTTGCGTTCAATTTTTTCTTTCTTGAACCGCGTTATACCCTGACTGTCCGCGATCCCGAAAGCGTTGTGGCGCTGCTGTTCTATCTCGGTGTGGCGCTTGTCGCCTCAAATCTGACTGCGGCGGTGCAGCGGCAGGCCGCAGCTGCACGGATGCGTGCGCGAACCACGGAAGATTTGTACCTTTTTTCCAAAAAACTCGCGGTTACCGGCACGCTGGATGACGTATTGTGGGCAACCGCGTTCCAGATGGCGTCGATGCTGAAAGTCAGGGTCGTCCTGCTTCTGCCCGAAAACAATTCGATCACCGTCAAGGCGGGCTATCCGCCCGATGACACGCTCGTGGATGCGGACATTGCGGCCGCTCACTGGGCCTGGGAACATAACAAGGCTGCAGGCCGGGGCGCCGATACGCTCCCGGGTGCCAAACGCCTTTATCTGCCGCTGCGCACCGGCAGCGGCGCCGTCGGGGTGGTGGGGCTGGACGACGACCGGCTTGGCCCGCTTTTCACACCTGAGCAGCAGCGGCTTTTCGATGCGCTGGCGGATCAGGCGGCACTTGCCATCGAGCGCATCCAGCTGGTTTCGGATGTCGATCGGGCAAGGCTTGCGGCGGAAACCGACCGGCTGCGCACCGCGCTTTTGACCTCCATCTCCCACGACCTGAAAACGCCACTCGCCGCCATTCTGGGTTCCGCCGGAACGCTGAAGGATTTCGCCGACGACATTCCGCTCGAGGCGCGCACCGAACTGCTTCTAACCATCGTCGAGGAATCCGAACGGCTGAACCGCTTCATTTCCAACCTGCTCGATATGACGAGGATCGGTTCGGGCGCGATGGAGCCGAATTACGGATTGCACTTTGTTGGCGATATGGTCGGAACAGCGCTTTCACGCGCGGCGAAAATAATTGTCAGGCACGAGATCGTTCTGGACATTCCCTCCGATCTGCCGATGCTGAAGGTCGATCCGGTGCTTTTTGAGCAGGTTCTGTTCAATCTGATCGACAATGCCGCCAAATACGCGCCCGAACAAACCCTAATCCAGATTCGCGGGTGGCGGCAGGGCAGACATGTCTTCCTGTCCGTTGCCGACGAGGGGCCGGGTATTCCCCCTGATGATACCGAGCGGGTGTTCGACAGTTTCTACCGTGTGCGCAAGGCGGACCATGTGCAGGCCGGGACCGGCCTCGGGCTCTCCATCTGCAAGGGGTTTATCGAGGCCATGGGTGGATCTATCCGCGCTGAAAACAGATCAGGTCGCACGGGCGCGCAATTTACCATAAGCCTGCCCGTTCCCGCCGAAGTGCCGGTGCTGAATCATGACTAGGGCTGAAGGAGATCGGCAATGACCAATTCCGCCGTTCGCATTCTGATCGTCGACGATGAACCGCCGATCCGCAAACTTTTGCGGGTCGGTCTCTCGACGCAGGACTATGCGGTCAGCGAGGCGATGAATGCCCGCGTCGCGATGGAGTTGATGAACGAGGACAAGCCCGATCTCGTGGTCCTTGATCTCGGTCTTCCGGATATGTCGGGACACGAGCTTCTGGAGAAATGGCGGGGCGAGGGACTTTCCCTACCCGTCATCATTCTTTCCAGCCGCACTGACGAGGCGGGTATCGTCAAGGCACTGGAGCTGGGTGCCGACGATTACATCACCAAGCCTTTCGGCATGAACGAGCTTGTTGCCCGCATTCGTGTCGCCCTGCGCCATCGCCTTCAGAGCCAGGGTGAGAGACCGGTGTTTCATACCGGCGATCTTTCGGTCGATCTCGTCAGACGCATCGTCAAGGTGGAGGACCGGGAGGTGAAACTCTCGCCCAAGGAATATGATATTCTGCGGGTCCTGGTCCAGCATGCGGGCAAGGTGCTGACGCACCGTTTCCTGCTGGAGCATGTGTGGGACGAGTTGACCGACGTGCAATATTTGCGCGTTTACGTACGCCAGCTTCGCCAGAAGATCGAAAAAATTCCGGATCAGCCGCGCTATATCCTTACGGAAACTGGTGTCGGCTACCGGCTGCAGGAGGTTTGAGGGCGCCGTTAAGAAACGGCGCCCCCGAATGTTTTGTCAGACGGCGGCGCAGATCGACAGGAATTCGTCGACATCAGCCTCGGTCGTTGCGAAGCTGGTGACCATGCGGATCAGCACCTCGTCCTTTCCGACCTTTTCCGGCATATCGCGGGGCACCAGCCAGTCGTAGAACTTCGCGCCTTTCTCCGTTGCCGCTTCAGCGGCGGCTTTCGGCAGAATGGCGAAAACCTCGTTTGCAGTGGTTGGCCATGCCAGACGGGCACTGTTAAGCGAGGCGAAGCCGGCCCGCAGCCGATTGGCCATGGCATTGGCGTGGCTTGCGAGACCCAACCAGAGATCGTCCTGCAGATAGGCTTCGAATTGTGCGGCGATGAAGCGCGACTTCGAAAAAAGCTGGGCGGTGCGCTTGCGCAGGAAGGCGAAGTCTTTGGCGAGCGCGGGGTCGAAAAACACGATCGCTTCCGCGCACCAGCAGCCGTTTTTCGTGCCACCGAAAGAGAGCACATCAACGCCGCGTTTCCAGGTCATTTCGGCGGGCGTGGTGCCGAGTGCGGCAAGCGCATTGGCAAAGCGCGCGCCGTCCATATGCAGCGGCAGGCCGTTCTCCTTGGCGATTTTGGCAATCGCGTCGATTTCATCGAGCGTATAGACAGTACCGGCCTCGGTTGCCTGTGTCATCGTAACCGCTGCGGCGCGTCCGTGATGAACGGCGTCCTGCGGATAGCGCGAAATGCGCTCGATCAGATTTTCCGGCAGCATTTTGCCGTTCGGTCCCTCGACGGCAACCATGCGCATGCCGGAGAAGAAATCCGGCGCTCCACATTCATCCTCGATCACATGGGCTTCGGAATGACAGAAGGTCAGGCCGCCGGGGCGGGCAATGCTTGCCAGCGAAAGAGAATTGGCCGCCGTACCTGTGGCGACGAAAAACACCGCCACTTCGCGTTCGAATATTTCATTGAAGCGCTTTTCTATGGAAAGGTCGAGGGCGCTGGTGCCATAGGCAGCCGCAAATCGGGTGGATTCCCGCGAAAGGCGCTCGTTGATGGCAGGGTGGGCGCCGGCCCAGTTGTCTGAGGCAAAAAACATCTCTGAAAGCTTTCCGATGGCTGTTGTGCTGGTGTTGGGAATGCGTTGACGATGATCCGCAAAGTTCTAGGACCTAACCTCGCGGTTGGCAAATCCGGCAATGAAAGCAACGGCCCGAAGCGTTTTGTGACAAGAAAGTTTCGCGCAATGGGTCAGTATCGAAACTTCGCTGCAAATCGGCACTGCGACTAATTGGATTCGCACCCTTGCTAAACCCGCGGGTTTCTGCCAAAATTCTCTCGAATTGAGACAGCTTTGCTGTCCTAAATTTGGTCGAGCCGGATTGAATGCGGATTTTTCGGAAAGCGAAATTCGTGTCGAGCCGGATCTTCGCATGAAACCATGCAAGTAATTTTGCAGGAGGGACGAAAATGACAAACAAGCTGCAGGCAGACAACGTCGCCGCAACCCTGACCACAGACTGTCCCACCGCGGCTGCGGCCGCACCCGTTTCTGCGAAGGGGCGTTTCGCGGGCGGCCTGCCGGAAAAGCAGGGTCTTTACGATCCGCGCAATGAGCACGATGCCTGCGGCGTCGGCTTTGTTGCCCATATGAAGGGTCAGAAGTCGCACCAGATCGTCAAGGACGGCCTGTTCATTCTTGAAAACCTGACGCATCGCGGTGCTGTCGGCGCTGATCCGCTGATGGGCGATGGTGCGGGCATTCTCGTGCAGATCCCCGACCGCTTTTTCCGCGAGGAAATGGCGAGCCAGGGTGTGACGCTGCCGAAAGCTGGCGAATATGCCGTTGGCCACATCTTCATGCCGCGCGATCCGTCCCGTATCGATCACTACAAGAAGGTCATTGTCGACGTGATCGGCGAGGAGGGACAGCAGTTCCTCGGCTTCCGCGACGTGCCAGTCGACAATTCTTCCCTTTCCAAGGCACCCGATATCGCTGGCACCGAACCGCACCATGTTCAGGTTTTCATCGGCGCCGGCCGCGATGCGGCGACCAATCATGACTTCGAGCGCAAGCTGTTCCTGATCCGCAAGGTTCTCTCCAACCGCATCTACGACGAGGGCGGCGGCAAGGAAACGCAGGATTTCTATCCCGTCTCGCTGTCCTCCTCCACCATCGTCTACAAGGGCATGTTCCTCGCCTATCAGGTTGGGGCCTATTACAAGGATCTGGCGGACCCGCGTTTCGAATCCGCGGTTGCGCTGGTGCACCAGCGTTTCTCCACCAACACCTTCCCGTCCTGGAAGCTCGCGCATCCCTATCGCATGGTCGCCCATAACGGCGAGATCAACACGCTGCGCGGCAACGTGAACTGGATGGCGGCGCGTCAGGCGTCTGTTTCGTCGGCGCTGTTCGGTGACGATATCTCCAAGCTCTGGCCGATTTCCTATGAAGGCCAGTCGGACACCGCCTGCTTCGACAACGCGCTCGAATTCCTCGTGCGCGGCGGTTACTCCATGGCCCATGCCGTGATGATGCTGATCCCGGAAGCCTGGTCGGGCAACTTGTCCATGTCGGCTGAACGCAAGGCTTTCTACGAATATCATGCCGCGCTTATGGAGCCGTGGGACGGCCCGGCCGCCGTTGCCTTCACCGATGGCAAGCAGATCGGCGCAACCCTCGACCGTAACGGTTTGCGCCCGGCGCGCTATCTCGTCACCGACGACGACCGCGTCATCATGGCGTCGGAAGCCGGCACGCTGCCGGTTCCGGAAGAACGCATCATCAAGAAGTGGCGTTTGCAGCCCGGCAAGATGCTGCTGATCGACATGGAAAAGGGCTCGATCATTTCCGACGAGGACGTGAAGCACGAGCTTGCTGCCAAGCACCCCTATCGCACCTGGCTAGACCGCACCCAGCTCATTCTTGAGGATCTGAAGCCGGTGGAGCCACGGGCGCTGCGGCGTGACGTGTCGTTGCTCGATCGCCAGCAGGCCTTCGGTTACACCAGCGAAGATACCAAGCTCCTGATGTCGCCGATGGCAACAACGGGCCAGGAAGCCATCGGCTCGATGGGTACCGATACGCCGATTTCGGCCATGTCGGACAAGTCCAAGCTGCTTTACACCTATTTCAAGCAGAACTTCGCGCAGGTGACCAACCCGCCGATCGATCCGATCCGCGAAGAACTGGTGATGAGCCTCGTTTCGTTCATTGGCCCACGCCCGAACCTTCTCGATCACGAGGGTGCGGCCCGTGCCAAGCGTCTGGAAGTGCGCCAGCCGATCCTCACCAATGGCGATCTGGAAAAGATCCGCTCCATCGGCCACACCGAAGACCGTTTCGATACCAAGACGCTCGACTTCACCTATGATGTGGAGCGCGGCGCCGAAGGCATGCCTGACATGCTCGACCGCCTGTGCGAGCGGGCTGAATCCGCTGTTCGCGGTGGTTACAACATCATCGTTCTGTCCGACCGCCAGCTCGGCCCGGACCGGATTGCGATCCCCGCGCTGCTGGCGACGGCTGCTGTGCATCACCACCTGATCCGCAAGGGTCTGCGCACCTCGGTCGGCCTCGTCGTTGAAACCGGCGAACCGCGCGAAATCCATCATTTCTGTCTGCTCGCTGGCTATGGCGCGGAGGCGATCAACCCCTACCTCGCCTTCGACACGCTGCTCGACATGCACAAGCACGGCGCCTTCCCGAAGGAAGTGTCGGACGACGAAGTCGTCTATCGCTACATCAAGGCGGTGGGTAAGGGCATCCTCAAGGTCATGTCCAAGATGGGCATTTCCACCTACCAGTCCTATTGCGGCGCGCAGATTTTCGACGCCATCGGCCTGTCGTCGGAATTCGTCGAGAAGTATTTCTTCGGCACCGCCACCTCCATCGAGGGCGTGGGTCTGACCGAGATCGCCGAAGAAACCGTAACGCGCCACACAGCGGCTTTCGGCAAGGATCCGATCCTTGCCAACACGCTCGATATCGGCGGCGAATATGCCTATCGCATGCGCGGCGAAAGCCACGCCTGGACGCCGGATGCCGTCGCCTCGCTGCAACACGCCGTGCGCGGCAACAGCCAGGAGCGCTACCGTGAATTTGCCGACATGGTGAATGAGACGGCGCTGCGCATGAACACCATTCGCGGCCTGTTCAAGGTCAAATCGGCGGAAGCGCTCGGCCGCAAGCCGGTTTCCATCGACGACGTCGAACCGGCGGTCGATATCGTCAAGCGCTTCTCGACTGGCGCCATGTCCTTCGGCTCGATCAGCCGCGAGGCGCATACCACGCTTGCGATTGCGATGAACCGCATCGGCGGCAAGTCCAACACCGGCGAAGGCGGCGAAGAATCCGACCGTTACATGCCGCTTCTGAACGGCAAGCCGAACCCCGAGCGTTCCGCCATCAAGCAGATCGCATCCGGCCGCTTTGGTGTTACGACGGAATATCTCGTCAATGCCGACATGTTGCAGATCAAGGTCGCGCAGGGTGCCAAGCCCGGCGAAGGCGGCCAGCTGCCCGGCCACAAGGTGGATGCCACGGTTGCAAAAACCCGTCACTCCACGCCGGGCGTCGGCCTCATTTCGCCGCCGCCACACCACGATATCTACTCCATCGAAGATCTGGCGCAGCTGATCTACGACCTGAAGAACGTCAACCCGGAAGCAGATGTTTCTGTGAAGCTCGTGTCGGAAGTGGGCGTTGGCACGGTTGCGGCGGGTGTCGCCAAGGCGCGCGCCGACCATATCACCATCGCCGGTTTCGATGGCGGCACCGGTGCTTCGCCGCTGACGTCGCTGAAGCATGCCGGTTCGCCTTGGGAAATCGGCCTTGCCGAAACCCAGCAGACGCTGGTGCTGAACGGCCTTCGTTCGCGCATCGCGCTGCAGGTGGATGGTGGTCTGAAGACCGGCCGCGACGTCATCATCGGCGCGCTGCTTGGTGCGGATGAATTCGGCTTTGCCACCGCGCCGCTGATTGCTGCGGGCTGCATCATGATGCGCAAGTGCCATCTGAACACCTGCCCCGTCGGCGTCGCAACGCAGGACCCGGTTCTGCGCAAGCGCTTCAAGGGCACGCCGGAACACGTCATCAACTACTTCTTCTTCGTGGCTGAAGAAGTGCGCGAAATACTCGCCTCGCTTGGCGTTACCAAGCTGGACGAGATCATCGGCGCTTCCGAACTTCTCGAAAAGGATGAGATGCTGGCGCACTGGAAGGCCAAGGGTCTGGATTTCAGCCGCATCTTCCACAAGGTAGAGGCTCCCAAGGAGGCAACTTTATGGACCGAGCGTCAGAAGCACCCGATCGACGATATTCTCGATCGCAAGCTGATCGAGAAGTCGCTACCGTCGCTGGAAAACCGCGAGCCTGTCGTTTTCGAAGTGCCGATCAAGAACGTCGACCGTTCCGCCGGTGCCATGCTGTCAGGCGCGCTTGCCAAGCGCTGGGGCCATAAGGGTCTGAAGGACGATACGATCCACGTGACGCTGCGCGGCACGGCTGGTCAGTCCTTCGGCGCGTTTCTCGCTCGCGGCATCACCTTCGATCTGGTGGGTGACGGCAACGACTATGTCGGCAAGGGTCTTTCGGGTGGCCGCATCATCGTGCGCCCGCCGGAAAACACCCGTATCGTCGCTGAAAACTCGATCATTGTCGGCAACACCGTTCTTTACGGCGCCATCACCGGCGAGTGCTATTTCCGTGGTGTTGCGGGTGAGCGCTTTGCAGTGCGCAACTCCGGCGCGGTCGCGGTTGTCGAAGGTGTCGGCGACCACGGTTGCGAATATATGACGGGCGGTATTGTCGTGGTGCTCGGCGAGACGGGCCGCAACTTCGCGGCCGGCATGTCCGGTGGCGTGGCTTACGTTCTCGACGAGAAGGGCGATTTCGCCACCCGCTGCAACATGGCCATGGTCGAGCTGGAGCCGGTTCCGGAAGAGGACGACATGCTCGAGAAGCTGCACCATCACGGTGGCGACCTCATGCACAAGGGACGCGTTGACGTATCCGAGGACATGACGCGTCACGACGAGGAGCGGCTCTACCAGCTGATTTCCAATCACTTCCACTACACCAACTCTGCACGCGCCAAGGATATACTCGACCGCTGGAGCGAGTTCCGTCCGAAATTCCGCAAGGTCATGCCGGTCGAATACCGTCGTGCGCTTGAGGAAATGGAGCGCATGCGTATGGGCGTCGCGGCGGAATAATCCGCCGCGTGGGGATACTACACCAACTGGTCTCGCTGATGATCGCGGTCGCCGTTCCCATGGTGATCTATTGGACAAGCGGCGAGACCGGATTTGAATTCATCGTATTGGGGGCGGCTTTCGGTTTCGCTTACTGGTACTGGGGCCTAACAGGCGCTCCGCTTTGATGTGAGGACATAAACGTGGGCAAGGTTACAGGTTTTCTTGAGATCGACCGGCAGGTGGGCAAGTATCAGCCCGCATCGGACCGTATCCGCCATTTCCGCGAATTCACCATTCCGATGTCGGATGCCGAGGTGCAGAAGCAGGCGGCGCGCTGCATGGATTGCGGCATTCCCTACTGTCACGGCCCGACGGGCTGTCCCGTGCACAACCAGATCCCCGACTGGAACGATCTGGTTTATAACAACAATTGGGAAGAGGCGATCCGCAACCTCCATTCCACCAACAACTTCCCGGAATTCACCGGCCGCGTCTGTCCGGCACCCTGCGAGGAAGCCTGCACGCTGAACCTCGAGGATGCACCGGTCGCCATCAAGACCGTGGAGCAGGCGATTGCCGACAAGGCCTACGAGCTGGGCTTTATCGTGCCGAAGCCGGCGACGATCCACACCGGCAAGAAGGTCGCCATCATCGGTTCCGGTCCTTCCGGCATGGCGGCAGCGCAGCAGCTTGGCCGCGCCGGTCATGAGGTCCACGTTTACGAGCGTGAATCAAAGCCCGGCGGTTTGCTGCGTTACGGTATTCCGGATTTCAAGATGGAGAAGAACTTCATCGACCGCCGTGTCGAGCAGATCAAGGGTGAAGGTGTTACCTTCCATTGCGGCGTCAACGTCGGCGTGGATGTAACGGTCGAAGCGCTTCTGGCTGATCACGATGCGGTTCTTTATTGCGGCGGTTCGGAAACTCCGCGCCCGGCTGGCATCGGTGGCGCCGATTTCAATGGCGTTTACGACGCCATGCCCTATCTCGTGCAGCAGAACCGCCGCGTTGGCCGCGAAAACATCGACAGCATCGGCTGGCCGGCCGATCCGATCCTCGCCGGCGGCAAGCATGTCGTCGTCGTCGGCGGTGGCGATACGGCGTCTGACTGCGTCGGCACGGCCTTCCGTCAGGGTGCGGTTAAAGTCACCCAGCTCGATATCCGCCCGATGCCGCCGGAAAAGGAAGACAAGCTTGCCGTATGGCCCTTCTGGGCAACGAAAATGCGCACCTCTTCTTCGCAGGCAGAAGGTGCCGTTCGCGAGTTCCAGGTTGCCACGCTTGAATTCGTCGGTGAAGACGGCGTTTTGACGGGTGTGAAGTGCTGTCAGGTGGACGACCGGCGCAAGCCCATTGCCGGTACGGAATTTATCATCAAGGCTGATCTCGCCTTCATCGCCATCGGTTTTTCCGGTCCTTTCACCGATAGCGTGCTGAAGGAAATGGATGGCAAGCTGTCGCTCAACACCGATCGTCGCGGCTCCACCAACGTGATCGCCAACGAAACGGACTACAAGACCTCGGTCGACAAGCTGTGGGCGGCGGGCGACGTTCGCCGTGGCCAGTCGCTGGTGGTCTGGGCAATCCGCGAAGGCCGTCAGGCCGCACGTGCGATCGACGAAGAGCTGATGGGCGCAACCGTCCTTCCGCGCTGAGCGAGTTGACGCGGCGCAAGCCGTCGTAACGAAAACAAAAAGGCCTGTTGTGTTTCACAACAGGCCTTTCGGTTGACTGGAGAACCGAAACGCGATGGAGGTGTCGCATGCAGGGGGACGGCAACATATCGCGCCTGAGAATTGCGATGACACTACGTGCTTCCGAAGACGGGGTTCGTGTCAGCAATAGGGAAGGCTGATACGGAAGGAGGCGCCGCCGGATGAGGAATCACTGATGGTGATCTCCCCTCCATGGTAGCGGACGATTTCCTGCACGAGATTGAGACCGAGCCCGGTACCGCGATCCTTCGGTATCAACCGGTGAAATGCGTCAAACACGGCTTCCCGGTCCTCTTCGGGAATTCCGTTGCCTTGGTCGGATATGTCGATCACGCGGTTGGCCCCCACTTTTATGGTGATCGTTCCGCGATTGCCGCCATGTTCGATGGCGTTTTGCACGACGTTCATCAGGGCGCGTTGCAGCGAGGCGTCATCGGCAAGGGCGAGGATCGGCTCTTCGTCCGGCTCGAACGAAAGTTCGTAGCCTTGAGAGATTGCAAGCGGCGCCATATCAGCGACGACAGACCGGCAGAGGCCAACAAGATCTAGTGGAATAAGCGGCGCCTTTTGCCCGCCAAGTCGTTGCAGATCGAGCAACTGTTCGGCAAGCACGGCGAGACGGCTGGCATCGGCTAATATCCGGCTCCGGTCCGGTCCGTCCAGCAACGTTTCGACACGGGTCTGGAGAATGGCGACAGGGGTCCGCAATTCATGGGCGGCGTCGAGAATGAAGCGCTTGTGCCGCTCGTAACCATCGTCCAGCCGTTTCAGCGCGCCGTTGACGGCATGCACGAGCGGCTGCACCTCCCATGGAATATCGCCATCCGGCAATCGATATCCGCGCTTGTCGATGTCGATGCTTTCCGCCGTTCGCGCAATTGCGGAAAGTGCGAAAAATTCCCGACGGATGATCCATGGAATGGTCACGATTGTCACAATGGACATGATAAGGAGGATCGGCATGATCAGTATGTTGGAGAACAGCAGGACCGGGAATGCCATACTGAAGGCTCCGCCCTTGCCGACCATAACGAATTCGCCCGCCGGTCCCGATGCACGACGCACGACGGCGATTCGCAAGACAGCAAGATAGGAGTAGGACAATGCCGCATCGCGTACGTCCGACACTTTGACGTCGCTAAGCTGTTGATCCATGTTGCTAAAGGCCTCAGGCACCGGCCCACCCTGCACGATCTCACCTTTCTCGCTGACTGCAACGAACCAGAAACCGGGCATGCTGTCGCGCAGCTCGACAAATTCATTTGTTTCGTCAAGCATCAGCCGGCCATCCTTGTCACGCATGATGGCATTGGCTGTAATCTGGGCCGCTGCCGGGCTGAGAAGGGCGCTGCCCGAAGCGCCGCTGGACAGGTAAGCGACGAAGGCGGCAGTGACGATGAAAAGGCTGCCGATCTGGAAAAGCAGCAATTGAATGGTCAGGCGTCGCTTGAGCGATTTCCTTCCGGCCGATTTCATGAGGCCGCCCTCAGCAGATAACCGACGCCGCGAATACCGTGAACCTCCAGACCCGCATCCGCTGCCTGCAATTTGCGGCGCAGACGGGAGATATGGGAATCAAGCGCATTCGACTGGATTTCATCGTCGAAATTATAAACCGCCTCTTCCAGTACCGATCGCAGCACCGTTCTGCCCTGCCGACGCAACAGGGCTTCAAGGATCAGCAATTCGCGTCTGGTCAGGGGAATAAACTCTCCCTTGATGCGGACTTCGCGGGTTTCGAAGCAAAATTCCAGCTTGCCCAGTTTCGCCGTCATCGTCACGCTGCCGGCTGGCCGGCGCATCAGGGCGCGGATGCGAGCAAGGAGTTCCTCGACAGCGAAGGGCTTGGCCAGATAATCGTCCGCACCAAGGTTCAGGCCGTTCACCCGATCCGCAAGCGTGCCTTGCGCTGTCAGCACGATGACGGGCGGTGTGACGGGAAGCAGACGCAGATCTTCTATAAGCTGGATGCCATCGCCATCGGGCAATTGCCGGTCGAGTACGACAAGATCGTGAACACCGTCCATGATCGCATGCCGGGCAAGATCGAGCGTGCCGACATTGTCCACGATGATATCGAACCGGTGCAGGGCGGCGGAAAGGGCTGCTGCCATTTCGCGTTCGTCTTCAACAAGCAGCAGGCGCATGAATTGTTCTCGGCAGTGTCTGGCGTACGCCTTCCCGGAGAGGAAGGGGCGCGGGGGCATCGGATAAATATCACCGTGCAGTAAGACGCGGGCAGGGGAGGGCAATTGGCCGACCCCGCATTTGCTGCAAAGCTGAATTTATCCTGCCATTGCCGGGTTGCCTCAACATTACGCCGGTTCGAGCCGTAGCGACGGCGGAGAAGTGGCTACTGTCTGGCCTGAGCAGTATCCGGGACAATCCGGTAGTCATCGATACGACCCGCCGGTGCATCGGCCATCTCGCCCCGCTTGGTCAGCCGTTCGCGTGGCGATTCCACCACCGAGACACGTGCCGATACGGCCGTCGAAGGGACATCGCCAAGCAGCTTGTCACCGCCATCGAGGTTCGGATCGGTCAGGCTGATCGGCTGGGTGCGCACCTGTCCCGCGTCGATGCCAAGCGCGGGCAGGGAGGTGAGTGCAGGCAAATTGCTGCCGTCCAGTTTCACGAGGTCCGGTCCGGCGCTGTCGAGGTGCCTGCGCACGAATTTCTCGACGTAAAAAGCAAGCTTGCGTTTGCCGGCCTGCGTCATGCCGACGCCATCTGCCTCACGCAGACGGGCCTGCTGCCCGTTCATGTCGTAGCCGGTGATGACAAATTTACCGGCCTCGTCGACAAAGCCGTCCCAGACATCGACGAATTCGCCGCCGTATTTTTCGATATGGCTGCGATAAAGCCGGTTGAAGCCGACGAGATCGGCCGAGAGTGAGGTTGACTGGAAGGCCGGCAGGCCAACCCACAGCAGCGGCACCTTCGGGCGGCCGGCAAGGGTCAGAAGTTCATCGATCCGCCGCTCATATTCCTTGAACCAGACATCGGTGCCAAATTTTTCCCTGGTATCGCCGATCTGCATCTGCTGGCGATCGTTCGATCCCATCATGATGACGATGGTGGCGGGATTTGTTTCGGTTATGAACTGCGGCAGATTGGCGAACCAGTCGTAATAATCCGTGCGTACGAGGCCCGAAGAACCATTCGCGCGCACATCGACCGAAATTCCCGGAGAGCTGGCGAAGGCATTGACCAATTCTTCCCCCATGCCACCGGCCAGAAAATCACCGACGACCAGAACACGCCTGGCATTTTCAAGCTTGGCGGTCGGCTCCGGTTTTATGGTTCGCATTTGAACCACCGAAGGCGCTTTTCTTGCGGGTTGCGGACGGGTGACTGATTTTTCACGCGGGGCAGCCGGGAAATCCCGGCGACTGCGGGGCTGGTATTCGCGGCCGGGCGTGTCCTCCCGGCCCACGGGCCGGCCAAACAGCATTTCGAAAAGGGTGCGTCGCTGTTCCTGGGCGAAGGTTTGCGAAGGGACAAGCGGCGTGCACAAGACAGCACAAAGAATGATGGCGCAGATGCGCCAGCCCGTACTTGTGCTTTTCGCCGCAGGTTTCCTACTCATGACATCGATCCTTCCGGATGCTTCGGCGGCGTTGAAGACCGCCGCCGAATTCACCGGCATATTATCAATTCCGCAGTGCTCTCAGCAATCGCTGCGACGGCTGACCGTCGGTTTCGAGGCCCATGCGCGACTGGATGGCGCTGATCGCCGCCTTCGAGCCGGAGCCGAAATTGCCATCGACTTCGCCATCGTAATAGCCAAGTTCCTTCATGCGGGTCTGGAGTTCGAATTTTTCACGAATATCCAGCGTGCCGTCCGGACGCGGCCATTTCTGCTGCATGCCGCCATAACCGGCGATCTCGTCAGCAAGCAGGCCAACGGCCAGCGCATAGCTGTCGGATGCGTTGTATTTCTTGATGGTGAAGAAGTTTTTCATCATCAGGAAACCTGGACCATTTGCCCCACCCTGCAGTTTCAGCATGGCGCGATCGGAGCCGCGGGTGAAATTCTTGCCGTTCGGGCGGGCAAAGCCAAGCTTGGTCCATTCCGCAATGGACTTCGTCTGCCCCTCATAACGGGCGCCGCCACGCGGCACGGCTGTTTCGTAACCCCAGGTCCGGCCGGGTTCCCAGCCATTCTTGGCGAGTAGATTGGCGGCCGTCGCCAGCGCGTCCGGAACCGAGTGCCAGATGTCGCGCTTACCGTTGCCGTCCGCATCGACAGCATAGAGCAGGTAGCTGGTCGGAATGAACTGGGTATGGCCCATTGCCCCCGCCCAGGAACCCGTCAGCTGCTTGGGCGTGACATCGCCTGCCTGCAGGATTTTGAGTGCGGCGATCAATTGCGTGCGCGCGAACTTGGCGCGTTTGGGGTCGGAATAGGCGAGCGTGGCCAGTGCCTGCGGAATATTGTGCAGGCGCTCCGGCTTTTCGAGAACCGCGCCGTAATTCGATTCCATCGACCAGATGGCGAGAATGATATGTTTGTCGACGTTGAAGTTGCGCTCGATCCAGTTGAGCGTCGTCGCGTGCTTCATCTTCATCTCGCGGCCGATGCGCACCGTATAGGGGTTGACGCGGGAATCGAGATAATCCCAGATCTGGGTGGTGAATTCCGGCTGGAAGGTCGCCTTGCGCAGCGCATCCGGATCCGGCTCGCTGACACCAGCAAAGGCTTTCTGGTAGGTCGCCTTGCTAATGCCTTCTTTCGCGGCTGTTGCGTAGAACTGGTTGATCCACTGCTTGAACCCAGCATCGGCCCGGGCCGAGACGGGGGCCAGCGAGATCGCCAGACCTGCAACCATCATGCAGCCGAATTTGCGGACATTTGAAAGGATCATCTTTGTCATCGTCAGTCTTTCGTTCTCTCGAATATCATTTCGATTGCGAAAACGCATCGGGCGTCGTCATGCATAACAAAAGAATGTCAACAAATTCTTTACCATTAATAGATGGTAGCGTCACCCTTTACAAAACGTTGTTATTTTTGAAATAACAACACTGTGCGGGGATTGTGATCAAGTTTTATCTCTCAGGAGGGATATGTGGTAGAACATAAGAAAATTCGGAAGGCCGTATTTCCGGTCGCAGGTCTGGGTACGCGTTTCCTGCCCGCAACCAAGGCGGTTCCGAAAGAAATGCTCACTGTCGTTGACAAGCCGGTCATTCAATACGTCGTCGACGAGGCGGCGGAAGCGGGCATCGAGCATTTTGTATTTGTCACCGGCCGCGGCAAGGCGGTGATTGAAGATTATTTTGATATTCAATTTGAACTCGAACAAATGCTGCGCGAGCGCAACAAGAATGCCGAGCTTACATTGCTGGCCGGCCTTCTGCCCAAGGCGGGCACGGCAAGCTTCACGCGTCAGCAGGTGCCGCTTGGTCTTGGCCATGCGGTCTGGTGTGCGCGTGATATCGTCGGCGACGAACCTTTCGCCGTGCTGCTGCCTGATATGATCATGCATTCACAGAAAAGCTGCCTCAAGGGCATGGTCGAACTTTATGACCAGACCGCCGGCAACGTCATCGCGGTGCAGGAATGCGCTCCCGATCAGACGCATAAATACGGCATCGTCGGCGTGGGTAACGCCGTGGGCGAGGGTTTCAAGATCACTGAAATGGTCGAGAAGCCTGCCAAGGGTACGGCACCTTCGAATTTCTACATCAACGGTCGCTACATCCTTCAGCCTGAGATTTTCGACATTCTGGAAAATCAGGAACGGGGCGCCGGCAACGAAATCCAGCTGACGGACGGCATGTTGACGCTTGCCAAGTCCCAGGAATTCGCTGGCTATCATTTCCGCGGGCAGACGTTCGATTGCGGCGCCAAGGACGGTTTCATTCTTGCCAACGTTGCTTTCGCGCTCGAACGCGCTGACATCCGCCCCGCAATCGAGGAGCCGATCAAGGCTCTTATCGACGGACTGAAGTAATTTACCAACTGGACAACGGGATCCCGGCCTTCGCGCCGGGATTTCTGTTTGGGGCAACGTTATCGTTTCAGGACAAGCCCCGCGCCGACGCGCAGTTCGTTGCTGTCATAAATTGGCGTCCACTGATAACTAACGTCCGCCGTCAGATCGAGATAGCGGTTCAGCCCCCAGGTCAAGCCAGCGCCTGCGGTGTATTCCACGGCATCCTCGATATCGGAGGAGGGAAATGTCCGGTGCACGATCTGCCCGGTCAGCCGCGCGACCAGATTGCTGCGCAATTCATGGGTCAGCCCGGCATCCAGCCGATAGGAAATCCAGCCGCCCTGTGGTCCGCCGGCGAAATCCTCTATCGTCGTGCGCAGGCCAAGATTGACGTTGGTGCCGCGCTGCGGCGACCAGTTCAGTTCGCCGTCCAGTGTCAGCGCGCCGATGGAAGCGATGCGGTCGTCGTCATATTGTTTACGTAGATAGCCGATGGCGGCCTCGCCGCGGGTCTTCTCGCCAAGATCGACCTCGGCTCCAATTTTGGCGCCGTAGGAATTCGAGGACCGTGCGTAACCGGTATTGTCCAGGCGCCTGTCATATTTGGTCGTTCCCGCGTTCAATTCGAGGAACGGGATCAGGGCCGGTGACAATTCGTAGCCGATACGGCCGCGCAGGTTCGCGCCGTTCTGGTCGCGATCGCTAAGACTGATCGGCTGGCCGTTTATGCCCTTTGCATCCGTGTAGACCGTACGCGACAGATCGAGCGCCGCTAGCCCGCGCAGCTTGCCGAAATCCCGTTGGATCGATGCGCCGGTCGTGAAACGGTGTTCTCCGCCCTGCACGGCAGCGCCAGTCAAAGCGTTGGGGTCCGTAGTGCCTTCACGACTGAATTCGTAACCCGCCTTGAGATTAGCCGTCGTTTCTTCGCCGAGATCGAGGCGCAGATCGGCTTCTATCCGCGCCCTCGGCTCTTCACCATTCTTGCTGCCGAAATTTTTCTCCCAGGCTCCATCGCCTGTTACAGTCAGCGCATGGCGGGACCAGTCGCTGGTTAGTGTGCCGCGAATACCTGTCGTTAGGTAGTTACGTCTGGAAGGGCCGCCGGTGTTCGTCTGCTTTTCCGTATTGATCGTCTGGCTGATCGAAGGCCGCAGCAGGAATGTACCGAGCCGGATACCGGGGGTTTGTCCGGGTTCGGTGGCTCTTTGCGGGTTTTCACCGCCGTCTACCGTTGGCTCATATGGGTTTTCCGCGTCGGCATAAGGCTGGCCCGCTTCTTCCCGCTGTTCGGAAATCGGGTCGCCCGGATTATTCGAGGGGCGCCATAGTTGCTGTTGCGGTGCTGCTCGCACCATGCTTGCCTCGTTTTCAGTTGTCGTTGTGGGGTTCTCTGTCGGCGTTGCATCGCCGGATGGAACTGCGACCGGCAGCCGCGTGGCCGCTGTTTGCGCGAAAACAGTTCCCGGGGTGTAGAGAAGCGTACAGGCAAGCAGCAGCAGGGTTGCTGCTTTCCGCGACGTCGGCAGACGTGTGGCGGTGCCCTTCACAATCATTCCTCTTCACCCGGCGCATTTGGCCGATGTCGGATCGAAAGTTCGTCTCAGCATTTCCTGAAGCCGAATGAGCGGCAGACGGATGAAGTGGACGACCCAGAGACCAGACACGCGACGCAAGTTTTAATATCGCTTTAACAATAGGATTTTTATGGTTAACAGTTGATAAAGACCTCCCGGATTTCACCACATCTGTGGCTGCGGCAAAGCTGGGGGGCTTCCTAGTTCGATCTGGCCGCTTCGGCACCGCGACTGAAGAAAATTTGCCGAGATGCCCAATATTTCGAATATGATCAGATTTAAACGTTTCATTTTGATACGGAATCGCCCTATGATTGGGTGGAACTCATCCGTTTTATTTTAGCAATCCAATTGATTTTTATTTTGTGTCACAGCGTCGTTTCATGAATCCCGTTTTGAACGTCAAGCAGGTCGGTTTTTATTGCTGGGATATTACCAATGACCGATTCTATCTAGACGAAGTCTGCGCTGAACTCTTGGGCATTCCTTTGCGGCAGGCGATGCAGGGCATCAGCATTTTCCAGATGCTCGAAAAAGTGGATATCGGCCATCGCAATCATGTGATCGAAACTGCGCTCACGACGCTCAAGGCCGCCAGCTTTTACCATCAGGAATATGCTGTGCGCCGTGATGACGGCTCTATCTCGTGGATTAGGACAGTCGGGCGATATTTGGTCGATGAAGAGAACATCCCTTTCAAGCGGATGGGAACGATGGAG
Organism: Rhizobium sp. SJZ105; assembly: GCF_007828365.1. Classification (NCBI taxonomy): domain Bacteria; kingdom Pseudomonadati; phylum Pseudomonadota; class Alphaproteobacteria; order Hyphomicrobiales; family Rhizobiaceae; genus Rhizobium; species Rhizobium sp. SJZ105. Next base: position 167,916 of record NZ_VIUP01000007.1, read on the forward strand.
GAGATTTCTCCGCCGAACCTGCGTCACTAAAGAGCGGCAATTTTCGGCTGTAGAGTGGACTTATTCCAGTTGAAATAGTAACAGTCGGCCATGATTACGAGAGCCGTGAAACTGGTTGAAGACAATGCGATTGAATCCGCCGTGCGGACGATTTCGATGGAGAGGGCTGGCCTTGCCGCTCTTGAAGAGGCCCTCAAAAACGGGCTTTCCGAACCTTTCTGCAAGGCGATCGAGACGATCGGCCAGTCTAATGGCCGCCTCATCATCACCGGTGTTGGTAAAAGCGGCCACATAGGCGCCAAGCTCGCGGCCACCTTCGCCTCCACCGGAACGCCTGCATTTTTCGTGCATGCGGCAGAGGCCAACCATGGCGATCTGGGCATGATCGGCGGCGATGATGTGGTGCTGGCGATCTCCAAAGGCGGTGAAAGTTCAGAGCTGCGTAGCATCATCAACTATTCGCGCCGTTTCTCCATCCCGCTGATTGCACTTACCTGTTCGGAGAGTGCATCGCTGGCGAAGGCAGCCGATATCGTGCTTCTGGTTCCCAATGAACAGGAAGCCTGCCCGCTCGGTCTTGCGCCTACCACCTCCACATTGATGCAGCTGGCACTTGGCGATGCCCTTGCCGTTGCGCTTCTGGAAGCACGCAATTTCACTGCCGGTGATTTCAAGGTGTTTCACCCCGGCGGCAAACTGGGCGCGGGCCTTACGCTGGTCAGCGATATCATGCATACCGGCGACCGGGTGCCGCTAGTCGGCAAGGGAACTTCCATGCCGGAAGCAGTCAGTGTTCTTTCCCGCAAGCATTTCGGCTGCGTCGGTATTCTGGACGAGGATGGCCGTCTGTGTGGCATCGTCACCGAGGGCGATATGGCGCGCAACCTGTCGCGCAACCTCGCTGAATTGACGGTGGACGACATCATGACCCGTACTCCGAAAACGGTCAAAAAATCGGTGCTGGCGACCAGCGCTCTCGCGACGCTGGAAAAATTCCACATCGGTGCGCTGATCGTCGTTGATGACGATAACCGGCCGATAGGGCTGGTGCATTTCCACGATCTGTTGAGAATCGGTGTGGCCTGATCGCTATGAGCGGTCGAGCGGCTCTATTGTCAGGGTGCGGCCACGCGCAGCTGCGATCCTGACACGTGTTCCTGCTGGCATGTCCTCACCGTTAACGGACCACCAGGTATCGTCCAGCCTTATGCGGCCGCGCCCTTCGACAACCGGCTCCTGCAGGGTCGCTGTGCGGCCAACAAGGCTGGCTTCCCGCTGATTGAGGAAGGGTTCGTCGCTTGCCTCACGGTTTTTGCCGAAATATTTCCTGCCAAGCAGGGCGAAGGCGATGGAGAGGGCGGCAAACAGCACCAGTTGCAATTGCCACGCCCAGAATGCGGCATCCCAGAACAGCAGGGAGAGCGCGCCGATCACCAGCGCGGCAATGCCAATCCAGATCAGAAACACGCCCGGAGCGACCAGCTCGGCAGCCAGCAGAATGAAGCCGGCAATCCACCAGCTCCATGGTCCCAGTTCCGTGGCAAGCCGTTGCAGCATCGTCACTTCTCCGATGAAGAGCCGAAGGGATTACCGGGAATTGTCACGTTGATGGCCTGGGCCGAAGGCCGCGACGGCGGCACCGAGCGGGAAGATGCGGGGACGGCAGGCGCCGTTGGTGCATCGCCCTTGTCGCCGAAAACGTCACGGGCGATTGCCCCTATGCCGCCGAGCGAGCCGATCAACGCAGACGCCTCCATCGGCATCAACACGATTTTCGAGTTTTTGGCGGTACCGATACTGGAGAGCGCTTCGGTATATTTCTGGGCAACGAAGTAATTGATCGCGTGGACATTGCCGGCAGCGATGGCTTCCGACACCATGCGGGTGGCGTTGGCTTCGGCCTCGGCCAGACGCTCGCGGGCCTCGGCATCGCGGAACGCCGCTTCGCGCTGGCCTTCCGCCTCGAGAATGGCAGATTGTTTTGCGCCCTCTGCGCGCAGAATCTGAGCATTGCGGGCGCCCTCGGCCTCCAGCACCTGCGCGCGTTTTTCACGCTCCGCCTTCATCTGCCTAGCCATGGAATCGACGAGATCTTTCGGCGGCGCGATATCTTTTATCTCGATGCGCGTGACCTTGATACCCCATGGTCCCACCGCCTCGTCCACCACGCGCAGCAGGCGATCGTTGATGGCATCACGGTTCGACAATAACTCATCGAGATCCATCGAGCCCATTACCGAGCGGATGTTGGTCATGGTGAGGTTTTCAATCGCCATTTCCAGATTGGTAATCTGGTAAGCGGCCTGTGCGGCATTCAGGACCTGATAGAAAGTGACGGCATCAGCCGAGACACTGGCATTATCGCGGGTGATAACTTCCTGTGTCGGTATATGCAGAACCTGCTCCATCACATTCATCTTCGAACCGATGCTTTCGAAGAACGGCACGATGAGGTTGAGGCCCGGCTCGAGTGTGCGGGTGTAGCGCCCGAACCGTTCAACCGTGTAGCGATGTCCCTGCGGTACGGTCTTGATGCCGGCAAAGAGCACCAGAATGACCAAAACAACCGCCGCTATGACGACGATATCGAAACCGCCCAATGCAATCATCACTTCTTCCTCCAGCACCACAACCTTTTGGGATCTTACACCCGCATCGTTATGGCAAGATTACACCCAACCTTGCAACTCTTGTCGTACAACCTTTTCGAGAACTGTCATACCCTCTACGCTGTCGTTGAGACACGGGATGTGGGTGAATTTCTCGCCGCCATTGTGCAGGAAGATTTCTCCGGCCTCACCGGCAATTTCCTCCAGCGTTTCAAGACAATCCGATACGAAACCGGGGTTCATGACGGCGATGCGTTTGATGCCCTCGGATGCCAGCTTTTCCATGGTCTTGTCGGTATAGGGCTGCAGCCATTCTTCTGGCCCAAAACGCGACTGGAAGGTGATCATGAAGTTCTTCTCGGTCCGTCCCAGCGCTTCCTTCAGCAGACGGGCGGTCTTCTGGCAGTGGCAATAATAGGGATCGCCCTTCCTGAAGTAGGATTGCGGAATGCCGTGGAAGGAGGTGATCAGCATCTCCGGTTCCCAGTCCAGCGTTGCCAGATGGTTTTTGACGGAGGCGGCAAGCCCCTCGATATAGGCAGGATCGTCATGATAGGGCGGAACGGTCCGGATGGCGGGCTGCCAGCGCAGCTTCATCAGATGTTCGAAAGCCTTGTCGTTCACCGTCGCCGTGGTCGATGCGGCATATTGCGGATAGAGCGGGAATAGCAGGATTTTCTCGCATCCCTGCTCCTTCAGCGCGTCGATTTTCGAGGCGATGGAAGGCTGGCCGTAGCGCATGGCCCAGTCAACGACGACATTCGGCAAATCCTTCAGCGCCTGTGCCATCAGTTCGCCTTGGCTTCGGGTATAGGTGCGCAGATAGCTTTCGTTGCGATCGCGGTTCCAGATTGCCTCATAGGCCTTGCCGACCTTCTGCGGGCGCTTGTTGAGGACGATGCCGTACAGGATCGGATACCAGTAGAGGCGCGACCATTCGATCACGCGTTTGTCGCTCAGAAATTCCGCCAGATAACGGCGCATCGGCCAATAGTCCGTACCATCCGGCGTGCCAAGATTGACAAGCAGAACGCCAACCTTGCCAAATCTTACGCGGGGATGGTCTACGGGAAGTGCGGATAATTCTGTCGTCATGAATGACACCCTGAACTCGTACTGGTTGCGTGAGAACGTTTCCGTTTGGGATAAAGGGCGGAAACGCTCCATTTTTTGTTTTTATACATGGCCGGACGCAAACCGTGACGCGGTTTTGCCGGAAATGCTCAAGCTATATGCTCGTGCCGTCAATTTGTTCACGTGTTCTAGACGAAATTTGTAAGGATTGAACCACCTGCGGAGGTGATTTCCGAGGTGCGGTAACGGACGCATTGTCTTTTGATAAAACGCAGCCTGTAATGATCTGTTTTTAAAGGGAAAATAAGAAGCCGGCCTCATGGTGCGAGGCCGGCTTCCCATCTGCGGCAAATTGCCCTGTCTGTATGTGTTCGCGGCTTATTGAGCCGGAACCTCCAGTTCCTCGCCGATCTCGATATGGTTCGGATGCTTCAGCGTGTTTGCCTTGGCAATCCTGGTCCAAAGGGCACCGTCGCCATACTTCTCCGCCGCGATCTTCCAGAGCGAATCGCCCTTTGCGACAACATATTTGCTGGCGGCAGCCGCGGCCGCTGCCGGCGTGGTGGTGGCAGGTGCGGTCGCGGCAGGTGCTGTGGGAGCCGGGGCCGGTGTGGCGGCCGGAGCGGTTGCAGTTGCCGCCGGTGCTGTTGCGGCAGGCGCTGGTGCAGCGGGCTTTGCCGGAGCTACATAACCGGCAGGCGTCACTTCAGTGATGCGGCCGTCCGTGAAGGGCTTATAGGGGCTGTTGGCCGTAATATATGCAGCTACAGCCTCTTCGAGGTTGGGGCCGAAGTCATAGGCGTTGATCGCCTTGGTCGCGAATACCTTGAAGCCATCGCCGCCGGTGCGAACGTAATTATTCGCCGCAACAGTGTAGGTCTTTGCCGGGTCGAGAGGCACGAAAGCGTCGCCCTCCTTGACCTCGACCGCAGTAACACGGCTGCCGGCCGGCTTGGAGCGGTCGAAGGAATATTTCATGCCTGAAACCTGCATGAAACGACCTGCGCCATCGTCGATCTGGCTGACGCCGTTTTCGAGGGCAGCGCGAATATCCTCGCCCTTCAGCTGGAAAGTCGCGACCGTGTTCTGGAACGGCAGAACCGTCAGGACTTCGCCCATCGAGACATCGCCGCTATCGATGGAGGAGCGCAGGCCACCGCTATTTGCGAAAGCGATGGTGACGCCCTGATCCTTGACGCGGGCCAGGGTCGCATCCGCTACCAGATTACCCATAGAGCATTCTTTGACGCGGCAAACCTTGCGGTCACCTTCGATCGGGCCTTCCGAAGTGCCGACGACCTTCGATTTCAACGCCTCGATTGGTGCTTTCAGTTCATCGATACGCTTGAGCGTTGCTTCGTCGGGTTTGAAGGATGAATCGATCAGGATCGGATCGCCCTTGCTTTCCTTGACCACGCCGCTGTCATCGAAGACGACGCGCAGGTCACCCAGGTATTTGCTGTATTGCCCTGCCTGAACGACCGGAACCTTGTAGCCGCCGGGATTGTCGACGAGTGTCGGATAAGGCCCTTCGGCCTTCTGATCGGTGTTGGAGAGCAACGTATGCGAGTGGCCGCCGACAACGACGTCCACATCCGGGATTTTCGCGATGAATTCGAGGTCGCGCGGATATCCGACATGGGTCAGGGCAATGATCTTGTTGACACCCTCGCCTTTCAGCTTCTGCACCTGTTCGCTGATTTTCGCGACATCTTCCGCAATGGTGATGTTGGGGCCGGGGGTCGCAAGTTCCGCCGTGTCGTTGGCGACAGCGCCGACAATACCGATTTTCTGGCCGCCGACTTCAAGGACGATGGACGGCTTGACGCGATCGCCGATTTTCGAGGCGGCGCTGGCAACCACATTGGCGGTCACGACCGGAAACTGAACCTTGTCGAGGAAGCCCGCAAGCCCGTCTTCGCTATCGTCGAATTCATGGTTGCCGACGGTCATGGCGTCGAACTTCATGGCGTTCAGCACTTCGGCTTCAACGGTACCCTTGTAGGTGGTGTAGAACAGCGAGCCTTGAAAATTGTCGCCGGCATTGAGCAGGAGAACGTTCTTGCCTTGAGCCTTGAGCGCGTCCCTTGTCTGGTTGATTGCGGTCAAGAGGCGCGCGGCGCCGCCAAAGCATTCGTTTTTGCCTTCCTCTTCCGCTGAGCAGGTCGAGTCGAATTTATTGATCGATTCGATACGGGAGTGAAAATCGTTAATGTGAAGAATGTTGAGTTCGTAGTCGGCCAGAGCCGCTCCGGCTGAAAGCGTTATCGCGGAAACGCTCAGCATACTCAGTCTCAAAATTTTCTTCATGGTCCCTCTCTCCTGTTCAAAGCGGAAGCCTTGGCCGGTCGATCATCATCAGGCCGTGCTCATTCTCTAGTCTGAAAGTATGTCAGTCTTTCAAAGCGCGATGTTTCCATTTAGCGGCAGCTGCCGCAAGCGGAAATTGTGACAGTGGCGCAATAAAGCAAAACGCACACTTGAGGCGTGCGTTTTAAAAGCTCATGCCATTGAAAAGTCTGTGTTATCAGCCCTGACGCGTTAGCGAGAACTGGCTGTTGCTGTCTGTCGTGCAATTCAGTTGCGACGGGGAGACGAGCGCGCAGTTGACGCGCGATTGCGTGTTGCGCACCAATGACGTCATGTTGATCTCATAGAGCGTCGGCGAAATCGTAACATAGGTGCCGGATGCGAGAAGCGTGTTGGTATCGGTCGAACGGGTGGAGAAAGCACCGTTCTGGAATGTCGATACGATGCCGTTGCGGTCGATCCAGCGGCCATCCACGGCCGGGCCGCGGGCAAGCGAGGGTGCCATCGACGTCTGCTGGGAGGGACCCGGCGCAACGCATGAAGACACCGCGATTGCGGCACAAAGCAAAGCAGCGCTTGTCTTGAAGTTCATGAGCCTGTTCTCCTGCGATTCGATGAAACCCTGATGTTTCGACCATGCCGTGAAGCGTTATTTATTTCAAGGCAACGTTGTTTGCTCTCCCGGGTTCCTGACATCCGTCATGAAAACACCTGCGTGACAAATATGAGACGCCATGCCCTCAGCGCACGAGGATGTTGCGGAACTGCCAGGGATCCGAGGTGTCGATATTGTCTGGAAACAGTCCCGGGCGACCGTCGAGCGGCGTCCAGTCCGTGTAATGTCCTTCGACCGGTCCAAGATAGGGACGCTGCACCTCAAGGCAACGGCGATAATCCATTTCATCCGCCTCGACGATGCCGGCTTGCGGATTTTCCAGCGCCCAGACCATTCCGGCCAGTACCGCGGAGCTGACCTGCAATCCGGTCGCGTTCTGGCTGGGGGCGAGCGCCCGTGCCTCCTGCAAGGTTAGCCGCGAGCCATACCAATAGGCATTTTTGTCATGGCCGTAGAGAAGAACACCCAGCTCGTCGGCACCATCGACAAGCTCGTCTTCGCCAAGCACATGCTGGATCGGCTGCGGCGTGCCGCCATTACCGAAAAGTTCGTGCAGGGAAAGGACGGCGTCGTTGCAGGGGTGGTAGGCATAGTGACAGGTGGGCCGGTAGATCAGATCGCCATCGTCATTGCGGACGGTGAAATAGTCGGAAATCGAGATCGCCTCGTTGTGGGTGACCAGAAATCCATATTGCGGCCCTTGTCCGGGACACCATGTCCGTACCCGCGTATTGGCGCCGGGCTGATCGAGATAGATCGCTGCCTTGCTGCCCTTTTTTTGTTTTTTCGCGTTTTTTGGCATCCAGTTTTCATGCGTTCCCCAGCCGAGTTCGGCGGGCTGAAAACCTTCGGCGATAAAACCCTCGACGGACCAGGTGTTCCAGAATGCGCCGAATGGCTTGGGATTTTTTGCCCGCTGCGTATCGCGCTCTGCCACATGCACGCCCTTGACGCCGAGCTGCTGCATGAGCTTTGCCCATGCCTGCTGGTCATGCGGTCGCGGCTCTTCGATGTCGAGACCGCTATCCTTGGCGAGATTGACCAGCGCCTGTTTTACGAACCAGGACACCATGCCGGGATTTGCGCCGCAGGTGGAAACGGCCGTTGTGCCGCCCGGTTTCCGAGCCTTTTCTTTCAGCATGGTCTCGCGCAGCGAATAATTGGTACGGGAGGCATTGTCGGCGTCTGCATCGAAGTAAAAGCCGGGCCACGGCTCCACTACGGTGTCGATGTAGAGCATGCCATGTTTGCGGCAGAGCCTCATCAGATCGACGGATGCGGCATCGACCGAAAGATTGACGCAGAAGCCCTGACCCTGAACCCCTTTAAGGAGTGGCTTGAGCACCTCCTTGTAGTTTTCTTTGGTCAGATGCGTACGGATATGGCGAATGTTTCTCTCGGCCAGATACGCTGCGATATCCTCGCGCGGGTCGATGACGACGAGCCTGGTCTTGTCGAAGTTGAAATGACGTTCGATCAACGGAAGAGTGCCGCGCCCGATGGAGCCGAAGCCGATCATGATGATGGGGCCGTCAATATCGCCGTAAATCGGATGGTTTGCGTCCGTCATTCGTCATTTTTCCTTTTTAAGCCAATAAGTAAGCTAGATCATAAAAGCGTGCCACAATAAAGGGCAGGTGCATGACGGACATATGACGGTGGCGCAAGCCCGGGATGCGAAAGTTGTGACGGGTTGGTGTGTGGTGATCCCGTTCTGCGCGGTTGCGATCCGGCGAGATTGAAGTCGAGACCTTCCGACCGCATTCTTCCCCTTCGCATTTTAGAGACTACGTTTATAATCAAGTTCTTCTTTTCGTGTATATGCCCTAGGGCTTGGGGGCTTTTGCAAGATGACGAAAAGGGGGCTTTTCGTCATCACAGGAGTGTTGCCTGTTGAATAGTCTTATCGAGCGTGTCGCAGCGCTTCAGAGCGCCACCCCCGTTCTTATTGCACTTTACGATTCCGAAGACCGGTTGCGGCATGCCAACCCGTCGTTTCGGCAGAGCTTTCAGCTTGCCGACGATGATTTTTCGACCTGGGCGGAAATCATGCGCTTGAACCACCGTCTGCGAACCGGCGTGGTCGTCAGAAACAGCGATTTCGAGGGCTGGCTTTTGTCGGCGCAGTCCCGGCGCGGCAAGCTGCCGTATCGTGCCTTCGAGATGGACATGTATGACGGCCGCTGGTTCTGGATGACGGAGACGGTGCAGCAGGATGGCTGGATGCTGTGTGTCGCAAGCGATGTCACCGAATTGCGCCAGGGCTACAGAACCCTGCGGCAGGACCGGGATCTGGCGGTGCGCGCCTCGCAGACCGACGAATTGACGGGAACGGCGAACCGGCGTTTTGTTTTCGCCAAACTCGCGCTACAGGTGGAGCGGGTCGGCAAGGGGCTTGAAGCACCCTTTTGCCTTTGCACGCTCGACATCGACTTTTTCAAGCACATCAATGATCGTTTCGGCCACAAATGCGGCGATGCGGTGCTGCGCGATTTTGTCGGGATCGCCCATTCCGTCGTCCGGCGGGTGGATTGTTTTGGCAGGATCGGCGGTGAGGAATTCATGCTCATCCTGCCGCGCAGTTCGGTTGTTGAGAGCCGGGAGATCGTCGAGCGGCTACTGCAAAAGGTGCGTCTTTCCAGACCTCTGGCCGAGTTTCCGGATTTTTCCTATAGCTGTTCCGCTGGAATGACGACCTATCGGATGGCAGAAAGTGCCGACGATGTTTTCATGCGCGCCGATCAGGCGCTTTACGCTGCCAAGGAAAAGGGCCGCGACCGGCTTTTGGCGGTGACGGTTTAGACCAGCTCCGCCGCAATCAGCCCATGCAGCGAATTTCCCACGAACAGCCGTCGACCGGCAATATCCTCCGGCTTCAATGCCTGCCCGCGTGCCTTGCGCTGGCGGATGAGATCGGCACGCAGAACGCCCGGCAGAATACCGCTGTCGAGCGGCGGCGTCAGCAATTGCCCGTCCGGCATTTCGACGAAGATGCTGGTCGATGATCCCTCGCACAACTCGCCGCGCTCGTTGAGCAGCAGAACCTCGTCTGCATCCCCGGCTGAAAATTCGGCGCGGGCGGCATCATAGGGTTCCCGGCGCGATGATTTGTGGCGATAGAAGGTGTCGGTGGAATCAAGCCTGGTTTGCGTCGCGATGCGGATCCGCCAGACGGTTCCCTCCTGCAACGGCCGAAACTCGGCCGTTTCGATATCGAGCTCACCCTTGTAGTTCATGACCAGCTTCACGCAGAGCGGACTTTCGCCGCCCACCTTCTTCTCCAGTACCTGAACCGCGTTGACCGGTGCTCGGAAACCGAGCGCATCGGCTGAGCGCAATAACCGGCGCATATGCTGGTCAATGCGCTGAAAACCCGATTGCGGCTCCCAGCGCAGCGTTTCTCTCAAGGTCAGATCGGCGGGTTTGCGTTTCATTGCCTTTGCTCGTCGCCTGTCATCGGTATTTTTCGGAGGCAATCAGGCCTGTTTGCTGTCAAGCGCTTCCAGTTCGTCGATCAGCCCTTCGATCATGGCAAGACCCTTGTCCCAGAAGGAAGGGTCTGTCGCATCGAGGCCGAATGGTTTCAGAAGTTCCGAATGGTGCTTGGTGCCGCCTGCTTTCAAAAGCTCGAAATATTTCTCCTGAAAGCCGGTCTCGGCCTTCTGGTAAACGGCATACAGCGAGTTCACCAGGCAATCACCGAAGGCATAGGCATAAACATAGAAGGGAGAGTGGATGAAATGGGGGATGTAGGTCCACCAGGTCTCATACCCTTCGGAAATCTTGATCGCCGGGCCGAGGCTCTCGGCCTGAATGGAAAGCCACAATTCACCGATCTGTTCGGAGGTCAACTCACCCTGCTTGCGGGCGGTGTGCAGCTTGCGTTCGAATTCATAAAACGCGATCTGTCGCACGACCGTGTTGATCATGTCCTCGACCTTGCGGGCGAGCATGGCCTTGCGTTCCCTGACGTCCTTCGTGTCGTCAAGCAATTTGCGGAAGGTCAGCATTTCTCCGAAAACGGAGGCAGTTTCGGCAAGCGTCAGCGGCGTCGCGCACATCAGCGCGCCTTGGTCGCCGGCCAGCACCTGGTGCACGCCGTGGCCAAGCTCATGGGCAAGCGTCATCACGTCGCGCGGTTTGCCGAGATAGTTGACGAGGACATAAGGATGGGCCGAAGGCACGGTCGGATGCGCGAAGGCGCCCGGCGCCTTGCCGGGCCGGGCGGGGGCGTCGATCCATTGCTCATCGAAGAACCGGCGGGCAATATCGGCCATCTCCGGCGCAAAATCACCATAGGCGGACAGCACGGTGTCCTTCGCCTCATCCCAGGGAATTATCGTATTCGATGTATCGGGAAGCGGCGCGTTGCGGTCCCAGTAGTTCATCTGTTCCATGCCGAGCCATTTCGCCTTCATGGCGTAATAACGATGCGAAAGGCGCGGATAGGCGTTTTTCACGGCGGCAGCCAGAGCGTCTACGACCTCGCGCTCCACACGGTTTGCCAGATGGCGGCTGTCGGCGATGTCTTCGAACTTGCGCCAGCGGTCGGAAATATCCTTGTCCTTGGCCAGTGTGTTGGTGATGAGGGTGAAGACCCGCAGATTATTGGTGAAGGTGGTGCTGAGCGCCTGCGCTGCCTTCTTGCGAGTTTCCGGCTCCGGCTCCTGAAGCATATTGAGCGTTACTTCCAGCGAAAGGCTTGCGCCGTCTATGTCGAAGCGCAGGTCGGCCATCGTCTCATCGAACAGGCGGTTGAACGCGCTGGCACTCGTCATCGATTTTTCGAGGAATAGCTGTTCGAGCTGGTCATCGAGCTGGTGCGGCTTGTCCTTACGCAAATCCACCAGCCACGGCCTGTAGTGCCCAGCTAAGGCATCGTTTGCCATGCAGGCATCCATTACGGCGTCGTCGATGCGGTTCAGTTCAAGCGTAAAGAACAGCAGATGGGCGGAAATATCCGTCAGTTTCGCCTGGGCGTCGCCGTAAAGCTTGCCGTTTGCCGGGTTGGAGGTATCTGAAAAATACGTCAGCCCCGCAAAGGAACCGATGCGGCCGATAAGATCGTCCAACGCTTCATATTCCTTGAGAGCAGCGCCGATGCCGTTGGCGCCCGTCGCCTTTGCAGCGTCTTCAAGCTTGCCCTTCCATTTATCCTCGAAAGCCGCCGCCAGCGCCGCCGCCTTCTCAATGTCGCCCTTGTATTCCGGCGAATCGCCCGAGGGATAGAGATCCGAGAGTTTCCAGCCGGGCAGGTCGCCAAGGGCAGGGCCGGAGGTTTCGGCAAGCGAAAATACGGGGTGCGGTGTTGGGCGATTGAGGGTCATCGAACGCGTCCTTGTCGTTATGCCTGCGCAGCATATGGGGCCTTTGTTTCCCGCAGCAATGGATAAAATGCAAGCAAATCTCAAAACTGGATGTTCAAATCTCCCGTGCCAGAGTGCGCCACAAGGGACCGCATGACGCAGGTCCATAAACCGGAAACCGGAGCCAAAAATGACCGCGCATGTTCTCGTGATAGACGATGATCCCGTCCAGCGCCGCCTGCTCAAAAATGCGGTGGAACGTTATGGGCATCTGGCCTTGCTTGCAGAAAACGGCAGGGCGGGGCTGGAGCTGCTCAAGCAATATAGCGGCGAGATCAATGTTGTCGTCCTCGACCTGATGATGCCGGAAATGGATGGCCTCGCCTTCCTGAAAGCCGTTGGCGAACTCGGCACCGACGTCCCGGTCATCGTCCAGACGGGGCAGGGCGGCATCGATACCGTCGTGCAGGCCATGCGCGCCGGCGCCTTCGATTTCGTCGTCAAGCCGGTCTCGCCGGAACGGATCGGCGCCGCCATCTCCAATGCCCTCAAGCTCGACAGGAGAGAGGCAAAGGCCCGCACGGGCAGGCGCGGACGGAGCAATGCCGTGAATTTTACTGATATCGTTTCCGCAAGCCCGGCCATGCTGAGGGTGATAGAACTGGCGCAGCGCGCCGCCCAGTCCAGCATTCCCGTGGTACTGGAAGGCGAATCCGGCGTCGGCAAGGAAATGGTCGCCCGTGCAATCCAGTCGGCTGGCGACAGGGCGAACAAACCATTCATCACCGTCAATTGCGGCGCTATCCCGCACAATCTGGTGGAGAGTATTCTTTTCGGTCACGAGAAGGGCGCTTTTACCGGAGCCACGGAAAAACACGTTGGCAAGTTCATGGAAGCCGATGGCGGAACGCTGTTCCTCGATGAAATCGGTGATCTGCCGCTCGACGTGCAGGTAAAGCTACTGCGGGCGGTTCAGCAGGGCGAAATCGAAACTGTCGGTTCCGCGCGTGTGCAGAAGGTGAATGTCCGCCTGATTTCCGCCACCAACAAGAATCTCATCGAAGAGGTGAAGGAAGGCCGCTTCCGCGAGGACCTGTATTATCGCCTCAACGTCTTTCCTATCACCATTCCGGCGTTGCGCCGGCGCAAGGAGGATATTCCCCATCTGGCACGGGTGTTCGCGGAGCGTTTTTCGGTGGAACAGAAATTGCCAAATCCCGTCGGCCTCGATGCTAGCGCGCTGGCACTGCTAACGGCCTATGACTGGCCGGGCAATATCCGCCAGCTTGAAAATGCGGTCTTCCGCGCCGTCGTGCTGTCGCAGGGCGAGGAACTGGCTGATTCCGATTTTCCGCAAATCGCGCTGCAATTGCCAGAATTCGCAGGTGGGGACGATGCGGGTGAGTCGATCCGGTCGCCGTCTGGATCGTCGCTGAAACTCGCCGCATATTCTCCGCCGCCGCCGGTCGCCGAAAGTCACGCCATTCTGGATGAGGCGTCAGATATTTCCACCACGATATACCGGGGAGGAAACCTGATCTCCAGCATGGACGACTCAGGCAATATCAGGAAGCTGGCCGAGATCGAAGAGGAGCTTATCCGTTTTGCCCTTCGTTTTTATCGCGGGCAGATGAGTCAGGTCGCAAGGAAACTTGGTATCGGCCGCTCGACGCTTTATCGCAAGCTGAAGGACTATGGCATTGATCCGGACGATCCGTTGCGGGATGCGGCCTGATTGCACAAACCGCCTGTTCGACGGCAGATAGCAAGATTCGTTAACTTCTGAGCAAGGATATCCGCTTACCGTCTATAAACCTCTTGTTAGTGGCTGATTCACTATATAGAGGAAGGTTGCATCTGTGTGGCAATTTTGCCATCGTGTCACCGTATTTGACGTTCATTTGAGGCAATGTGACAGAAATTGTCTTCCAGGCGGGGATCGAATTGCCATATCTGCATCGAAATATCGCGCTGTCGACCAAGATCGCGCGCGGCTTGATCAAGGATATATGCACGAAGCTGTCGGCACGCGCTGTCACTTTTGCCTGCTTGATGCTCGCCGCAATGCCATTCGCAGGTGTCTCGGCGACGGAAGCTTTCGCCGAAACGCGCAGTCTTAAACTGTATTATATCCATACACGCGAGAAGGCGGTCATAACCTTCAAGCGCAACGGAAAATACGACCAGAAGGGTCTGCAGGAGCTGAACCGCTTTTTGCGTGACTGGCGTCGTAACCAGCCGACGCGGATGGATCCGCGTCTTTTCGATCTTGTCTGGGAAGTCTACCGCCGCAGTGGCGCGACCGATTACATCAACGTTGTGTCGGCCTTCCGTTCGCCTGAGACTAACGGCCTCCTGCGCACGCGCACCAAGGGCGTGGCGGAAAAAAGCCAGCATATGCTCGGCAAGGCAATGGATTTCTACATTCCGGGCGTGAAGCTTTCCACACTGCGCGAAATCGGCATGCAGATGCAGATTGGCGGCGTAGGTTTCTACCCGACCTCGGGTTCTCCCTTCGTGCACATGGATGTCGGCGGCGTTCGTGCCTGGCCGCGCATGAGCCGTCAGGAACTCGTGCGTATCTTCCCCAAGGGCAATACGCTGCACGTTCCTTCCGATGGCAATCCGCTTCCCGGTTATGAACAGGCCTTGGCTGACTACAAGAAGCGCGTCAATTCCTCTTCCATTCAGGTTGCTTCCAGCGCCGGTGCCGGCCCTGCGTCCTCCGGTGGTGGCGGCAAGCGCAAGACACTGTTGCAGGCGCTCTTTGGCGGAGGCGACGAGGATGAAGATCCCGATAGCATCGCTACGCCGCAGCCCGCAGAACGTCCGGCTGTCGCTCGCCCTGCAACGCCACCGCCTGCTGCACCTGAGCCAGAACCGACGATCGCCGTTGCTTCCGCCCAACCGCTTCCCGGTGTGAGCACTGCGCCGCTGCCCATTGCACGTCCAGCTTTCGGCAACCAGCCTCCGGCCAATACGGGCCTTGCCACCGCGCTTTATTCTCCAGCCCGTAATGCGGCGCAGGATGCACTCCAGGCTGCGACAACACCGACGCCAACCTCTGCTCCGGCCGAGCGTCAGCAGTTTGCCGATCTGGCTGAGGTATCCGTGCCTGTGCCGACGCTTCTTGGGCCGCGTGGCATGCGTGGCGACGCTGAAGGATCGATCCTGACCGCATCCGCAGATGGTGCGACACCCGCAGCGACGGGCGAACTTGCGTCTATTCCGGTGCCGGCCAATCGTCCGGCTGTGGCGGAAGCCCTGCTGGCACAGGCCAATGCTGATCCGGAAGGCGACGAAGATCTCGCCGAAGAGCGGAAAGATACGCTTTCGCCGACTGTGGTTGCTGCTCTGGAACAGAGCGGTCAGGCCGCCCGTTCGCAGATCAATTCCGCTACCGTGCCGACAGCCGCGCCGTTCCCGGCTGCCGTCAACCACAAGGTTACAGTCGCGCCCGCCGAAACGGCTAAGGCTGAGCCAGAGGCAGGTTTCGGTGACGCCTTTGATCTGAAACCTTCCATCAATGGTGGGCTGACGGCCGGCTTACCGACCAAGGGCTCACGCCCGAGCAGGCAGGATGCCGCCGTTTCCCATCAGGCCATGGTCGGCGGTGGTCGTCTGACGCAGGATCTGATCTCTGACTGGGCGCTCAACCAGAACAAGGGCTCGACCGGCCGTTCGGTGAAGGCGCCGCGCGTCGTCGCCAACCGTATGCTCAGCCACGACATGTCGGCTTCCGCCACATCGGCTAGCTTCAAGCCCGGTGCAGCGGCGATCGAGTCCAGCCGTTTCAGCACGCCGGTGAAGATGCACTGAGCCCCGCTTTCTGCAATGCGGCCGAAAGGCCAACAAAAAACCCGCCGGTGACGGCGGGTTTTTTATTATGCTTGATATCGCGATATCAGACGCCGCTCTGGCCGTCCGAACCGATATAGGCGATGCGCACCATGTTGGTCGCGCCCGGGGTGCCGAGCGGCACGCCGGCGGAGATGATGATGCGGTCGCCCGGCTTGCCGAAACCTTCGGACACGACGATGCGACAAGCGCGGTTCACCATATCGTCCAGATCGCTGGCGTCACCGGTAACCACGCAATGCAGGCCCCAGACGACCGACAGGCGGCGTGCGGTCTGGATGATCGGCGAAAGCGCAATGATCGGAACCTGTGGCCGCTCGCGCGCGGCGCGCAGACCCGTTGTGCCGGACGAGGTGTAGGTGACGATCGCGGCGAGCTTCAACGTTTCGGCAATCTGGCGGGCAGCAAGCGAAATGGCGTCTGCACCCGTCGCTTCCGGCTGTGGGCGCTGCGCGTAGATGATGTTGGAATAATAGGGGTCCTGTTCCACCGTGCTGGCGATGGATGCCATGGTCGATACGGCTTCGATCGGATAATCGCCGGAAGCGGACTCGGCCGAGAGCATGATGGCGTCGGCGCCTTCGAATACGGCAGTCGCAACGTCCGAAACTTCCGCACGGGTCGGAACCGGAGCTGTGATCATCGATTCCAGCATCTGTGTGGCAACGACAACCGGCTTGCCGGCACGACGGCAGGCGCGGGTCAGCTGTTTCTGGATGCCCGGAACTGCTTCCAGCGGCATTTCCACGCCGAGATCGCCGCGTGCGACCATCAATGCGTCGGAAAGCTCGATGATTTCTTCGATGCGCTCAATAGCCTGCGGCTTCTCGATCTTGGACATCAGGCCAACGCGACCGCGCGAAATCTTGCGCACTTCGGCCAGGTCTTCCGGGCGCTGAACGAAGGAAAGGGCAACCCAGTCCACTTCGTTGGTTGCAAGAACGGCGTCGAGGTCGACGCGGTCCTTGTCGGTCAGAACGCCGACGCCGAGCAGGGTGTCGGGCAGGCTAATGCCCTTGCGGTCGGAAATCCGGGTGCCCGAAACAACAGTGGTGACGATGCTCTTGCCGTCGCTCTTCTCAGCGCGCAGATGCAGCTTGCCGTCATCGATCAGCAGGCGGTGGCCAGGCTTGACCGCTTCGAGAATTTCAGGATGCGGCAGGAAAACGCGGGTGTTGTCGCCGGGCGTATCGTTATTGTCCAGCGTAAACGTCTGGCCGGGAACGAGATCAACCTTGGTCTCGGCAAATTTACCGACGCGCAGCTTGGGACCCTGCAAGTCGGCCAGAATGCCGATGGGACGGCCGTTACGGCTTTCGACGGAGCGAATACGCTCAATCAGCGTCCGCATCACGTCGTGGCTCGCATGGCTCATGTTGATGCGGAAGAGATCGGCGCCGGCCAGATGCAGCTTTTCGATCATTGCCTCGTCGGAAGAGGCGGGGCCGAGAGTTGCAAGAATTTTGACTTTGCGGTTACGCTTCATCAGTTTTGATTTCCCTGTGTGCCTGGCGTATCGGAAAGCTGGACCATCCAGCTGCCCTGTCTGCCCGTGTCATATTCCTTGAAACCCATTCTCTGGAAGCTGCGGGCATAACAATCGTCTACGCCGGCGATTTTGAACTCGTTTTCCGCCACGCACATGTTGACGTCACCGGTCCAGCGGCCGCCGTGAGCGGCGTCCTCGGCATAAAGATAATAATAACGCGACTGCAACTCACCCTCTATCAGCGTTGCGCAGGTAGAGGAGGGGACCTGCCACCAACCTTCACTGACCCAGCCGTCCTGCGCCCGGTAGCCGATTGCGACCCCCACGAGGTTTTGCGTGCTGTTGCAGACGCGGAAATCCGCATGCGCGGCCTCCACGAAGACAAACGGGGTCAGAAACAATGCCGCTGCGGAGAAAAGACGGGCAAGATGCCGAAAGTGGCGAGGAAGAGCGAGAGATGACTGAGTCACGGCTTCCATCCGGATTCCATGGTTATAATGAACACACTTCTTGGCGTGGCCGCCAAAGAAAGTCAACGCGAGTTTAATCGATTATATTGTTCGTGGGATCGTGAGTGCGATAAGGTAGATGGCTGTTCTGTCGCCGAAACTTGCGCCCGGCCTCAAGCCATGCCATCAAGCTTTTCTCCTCAATCCTGCCCCAGAAAATTATCGATGAACGACTTCATACCCTATGAAATCATAGAAGGCGATTATGACAAAGGCATGGTTCTTCTGGCGGACCATGCCATGAACCTCCTGCCGGCACACTACGGCAAACTTGGCCTTCCGCAAACCGCTTTTCATCGTCACATCGCATTTGATATTGGCATTGAAGGGCTGACGCGCTCTCTTGCGGCCCGCCTCGGCGTGCCGGCCGTGCTTGGACGATTTTCGCGCCTCCTGATCGACCCCAATCGCGGCGAGGACGATCCGACCCTTATCATGAAGATTTCGGACGGGGCGATCATCCCCGGCAACCACCCGATTTCGGATGATGAATGGCAAAGACGGATCGAGTTTTTTCATCGTCCCTATCACAATGCCGTCGATCGCGTGCTCACCGGTGTAGCGCAGTCGTCGGGGGAAGCGCCGCTTGTTCTGTCGCTGCATTCGTACACGCCGTTCTGGAAAGAAACACCGCGTCCCTGGCATGCGGCGGTTCTGTGGGACACGGATAATCGTGCGGTCGATCCGCTTCTGGCGCATCTGCGCGCGACCGGCGACATTCTCGTTGGTGACAACGAACCCTATGACGGGGCGCTGAAGGGCGATACCATGTATCGCCATTGCATGATGAAGGGCATACCGCATGCGCTTCTTGAAGTTCGGCAGGATTTGATCGCGGATGAGGAAGGGATTGCCGAATGGTCGGACCGGCTCGCTCCCATTTTCGCCGCAATGAACGACGATCCCATTTTGCATGAATATGAGCTGTTCACCTCTCGCACCGGCCCCTACTGAGCCTGGAGCTGCCCCATGACGACACCGAATGACAAACAGCAGATTGAATTCGAGGCCGCCGCATTTCGCCGTCTCGTCGAGCATCTTCGCGAGCGTCACGATGTGCAGAACATCGACCTGATGAATCTCGCGGGCTTTTGCCGCAATTGCCTTTCCAACTGGTATGGGGATGCCGCTAACGAGGCCGGCGTTGCACTCACCAAGGAGCAATCCCGGGAAATCGTCTACGGAATGCCCTATGAGGAGTGGAAGGAAAAATATCAGGCGGAGGCGAGCGACGCCCAGAAAGCTGCCTTTGAGCAGAACAAGCCAACGGAATAACCCCCGATCGACGGAAACGACTTGACGTGAGGCCCGTCAGTGGGCAGGTCACAGGCCGGAATTTTTGCTGCCCGGCTGGCGGCGACCGGCGAAGGCTTCGCCTGGATTTAATGAACAAGGCTCACCCGAGCTGCTACCAATGAAGGATGATATGATGGACGAAACGAGCACCACCGAAACCGTCGCCGCCGCCGAACTGCGTCAATTCATCGAGCGCGTCGAGCGTCTCGAAGAGGAAAAGGCCGCCATTCAGGGAGACATCAAGGATGTCATGGGTGAGGCGAAGGGTCGTGGCTACGATACCAAGGCGATCCGCACCATCATCCGCCTGCGCAAGAAGGACGCCAACGAGCGTATCGAGGAAGAAACCATTCTTCAGACCTATATGGCTGCGCTTGGCATGGAATGATCGGTTGACGGTCCCACAATGAAAAATCGCCGCTTTTGCGGCGATTTTTGTTTGGATCGTCTGCGATATTCAGCTGCGAGTGCCAGCCAGCTTTTCAGAAAGGTCAGCGGCCTCTTTGCGGGCGTCCTTGTCCGCGGGATAGAGCGCGAGATAGCGTTCCCAGGCTTTCAGCGCCAGATCGTCACGGCCTGAGGCTTCGAGGATGTTTGCAAGGCTCGCCAATGCCGGAAAATAGCGCGGCTCCTTCTCCAGCGTCAGATTGATATCCGCCATCGCCTTTCGGGTGTCGCCATCCGCAAAATGCACCATGGCGCGGCGATAGGGCGCCTGCACGTAGTCCGGATCGAGTAAAATAGCCTGGTCGAGAAAATCGTAAGCGGCGGCGTTGCGCTTCTCGTCTGCGGCTTCGCCTGCCCATTGCATCAGGAGATTGATTGTCGCGCTGCCGGAATCGTTCCATTCGGAAGCGATCTGGTTGGCAATGCTGCGCGCCTTGACCGCATTCCGCTCTTTTTTCAGCGATGCGAAAAGACTGTCAACTGTCTTTGCAGGTGAAGGCGCAGCCTCCAGGGCTGCGGGAGGCTGACCATCTGCCGCATGACCAAGGGACGCCATTCCTGAAAGCAGGAGGCCCGAAAGCAGGAAACCCTGAGCGACGATGATAGCCGTGCAAAAACGATTTGGGCGCATGGGTTAAAGCTTAACCCGACTGCGCCCAATATCAAATGCAAAGTTCTGCACTGTCAACAAAGTGATCCGCGATGTGATCGCGAACCGCAGTGGCACTCAATCAGCCCTGACGAGCCTTGAAGCGCGGGTTCTGCTTGTTGATGATGTAGACGCGGCCCTTGCGGCGAACCAGGCGGTTATCGCGATGACGGGCCTTAAGCGCTTTAAGCGAATTCTTGATTTTCATTTTACTGGTCCGCAGTTTTGCACGGCTTTTACCGTGCTTATTCAAACAATCAAAAGCGCGCAACGGGGCGCGCTCTTTTCGGTTGGCAGGCAAATACCCGTTTGACCCCTGCCTGTCAACACTTCCAGACGTCTTTGCCTTAAAAGACTGAGGCTTTTCCTGTGTGCAAAAGCTCGGTCACATGGCCCATCTTGCGGCCAGGCCGTGCTTGTGTCTTGCCGTAAAGATGCACGAGACAGTCTTTTTTCGAAAGCCATGCTGGCACATCGTTGATGTCATCGCCGATGAGGTTCGTCATGACGCAATCCGAATGGCGGGCCGTGCTGCCGGGGACAAGACCGGAGACGGCTCGTATATGCTGTTCGAATTGCGAGACCACGCAGGCCGCTTCCGTCCAGTGGCCGGTATTGTGCACGCGCGGCGCCATTTCATTGGCAACGAGCGAACCATCGGTCAGGACGAAAAACTCGATGCCGATCACGCCGACATAGTCGAGCGCAGCCAGAAGCTTTTCCGCCGATTGCACGGCAACCGCCTTCGCCGCATCGGAGAGTGCTGCCGGCACCGTGGATGTATGCAGAATGCCGTTCAGATGAATGTTTTCGGCCGGATCGTAGCAGGTAACGGTGCCATCCCTGAAACGGGCGGCAATGATCGAGATTTCCCGCTCGAAAGCGACGAAGCTTTCGAGGATGAGCGGCACGCCACCGAGTGTTGCGAAGGCGCCTGCGATGTCCTCACCACCCTTGAAAAGCCTCTGGCCCTTGCCGTCATAGCCCATGCGGCGGGTTTTCAGCACACCCTTGCCACCAAAAGCGGCCAATGCCGCCTCCAGTTCTTCCTGATTATCCACGGCGCGGAAATCGGCGGTCGGAATGCCGCAACCGTTGAGGAAGCGTTTCTCCGTCAGCCTATCCTGCGAGGCGCTGAGAGCCTGCGGCGGGGGATAAACGGGAACAGAAGCGCTCAGCGTCTCGGCTGCGGTGACGGGTACGTTCTCGAATTCGTAGGTCACGACATCGCAAAGGCGAGCGAGTTCCGCAAGCGCCGTCTCGTCACCGTATTCCGCGACGATCTGGCTGTTGCAGACCTGCGCCGCCGGACAATCGGCTTGCGGTTCGAGAACGATGGTGCGGTGGTTGAGGCGTGCGGCGGCCATTGCCAGCATGCGGCCAAGCTGCCCGCCGCCGATGATGCCGATGGTGAGATTGTTCGTATTCATCGTCATGTTAGAGGCTGTCACTGGGCGCTGTCCATGGGATATTCGGCAACGGCCGCTGACTGGCGCGCGCGCCATGCATCGAGCCGGTCTGCCAGGTCCTCGTCGCCCAGCGCCAGAACCGCAGCTGCCAGAAGTGCGGCATTGATAGCGCCGGCCTTGCCGATGGCAAGCGTTCCGACGGGAATGCCAGCGGGCATCTGGACGATGGAATAGAGGCTGTCCTGCCCGGACATCGTCTTGGATTGTACCGGGACGCCGAAAACCGGCAGCGGGGTCATGGCGGCGGTCATGCCCGGCAGATGGGCGGCGCCGCCGGCACCCGCGATGATGACCTTGAAGCCTTCGTCTTTCGCGCCATTGGCAAAATCATAAAGGCGATCAGGCGTGCGGTGGGCGGAAATGATGCGGGCTTCGTATTCCACGTCCAGCGCATCCAGCGTATCGGCGGCATTCTTCATGGTCTCCCAGTCGGACTGGCTGCCCATGATGATGGCGACGGGGGGTGTCTCTGCTGTCACTTCGCTTCTCCGGCTTACAGCATAGGCGCAAAAATCGATTTTGATTTCTGCAAGGCACGATGCGTAAATTCAATAGATTAGAGCGTCTCTCGTGCATCCGGCAGGAAGCACGGAAGCCACTCTAGGCAATGATATCGGGAATGACCTGATCTTCGATCTGGGTCATCTTGTCCTTGACGGCCAGCTTTTTCTTTTTCATGCGTTGTATTCTCAGCGCATCGCAGTTGGTCTGGATCATCGCGTTGATCGCAGCGTCATAATCCTCATGCTCCTGGCGCAGCCGCGCCAGCGTAAGCCTGATGTCCGCCTGGTCCTGATCGGGCATCTTGTCATCCCCATTTTATGCCAGCCGGAGAGCCTCCGGCGCGTATGTCATCGGTTCTCGAGCCTCTATCATCAAATCGCGGTAACGGGAAGTTATCCCTTGCGACCAAATTGCCCACTTATTGCCTTCATTTCGCCTTCGACAAGACCAACGATCCATGTCACATTGTCGTCGCAAACCTGAAACTCCAGCGATGGAGAGCTGGAGGTAGGCTTAAAAATGGAAGGACGTGCCGCATGACCATTCAGGCTCATATTGCATCGCTCGAAAAGAAACACGGTGCTCTGGAGGAGGAGCTCGAAAGTATTCTTGCTTCCCCGTCCTCTGACGATAGAGAGATCGCCGATCTCAAACGCCGTAAACTGCGCCTGAAGGATGAACTACAGAGGCTTCGCGCCTCCACAAGGCATTGATTGATGCCATTCCCCAGCCTTCGATGAAGGACTGACGGATTCTTTTTCGGCCCTGGCGGTACGTGCGTGCTGCCAGGGCTTTTTAGTGGCCGCCTTGGGTCTAGAAAGGCAGCCCGTCCCACAGCAGTTTCAGCGCCGCGATCAGCGCCATGGTATACATCAGCGGGTAGAACACTGATGGTTTCAGATATTTCACCACCCTTGCGCCGGCAAGCGTCGCCAGCATTGCCACCGGCAACAGGCTGGCCGATGTCTTGAGGTTGGTGGCATCAAGCGCGCCGAGCGCGAAATAGGGAATGAGCTTGATTGCATTCATGATCGCGAAGAAACGCACGCTCATGCCGGTATAGGTCTTGGGATCGAGCTTCAGCGGCAGAACATAGATCTGGAAGGGTGGGCCACCCGCATGGGCCACGAAACTCGCATAACCGGACAGGCTGGACCAGAGTGTTGCAGCCACCGGACGCTGCGGTCTGGCCGGAATCTCCTGCCCTTTGCGGCTTTTGAAGCTCTCCTGGAAATAACGCAGTACGAACAGGATCGTCACCGAGGCGACGACGAGGCGCATGGCGTCTGCCGAGATGAGGCTTGAGGTCGCCCAGCCGAGAGTAATGCCGGCAATCGCGCCCGGAAGCATGATGAGGAGCGTTTGCCGGTGGTTGTGGTGCCGCCAGGCCCATAGCGCCACAAGATCCATCACGATCAGGATCGGCAAGAAGATTGCCGCCGCCTGCACGGGCGGGATGGCAAGCGCCATCAGCGGCACGCCCATCAGTGCCAGCGCACCGCCCAACCCGCCCTTGGAAAGGCCGACAAGCACGACTGCGGGGATGGCGACGAGGAAAAAATGAAAATCGGTCAGCATGGATGAAGGTTGATCCTTTCGCCGGTCCGGTCTATCGGATTTATCATATCAAAACGAGTGCAGATAACGCCGAAAGTGTCTTCTGCCTGAAATGGACGAACCGATGACCAAAGTTGATAACCGTTGCCGCCTTGTTCTGATCGTCCCGCAATTGGACGACGCGCAAAAGCAGGCGACAGAATTGCAAGAAGCACTGCGAGGCGGCGATGTGGCTTCGGTCATCATTCCGCAATATGATCTGGATGACGCCACTTTCCAGAAACGCGCCGAATTGATCGTGCCGATGGTGCAGGAGGCTGGTGCCGCTGCCCTTATCGCGGGCGACAGCCGCGTTGCGAGCCGGGTGAAGGCGGATGGCCTGCATGTGGCGGGCAATGCCGAGGCGCTTGCGGAGGCCGTGGAAAATTTCGCGCCGAAGCTGATCGTTGGCGGTGGCAATGCCGATGATCGGCATAAGGCTCTGGAGATGGGTGAGTCCAATCCGGACTACGTGTTTTTTGGAAAGCTCGAAGGCGACATCAAGCCGGAAGCGCATCCCAAAAATCTGGCACTCGGCGAATGGTGGGCATCGATGATCGAGATTCCATCCATCGTCATGGGCGGCACCGATATCTCGTCGGTGGTTGCCGTGGCCGAAGCCGGCGTGGAATTCGTGGCGATGCGCAGCGGCGTTTTTGACAATGCCTCGGGTGCTGCCCAGGCCGTTTCTGAAATCAACGCGTTGCTTGACGAAAAAGCGCCACGGTTTGACGGTTGATACAGGCGATGTTGATGCGCTCGGTTCACGTCTGCCTTTCTATTTCGCTGCTGGCGCTGTCTTTAGGCGCGCCGGCGGGCGTTGCTTTTGCCCAATCCGGACCGCAAAGCGAAAGCAACGCGCTTTCCCGCCAGTTGGAGGATGAGGCGCAGCCTTCCCGTCAGGGCAGGGTGCAGTCCGAAGAGCAGAAGGACTTGCAACCGTCGCAGGGCGTCAACGTCTATCAGCGCATGGGCGCGGACCTGCCGGCCTTGCCGCCTGAAAAGGAGTTCAAGGGCCGGGTGGATGAGGCCTATGGGCATTTCCAGCGCGGCGAATATGTCCAGGCGCTCGACAAGGCGCTCAACCGTGCGCAGAACGGCGATGCGGCCGCCCAGACGCTGGTGGCGGAAATGATGTCGCGTGGTCTCGGCATCGCCCGCGACGAAAAGACCGCGGCCTTCTGGTACCAGCAGGCGGCACAGGGTGGCGATCCCGTCGCGATGTTCAAATTCGCCCTCATTTTGATGGAGGGCAAGTTCGTTACCCGCGACAAGGCGAAGGCCGACGATTACATGCACCGTGCGGCGGAAGCCGGCAATGCTTCGGCTCAGTTCAACTGGGGGCAGATACTGGTTTCGGAAAATCCCGGCGTAAAGGGATTGCTGATGGCCATGCCGTATTATGAAAAGTCCGCCGAGCAGGGCATTGCCGACGCGCAATATGCGGTGTCGCAGATCTACCACTCGGTCAAGGATGTGCCGGCCGAAAAGAAGGCCAAGGCGCGCGATTGGCTGACGCGGGCCGCAAAGGCAGGCTACGATACCGCGCAGGTCGATCTCGGCATCTGGCTGGTCAACGGTTTTGGCGGCGAGCGAAATCTGGATGAAGGCTTCCGCTGGCTTTACGGTGCTGCGCAGCGCGGCAATGTCGTGGCGCAGAACAAGGTGGCGCATCTTTACATTCAGGCGCTCGGCACACGGCCCGATCCGGTGGAGGCGGCCAAATGGTACGTGCTTTCCCGCCGCGCCGGGCTGAAGGATCCGTCTCTCGAGGATTTTTATCTCGGGATCACCGACGAGCAGCAGAAAAAGGCTATCGAGGCGGCAAATCGTTTCCGTCCGATGTGATGCAAGGCCGGTTGTTCGGCGCCAGCGTGCATGTGCAGGCTTTTTGCCTTGAATTTCCGCGCGTTTTGTGGTCTTGAACCGCAAACTTTCAATTCAAGAAAATAATGACGTTCCTGCCCGGCTAGCTTGCGGGTGGTTCGCAAGCTTTCCAGGAAACAAATTCGATGGCACGTTCAGCCCTTCTCAATGTGATGGTTCAGGCCGCCCTCAAGGCGGGTAAGTCTTTGTCGCGTGACTTCGGTGAAGTGCAGAACCTTCAGGTTTCGGTCAAGGGACCGAGCGATTTCGTATCGCAGGCGGACCTCAAGGCTGAAAAGATCGTGCGCGACGAGCTGATGAAAGCCCGCCCCACCTACGATTTTCTGGGTGAGGAAGGCGGCGAGGAAAAGGGCAGTGATGGTGCGCATCGCTGGATCGTCGACCCGCTGGATGGCACGACCAACTTCCTGCACGGCATTCCGCATTTCGCCGTTTCCATCGCGCTCGAGCGTAACGGAGAAGTCGTAGCCGGCGTGATTTTCAATCCCGCGACCGACGAACTCTACACCGCCGAGCGTGGCGGCGGCGCGTTCCTTAACGATCGTCGTATCCGCGTTGCCGCGCGGAAGGCCTTGACGGATTGCGTCATCGGCTGCGGTGTGCCGCATCTCGGTCGCGGCAATCACGGCAAATTCCTTGTCGAACTTCGCCATGTCATGGGTGAAGCAGCCGGCATCCGCCGCATGGGTGCTGCAGCACTCGACCTTGCCTATGTTGCAGCAGGTCGCCTCGACGGTTTCTGGGAAGCAGAGCTTTCGCCGTGGGATATGGCGGCCGGTCTGGTGCTGATTCGCGAAGCTGGCGGGTTCACCTCCGACGCCAAGGGCGGCGCGGATATCTTCGGCAGCGGCAGTGTTGCTGCCGGAAACGAATATATCCACAAGGCACTTGTGGAAGTTGCCAACCGTCCGATTCCGGGTCGTTGATCGATTTCGGCAGAAAACCTGCCGTTTAATCCAGGTTTTAGGCGCCCGGCGAACTATCGCCGGGCGTTTTTGTTTTTTCGGTCTTCGGTCAAGCCGGCTTTCGTGAAATGCCTGTGACGAAAGACAGGCTTTTCGCTTCAAATCGTCGCAATTTTCAAATAGCGTCCGGTTGATACGTGACCGAAGGGAATGCGAACGTTATGGCGGATTCGGAGTTGCTCGATCTCGGCGTGGAGAAGCCGGTGACCACACGGCAATACAGCCACAAGCTGTCCAGCCCCACACCGTTTCTGTGGACGATGGTTCTGTTTCTGATCCTCGTCGGCTTTCTGGCGGCCATTCTTTACCGGCAGGCGCACACGGCCTTCATGACGAATCCGGGCTTGAACGGCTTCATTCTCGGCGTTCTCGTCATCGGCATCATTCTGGTATTCACCCAGACCATGAGCCTGCGTTCGGAAGTCCGCTGGTTTAACGCATTCCGGGCCGCCGGCAGCGCCGAGAAAGTCGGCCGCGCTCCAAAACTGCTGGCCCCCATGAGCACGTTGATCGGCAAGCGTGGCGAAGTCCGGCTTTCTGCAGTTACGCAGCGGACAATTCTCGATTCCATCGCGACACGCCTTGATGAATCGCGCGATACTTCACGTTATCTTGTCGGCCTTCTGGTGTTTCTCGGCCTGCTCGGCACCTTCTGGGGTCTGATCGGCACCATCGGCGCCATCAGCAATGTCATTCAGTCGCTCGATCCCAGCGCCGGCACCAGCAACGATATTCTAAGCTCGCTCAAGTCCGGTCTCACCGCGCCGCTTTCTGGCATGGGAACGGCGTTTTCCTCGTCGCTCCTCGGCCTTTCAGGCTCGCTGATCCTCGGTTTCCTCGATCTTCAGGCCGGCCGTGCCCAGAACCGTTTTTACACCCAGCTCGAAAACTGGCTGTCGTCGGTGACGGATACGTCGGCGGATGGGCCAAAGGAATTCAACGCTGAACCCGGCGCAATGGTCAGCACTGAGCGCTCGCTCGCCGCCATGACGAGTCTTGCTGAAGGCATTCAAGGTCTGGTCAAGAACATGCGCAGCGAGCAGCAGATGTTGCGTGACTGGATCGAGGCGCAGCAGGAGGAATCGAAATCGCTTCGCCGCACGCTCGACCGGTTGTCGACACGTATCGACGGCGAGACAAAATCCTCCGGACGCACCCGGCACGATAACGGGAGCGAGTAGCCATGGCGCTTGCGCGCAACCGCCGCCGCGACAGGGGTGTGGATTATTGGCCGGGTTTCGTCGATGCGCTGTCGACGCTGCTCATGGCCATCATGTTCCTGCTGACGGTCTTCGTGCTGGCGCAATTTGTTCTGTCGCGGGAAATTAGTGGCAAGGACGAGGTGTTGACCCGCCTCAACAGCCAGATTGCCGAATTGACCGAACTTCTGGCCATGGAAAAGGGCAGCAAGCAGGATATCGAGGACGCGCTGGCGAGCCTGCAATCAACCCTTGCCGCATCTGAAAGCGAGCGCTCACGCCTGCAGTCGCTTCTCGATGCGGGATCGGGCAACAATGCAAGCGCCAATGCCCGGATTGGCAGCCTGACCGGCGAGCTGGATGACCAAAGACAGGCCAATTCCCGCGCCTCCGCACAGATCGAATTGCTCAACCAGCAGATTGCGGCGCTCAGGGCGCAGATCGCATCGGTGGAAGCCGCCCTGCAGGCGTCGGAAGCCAAGGATACCTCATCACAAGTCAAGATCGCCGATCTCGGCCGCCGTCTCAATGTTGCGCTGGCGCAGCGGGTTCAAGAACTCAACCGCTATCGTTCTGATTTTTTTGGGCGTCTGCGTGAAATCCTCTCGGATCGCGAAAACATTCGCATCGTCGGCGACCGCTTTGTCTTCCAGTCCGAAGTGCTCTTTCCATCCGGTGGCAACGACCTCAATCCGCAAGGGCAGGCGGAGATGGAGAAGCTGGCGGCCGCGCTGATCGATCTTGCCAAGGAAATCCCCACCGAGATCAACTGGGTTCTGCGCGTGGATGGCCACACGGACAATGTCCAGCTTTCCGGGTCCGGCCGCTTCCGTGACAATTGGGAACTTTCCTCGGCACGCGCAACCTCCGTGGTGAAGTTCCTGATCTCCAAGGGTGTTTCGGCCAACCGGCTGGTCGCTGCCGGTTTCGGTGAATATCAGCCGATTGCCGAAGGCGACACGCCGGAAGCACGCCAGCAGAACCGCCGTATCGAACTGAAGCTCACCGAGCGCTGACACCTTAAGCCGTATCATAGCGGTTGCCTTGAGCTGCAAGTGAATTTACGTTCGCGTAAACGTAATTCTGTCGCATCTGGGAGGAGCTGATGGAGCGATATGATGTGATCGTTGTCGGCGCGGGGCTTGCCGGTCTGGTCGCAGCGACAGAGGCTGTTGAGCGCGGTTTCAGTGTTTGCCTTGTGGATCAGGAGGGGGAGCAGAACCTTGGCGGGCAGGCCTTCTGGTCGCTGGGTGGTCTTTTTTTTG
The DNA here is from genome assembly GCF_007828365.1 of Rhizobium sp. SJZ105. Classification (NCBI taxonomy): domain Bacteria; kingdom Pseudomonadati; phylum Pseudomonadota; class Alphaproteobacteria; order Hyphomicrobiales; family Rhizobiaceae; genus Rhizobium; species Rhizobium sp. SJZ105. The sequence continues at coordinate 196,964 of NZ_VIUP01000007.1, forward strand.
TTGATAGTCCCGAACAGCGCCGAATGCGGGTGCGCGACAATCTCGATCTTGCAAGGCAGGACTGGTTCGGCTCCGCCGGTTTTGATCGCTTGGAAGATCATTGGCCGCGCCGCTGGGCGGAGGCTTATCTCAATTTCGCCGCAGGCGAGAAACGTGAATGGCTGCATCGGCTGGGCATGCGCTGGTTTCCCGTGGTCGGCTGGGCCGAGCGTGGCGGTGCCCTTGCTCATGGCCACGGCAATTCCGTTCCGCGTTTCCATGTCACCTGGGGCACTGGCCCCGGTGTGCTGGCGCCTTTCGTTGAAAAGGCAAAGATCATGACGGCAAGCGGTCGGCTCACCTTTCGGTTCCGCCACCGCGTCGATCATCTGGATATCACCGACGGCAGGGTGACGGGCATTTCCGGTGTTGTTCTTGCCAGGGATCCGGTGTTGCGCGGGCAACCAAGCAGCCGGGAAGAGCAGGGTGATTTTGTCCTTTCGGCCTCGGCGGTCATCGTCAGTTCCGGTGGCATCGGCGGCAATCAGGAACTGGTGCGGCGCAACTGGCCGTTGGAGCGGCTGGGAAAGCCCCCCGCGACCATGGTCTGTGGCGTGCCTGCGCATGTGGATGGCCGTATGATCGCTATTACGGAAGCAGCGGGCGGAACGGTCATCAATCGCGACCGTATGTGGCATTATACCGAGGGCGTGAAAAATCACGATCCGATCTGGCCGGACCATGGCATTCGTATTTTGCCCGGCCCCTCGTCTTTCTGGTGCGATGCGGATGGAAACCGGCTCGGAGCACCCGCGATGCCGGGCTTCGATACACTCGGCACGCTTAAGATGCTGGGCGAACGCGGCAGCGGTCACAGCTGGTTCATTCTGACCAAGGCAATCATCAAGAAGGAATTTGCGCTTTCTGGTTCGGAGCAAAATCCGGATCTGACGGGCAAGGATGTGCGGCTACTGCTTAAACGGTTGGGCAAGGAGCCGCCGGGGCCGGTGCAGGCTTTCATGGAACGCGGCGAGGATTTCGCCGTCCGTGATACGCTGGAAGAACTCGTGGCGGCGATGAATACCATAAACGGGGACAATCGGCTGAATATTGACCACATCCGCTATCAAATAGAGGCACGAGACCGGGAGATCGAAAACGGTTTCAGCAAGGATGCGCAGGTTACGGCGATCCACGGAGCGCGGCGTTATCTTGGTGATCGGTTGATGCGCACTGCAAAACCCCATCGGTTGCTAGACCCGACAAAAGGGCCGCTGATTGCGGTGCGCCTGCATGTGTTGACTCGCAAGACGCTTGGCGGTTTGCATACGGACCTAGAGGCGAGGGTGCTGGACGCGGCCGGCAACCCTGTTCCGGGCCTTTATGCTGCCGGAGAGGTGGCAGGCTTCGGCGGAGGCGGCATGCACGGATATAATGCGCTGGAGGGCACATTCCTCGGCGGTTGCCTGTTTTCGGGCCGTGTCGCGGGGGGTAGCGTGATGGCTTAAGCCCACACGGCTCACGCTTGAGCGCGCAGTTCGTCCGGCCCTGTCTGGAATTGCAGCCGGGCAAGTCTCGCATAAAGGCCGTTCTGGCGGATAAGGCTCTGGTGCGTGCCTTCCTCGATGATACGGCCCTCATCCATCACCAGAATGCGGTCAGCCTTCAGCACAGTGGCGAGGCGATGGGCAATGACGATGGTGGTGCGGGTGTTCATCAGCTCATCGAGCGCCTTTTGCACCAGCGTTTCGCTTTCGGCATCCAGTGCGGAGGTCGCTTCGTCAAGAAGCAGGATAGGGGCGTTACGCAGGATGGCGCGGGCAATGGCGATGCGCTGGCGTTGACCGCCGGAAAGCGTTACGCCGCGCTCGCCCACCTGCGTGTCATAACCATCGTTCAGCCGGGCGATGAAGCTGTCTGCCTGAGCGGCGATAGCGGCCGTGCGCACTTCTTCGCGTGTCGCAGCCGGACGACCGAATGCGATGTTATCGTGGATGGAGGAGGCAAAGATCGCCACATCCTGTGGAACAATGGACAGTCGCGCGCGCAGATCGGCAAGGCTAACATCGCGGATATCGACGCCATCGATGGTGATGCGGCCCTCCTGCGGATCGTAGAATCGCATCAGCAGCGAAAAGACCGTGCTTTTTCCCGCCCCGGAAGGGCCGACGATGGCGACGGTTTCGCCGGCATTGACCTTGAAGGAGAGGCCGGAGATGATCGGGCCACCGGTTGCGAGTGGATAAATGAAACCGACATTCTCGAATGTCGCTTCGCCGCGCGGCGGCTGAACCATCGAAACGGGTGCTGACGGCTCGGCAACGGGCGAGCGCTCGTTCAGCAGTTCGGAAAGCCGTTCAGCCGCGCCGCCCGCCTGCGCCAGTTCACCCCAGACTTCGGAGAGCTGGCCCAGGCCGCTTGCCGCGATGACCGAATAAAGCACGAACTGGCCAAGCGTACCCGCTGTCATGCCGCCGGACAAAACGCTTTGCGCGCCATACCAGAGAATGCCGACGACGCTGCCGAAAACGAGCGCGATGGCGACGGCGGTGAGGATGGAGCGGGCGCCTATCGCCGCCCGCGCACCCTGATAGGCCGCTTCTACGGAGGCGCCGTAGCGGGCATTTGCAAGCGCCTCGGCGTTAAAGGACTGCACGGTGCGGCTCGCCCCGATCGTTTCCGAGGCATAGGCGGCGGAATTGGCCAATGTGTCCTGCGTATTGCGGGAGCGGGCACGAACCGAGCGCCCAAAAGCAATCAAAGGAAAAACGATGAACGGGATGGCCAGGAGCGCGAGGCCGGAAAGGCCGGGGCTGGTATAGATCATCATCGCCACCGCGCCGCAACACATGATGATGTTACGCAGCGCAACGGAAGCTGAGGAACCGAACGCCGAGCGAATCTGTACGGTATCCGCGGTCAACCGCGAGGTCAGCTCTCCCGAGCGGTTGGCATCGAAAAACTGCTGCGACAGCGTGGTGAGATGAGCAAAGACATCCCGGCGCAGATCGGCAACGACCCTTTCGCCGATGGTCATGACATAATAATAGCGCATGGCGCTGGCGAGAGCGAGAAGGACGGCAATGGCCAGAAGCACAGCGAAGTAGCTGTTGATCATGCCACCGTCCGGCGTCTGGAAACCGTGATCGATGATGCGGCGAACGGCAAGCGGCAAGGCAAGCGTCGTGGCGGAAGAAAGCACAAGCGCAAACAGGGCCGCCGCCATCAGGCCGCGATACCGCCTGAGATAGGGAAACAGGCCAAGCAGCGGCTTCAGGTTTCTCTGTTTAGCCGCTTTCTGCTCTTCAATGTCTGCCACGTCCGCTACACTCCTCGTTCCGTGCCGTTTTTCGGCCTTTTGCGGGTGAATTTCCGGCGCGCGGTAAAATTCTAGTCCCTGCGGCCATCTCCTTTCACAAGGGGATAGCAGGCTCTTGTTATCTGGGCGACCTTCATGTATAGGCTCCGCATCGAATTGGGAAGCCATAGCCCATCAGGACTATGGCTTCATTTATTGAAATGGCTCAGTTGACGCAATTGCGGCAAATGGACCGCACGTCACTTAACCAGGAAGATTGTCATGAAGGCTGATATCCATCCCGCTTATCACACGATCAAGGTCGTCATGACCGATGGCACCGAATACGAAACCCGCTCGACCTGGGGTTCGGAAGGCGCAGTCATGAACCTTGAAATCGACCCCAAGTCCCATCCGGCATGGACGGGCGGCAACCAGCAGCTTATGGACCGCGGCGGTCGCGTTTCCAAGTTCAACAAGCGTTTCGGCGGCCTCGGCCTCTAATCCACTTGTGGACGGATCATTTAAAAAAGCCCGGTTTTACCGGGCTTTTTTGTTGTCTGTCGATCCGGTGAAACGAGCCCATTGTAGGCCAAAACAAAAAAGCAGGCCCATGAGCCTGCTTTTCAAATTGTCCGGATAAGGTCGTCTTTTCTCAGTTGATCGAGAAAGCCGTGCGCAGAAGGTTAAGCTGCGCCTGCACGCTGTTTTCGTTGTCAGGTACCTTGGTGGCTTCGGACGGGCGGTAAATTTCACGGTCGAGAAGGGCAACGCGGTTCTGGAGGCGGAGCGACCGCTCGATGAGGTCACGGAAGGACTCAGGCAGGTCGTTCCAGCCCGGAGCGTTGCGATCGACGTTGAAGCTGTCGAGCCGCACCTTGCTTTTTTCGCTGAGAACCTGATCGCGTGTCATCTCGCCATTGTTGACGGCGCGCTGCAGAAGCAGCCAGGACGCCATCTGCATCAGGCGGGTGGTGAGGCGCATCGATTCTGCCGCGTAAAGGACAGACGCCATGCGCGGCAGAACCTTTGAAGCGGTACGACCGGCTCCATCAAGATAGCTCGCCGTTTCCTCAACCAAGGTCATGCCTTCGGTATAGAGGGTCTTGAACTGGTTGGAAGCAGCCGCGCGACCCGCAAAGCTAATGGTATTTAAAACCTGTTCCGACATTTTCTTTGAATCCCTGCTCACGCACCACACTGTCAGGCAACGACGACCGGTAATATTTTGTTCCGGCCTTTAGTGTTTTCAGGATGGTATCTTTACCTGAAATGCGCAAGGCAATTATTAAAGAAGGGTTAATACCCACAGTTTTACGAAATCCGGTGATCGGTAAAAAAAGAGCCGCGAAAGCGGCTCTCAAGGTAAAACAGGGAGAAAAATCAGACCAATTCGCCGTATGGAGAAGATGCCTGAGGCCCAGAAGAACTGGACATGTATAGTAATCTCTCAGAAAGCTTAATTTTTGGTTAATGGTAAACGAAAGACTGCATCAGAATCGTTAATCTCGTATGCCTTTCCGGCAGCAGCTTATCGAGTTAAGACTTGGCCGGAGGTTTTGCTGAAGGCCGCCTGTCAGGACCGGAAGAGGTTCTCCGCCGCAAGCCGGCCGGCAGACTTCCTTTTCCTCTCCTCTTCAAGTCGGGTGATTTCGGTTTGAAGAATGTCGATGCGGTTGCTCAGCTCGTCCACCGAAAGAAGGCTGAGATCGCTGCCGATCTCATGCGCTACCGGTTTTTGCGGACGGTCATCGTCCAAGAGGCTCATATGCCTGCTCCTTTTTCAACATGGTCGCCATCGTCCTCGGGATATTGCGGCGCGCGCGGGTCAAGCGCAATGCTTTCCGGTGTCACGAGCGGTGAGGGCGTTGTCGGCATCATCGTCGAGAAATTGTCCTTTTCGGCGTTCGAAAGCGTGGCGCGCTGACGGCTTCTGATGATGGCATAGGCCGTGATCAGCACATGGGCGACGGCTGTCACCAGGAACAGCGCATAGGGGCCGGAATAGGTCATGACCGCGCCGCCGAGCGTCGGGCCGATGATGGTGCCGATGCCATAAAGCAGTAGCAGTCCACCGGAAACCTTGACGAAGTCTTCCGATGCCGCAAAGTCGTTGGCATGCGCCACGGCGATGGGATAAAGCGCGTTGGCGGCGGCGCCGTAAATGGCGATCATCGGAATGAGGACATAGACATCATGCGGCTGCACGGCCGCCACGGCCAAGCCCGCAACCGCGCCAAGCCCCGCCAGTCCGGCAAGCACATAACGGCGGTCAATCCGGTCCGAAAGGCGGCCTGCTGGAAACTGGGCGAGCGCGCCGACGAAAATCGTGACTGAAACCATGATGGCGATCATGGTCGGATCAAGGCCCGCCCGCGCGCCGAAAACGGCGCCAAGCGTACCGTAAGCACCATTGGCGATGCCGATCATCAGGATACCGACGAAGGAGACCGGCGAATTCCGATAGAGGGCGGGTAAGTCCAGCTTCACCTTTTGCAAGGGCTGGGGACTGGCAGCCTTAGAAAGCGTGGCCGGCAGAATGGCGATGCAATAGATGATGCCGCAGATCATGAACAGCGAGCTATTGCTGATATCGCCCATCGGCACGATCATCTGCCCAGCCACGACGCCAAGCAGCGTTATGGCGATATAGAGCGAAAAGATCATGCCGCGGCTCTCATTGGTCGCGCGCTCGTTCAGCCAGCTCTCGATGATCATGGAAGTGCCGGCGGTGCAGAACCCTGTAAGCGCGCGGAGCGTAATCCACCAGACATCATCGATAACGAGGCCGGTCATCAGCACGGTCAGGCAGACAAGCGCCACGAAGGAGGCAAATGCCCGCACATGCCCCGCACGTCGCACGATGGCGGGCGCCACAAAACACCCAATGACGAAGCCTGCCGCCCAGGAGGTGCCGAGAAAGCCCAGAATTTCATTGGAATAGCCTTCCGCCGAACCGCGCATGGGTAGCACGAGACCCTGAAGGCCGTTACCGAGAAAAAGAAACAGAGTGCTGGATAAAAGAGCGAATACGGGTAGAAGATTTCTGCTCATGAAGACACTCTCATGCGTTCGAACGTATGGTCGGCAGGCCATAAGACGGGGGTTACCCGAATGAGTTGCACTCTTCTGGTGAACGGTAAAAATGTCCAGCCTGTGACGATGCAGAAATAAAGAAAAGGCTCAATAAATGACAAAGGCGATCGGCCTTTTTTTACTGCTGGCGATGATTGTGCAGATCATCCGCCCCTTGGGCCTGCCCGGCCTCAAGAAAAGAGGCGATTGCTGGAAGATAGCGGTTGCCGCCTTCGTCATCTGGTCGGCGACGCTGCTTTTGCGCCCATAAAGAAAAAGCCGCCCAAGGGGCGGCTTCAATTTTTTATAAATGCCTGGGGCTATGCCTCAGGCAGCCTTTTCGAGTTCCTGCTTCCAGTTGCCCTTGGCAGCCAGGGTGTTCATCATCGCGCGGTGTGTGAAAGCACGCTGGCCGGCCGCGACATTTTCCTGCTTACCGCCCCACGCCTTGAGTGCGGTGTCCTGAAGGGCGCGGCCGTACGAATAGGTCAGCGACCAGGGCAGGTCGTAACCGGCATTCATGGCGGAGAGATGTGCCGTCGCCTCTTCGGAGGACTGGCCGCCGGAAAGGAAAGCGATGCCGGGAACGGCAGAAGGCACGGTCGCCTTCAGAACCTTCACGGTCTTTTCCGCCACTTCATCAACGGAAGCCTTGCGGGCATTCTTGCCGTCGATGATCATGTTCGGCTTGAGGATCATGCCTTCAAGGTTGACGCGGGCGTCGAACAAATCCGCGAACACGGTCTGGAGAACCCATTGCGTGACTTCCGCACAGCGATCGATATCGTGCGTACCGGGTTCGCCGTCCATCAGCACTTCCGGTTCCACGATCGGCACGATGTCTGCCTGCTGGCAGAGGGCAGCGTAACGAGCGAGCGACTGGGAGTTTGCCTTGATCGAACCCCAGCTCGGACGCTGATCACCGATGGTGATGACGCCGCGCCACTTGGCGAAACGCGCGCCGGCTTCATGGTACTTGCGCAGGCGCTCATACAGGCCGTCAAGGCCTTCGGTTATGAATTCACCCGGGTGGAAAGCCATCGGCTTGGCGCCGATATCCACCTTGATGCCCGGCAGGCTGCCGGCGGCCTTGATGATGTCCACGAATGGCGTACCGTCGGCGGCCTTCTGGAACAAGGTTTCTTCGTAAAGGATGACGCCGGAGATGCACTTCTTCATGGCGTCGTCGGAGCGGAACAGCATTTCGCGATAATCGCGGCGGGCGGTCTCGGTTGATTCCAGGTTGATGCTGTCGAAACGCTTCTTGATCGTTCCTGTGGATTCGTCGGCGGCGAGCAGGCCCTTGCCGTCTGCAACCATTTTGATTGCGATGTCTTCGAGACGTTCGGTCATTTGCTATTCTCCCAAGGCACAATAAATTCCCGATAACAGAAGTTCCAGGGCAGGGAAATGGCATGCTAACTCATTGAAACGATTGAAATCATTTCAATCGTTTGAAACTTTCCTCCCATGCGCACTTACCAAAAAACAAGGCCGGCCAAGCATCGCTTGTCCGGCCTCGTGTCAGGCAAGTGTGGGAAGTCTACTTGGCGGCGGTCAGGATGGCAACGCCCGGCAATTCCTTGCCTTCCATCCATTCTAGGAAGGCGCCGCCTGCCGTCGAGATATAGGTGAAATCGTCCGAGACTCCGGCATGGTTGAGTGCCGCGACCGTATCGCCGCCACCGGCGACGGAGACGAGCTTGCCGGCCTTCGTGCATTCGGCGGCATGTTTTGCGGCAGCAACGGTTGCCGCATCGAAGGGCTCGATTTCGAAGGCGCCAAGCGGGCCGTTCCAGACCAGCGTTTCCGCGCGCGAAATCCAGGCTTTGATGCTTTCGACCGATTTTGGGCCGACATCGAGAACCATGGCGTCAGCGGGAATGGCGTTGATATCGACGATTTCATTTGCCGCACCGGCCTTGAATTCGCGGGCAACCACGCCGTCTTCCGGCAGTACGATCGCACAGCCGGATGTCGCCGCCTCGATCATGATCTGTTTTGCGGTTTCGGCAAGGTCGTGCTCGCAGAGGGACTTACCGACTTGTGCGCCACGCGCGGCAAGGAAGGTATTGGCCATGCCGCCGCCGATGACGAGGGCATCGACCTTCTTGACGAGGTTCATCAGGAGATCGATCTTGCTGGAAACCTTGGCGCCGCCGACAATGGCGACGACCGGGCGAACAGGCTGGCCAAGGCCTTTTTCCAGCGCCTCAAGCTCGGCCTGCATGGTGCGACCGGCATAGGCGGGCAGATGACGCGCCAAGCCCTCGGTGGAGGCGTGCGCACGGTGCGCGGCAGAGAAGGCGTCGTTCACATAGATATCGCCATTGGCTGCCAGAGCCTCGACGAAGGCGGTGTCATTCTTCTCTTCGCCTTTGTGAAAGCGGGTGTTTTCCAGAAGCAGGATATCGCCATCATTCATTTTCGCGACTGCGTCGGCTGCCGGCGCACCGATGCAATCGGATGCGAAGAAAACGGCGTGATCCAGCACTTCCTCGACCGCAGGCACGATCTGGGAGAGCGACATGTCGGCGACAGGTTCACCCTTGGGGCGACCGAAATGGGCGAGCAGAATGACTTTTGCGCCTTTTTCGGAAAGCTCCAGAATGGTCGGTGCAACCCGCTCGATACGGGTGCTGTCCGTCACTTTGCCATCCGCAACCGGCACGTTGAGATCAACACGGACAAGGACGCGCTTTCCGGCAATATCGTTAAGGTCATCGATGGTCTTGAAGGCGGGCATAGGTCGATCCTGATTTCGTTGCGAGTTCGGGACGGACCATACTATGCCTGATTGCCGACGCAAGCCGGTCAGGCCTCATTTTCTCTTGCCTCGTCTGAAGGCGCGGAAATGCCCTTGCCGGCAGCGGTGGAGCCCGACTGGCGTCGCTGCGCCAGATAAGCGCGCACGCGGCGGAGAATTTCCGAAAAGCTGATAAAGATCGGTAGGCCGATAGCCGGTTCGACCGGCTCAAGCGAAATTCCGATCCCGGTAATCGCCTCATGTTCGTCCAGCGCCCGAACGATGAGAACAATAGAACCAAGGCGCACCCGGTCGGCATAATCTGCCTTGCCAGAAAGGCGCGCCTCGATCAGTTCCGCGATGCTCATGGCATGCTCGTTGGCCGAAATAAGGCCGGGGCCGTAGGCGGCGTCAAGCTCCGTGGCCGGACGCGCGGGAGAGATTGCAAAGATTCCGAAGAAATCGGCGTCGTCATCCGCAACCGGCAGGGCGCTTGCAAACAGCCGGTCGATCAGCCGCGTATAACCGGGCGCGATAAAAAGATAGACGAGATCATTCTCGCGCAGGCGCCCGGCATATTGGTAGCGAATGGATTTGCCATCACGCACGACGAGCGAAGGCATCGCCCAGCGGGGAATTCGCTCGCCCTGCATGATGGCGCTGCCTTTGGCCACGCGGTAGGAAATCAGTTCGTGATTGGCAGTGCCGGGAAGGTCCACTTCCAGTTTGTCGACATCACCCATGCGCGGCGGCACGATCAGCCCGAGCCGTGTTGCCACCGGCTTGATGGTCCAGCCTTGCAGCAGAAGCGACACGAGCACGATGATGAAGGCGGCATTGAAATAGATTTGCGCATCGTCCAGCCCGCCAAGAATGGGCATGATGGCAAGCAGGATGGAAACCGCTCCACGAAGGCCCACCCATGCCACGAAGGAGGTTTCCTGCTGGGTATAGTTGAAGGGCATGAGGCTGAGCCACACCGCAAGCGGGCGGGCGACAAAGATCAGGAAAAGCGCAAGCAGCACGGCCGGAATGGCAATCGCTGGAAATTGCGATGGCGTTGCCAGAAGGCCGAGCATCAGGAACATGATGATCTGGGCAAGCCAGGTCAGCCCTTCATGGAAACGGCGGATGGTCTCCTTCGCAAAAATCCGGCGGTTGCCGGCAACGATGCCCGCCACATAGACCGCAAGAAATCCACTGCCGCCAATAGCGCCGGTGAAGGAGAAGACCAGCAGGGCAAGAGCCAGCACGAAGATCGGCGCCAGCCCGCGGTCGGCAGCGAAACGGTTGACGACTGTTGCGATCATGACGCCGCCGAGCAGGCCGAAAATAACACCGAGACCCATTTCCTCGACGAACAGCAGCAGGAAGCCGGTGTCGATGCCGGCCAGTCCCTGTCCCTTGGCGATGATCTCGACCAGCGCGACGGTGAGGAAAATCGCCATGGGATCATTGGTGCCGGATTCGACCTCAAGCGTTGAGCGGACCTGATCGCGGATATGAATGCCGCCGATGCGCAAGAGAAAGAATACGGCTGCCGCATCCGTAGAAGCGACGATGGCGCCGAGCAGCAGGCCTTCCAGCCACGACAGTCCGAGCAGCAGGGCGGCAGCGCCTGCGAAAAACACGGATGTGAGGATGACGCCGACGGTGGCGAGGGCGACGGCGGGCGCTGCCGAAAGCCGGAAGGATTGTATCGACGTACCGAAACCGGAATCGAAAAGGATGACGGCGAGAACGAGCGAGCCGAGCATATAGGCGAGCGGATTGTTGGTGAACTGGATACCGAGGCCATCCACGCCTGCCGCAAGGCCAATCATCAGGAAGAGCAGCAGGAGCGGTGCGCCGAACCGGAAGGCGATGAGGCTTGAGAACGCTGCGACGAGAACCAGAACAGTTGCCACCAGCAACAGAAGATAAAATGATTCCACGTCCACCGCCTCTTTCAAACCGCGCTGGCCGTCGCAATCAATGCCCTGCACGTTTGCAGTCAATGCGCCACGGGTTGCGGTCTGTCAGCGCTGTTGTGGGTGGCGATGAAAGGCGACGCAAGGCGGGGTGTATCGAATGATACGGCAGGGCCGAAGTGCATTGCGCACGACCGTTGTCCCTGTTCTTCTTGTCCGTTTCAAAGTGGACCAGACGAAGGCAGGAAATGGGATTTTTTTCGGCGCCCGGACGAAACGTTCATGGCGTGTAGTGCTGTGGATGTTTCGCGCAAACAATTCGCATGCCGGCGTTTCGACGTAACATAGAGACAATGCAGCTACGTTAGTTGTCGCGTCCGAGTTGCTTTCACCATGACCGGAGCGATCGGATGAAACGGAAATCCATTACTATATTTATTGCCTTGCTGGCGGTCGGCCCAATTGTTTCGGGCTGTTCTAGCACGGAACAGACGGCTGAAAACATGGCCGCCCAACGCGAGCGTTGCCGGGTGTTTGGTTACCCTGAAGGTTCGCGTGATTTCGCTGACTGCATGATGAAGCTTTCCATGCAGCAAAGCGATTTGAGGCAACAGACTTTCGATACGATCTGGAGCGGTAGCAGTTCGGATCAGATTATCATCAACAACAAGAAATAACGGGTTGTGCAGTTCATCAGACTTGGTCGGTTTGGTCTCATGCGCCTCTTGCCGGGCGATGGTTTTCGATCCGAAACGCCCCGCCTTGCTTCAGGAGCGATACCGGCGGGTCCCTCGTCCCGCCGGCAATTTTTTGGCAAAGAAAAACCGGCAGGATTGCGCCTGCCGGTTTTTCGTAATTCGCGAACCGTGGTGCTTGTTCAGATGGTCTTCGCAAATGCGACGGCCGTATCCGACATGCGGTTGGAGAAGCCCCACTCGTTGTCGTACCAGGAAAGAACGCGCACGAACTTGCCTTCCATGACCTTGGTCTGATCGATCGCGAAGATCGAGGAGTGGCTGTCGTGGTTGAAGTCGCGGGAGACCAAAGGCTCTTCGGTGTAGCCGAGAATGCCCTTCAGCTTGCCGTTGGAAGCGGACTTGATTGCTTCGTTGACTTCCTCAACCGTCGTGTCGCGCTTGGCGATGAACTTGAAATCGACGACCGAAACGTTCGGGGTCGGAACGCGGATCGACGTACCGTCCAGCTTGCCCTTGAGGTGCGGCAGAACGAGGCCAACGGCCTTGGCTGCACCCGTCGAGGTCGGGATCATGGAAAGGGCTGCGGCGCGGGCGCGGTACAGATCCTTGTGCATGGTGTCCAGCGTCGGCTGGTCGCCCGTGTAGGAGTGGATCGTTGTCATGAAGCCGTGATCGATGCCAACGACGTCATCGAGAACCTTCACAACTGGCACGAGGCAGTTGGTGGTGCAGGACGCGTTGGAAATGACCAGATGGTCTTTCGTCAGCTGATCGTCGTTGACGCCGAAGACAACCGTGAGGTCAGCGCCGTCAGCAGGAGCGGAAACGATGACGCGCTTGGCGCCTGCCGTCAGGTGGGCAGCGGCCTTGTCGCGGGCGGTGAAGATGCCGGTGCACTCGAGCGCGATGTCGACACCCAGTTCCTTGTGCGGCAGCGTTGCCGGATCGCGAACGGCCGTAACCTTGATCGGCTTGCCGCCGCCAACGATGATCGTGTCGCCTTCGACCTTCACATCTGCCGGGAACTTGCCGTGGATCGAATCGTAGCGCAGCAGGTGGGCGTTGGTTTCAACCGGGCCGAGGTCGTTGATGGCAACGACTTCGATATCGGTGCGGCCGGATTCGACGATGGCACGCAGAACATTGCGGCCGATGCGGCCAAAGCCGTTAATGGCAACTTTTACAGTCATTTATAGTCTCCCGAACAAGATATGTGCTTGGTCTTTGCGGAATGTGAGGGCTTGGGAAGCCCTCATGCAAGTTTTGCCTCGACTGCGGCGACGACAGCTTCCGCCGTGATGCCGAAGTGCTTGAAGAGATCCTTCGCCGGCGCGGACGCACCAAAGGAATGCATGCCGACGAAAGCGCCGTCGGAGCCGATGAAGTAATCCCAGCCCTGGCGGATGGCGGCTTCCACCGCAATTTTGACCGGAGCCTTGCCGATGATGGCGTTGCGGTAGGTTTCCGGCTGTTCCTTGAAGAGCTCGAAGCAGGGAACGGAAACGACGCGGGCGGAAACGCCCTTGTCCTTCAGCGTCGCTGCAGCCTTGAGCGCTACTTCCACTTCCGAGCCGGATGCAAAGATCGAAACCTTGGCATCGCTTGCGGATACGAGTTCGTAGGCGCCGTAAGCGGAAAGGTTCTTTTCTTCGTATTCCTTGCGCGAAGGCGCAAGGTTCTGGCGGGTGAGCGCCAGTGCCGAAGGACGATGCTTCTGCTCAAGCGCCAGCTGCCAGCATTCCGCCGTCTCGGTTTCATCCGCCGGGCGGAAGACGAGCAGGTTCGGGATGGCGCGCAGCGCGGCGATCTGCTCCACCGGCTGGTGGGTCGGGCCGTCTTCGCCGACGCCGATGGAATCATGCGTCAGAACGTGGACGACGCGGATGCCCATCAGGGCAGCCAGACGGATCGACGGACGGCAATAGTCCGAGAAGATCAGGAAGCCGCCGGCATAGGGAATGAGACCGCCATGCAGTGCGATACCGTTCATCGCTGCTGCCATGCCGTGTTCGCGGATGCCGTAATGCAGGTACCGGCCGGAGAAGTCCGTCGGCGTGATGGACTTCATCTGGCTGGTCTTGGTGTTGTTGGACGGCGTCAGGTCGGCCGAGCCGCCGATCATTTCCGGCAGGATGCCGTTGATGACTTCAAGCGAGTCTTCCGAGGCCTTGCGGGTCGCAACGGTCGGGTTGTTCTCGATGATCTTCTTCTTGAAGGCATCGATCGCGCTGTCGAAGTTGCCGGGCAGATCGCCGGCGAAGCGGCGCTTGAATTCGGCCTTCTTGCCGGCTTCAGTGGCTTCGAGACGGGCTTCCCAGTCCTGACGGGTCTTGGTCGAGCGCAGGCCGGCGAGACGCCATGCATCCAGCACGTCTTCCGGAATGACGAAAGCTTCGGCTTCCCAGTTGAGGCTCTTGCGGGCGGCGGCGATTTCTTCGGCGCCCAGCGGGTTGCCGTGAACCTTGTGGGTACCCTGCTTGTTGGGTGCGCCGAAACCGATCACGGTCTTGCAGGCGATGAAGGTCGGGCGGTCGGATTTATGTGCAGCTTCGATCGCGGCGGCAATCGCATCCGGATCATGGCCGTCGACGCGTATGGTGTTCCAGTGAACAGCCTGGAAGCGGGCGATCTGGTCGGTGCTGTCGGAAAGGCCAACTTCACCGTCGATGGTGATGTTGTTGTCATCCCAGAACAGAACGAGCTTGTTGAGCTTCAGGTGGCCGGCAAGCGCGATGGCTTCATGGCTGATGCCTTCCATGAGGCAGCCGTCACCACACAGCACATATGTGAAGTGGTTCTGCAGATCGGAGCCGAATTCTTCTTCCAGCTTGCGTTCGGCGATTGCCATGCCAACGGCGTTGGCGATGCCCTGGCCGAGCGGGCCGGTCGTCGTTTCGATGCCGGTCGCGTGGCCATATTCGGGATGGCCGGCGGTCTTGGAGCCGAACTGACGGAAACGCTTGATCTCGTCGATAGTCATGTCCTCGTAGCCCGTCAAATAGAGCAGCGAGTAAAGCAACATCGAACCATGGCCCGCAGACAGCACGAAGCGGTCACGATCCGGCCACAACGAGCTCTTGGGATCGAACTTCAAAAAGCGGGTGAAAAGAACAGTGGCGACATCAGCTGCGCCCATCGGCAGGCCGGGATGGCCGGAGTTGGCCTTCTCTACTGCATCCATGGCAAGAAAGCGGATTGCATTGGCCATCCGGTCGTGTTTGTCGCGAGAAATCATGGCTTTTCCGTCTGTTTCCGGGTGAAGGGAGATAGTTTTACGCAACTATCCAAAAAGCGGGTTGATCCATAGCAGGTGAGGCAGGCAAGTCAATAAATCCACGGGCAATTGCGGTTCTCTCAAGGATAAAAATCGTTTAGCAAAACGGGTGTCTCGAGAAAAATCGTGCGATATGTGTCGCCGTTTCCTCGTTCATCCACAGAGCAAAACGCCTCAATGCACTGGTTTGATTGACGTGATGATAAATCGGGTAATAACCTCTTGGATGTTGAAAAGGCCTGAAACCGGACGATTCGGCCGGTTACTTGCGAGTTGGAAAAAACGATGTCGGCTGAGAAGACCGTACAATCTGCGGTGACGGAGCTGAGCGCTGCCATCACAAATCTCGAAAATGCCATCGATATGCGTATCGAACGGCAAAGGGAGACGGGCGAAATCGATAACGAGGTCAAGCGGGTCCATGTCGATCGCGCAAGGCTCGCGCACGAGCTGGACCAGGCCGAGTTTCGCGCCAATCGTCTCGAAGAAGTCAACCGCGAGGTTTCCCGCCGTCTGGTGACGGCGATGGAGACGATTCGCGCGGTGCTGGATCGATAGGGAGCGGTTTCATGGCGCAAGTTACTGTTATGATCGACGGCAAGGCCTACCGCATGGCTTGCGAGGCAGGGCAGGAAGAGCACCTGACCGACCTCGCTACCCGTTTTGACCGTTATGTGGGGCATCTAAAGAGCCAGTTCGGCGAAATCGGTGATCTGCGATTGACCGTCATGTCGGGCATCATGGTGATGGACGAACTTTCCGAGCTCAACCGCAAGATCGAAAAGCTGGAGGGGGAAATAGCGTCCCTTTCTCGCAACCGCGACGGTATGGCCGAACACAAGGCAAGATCGGACGAGATGGTTGCCGTTGCCATCAGCGATCTGGCCGACCGTCTGAACGGTATTACCGAAAAACTCCTGGCGCGGCCAAAGCCTGCGGCGCATTGATCGCCGGCAAAGCTTTCCAGCAACAAAATTCGTTCGTGGCCCTCTGGTGGTTTGGTTGGATACGTCCTATATCTAAGAGGCGTTCTGCGCTTCCCGACAGGAACCACAATCCCTGGGGCCATACTCGATCCAAAGGGAGCTGTCCCTGGCCAGTCCCGTGGGGCTGGACACATGGCGCCCACCTACATTTGTAGGCACCCAGGATCGTAAATCTCCATCGGTCGCCGTGGATCGCACTCTTTTGCTTTGATTTTGTTGAATTTCGGATCTTAACGCAGCTTTTTCACACCGATTTTGATACCGGTGTGAAAGTCATTCGGTCCGAAATGCTAAAACGTCATCGCCTTTATTTGCATCCGAATGGCTATTATTATCATCGGGTCAAGGTGCCTGCTGACATTCGTTCTTTGTATGGCAAGCAGATCGAGCAAATATCCCTCAAGACACGCGATTTTAGAGACGCTGTTCGGCGGCTTCCTGCAGTAATTGTTGATGTGGATAATGGTTTTGCTCAGTTTCGGACTGACCATAACGATGATTTGGTGTTATTCGCTTCGAGCAGTGGATCGCGAGTGAAGGGTAAGCC
This sequence comes from Rhizobium sp. SJZ105, assembly GCF_007828365.1. Lineage (NCBI taxonomy): Bacteria > Pseudomonadati > Pseudomonadota > Alphaproteobacteria > Hyphomicrobiales > Rhizobiaceae > Rhizobium > Rhizobium sp. SJZ105. The sequence goes on from NZ_VIUP01000007.1 coordinate 213,477, forward strand.
TGCCTTCAAACGTATTGTCGCTGATCATGCTAATTCGGTCGAAGCGGAGGAAATGGAACGAAGATCGGCGGCTTTTCGGGCTGCCTCTGATGATCTTGAAGCCTATCTGCATCAGATCAGCGTTCCTATTGGCTACAATGCCTTCATTGAGGATTGCCGCAAACAGAACGACCTTGCGTCCCTTCTGTCTCTCGTGAATCGGCTTCACGTGACCGCACGTATGGCAGCTATTAAACAAGCAAAGGAAACTGGGGCTTTTCACGAGTGGGATACAATTGCCAAACGACAGATGCCCGATTTGTCGACTGTTCGGCGCGCGACACTTGTTAAAGCGTTGATGGACGCCGAACTAAAGGCGCTTCATGCATGGCAGGAATTTCTCCCGCATGAAATGATTAGCCTCTGTACAACTGAAGTTTCCATGCGCAAGCCAACTTCGAGCGATCTTCCCCTTATGTCGATCATCTCGAATGAATGCTTCAATCTGGTCGGTCGTGAGAAAAAATGGAGCGCGAAGACCGATGCTACTCGTCGGTCGCAAATCAAACAATTCATCGACATCTGCGGTGACAAGCCTTTAAACCGTTATACCCAGAACGATATCCGTCTTCTGAAGAGCACGCTTTTTGCTGTGCCACCGCAATCACATGGGCGGAAGGAGCTAAAGGGACTTTCCAGAATTCAGATTGCTGAGCAGGCAAAGAAACTCGGTTTATCCGGTTTGTCTTCCGAAAGTGTGAGGCAGATCATGACTGCCGCGAACATCGTCTTCGGTTGGTCACGTACCGAATATGATCACGCTCTCCAGAATATCGTGCAGCCAATGATCCCGCCCCCTTCACGCAACGGTAGCAAGAAAGACAAGCGGCATGGATTCACATCTGATGAATTGAATAAGCTCCTCCGAAGCCCGGTTTTCACAGGCGTTAGAACCGAAAAATCTTGGTATGATGCCGGTGACATCTCGATGCATTCCCACGGGCGCTTTTGGGTTCCTCTGCTGGCATTGTTCGCGGGGGCAAGGTTGATGGAAGCCGTCCAGCTAATGCGGGAAGATATTGGTTGTGAGGACGGCATCTGGTTTATCGACATCAATGACCACGAAGAAGAGCAGACTGGAAAAAGGGTTAAGAACGAATCTTCACTTCGCCGGATTCCGGCTCATCCGACGCTCATCGAACTCGGTTTTATAGATTTCGTACAAACTATTCCAAACGGAAGCCGGCTCTTTCCGGACATTCCGATAGGCCCAGCGACTCAAAGGCACCGCCATGCGTCGAAGATGTTCAACAAGCTTCTGGGCAAGGCAAGTATCAAAGGACCAAAAAAGGTCTGGCACTCGCTGCGGCATTCTTTTGAACAGGCATGTCGTGATAGCCGTGTGGATAGCGCTATTATGGATCAATTACAGGGACATTCGCAAAAAGGAATGCGTGGGGTCTATGGTGACGGGTATGGGCTTACGTCGCTGTATGAAGGTATACGGTCAATTTCGTATATGAGATTACAGGTGAACCATATCCGACCTTTTGAACCACTGGATTTTCGATCCATATCTTAACGCCTTGCTCGGCAATTGCGTCCTTATCTGCCTTCGGGCAGAGTTGAAGCTAAGGTTGTTCACTTAAAATGACTGGAGCGAGCGCCGCCAACTCTGCGCTCGGATCAAATCCGATGACGCGCGCAATTTGCACATACTCAATCACATCGACACGCCGTTCGTAACTTTCGAGATGCGCCACCCAAGGCTGTGTTAGCCCAAGTGCTTTAGCTACGTCTTCTTGCTTTAGCCCAGCCGCTTTCCGTTTCTCGATAATGAGGTCAATGAGAGCGCGATGTCCTTTGGACCAGATCGTTTTTTGCAAGAAAAAAGCCCTCTTCGGTTGAAAGGGCTCTTTAAGTATATGGAAAAATCCGATATGGAAAAATTCCATATTAGAGGTGTCTGCATGGTGGGAAGGCGCAAGCGACTCCGCCTACGACTGGTTGCATTTAAGGGACTTAAGAGGGCTAAGTGAAATCAGACAGTTTATGGAAAACATGCGAAGACTGCGGAAAGCAGTTTTCGGTGAAAGCGAAGTCGTGTCCGCATTGCGGTAAGGGTGGCAAGCGCTTCTCGAAATTGAAATGGATGGTCGGCGGTTTCGTCGTGCTGGGGATTGCCAGCGCAATTCTTGGTTCAGGTGAAGCAGAGAAAGGCGCACTGGTTGGCAACAGTACCGCCGCGTCTGCATCAGCCGCCAAATCCGCCGCCGCGCCTTTGCCAGAACAGCAGGCAAGCTTCATCGCGGCAATCAGCGATTACAAAAAGCGTTTCGACTCTGCTGGAAACGAGCTTCAGCAAAGTGTTCTACGAGACGAACGTCGTATGGCGATCCTGAAAGTAGTGGGTGGACAGCTTCGTGTTGATGGATGGTCAGGCACTCTTCGCACGCTGGAAACCAACGGTGACGGCAATGCGGTCGTCACCGTTCGTATCGCGCCAAACATCGATCTGGCGACATGGAACAACGCGATCTCTGATGTCCTGCATTCGACCCTGATTGACAAGGGAACGCCGCTTTACGCTTCCCTCGTGAACATGTCGGCTGGCGACAAGGTGAAAGTTTCCGGCAACTTCATCCGTGCTGAATCGGACGGCTTGTTCGAACAAAGCATCACCATTCGCGGGGCGATGACCGCTCCAGAATTCCTTTTCAAATTCACTGACATTTCCAAATAGGAGAATTTACCATGGCGCTTATTAGCTGCCCTGAATGCAATAATAACGTCAGCGATGCGGCATTCAAATGCCCATCTTGCGGTACACAGCTTCGGAAGCCGAAGCGCGGTTTCTTTGGCAAGTTGTTTAAATGGTCCTTCATCGGCTTCAATGCCCTGATGCTGCTCTGGGCTGTTGCAGGCTTCAATGCCGCCACGAAGGATATGGCGTCTCTTACTGGTGCGGAACAAGCCGGAGCGGCAATCGGAACAGGTATCGGTATGGCGATGGTGCTGACTGTGTGGGTACTAGGCGCGATCGTTCTTGGGATGTTCGTACTCTTCACCAGACCGAAGGTCGTCTAATTTGATGGCGAAATGTTCGCCCGTATGAGCCTCTACGTTTGGATCAACTGGTAGATCGCCAATGTTTTTGAAACTCTCTGGTATTTCGTTTTTTGCGGTTGTCGCATCGGCGATAACCGCCAATTCTGCTTGTCTCAAGGAAGCAGATGTTCAGCGTCACAAAGCGGACTTGAAATCCCATTCGGAGAATGTCGGACGTAAAGACGGCAGTATCGTTTCCATCTATCGACAAAAGGGCAGCGCACGCTTTGTCGAGGTCGTTCGTCAAAACCGCTGTATTGCGACTATTAAGGTCCTGAGCGCTGACGAGTTGGATCAAAGATACGATCTCATGGCTTCGCTCTGGGATGAGCGCGCTGTTGCTCAAGAGGAAGCTCTCGACAACGAAGGAATGGATGAAGGCGACGACACTGAAGTAGTCTCGGATTCCGATCTGCCATTCCTATCGATGGACAGATTCCCTGTATCCGGCATCTACTCGGGTCCAGTAAGGCTGCCCGATTTCAACAGGCGGGACCGCGACTTCGCCACTTTTCGCACTCGCATTTCCAACGGTATGAAGGCAGGCGTCAATTTCTCTGGTCAGTACGCGATTACGCAAATCGGCTGCGGGTCGAGTTGTTCTATTGCCTTTGTAAGCGATCTCAAGACCGGTCAACAGTTTCGCTTTCCCTATGGCGGTGAAGAAGCTGGACCCATGACGCTAAAGCACAGTGCGGACAGTCGGCTTCTGATCGCAACGAGGCGCGATGGCGATCAATGTGTACTTGAGTCAATGATCTTCAATGCCGGAACCTGGGACTCTTTGGCGAAGCATCCGATTGGCGATCCAGACGCCTGCTATGAAGACATTGATGAAAATATCCGTGCTTTGAAAAACAAACGAGAAATACGCGGCGCAAACGAAGTTCCCGCTTCAGGAAACAAAAGCGCTAAGACTGATCACGCTAAAGCGCAGAAAGATCAGCAACAGCCCGCCAGCGTCGCAACCGGCGCGGGGATGACCGAATACGACAACATCAATGTCGCGGCGTTGCTGGACCTTTACGAAGCCCACGATTTGCTCCTTGCGTGCTTCAAAGCCAGAGAAAATCAGTTCCCGGCTTATTTGTCGCGACAAGAGATGGAAAAAGCCGAGGCGGATTTCCTGAAGGATGAGGCGGAAATTTTAAAGCGCGATCCAAGGATTGATAAACAAGCCGTTTCTCGAAGAGCGCACGAGTTGAACACGCTGTTTACAATGGCTGTTGTTCTGACAGGGATGACAGAAATGAATTATGAACACTGGAAGGCGTGCCGAATGCTGGCATCTATTTTTCCGCCCGGTATCGAAAACGCGAGATTGAAAAAGCGCGAAGTCATTGGAAAGAAAAATACGGCTGGTGGGCTGATAGTGCCGCAGGACCCACGCTTCAGATAAGCTTCCATACACCAAAAGCAAACATGGCGATTGAATGCGGTAGATTACCGATTGCTGATTAATATCGTGAGTTTTTCCAGTCGATGTACCAAGCGTCTTCTGGAAGGTCGTTGAGCAGGGTGGACAAATTCCAAACTACTCTTTCATCGTCTCCACGATGAGACGTGAATCGTGCCCATATGAAGTTGTGTCGACCTTGAGTAGGTATCGCGGGCGTTCCGAAAAGCTTTGCGGCTGTCGTGCTGTATTGTTGATCGACGGAAATGGCGATCTTTTGCTTCCAACGGTTAGGAGCATTTAAACTCATACGATTCTCCATAAAATGCCTACGCGCTGTATTCGTCCTCTCTCCGCTCAGGGCGTCCAGTTGATCAATCACGAACATCCTTGGCGTGGCTTTCCTCAATCGCTCGGTTGGTCTTGTTCAACTCAATAAGCGATTTGGAAAGCGCTCTGCATCCAAGCCCGTAATAGAGAAAGCCTCGGTTAGAGCCAAGAACACGGCGATTGTGCCGATAATGGCATATGATTTGAGCCGGGAAAACATGCCGGGATTTCGGCGTAATTGCCCTTTTTATTATTCCTTGTGAATCGGCTCGCACAACGGGCTGCATCTCGAAATGACAGGGATTGAATATGAATCATAGCTTTGTGCCCGGTACGCCCGGTGTTTATGACGCCGCTGAACTCAAAGAGTTCGTTGCAACACTTCCCACTGAGGAAGAGCAGCAACGGTCAATGATTACTCTGCTCAATCTCCAAAATCTCAGTTCGTATGTGAACGACTACGCGTCTGCTGTCGCGCTGCACCGGCACGTACACGACCTTCGCGAGAGCGTCCTGCGAACAAGCGAACCCAACACGCTGGTTTTCAACAATAACATGCACCTGCTCCAGCAGTGGCAGAACATGGCAGGCAGAGACGCAGCCATGACGTTGTTTCATGTTGGTAAAGCCTTGCTGCACATCAAAACCAATATGCGCTTCACCGAAACCATCAAGGCGGGTTCTCTCTCGGAGAACCTGCGAAAGGCTTCGGGGGAATTGGAACGGGCGTTTCCACACTACAATGTCGCCCGCCATGCCGCCGGTCATAGAGCTGAAGCAGTCGGTTCACTGGAGCAGGTCAAATTACATGCAATCGATATCGATGGCGGGCAGCAATTCATAATCGGGAATGTTCGGGGCGATGATTACGTCGCGACGTTTGAAAAGAAGCTGCTCAAAGTGCCGCTCACCGAGGAAGCTCGTCAGCGATTGAATGATGTAGTGGCACTGATTTATTCGGCGTTCCCGAAGCTGGTACATATGTTGCCACCGCTCAATTTTGGGGTTTCGGCAACTGAGGATGCTGAAGTTCCTTCGGAAAACCTGAACGCATAAAAACAGCAGGACACCCATGTGAAAATAAGCGCGAAGTGCAGCAGGGGGTATGAGACACCCACGGCTGTTTTGGCTATACTACCTAATCGCGGCTGACTATGCTGATTGGACGATGGGACAGGCACTGTTGTCGTTCGCGCTCCCAATCGTCTTGCTGTTCTTGAAGACATGATCTGCAACCCGAACAGCGTCTCTGTCTTGCCCATGCCCAAACATGTGGCGATTCGCCGTTAGGATTTGGATGACTTCACCATAGGAACACCCAGACTTCCTCAGATCAACGCCAGCCTGATAGAAATGCGTACTGCCTTTACCCAAGCCGGGAGCAATCGACCATTTTTGCAGGATGTCTTCGACAGTTTCCTTGTCTGCGATCTTGCCTGAAGAAACCGCATCTTCCGTGGAATAGCCGAATTCGATCTGAACGCGGTTGAGATATCTTTCCACATCGAGAAACGACACCTTGTACGTCATCATGTCTGTCCACACAGTCCCGTCGATGAACAGATCACCTTTGAAATTCGATACACACGGCATGCTAATCCGCTTGTTGATGCTCTTGAAACTTGGATCGATTTCATATGCGTCAACAAACTTTTGATAGATATCAGCACTGATGAGGCGGAATATCTTCTGATAGTCATCACCATTCACAGCCCGATTGAGCGGAATGAACAGATGGAAGCGCTGGTCCAGTGGCTGACTGCTGAAGCTATTGGCGATGATGTGCGAGAGCTTGTTCTTCTTGAGGAATGCGCTTAGTTCGCTCGGGTCGCATTTAGCTTTGTCCACATCCATTTGAATGAGCTTCGTCGTCTGGATGTTGCTGACAAGCTTGTGATTGCTTGGATCGATGAAATAGCCTTCTCGCAATTGAGCGCATGCTGATTTCGACTTCAGCACGATGTTTTTGGAGTAGTGCTGCATGGTCATGACCAGTTCCTGCCATGACGCAGAAACGATAATCGGCTCTTCGCAATTGGCGCGGCTCCATTGACGAATGAGGAAGTTTTCGTACTGGTACTGGTTTTTCGCTTCGTTGCTTTCCATTTTGTTTTTCTTGTTCCTTTTTTGACTTCTTTCGTTGGCGGTCATCGCTTTTGGCTTCTCGCTCTGAAGCTCTTCTAAGCCGATGTCGAAGAACTCTGGTTCGCCTGCACATGCCTCACCAAACATCTCGTGCAGCGCCATGGCTGACCGCTGATCAAGCACGATGATGGTGACGTGGCTGGTGCTGGAATAATCGCGGTAGCTGGTTCTGGAGGCGAACTGGTATTGTGCGGCATAGGAAACTGCCATCTTCACGTCATCGGATTGCATCTCGAAAAACTCACGCTTGAAGTTGTAGACGTAAGTTGGCGGATTGATCGGAGTGAGATGGATGGCGACATTGTAGTGCTGGAAGCCGTTAATGCCCTTTGCAGAAGGGTCTAAGCGCTGCGACAAGCCGGTTTGATCGTGGAGCCACGTATAAGGCGTGGTTGCGTTGCCTTCCTCATCCTTGGCTTTCTTTACACAGTAGATGTGCGGCGTATTCGGAAAGGCAGCATCAAAAGCCATGGCGACACGGTTTAGAAAATCCTGATAGCCCAGCCTCTTATAGTCCGCCCATGTGTCCAGTTCGTCGGATAGGTAAAGGATATGAACCAACCCTTTTTGATCCTCTGGCAGAGAACGAAGAAAAGGCTTCATTTCTTCATTTTCAACGAAATCGACCTTCTTATGCCACGCGAAGTACATCTCAGATTGTTCGAAACCAGCGCTCATAATGGTGACGGATTTGTAGCCCGATAGAACGGAAGGCTGCATGATCACTTGAAAGCGGAGCTTCATATCCTTGACCGTCTCAGGATTATCCTTCAGCGCGTCCTTGTAAGCTTTCAATGACGATCCACGAATAACTACCTCGTAGTCAGCTGATTTCATGAATTGAGACAGTTCGAGAAGCTTTTGAGATGGAACGAAGGCTTCATCATCGTCAAATGTCGAAAGCAGGTCGGCAATCTCTCGCGTATAGGTCATGTTATAGTAGAGATGGCTATCGGAAATGATGTCATCGGGAAACAACGAAAGCAGGATGCTTTGAACGATCTGAAGGGAAGATTTCAGTTTGATCGTCTTTTCAATCGTGAGCGTCCGGTGAGCTGTTTTTGCTGATCGGGAAAATCAGGCGATGTTCTGGCATTCGAACCAGCATTAGTGCTGACATTAATACCAGAACAA
>NZ_VIUP01000008.1:0-216476 GCF_007828365.1 Rhizobium sp. SJZ105
GTGAAATAAGGAACGACAATAATGGGCAGCATTTCCCTTCAGAACGTGTCCAAGCTCTTCGGCGAGGCAAAAGTCATCCCGTCGATCGATCTCGATATCCATGACGGCGAGTTCGTCGTCTTCGTCGGCCCCTCCGGCTGCGGCAAGTCAACGCTGCTGCGCCTGATTGCCGGGCTGGAAGACGTCTCCGGCGGCAGAATAGTCATCGACGGCAACGATGCCACCGAAAAGGCCCCGGCCGAGCGCGGCCTTGCCATGGTGTTCCAGTCCTATGCGCTTTATCCGCATATGAGCGTCAGGAACAACATCGCCTTCCCGCTGAAGATGGCCAAGCTCGACAAGGCTGTCATCGACAAGAAGGTCGACGATGCCGCCCGTATCCTCAACCTCACCGATTATCTCGAACGCCGGCCCTCGCAACTGTCCGGCGGCCAGCGCCAGCGCGTCGCCATCGGCCGCGCCATCGTGCGCGAACCGAAGGCGTTCCTGTTTGACGAGCCGCTCTCCAACCTCGATGCGGCGCTGCGCGGCACCATGCGGCTGGAAATCTCCGAGCTGCACAACACGTTGAAGACGACGATGATCTACGTCACCCACGACCAGGTGGAAGCCATGACCATGGCCGACAAGATCGTGGTCCTCAACCGCGGCAATATCGAGCAGGTCGGCTCGCCGATGGAGCTTTACCGCTCGCCCGCCAACCTCTTCGTCGCCGGCTTCATCGGCTCGCCGCGCATGAACCTGGTGACCGGCGATTACGCCCGGCAAAAGGGTGCAACCACCGCCGGCGTGCGGCCCGAGCACCTGACGCTGTCGAAGGAAACCGGCCTGTGGCAGGGCAAGGTCACGGTTGCCGAACATCTCGGCTCCGACACCTTCCTCCACCTCGACGTCCCCGGCATCGGCCCCATCACCGCCAGAACCGACGGTGAATTCGAATGCAAACACGGCGATACCGTCTTCATCACACCAGATGATGCCAAAATCCACAGGTTCGATGACAAGGGCATCGCGATATGACGCGAAGACCGGAAGGCAAATCCGCGCTGCGTGCCGGGTACCTGTCATCCGGTCCTGGCACAAACAACGTTTCCCCTTCGAGGATCGTGACATGACATGCAAACTCTCCCTCGCCACGCTTGATGAAGCCAAAAAAACCGCGGCGATTCCGGCCTATTCCCGGGCCGATCTTTCCGCCGGAATCGTGCATTTCGGCGTCGGCAATTTCCACCGCGCCCATCAGGCGGTCTATCTGGACGACCTGTTCAATACCGGCGCGGACCACGACTTCGCCATCATTGGTGCGGGTGTACTGCCATCGGACGCGGTAATGCGCGAAAAACTTGCCGCACAGGATTTCCTGACCACTGTCGTGGAGCAGGACAATAATCGCACCGGTGCGCGCGTCACCGGGCCAATGATCGACATTCTGAAGGTTGGCGATACCCAAGGCATTATCGACACGCTCGCAGATCCGAAAATCCGAATTGTTTCGATGACGATTACCGAAGGCGGTTATTTCATCGATGCTTCCGGCTCCTTCAATCCGCAGCATCCCGCGATAGCCGAGGATGGCAGGAACCCGTCTTCCCCGAAAACCGTGTTCGGCCTTATCGTTGCCGGGCTGAAGGCGCGGCGCGACAAGGGGCTTCCACCCTTCACCGTCATGTCCTGCGACAACATTCCCCATAATGGCAAGGTCACCAAAAACGCGGTGGTCGGTCTCGCCGCTTTGTTCGATCCGGCCTTCGCCAACTGGATCGGCGACAACGTCGCTTTCCCCAATTCGATGGTCGACCGCATCACCCCCGCCACGGGAGAGCGCGAACGCAATATCGCCCGTGACGATTTCGGCATCGAGGACAATTGGCCGGTCTTCTGCGAAGAGTTCAAGCAATGGGTGATGGAGGATAATTTCCCGGCGGGCCGACCGGCGCTCGAAAAGGCGGGCGTTCAGTTCGTCAAGGATGTTGCGCCTTACGAGCACATGAAGATCCGCATCCTCAATGGCGGCCATGCGGCGATCGCCTATCCGGCAGCGCTGCTCGACATCCATTTCGTGCATGAGGCGATGGAGCATCCACTGATCCGGGCGTTTCTGGCAAAGCTCGAAAAGGAAGAGATCATCCCGGTCATTCCGCCCGTGCCCGATACCGATCTTGGCGAATATTTCGGCCTGATCGAACGGCGTTTCCTCAACCCGAAAATCGGCGATACCATTCCGCGCCTCGCGCAGGATGGCTCCAACCGCCAGCCGAAATTCATCCTGCCCTCCACCGCCGACCGTCTGGCGCGCGGTGAAGATATCGTCGGTCTGTCGCTGGTTTCAGCACTGTGGTGCCGTTATTTCTACGGCACCTCCGACAGCGGCAGGCAAATCACCTTCAACGACGCCAGCGCCGAGCGGCTACAGGCGGCAGCCACAAAGGCCAAGGACGACCCGATGGCCTTCCTTTCGCTTGACGATATCTTCGGCGAGGTTGCCGAATCGGAGCTTTTCCGTAAACGCTTCTCTCATGCATTGACGACACTGTGGCACGAAGGCACGGCGAAGACCTTGCAGCTTTATCTGGATGACAAGCTGGCTGAAAAGTGACGTGAGATGCGAGACGGGACCGGACCTCTTCTGATTTTCGACTGCGACGGCGTTCTGGTCGACAGCGAGCCGGTCTCCATCTCGGTTCTTCTCGACATGCTCTCCCATCTTGGCGTGGAGATGGGGGAGGAAGAGGCCTACAACCGCTTTCTCGGTCGCAGCGTTGCCAGCATGACGACGACTTTGTTTGAGGAATACGGTATCGAGACCGACATCGATTTTCTCGAACATATGCGCGCGACGCTGTTTGAGCGTTTCCGCACCGAGTTGCGTCCCATCGACGGCATTGCCGAAACGCTGGACAGGCTGGTGGCCTTCAAACGCTGCGTTGCCTCCTCAAGTCAACCGGAACGCATCCGTTACTCGCTGGGGCTGACCGGCCTCATCGATAAATTTGAGCCGCATGTTTTCAGCGCCACCATGGTGAAGAACGGCAAGCCGGCACCCGACCTTTTCCTGCATGCGGCGAGGCAGATGGGCACTGATCCGCGTCAGTGCATCGTGATCGAGGACAGCCCGGCGGGCATTGCGGCGGCGAAGGCAGCCGGAATGGCGGTTTTTGCCTTCACCGGCGGCTCGCATGCGCGGTTTCCGGCATTTCGCGAAAAGATCGCGGAGCTCGGGGCCAATGCCACGTTTGACGCCATGGAAGATTTGGTTCAACTTGTCGGCGATTATATGGGGAAGGGCGGTTTTGACAGCCAGGTGGAACGTGACGCAGGCTGAAGGAAACCATGCCTGCCACCGCCCGGAGGTCGTTACGCAAGGGATGGAACTGAAGTCTTGATGCGTCAAAATCTCGTCGCTGTCGATGTCGGAACGGCGAGCGCCCGCGCCGGGATTTTCGACCCGACCGGCAGGCTTCTCGCCCGCTCAACCCATCCCATCCTGATGCAAAGGCCGCAGGAAAACCACGCCGAACACGATTCCACCGATATATGGAACGCCGTCTGCCTTGCGGTGAGAGCAGCGCTTGCCGACGCGGGTGTGTTAGCGGACAGCATAGCGGCCATTGGTTTTGATGCTACCTGCTCGCTCGTTATCCGTGATGAGCGTGGGGAACCGGTTTCTGTCTCCGTCACGGGCAAAGACCGGTTCGACACCATCGTCTGGCTGGACCATCGGGCAATCGGCGAGGCCGACCGGCTGACGGCATCCGGCCACCGCGTGCTGGATTTCGCCGGTAAAAGCGTGTCACCGGAAATGCAGATGCCGAAGCTGATGTGGCTGAAGGCGAATTTGCCGGCAAGCTGGGCGCGCATGTCTTTCGCCTTCGATCTGGCGGATTTTCTGACATGGAAGGCAACCGGTTCCACCAAGCGTTCAAATTGCACGCAGACGGCGAAGTGGAATTTTCTGGCGCAGGAAAATCCCGGCTGGCAGGCGGATTATCTCAATCTTGCCGGGCTTGGCGATCTGAAACAGCGGGCAGGCCTGCCCGAAACGACGGTGATGCCGGGGACAGCCATCGGCCCGCTTTCGCCCGAGGCTGCCGCCGAACTCGGCCTTGACACCGGCTGTCAGGTGGCGGCGGGCATGATCGATGCTTACGCCGGCACGCTGGGTGCGCTTGGCGGATGCCTTTCCGATGATGTGGGTAAACATGTGGCGCTGATCGCCGGCACCTCCAGCTGCCTTGTTGCCATGTCCGAGCGGCAGATGCCAGGCCACAGCCTGTGGGGTCCCTATTGGCAGGCGGTGCTGCCCGGCCACTGGCTGGTGGAGGGCGGGCAATCTGCCACCGGCGCGCTGCTCGATCATATCGTGCGCATGCACGCGGCGGGCGGAGAGCCGGATACGGCGCTGCACGCCCGCATCGTTGCGCGGGTTACCGAATTGCGCGCGCTCGAGGGCGCGGCCTTTGCCGAACGGCTGCATATACTGCCGGATTTCCACGGCAACCGCTCACCGCTCGCCGATCCGCATGCGGTGGGCGTCATCAGCGGGCTGACGCTCGATACATCCTTCGACAGTCTCTGCCGGCTCTACTGGCGCACCGCCGTGGCGATTGCGCTTGGCGCGCGCCATGTGCTCGATGCGATGGAGCGTTTCGGTTATGCCATCGAAAGCCTGCACGTTACCGGCGGCCATGTGAAGAACCCGCTGTTGATGGAGCTTTACGCTGATGTGACTGGCAAGCGCATCGTCGTGCCTGCCACAGCCGACGCCGTTCTTCTCGGCACGGCGATGACGGCGGCAGCCGCCGGCGGTGTGCATGCGGGCCTTGCAGCGGCGGGTGCCGCCATGTATCCGGGCAATACGGAAATCCCAGGCAATCCGGCGCTCACACCGCTTTACGAGCGGGATTATCGCCGTTTTCTCGCCATGCACCGCCATCGCCAGGAGCTGGAAAGCCTCTGATCTTTGCCTACAACGGCAGGTAAGGTCGTGGCGGACGGGCGCGATCCGTTTCCTCCCGCCGATGGTCAGATGCCAAGCGAGCGTTTCAGGCCGGTCAGGTTTTTCATGCGTGCCGTACGCTGCTCGTCGGCTCCGGCAATCAGGCTGCAGAGGGTGAATTCCATCAGCGCAACGAGCTGCAGCAGGCCTTGTCCGCCGGTCTGGGTGTGCGGCATGGCAAGACAGATATCGGCGCTTTCCGGTCCCCATTCATAGAACCGGGTGGTGATCAACAGGGTTCTGTAGCCGCTCTTTCGCGCCGTCGCAGAAAGGCTCTGCAAGGGCGTGATGCTGCCGCCGCAATCCATGAGGATGAGAAGCGCTTCTGCGGGATCGAAGTCCCAAAGGGCGATATAGGCGGCGCTGTCGCTGCCGAGGAAGTGCACGCGTCTGCGATACTCCAGCAACCGCCCGTGAAAGTGCCTTCCTGTGCCAAGGCCTTCCGGTGACGTTGCCAGAAAAACATCTGCCGCCGAAGCGATCTCGCTCATGGCGACGCGCCATATCGGCTGGTCCGTCATTTCGAAAGCAGCCTGAATGGCCTGGATCTGTTGGGAAAGGAGTTGCGAAAACGGATTGGACTTCTGATCGCCGCTTTCAACAATAGCGGGCTGGTCCACGCCCGCGGTCTCTTCGGCGTGGCGCAGATCGATGCGAATATCGCTGAATTGCCTGTATCCGAGAGAGCGCAGAAAACGGCCAACCGTCATCGGACTGAGACTGAGCTTGGCAGCCAGCGTCTGCGCCGTCTCAAACGGCAATTCGTCCAGATGCTCGATCAGATATTTGGCGATCTTGCGCTCTGAAGGCGTACCGGCCTTCATGGCACGGGTCAGATTCAACAGTAGCTGTTCCACCAACGCCTCATTCTTTTATATTTATGAATGATGATGCATCCGCGCGCCCGGGCGAGCGTGCGAACCGCGACTTGTCGGTGGGGGCGAGCTTTTCCGGCCTTGTCCTCCACCGGACCGGAATGCGAATTCTAATAGATAGATTATTATATTTTAGAGACGTCTTTTATTCAAGGGAAATTCCATCAGCGGTTTAATTCCCAACAGCGACGTCTTCATTCCTGTCTTGCGGAGCGGATGGGCGGCGCCTATCTCTCCTGAACGCCAGTTTAAAACGCGAGAGGCGTCACAGGAGTTCCGAATGATTTTTAATGCGGCGAGGCTTGCCTTCAGCAATCTTTTTGCCACCGAGACCCGGTCGGTGTTCTGGAAGGTTCTGGGGCTGACGCTTCTGGTGCTGGCAGCGCTGTGGTTCGCCATCCGCTCTGTCTTCATCTATTTCGCCTTGCCGTGGGTGGATACGCTGATCCCCAGCGTGCCGGACTGGGCGGGATGGCTGACTTTCGTTTTCGCCATTTTCGCCGGAATCGGGCTGGCTTTGGCGTTGGCCTTGCTGATCTCGCCGGTCACTGCCGTTATTGCCGGATTGTTTCTCGACGATGTCGCCGAAGTCGTGGAGAAAAAGACCTATCCCGATGATCCACCGGGCAAGGCGATGCCCATCGGTGAGGCCGTGGTGTCATCGATCAAGTTCTTTGGCGTCGTCATTGCCGGCAACCTGATTGCGCTTTTGTTGCTGCTGGTGCCGGGCGTCAACCTCATCGCCTTTTTTCTGGTGAACGGTTATCTGCTGGGCCGGGAGTTCTTCGAATTTGCAGCCATGCGTTTCCGCTCGCCCGCTGACGCGCGGCTTTTCCGGCTGAAACACCGCACAACCGTGTTCATGGCCGGGCTGGTGATTGCAGCGTTCCTTGCAATCCCCTTCCTCAACCTTCTGACGCCGCTTTTTGCGGCTTCGATGATGGTGCATCTGCACAAGGCCGTCAGCCGGCGCGATCCGTCATTCGCCGCTGGTCGCACCGAACAATTGCGCGGGTAGTTCCACCAGCGGAGCTGGAATATCGAAGGTCTTTTCCGGTGACTTGCAGATATCGGCAATCACGCAGCGCTCGCATTCCGGTTTGCGCGCCTTGCAGCAATAACGCCCGTGCAGGATCAGCCAGTGATGGGCATGGAACAGATATTCTTCGGGAATAATGCGGACGAGCCGGTCTTCCACTTCATCCGGGGTTTTCCCCGGCGCAAGACAGAGCCGGTTGGCGATACGAAAAACATGGGTGTCCACGGCGAGTGTAGGCACACCGAAGGCCATCGACATCACCACATTGGCCGTCTTGCGGCCGACGCCGGGCAGGGTCACCAGCTCCTCGCGCGTCCTCGGCACCTCACCGCCGAAATTGTCGATCAGCATCTGTGACAAAGCGATAACGTTCTTGGCCTTGTTGCGGTAAAGCCCGATGGTCTTGATATGGCCGATCAACTCCTCCTCGCCAAGTGCCAGCATTTTTTGCGGCGTATCGGCTACCTTGAACAGCGCCCGCGTCGCCCGGTTTACGCCCACATCGGTCGCCTGCGCCGAAAGCGCCACGGCCACCAGCAGGGTAAAGGGGTTGGTATGTTCCAGCTCGCCTTTCGGCTCCGGCCGCTGAATGGAGAAACGGCGGAAGATCTCGTTCAACTCGTCCTTCGAATAGATCGTCTTCACACGCGCCGGTCTGCGGGCGGATGTCGCATTTGACTTTTTCAATGTTTGGGTGCTGGATCGTTTTTTGGCGACTGTCATGACCTATCTATAGCCAGCCCGCCCTGAGGAAATCAACGTGGATACGCTCAACGATCAGCCGATTTTTGCGGCGGAACTCGTTCCGCACCGTTCGCTCGGAAGAAGGGGTTTCCGGCTGCTTCTCGCCTTGTCCGGGCTTGCCTGCCTCCTCCATGGCGGCTTTTTCCTCACCACTGGCGCATGGCCCGTCGGCCTGTTCCTCGGGTTGGATTTTCTGCTGCTTTATGTCGCCTTCCGCGCCAATTACCGGGCAGCGAAGGCGCGGGAAGAGGTGAGCGTCTCGCGCACCAGCCTGTCTATCCGCAAATTCTCCCCGACTGGCCGCGTCGTCGAGCATCGTTTCAACCCCTTCTGGGCCCGCTTCAGGGTTCAGCGGCACGAGGAAATCGGCATCGTCTCCATGCATGTAACGGGTGAAGGCAAGGCAACGGATATCGGCTCGTTTCTCAATCCGGATGACCGGGAAAGCTTCGCCAAGGCTTTCGGCGGTGCGTTGGCGACGGTGCGGCGGATGTGAGCGGATAATTCCGCTTAAAACCCGTCAATCGGCTCGAGGCCGGTATCTCGGCAGAAACTGAGTACGGCGCAAGAAACGGGTGGAGACCGACGCGCTTTGATGGTTTTCTGTGAGGCGTTAGGAGACATGCGATGAACGCCAATATCATGCTGAATGAAGACATCACCCCCATCGGTTCGGATTACGATACGGTGCGCGGGGTTATCGAGCTTTTGACGCTGGATTATCGCGACCAGCCCTCCCTTGAAGCCATTGCCGCAAGGCTCGGCCAGTCGCCGACGCAATTGCAGAAGACCTTCACCCGCTGGGCCGGTCTTTCCCCCAAGGCGTTTTTGCAGGCCGTAACGCTCGATCATGCCAAAAGGCTGTTGCGCGAAGAGGATCTGCCGCTGCTGGAAACCTCGATCGAGGTCGGCATGTCTGGGCCCGGCCGCCTGCACGATCTGTTCGTCACCCACGAGGCCATGTCTCCAGGCGAATGGAAGGCCAAGGGCGGTGGGTTGACGATCCGGTACGGTTTCCATGTTTCACCCTTCGGTCTTGCATTGGTCATGGTGACCGATCGCGGCCTTGCCGGCTGCGCTTTCGCCGATCCCGGCGAGGAAAGAGCCTGTTTCGAGGACATGGCAGGTCGCTGGCCGAATGCGGATTATGTCGAGGATCGTGAAGCCACCGCGCCCTATGCCGCACGTATTTTCGAACCGACGCTGTGGTCGGCGGACCGGCCATTGCGGGTCGTGCTGCTCGGCACGGATTTTCAGGTGCGGGTATGGGAAAGCCTTCTGAAAATTCCCATGGGCCGCGCCGTTACCTATTCGCACATCGCCTGCGATATTGGCCAGCCAACTGCCTCCCGTGCGGTCGGTGCAGCTGTTGGCGCGAACCCGGTCTCCTTCGTCGTTCCTTGCCATCGCGCTGTGGGAAAAAGCGGGGCGCTCACGGGTTATCACTGGGGCCTTACCCGCAAACGGGCGATGTTGGGATGGGAAACGGGGAAGGTGTGAGGCAGCTCTCCCTCATCCCTGTGACAGGCGCAGAAATGAGGAACAGCCTGGGTCGCCTGTCGAGGCCTAAACCAGTTCCATCAACGCTCTTGCCGCCGCCTCGTCTGTAATCAGCGTATTGCACCCGATGCGCTTGATGGTGGCGCGGATGGCGATGGCGCGGTGGGCGCCGCCGGAGGCGAGCACGATGTGTTTGGCCTTGCGCAGCGTGTCTAGATCGATCGCCATGGCGCGCTCGTTGATCGGGTGATCGACGGAACGGCCTTCCGCGTCGATGAAGTTGAACATGGTGTCGCAGACGCAGCCGGCATCGATGAGTTCCTGAAGCGTTTCCTTCGAAATGAAACCTTCCGACAGCGAAGTGGAATGCGGGCCGATATCACCGCAGGATACGATGGCGAGGTCGAGCGTTTCGGCCAGATCATAAAGTGTGGCAAGTCCGCATTTCTCAATCAGCGCCCGTTTGGTCTCGACGGAGTCCACCAGCAGCGGTGCAAGGAACATGTAACATTCCGCCCCAAGCGCGCTTGCCAGCCGCCAGGTGTAATCAAGCGGGTTTGTCTGGTGCACGGCGACGATACCGCCGAGCAGCGAGACGACCTTGCAGTTTTCCCGGCGCGGCGGGCGAAAGCTGGATAGCGAGGCGGTCATGGTGCGGCCCCAGCCGACGCCGATGGTGGCGTCGTTCGGCACCGCTTCGGAGAGGAATTGCCCGAGCGCCAGGCCAACGGCCTTGGCCGTGCCTTCGGCATTCGCCTTGCCGGGGGATGGGCCGGGGGAGGGAATGATCACCGCCTCATCCAGCCCATAAGCTGCCTCCAGCCTGCCGGCCAGTTCGACGAAATCCTCGATGCCCTCGTTGATCCAGATCTGTACTTCGGAGCGTTTCATCGCCTCGTCCAGAAGGCGTATGACGGTGGAGCGGCTGATGCCGAGCTTCTCGGCGACATCTTTCTGCGTCAAACCCTGATTATAGTAGAGCCATGCGGCACGCAGCCTCAGCGAAGCCGCTTCCGAATAGGCCGTATGGGTTTCTCTTCTCAGTTTCGCCACGGTTTCTGTCACTCTCTTTATGGGGCGGAGTATCGCAGGCATGAAACTTATGTCAATTGCGATGCGCAAATGTCTTGACTTTCGACCTTGCCGCTTGCGATAGTCGGAGCCGGACAAAACCGTGATTTCGGCCTTGGGCGCACCATGGTGCGGGAACGAAAAGACGGCTGTGCAAGTTTACAAGAGATCATGAAGGATCATTCGCCATGACGTCCAAACTCGAACAACTTCGCGCTATCACCACGGTCGTTGCCGATACCGGCGACATCGAGGCGGTTGCGCGCCTGAAGCCGGTGGATTGCACCACCAACCCCACCATCGTTCTGAAGGCGCTCGGCACCCCCGCATTCGCGGATGCGGTGAAGGAAGCCGTTGCCTGGGGCAAGAAACAGGGCGGCCAGTCTGACGCTGTCGTTGCGGCCGTTGCCGACCGTCTTGCCATTTCCGTCGGTGCGGCCCTTGCAGGTCTGGTTCCCGGCCGCGTATCGACGGAAGTCGATGCCGACCTGTCCTTCGACACACAGGCCTCCATCACCAAGGCACGCCACATCATCGCCTCCTACAAGGAGCGCGGTATCGAGCGTGAACGCATCCTCATCAAGCTGGCTTCCACATGGGAAGGCATCAAGGCTGCGGAAGTGCTGCAGTCCGAGGGCATCGACTGCAACCTGACGCTGCTGTTCTCGCAGGCACAGGCCATCGCCTGCGCGGAAGCGAAAGCTTTCCTCATCTCGCCCTTCGTCGGCCGCATCCTCGACTGGTACAAGAAGTCGACCGGCGAGACCTACACTGCCGAGACCGATCCGGGCGTCGTTTCGGTGCGCAGCATCTACAATTATTACAAGGCCAATGGCATCGGCACCGTCGTCATGGGCGCATCGTTCCGTAATGTCGGCGAGATCGAAGCGCTTGCCGGTTGCGACCGCCTGACGATCAGCCCGGCGCTGCTGGAAGAACTGGACAAGGACACCGGCACGCTTGAGCGCAAGCTTTCGCCCGACAATGTGAAGGCCGAGCCGCTGCAGTCGCTCGATGAAAAGGCGTTCCGCTGGGCAATGAACGAAGACGCGATGGCAACCGAGAAGCTCTCGGAAGGCATCCGCCTGTTCGCCAAGGATCTGGTAACGCTGCGCGAAATGGTCCGCAAGGAACTGACGCTGGCTGCCGCCTGATAACAAAAAGGGGAACCATCCCGGTCCCCTTTGCGTTTAAGATACAGAAATCTCCAGTCACTTTAAACGCGATCGGTCCCTGCCGGTCGCGTTTTTTTGTGCGTCTCAGATGGTTCCCTGACCCGTCGCCACTTCGGAAATGCGCCTTGCCGCATCGCGGATCAGTACCTCGCAGGCCTCGCGCGTCGGGGCCTTGCCGCCAAGCGGGGTGATATAGGGGCAGGTGATGACGGCAAGTG
This sequence comes from Rhizobium sp. SJZ105, assembly GCF_007828365.1. Lineage (NCBI taxonomy): Bacteria > Pseudomonadati > Pseudomonadota > Alphaproteobacteria > Hyphomicrobiales > Rhizobiaceae > Rhizobium > Rhizobium sp. SJZ105. The sequence continues at coordinate 11,619 of NZ_VIUP01000008.1, forward strand.
CGGTACCATCAAGTGTCAGCACGGGGGCGGAAATATTGCGCACGCCTGCGGTCTGCATGCTGTCCATGGATTCGAAACCATTCCTGCGAACTTCCGCCAGCCGCTCCTCAAGGTCTGAAGGCTCGGTTTCCCCGCCACCGCGCACCTGCTCGGTGATCATGATCTTGCGCTGTACCTCGTTCTGGAAGGCCAGCAGCACATGGCCGGAACCGGTCTGGAAGAGGCTCATCTGCGCGCCCACCCGCATGGACATCGCCCAATAGGTGGAGGACTCCTGTTGGGCGATGACGACAACACTGCCGCGGTCGTAAACGGCCAGATGACAGGCCTGCTCGGCGCTTGCGGAAAAATCGCGCATCACCGGGGCTGCGAAAGAGACCAGCCGGCGCACCGGCGCGTGAAAATGTGCGAGCCCGAACATTTTCAGCGTCAGCGAAAACCGGTCACCCTCCAGCCGCTGTACGTAACCACGGCGCACCAGGCGGTCCAGCATGCGATAAAGCTCGTTCGGGGTTTTGCCTATGGCCTTGGCAATCTCGATCTGCGTCAGCCCGCCATCCGTGCGGGCGAGAAGCTCGAGAATGTCCAGACCCTTGTCGAGGGCGGGGGCGCGATATCTTTCGCTGTCGTCTTCGGTCATCTTGCCTCGGTGGCGTTTTGCAGGATTGCCTGGCGGGAAATGCACTTTTTAAATACCGTTGCCGCACGCTGCCCTTTTGCGCAAGCCTGCTTGACGTTACATGAATACCGCGTTTACATATGAATTGTCGATCCATATTTGAGATCAATGAAATTCACTGGCGAAATTCAGCGGCTCGGCCCCAGCGGGCGGGTGCGCCGTAGCGGGAGGCTATTCATGGTGCAGGATTTTAACGGGCGGACAGTGGTGATCACCGCAGCCGGCCAGGGTATCGGCCGTGCGACGGCGGAGCGATTCATATCGCTCGGCGCGCGCGTCATCGCCACTGATATCAACGAGCAGGCGCTCTCGACCCTGAAAGGTGCGGAAACGCGGGTTCTGAACGTGCTGGATGGCGATGGTGTGAAGGCTTTTGCTGCCGATATCGGCCATGCGGATGTTCTGTTCAACTGCGCCGGTTTCGTTCATTCCGGCACCATTCTCGATTGCGAGGAAAAGGACTGGGATTTCTCCTTCGACCTCAATGCCAAGGCCATGTACCGCACCTGCCGCGCCTTTCTGCCAGGCATGCTGGAAAAGGGTAAGGGCGCAATCGTCAACATGTCCTCCGTCGCATCCAGCGTGAAGGGCGTGCCGAACCGTTTCGCCTACACCGCCTCCAAGGCGGCGGTTGTCGGTCTGACCAAGGCAATTGCTGCTGATTTCGTCACCAAGGGTATTCGCTGCAACGCCATTTGCCCAGGCACAGTGGATAGCCCGTCCTTGCACGACCGCCTGCGCGCCACCGGCAATTACGAACAGGCCCTGGCCGACTTCATTGCCCGCCAGCCTATGGGCCGCATTGCCACGCCGGAAGAAATCGCCGCACTCGTCACCTATCTCGCTTCTGATGAGGCAGGTTTCACCACTGGCCAGATCCATGTGATCGACGGTGGCTGGACAGGCTGATAATTCTATACGGGAGAGAGGAGAAGGCGACCGGCCCAAAAGCCGGTCGCCTTTTTTATTACGCCACCACGCTTCCAGCGATCAGTGCAAGCACGAGGAAGACCAGGAAGATCACGACGGCGATGAAGAACAGGATACGGGCAATGCCCGACGCCGCTGCCGAAATGCCGGTAAAGCCGAATACGCCCGCGATCAACGAAATAACAAAGAAAATAAGAGCCCATTTCAGCATGGAGCTTCCCCTTTCGCTTAATTTTCATGAGTTTGCCGCTTGAGGGCAAGCTCATGAAAATGACGCGCAAAAGGCGAAAATGTTCCACGCGCCCGCAAAAATCGTTCTTTTACACTACCGTTTCATTGGCGGCGTCGATCCGGCGGGCCTTGAGGCTGGTGCGAATGAATGTCGCGACGAATGCCAGGCTCATGAACAGTACAATGGTCGGGGCCGGCGCGCTGTCGATCAGGAAGCTTAGCCATATTCCTGCAAGCGAAGAGAGAACCGCAACCGAGATGGCGACCAGGAGCATGGCGGAAAAGCGCCGCGCCAGCAGGAAGGCGATGGCGCCGGGGGTGACCAGCATTGCGACGGAGAGGATGATACCCACAGCCTTCAGCGCGCCGACCACGGCAAGCGACAAAACCATCAGCAGACCGTAATGCAGGATGCGAACGGGCAGGCCGATTGCCTTGGCATGCTGCGGATCGAAGGCATTGACCAGCAGGTCTTTGCGCAGCACCCCGAGAAACAGGGTGGCAAAAAGCGCGATCAGCCCGGTCTCCAGCATGTCTGAAGGCGCAATGCCCAGCATGTCGCCGAAGAGGATGTGATCCAGATGCATGTCGCTCTGCACCTTCACGTAAAGCACCAGCCCCAGCCCGAACATGCCGGAAAAGACGATGCCGAGCACAGTGTCTTCTTTGATGCGGCTGTTTTCCTTGATGAAACCGGTTCCGAGAGCGCAGATCATACCGGCGGTGAAGGCGCCGATGGAAAGGGGAATTCCGGCAATGTAGGCAATCACCACGCCGGGCAGCACGGCGTGCGAAACTGCGTCCCCCATCAGCGACCAGCCCTTCAGCACCAGAAAACACGAGAGCATGGCCATCGGCACGGCAATCATCAGGGTGATGATGAAGGCATATTGCATGAAGGGCAGCTGAAACGGCAGTATGGCGAGTTCGAGATATTCGCTCATTGCGCTTCTCCCAGTGCCTTGCGGGCTTTGGCGCGCGAAGCGAGCAGCCCGTGTTTGGGTGCAAACACGAAAGCGGAAAGGAAGATCGCTGTTTGCAGTACGACGATAACGCCGCCGGTGGCGCCGTCGAGGAAGTAGCTGAGATAAGCGCCGACGAAGCTGGTGGTCGCGCCGATCACGAGGCTCATCAGGATCAACCGCTCGAAACGGTCGGTCAGAAGATAGGCAGTCGCGCCTGGGGTCACCACCATGGCAACGACAAGGAAGGCGCCGACGGTTTGAAGGGCTGCAACCGTGGAGGCGGCAAGCAGGGTGAAGAAGATCACTTTCAGCACTTCCGGTTTCAGCCCTACTGTGCGCGCATGGTTCTCATCGAAGAACACAACCATGAAGTCGCGCCATTTCAGCGCCAGTACGATGAGGCTGATGCCGCCGATCAGGGCAAGCTGTATCGTGTCTTCGGTGGTAATTGCCAGAATATTGCCAAGCACGATGGTCTGGATATTGATCGAGGTGGGCGACAGCGACACCATGAACAGCCCCAGCCCGAAGAACGAGGTGAAGATCAGGCCGATGATTGCGTCTTCCTTGAGCCGGGTTTTCTGATTTAGGAACAGCATCGAGCCAGCCGCAAGCCCGCCGGAAAGAAAGGCGCCGAGCGAAAAGGGCAGCCCCAGCATATAAGCGCCCGCAACGCCGGGAACGATGGCGTGCGAGAGCGCGTCGCCGATCAGCGACCAGCCCTTTAGCATAAGATAAGCGGAAAGAAAGCCGCAGACGCCGCCCACAAGTGCGCTGACCCAGATGGCGTTCAGCATGTAGCCATAGGTGAAAGGCTCAAGAAGGCTGTTTATCATCGGCTTTTTCCTTCGGAGCCTGCGGATTTTGTCCGTTCTGGCCGTTCTTTCCGTAGATTACGAAAGGCCGCTCATCGTCGGTAATCACCTTCACCCGGCGCGGATCGGCATCATCATGCAGTTCGGCCCCGCCGAGAACGAAGTGGCGCAAGCTGCCGCCAAAGGCTTTTTGCAGGTTCTCTTCGTTAAACGTGTCCGCTGTTTTGCCCGACGCGAGAACAGTACCCTTGACGAAGACGGCGCGATCGCAGAATTCCGGTACGCTACCGAGATTATGGGTGGAAACCAGCATGACGCGGCCCTCGTCACGCAGTGCCTTCAACAGCGCGACGATCTGTTCTTCCGTCGTCACGTCGACGCCGGTGAAGGGTTCATCCAGCAGGATAACCTGACCTTCCTGCGCCAGCGCGCGGGCCAGAAACACCCGCTTCTTCTGCCCGCCGGAAAGCTCGCCGATCTGCCGCTTGCGATAATCAAGCATATTGACGCGCGTCAGCGCTCTCTCGACCATCTCGTGATCGTGTTTCGACGGAATACGGAAGAAGTTCATGTGGCCGTAACGGCCCATCATCACCACATCCTCAACCAGTACGGGAAAACTCCAGTCCACCTCTTCAGCTTGCGGCACATAGGCGACGAGGTTTTTTCTGAGTGCATCCTTCACGGGTAGGTCGAAAATAGAGACAGAACCGGTGGCCAGCGGCACAAAACCCATGATTGCCTTGAAAATCGTGGACTTGCCGGCGCCGTTGACGCCGACAAGTGCAGTGATCGTACCGCGTGGAATGGAAAAGCTGGCATTTCTTAATGCGGTGTGGCCGTTGCGATAGGTCACTGTCGCATTTTGAACCGTCAGGCCGCCGCCGCTTTTTTTGCTGCCCATTCTCATGAAGACAGTCCTTTGGCGATGGTGCTGCTCGTCACGCGCAGCAGGTCGAGATAGGTCGGAACAGGGCCGTCGGCCTCGCTCAGCGAATCCACGTAGAGTATGCCGCCATAGGCAGCTCCGGTTTCCTTGGCCACCTGCCGGGCGGGATCGGCGGAAACCGTGCTTTCGCTGAAGATGACCTGAATATTATGTTCGCGCATGGCGTCGATCACGCCGCGCACCTGTTGCGGCGTACCCTGGCTGTCGGCATTGACCGGCCACAGGAACAGTTCCTTCAGCCCGAAATCCCGGGCGAGATAAGAGAACGCCCCTTCGCTCGTTACCAACCAGCGCTTGTTCTCAGGAAGCGCGGAAAGCTCATCGCGGATGGGCTGCACGGTGGCACGGATCTTGTCGGAATAGGCCTTGGCATTGGCGGCGTAAATCTCGGCGTGGGCGGGATCTATTCCAGCGAGTCCCTTGCGGATATTTTCCACATAGATCAAGGCGTTATCGGGTGACATCCAGGCATGCGGGTTCGGTTTCCCCTGATACGCCCCGCCATTTATCGCCATCGGTTCGATGCCGTCGCTGACAGTCACATCAGGCACGCCTGAAAGATTGGCCAGAAACTTCTCGAACCACAATTCCAGATTGAGGCCGTTGCGCAGCACCAGATCGGCCTTGCGGGCCTTGAGAATGTCGCGAGGCGTCGGCTGGTAGTTGTGAATTTCAGCGCCTGGCTTGGTGATGCTCTCCACCTCTGCCGCATCGCCCGCCACATTGCGCGCCATATCGGCAATGATCGTGAAGGTGGTCACCACCTTCGGTTTTTCCTGCGCGACAGCCGCAGCAGGCAGGAAAAGCGAAAAAGCAAAAAGGGCATGGCGGATTTTATGGAGATTCACGTCTGTCACCGATTTTTGTTGCGATCAACTCGCAACACCATCTGTCATGGAATCACACTTGTCAACGCTATTGCAAATCATTCGCAATTTAGCGGATTTCAAAAATGTCTGAAAATGGTGCGCTTTTGCCCGCACGGCGCCGGGGGGATTAAACTTTTTTCAATGAGAAAGCGGCACTATCGCAAGGCTCGGACAACGAGGTCCCGAGCTTATCCCGCGTGTGTTCCTCATCCTTCGAGCCACGTTCCGGGGTGAGGGCGATAGGCGGGGTACTGAATGTCAGGATTTTGCGCGTGAAGGCTGTATTCGGACGAATGCGGTTTTCGCGCAAACTCGTTATGATCGGAGGCGGGATCCTGCTTTTGGCGGGTGCGACCGGTTCTGCTGCCGTGTTTATCGGCAGCGAGCGGCTGCTCGGGTCCACCTATGCCTCCGCCAACGGGCTTTCCTGCGACGCAGTCCAGACAGTCAACATCCGCAAGAACGGTTCCCTGTGGGTCCGCAAATTCATTCGTACTGACGGCGGCAACGGCACGGACCGGTTGAAAACGGCGCTGCGTGTCGCCAGGGCAGTTTACGACAAACAAAAGCCCGATCTGGTCCAGGTTTCCGTGCTGGATAAAAATGGCCCGCAATTGCGCTCGGAAATGCGCGGCCGCGCCATCGCGGCCCAGGTGGTCTTCATTGCCGATCCGGCGAAAATTCCCGAAGGCGCCGATGCCCAGCGTTATTCCGCCTTTTATTACGATGGTGCATCAAACGGCAGCGGCCAGTTTTACGGGCTGCGCATCGATCTGCCGCTGGAAGATGCCGAAGCAATGGCCGCAAGCCTGAGCGATGCCGCCGACTGCGCAACCCCCGCTTCGGACGCCGCACCCGAAGGGCATGGCGGAAAAGCCGCAAAAGGCGCCGGCGGACACGGCGAAGCCGAGGGCGAAGGCGGCGGCGGCCACGACGCTGCACCGGCACAAACGCATGAGGGCGGACCCGGTGCGGAAGCCCACGGCGAACCCGTAGCCGACGAAGAACTTCTGACCTCGACCCCGGAAGCCGATGGCGGCAGCATCTTCAGCATCAGCTATCTGAAATCACTGATCTTCGGAAAAGGCACAACGACCGCGCAGGCCGCGGAAGAGAAGCTGGCCGAGAGCGCGCCTGCGGAAGAGCCGGCTGCGGGGAAGACGGGGCATTAGGAGCACGCCGTTTCCCCTAAGCCTTTTGGTCAGGTGTCCGGCCCGATGCGCAAGCGGCCGGCCGGATTTGGAAATTTCTTGCGCTTGTTGACAATCTCCGGCGAGAAGCTTTGCGATAGAGCGGCAAAGGCGGCAATTCGAGCAATCAGTTTTTCCCGCTCAGCCTTCGTCACGTTTTTGTAGCTGTCGACCCTGTCGATGTAACCCGTCAGCCATTCTTCGTATTTGCCCTCGCTCCACAGGCGCTGCGTCGCAAACACCGTGTCTTCCAGCCGATCATAGGCAACAAGCGTTCGTCGCCAGCGATGCTCGTCAAAATCCAGCGCGCCATTTGCGAAGAGCGATCCGACCTCAAGGCCGTAACTCATGAGCTTCGCCGATCGCTCCGGTGGCATGGTAAGGTTTAGCCCGCCTTCCTCTTTGGAGAGAAAGACGCGGGCAATGCGCTCTCTCTGGCCTGGCATGGTGGCAAGGGATTGATCTTGCCAGTCCTTTGCCGAACTGAGAATGCTGCCCAAGAAACCGCTCATCTTTTCCATCTTGTGAACGGGCACGCCTATCCCTTCGCCCGCCGCCTGCGGAATCGTGACGCGCTTGCTGCTGCTGGCGATGGATTTCGGCAGTTCATCGAGGCTGAGTGCGAAAGTGGGACGCGACGGAAGCAGGGCGTCGAAAAGGTGAATGGGAAAGTTGCTGCTGATCCCGCCATCGGAGAACCAGATTTTCGCCTTCATGACGGGCCGCGCTTCACCACTGATACGCTGCACAATATCCAGCGTGCCGCGATCATTGGTATAGGCCGGAATAGCCTTGAACAGCACCGGGAAACTCAGGCTCATGCGCGTGGCGATAATGACCGGTAACTGGGTAGGCTCCGGAAATGCCTTGAGTTCGGGAAACGGGCCGCCTGGTGTTGCGACCTGCTTCAGCCAGTTCATCACGGCAGCCGGAAACAGTTGGCTCCATTCCTTCGGGTCGTAAGCCACCATGAGATTCGTGGTCGGAAGCGTGTGCGGCCGCCGCATCGACAGGTTCGTCGTAACCATCTTCAGGTTTATGCTTTTTTTCGGGTCGTCGCTGGCGAGGTGGCCAAAGGTCAGCGGCGGCGCTGTCGCGGCCTCGTTACCGAAAGCGATGTCCTGGATCGACGAATGAAGCCATTCCGTCAGGCCCGGACCATCCGCATCTGAAACCGTTAGTCCCGAACAGAAACCGAACCCCTCCTGCGGTAACCGATAGAAAACCAGCCACAGGATTTGACTAAGGATTCCAATCAACAGCCCCACCAGCCCGCCGAGAATTGACCCGGCGTAGCCTCCGCCTGTGGCCCACAACAGGCTGGCGCCGATGGCGATGCCGGCTATCGAGGCCAGCGGGAAAGCCATGGGGAGCCCCAGGATCTTGCCTGGCCAACCGCCGGCCTGCGCCCACAGCAGGTAACGCATCAGCGGGCGAAAACGGCGTTCCGGCTGGAAAAGCTTGCCCAGAATATTGGGTATCGTATCGCAATGAGCCTGCAAGCGGACGAAGCCATCCGGATCGTCCCTCACGGTACGGGAATATTCAGCCGCAGCCGCAAAGGCGGCGGCAATCGCCCCGGCTGACGTGCCGCCTATCGAGCGGAAGCGGTATCGGCGCGCCAGTTCCAAAACGGCATAGGGATAAACGACGCCGGAGGTGATGCCGCCCTTCATCACCACGTCGCATTCCTTTTCCGGTGTTGCGAACATATCGGGCCGGTACTTGGGAAGCTCATTCTCGGGCATGCGTATCTCCCCGACAGCCCCGTTAGCGGAAAGCCGTCAAACACAATTCGAAATGATGGGGAATGGGTATCACAAGTTGAGGCGATATCGCCAGTATATTCTACTAAGGGTTAAATGAATCTACGCGATCCGCAGGCCGGGGAACCGGATAACTACTTCGGTGCGTCTTCGTCTCAAGGGGATAACCGGCAAGGGAATTGAGTGAAATCACGCCACACACTCTGACGTCATCCACGGGCTTGTCCCGAGGATATGCAACGGATTAACCTTATTGGACGTGATTAGATCCTCGGCACAGGGCCGAGGATGACGTTGAGAAATACGCACCCTTCGTTGCCACCAACTTCCAATGTCATGCCTAGTGTCCCATCGTTTAAACTGGATAGCAGTTGGACAAGATGGAGCATGGCGAAAAATCGGACGCCGAAGCGGCCATGGGGCCGCCTCGGGTTTCGTCCGATCAGTCCGCCTTGTTGCGGCGGGCCGGGAAGAGGATGACGTCTCGGATCGAGGGGGCGTTGGTCAGGAGCATGATCAGGCGATCGACACCGATGCCGAGGCCGCCGGCGGGTGGCATGCCCTGATCGATGGCGTCGAGGAATTCGTCGTCCAGCTGCTTGTCCTTTTCACCGCGGGCATGGGCCTGCTCAAGCTGCTCCACCATGCGGCGGCGCTGCTCTTCGGGATCGTTGAGTTCGGAGAAGGCATTGCCCACTTCCCAGGCATTGCAATAGCTCTCAAAACGCTCAACGAGGCGCGGTTCGCCCGGCACTTCCTTGGCGAAGGGCGAGATATCCTTCGGGAAATGCGTGACGTGGCTCGGCTGGATAAGCATACCTTCGACCTTCTCTTCGAAGATGAAGGCAAGGCATTCGCCCCAGGTCCAGTCCTTCTCGACGGCAAAACCGGCAGCCTTGGCGGCGGCGCGGGCTTCCTCGTCAGTCTTGATCGCAAGGAAGTCGATGCCGGTCGCTTCCTTCACCGCATCAGGCATGGGGACGCGCTTGAACGGACCCTTGAAGGAAATTGTCTGGCCTTGGAATTCCACCTCGGTCGTGCCGTGCAGGGCAATCGCCAGCGTCTCGAACAGACGCTCTACGAGACCCATGATGTCTTCGTAGTCGGCATAGGCCCAATAGCACTCCATCATGGTGAATTCAGGATTGTGCCGGGTGGAGACGCCTTCGTTGCGGAAGTTGCGGTTGATTTCGAACACCTTGTCGGAAAGGCCTGATACCAGCGTGCGCTTCAGGAACAGTTCCGGCGCGATGCGCAGATACATGTCCATCTTCAGCGTGTTGTGGAAGGTCTTGAACGGATCGGCCGTCGCACCGCCATAAACTGTCTGCAGCATCGGCGTTTCCACTTCGAGGAAGCCTTCGGCCTCCATGAAGCGACGGATACCGGACAGGATCTTGGAGCGCTGCAGGAAGCGCAGCTTGGAGTCCTCGTTCGCCAGAATATCGAGATGGCGCTTGCGGTAACGCAGCTCGATATCGGAGACACCGTGCCATTTTTCCGGCATCGGCAGCAGCGACTTGGTGAGCATGGTGATTTCTTCGGCGTTGATCGTCAGCTCGCCGCGCTTGGTGCGGCGCACCTTGCCGGTTACGCCGATGATGTCGCCAATGTCGATCATCGGCAGAAGATTGCGCGCCGTTTCCGGCGTCGTATCTTTGTGAGAGAAGATCTGCACCTTGCCCGAGGCGTCATGGATATCCATGAACATGCCGGAATTGCGCGACGAATAAACGCGGCCCGCCACCGTTACCGTGTCGCCGGTTTCCGTGTCCGGTTCGATATCGGCATATTTTTCCGCCAGCTCCGCATTGGTCAGCGTGCGATGGAAATGCGCCGGATAGACATCGCCGATCTGCTCGCGCAGCAGCGCAAGTTTCTGGCGGCGCACTTCGGTGGCGTCGGAGGAAAGGGCGGTGGTTTCGGTTGTCTTGTCGTTCATTGTTCAATCCTGTTGCGGCGTTGCCGCGGCGACAATTGCCTCCCGTATCCCTCATTCCTGTGCTTGTCACAGGAATCCAGTGCGCCCAAGTCCTTGGCGCGGGAGACCTCAATTCATTCTTTCACGGCGCCGACGCGCCGTGGCTGGATTCCTGTGACAAGCGCAGGAATGAGGGGTGGATTTAAAACCCGCCCCGGCAGGCATCAAGCACCGCTGCCAACCATCGTGGCCACAACGGCAATAGCGACCTTCAGGCGCTGGCGCACCACGGAGCGGCCGAGCAGCGCCATCGAGTCAAACAGCGGCAGCGAGCGCGAGGAACCGGAGACGGCGACGAAGAGCGGCGGCGTGACGACGCGCAGTTTCTTGCCCGTGCGTTCGGCAATGTCGCGCAGCTCGGCCTCGATGGCTTCAACGTTCCAATCAGGCATTTTTTCCAGATCGGTGGCAACCGTGGTGAGGATTTCGTGGATTTCCTCGGGCTTGCTTTTGAGACCGGCAAAGGAGGCGGGCGTCAGGCCAACGTCGCTCGAAAGCAGGAAGCCGGCCAGGTTTGGCAATTCGCCGAGCTTGGAAATGCGGCTCTGGGCAAGCTTCAGGCCTTCGGTCAGGCGGGAATTTTCCATCGCCCATTCCAGCGTGCGGGCAATGAAGTCCTCAGGCGTGAGCTTTTCGCGCAGCCAGCGGCCGTTCAGCCAGTCCAGCTTCTGGATATCGAAGATGGCGCCGGCCTTGGAAAGTGCTTCCGGATCGAACTTCGCGGCCAGCTCTTCCATGGTCAGCAGCTCTTCGCCTTCGGCGATCTGGATGAAGAACAGGCCGAGGAAGTTCATCAGCGCTTCCGGCAGGTAGCCGAGCGCGGAATAATAGGAGATCGACGTCGGGTTCTTGCGCTTGGAAAGCTTCGATTTGTCGGCGTTGCGCATCAGCGAAAGATGCATGAACGTCGGCTGGTCCCATCCGAAATAACGGTAAAGCAGGATGTGCTTGGGCACTGAAGCCAGCCACTCTTCGCCGCGCGCCACATGGGTGATCTTCATCAGATGGTCGTCGATGACGTTTGCCATGTGATAGGTCGGCATGCCGTCGGCCTTGATCAGCACCTGCATGTCAACCGAATCCCAGGGGATCGAGACATCGCCGTAAACGCCGTCATGGAAATCGCACGAACCTTCGGTCGGGATTTTCATGCGCACGACGTTGGCTTCGCCGGCGGCGACGCGGGTGGTCACTTCTTCAGCCTTCAGGTGGAGGCAGAGACCGTCATATTTTGGCGGCTTGCCAGCGGCGCGCTGCGCTTCGCGCATCTGCTCAAGCCGCTCGGGCGTGCAGAAACAACGGAAGGCATGGCCTTTTTCCAGCAATTCTTCGGCATAGGGCCAGTACATCAGCTTGCGCTCGGACTGGCGGTAGGGACCGTAGGGGCCACCGACGTCGGGGCCTTCCGACCAGGTAAGGCCGGTCCAGCGCAGCGCCTCCAGAACCTTCTGCTCATATTCCAGCGTCGAGCGGGTGGCGTCGGTATCCTCGATGCGCAGGATGAACTCACCGCCGTGTTTCTTGGCGAAGAGATAGTTGAACAGCGCGATGTAAGCGGTGCCGACATGCGGCTCGCCGGTGGGGGAAGGTGCGATGCGGACGCGAACGCCGGAAGTGGTCATGAAATTCACTCGTCGTGACGGGGTGGTGACATCGGGGCGGCTTCACCCTTCTATCACGAAGTTTTCGTTTGAATGCGGCGGGAAAGGGTGCGGAAAGGCGTGTTGAACGCACTTTTGCATATTTCCGTTCGGCATCGGCTTAGGCCATATTATGCCGCAGGCGTCAAGGAAATATGGCGCTTGCGCTGTCTTCGCCCGGACGTAAACCGCCCCTAATTCACCGGCCAGACATAAAGCAGCATCGGAATGCTGGCAATGACGATCATGATCGACAGCGGCAGTCCAAGGCGCGGATAATCGCTGAAGCGATAACCGCCCGGACCCATGACCAGCGTGTTGCACTGGTGGCCGATAGGCGTGAGGAAATCGCAGCCGGCGCCGATCGCCACCGCCATCAGAAAGGCCTCCGGCCGAAAGCCGAGCGTGGTGGCGAAACCGGCGGCGATGGGTGCCATGACCAGCACGGTTGCAGCATTGTTGAGGAAGGGCGTTACCGCCATGGCAGTCAACAGGATCATGCCGAGTGCTGCGAAGGGCGGCAGTCCTTGTGCGGCGTGGCCGAGCCAGGCGGCGATCAGCTCGCTGGCGCCGCTGGTGCGCAGACTGTCGCTGACGGGAATGAGGGCGGCGAGCATGACGAGGATCGGCCCGTCGATCGATTTATAGACTTCGGTGAGCGGTATCGCGCCGACGACGATCATCAGGAAGGCGGCGGCGAAAAAGGCGACGGATACCGGCACAAGCCCGCTGCCGGCGGCAATCATGGCCGCGGCAAGCACGATGACGGGCAAAAGCGCGCGGCGCTGCACCCCAAGCAGGATCTCCCGCTGCGCCAGGGGCAGCAGCGAAAATTCCTGCAAGACCTGTGGCAGGTTCTTGCGGCTGCCCTGCAGGAGAATGACGTCGCCCGCCTGCAAGGTCAGGTCGGAGAGCCGCTGGCTGACGCGCTGGCCGCGACGGCTGACTGCAATCAGATTGACGCCGCGGGTGTAGGATAGCGCCAGTTCGCGCGCGGAAATCCCGTTAAGAACGGATTCGTTGCTGATAACCGCTTCCATGGAAATAAGGTCGGCGGTCTTCTGGCCGTTCTCGGTGAGCGGCTTGCCTGACAGCAGCAGCTTGGCCTGCGAGACGATGCGGTCGAGGCCCTCCGGGTTGCCTTCGAGAAGAATGGTGTCGCCCGGCTTCAGATTGACATCGGGGAAGGGGGAGATACGCCGGGGTCCGCGCAGGATCGTGCTGGCGATTACGTCGCCATCCGCCTGTTTCAACAGCTCCCGCAGCGGCTTGTCGGCGTAGGTGCTGTCGGCGGGAAGCGTCGCCTCGGCGGTATAGGCCGACTGGTCCAGAATATCTTCCATCGATGCCTGCTGGCGGTTGCGCACCGGCAGCAGGCGGTAACCGAAGGTCAGGAAGATGATGCCGATCACGGTCAGCCCGGCACCGACCGGGGTGAAATCGAACATCGAGAAGCTCTGCCCGGTCATTTCCTCACGCAGCCTGGAAACGACGATGTTGGGCGAGGTGCCGATTTGCGTCATGAGCCCGCCCAGAAGGGCGGCGAAGGCCATGGGCATCAGATAATAGGAAACAGGGCTGCCGGATTTGCGGGCGAACTGGAAAGCAACCGGCATCATGATGGCAAGCGCGCCGATGTTCTTGATGAAGGCCGACATGATGGCGACGACGATCATCAGAAAGGCCAGTTGCAGGGTTTTGGAGTGCATCTCCGGGAAATATTTCTTGATCGTCATATCGACGACCCCTGAACGCGCCACGGCCGAACTGACGATCAGCGCGCTGCCGACGATGATGACGATATCGTCCGAGAAACCGGAGAACGCCTTGTCGAAAGGCACGACCCCAACCGCCACCGCCACCAGCAACGCGCTGCACGCGACCACATCATAGCGGAACCTGTCCCATATGAACGCGACCATCATGCCGGCGATCACGGTAAAGGCGAGGATCTGGTCGGTCGTCATGCTTGCTTATGCTTTCGAAGGAGAGACGGCGGGACGGACTCTTCCGGTAGGGATGTCGAAGAACGCGAGGCGGGGTGAAGCGGTTCCGGAGTGGCCGGCGCGTTCCACACGTTCGCGTCATACCAGCCTTGAGCCGGAATCCAGCCGCCGCGCGTCGGCGCGGCGGAAAGTGTCCCTTCAGCCCAAGGGCTTGGGCTGAAGGGATGCCGGATCAAGTCCGGCATGACGGATCGGGGCAATCAGTGCGGTTTGGCCGCCTGTGCTTTCTTGCGCTGTCTGGCGTTACGCGCCAGCATGTTGAGCAGTTCCACCAGCGCCGAAAACGCCATGGCGGCATAGACGTAGCCCTTGGGAACATGGAAGCCCATGCCTTCGGCGATCAGGGTGGTGCCGATCATCATCAGGAAGGCGAGTGCCAGCATGACGATTGTGGGGTTGCGCTCGATAAAGTTGGCGAGCGGCGTTGCGGCGAGCAGCATCACCGCAACGGCAAAGATCACGGCCACGATCATGATCGGCAGATGCGGTGTCATGCCAACGGCGGTGATGATGCTGTCCACAGAGAACACGAGGTCGAGCAGCAGGATCTGGCCGATGGCGGCGCCGAAATTCATCGCAACCGGGCCGCCTACCATGTCTTCCTTGTGATCTTCAGGATCGACATTGTGGTGGATTTCCTTGGTGGCCTTCCACATCAGGAAGAGACCGCCGGCGATGAGGATCATGTCCTTCCACGAGAAGGCGTGGCCGAAGATTTCGAAGACCGGCGTGGTGAGCTGCACGATCCAGGCCACAGTGCCGAGAAGGCCGAGACGCATGATCAAGGCAAGCCCGATGCCGATCTTGCGGGCTTTTTCGCGCTGTTCAGGCGGAAGCTTGTTGGTGAGGATCGAGATGAAGATCAGGTTGTCGATGCCAAGCACGACCTCCATGACGATCAGGGTGACCAGCGCCACCCAGGCAGCGGGGTCGGACAGAAGAGGGAGAACGGACTCCATCAGGGAATTTTTCCTTTCAGCAACAAGGCCACCCGAAACATTCGGTTCGTGGAATTTATAGCGCAATACGCGAGAAACAAGGAGACCGCGCCTGTGATAGGCAAGATTTCATCGAAATTTCGCGCAAACCGCGTATCAGGCCCCGTGCCGTTGCCGGTCCGGTCGCCCGTTGCTGAATGATTTCAGGCCTTGTCGGTTCCGTAAGCCGCCATGAACACCATGATGGCGCTGTCGATCACCCGGTCCAGCTCCTCTTCGGGAACCGGACCTTCGAGTTCTCCGAACAGGCGCAGCTTGAAGAAAGTGCCCGTGGAAAGCTCGATATATTGCCGGGCGGCAAGTTCGACGTCATCGACCTTGAGATGGCCGAGCGAGACCTGATGCTCGATGAAATCCTGAAGAACGGTGCGCACGTTGTTGGGTGCTGCGATGAAGAAACGCTGCGCCAGCTTCGGCATGCGGTCGATGACGCCGATCACCGAGCGCATTGCCGGTATCATTTCGGAGCAGATCATCTTGTTGGCGAAGGCCTTGCCGAACTGTTTCAGGCCGTCGCGCACCTCTTCGGTGCCGGCCAGAATGTTGCGCATGGAGGTCGCGAATTCCTGCCGGTGATGATCGACAAGGGCGGCGAACAGGTCTTCCTTGTTGGAGAAATAGACATAGATCGTTCCCTTGGAAACGCCGGCTTCCCGCGTGATGTCGTTCATGCTGGCGGCATCGAAGCCCTTGCGCTTGAACACGCGCCAGGCGCCCGCAACAATCTGCTCACGCTTGGCCGGGTCTTCGCCCGCAGCAAAACGCCCGGCGGGGTTTCCCGGACAGCCCGTTTCGGTTTCCGTCTCCATATCCATGTCTTCACCTGCCATCGTTACCGGTTCCTAGCACTGCAATGGCGTAAAAAAAATTAACCGAACGTCGAACCAATCAGTTCGATTACACTTGATATGTGTCAGGAAAGGGATTATGTCAATCGAACCGAACGGTTCAGTTCGAAAAACTTTCTTCAATTTATCACGGTACAATCTCATGTCGGCCCAGAAGAATAGCGCGGTTCGCGCCGTCAACGATGCGGAAGAGGCGGACGTTTCCGCCAAGGCTGAGACCTCTCCGGCAAAGCCGGTGGAGGCCCCGCCGCAACAGCCGCCACAGACAATTGCCGCACCGAAGAAGAAGAAGCGTTCGCCACTTCTGCCGATCTTTGCGATCGCCCTTCTCGCCGGCGCCGGCTGGTACGGTTATAACTGGTGGATCGACGGTCGCTTCATGGTTTCGACGGATGACGCCTATATACAGGGTGATATCGCGGTCATCGCGCCCAAGGTTTCGGGTTACATCGCCAAGGTGAACGTTGTCGAAAACCAGGAAGTCAAGGCGGGTGATCCGCTGGTTACTCTGGATGACGGCGACTATCGTATCGCGCTTGAACAGGCCGACGCGCAGATCCGCACCGAGGAACTGTCGCTGAAGCGCATCGACGCGCAGATCATCGGTGGCGAGGCAGCGCAGGAACAGGCCGTTGCCCAGAAGGGCGCTCTGGATGCGGCCCTTCGCGGCGCGGAAATCACCCAGAAGCGCGCCACCGAATTGCAGGCGAAGGATGTCGGCACCGTTGCCGCTTCCGACAGCGCGCAGGTCGCGCTCGATCAGGCCAGGGCGAATGTCGTAGCCGGCGAGGCGGCGATCTCGTCCGCGAAAGCCAATGTCGAGCTTCTTCGCGCCCAGCGCGAGGAAGCCGAAAGCACCATCCGTTCGCTGCAGCTTTCCAAGGACAAGGCGGCCCGCGATCTGGCCTTCACCGTGCTGAAAGCGCCTTATGACGGCGTTATCGGCAATCTGGCGGTGCAGACGGGCGATCTCGTTTCGGTCGGCAAGCGCCTTGCTTCGCTGGTGCCGTTGAACGAGCTTTATATCGACGCCAATTTCAAGGAAACGCAGCTGGCCCGCGTGGTGCCCGGTTCGAAGGTCCGCGTCCATGTGGATGCTTTCGACGACGAGACCATTGAGGGCACGGTCCAGTCGATCTCGCCCGGTTCCGGTTCGGTCTTCTCGATGCTGCCGCCGGAAAACGCCACGGGTAACTTCACCAAGGTCATCCAGCGCGTACCGGTGCGTATCGTCTTCTCCAAGGAAGATCTCGCCAAGCACAATCTGCGTGCGGGCCTGAGCGTCGTCGTCGATGTGGATACCCGCACGGCGCCGGAAAACACGAAAACGGCGCACGTTAACCCATAGGCCAACCAGGGCGTCGTTGAGGGCAAGATCATGGCGGCTACGGTTGTCGGCACAGGCGGGGTATCTGTCCCCGTCGATCCACCCATGGACAAGCGCAGGCTCATCGCGTTCTTCGCGATGGTCTTCGGCATGTTCATGTCCATTCTCGATATTCAGATCGTCTCCGCCTCGCTTGCGGAAATCCAGGCAGGTCTCGGGGCGGGCTCCGACGAGATCGCCTGGGTGCAGACATCCTATCTGATTGCAGAAGTCATCATGATCCCTCTGTCGGGCACGCTGGCGCGCATCCTGTCCACGCGCGTGCTGTTTGCCACCTGCGCCGCCGGCTTCACCCTGTCGAGCGCGCTCTGCGCCACCGCGACCAATATCGACCAGATGATCGTCTACCGGGCGATCCAGGGCTTTATCGGCGGCGGCATGATCCCGTCGGTCTTTGCGGCCGCCTTCACCATTTTCCCGCCCTCCAAGCGTTCGGTCGTCTCGCCGATCATCGGTCTCGTCGCCACGCTTGCGCCCACCATCGGTCCCACGGTCGGCGGTTATCTTTCCAACGCCTTCTCCTGGCACTGGCTGTTCCTCGTCAATATCATTCCCGGCATCATCGTCACCATCCTGACATGGAGCCTGATCGATTTCGACAAGCCTGAAACCTCGCTCTGGAAGAAGTTCGACTGGTGGGGGCTGATCTCCATGGCCGTCTTCCTCGGCTCTCTGGAATACGTGCTGGAAGAGGGCAACAACAAGGACTGGTTCAACGACGAGCATATCGTCATCGGTTCGGTGGCCATGGTCATCGGTGCGGTGGTATTCTTCTGGCGTGCCTTCAAGGTGGACTTCCCCGTTGTGGACATCCGCGCCTTTGCGGACCGAAATTTTTCCATCGGCTCGCTGTTTTCCTTCGTGATGGGCATAGGGCTTTACGGGCTGACCTATCTCTACCCGCTCTATCTCGGTCGCGTGCGCGGTTACGATGCGCTGATGATCGGCGAGACCATGTTCGTTTCCGGTCTTGCCATGTTCTTCACCGCGCCGATTGCCGGCAAGGTGTCCACCAAGCTCGATCCGCGCATCATGATGGCCATCGGCTTCATCAGCTTCGGTTGCGGCACGTGGATCATGACGCATGTGACCACCGACTGGGATTTCTACGAGCTGCTGATCCCGCAGGTCCTGCGCGGTTTCGGACTGATGATGTGCATGGTGCCGATCAACAACATCGCGCTCGGCACGCTTCCGCCCGCGCGCATCCGCAATGCCTCGGGCCTGTTCAACCTCACCCGCAACCTCGGCGGCGCGGTTGGCCTTGCCGTCATCAACACCCTGCTGTCGCAGCGCACCGACGATCATTATGTGCGGCTGGCGGAACATGTCAGCTATTCCAATCCACAAGCGCTGGAGTGGCTGAACAATGTCGGCGCGAACTATGATTCCTACGGGCTGGACGGTGCTTCCGTCGCGATCAAGAAGCTGGTCGGCATGGTCTCGCAGCAGGCGTGGATACTCGCCTTTGCGGATGTGTTCTTCGCGCTGACGCTGCTGTTCGGCAGCCTGATCTTCATGACCGTGCTGATCCAGAAACCCAAGGCAGCGCCGCCACCAGACGCGGCGCACTGAACAAAATCCCCTCCCATCCACCGCAGAGCTGGGGCCGTCGGAAATGACGGCCCCTTTTTTGTGTGCTTCGCGATACTTTTCCGTCATGCCGTCCTTGAGCCGGTATCCAGTAAGCCCAAGTCCTTGGCCCAGGGCTAAAATGACGGAAGTTGTTGGTCAGCCCCGATATTCTGCAGCCTGTTGATTTTATTGACGTGTCTAAATCCTTGGGAAAAGCCGAGGGATGACGCCGGGCAAAGGCGCGCACCCGTAGTGCAAAGGTAGAAATAAAGTGAAATCATCGTCTTGCTGAAAATGTGAGGTACGTACATCATTTTTCGGTTTACGACGGCGGCAAAGCTGGATATTCAAATGGCACGGGAGGAAACATGAAGCCTACAGTTCACGATATCGCCGAGCGGGCGGGTGTCAGCCTTGCCACCATCGACCGGGTGCTGAACATGCGCCCCGGCGTTCACGCCGCTACTCGCGCGCGGGTAGAGGCGGCGATTGCCGAGCTTGGTTATGTGCGCGATATCGCCGCCGCCAATTTGGCCAAAGGTCGCAATTATTCACTGGTCTTCATCCTTCCCGGCAACGACAATTCCTTCATGGCGACGCTGCGAGCCGAAGTTCGTGCCGCAGCCGCCCGTGCCCATCTGGAGCGCACGGCGATCCGCGTTATCGAGGTGCCGCCCTTCAATGCCGCGGCACTGACGGAGGCGCTGGAAGTCGCGCGGCGGGAAAAGCCGTCGGGCGTCGCCTTCGTCGCCACCGATTCTGAGGATGTTGCTGAAGCCGCAGACCGGCTGGCCGAAGATGGCATCGCCACCGTCACGCTGGTTTCCGATCTCTCCGGTTCGCGCCGCGACCATTATGCCGGCGTCGACAACGTTGCGGCCGGGCGCACGGCGGCTAGCCTCTTGGGGCGCTTCCTGTCCGGGCGCGGCGGCGATATTGCGGTCGTTGCCGGCTCGATGCTGGTGCGCGACCATCGCGAACGCCTAGACGGCTTCCGCTCCGTCATCGAAAGCGAATTTCCGGACCTGCGACTATTGCCGGTCCTCGAAGGCCGGGACGATCCCGTCACCGTCGAGGCGCTGGTCACCAAGGCGCTTGCGAGCGACGCGCTGTCCGGCATCTACAGTCTCGGCGCCGGTAATCGCGGCCTCATCCGGGCGCTCAGAGCGTCATCGGGCGAAAGGTCGCCATCCGTCATCGCCCATGAGCTCACCGAAAACACGGCCAATGCGCTGCGGGAAGGCGTGCTTGATGCCGTGCTCAACCAGGATGCAGGGCATGAGGTGCGCAGCGCCATTCGCGTGTTGAAAGCGCGCGCGGATGGTCTCGCTGTCATCGCCGCGCAGGAGCGTATCCGTATCGACATATTCCTCAGGGACAATCTGCCCTGAGGAGAGCATTTCCAGGAAAAGTGGCCGCCGGTTTTCCGTCCGGAAATGCGGTGACCCTTAAAACCGCTGAAGTGGCGCAAGGAGCGCCGGAATGGAGAATTACATGTATCTCGGTCTCGATCTTGGAACATCCGGTGTCAAAGCCCTGCTGATGGACGGCGATCAGAAGATCGTCGGCTCGGCCAACGGCTCGCTGGAGGTCTCGCGTCCGCATCACGGCTGGTCGGAACAGGACCCGGCGGACTGGATCGCCGCCACGAAAACCGCAGTCGAAGGTCTGAAGCAGAAGTTTGCGAAGGAACTCGCTGCCGTGAAAGGTATCGGCCTTTCCGGCCAGATGCATGGCGCGACGCTGATAGACGCGAGCGGCAATGTGCTGCGGCCGTGTATTCTGTGGAACGACACGCGCTCCTATGCCGAGGCTGCCGAACTCGATGCCGATCCGCGCTTCCGCAAGATCACCGGCAACATCGTATTCCCAGGCTTTACCGCACCGAAACTGGCTTGGGTCGCGAAGAACGAACCTGAAATCTTCGCAAAGGTGGCCAAGGTACTGCTGCCGAAGGATTACCTGCGACTGTGGCTGACCGGTGAATATATCTCGGAAATGTCGGATTCCGCCGGCACATCGTGGCTGGATACCGGTGCGCGCAAATGGTCTGCCGATCTTCTGGCGGCGACCGGCCTTGAAGAAAAACACATGCCGTCGCTGGTTGAAGGCACCGAGGAGGCAGGTGTGCTGCGTGCCGAGCTCGCCTCGCAATGGGGCATTGTGGGCAAGGCCGTGGTGGCCGGCGGTGCGGGTGACAATGCCGCTTCCGCCTGCGGCATGGGTACGGTGAAAGAGGGCCACGCGTTCGTTTCGCTCGGCACTTCCGGCGTGTTGTTTGCCGCCAACGCCTCCTATCTGCCGAAGCCGGAAAGCGCCGTACACGCGTTCTGCCACGCGCTTCCCAACACATGGCACCAGATGGGCGTCATCCTGTCCGCTACCGATGCACTCAATTGGTATTCGCGCCTCACCGGCAAGTCCGCAGCCGAACTGACGGGTGAACTGGGCGACGAGCTTCTGGCGCCGAGCGGCGTCACTTTCGCACCCTATCTTTCCGGCGAGCGCACGCCGCATAACGATGCCGCCATTCGCGGCTCTTTCATTGGCCTTTCGCATGAAAGTGACCGCAGGGCGCTGACACAGGCTGTGCTGGAAGGCGTGACTTTCGCCATCCGTGACAATCTCGAAGCGCTGAAGTCGGCCGGCACCTCCATTTCCCGCGTCACCGCCATCGGCGGCGGTTCGCGCTCGGCCTATTGGCTGGCCTCGATCGCGACTTCGCTCGGTGTGCCCGTGGATATTCCGGCCGAGGGCGATTTCGGCGCCGCTTTCGGCGCCGCCCGACTCGGTCTCATCGCTGCAACAGGTGCAGATCCGGTTGCAGTCTGCACGCAGCCGGAAACGGCGCGGACGATCGAGCCGGCAGTGGCGCTTGGCGATGCTTATGAGGAGGCTTACAAGCGGTATCACGCGCTTTATCCCGCCATTCGGCCGCTTTCGCATTGAGGTTTTGCGTGCGCCGTTCACCCCTCTCTGCCCTGCCGTGCATCTCCCCGGGGGAGATCGACAAGCGGCTAGGTCACGTCCTCCTGTGAGGTCGCGATCGAAGCGGTTGAGCGCAACTTGCTGATCTCCCTCCTTGTGGGGGAGATGTCCGGCACGACAGAGGGGGGTAAGCGGCCCGCGCAGACCTCGAATTTTTGAACACTACCTAAACCCACCCCAGAGGAGGAACCATCCAATGAGCACAGGCTTCTTCGGCGATATCGCCAAGATTAAATATGAAGGCCCCGACAGCACCAACCCGCTCGCCTTCCGCCACTACAACCCCGACGAGATCGTTGCCGGAAAGCGTATGGAAGATCACCTGCGCTTTGCCGTGGCTTACTGGCACACCTTTACCTGGCCGGGCGGCGACCCATTCGGTGGGCAGACGTTCCAGCGTCCGTGGTTTGAAGACACCATGCAGGCCGCCAAGCTGAAGGCCGATGTCGCCTTTGAATTCTTCTCGCTGCTCGGTTCGCCGTTCTATTGCTTCCACGACGCCGATGTGCGCCCGGAAGGCAGGAACTTTGCCGAAAACACCAGGAACCTCAACGAGATCGTCGACTATTTCGCGCAGAAGCAGGCTGATACCGGCGTAAAGCTTCTGTGGGGCACGGCGAACCTGTTCTCCAACCGCCGCTTCATGTCGGGTGCCGCGACCAATCCGGATCCGGATGTCTTCGCATTCTCGGCTGCGACGGTGAAGACCTGCATGGATGCCACCAAGAAGCTCGGCGGCGCCAATTACGTGCTATGGGGCGGTCGTGAAGGTTACGAAACGCTGCTCAACACCGATCTTTCGCGCGAGCTGGACCAGCTCGGCCGCTTCCTCAATCTGGTTGTGGAATACAAATACAAGATCGGTTTCGAAGGCACGATCCTGATCGAGCCAAAGCCGCAGGAGCCGACCAAGCACCAGTACGACTACGACGTCGCAACCGTTTATGCGTTCCTGCAGAAGAACGGTCTCGAAAAGGAAGTGAAGGTCAATATCGAGCAGGGTCACG
Organism: Rhizobium sp. SJZ105; assembly: GCF_007828365.1. Taxonomy (NCBI): domain Bacteria; kingdom Pseudomonadati; phylum Pseudomonadota; class Alphaproteobacteria; order Hyphomicrobiales; family Rhizobiaceae; genus Rhizobium; species Rhizobium sp. SJZ105. The sequence continues at coordinate 34,443 of NZ_VIUP01000008.1, forward strand.
CCATCCTCGCCGGCCATTCCTTCGAACACGAATTGGCCATGGCCAATGCCTTCGGCATTTTCGGCTCCATCGACATGAACCGCAACGATTACCAGTCTGGCTGGGATACCGACCAGTTCCCCAACAACGTACCTGAAATGGCGCTGGCCTATTACCACGTGCTGGCCGGCGGCGGCTTCACCAATGGCGGCACCAACTTCGATTCCAAGCTGCGTCGCCAGTCGCTCGATCCGCAGGACCTGCTGATCGGCCATATCGGCGGCATGGATTGCTGCGCCCGCGGTCTGAAGGCGGCGGCGAAGATGATCGAGGACGGCGCGCTGTCGAAGCCGCTTTCGGAGCGTTACGCGAAGTGGGACGCACCGGAAGCCCAGAAGATGTTGCGCGGCGAGCTGAAGCTCGAAGAAATCGCAGCGCTGGTCGAGCGCCAGGATATCAACCCCGAGCCGAAGTCCGGTCGTCAGGAATATCTGGAGAACGTCGTCAATCGTTACGTTTGACGGGCTGGTACGTTCATAAACAAAGGACGGGGGAGCATCCCCCGTCTAGAGGCTGGTTAAAGCCGCAAACCTCTCCTCCGTCATCCTCGCGACATGCCCGAGGATGACGTCGTATCTGCGGTGTACGGCCCCCGTGCGGTCTCCGGGCCCGATGCTGCAGATAACATTCCATAAAGTGAGACTAAGAAGGTTGCGATAGCCGGATTAGGGGGCATGCTCGCCGTCTGCTGCCAAAGGCGAGAACAATTCCGCGCCACCCCTCCTTTCTTTCCAGTCACTTACCGCAAAACCTTTCCCCGCATGTCCCCACCCGTCCATTTCGCTGCATCATTCCCCTGCAACCGGAACGGAAGGGCGATACGCGCGGCGCCTTTCGCGGACCGGCTGCCGGCATCGACAAGCGTGGTTCTGGCAAACCGCGTTCCGGAAAGGCGTCCCGCAATTGCCAGCAGCGGGAAGGGCCGATCCGGTAGGTGTCGTGAAAAGGCTGTCACCGATCGACCGGCATTCCGGTCAAACAAGGCGCGGCCCGGCAGATGCAAGACTTTCCACCACACTCAACTCCCATCCGCATTTGCCGGGCTGTCGTTTCTCCCGCCGCCGGGAAACCGTTGCGGCGACTTTCGCGTGCCTAAAGCGCTTTGGATATCTTAACCGCGCTGCTGAAACGTTGCAGATTTTGCGTGCCTGCGGCTGTACCTCATTGCTGACTTGGTCTAAACCGCTCTCCATCTTTTGACGCTCGATGGATGACGAAAGGGCCTATCCGATGACCGATCACAAAGCGCTCGCAGCCCGTTTCCCCGGCGATTTCCTGTTCGGCGTGGCGACCGCCTCCTTCCAGATCGAGGGTGCCACCAAGGTTGACGGCCGCAAGCCATCCATCTGGGATGCCTTCTGCAACATGCCGGGACATGTCTTCGGGCGCCACAATGGCGACGTTGCCTGCGATCACTATAATCGCTGGGAGGATGATCTCGATCTCATAAAGGAAATGGGTGTCGAGGCCTATCGTTTCTCCATTGCCTGGCCGCGCATCATTCCCGATGGATTCGGCCCGATCAACGAGAAGGGGCTGGATTTCTACGACCGCCTCGTCGATGGCTGCAAGGCGCGCGGCATCAAGACCTATGCGACGCTTTACCATTGGGACCTGCCGCTGACACTGATGGGCGACGGCGGCTGGGCCTCGCGTTCCACCGCCCATGCCTTCCAGCGTTACGCCAAGACCGTCATGGCACGGCTGGGCGACCGGCTGGATGCGGTGGCGACCTTCAATGAGCCCTGGTGTGCGGTCTGGCTCAGCCATCTCTATGGCATTCATGCGCCGGGCGAGCGCAACATGGAAGCAGCCCTTGCGGCCATGCACCACATCAACCTTGCCCATGGTTTCGGCGTCGAGGCGTCCCGCCATGTTGCGCCCAAGGTGCCGGTCGGACTGGTGCTGAACGCCCATTCCGTCATCCCGGCCTCCAATAGCGACGCCGACCTGAAGGCAGCTGAACGGGCATTCCAGTTCCACAACGGCGCGTTTTTCGATCCGGTCTTCAAGGGCGAATATCCGGCCGAAATGATGGAGGCCCTGGGCAGCCGCATGCCGGTGGTGGAGGCGGAAGACCTGTCCATCATCAGCCAGAAGCTCGACTGGTGGGGCCTGAATTATTATACACCGATGCGCGTTGCCGACGACGCCACCGAAGGTGCGGAATTCCCTGCCACCAAACCAGCCCCGGCCGTCAGCGATGTCAAAACCGATATCGGCTGGGAAGTCTATGCGCCGGCGCTGCATTCCCTGGTGGAGACGCTCTACGAGCGCTACGAGCTGCCCGATTGCTACATCACCGAAAATGGCGCCTGCTACAATATGGGCGTCGAAAACGGCGAGGTGGATGATCAACCCCGTCTTGACTATTACGCCGAACATCTTGGTATCGTTGCTGATCTGGTGAAGGACGGTTACCCCATGCGGGGTTACTTCGCCTGGAGCCTGATGGACAATTTCGAATGGGCGGAAGGGTACCGCATGCGCTTTGGCCTTGTGCACGTGGATTACGAAACGCAGGTTCGTACGTTGAAGAACAGCGGCAAATGGTACAGCGCGCTGGCATCGGGTTTTCCGAAGGGGAACCACGGTGTGATGAAGGGGTGAGGCTTTCTCCCTCATTCCTGTGACAAGCACAGGGATGAGGGTGGAAAGGCTGGCTCGTGTGTGAACTTTACCTGCCGTATTCCTCACCAGGAAAGCACACGATCGCTCTCCCCAATAAAGTTCTTCCACCTTACTATCAGTTTTCCAAACTTTTTTGCCAGTTACCCGGCGGTGCCTGCTTGCGCCTGCCATCCTGTCTCCTATGTCAGGCAGGCTACGCAGACGTAGCGCCTGCTGCTGCCTCATCCGGAGCGGTGCGGGCTGGTCCTCCCAGGGAAAACGAACATGCTTATCGAAAAACTCAACTGGCGTTATGCCACCAAGAAAATGGATCCTTCCAAGACTGTTGCGGAAGACAAGGTCGAGCGCATCGTCGAAGCCGCCCGGCTGGCGCCGACTTCCAGCGGGTTGCAGCCGTTCGAAGTCATCGTCGTTTCCGATCCGGAAGTTCGCGCAAAGATCCGCGAGATCGCCTGGAACCAGGCGCAGGTGACTGAAGGCTCGCATCTTCTGGTGTTTGCGGCGTGGGATAACTACACGCAAGAGCGGATCAACCATATGTTCGATCTGGTCAACGAAGAGCGTGGCGTCAAGAACGAGGGCTGGGAAGCGTATCGTCAGAAGCTTCTCTCCTCCTATCCGCAGCGTGATGAGCAGGTGAATTTCGAACACGCAGCCCGTCAGGCCTATATTGGTTTCGGCATGGCGGTGGCGCAGGCTGCTTTCGAGGGTGTGGATTCCACACCGATGGAAGGTTTCGATCCGGCCAAGCTGGATGAAATCCTCGGCCTGCGTGAAAAGGGCCTGCGCTCCGTCACCATCCTGCCGCTCGGATACCGCGAGCCGGAAGGCGACTGGCTGGTGAACCTGAAGAAGGTCCGCCGCCCGCTTGAGGAATTCGTCAGCCGCGTCTGATTTCCACGCACTCGCGAAGTCTTGACTGCCGCAGGGCCGCACAGACGGCTTTGCGGTAGATTTTTTCTCTGATTTCAGATAATTGAAAAATCATCCCTGTTAAAAGATGGCGCCTGCGGGCAAGTATGCGCCATCGAATTGCCGATCCCCGGCATTTCTGAGTGAAAGCCTGACGAAATGACCCGGAAAATCAGCTGTCATCGAATGTGCCGGAAGGCTGCATGAAGAGAGCGGTTCAGCACCGCAACAGGATTTTTTGAGACCCGATCCGTCAAGAGTTTTCGCAGAGTTCCCAATGAGTTTTTCATCCAACGCGACATCGCTCGCGCGCGCACCGCAGACTGCCAAGGACGCGATGGTAACGTTTGAAGGCGTGACCAAGACCTTTGGCGGCAGCGATGGCAAGCCGGGCTTCGCAGCCCTCGCCGGCATTGACTATGTCGTGCCGAAGGGTTCCATCACCGGCATAATCGGCCGCTCTGGTGCCGGCAAATCCACCCTCATCCGCCTCGCCAACGGCCTTGAAAAACCGTCGTCCGGCCGGGTGGTCGTCGACAGCGTCGATGTTGCCGCCCTTGATGAGAAGAGTCTGAGGACCCTTCGCCGTTCCGTCGGCATGATCTTCCAGCACTTCAATCTTCTGTCGTCGCGCACCGCTTTCGACAATGTGGCGCTGCCGCTAGAAATTGCCGGTCTCGGTAAAAAAGAGATCGAAACGCGGGTAACGCCGCTGCTCGAACTCGTCGGCCTTTCCGACAAGGCGAAGCGTTATCCGGCGGAACTGTCGGGTGGGCAGAAGCAGCGTGTCGGCATCGCCCGAGCGCTTGCGACGCAACCCAAGCTGCTGTTGTCGGACGAGGCGACGTCCGCGCTCGATCCGGAGACGACCCAGTCCATCCTTGAACTCCTGAAGCGCATCAATGCCGAACTTGGGCTGACAGTGCTGCTCATCACCCACGAGATGGAGGTGGTGAAGACCATCGCCTCGCAGGTCGCCGTCATCGACAGGGGCCTGATCGTGGAGGAGGGGCGCACCTTCGATATTTTCACCGCGCCGAAACACGAGACGACCCGCAGCCTGCTGTCGTCCTCGGTCGGGGTTAAGCTGCCGCACTGGGTTACATCAGGGTTGAAGCCGGAAGCCGAGGAGGGTGACCGCGTTCTCGTGCGGCTGGTGTTCTTCGGCGAAACGGCATTCCAGCCGCTGACCGCGCGTCTTGTTGCGGAAATCGGTCCTGACGTGAACATCCTTGCCGGCACCATCGAGGAAATTTCCGGCGAACCATTCGGCTCGCTGGTTGTGTCCTATCCGGCCACGGCGGAAACCACCGCCCGCGCCGGCCGCTTTTATACTGAGACCGGTCTTCACACGGAGGTGCTCGGTTATGTCGCCTGATATGCTTTTCAACCTTCTGTCGAAGGGTCTTCTGCAGACGCTGCACATGGTCGCGGTCGCCGGCATCGTCGGCTCCATCATCGGCGTGCCGATGGGCGTTTTCCTTGCCACCAGCGGCAAAGGCGAACTCTTCCCCGCGCCGATGACGAACCGCATCCTCGGCCTTGTCGTCAATGCGGCGCGCTCCACGCCCTTCATCATTCTGGTGGTGGCGATCATTCCCTTCACGCGGCTGGTCGCTGGCACTTCCATCGGCACCAGTGCGGCCATCGTGCCGCTGACGGTTGCCACCGTGCCTTTCATCGCGCGGCTGGTGGAAGCGGCGATCCGCGAAGTCGACAAGGGCCTGATCGAAGCGGCCCGCGCCATGGGCGCAACACCGTTGCAGATCGTCACCAAGGTCCTGCTTGCGGAAGCAAAGCCGGGCATCACGCTGGCGCTTACCCTCACGCTCGTCAGCCTCATCGGTTATTCGGCCATGGTCGGTGCTGTCGGCGGCGGCGGGCTGGGTGATCTCGGCATTCGCTACGGCTACCAGCGCTTCATGCCTGACGTGATGCTGGTCGTGGTGCTGGTGCTGATCGTGCTCGTGCAACTCGTGCAGAGCGCCGGCGACCGGCTTGCCCGCAGCTTCGACAAGCGCACCCGCAAGAACTGATAAAACCGTTCAAGAACAACAAACCCAAGAACAACAAACCCAAGGAGACATCCATGAAGAAAATCATCCTCGCGGCTTCGCTCGCCGCTCTCTTTACCGCCGGTCAGGCGCTGGCCGAAACCATCAAGATTGGTGTTACACCTGCCGAGCACGCGCAGATCATGGAACAGGTCAAGAAGATCGCCGCCGCCAAGGGACTGGACATCGATATCGTCGAGTTCTCCGACTACGTCGTGCCGAACCAGGCACTGGCAGACGGTGAGCTTCAGGCCAACTCCTTCCAGCACCAGCCTTACCTCGACAACCAGATCGCTGACCGCAAGTTCGATCTCGTCAGCGTCGGCACCACCATCACCACCCCGATGGGCGTTTATTCGAAGAAGGTGAAGAGCCTTGACGAGCTGAAGGACGGCGCGACGGTCGGTATTCCGAACGACCCGACCAATGGCGGCCGTGCGCTTCTCGTTCTCGCTTCCAAGGGTGTGCTCAAGGTCAAGGAAGAAGCCGGTCTGAAGGTAACGCCTGCCGACATCACCGAAAACCCGAAGAACATCCAGATCGTCGAACTTGACGCTGCGCAGTTGCCGCGCTCGCTGGATGACACCGACGCGTCGGTCATCAACACCAATTATGCCACGGCAGCAGGCCTGAACCCCAAGAAGGACGCCATCGCCATCGAAAGCGAAAAGTCCCCTTACGCAAACGTCATCGCCGTTCGTGCGCAGGACAAGGACAAGCCGTGGGTGAAGACGCTGGTGGAATCCTACCACAGCCCGGAAGTGAAGGCCTTCATTCTGGAGAAGTTCAACGGCACGGTCATTCCATCCTGGTAATCAGGCCTGACACGATTGAAGTTGCAGCCTCTCCCGTTCGCGGGGGAGGTTTTTTGTTTGCGGGGCGAACGCATCCGCGGTTTTTATGAAAATCCCCCACCATTGTGGGGAGAATTTTTCTCTTTTTCACCCCTACTGTCGTTTTATACCCGTTGTTTTTTGTGGCGTCGCCACAATCCAACTTAACGGCTTTTGAATGTTTCCTTCGCAAGATGATGCTTTCGAAGGGGATTTTATGCGGATTGCGCCGCGAAACATTGGGGAATATTTGCCGGTCGGGCGTAGAACCGCCGTCGGCGTCGTATTGTCCACATTTGCGCTGGTGCTTCTCATTGTCACCGCGCTGGTCTTGTCTGCTCTGAGCCAGGTCAGGGAAAGGGCGAACTCGCTCGACAATGCCCGCTCGCGCGAGACAACGGCGGGCGCCCTTGTCACCTTCCGCGACCAGCTTGGCGCGACGCTGAACGACTACGCCGCCTGGGACGATGCTGCCGACTATGTCTACGCCCCCGACAGGTTCGACTGGGTGGCGAGCAATTATGGCGAGATGACGGTCAACAGCGATCTTTTCGATACCGCCGTCGTCCTCGACGAAGACGGCAAGGTCCGCATGGCCTACCAGAACGGCAAGCCGGTTGCCTGGAAGCCCCATGACTATTTCGCAGAAGGCCTCAAGGAGATGATCGAACGGGTGCGCTCCATGCGTCCCGGCATCGCGTCGCAGGTCACCGGTTTCGTGAAAACCCGCGACGGCGTCGCGGCTACGGGGGTCGCGCTGGTGCGGCTCAAATCCGGGGTCTTGCCTCCGGTTGGATCCGAGCGGCGATATCTGATTTTCGCCCGTCATCTCAAACAGGCGACGGTAGACAAGCTGGCCCGCAATTACGTCATCGATGGTCTGCAACTGCAATATGGCGACGGACCGGCGACCAACCATGTGGATGTCGTCAATCCGCTTGGTGATGTGCTGGCGCGGCTCGTCTGGCGCTCCCAGCTGCCGGGGGACGTGAGCTTCCATGAGGCCCGGCCGGTCGTCTTCACGGCACTCGGCATTGCCGGAACGTTCTTTCTCGTACTTCTCATCATCGGTTCGGCGACGCTCGACCGGCTGAAGGCCGACGAGGCGGCGGCGAGGGAAGAGGCGCTGCGCGATCGTCTGAGCGGGCTCAGCAACCGCGCCGGGCTGTTTTCCAAGCTGAACCGCATGGTGGGCAAGGCCCGCCACGACAAGACCGATATCAAGCTGCTTTACCTCGATCTTGATGGTTTCAAGGAGATCAACGATTCCTACGGTCACGCTGCCGGCGATCGGCTGATCAAGGGCGTTGCGGCGGCGCTCAGGGTGCTTGTGCCGGAAGATGCCGTGCTCGCGCGGCTCGGCGGCGACGAATTCGCCATCGCCATTCAGGGCAACGACGTGTGGTCGGAAGGCCGCAAGCTCTGCCAGGCGCTGCTCGAACTGTTCACCGAGCCGTTCAGCATCGGCGAGCGGGTGGCGAGCATCGGTTGCAGCATCGGCACTTCCGTCTCCAGAGCCGGTGATATCAACGGTGAGGAACTGCTGCGCCGCGCCGACATGGCCATGTATCAGGCCAAGGAAAACGGGCGTGGGCGTTATGTCGCCTACGAGCTGAAAATGGATGCGCTGCGCGAGGAAAAGCTGCAGCTTGAGGCCGATCTGCGTTATGCCATCCTGAATGACGAGATATCGGTGGTCTACCAGCCGGTCGTCAATGCCGCCACGCGCAGTATCACCGGGGTGGAGGCGCTTGCCCGCTGGCAAAGGCCGGGATACGGCTTCGTGCCCCCGGATATCTTCATCGCCGCTGCCGAAACCAGTGGCCTTATCGAGCGACTCGGCCTGCTGGTGCTGCGCAAGGCCTGCGAGACGGCAGGTCAATGGCCCTCCATCAAGCTCTCGGTGAATATTTCACCCGTTCAGTTCCGCAATCCGGCCTTTTCCGGCAACGTGGCGGATATTCTCGCCGCCACGCAGACGCCGACCGCAAGGCTGCGGCTGGAAATGACCGAGGGCTATTTCATCCAGAATCCGGAGCGGGCAAGTGCGGCAATCGACAAGCTGAAACAGCTTGGCCTGCATATAGCGCTCGACGATTTCGGAGCCGGTTTCGCCAGCGTCGGATATCTGCGCCGCTTTGGTTTCGACCGCATGAAGATCGATCGGTCGCTGGTCATGGCCCTGGAACAGGGCGGGCGGTCGCTGGAAATGTTGCAGGCAACCGTGGCGCTTGCGAAATCTCTCGATATTCCGGTCACGGCGGAGGGCGTCGAGACCGAAGAACAGGCGGCTATCCTGCATCTGTGTGGCTGTGACGAATTGCAGGGCTACCTGTTCTCAAAACCCGTCGCCGCTGAAGAGATTACCGCCATGCTGGAGGAGCAGACGGCACCGCTGTTTGCGCTTCGGGCAGGGGCAAAAGGGTGATCCACACTCCGTCACCCCGGACCTCATCCGGGGGCCAGAGCGATCAAGTCGTTAATCGCGTAAGAGCCTTCTAACCGTGAAGACGTGCCGTGACTGGATGCCGATCCGCTTTAGCGCCCCAGATGGCGCTCGCCGCGCTTCTTTGCCAGTTCGATCTGCTGCTGCCGGTCGCGGAACCTCTGGCGGTCCTCTTCTGTCCGGTCGTCGTAACAGCTTGGGCAGGACACACCTTCCTCGAACAACGGGGATTGGCGCACCTGCGATGTGATCGGGTTGCGGCAGGCGTGGCAGAGCTTGTGATCGCCTTCGGCAAGACCGTGGACGACGGAGACGCGCTCGTCAAACACGAAGCAGGCGCCTTCCCACAGGCTCTCTTCTTCCGGCACCTCTTCCAGATATTTCAGGATGCCACCCTTGAGGTGAAAGACCTCATCGAACCCCTGTTCCTTCATGAAGGCGGTCGCCTTTTCGCAGCGGATGCCGCCGGTGCAATACATGGCGATCTTCGGCTTGTTGTGCAGGCCGGGATTGTTCTTTACCCAGTCGGGAAACTCGCGGAAGGTCTTGGTCTTCGGGTCCACCGCGCCCTTGAAGAGACCGATCGCGGTCTCGTAGTCGTTGCGGGTGTCGATGACGATGGTGTCCGGGTCGGAGATCAGCGAGTTCCAGTCGCGCGGATCGACATAGGTGCCGACGATGCGGTTGGGATCGATATCCGGCACGCCCATGGTGACGATCTCTTTCTTGAGCTTCACCTTCATGCGCACGAAGGGCATGTTCGATGCCCGGCTTTCCTTATGTTCCAGCGCCGTAAATTCCGGCTGCGCACGCAGGAAGGCAAGTATGGCGCGCACACCCGCATCCGGCCCGGCAATGGTGCCATTGATGCCTTCCGCCGCCAGAAGCAGCGTGCCCTTGACGCCGTTTTCCCGGCAAAGCTGAAACAGCTCGTCGCGCAGGCTTTCAAACCGCGGCAGGCGGGCGAAATGGTAAAGCGCAGCCACGAGAAAATCGCCAGTGGGGTGAGGGACGGCTTCCGGGCGGGGGAGAATGGTGGTGTCGGTCATGGGCGCTGAAATACAGCGGCGGCGGCCGCAAATCAATATTTATCCGCCGCTGCCGGTATTTTGAAAATCGTCAAATTCTCAGTCTCTTCGGGCTTTCCGGTCTACTTCGCCGCCTGCCGCCATAAAAGGCCGACGATGCGGCTTTCGGTTCTGGCGGATTCGGAGAAGACTTCGTTTGCCAGCTCAAGGCCATCTCCGCGCAGCGCCTGCTGCCTCTGAATGATTGCATCGAGAAGCAGAGCCAGTCGCTCGCCATTGCCGAAACGCTCCGGTTCCCGGTCCGCAAAGGCTGCAAGGACCGAAAGATCGTGCTCGTGGCCGAGGATGTCGACCAGCCGCTTGGTGTCGGCCCGCTTGGCGCGCATGGCCGATGGCCAGAGGCGGCGCAGAAGGCCGAGATGCATCCAGTAGGCCTGGCCCGCCTTGCGCAATTCGTGGAAATGTTCGACGTCGGCCTGCTCATGGCAGTCGGCAAGTGCTTTACGCGCCCTCTTCCTCTGCTTCGCCCACCCGGTCTTCACCAGCCTTGTCACATCCTTAAGCTCGTCCGGCAGCGACACTGCCTTCAGCTTCTTGCTTGCTTCCTCGCAGCCGGCGATGGCGGCCGCAATGGCCTCGTCGAGACCTGCCTCATGTTCGATGGCGTGGTCGCGGCGCTTGCGCAGGACTGTCGCGATCGATCGCAGCGCCTTTCCTTGCGTCGTGGAGGCCGCGAAAGTCTCGAGATACTCCACCGTCTCCACGAGCGCCGTCGCTTCCCGCGCAAAAGCGAGCGAGCGGGCGATGTCGCGAAAGCGGGCGTTTTCCTCTTTGCTGAAATCGGGTGCTGCCCTGGCGACGAGGCGGTAGAGGGCGCGCAGCCGCTTGAACCGCTTGCGGGCATCGTGCACCGCCTCATGGCGCCCGGAAGGCTGGTCGCGAAGGCTGATTATCGCCTCTTCGATGAGTTCCAGTCCCGCGCGGCGGATTTCATCGTCGAACGGTTTGTTCGGGTCAATCCTGAAGGGCATCCGCCAAGTCTCCGTGGGGACAGTCCATGGCGAGCGACTGGTTGGAGAAGCGACGGTCGCCCGTTACCTCCTTGCCAAGCCAGGAGGGCAGATCGGGGTTGGCGTTCTCGTCGTCCATCTCTACCTCCGCCACGATCAGCCCCTTGTATTTACCCTCGAAAACATCGACTTCCCAAGTGAATCCACCGTGATCAACCGTGTGGCGCATCTTCTCGATCACCACGCCGGGGGCGCTGGCCATCAATTCTTCCGCGTCATTCAGTGGAATGGAATATTCATATTCATCACGGACGAGCGAACTCGCGCCGATCTTGATGGTCAGTGTCGCGTCAAGCCCGTTGACGATCCTGACCCGGACCGAACGATTTTCCAGCGAGGCGACATATGCCTGCCGGAAAGCCATGCTACGCGTCACTTCATTACGCCATTCATCGCCTGCAACCAGAAACTTCCGCTCGATTTCCTTGGCCATGCTGTCTCCGTAAACCGGTGCGCCAGATTATCGCATGAAGACGTCATAAAGAAGCGAATAGATTGAAGTATCTGGATAAAAATGGTCTTGCCATGCCTCGACATCAAGGCCGGGGCAGGCTAATCGATAAACCGGATTTCAATCGTTTCAATCGCGCAAGGGAGGCTTATCTTGGCCCAGGACTCCGAAAAACTGCTCTCCATCCTCAAGCTGCAGCCGGTCGTGCCGGTGCTGATCGTGGATGATGCTGCCTCCGCCGTGCCGCTCGCGCGCGCTCTGGTCGCAGGTGGCCTGAAGGCAATCGAGATCACCATGCGCACGCCGGCGGCACTCGATGCCATCCGTGCGGTTGCGGCGGAAGTGGAGGGCGCCCATGTCGGCGCCGGCACCATCCTCAACGCCAAAGATTTCGAGGCGGCCGCCGAAGCCGGTTCCACCTTCATCGTCAGCCCAGGCATCAACAAAAGCGTGCTGGAAGCTGCGCGCGCCTCCAACGTGCCGCTTCTTCCTGGGGCCGCCACGGCAAGCGAAGTCATGGCGCTGCGCGACGAAGGCTACAAGGTGCTGAAGTTCTTCCCGGCGGAACAGGCCGGTGGCGCGCCATACCTCAAGGCACTGTCCTCGCCGCTCGCCGGCACGGTGTTCTGCCCGACCGGCAGCGTCTCGCTGAAGAATGCCAATGACTATCTTTCCCTGCCGAACGTCGTCTGTGTCGGCGGTTCCTGGGTTGCTCCGCGCGAACTGGTGGCAACGGCTGACTGGGCCGGCATCACCAGGCTCGCCGCCGAAGCCGCAGCACTGCGCGGCTGATCTACTACTTCTTCAAGCCCGTTCACGAAGGCGTGAGCGGGTTTGTCATTTGTATTCGTGCCATGGCTCCCTATCTTCCCGTGTAGACTTTACCCTCACAGGAGATTTTGATGTTCGACGCCAAGAAGCTTCTTGAACAATTCCTCGGCTCACAGGTGCCGGGCCTTTCGGGAAGCGTCCGTGACAGAGCCGGGCAGGCCGCCGATATCGCCAAGAACAATCCGATGAAGGCCGGTGCGCTTGCCGCCGCCATTCTAGGCACCAAGACCGGCCGCAAGCTCGCCGGCAATGTCGCCACCATCGGCGGCGTAGCGGCCATCGCCGGTCTCGGTTATCTCGCCTACAAGAATTACAAATCCGGGCAGGCGCCTGAAGTAGCTCCAAAACCCGAGCCGGAGCTTCTCGCCCCGCCCGCCGATTCCGCCTTCCATCCGCAGTCCCCCGCCCTTTCCAACGATTTTGCGCTGAAACTCATCCAGGCGATGATTGCCGCTGCCAAGGCAGACGGCCATATCGACGAAAAAGAGCGCGCCAACATCATGGATAAGGTGCAGGTGTCCGGCCTCGACACTGAAGCCGAGCGGTTCCTCGAAAAGGAACTGGCCGATCCGCTGGATATCGACGCACTGGTGGCTGCTGCCCGCACAGAGGAGCAGAAGGTGGAAATCTACACCGCCTCGCGTCTTGCCATAGAGGCCGATACGCGGGCTGAGCGCGGTTATCTCGATCTGCTTGCCGGGCGGTTGGGATTGCCCGATGCGCTGGTCGATCATATCGAGTCGACGGTGGTGGCGGCGAAGGTTTGAGGTTAGAACAGGGGGGTGAACCACGCCCCCCTGCCGTATATGCACTGTTGTCATCCAGCCCCGCTTGGCCTAATCCTTCTCCCAGACAACGGGGAAGAGAATGCGCGATCTGAGTGATTTTAAGGGATGTCCGGCGCCGCAGCCGGTGACGCTGAAGGGCCGTTATGTGACGGCGGAAACGTTTGATCGCGACAGGCATCTTGCAAGGCTCTGGACTGCGCTTGGTGGTGAGGGGGTCAATGCGCTTCTCAAATATTTCCCGCAAAGCGGCTTTGCCGATGCTGCAGCCTTTGGTGACTGGCTTGTCAACGCGGGTGATAAACTCAACTGGGTGACATTGGTTTTCGTTGAAAATGCCACCGGTGACGTCGTGGGAATGGCAAGCTACATGCGGCCCGATCCCGCCAATGGCGTGGTCGAGGTCGGTTCGGTTGCCCATGGCGCCAGGATGAAGCGCTCGCCGCTTTCGACCGAAGCGCATTATCTGATGGCGAAACACGTTTTCGAGGATCTGGGTTACCGCCGCTACGAGTGGAAATGCCACAATCAAAACGAACCCTCCAAGATCACGGCGAAGCGTTACGGCTTCACCTTCGAGGGTGTGTTCCGCCAGCACATGATCTCCAAGGGTGCCAACCGCGATACGGCGTGGTTTTCCATGATCGACGGCGAATGGCCGTTGATTGGCAAGGCGTTTGAAATCTGGCTTTCGCCGGAGAATTTCACGGCCGATGGCGCGCAGAAGCGCAAGCTTGAGGATATCCGCGCGGAGCTCGCCCATGACCACGCCTGAAAAGAAGGCTGGCTCTGGCCGTAAAGACTGGTCGCCGGGCCTTGCCGCCGCTGGCATCATCCTTGGTTTTGGGCTGGTGTTTTACGTGATGCCGAAAATCATGCTGTGGCTGGGGGATTATTCGCCCTTTCTTGCCGCGGCTTTTGGCTCGGTGGTGGTGCTGTGCTTTTTCCTGCTGTTCTGGCTGCGCGCCCGCTACCAGCGCCGCCGCGACAGTCAGAACTGAAGCGACGCACCAAGCAGCATAAGGCCCATCAAAAGCACGAACAGCGCACCGGCAATCTCGATCGCGTGGCTGATGCCCGCTGCCCTGCGGCTTCCGGGGCCGGCGAAGCGCACGGCAAGCCCCTTGGCCGAGACGGCCATGATGGCAAGCAGCGATACGGTGATGGCGGTACCCAGCGACATGGCAAGCACGGAAAGCACGCCGCCGAGAAAAATCCCGTTCAAGAGCGCAAAGCTCATGACGATGATGGCACCGGAGCATGGCCGCAGGCCAACTGCGATGATCGCCGACCACGCTTCGTGCAGGCTGAAATTCTTGCCTTTGAGAAGCAGCGGATCGGGCGCGTGCGATTTTCCGCAGGAGACGCAAAGATCACCTGTGCCGCTATGGGCGTGGTCCGCGAAAACCGGCTTGCCCTGAAACCTGAGGCCCGTGCCCATGCCCGTGGTTCTGACTGCTGTTGCTTCCCCCGCAACCGCGAAGGCTGCAACCGGTACGCGCCGGATGCGCAGCGACCAGAGCTTGCGTAGCAGAAGCCAGGCGCCGAACAGCGCCACCATGGCAAAGCTGGCGATCTCCATTGCCTGCGTGGCTTTCGTCATGGTGATGGAGGTGCCGCGCAGCACGAGCCAGGCTGCGACAACGAGGCCGATGGCCATTGCGCCCTGAATGAGTGCTGAAATGAAGGAAATGAGAATGCCGCGTTTCAGCTGCGTTTCATTGGCGATCATATAGGAAGAGATGACAGCCTTGCCGTGGCCAGGACCGGCGGCATGAAAGACCCCGTATGCAAAGGAGAGGCCAACCAGCGATGCCATCGCCCAATTGTCTTCGCGCATGGCTTTCAGGGCACCGGTCAGCGCCCGGTAGAACATCTGCTGGTGCACGTTGATCCATTGCATCAGCGGCGCGAACGGCCCGCCAGGGGCAAAGGACGGCTCGGCCGAGCCTATGCCGAGCGGCGATTGCGCATGGGCAGCACCTGCCACAGCCAGCACGCAGATCGCGACGATGGTCAGGTGTCCGCAAAGGCGCCCGTTTCGGCTCAGCATGTCACCTCCAGCCGGGTGGCGAAGAGTTTGGTCATGTCGGTGCCGGTCGGGTCGTTGAAGAAGGCGTCGGTGAGCGAACTCTGGTTTTGTGAGATCACCTCGTCCGGGTCGGGACGCACGACATGGTGCTTGCAGGCGGCGAGATCCTTGCCGACGGTCGCCAGATCGCCGTCTTTCGCAAAATCGATCGCCGTATACATGGTCGGGTCCCACGCGCCGAAGCTGAGCTTGCCCTTGATGGAAAGCGTCGTGTTTGGCTTGACGGAAAAGAACATCAGGATCTGCTTGTCCTTGTAGTCCACATGAATGGTGTCGGGCTTTGCGAAATCCACCTGTTTTCCGTTGGCGGTAATGAAGGTGTAATAGGAATATTCGCCGAGCGATTCACGCACGGTGTTGCCGATTTCGGCCAGCTCATTCTTGTCCAGCTTCAGGTCGCCGTTCTTGTCGTAATCCATCACCACGCTTGCCGAGAACATCTCGTCGAAACGCCAGATGTTGCGCACCTCCTGGATGGTACCGTTCGGCCCCTCGACGATTTCCATGCGCGCTTCGGCGAAAATATGCGGATGTGCCGCGGCGGCAACGGGAATGGAGGTCAGGCCAGCCGCAAGGAGCAAAAGTCGTCTGTTCATTATCCGGTCTGTCCTGCCTTCGAATCTCGGAGCTGGATTCTAGCAGAAATTGGGACCGAATTTCGACCTGATATGCGCTTTGGTGATGTGGCTGCCCTATGTTTCAGAAGGTGCCGGTGAAACGCGAGGTGACGCTCGATCCGCTATAGGACAGGTCGGTGTCGCGCTCGCCATGCAGAAGGCGGTTGAATTCCACCTCCAGCTTGCTGTTCTTGCCGGTGTCGAAGGACAGTGTGGCCACCAGCCTTCGTTCGCTGGTGTCGTAATTGTAATAGATCCAGTCCTTGTGGACACGCTGCAGCGCCAGGTCCAGCCCCACCTTGTCGGTGAGCTTGCTTTTAACCACGAACTGCCAACGGCGGTGGAACTCGGCAATGGGATCATCAGGGTCGAAAAGCGCGTAATCCTGGGAGAAGCCAGCACCGAAGGCGATGCGGTCGGTAGCCTTCACCTCGGCTTCGGCCCTGAGATAGGGCCGGGTGCGCTTCACCTTGTCGCTGATATCGTCGCCGGAAATGGTCGTCAGGCCCCCTTCGGCCAGAACGGCGAAGCGTTCGGAGAACTTGTAACCGTAGGCAAGTGATCCCCGCAACGTGCTGGCCGGAAAACGCTCGTATTTCTCCTGCTGGCTTTCCGGCACGACAATGCGGTCATAAGCAATTGTCAGTCCGGCCTCGCCGCCGGCCAGCGGGCGCACATGTTCGGCCTTGAGCGACAAGAGCGCTTCATTGGCCTCCAGGCGGGTGGGCTCGAAATAGGCCGGACGAAAACGCGCCCTGCCTTTCATCAGGCTGGCAAAACCCGCCGTCAGCGTGTTCTTTCCGCCAAGAGCAAGGATGCCGAGCTGTGTCGATGCCTCCAGCTTGTGGTCCAGTCGCCGGTAACCGATGTCTTCTTCCGGCAGATGCAGGAAGATATCGCCGGCATCGCTGCGTGTGCCACGCAGTTCCACGGCCCATTCCAGCCGCTCCGACAGACGCCTGGTCAGCCCCAGGCTGGCAATGGTGTTGTGTTCATTGGCAAAACGGTAACGGGGGAGGCGAACCTCCTCATGCTCGAGCGAATAACGCAGTTCCGTGCCATCAAGCACGAACTTTCCGTTAAGCCCGAAGCCGGCGCGCAGCGAAATCGCCTTCAGCCGGTTGGTATCGCCGAAGTAATTGGTGTCGTAGCCGATGCCGGTTTTATAGGTGATATTGTGATCATCGGCGTTTTCCCCCGCCTGCGCACCGCAGGTGCAGGCAAGCCCAAGAACAAGCGCGATGTATCCTCCCAGCCGCATTTGCATCTCCGGTCTCTAATTAAGCAATATCTTATATTTGGATGGTTAATAAAGTTTCAGGGGCGATATATTGTCGAGGCCGGAATTCATGGTGTATTCCACGGAAATTCCAGGAGAATAGACCGGCGCCAATCGCGTAAAACTTGATTAAAATCACCAGTATTAAAGTTAATTGTTTATTGTAATATTAGGCTTTGCTTGAATTAGAATCCTCTAAATATACAGTTCGACTACGCCATGGGGCGTGATCAAACATAAGAGGAGAGAGAAATGATTGCCAAATTTGCTTGCATAGCCGCTGTTCTTACTGTCGCTTCCGTTGGTCAAGCCAATGCCGGTGGTCTGCTGGGCGGTATCCTGTCCGGAAACAGTAACAAGGGCGGCGCACTCGTCGTCGTGTCGCCAAGCATCGATCTGGGTGTCAGCGGTATCCTGTCCAATAACGGGATTCTGAACGGCAACAAGACCGGTATCCTGAATGGCCTTCTCAACGGCAACAAGACTTCCGTCGATGTCATCGACAACAAGAACGATGGCGGCAAAAAGCGTCGCCACTAATGGTGCAGATCGAAAATCGACAGGGATTTTCGGCGTGAACGATGCGCGCAGGATATAAGCCGGAAGCTGTCCTCCAGCTACGTGTGTATGACACACGGTGCTTCCGGAAATAACAAACGGCGCATCGCATGACTGCAAGGGGGCCTTCGGGCTCCCTTTTTTTTGTGTGGCCGCCAATGACTGCACACACAAAACTGCGGGATGGCCACTACTCATGAGGGTTTTGTGACGCGATCGCTGTCGTCATATGTCGGGACTCACGGTTCGGGATCATCCGCGTGAGTTCTGATTTATATTTGATAAATATTGGCAATATTAACGGGAATACGTTCTGCAAGGGCCTTTTTGTCCGTGCCGTTTACTCGATTTTAACCACGATGTTCTTCAATCTAGGGGTGCGTCAACCCCGTCATTACGCTGCGTTTCTGGTCGCGAAAACTCGCATCACGCAGGTGCCGGGATGGTATTTTCAAGGAGCTATCGCATGTTGAAACAATCTCTTCTCGCCCTCGGCCTGCTCGGCATTCTTTCTGACGCATCCGTTGCCGCCGACGCCGTCGGCGATATTCCAGCGGCACCGGTCGTCAACGATGTTGCGCCTGCCTTTTCCTGGGACGGTGTTTATGTCGGTGCCTCCGCCGGTTATGGCTGGAACCGCGTGAAGTCGACCACTTTCGGTGTCACCACGAAGCATGAATTTGACGGCGGCCGTTTTTCCGGTTTCGCTGGTTATAACGCTGAAGTGGCCCCCTCCATCATTCTGGGTGTCGAGGGCGATCTCGGTTATGCCTGGGGCGACAAGACCATCGTCACCAGCGAGGTTTCCGCAGGCCTGAACGGCTCCGCGCGTCTGCGCGGCGGTTATGCGATCGACCGGGCGCTGATCTACACCGCTGCCGGCTACACCGCGACGGACAGCGAAGTGAAGGCGCCCTTCGGTGAGGACAGCAAGGTGCTGCACGGCTGGACGGTCGGCGCGGGTGTAGACTATGCCTTTACCAACAACCTGTTTGGACGCGTCGAATATCGTTACAACGACTTCGGCAAGGCAACCTACCATACCGGTCCGATCACTTCGACCGGCGATGTCAGCGAACATGTCGTCAAGGTTGGCCTTGGCGTGAAGTTCTGACGGTTTTTCCGTCTTCGACAAGGGGCGGCGCAAGCGCTGCGACGCCCCGGTGCTTAAGGAAACAGGGGTGGTGTGCTTCGTGAGGAACGAAAACACACATCGCCTTCCGCTCGGGCTTGAACAGCATACCCTTTTGGTGTGATGGTGGCATCAATCCACTTCCCGCTGCCGATCTCCAGTCGATTCTCCCATGCTACAGAAAAACACCTCGCCGGGCGTTTTTGATCGTCAGGCCTATATGATTGCCGTGCTGGTCTTCATCGCCGGCGGCACCAATGCGGCTGTTGTGCCATTTATCGGTTTTTACATCATACAGGTCCTTGGTCACCCGCCGGCCACGCTTGGTCTCTACAGCGTGACGGCAATGGTTGCTTCGATCATCGCCAGCCGCACTTATGGCGAACGTGTCGATGCCGGTGTGCGGGTGCGGCCATTGCTGCTGCTCTCTGTGTTTGGTGCTTTTATCGCAGCGGCGGCGGCGACCTCCGGGCATCTGGCATTGCTCGTGGCGGTGACGGCAACGGGAATGGGGCTTTCCAACGCCGCCAGTACCCTGATTTTCAGTTATGGTCGCTATTATGGCCGGGTAAAAGCACTGGATGCACCTGCCTATAACGCCTTTCTGCGGACAATGGTGTCGCTGGCATGGATGCTGCTTCCGGCCGCCGCCTATCTGATCCTCGATCTTGCCGGTGCGCAGGCCGTGTTCATGAATGCCATGCTGATGGCGGCCATCTGGGGCGGTCTTGCCCTTGCCTTCGTGCCGCGCGGCCAGACGTGCCCGATGGAACGACGGAAAGAGGGCGACAACGATACGCGGCGCAACCTGCCATTGTTGATGGCGGCAGCGGCCAGCTTCTGCATGTCTTTCGCCCACGCCCTGTGCGCCTCGGCCCTGCCGGTATTTCTGGTGCGCGAGGTGGGCCTGCCGGATTACGTGCCGGGCCTGTCGCTCAGCGTCAAATGCGCGATGGAGGTTCTGCTGATCCTGCTTGCGCCAAGGATCATGCGCCGGGTCAGCGCCCGCATCCTTCTTTGCATCTCTGCGGTGATGGCAATCGTCGCCTTCAACGTCATAGCCTCGGTCCAGACCCTTCCGGCCATGTTGTTCGGAGCAGCACTTGAAGGGGCCTATTACGGGCTTTGCGCCGGCACGTGCCTCACCTTCGTGCAGGGCTTTGCGCGCGGACGCACCGCGCGGGCGACCGCGCTCTACATGAATTCCATTTTCCTTGCCGGGTTGTTTGCGGTGCCGCTTATGGGGTTTGTGTCGCAATATGCAAGCTTCGGTACGTCGATCAGACTTGCTTCGGTTGGTGCAGGGGCAGCCCTGCTGCTGCTGTTCCTGACGCGGCGTCAGGTCAGCGAATAGCGAGACAACGCCGAGGTTTCTGGCGCTGACACCTATCAGCCCTCATCCCTGTGCTTGTCACAGGAATCCAGTCGATGCGCGTCTGCGTCCGAAAAGAGCCCCTTTCAGCCCAAGGACTTGGGCTGGCTAGATTCCCGTGACGAACAGAGGAATGAGGGCGGATATTGAGCCGTATCGAGCCATCCGTCGAAACCGGACGTGCGCCTGTTGCTGTCCTTACGCCGAAATATCGACAATGCCGCAGTCGCCTGCCTCGGAGGCAAATGCGAGCAGTTTGCCGGTGGCGCTCCAGTCCATGCCGGTAATGGCGCCCTTGCCGGGGCGGCGAAGCAGGGCTTCCTTGCCATCCGCAAGCCGCACGCCAAGGATCATGCCGTCAATGAAGCCAATGGCCAGCACATCTTCCAGCGGGTGAAAAGCGACATTGGTAGCCATGATGTTGGCGCGGCTGCCGAGTTCTTCGGGTGCCTTGCCCATCGGGCCGTCCTTGCCAGAAAACGGCCAGACGATCGCGGCCGGGGCACCTGATGAGGCGAGCCACTTGCCCTTTGCCGACCACGAAACGGATTTCACCTTGGCGGGATAACCCGTCATGCGCATATGGCGGGCTTCCATGCCGCCCTTGGTGGCCTCCATCTTCCAGCCATGCAGGGCGTTTTCCTGCATGGTGGTGACGAGGAACTTACCGTCAGGCGAGAAGGTGACGCCGGTATGGGCACCTTTCCATTCCAGATCGACCGGATCGCCTGCACTCGCCACCCAATGCAGCGTCACGCCGTTATAGCGTGCAACGGCAATGCGCAGGCCCTTGGGCGCGAAGGCTATTGCCTCCACCGTGCGTTCTTCCTTGAATTCCTTGACCGTGCCGTCCGAGAGGCGCACGAAGCTGGACTTGCCGACACCATAAGCGACCGCCTTCTGCGGTCCGCCCGCAACGACGCCCACCCATTTGCGCGGCACATTGGCGATCTCGCTGAGGCTGCCATCATGGCCAATGCGCAGCACGCGCCCGTCCTCGCCGCCGGAAAGCAGCGTGGCGCTATAGGGATCGCGGATGCAGGTCAGCAGACCCTCATGCGCCTCAGTGACCTTCTCGCCGCCATCCAGCCGGTGAATGGTGCCGGCGGCGGTGGCAAACAGCGGAATGTCGCCGAGAAAATGGGTCGAGACCACGTGGCCTTCGATATCAAGCGGGGCAACAGTCGGCATGGGGCATCGGTCTTTCGTCTATGTGTTTGTCATTGATGGATTTCGGTCGCAGACCAGGTCGGGAAGACCCGTTGGTGCGGTTTCAACCCGTGGCGTCAAGGTCGGTCCTCGGGTCATACCCGGGGATCACTCGACCATCCATATGCTGGCCGCAATGGCTCCTCGGGTCAAGCCCGAGGATGACGTCGAAAGTGAGGAAGGGCACCGAAAACACCAAGGGTGACACGGTGCCCCGTCAAGGATGTCAAGCCGTGGCAAGGCAGGCGTTGAAGCTCTTTTCCAGCTTTTCGCGGTCGAGTTCGCGGCCGATGAAGACAAGGCGGCTTTCGCGCTTTTCGCCTTCCTTCCACGGGCGCTGGTGATCGCCCTCGATGATCATGTGCACGCCCTGCACCACGTAACGTTCCGCATCGCCCTTGAATGCGATGATGCCCTTGAGGCGCAGGATGTTCGGGCCGTCCGTCTGGGTGACCTTCTGGATCCACGGGAAGAAGCGCTCAGGGTTCATTTCGCCGCCGCGCAGCGACACCGACTGCACCGTTACGTCATGAATCGGGGAGGCGGCGCCATGGTGGTGGTGATCGTGGCCGTGGTCATGATCGTGGTGCGCGTGATCATGGTCGTGATGATGGTGGTCATGGCCGTGATCGTGCCCATGATCATGGTGGTGGTGGTCGCAATCAGGACCGCATGCGTGATCCTCGTGGCCGTGCTCGAGGAAATGCGGATCGTTTTCGAGCGCACGTTCCAGATTGAAGGCGCCCTGGTCGAGAACGCGGGCGAGATCGACGCCGGAACGGGTGGTCTTGTAGATGCGCGCAGAGGGATTGATGGCGCGCACGATATCCTCGATGCGGGCGACTTCTTCCGGCGAAACGAGATCGGTCTTGTTGACGATAACGACATCGGCAAAAGCGATCTGGTCTTCGGCTTCGCGGCTGTCCTTCAGGCGCAGCGGCAGGTGCTTGGCATCGACAAGTGCGACCACCGCGTCAAGCTCGGTCTTGGCGCGCACGTCGTCATCCATGAAGAAGGTCTGGGCGACCGGAACGGGATCGGCAAGGCCAGTGGTCTCGACAATGATGCCGTCGAATCGGCCGGGCCGGCGCATCAGGCCTTCGACCACGCGGATGAGGTCGCCGCGCACCGTGCAGCAGACGCAGCCATTGTTCATTTCGTAGATTTCTTCGTCGGATTCGACGATCAGATCGTTGTCGATGCCGATCTCGCCGAATTCGTTGACGATGACAGCGTATTTCTTACCGTGGTTCTCGGACAGGATACGGTTGAGAAGCGTCGTCTTGCCGGCGCCTAGATATCCCGTCAGGACGGTGACTGGAATGGGCTTGGCTGGTGCTGTTTCGGTCATGGAAACCTCGCGTGGAGAAAGGCCGGTTGAGGCCTCAAGGAATAAGTGTCGACGTCCATATAGGCGCGACGTTCGGGCAGTTCAAAGGGATTCTGGCTGGTTTCGGCGCAGTTTTTCAAATTTTGTTATGAAATAACGTTATGTCAAAAGCGTGGACGTCTTCAAGCAGTTCGACAAGGCCCGAAACGGCATGGGAAATGATCCTTTCGCCTTTCTCGGCTGAGGCGGCGGCGGCGTTTCCGGCAACGCCATCCGGGTTCAGGTCGCCCATAAGCCAACCGAAAGCGTGTGGACCATAGGCACGCAGATGCCTGAAACGGCTGGCGAAATCGCTCTGGCGGGAGGGGAAGTTGGCGGCTTTTTCCATCGCCACCCGCTCCGGGCAAAGCGCCAGCATGACCGACGTCTCGATATCGCCACCATGGATATCGATCGCCTTGTCTTCAGGCTTCACGATATCCACCGGCACGCCGAAACGAGTCCAGCTGGTGGCGACCGCCAGCATACCGAAGCGGGCGCGCGCCTCGGTGGCGACGATGGTCATCAATGGCGAATTGCCGCCATGGGCGTTCAACATCACGAATTTGCGCACGCCTTTTTCATATTCGGCCTTAGCAATGCCGAGCCAGCGCTCAACGGCCTCATCGTAACGCAACGACTTCGTGCCCGGCACATTCATGTGCTCGATGGAATATCCAACGGGCTCCACCGGCAGGAAGGAGACCGGCAGACTGGCGGGCAAAACAGCAGCCAAACGGGAGACAATGCCCGCCGCAATCAGCGTGTCTGTCTCGAAGGGCAGGTGCGGCCCGTGCTGTTCGTGCGCACCGAGCGGCAGCACTGAAATTGCACCTGTTGCGCGAAGATGAGGGTCTGTTACGTTTTCGTCGTGATAATGCGTGTATGAGTTTGGCATCTGGCAGTCCGCGCGTGCATTCGGTAAGGATTTCCAGCAACATATATCGGTTCCGCCACAGGGTAAAAGGCACTCGCATATGAGCAAGGACAAAACTGGGCATAAGGACAAGGGCGCCAAAAAGGACAAGGGCACCAAGAAAGTAAAGGACGCCAAAAAGAGGGATGAGAATTTCAACCCTGAGGAACTGGCGCAATCCATCACCCAGGCCGCCCGTTCCATGCGCACGGCGCTGAGCCACAGCCTTGCCGAAAGCGGCCTTTATGCCGGGCAGGACGGCGTTATTCTGGCGTTGGCGCAGGAAGGCAGCCTCACGCCTGGGCAGATCGCCCAGAAACTTGGTGTCAAGGCGCCGACCATGACGCGAACCATCGGCCGCATGGAAGCCCAGGGCTTCGTGGAGCGCAGTGGCGATGACGAGGATGGCCGCGTAACACTGGTGAAACTGACGGAGACGGGCCTGAAAAGCGTCGAACATATCAACGTATCCATCGCAAATTGCGGTGCGCGGGCGATTGAGGGGCTTTCGGCCAAGGACATCAGGACGGTGGTTAAACTTCTCAAGGTGATCGATACCAACCTTCAATAATTTGTTGAGTTTTTAAAAACCACTGTCTTTTTGTTGATATTCCTTAAACCGGTTGCGGATTTTGTTTAAATTGTTTAATTGCGATTTAAACAGAAACGTCTGTCAATGACATGGGTTTGGGGAGAAATGCCGTGGCACAAAAGATCAAACTGTCGACAATCGCCGAAAGCCTCGGTCTATCGACTGCCACCATCTCCCTTGCATTGCGCGACAGTCCGCTGGTCGCCTCCGACACTCGCGACAAGATCAAGGAACAGGCCCGGGCGCTCGGTTACATCTACAACCGCCGGGCCGCCAGCCTGCGCACCTCGCGCTCCGGCATTATCGGCGTGGTGTTCCACGATGTGATGAACCCGTTTTATGGGGAAATTCTCAAGGCCATCGAAACCGAGCTGGATCGCAGCCGCCAGACCTTCATTCTGTCCAACCATTATGATTCGGTTGAAAAACAGCGCACCTTCATCGAAACGCTGCTGCAACTAGGTTCTGATGGTATCATCATGTCGCCCGCCATCGGCACGCCGATCGAGGACATGACGCTGGCTGAGGAAAACGGCATGCCCGCCATTCTGGTGGCCCGCTCGCTCGAGGGCGTCGACATGCCGACCTATCGCGGCGATGACAGCTATGGCATTTCGCTTGCGACCAATCATCTGATCAGCCTTGGCCATCGCACCATCGCCATGGTTGGTGGTACCGACCAGACCTCGACCGGCCGCGATCGTTATCAGGGTTATGTCAACGCGCTGCGCAAGGCGGGAATCGAGGTCGATCCGAACCTGCGTATTCCCGGCCCACGCTCCAAGCAGGGCGGTTTCGAGGCCGCAGTGCATTTCCTGTCGCTGCCGCAGAAGCCCACCGCTGCCGTCTGCTGGAACGATCTGGTCGCCATCGGCCTGATGAACGGCATTTCGCGCGCCGGACTGGTGGCGGGCGTGGATATTTCCGTGACGGGTTACGACGATCTGGAGGAGGCGGCCATCGCCACGCCGGCGCTGACCACGGTGTCCAACGGACAGGCCGAGGTGGGGCGCCTTGCGGCGCGCGCGCTTCTGGACAGGCTGGCGGGCAGCCACGAGCCGGATGGCGTGCACCTCATCAAGCCGGAAATGCGCATCCGCCAGTCGACAGGGCCGGTGCGTCCGAGGGTTTGAGCAGCGTTTCCCTCTCTTTCGTCATTACGGCCTTCAGCCTAAAGCCAGCCAGCTCAAGCCCTTGAGCTGGAAAGACTCTTTGCGCCCCGCCGACGCGCGCCTCAAGTCCGGCATCACGGAGGCGGGCGCGTTAAAAAAACGGCATGAAACTTCCGTCTGCCCCCATAGCTTCCCCTTATTGCCCTTTTCACGGCCGCCGTTGTTTGAAAAGATCGCGGCCCAGAAGAGCGGGATGGCGAGTGGTTCGCCCATGAATCCGCTCTGACGATATCGGAATGCAATCAGGAGGAATATCCACCCATGTCTGACAGACAAGCCGTCGTTCTCGTTCCCGGCAAGATCAACCCGCGCGTGCTCGAACGCCTCGAAGGCAAAGTCGAGATCGTGACAGTGCCCGCCGGTGCTGAGCCGGTTCTGCCTGATGGTGCGGCTGAGCGCATTAATGCCATCGCCGTTTCAGGCGTCGTCAACGCCAAATGGATCGATGCGCTGCCGAAACTCGAGATCATCGCCAATTTCGGCGTCGGTTATGATGGCGTTGATGCCAAACATGCCGCCACGCGCGGTATCGTGGTGACTAATACGCCCGATGTGCTGAACGACGAAGTTGCGGACACGACGATTGCGCTGCTGATCAACACGGTTCGCCGTCTCTATCAGGCCGAAACCTGGCTGCGTGAGGGAAAATGGGTTGGCGAAGGCCCCTTCGCGCTTTCGCCGTTTTCCCTGCGCGGCCGCAAGGTCGGCCTGTTCGGCATGGGCCGCATTGGCCAGGAAATCGCCAAGCGGCTGGAGCCATTCAAGGTGGAGATCGGCTATCATACCCGCAGCAAGCGCGACGGCCTGCCCTATACCTATTACGGTTCGCTAAAGGAGATGGCGCAGGCTGTCGACACGCTGATCTGCATCGTGCCCGGCACCCCTGAAACGCACAAGGCGATCAACGCGGAAATCCTCTCGGCACTTGGTCCGCAGGGCGTGTTCATCAATGTCGGACGCGGCTCCAGCGTCGATGAGGATGCGCTTTTGCAGGCCCTCAAGAGCGGTGCGGTGGGTGCTGCCGGTCTCGATGTGTTCTACGCTGAACCGAAGGTGCCGGAAGCGTTCCTGTCACTGCCGAACGTTTCCCTGCTGCCGCACGTCGCCTCTGCGTCCATCCCGACGCGCAATGCGATGGCCGATCTGGTGGCCGACAATATTCTCGGCTGGTTTAGGGATGGCAAGGTGCTGACGCCGGTGCCGGAAACGCCGGTTTAGGGATAACACCTCTCCGCCGTCATCCTCGGGCTTGTCCCGAGGATCCAACTACGTAGCGTTAAATCAATCGGTTGCAGATGCTTGGGACAGGCCCGAGCATGACGAAAGAGGCAAAGTTCCGCGCTAACCCCGCCTCTGCCTATTCCGCAATCTCACTCGTCGCGACCCATCGTCCCTCGGCGAAGGACCGGGCCATGGCATGAATGCTGCGCTCGATCTTCAGGCCTTCCTCGAAGTCGATGATATGCGCCGTCTTGCCCTCGATGGCCGCGATCAGTTCCCGGCACTCGATGACCTTCAGATCGTTGAAGCCGAGCCCGTGGCCGGGTGCGGGGATGAAGCGGTCATACGGCTTGTGGTGAGGGGCGGCGAGAATGGTTCTGAAACCCTGCTCCTCCGGGCGCCCGTCCGTGGTGTAGAGCTGGAATTCGTTCATCCGCTCCTGGTCGAAAAGGATCGAGCCGGTGGAGCCGTAAATCTGGATGGCGATACGGCCCTTGCGACCCCAGGCCGAGCGGTTGGCGATCAGCACCGCCGAAATGCCGCCTTCGAGCTTCAGAAGCACGCTGGCAAGATCATGCGTTTCCACAGCGCGCTCGCCGCCGCCACTTAGCGGCCGCGTCTCGTAAGGCTTCACCATATCGGTGATCGCGCTTTCGGCATGGCCGAAAAGGGAAAACAGAAGTGACAGCGGATGAACAGCGAAATCATCCAGCGCGCCATAGCCGGAGGAGGCTTCGCTCTTCCAGTAGAAGGGCTGGGTGGCATCCGCCATGAAGTCCTCATCCATTTCCGCACGGACATGGTAGACATTGCCGATCGCGCCTTCGTCGATAAGGCGGCGCATATGGCGGATGACAGGGTTCTGGATGTAGTTGTAGCCCATGGCCGCCGCCTTGCCCGAACGGCGGGCCGCATCGCGCATCTTCACGGCATCCGTGAAGGCAGGCGCCATCGGCTTTTCGCACCAGACGTGTTTGCCGGCATCAAGGGCGGCAATCGCCATTTCGGGGTGAAAGGCATTGGGTGTGGTGACCGAGATCACATCGATTTCAGGGTCGGCAAGCAGATCGTGCCAGTCGCCGGTCGAGCGGGCGAAACCGAACTCGGCGGCCTTCTTCGCCGCAAGCTCGGGATTGACCTCTGCCAGTGTGACCAGTCGTGGACGCTCCACATCGCCGAAAACGCTGGTGACGTTGTTCCACGCCAAAGCGTGGCACTTGCCCATGTAACCCGTGCCAATAAGGCCAACGCCAAGAGCGGCCATGGTCTCTTCTCCCCTAAATCATTACGATGAAATCAATACGTTCGATTGCTTTTTTCTCTACGGCAATCGCGACGCGGACTTTCCTCGCCCCTCATTCCTGTGACAGGCACAGGGATGAGGAGGGTGCCGTGGACGCTGGCATGCCTCAGGGATTGTCGCGCTTGAAAATCCAGTCGTGATCGGGGTGGTTCTTGAAGCGCCATTTGCGCATCGGCCCGGCCATCACGTTCAAATAATACATCTCGTAGCCATAAGGCGCGCCGCAGGGGTGGTGTCCCTTGGGAACCAGCACGACATCGCCGTCCGCCACAGCCATGGTCTCGTCCAGCGACCCATCCTCGGTGAAAACGCGCTGGAAACCGAAACCCTGCGCCGGGTTGAGCCGGTGATAATAGGTCTCTTCCAGATAGGTCATATCGGGGTAATTGTCTTCGTCATGCCGGTGCGGCGGATAGGACGACCAGTTGCCCGACGGGGTGAACACTTCCGTCACCAGGAGACTATCGGCGACATCGCGCTCTTCCATGGCGATGGGGAAAATGTAACGCGTATTGGCGCCTTTGCCGCGCTCGGTCAGTTGCACGCCATCGGGACCGATCTGTTGCGCTTCGCGGCTACCTTTTTCACCCGGTGCGGTGCAGACACCGACGGTGCAATCCGTCGTGGCCGTCAGCGACCATTCGGAGCCGGCGGGGACATAAACGCAGTGCGGCGGCTTGCGCTCGAACACGTTCATGCGGTCGCCGAGTTCACCGAACTCCTTGCCCCCGGCGGAAATCTTCGCCTTGCCTTCGACAAGCACCAGAATGACTTCCGTATCGCCGGTGTTTTCTGCCGCCGTCTCGCCCGGCTTCAGACGATAAAGGCCGAAACCGACATAACCCCAATCCGCGCTTTGGGGCGTGATGTCGTGCACCTTGCCGCTTGTCGCGACCGGCTTGCGCAGAAGTGAGGTCATGGTGGTGTTCCTTTTTGGTCAGTCGTTCAATTTATCGGGCGGCTATTCCCGCGTTTCCCTCATCCCTGTGCTTGTCACAGGGATGAGGGAGTAAAGGGCCTCAAGCCGCCTGAGCCTTGTCCAGTCCGGCCTCACGGGCAAACGCCTTCAGCGATTTCAGGCCGAGGCTCTGATATTCGAAGGGGTTGCGCACATCCGGGTCCTGTTCGGCCTCGATGACCAGCCAGCCGCTGTAATTGTGCTCGGCGGCAATTTTCAGAACCGGCGGGAAGTTCACGCCGCCCTCGCTGTCACCCGGCACGGTGAACACACCGCGGCGAACGCCTTCGAGGAAGGAAAGCCGCTCGTTCCGAACCTGATCGGCAATCACCGGCCGCACGTTCTTGGCGTGGATATGGCCGACGCGGTGCATGTATTTCTGCGCGACGCGCACGGGATCTCCGCCGCCGAACAGGCAATGGCCGGTATCGAGCAGCAGATGGGTCTTCGGCCCGGTATGCTTCATCAGAAGGTCGATCTCGTCTTCGCTCTCGACCACGGTTCCCATGTGGTGATGGTAGACGAGGGTGATGCCCTGTTCGGCAGCGTAGGCCGCCAGCGCCTCCACACCCGCGCCGAACTTCGCCCAGTCCTCGGCCGCAAGGCGAGGACGGTCAACCAGCGCCGTGTCGTCGGCACCGTGAATGGCGTTCGAGGTCTCGCAGACGATGATGACTTTCGAGCCCATGGCTTTCAGCAGATCGAGCGCCGGCTGCATGGCCTTCTTTTCGGATTCGATGCTGTCGGTCAGAAGGTTCAGCGAATGCCAGCCGGAGACGAAGGAAAGGCTACGCGGCGCAAGCACACCCTTCAGGCCTTCCGGGTCAGTCGGGAACTTGTGGCCCTTCTCGATGCCGTCGAAGCCGATCTTGGCGGTTTCGTCGAGGCATTGTTCAAGGCTGATATTGGCGCCCAGTGTGCGGTCGTCGTCGTTGGACCAGGCAATCGGGTTGGTTCCGTAACGGATCATCTTACTGTCTTTCCTTGATATGGTTTTCGTAGCGCGCGCGCGCCGGTCCGATTTCGGCGCGATCGGAAACTTCGGGTACCGCCACATCCCACCAGTGGCCACGGGCCTGCGGGGTCGGATAGGGGTCGGTATCGATGACGATGACAGTCGTGCGGCTGGATTCGCGAGCGGCCGCAAGCGCCGCTTCCAGCTCGGCGATGCTCGAAACCTTGCGCGCATCCGCGCCCATAGAGCCGGCATGGGCGACGAAGTCGATGGCGATGGGGTTGACGTTGGTGTGGGCGTAGAGGTTGTTGAACTCCGCGCCGCCGGTTTCCATTTGCAGCCGGTTGATGCAGCCGTAACCCCTGTTATCGGTGATGACGAGGGTGATTTTGACGCCCATGGCAACCGATGTCGCAAGCTCGGAATTCATCATCATATAGGAGCCGTCGCCGACCATGACGATCACGTCCCGGTCCGGTTCCGCCATCTTGATGCCGAGGCCGCCGGCAACCTCATAGCCCATGCAGGAGAAGCCGTATTCCATGTGATAGGAAAGCGGCAGCTTGGATTTCCACAACTGGTGCAGCTCACCCGGCATGGTGCCCGCCGCGCACATGACGACGGTATTGTCGCGCGACTGGCGCTGCACGGCGCCGATCACCTGCATGTCGGTGGGCAGGCTGTTGGCGTTGTCCTCACCCGGTGCCGCCGTATCGGCATCGGCCTTCTCGAACCATGCCGCCTTGAGCTTGGCATCCGGTGCCGTGAAGCGGTGGCTGCCAAGGGCGGCCGACAGTTTTTCGAGACCGATCTTCGCATCCGCCGTCAGGCTGATCGCATCATGCTTGGCGCTGTCATAGGGCTGCACGTTGAGGGCGAGGATCTTGCGGTCCGGGTTCTTGAACAGCGCCCAGGAACCGGTGGTAAAGTCCTGAAAGCGGGTGCCGACGCCGAACACCAGATCGGCTTTCTCGCTTATGATATTGGCGCTTTCGGCGCCTGTGACGCCGACCGGGCCGAAGTTGAGATCGTGATCCCAAGCCAGTGCCGATTTGCCGGCCTGGGTTTCGACGACCGGGATGGAATGGGTTTCCGCAAAACGCTTCAGCGTTTCGGTGGCGCCGGAAAAATGCACACCGCCGCCGGCAACGATGACGGGGTTCTTCGCAGCCTTCAGCGCTGCGACGGCCTCTTCGAATTCCACCACATCCGGTTCCGGGCGGCGTTGCCGCCAGACGCGCTTTTCAAAGAAGCTGACGGGATAATCATAAGCTTCCGCCTGCACGTCCTGGCAGAAGGCCAGCGTTACCGGGCCGCAATCGGCCGGGTCCGTCATGGTGCGCATGGCGCGGGGAAGGGCGGTCAGCAACTGTTCCGGGCGCATGATGCGATCGAAATAACGGCTAACCGGGCGGAAGCAGTCGTTCACCGTCATCGTGCCGTCGCCGAAATCCTCCAGCTGCTGGAGCACGGGGTCGGGACCGCGATTGGCGAAGACATCGCCGGGGATGAGAAGAACCGGCAGGCGGTTGACATGGGCGAGCGCTGCCGCCGTTACCATGTTGGCAGCACCGGGGCCGATAGAGGAGGTGACCGCCATTGCCCGCCGGCGACGCAGCTGCTTGGAATAGGCAATCGCCGCATGCGCCATGGATTGCTCGTTCTGGCCGCGATATGTCGGCAGTTCCTCGCGAATGCCATAAAGCGCCTCGCCGATGCCGGCGACATTGCCATGGCCGAAGATGGCCCAGACACCGGCAATATAGGTCTCGCCATGCTCATTCATCTGCGCGGCGAGGTAACGAACCATAGCCTGCGCAGCCGTCAATCTGATTGTCTTCACGCTGCCTCTCCCTTTTTGGCGCGCGCCTCATCCCATATGCGGCACAGGCTGGTATAGCGCTGCGCCATGTCCTTCACCGCTTCCTCATCGGTGATCTTGCCACCGAGCCAACCCCGCGCGGCGTCGGCGAAAATCGTGCGGCCAACCGCGAAACCTTTGACCAGATCGAAACCGGCGGCAAGGCGGAAGCTCTCCTCCAGCTCGCTTTGCGGCGCGTCGAGACCAAGAACGACGATGCCGCGCACGTAAGGATCGTTGCGATGCACGGCGTCGCAGGCATTTTTCCAGGCGGCTCTGGTTTTCATCGGCTCCAGTTTCCACCAGTCGGGATAAACGCCGATCTCGTAGAAGCGTTCGATGATGCGCGCGGCGGTCAGATCGTCGGTCGGGCCGACCTTGGAGGGAATGACCTCGAGCAGCATTTCCAACCGGTTGCGGCGTGTCGCCTGGAACAGACGCATCACCGTCTCCTCCTGCGCGGCGCGCATTTCGTCGGTATCATCCGGGTGATAGAAGCACAGAACCTTGACGACATTTTCCAGCGGCCATTCGGAAAGCCCGCCGAAATCCTTGCCGAGTTCCGGTTCCAGCGTCAGCGGGCGCGAACCCGGCCATTCCACCGGCCGGCCTATCCACAGACCGGAGCCGCTGGCTGCGAAAAGCGCATCGCGTCCGAGGCGTCCGTCACAGAGGATACCGTAACCCGCCTTGCCACCGGCGACCGTTTGCGCGGCCTCAAGGCAGAGCTTCTTGAAGGCGCCGATGCGCTCATGTTTAATGCCGAGTTCGTCGGCGATCGCTTCCAGTTGCATGCGATGGTCGAAGGCGAAGACGCGCATGGTGTCCCATTCGCCCTTGCGATTGGTTGACCAATGCACCTGTTCCAGCGCCTCGTCCTTGCGCAGCGCCTTGTTGCGGATGCCGGCCTTGAAGAAATATTGCAACTCTTCCCAGCTCGGATAGGCGGGAGTGCAGCCGTGGCGGGAAACGGCAAAGGCGCCACAGGCATTGGCGTATTTCAGTGTCGTCGGCCAGTCCTCGCCGCGCAGCCAGCCGCGGAAAAGCCCGGCCATGAAACCATCGCCCGCGCCGAGAACATTGAAGACCTCGATCGGGAAACCTTCGCCCGTCTCGCCATCGTCCAGGCTTGCCGGAATTTCGCCGGCGAAAACCGAAGCACCCATCGGGCCACGCTTGCACACCAGCGTCGCGTTCGACACCTTGCGTACGGCGTTCAGTGCGGCCAGCGTATCGGTCGAGCCGCCGGCAATGTGGAATTCTTCTTCCGTGCCTACAATCAGATCGAAGAGATGCAGGGTGGATTGCAGCTTGGCGGTGACCTTCTGCGATTCCACGAAGCGGCTTTCGCCATCGCCATGGCCGGCAACACCCCAGAGATTGGGTCGATAGTCGATGTCGAGCGCTGTTTTCGCACCGTTTTCGCGGGCAAGTTTCAGCGCCTTCAGCACGGCCGCTTCCGTCTTCGGATGCGACAGATGCGTGCCGGTGGCGCAGACACAGCCTGCTTCGGCAATAAAGGCGGGATCGATGTCGTCTTCGCTGAGCGCCATGTCGGCACAGTTCTCGCGATAGAAAATCAGCGGAAACTGGTTCTGGTCGCGAATGCCGAGAAGCACCAGCGCAGTCAACCGCTCCGGGTCGGTTTTCACGCCGCGTACGTCCACGCCTTCGCGCACCAGCTGTTCACGGATGAAGCGGCCCATATGCTCGTCACCAACGCGGGTGATGACGGCACTGGCAAGGCCGAGCCGCGCGGCGCCGGCCGCAATATTGGTGGGAGAGCCGCCAATATATTTGGCAAAGGAGGCCATGTCCTCCAGCCGGCCGCCGACCTGTGAACCATAAAGGTCGACCGACGAGCGCCCGATCGTGATAAGGTCAAGTTTTTTCAAAAGCTTCCTCCTTCGGACCCCGCATTGAGGGAGCCTGATGCCAGTGGGCCTCCTCCGCCCACTTTCTGTCTCACCACCTTCGGGTGCATTCACGAGACGGACAATTATGGAATGCCCGTTTCATGAATTTGGATCATAAATTCTATTTTTTATGTTTTCAATAAAAATATTCAGGCTGTTTTGCGTGTTCCCACAGCGACAGCGAGTGTAATGGCGAGACAGAGCGTGGCGGAAAGCGAGCGGAATGCACCAAAATCGATTTCCGTTACCGTGAGTAGCGTCGCGCCGGACTTGCGCAGCGGATTGACGGCCGAATCGGACATGGCGACAACGGGAATGCCGTTGGCGCGGGCCATCTCGGCCAATTCCAGCGTTTCCGCCGAATAGGGGGAGAAGGTGATCGCAATCAGCGCATCGTCGCGGGAGATGGCGCTGAGGTTGCCGAGGCCACCGACGGCGCTGTGCAAAACCGCAGGTACCTTCATTTTCTCGAAGGCGTAAGCGAGGTAACTGGCAATGGGGAAGGAGCGCCGCAAACCGATGATATGCACGGTGCGCGCCTGTGCCAGCGCCGAGACCGCCTCGTCAAGCTGCCGTGTATCGACCGATTTCAGCAGCATTTCCAATGAGGACCGGCCAGCCTCCACGAACTCCGCCAACAGGCCCGACGCGCTCTCGTCGCCCTTTTCGCGCAGGTGGTCCAGCCGGGTCGCATAATCCGGCCAGCCGCCGACATAGGAATCGCGAAACAGGCGCTGCATCTCCGAAAAGCCGGAAAAACCCATGATCTGGCAAAAGCGCATGAATGCAGACGGCTGCACGCCGGCACCTTCTGCCATTTCGGCGACGGTGGAAACGGCAATGCGATCCTGATTGGACGCGACATAATCTGCACATTGACGTAATCGTTTCGGCAGGCCTTCCGCGACCTGAAGCAACCGCTCCTCAAAAGCCTTCACGGAGTCTGGCGCATCGATTGCCGTCATTGTCGTTCCTTTGTGCAGATTGAAATCGTGTGCACTTTAACTGCAATGGAATTTTTATTCCATTGTGTTTTTTACGAACGGATCAATGAAGCGGGATCGGGGTTTGTTGCGGTGTGTGATCGGGTTAACTTTCGTCATTCCGGCTCGAGGCCGGAACGACGAAGAGGGGATGATTGACGCTTTTGGGTCAGTGCAATCCACCCACGCCAAGATGCGTATCAACAATATCCGGGTTCGCCGCAAGATCGTCGGACGGTCCTGACCAGACGATGCGGCCGCGTTCCATGATGATGGCGTGGTCGGCGAAGTCGATGGCCATCTGGATGCGCTGTTCGATGAGAAGAATGGTCATTTCGCCCGATTGCGCGAGTTTCGAGAAGGCCGCCATCAGTTCCTCGCAGATAACAGGGGCGAGACCTTCGAGGGGTTCATCGAGAAGCAGCACCTGCGGCTGGCCGAGGATGGTGCGGGCGGTGGAAAGCATCTGCTGCTCGCCACCGGAGAGTTGCGAGCCGAGATTGCGGCGTCTTTCCTTCAGGCGCGGAAACAGCGTGTAGGCTTCCTCGATGGCCGATTTCGGCCGGCCCTTGAGGCCGACGAAGAGGTTTTCTTCGACTGTGAGTGTCGGAAAGACATCGCGGGTTTGCGGCACGTAACCGAGACCGGCGAGGGCGCGGGCAGCACTCGGCAGGGCGGTGATGTCCTGCCCGCCGAGATGGATATCACCGGCAAATCGTTTCGTCTGCCCGGCAAGCGTGGAAAACAGGCTTGTCTTGCCAACGCCGTTACGTCCGAGCACCGCGAAACGCGAACCGGCGGGAACGGAGAGCGACAGACCCTCGATGACACGGGTGGGGCCGTAACCGGCGGTCAGGTTGGCGATTTCAAGCGG
The DNA here is from genome assembly GCF_007828365.1 of Rhizobium sp. SJZ105. NCBI lineage: Bacteria > Pseudomonadati > Pseudomonadota > Alphaproteobacteria > Hyphomicrobiales > Rhizobiaceae > Rhizobium > Rhizobium sp. SJZ105. Next base: position 69,902 of record NZ_VIUP01000008.1, read on the forward strand.
CGCTGCGGGCATTGGCGTAACTTCCGAGATAGGCTTGGCGGACTTCTGCGTTGCTGGTGACTTCGCCAGGCGAACCGTCGAATATGACGGCGCCTGCGGCGAGCACGACCACACGTCTGGCGAAACGGAAGACCAGATCCATGTCGTGTTCGATCATCAATATGGCGAGGTCGGCGGGCAGGCGATCGAGCGCCTGTTCGATACGCGCCGTTTCCGTCGAGGGAACGCCGGCGGCAGGTTCATCAAGCAGCAGGATTTTGGGCTTGAGCGCCATGGCAAGTGCGATCTCGATGAGCCGCTGCTGGCCATAGGCGATTTCACGGACGCGGGTTTCGGCGATGGCAAGCAGGCCAAGCGTTCCGAGAATGTCGCGCGCCTCGCTCATCACCGTTGGCATGGAGCGGTAACGGCCGAAAATCCGGCCCGTCCTGCCTTCCCTTTGCAGAATGGCGAGTGCGACATGTTCCTCCGGCGTCATGTCCTGGAACAGTCGCGTCACCTGAAACGAGCGGACAAGTCCGCGCTTCACGCGCTGACTGGCGCTGAGCCCCGTCACGTCTTCTCCGGCAATCCGCACGGTTCCGGCGGATGGCTTGATGTTTCCGGTAACGAGGTTGACGAAGGTGGTCTTGCCGGCGCCGTTGGGCCCGATCAGCACGGTGCGATCTCCGGGCGAAAGCGACAGCGAGACATTGTTGGTAACGACGAGACCGCCGAAATTTTTCTGCAGGCCGGAAACTTCGAAAATGGCGCTCATTTGCGATCTCCCCTCAGGCGCGCGATGATTTGTTCGCCCGCGCCATAAAGGCCGCGCGGCGCAAACAGCACGACGGCGATCAGAAGCAGGCCGACGATTGTGAGCCAGTGGAACGGGTTGGCGGCGGAAACGACGTCCTCGAACCACATGAAGGTGACGGTGCCGATCAGCGCGCCATAAAGCGAGCCCGCGCCACCGAGAACCAGCATGACCAGCGCTTCGGCAGACAGCGTGAAGCTGAGGCTGTCGAGGCCGACCACCTGCGTGGAGATGGCGTTCAGCGCGCCGCCGATGCCGGCAACGATGCCTGATATCACGAACATCTTCAAAATCGTGCCATTGACCGAACCGCCCATGGCCTGAATGCGGATGCTGTCCTGCTTGACGCCGCGACACAGCATGCCGAAGGGCGAATTGACGACGACGCGAAGTGCCAGAAAAACCAGAAGCAGCAGGCAGACGCCGTAGATATAGGCGGTGCGGCCGTAAAGATCGAATTCGAAGGTGCCGAACAGCGCATCGGGCGAGACGCCGGCAAGCCCGTCGCTGCCGCCCGTCCAGTCCGACGCCTTGTTGGCCGCCTCATGGAAAAGATGGACGACGGCGATGGACAGCACCAGTTGCGGCAGGCCGTGCGCGCGCAACAGAATGGTGCCGGACAGCAATCCCGCGATGCCGCCCACTGCTGCGCCGATGAGGGTCATGAAAAGCGGGTCGGTGATACCGTAGTGGGCAGCGGCAATGCCGGCGGCATAGGCGCCGGCACCGAACAGGGCCGCATGGCCAAGTGTCGCCACGCCACAATAGCCGGTAACGAGATCGATGGAGAGCACGAGAAGCGCTATCGCGATGATACGCGTCAACAGCGCCAGATTATCCGGGAACAGGAAGTAACCGGCGATGGCGGCGATGATGATGAGCAGCGGACCGCCAATCGCGCGCATGGGCGAGCGGGCCTTCGGCGGTTTTGCCGTTTCAGTGAGGTCGTTCATGAGCACCGCCATCTCATTTCGCCCTTCCAAGAAGGCCGCGCGGAAACAGCGTGATGATCACGATGACCGCCAGATAGAAGAAGAATTCGCCGTATTCGGGGGCAAGATACCGCCCAGTCGTATCGATGGCGCCGAGCAGCAGACAGGCGATCAGCGCGCCGGGGATCGAGCCTGCGCCGCCGACGGATACGACCACCAGGAAGGTGACCATGTAGCGCAGCGCATAATAGGGTTCGACCGGCAGCAATTCTGCGCCGATGACGCCGCCCATTGCGGCAAGGCCGACGGCGATGGCGAAGCTTACGGCATAGATGATTTCGGTGCGCACGCCGAGGGCTGCTGCCATGGCCGCATTGTCCACCGCTGCCCGCAACTTGATGCCGAAGGCGGTCTTTTCGAACGTGAACCAAAGTGCCGCCGCCACCACGAGGCCAGCGACGATGGCGAAGATGCGGTGGGTGGCGATGGTGCGAAAACCGAGATCGGTAGGACCGGCCAGTTCCTGCGGCAGCGGAATGGTTTTGAGCGTTGGCCCGAACACGAAATTGGCTATGCCGATGATGCAGAAGGTGATGCCGATGGTCATCAGCACCTGCGTCAGTTCGGGTGCGCCGTAGATGCGCCGGTAGAGAAACCGTTCGAGCGGTATGGCGATCACGATGGTGCCGACAATCGCAACGAGGATTGCCGCCGCGTAACCAAGGCCGAGGCCATGGGCGGCATAGGAGGCGAGATACCCGCCGATCATGGCGAAGGCGCCGTGGGCGAGATTGACCACACGCATCAGCCCCATTGTCACGGATAGGCCGATGGAGATGATGAAAAGCACCATTCCATAGGCAAGCGCATCGACAAGGATGCTGAAGACCGTCTGCATGTTCGAAAGCTCCTCCTGATGCAATTGCACCCGTGCCGGAGCCGCCCGCAAAAGGCGGCGCCGGTCATTTCCGTCTCAATGCTTACTTGGCGGCGGCAAGGCCCGGATCGCCCTGTTTTTCGAAAGTCTGGACTTCCTTGTTGTAATAATTGCCGTCATCGCCCTTGGAGACTTCGCGCAGGTAGATGTTCTGCGTGATGTGACGGCTCTGCGGATCGATGCTGACAGGGCCGCGCGGGCTTGTCCAGGAAAGACCCTTCACCGCCTCGACAGCCTTTTCCGCATCCTGTTTGCCGCCGGTCGCCTCGATCATCTTGGTGATGACATACATGCCGTCAAACGCGCCGACTGCGGGGAAGGACAGTTCCTTCTGATTGCCAATGGCCTTGGTTGCGGCCTCCACGAAGTTCTTGTTTTCGGGTGAATCGTGGGAGACGGCATAGTGGAAGGTAGTCTGCATGCCGAGCGCTGCTTCGCCAAGGGCCGGCAGATCCGATTCCTGTGTAAGATCGCCCGGCGCGAAAAGCTTGATGCCTGATGATTTCAGGCCGTTGTCGTTGAAGGCCTTCACGAAGCCGAGCGTCGTCGGGCCGGAGGGCAGGAAGGCGAAGACGCCTTGTGCGCCGGAATCCTTCACGCGCTGCATGATGGGGCTGAAATCATTGGTGGAAAGCGGCATGCGAATGCTTTCCACAACTTCGCCGCCAGCGGCGGTGAAGGCTGCCTTGAAGGCGTTCTCCGCGTCAACGCCCGGGCCGTAATCGCTGACCAGCGAAATAACCTTCTTGACGCCGCCATCGAAAGCCACCTTGGCGATGGGCGTGGATGTCTGCCATGTCGTGAACGAGGTGCGCACCACGTAGGGGCTTTTGGTAACGATGGCCGATGTGGCCGCATTCATGATGACCATGGGCACATTGCCTTGTTTCAGCAGTGGCGTAACCGCCATGGCGTCGGGCGTAAAATAGAAGCCCGCGAGATATTGCACGCCTTCCTTTACAACCAGCTCCTGCGCCAACGCCTTGGATTGCGCCGGATCGGCCTGCGGCACATCGCGGTAGACGACTTCGACAGTGTCATTGCCCACCTTGTTGCCGTGAAGCGAAAACCAGGCGTCTATGCCAGCCTTGAAGTTCTTGCCCTGCAGCGCGAAGGGGCCGGAGAACGGGCCGACCACGCCGACCTTGATCGTCTCGGCATAGGCAACGGAACTGAAGCAGATGGCCGCGATTGCGGCGGTGATCCGTAATTTCATGATTTCCTCCCAATTGATCCGTGGCTCCCTCCACCGATCCAGCCAGTCAAACTGGTAAGTGCGATGGCCAAAGTAAAATGAAAAAAAGGGGGCAATAAATAACCTGATGGTTATGGATCGCCGCCTTATCCGGTTCTGCCCGATATTGGATCATACAATATGGATAGTCTGGCGATTCTCAATTGCCGCAGCCGCTGCAGCCATCACGAATGGTCCCGTTTCAGCATGCTGCTTCCAAATGTCGCCGTTATGAAAAATGCCCTGCGCCACGCGGCCGGAAAATGACGATAATATGCACGTAATCCCGGTGCCTTAACCAGTTCTAAGGGGATTGTCCGTAGTCTCCCGAAGCATATTTTGAATTTCATTTGGTGTCTTGATGGGCGAATACCAGAATAAAGCCGTTGATCTTATGCGGAATCGCGTTGGCGACAGTATACTCAACAACAAGATCGAGCGCCGCGAAGCTTTTCTCCGCAAGGCGCTGGCGCTGTATCACGTCATGGGCGGCGAGGCGGATGGCATGCGCGCCGCGGTGGAAGATGTTGTGCACCTGCCGAAGCCGAGCGTCGATGTCGCTGTTGGCGACGTGATGCATGAACTGGCAGCAATCGGTCACGTCGCCGATCTCGATATTATCCAGGCCGGATATAACAAACTTGATGCCGCCAATCTGCATATTTTGAGCAAGGGCAAGCGGCTTTTGCAGAAGCAGCAGGAAAAGAAGCTTGCCGCCACGGCTGAGAAGTAAGCCGTACAAGGGCAACTGAGGGTGATGACAAAGCTCCCTCACACCCGGCGTCATCGCTGGATTGCCCCAAGGATCCAATCACGTCCAACTAGACCAAGACGTTGCAGCTGCTCCGGACAAGCCCAAGCATGACGGACGAGGGCTTCGGGACTTCGTCATCATTCTGATGCCCCCAATCGGGGGCGCTTCGAAATCAGGCAACGTCCGCGACGAAAATATCCTGCCAGGCGTCGTAAGCGGAAAGAACCGTTTCCATCTGCGCCGTGTGGCCGGTGATGAAGTCATCGCCGTAGATCGTCTCATCAGGATATTCGGTAATCAGCGTCATCGGCACTGTGTGGCGGTCGTCGATGGACGACAGGCACGGGAAACCGTTGATGATGCGGAAACCGGTTTCACCGGCGTGAATCTCATAAAGCGCGATCTGGCGGTTGTTGTAATCCAGCAGGCCCGGAATGGCGCCGAGATGGCGGGTAACCCGGTCGAGCAGGGCTTCCGCTTGCTTTTCCCAATCCGCATGGTGGCGGATGATGAGGAAGAAACCCTTCGGCAGCGTCCACATGGCGAAATTGCGCGGCACATAACCGGAAAGCGGACGGGTCCATTCGTGCGAGGGATAACCGTGCAGGTTCACATGCAGGCTCGCGCCGCTCATCTCCTGCGCGCTGAAACGGATTGCCTTCTCGTTGAGATGGACGCCCGAATTTTCCCGCGTGCGATATTCGAGATCGTCGCCGAGCGCCGTGTACCGCGCCGCATGGTGCATGTGGCGTGGATTGTCGGCGCGCAGGCGCTGGTGCAGGGCATAACCATCAGGGTTTTCCAGCGGCGAAATGGTGAAATGCGCGCCCTGTCTTTCCGCAAGTTTGCGGGCGGCGCGGACGGCGCCAACGATGCCGGTGGTTTCATTGGGATGCTGGCCGCCGCTGATCATCACGGCGGCATCGCTGCCCGCGACATAACGGGCGGCAAGAACGCGGCCCGACCGCGAGTGGGCCTCGAACGCCTCGCCGCCGATCTCGGCAAGCATCCGCGCGATCTGACCCGCCGCCACCGGTTCGCGGGCCTCGTCGATCCGCTGTTCGCCGCCATCCAGGAAAGTGGTGGTGAGTGCACGGGTCTCGATGCGGACCGAAACGTCGCCGTTGCTTTTGACGACTTCCGGAACGATCTGGCCGGGTTTCAGGCCCCGGTCGCCCAGCGGCCGGCCGGATTTCTTCTGGAAGAATTCCAGGAGGGAGAAATAGAAATCCTCGTGCAGCGCTTCACGCAGGCTGATCACCTCGTCCCCGACCGGCAGCGCCATGTCTTCGGACGGGTGCGTGACGTGAATGTTCAATTCCTCGAAATAGGGTTCCTCATCGCCCCAGCCGTGGTTGGCGACGGCATTGATTGCCGCTTCGAAAAGCTGCTCGTAATCCGTCTCCAGCCGCTCGCCCGTAGCGTCACCGGCCGGACGGAACCAGCCGGTTGGCGAGACATTGGTTTCGCCGACGATATCGGTATGAACCCGGTTGGGAGCGAGAACCTTCAGGGTTTCCTTCTTGCCGTTGCGGCTCAGCGTAACGTCATAATGAAGGGCGTCGTCGTCGCGGGCGATAAAATCGATCTTCGCGTCGCCGGCTAGTGCCGCCAGCGGATAGGCCTCCAGCCGGAAACGATTGGCGGGTGCATTGGCGTGCACCGGGTAATGCACCTCGATGGCATCGACGCCACCAAGATTGATCTCTTCCAGAAAGGTGAAGAGAAGCGGTTTGTAGGCGCTGCGGATGCGGGCACTGACGCCTTTTTTCTTCAGCCTTTCTTCGGCCTCGCGGCGGCTTTTGGCGTCATCGAACGTCCATGCCTCGAAGGACTGGCCGGGCGCGGAGTTGGCGAGAAGCACATCCAGAGTACGCTTGAAGGTCTGGTCGAAAATCTGGCTCATCACGATCACCTTGAGGTTCTGCCGGTGGGGTCGAGGCTGTCGCGCAGCCAGTCACCGAGAAGGTTGAGGCCAAGCACGGTCAGAAGGATGGCAAGACCGGGGAAGACGCTGACCCACCATGCCGTTTGCAGATAGGTGCGGCCATCCGCCAGCATGCCGCCCCAGCTCGGAATGGTCGGATCGACACCGAGGCCGAGGAAGGTGAGGCTGCTTTCCAGCAGGATGTTGTTGGCGACGTTGAGCGTCATCAGCACGATGACCGGGCCGATCAGGTTCGGCAGAAGGTGCTGGAGGATGATGCGCCAGTCCTTCACGCCAATGGCGCGGGCGGACAGGATGAATTCCCGTTCCCGCAGCGTCAGCACCGAGCCGCGCACCAGACGGGCATATTGTACCCATTGCGAGACGATCAGGAGGATGATGGTGTTGGTGAGGCTACCGCCAACAATTGCGATGAAGGTGATGGCCAAGAGAATGAAGGGCATGGCGAGCTGTATATCGGCAAAGCGCATGACCAGCATGTCCCAGAAGCCGCGATAATAACCGGCGACCAGGCCGACGATCACGCCGAAGACCACGGCCCCGATCACCGAGGTGAAACCGACGAGCAGCGAAATCTTGCCGCCGGCCACGACACGGGCCAGTACGTCACGGCCGAGCGGATCGGTGCCGAGCGGATGGGCGGCGCTAGTGAAGGGCTTGGCAAGGCGCGCCATCAGGTCGATCTTTTCGGCACCGCCCGGAAACAGCACGTCGGAAAGAAGAACGGCAAGGCAGATGACGACGGTAAGCAGGGCGCCGAGGATGAATTCGAGATTGTTGAAGCGCGACAGGCGCGAGGTTTTAGCAGCCATCGTCAATTACTCCGTGCGGATGCGCGGATCGACCAGCCCGTAGGCGATATCGACCAGAAGGTTGATGCCGACGATCATCAGCGACAGCACGGTGATGACGGCCTGAAGCACGGGATAGTCGCGCGCGCCCACCGCATCGAAGGCGAGCGTGCCGAGACCCGGCCAGTTGAAGACGCGCTCGATGACGACGATGCCGCCGAGAAGTCCGCCGAATTGCAGGCCGAAATAGGTAATCAGCGGAATGGCGCAGTTACGTAGCGCATGCTTGTAAAGCACCTTGTTTTCGCTGAGGCCCTTGGCGCGCGCCACCATGACATATTGCGAGCGCAGCGTATCGAGCATGGCCGTGCGCACCAGGCGGACATTGGTAGCCGTCAGGATAACGCCCATGGTGACCGATGGCATGATGTAGCTTGCAAAGCCGCCCATGCCGCTTGGCGGCAGCCAGCCGAGCGTGATGGAGAAAAGCAGCACCAGCATGGTGGCCAGCCAGAAATTGGGGAATGACAGGCCGACGAGCGAGAAGATACGGATCACCTGATCGGCCGTCTTGCCGCGCGAGGTCGCGGCCTTGATGCCGAGCGGAATGGAAAGCGCAATCGACACCGCCATGGAGATGAAGGCGAGAAGCAGCGTGGCGGGCAGGGCATCGGCGATGAGCCGCGATACCGGCGTGCTGCCAGTGAAGCTGCGGCCGAAATCGAGCGTAACCAGGCCTTTCAGGAAGCTGAAATATTGCACGAAGAACGGCCGGTCGGTTCCAAGCGCCGCACGAATGCGCGCCAGATCGTCTTCCGTCATGCTGCCGCCGCCCTGGAACATGGTGACAGCCGGATCGCCCGTCAGGCGGATGGCGAAGGAAACGAGAAGGGTGATGGCGATGACGACGAAAATCGCCTGCAGCAATCGCTTGATGAGGAAACCGGCCACGTTTTTTACCTTGAAGAGAGACCCGACCTTGCCCGCGGGATGGCGGGCAAGGCGCTTTTAGGGAGGATAAGCCTGATTATTCGACGGTGACGTCGGTCAGCTTCAGGCGGTTATCCGGCGGTGCCACGAAACCCTTGACCCGCTTGTTGATGCCGTAAATGGCATTGGTGTTGTAAAGCGGAATTTCCAGCGCGCGCTCAGCGGCATATGCGCCGACTTGCTTGAGGATCTTTTCGCGCTCGGCTCGGTCAGTCAGCGGGCGCTGCGATTCCAGCAGCTTGTCCAGCTTCTCGTCCTTGTCGTAAGGATTCCACTTTTCACCCGAGTGGTACATGGAATAGGCCGTGTTGTCGTAATCGAAGGTCCAGCCGCCCCACTTCTGCTGGAACATGGCGCCGGTCTTGCCCTGCGGGATGATGTCGTTCAGGAGAACGTTGGTCTCATAGGGCTTGATGGTGGCGGTGATGCCGACCATGGACAGATAGCTGGAGATGACCTGCGCGACTTCGTTCATCGTCGCATCGTTGCCTCTGATATCGATCTGCAGCGCCGCACCCGGCTTGACGCCGGCTTCCGCGAGCAGCTTCTTTGCGCCTTCCAGATCATAAGGCAGCGGCTTCAGATCGGCGTCGTAACCGAAGGACAGCGCGCTCTGGAAGCTGGCGATTTCCGAGGCCTGACCGGCAAGGATCGACTTGACGATCGTGCCGCGATCAACGGCCATGATGATGGCCTTGCGCACCTTGGGATCAGCGGTGATGCCGTCACGAGTGTTGAAACGCAGCGCATCCACCGTCGGGCCTGGAACGCTGACGATCTCCAGCTTGGAATCGCCTTCGATGACCGGGATCATGCCGATCGGGATGGTGGGCGGAATGACGAGATCGACGCGGCCGGCCTGCAATTCGGCAACTGCGGTCGCCGGCTCGGCGATGAAGCGGAATTCCAGTTCGGAGAGCTTCGGTGCGCCGCCCCAGTAATCCGGGTTGGCTTCCAGCTTGATGTTGGTCTTCGGCGCATAGGAGACGAATTTGAACGCGCCGGTGCCGACCGGGTTGAGGTTAAAGTTGTCCTCACCCTTTTCCTGAATGTATTTCGGCGGAACGATCATGCCGCCATAACCGGCAAGCTTGGTCAGAAGCACCGGATCGGGCGCCTTGAGCTTCATGTCGACGGTGTAGTCGTCGATGACGTCGACGCTTTCGATGGCGACATAGTTGGAGCGCTGCGGGCCCTTGGCACCCTGTTCGCCGAGAAGGCGCTCGAAGGTGAACTTGACGGCGGCGGCGTTGAAGGGCTCGCCATTATGGAACTTGACGTTCTGGCGCAGCTTGAAGCGGATGCGCTTGCCTTCATCCAGCTCTTCCCAGGATTCGGCAAGGCCGGGCACAAGTTTCAGGTCCGGACCGCGATAGGTCAGGCCATCGAAGATGTTGGTGGCTACAGCTGCCCATTGCACCAGGAAGGTGTCGATCGGATCCCAGCTGCCGGGGTCCTGCGGGCTGGAAATGGTCATCTTGCCAGCGGCGAAAGCCGGCGCTGCGGTGAAGGCCGTGCCGGCCAGCGCAAGCGCGACGAACGTTGCCGTCATCCCCTTTTTGATTTTTGTCATCTACCTGTTCCTCTTCAGATGGTTACGGTTTTGGTTATTGTTCAGGCACTCTTCGCGATGAAGTGGCCTGGATTGATTTCCTCATGGGCGAGAATGGCGGGCTCATCGCCGACGCGGCGCACGGGATTGGGAATTTCGCCCTCGATCATGGCGATGCGGCGCTCGATCAGGGGATCGGCAACCGGCACTGCGGAAAGCAGCCGGCGCGTATAATCATGCGTGGGCGTTTCGAAGACCTGCTGGCGGCTGCCCATTTCCATGATCTGGCCGAGATAAAGCACCGCGACGCGGTGGCTCATCTTTTCCACCACCGCCATGTCATGGCTGATGAACAGGTAAGCAAGACCACGTTCCGCCTGCAAATCCATGAACAGATTGATGATCTGCGCCTGGATGGAGACATCGAGCGCCGACAGCGCTTCATCGGCGATGATGAGCTTGGGATCGGAGGCGAGCGCGCGGGCAATGCAGACACGCTGCCGCTGGCCGCCCGAAAACTCGTGCGGATACCGCGATGCATGTTCCGAACTCAGACCCACCCGTTCCAGCAGCTCATCCACCCGGCGGCGCACCGCCTTGGCATCGTTGATCAGGCTGTGGGTATTGATCGGCTCGGCGATCGAGAAACCTACCGTCTTGCGCGGATCGAGCGAGGCGAAGGGGTCCTGGAAGATATATTGCACTTCCTGCCGCATGCGGAAACGTTCCGCTGCCGACATCTCAGAAAAGCTGCGGCCGTTGAAGGATATTTCGCCTGATACCGCCGATTGCAGCTGCTGGATTGTGCGGCCGATGGTGGATTTGCCCGAACCGGATTCACCGACCAGCGCCAGTGTCTCTCCGGCATGGATGTCGAAGCTGACCTTCTGCACGGCGCTGCAACGGTGCGTCGCCTTGCCGAACAGGTTCTTGCGAATATCGAAGCGAACGAACAGGTCGCGAACCGAAAGCAGCGGCTTCTCGTCGTATTTTGCGGTATTCTGCACCCGTTCCTCGCCCACCACGACCGGCTGGCCATCCTGCAGGACGGTGAGCGGAAGGCGCTTGGGAAACTCTTCGCCGGTCATGCTGCCGAGGCGCGGAACGGCGGAAAGCAGCGCCCGCGTATAGGGATGCTGCGGATTGGCGAAGATGTCCTTGACCGGGCCTTCCTCAACCTTCCTGCCTTTCCACATCACGACGACGTCATCGGCCATTTCCGCCACCACGCCCATGTCATGGGTGATGAAGACCATGCCCATGCCGAGCTTCTTTTGCAGGTCGCGCATGATGTTGAGGATCTGCGCCTGAATGGTGACATCAAGTGCCGTCGTCGGTTCGTCGGCGATCAGCAGCTTCGGCCGACAGGCAAGCGCCATGGCAATCATCACGCGCTGGCGCATGCCGCCGGAAAGCTGATGCGGATAACGGTGCAGAAGCTCGGCCGCATCCGGCAATCGCACCATGTCGAGCAACTTTTTTGCCTCGGCCATGGCCGCCGCCTTGCCCATTTTCTCGTGCAGGACAAGCACTTCGCAGATCTGGTCACCGATGGTGAAGACCGGGTTCAGCGACGTCATCGGCTCCTGGAAGATCATGGCGATCTCCTTGCCGCGGATCGACCGCATTTCCTTCTGCGATGCCTTCAGCAGATCCTTGCCTTCGAACATGATGCGACCGGCGGGGTAAGTCGCGCCCATCATATCCGCAAGACGCATGGTCGAGAGCGACGTGACCGATTTGCCCGATCCGGATTCGCCGACGATCGCCACCGTCCTGCCGGCTTCCACGGCAAAGGAAATATCGTCCACGACGCGGCTGTCGCCGAACTCAACGCTCAGGTTTTCAACCGAGAGGAGGGCGTTGCGGTTTGCGGCAGTCATGTCAGCGTCTCCGGCTTGGCATGCGCGGCAATGCCGGCGCGGCCATCTGAAATAGTGAGGGGGCAAGGGCGTGGGGCAGGCGCGCGGGATGAAACGCTGTGCCGGAGGATGGGAGTGTCAAAAAGAAAGCGCATGGCGTTTCAGGCGCGATGTAGATTGGCTGCTGCCGGTCGATACGGAAATTGCGACCTGGTCGAAGTGCTACGGGCGACCTCACCGGTGCCGGTAAAATGCCTGTTGCCAGTCTCAGAATCGATGATGCGCATGAACTTGTATTCCCCACCCCTTGTTTTACAAAAAAGCTAACAAAACAGGACAATCATGTCCAGAGTGTTGAACAATTTTTGTATACTGCTCTACAAATACGCAAGTGCTTTTATTTTGGGCGCGGGTGTGCCGAAGGGCCGGACCCCGATTAAGGGATGTTTTTAGTCTGTATTGAGGATGTATCGATTTCAGTGGTTGTGGGTGCCGCTGCCCGTGATACAGGCCGGACGAAGACCATTGAAAAAGGATACCGGGTATGACGAATAGAACGGGTGCGGTCAGGCTATCCGGCTTCCTCCGTTGCGCATCGGTGCAGGATGTCCAACTTGTGGAAAGCCATCTACCCGATCACATTCGCCTGACCAGAGCGGAGCCGGGCTGTATTTCTTTTGAGGTATCGCAGACCGAAGACCCCCTGATCTGGAGGGTGGAAGAGCTTTTTGTGGACCGCGCTGCTTTCGATTTTCATCAGCAGCGCACGCGCGCATCTAAGTGGTTTGTGGCCACCTCCGCCATTCCACGGGACTATGAGATAGTGACGCTGGCGTAAATAAAGACAGGCCGCAGCGGCATTCCTGCCGGCTGCGGCCTGTTTGGATTTTTGAAGCACCAGTGGACTGGTGTCTGCGCCTATTCCTTCGGCATGCCGATCGGTGGCGCAAGACGCCGCTGCGCAGCGATGCGGAAGGGGGCGTTCATCGCGCCATATCCGCCGTAGGCACCGCGCCTTTCGACGATTTCGAAGAAGAACCCTTCGCCGAAGGTGCGGCTGTAGATCTGGAAATATTCGCCGTTGTCGTCCCTGTCGTAGAGGATGCTTGCTTCCCGGAGTGCGTCGGAGAATTCCGGTTCCAGCCCGAAGCGGGCCTCCAGATCGTCATAATAATTGCGCGAGATCGGCAGGGCGTGAAAGCCGCGCGCATGCAGAGCCTTGGCGGTGGCGAAGATATCGTCCGTGGCGAACGCGATGTGCTGGATGCTGGTGCCGAAACCTTCCGCCAGAAATTTGCCGGCGAAGGTCTTTCGGTTGTCGGCGCCGTTCATGGTCAGGCGGAAACGCGGGGAGGGCACGCTTTCTATGGCCTGGCTGCGCACCAGACCGCCGGGATCGACCACATCCACCATCGGAGTGCGGCGCGTTGAAAACAGCGATGTGTAAAACAGAAGCCAGGTCAGCATTTCATCGTAATGCGTGGTTTGCGCAAGATGGTCGATGCGGGTCAATCCGGTATTGCCTGCCGGTGCCGTCGCATCTACCGGTGCGAATTCATTGTCCCAGATGGAGGCGAGCGCCGTGGACCCGTCGAGGAAATAGATGACGCCATTGCCCACGCCCTGAATGGCTGGAACCGCGACTTCGCCGGATTTGCGCGGTTCGGCGAATGTCGGCGCGCCCAGAGCTGCCGCACGCGCAAGCGCTGCCTGCGCATCATCGACCTTCAGGCCGAATGCATAGGCATTGGTGCCGTGGATGGAGTAGGATGCACCGGCGAAACTCTCACCGGTACCGCCGGTATTGATGACGATGCGAATGTCGCCCTGCGTGTAGAGATCGACATCGCGATTGCGGTGCCTCGCGGTTTTATCAAAACCAAGTGTGGCGAGCAGCGCTTCCAGATTGGCCTTTTCCTCCGGTGCCGTTGTGAACTCGACAAACTCCACGCCTTCCGTCTGCACCCGCTCAGGCATGGCGGGCGCCTCGATGCGGATGTCGGGCTCCAGACGGCGCACCTGATCCATGAGGTTGATGAGCGAACGATGGCCGTCCTCAGCCAAAAGGCGCGCCGAGCCACCGCGGAACTGGTCGTTGAAGATTTCGAGCGACAGCGGGCCGCTATAACCGGTTGCGGCGACAGCGCGCATGAAATCCACCACCGGCAGATCACCTTCGCCGGGCATGTTGCGGAAATGCCGGCTCCAGTACAACAGGTCCATGTCGATCAGCGGTGCGTCGGCCAATTGCACGATGAAGATCTTGTCGCCGGGAATGGAGCGGATGGAGTTGGGATCGATCTTGCGCGACAGCGTGTGGAAGCTGTCGAGGATGATACCGACATTGGGGTGATCGGCGCGGCGCACCACTTCCCACGCATCGCGATGATCGCTGATGTGCCGGCCCCAGGCCAGCGCCTCGTAACCCACGCGAACACCATGCCTGGCCGCAAGCTCGCCAAGCTCGTGGAAATCGGCGGCGGCGCGGTCTATTCCACCCAGCGACACCGGCGAGACATTCGAGCAGATCAGCATCAGATCGGTCCCGAGTTCGCCCATGATGTCGAATTTACGCCCTGCGCGCTCGAAGGCGCGGGCGCGGTGCGGTTCCGGCATGCCTTCGAAATCGCGGAACGGCTGGAAAAGCGTGATATCCAGCCCATGATCCGCCGCAAGGGCCCTAACCTCGCGCGGCGAGGCGTCGTAGGTCAGGAAATCGTTCTCGAAAATCTCCACGCCGGTGAAACCGGCTTTCGCAATGGCCGCCAGTTTCTCCGGGAATTCGCCGCTGATGGAGACGGTGGCGATGGAAGTACGCATTGGCACGCCCTGTTTGCCTGTGTCATAGCTCGCCATATTGCGTTCCTTTTCAGCGTTATGTACTAATTGGTTAATAATAGGGGTGCGGCGGCAAGCCGTATACCCTGCTGATGGATGGATCATGACAAAAAGCGCAACTTCGAACGGCACCAGCGAAACCCGGCAGGCGAAGCGCGATCCGGAAGGCGTGCGCCGAGACATTCTTTCCGTTGCGATGGAGGAGTTTTCGCAAAACGGCCTGTCGGGAGCGCGCATCGACGAGATCGCCGCCCGCACGCGCACGTCCAAGCGGATGATCTATTATTATTTTACCGACAAGGAAGGGCTTTACCAGCGCGTTCTTGAAGAAGCCTATGCCAAGGTGCGTGGCGGCGAGAGCGATCTGGAGCTGGATGGTCTGGAGCCGGTTGCGGCGCTCGAAAAGCTCTGTCGGTTCACTTTCGATCACCATCGCCGCAACCCGGCTTTCATCCGCATGGTGATGATCGAGAACATTCATCACGGCCGGCACATGCAATCGTCCGGAACGATCCGCCAGCTCAACCGGCCGGCCATCGATGCCCTGGAAAGCGTGCTGCTGCGCGGCCAGAAGAGCGGCATTTTCCGCAACGGCATCAATGCGCTGGAACTGCACTGGCAGATCAGCGCGCTGTCCTTTTTCAACGTCTCGAACGTCGCAACCTTCTCTTTCATCTTCGGCGACGGGCTGTTTACCGAGAAGGGTCAGCAAACATTGTCGCATCACGTCAGCGACATGGTGTTGCGATATGTGCTGAGCCCGGACCATATCACGAAGATCGGGAAAGACGGCCGATGAGGTGGCTGAGCGCCACCCCGTAACCTTCGATGCCGAGACCGGCGATCACGCCTTCGGCGCGCGTCGAGATATAGGAATGGTGGCGGAAGATCTCCCGTTTGTGGATGTTGGAAATGTGAACCTCGATCACCGGTGCCTCGAAGGTATTGAGTGCATCGAGGATCGCCACCGAGGTATGGGTAAAGGCACCGGGATTGATGACGATGCCTGCCGATGTGCCGCGCGCCGCATGGATCCAGTCTATCAGCTCGTATTCCCGGTTGCTCTGGGCAAAGAATATCTCGTGCCCCGCCGCCTCGGCAATCGCGCGGCAATTGGCCTCCACATCGGCCATCGTCTCGTAGCCGTAGATTTCCGGCTGGCGTTGGCCGAGCAGGTTGAGGTTCGGTCCGTTAAGTATGGTGAAAAGGCTCACGCCACACCCTCTTTCGTGCAAATTTCGGTAAAATGTGCCGTCATGCGCTCTGCATCAGGTTCACGGCCGCAGAACAGCCGAAACGCGCCAACAGCCTGAAACACCGTCATGCCGCCGCCGGGCAGGGTGCGACAGCCTTTTTGGGCCGCCGTCGCCAGAAGCTCGGTCACCAGCGGCATATAAACGATATCGGCCACCCAGTGCCGTTGTTCAAGGAGGTCGGCCTTGACCGGCATGCCGGGATGGGCGGGCATGCCCATCGGTGTGGCGTGGATCAACCCATCCGCGAAGGGCAGGGAATCTGCCGGGTCTTTCACGGCAAAGGCGTGGCCTTCGCCAAAACGGGCGTTGAGTTCGGCAGCCAGATGCTCGGCGCGGCTGAAATCGCGGTCGCAGATATCGAGATGGGTAATGCCGAGTTTCAGCGCCGCATGGGCCACCGCAACGCCTGCACCACCAGCACCGACCAGCAGCGCCCGGTCTCGTTTCGCATCCGGCAGGCCGCGCATGAAGCTCTCGTAAAATCCGTACCAGTCCGTATTGTGCCCAATGCGACGTCCGTCCTTGAAGACGACGGTGTTGACCGCGCCGAGCATGCGGGCATCATCAGACAATTCATGCAGGTGCGGAAGGACCGCCTGCTTGAAGGGATGGGTAATGTTGGTGCCGGCAAAGCCGCGCGATTCCAGCTCATTGAGCAGATCGGGAAGCGCGCTTTCCGGCAGCTTGCGCGCCACGACATCGACAAGCTCGTAGGAATAATCGAGGCCGTGGGCAGCCCCTTCGCGCATGTGCAGCGCGGGAGATTTGGAAAGCTGGATGTCGGCGCCAATCAGGCCGACCTTGAAGGATTTGGTGTCTGTCATGATCAGGTCATCGCTCATCGAACGTGGTGGGAGAGGCGGGGGTCATCCCCGCCTGCCTGTCGGCTCCGGGTGAGCCTTAGTGATGGGCGAGAATTTCGCCGAGGAATGTGCGGGTACGCTGGTGCTTGGGATCGCGGAAGAACTCGTCCGGCGGGCCTTCCTCGATGATTTCGCCTTCCGACATGAAGACCACACGGTCGGCAACCTGCCGGGCAAAGCCCATTTCATGGGTCACGCAGATCATTGTCATGCCGTCGCGGGCAAGACCGATCATCGTGTCGAGCACTTCCTTGACCATTTCCGGATCAAGCGCCGAAGTCGGCTCATCGAACAGCATGGCTTTCGGCTCCATGCAGAGCGCACGGGCAATCGCTGCGCGTTGCTGCTGGCCGCCGGAAAGCTGCGCCGGATATTTATCGGCCTGATTGAGAATGCGCACGCGCTCCAGATATTTGCGCGCGGTCGCTTCCGCATCGGCTTTCGACAGGCCCTTCACCCGCATGGGCGCCAGGGTGCAGTTTTCCATGATGGTCTTGTGCGGGAAGAGATTGAAGCTCTGGAACACCATGCCCACTTCACGCCGAACGGCATCGATGGCGCGGGTCGAATCCGAAAGCGTGGTTCCTTCGACCGTGATCTTGCCCTCCTGGATTTCTTCCAAATGGTTGATGCAGCGGATAAGGGTGGATTTTCCTGAACCGGACGGGCCGCAAAGAACGATTTTTTCGCCTTTGCGAACCGTCATGTTGACGCCTTTCAGCGCATGGAAGGCTCCATACCACTTTCCAACCCCTTCAAGGGCGATCAGCGGAGCCTGTGCGGCGGAGGATTGCGACATGGAACTTTCCTTCATGCTGGGAAGCAGCGTTAGTTAACGGTGTAGGGAATGTCAGGAAGCGAGGCCGGGAAGTCCGGAACCGGGCGCTTCATCCATTTGGCATAGACTTTTGCGAGCTCGCCATTGGCCTTGGCTTTGTCGAGCCAAGCGTTGAGTGCCTCGTTCCAGTCCTTTTCACCGGGGCGCGTGGCGGCGCTGTTGTAGAGGGTCACGAGGTCGAACTTCACCTCGTAATCCTTGCCGCCAGCCGCTGCGAGACGGTCACCATAAAACTGGTTGCCGCCGATTGCCTCGATCTGGCCCGACAGGATCGCCTGAATGGTGGCGGCGTCATCGTCGAAACGCAGAATTTTTGCCTTGGTACCGGCACCTGCGGTCAACGCCGTGTCCATCGGACTGGATTTCGGCGCGCCGACGGTCATTCCCGTGAGATCGTCGAAGTTGGCGATCTTCTTGTCCTTGGTGGCATAGACCGACATGACGTTATGCGCGTAAGGCTGCGCATATTGTACGTTTTTCGCGCGTTCCGGCGTCATCCCCATCGACGCGAACAGGGCATCGACCTTTCCGGTGCGAAGCGACGGGATGCGGTTGGCGACTGCAAGCGGTACGAACTCCACTTTCAGTCCAAGATAGTCCGCAAACCCGCGGGCCAAATCCGCATCATAACCTTCCTGAACACCAGAGGAATTTATGAAGCCCCAGGGCGCGTTGTCGCCCTGAATGCCGATGATGATCTTGCCGCTGGACTTTGCTTCTTCAAGTGTTCTGGCTTCTGCGCCTGCGGGTGTCAGGATTGGCAGCAAAGCTGCTGCCAATCCGACGGCGATGGCTGTTCGCCAACGCGTCTGTTTGTTAAAGATTCCCATTGGTTACTCCTCCCAATCCAGCCTCTTCCGGTCTTCACTTCACGGTGAAAGGAATATCCGGCAGGCTTTCCGGGAAAGCGGGAACTTCGCGCTTCATCCACTTGTCGTAGATCTTGGCAAGCTGGCCATCCGACTTGATCTTGTCGAGGAAGGCGTTGACGGTCTCGTTCCAGTCCTTTTCACCCGGACGGGTGCCGGCGCCGTTGTAAAGCGTCGTCAGGTCGAACTTCGGCTCGTATTTGCCGTTGGCAGCCTGATTGAGGCGGTCGCCATAAAACTGGTTGCCACCGACAACCTCGACCTGGCCGGAAATCAGCGCCTGAATGTTGGCGGCATCGTCGTCAAAGCGCAGGATCTTGGCCTTGGAGCCTGCACCTGCCGTGATCGCCGTGTCCATGGCGCTGGACTTCGGAACGCCGACGGAAACGCCGGTCAGATCGTCATAGTTGCCGATCTTCTTGTCCTTGGGGCCGTAGACGGAAAGCACGTTACCGGCATAGGGCTTGGAATACTGGATGGTCTTGGCGCGCTCGGCGGTCATGCCCATGGTTGCGAACAGCAGGTCGACCTTGCCCGTCAGAAGGGCCGGAATGCGGTTTGCCACGGCAAGCGGTACGAATTCGACCTTGACGCCGAGATATTCGGCAAACGCCTTGCCGATATCGGCATCGAGGCCGTCCTGAACGCCGCTCGAATTGACGAAGCCCCATGGCGAA
Organism: Rhizobium sp. SJZ105; assembly: GCF_007828365.1. Classification (NCBI taxonomy): domain Bacteria; kingdom Pseudomonadati; phylum Pseudomonadota; class Alphaproteobacteria; order Hyphomicrobiales; family Rhizobiaceae; genus Rhizobium; species Rhizobium sp. SJZ105. The sequence continues at coordinate 89,039 of NZ_VIUP01000008.1, forward strand.
TTGTCGCCCTGAATGCCGATTACGACCTTGCCCTTGGCCTTGGCCTCATCCACCGTGCCGGCGAAGGCGTCGACCGGTGCGATAAAGGGCAGGGCGACCGTTGCTGCGGCGAGCGCGAGCAGGGTGCGACGTGAGAATTTACCGTTGGATTTCATCTTTTGCTCCTCCTTACAAAGCTTGATGACATGTTGATGGGTATTAGCGGGAAGCGGCTTGCATCCGCTTTTCTACACTGGCGCCCCACAGGGAAAGCGGCCAGCAGATCAGGAAATACATGATGCCGACGATGGCAAAGACCGTCAGCGGACGGAACGTCTGGTTGGAGACGATCTGGCCGGCGCGGGACAGTTCGACGAAGCCGACAATGGCGGCAAGCGACGTGCCCTTGATGAGCTGCACCAGAAAACCGATGGTGGCGGGCAGCGAAATCTTGAAGGCCTGCGGCAGAACCACGTCCTTCATTCGCGACACGTAGTGCAGGCCAAGCGCGTTGGCGGCTTCGGTCTGACCCTTCGGCACAGCCTGGATGCCACCGCGCCAGATTTCACCCAGAAAGGCGCTGGCATGCAGGGTGAATGCGATGGCGACCGCAATCCAGGCATCGACATTCAGGCCCGCAAGCGCCACGCCGTAATAGACGACGAAAAGCTGCATCAGGAGCGGTGTGCCCTGGAAAATCGCGATGAAGCCGGTGCTGGCGCGCTGGATCGCCGGGGTTTCGGCAACGCGGCCAAGCGCGACGCAAAGGCCGAAAATGCCGCCACCGATGAAGCCGATCAGGGTCAGCGCAAGGGTCCATTTCAGGCCCTGCAGCAGGAAGAACAATTCGTTGGAACCGATGGATGCCATTGTCTTTTCCTCACTTGACCGGATAGCTGAACGATGTGCGGGAGATGAGGGAAAATACCCCCATCATCAGCGAGGAAATGACCAGATAAAGCAGCGTGATCGAGAAATAGACCTCAAAGGAGCGGAAGGTGTCCGCTTCGATCTGCTGGGCCACCGAGGTCAGCTCGTAAGCCGCAATCGAGGTACAGACCGAAGTGGTCAGCGTCAGCATGATGAACTGGCTGGTGAGTGACGGATAGACCGCCCGAAGCGCCGGCTTCAGAATGATGTGCCGGAAGATCTGCGCCCGGTGCAGGCCAAGCGCCAATCCCGCCTCAACCTGACCCTTGGGAATGGAATCGACGCCGCCGCGAATGATTTCAATGGCATAGGCGCCGCCGTTCAACGCAAGCGCAATGATGGCCGTGACCGTGGGGTTAAGCTTGATGCCGATTTGCGGCAGGGCGAAGAAGATGAAGAATATCTGCACCAGAAACGGCGTGTTGCGAATGGCTTCCACGAACCCGATGACCAGACCGCGCAGCAGCTTGAAGCGCGAGCGGCGGGCCACGACGCCGAGAACCCCGATGACGGTGGCAAGCGACATGCCGGCGATTGCAAGGCCGATCGTTGCAAGACAGGCCAGAAGCAGCTCGGGCAGACGGTCTATGACCGCCGAAAAATCGAGACTGTAAGACATATTTCCTCCCAACCCGTTCGGGTCCGAACAGACGTTTCGCCTTGTTCGCATCGCTTTGGAAACCCTGTGGCTCCAAAGCCCTCCGTTTGTTTTTACCGTGCCGGGGAAGCTCCACACTTCTGTGCCAGCATAGCGTTAACCTGAATGTTTGTACCAGTTAGTTCAATTTTGTGTCAAGCGCCAACTCCGGTTAGAAACAGCTTAAAGATCACTTTTTCTTCATTCATCTTGTTCAAGAAAGTCGTTTTTTATCAACGACTAATGTGATTGGGCGCAAGCGTTTTCATCGCGCGCCCGCGCCATTCCCATCTCGCTGGCAAAAGCGCCCGAAGGCCGCTCAGTCCTCGCGAAAATCTGTCATTCCCTCTTTATTCTTCGCTTGCTCCCAGCCGGTCGATCTGCCCCGCGAGGCGCTCGGCGATCAGGAGTGAGGACCCCGTTGCCGTCACCATTTGCGGCAGCGACAGCCATTCGAGCATCCAGCCCGCGCCCGAACGTTCCTGTTCGTGAACGAGAGACTGGTGCAACGCCGAAATCTGCACGGCGTTGAAGCGTGCCAGCGTCACCAGCGTTTCCGCATTGACCGGGTTCTGCTTGTGCGGCATCGCCGAGGAACCACCCCCGCCGCTCATGCGAATTTCGGCGCCGACTTCGGCCAGAAGCGCGATATCCTGCCCGAACTTGCCAAGCGTGCCGGTGACGAGCGACAGCAGATTGGCAAGCTCGGCGATACCGTCGCGCTGGCTGTGCCACTGCGGCTTGTCAGAAAGGCCGAGACGCTTTGCGAGATCGGCGCGGACAGTGCCGGCATTGTCGCCGAGCTTTTCCAGCGTGCCGGCCGCGCCGCCGAACTGGACGGCAAAACCGTGCTGCAAAAACGTGTCGATCCGAACCAGATGCCGTTCCAGCGGATTGATCCAGCTTGCCACCCTGTCGCCGACCGTGATGGCGATGGCGGCCTGCATGCGGGTATATCCCGTCAGCGGGTTGCTGCCATCGCGGGCCGCAATATCACCCAGCGTATCGATGAGGCGGCCGAGCCGTGCCGCGATGATTTCCGCTGCCGCCTTCAGCCGCAGCATCAGGCTGGTATCGATGACATCCTGACTGGTGGCGCCGAAATGCAGCTTTTCCGCCGCAGTACCGGCAACCGCCGCCCGCATCTGCCGGACAAGTTCCGGCACCACAACGCCGTCCTTGGCGACGCCATGGCGAAGCGCGGTGGTATCAGCGGCAAAATCGGAAAGGCGGGAGACGATCGCATCCGCCGCATCCGCTTCAATGACGCCCGCCCCGGCTTGCGCCTGCGCCAGCGCCGTCTCGAAACGGATCATGGCATCGATATCCGCCCTGGCCGAAAACAGCTCAACGATTTCGCTGTCGCCAAAAAGGCCGGAGAGAAACGGATGTTCGAAGGGGGAAAGGCTCATCTCAGGTTACGGCTCCGCTCAGATATCAAAAAACACGGTTTCGCCCTCGCCCTGAAGGCGGATATCGAAACGATAGATGTTTCCTTCCTCCTTTTTGGCGACAAGGGTTGCGATGCGGCTTTTCTGCTCGACGCGGGCAAGGACCGGATCGGCCGCATTGGCCTCCTGCTCCTCGGGAAAATACATGCGGGTTTGCAGGCCGATATTGATACCGCGCGCCACGATCCAGAAAGTGATGTGCGGCGCCATCCACCGGCCGTCGCGGAAGGGCACCTTGCCGGGCTTGATGGTGTCGAAGATGAATTCGCCGGTATCCATGTCGCCGGGCGAGCGGCCCCAGCCGGTGAAATTCGGATCCGCCTTGCCGCGTGTTTCGCTGGGGCTGTTGTAATAACCGTCCGTATCCGCCTGCCAGATTTCTATCAGGGCGTCCTTAAGCGGCATGCCAGCGCCGTCGTAGACCGTGCCACGCACGCTTATGCGTTCGCCGCGAGCCTTGTCGTTATAGAGCGCGCCGGAGCCCAGGTCCTTTTCGAACACGCCCTCGATGCCAACGAAATTGGGGGTGCAGCCGATATGGACATATGGACCTGCCGTCTGCGACGCTGATTCCTTGAGATAACCGAGCGGCTGGACCATGATCAGTTGCCTTCCTTGCGATTTTCGAAAAACGTGGAGCGGCGGCCGCGAAGCACGATGTCGAACTTGTATGCCAGCATGTCCATGGGAATGTTTGAATTCATATCCAGTGGCGCGATCAGCCGCTTGATCGCATCCTCGTCCGGGATGGTTTTGACGATCGGACATTTCCAGATCAGCGGATCGCCTTCGAAATACATCTGAGTTATCAGCCGCTGGGCAAAACCGTGGCCGAAGACCGAGAAGTGGATATGGGCAGGCCGCCAGTCGTTGACGCCGTTCGGCCAGGGGTAAGCGCCAGGCTGGATGGTCTTGAACCAGTAATAACCGTTCTCATCCGTGATCGTGCGGCCGACGCCGCCAAAATTCGGATCGATGGCGGCGAGATAGGTTTCTTTCTTGTGGCGATACCGCCCGCCGGCATTGGCCTGCCAGAATTCCACGAGCGCACCGTCCACGCCGCGGCCGCGCTCGTCCAGCACCCGGCCGTGGACCAGAATGCGCGGGCCAATCGGCATTTCGCCAGGGCGGGCATAATTGAGGATCAGGTCGTTATCCAGCTCGTTCAGCAGGCTGTGGCCGAAAACCGGCCCGGTGATCTCGCTTTTGGTGCCTTCCAGCGAAATCAGGGCGCGCTGCGGAGAACGCAGGATAGAGGTCTTGTACCAGGGAGCATAGGCCAGCGGATGAATGTCGCGGTCGCGTGCGAAGAACGGCCCGGTTTCGGGCTTTGTATTACTCATTTCGTCTCCTCCTCGTCGCGGGAACTATCGGCTTTCATGCCGGCCAGAGCAAGCTTGGCGGTCTTGAAAGCGTGGTTGGCGGCGGGCACGCCGGCATAGATTGCGACATGCAGCAGCGCTTCGCGAATATCCGCTTCGGTGGCGCCGGTATTGGCGGTGGCGCGCACATGCATGGCAAGCTCCTCGTCCTGACCGAGTGCGGCAAGCAAGGCGATGGTGACCATAGAGCGCTCGCGCTTCGTCCAGTGGTTACCGGACCACACCGTGCCCCAGGCCGCTTCGGTGATGAGCTGCTGAAACGGCTGATCGAACCCCGTCGTCACCGTCTGCGCGCGGTCGACATGCGCGTCACCGAGCACGGCGCGGCGCGTTTTCATGCCCTGCTCAAATCTCTCGTTCTTGTCGATATTGTCCGCCATCTGTCAGTGCTCCGGCAAGGTCTTCAGAAAATCGCCGACCGCCTGCGCATAGGCGAGCGGTTGTTCAAGGCAAGGAATGTGGCCGCAGCGTGCAATGGTGGCGAGACGGCTTGCGGGAATGAGGTCCGCCAGCGATTGCACCAGTGCTGGCGGTGTCGACCCGTCTTCATCGCCCGCCACGCAGAGCGTCGGAACAGCGATGCGGCCCGCTTCGTGCGTGAAATCGGCATCGCGTATGGCGGCGCAGGTGCCGCTGTAACCGGCCTCCGGCTGTTGGGAAAGCATGTTGCGCGCGCCCGCATAAACCACGTTGTCCGGCTGGCGAAAGGCTGGTGTGAACCAGCGCTCCATCACCGGATCGATCAGCGAGGCAAGGCCGTCAGCGGCGATCTTGTCGATGCGCGCGTTCCACATCTCGGCGGTGCCGATCCTGTGGGCGGTATTGCTGAGCACAAGGGCACGCACGAGATCGGGACGCCGGGCATAAATTCCCTGTGCAACCAGTCCACCGACCGACAGACCCCAGATGACCGCATTGTTAACGGAAAGATGATCGAGGATGGCAATCAGGTCGTCCGCGTGATCGTCTATCGAATAGCCAGGGCGGCCGATATCGGACAGGCCATGGCCACGTTTGTCGTGCAGGACGAAAGCATATTTGTCGCCAAGTTCCGCAATCACCGCATCCCAGATACGGAAATCGGTGCCAAGCGAATTGATAAAGGCGATGACCGGCTTGCCGCTTTCCAGTTCGTGCGCACGATAATGGATCGCGTTTTCGCCACAGCGCAGAAAATGCATGATGTACGTCCTCCTGTTGACGATATTGCAAGCACGTTCCGGTTAAGTAAAATGACATTATCGGTGAAAAGTATAACCAATGGATTATATGTTCGATGGTCGAGCAGCGTATAAAGTTCCGGCATCTTCAGACCTTTGTGGAGGTGGCGCGCCAGAAAAGCGTCATTCGTGCGGCAGAAATCCTGCATGTCAGCCAGCCGGCGGTAACGAAAACCATCCGCGAACTCGAGGAGATTCTGGGCGTCTCGCTGTTCGACCGCGAGGGGCGCGGCATCCGCATCAGCCGCTATGGCGAGGTGTTCCTGCGCCATGCCGGGGCGACGATGACGGCACTTCGCCATGCGGTCGATTCCGTCTCGCAGGAGGCGGCGCGTGCCGGCCCGCCGGTTCGCGTCGGTGCCTTGCCGACCGTATCGGTGAGGATCATGCCGAAAGCCATGGCTGGGTTTCTTTCGGAAAAAACCGGCAGCCCGGTCAAGATCGTCACCGGTGACAATGCCGTTCTTCTGGAGCAGTTGCGCGTCGGCGATCTGGATCTCGTCGTCGGGCGCCTGGCTGCGCCGGAAAAGATGGCGGGCTTTTCCTTCGAGCATCTCTATTCCGAAAAGGTGCGGTTCGTCGTGCGCGCCGGCCATCCGCTGCTGTCGCCGGGCATTTCGGTTTTCGATCACCTGCACGAATTCCCGGTATTGATCCCCACCCGCCAGTCGGTAATCGGTCCCATCGTCGAGCAGTTCCTGATCGCCAATGGGGTGCCGGCCTTGCCGATCCGCATCGAAACGGTATCGGATGCGTTTGGCCGCGCGTTCCTGCGCACCAGTGATGCCGTCTGGATCATTTCGGAAGGCGTGGTCGCAGGCGATGTGGCTGATGGAACTCTGGCGATCCTGCCGGTCGATACCGGCGATACCAGCGGTCCGGTCGGCTTGACGGTGCGGGCCGATACGCAGCCCTCACTGCCGCTGTCGCTACTGATACAGGCCATTCGCGAAGCTGCGCGCGAACTGCTCGACCCGAAGCCCGAAACTGTTTCCTAATAGGGAAGCCCGACATAGTTTTCCGCAAGCGCCGTGGAGGCCGCGCGGGAATGCACGAGGTAATCCAGCTCCGCTTCCTGGATGCGCTGGCCAAATTCGCCGGTATCGGGAAAGCGGTGCATCATTGTCGTCATCCACCAGGAAAAGCGCACGGCCTTCCAGACGCGAGATAGCGCTTTCTGCGAATAGGAATCGATGCCCGCTTCCGACCCTTCACGATAAAATTCGATGAGCGCCTCGCTGAGATAATGCACGTCGCTGGCAGCAAGGTTGAGGCCCTTGGCGCCGGTCGGCGGCACGATGTGGGCGGCGTCGCCCGCCAGAAACAACCGCCCGAAGCGCATAGGTTCGCACACGAAGGACCGAAGCGGTGCAATGGATTTTTCAAACGACGGTCCGGTCACCAGGGCATCGGCGTGGTTTTCCGGCAGGCGGCGGCGGATTTCATCCCAGAAGCGCTCATCGCTCCAGTCCTCCGGCCGGTCTTCCAGCGAACATTGCAGGTAATAGCGGCTTCGCGTGTGCGAGCGCATGGAACAGAGCGCAAAACCACTGGGATGGTTGGCATAGATGAGTTCGTGGCTGACAGGCGGCACTTCGGCCAGAATACCGAGCCAGCCGAAGGGATATATCTTTTCGAATTCCTTGATCGAGCGCTCAGGCACGGATTTGCGGCTGACGCCGTGAAACCCATCGCATCCGGCAATAAAATCACAATCTATCCGATGGCTTACGCCGTCTTTTTCATAGGTGACATAGGGGCTGGCACCATCGAAATCATGAGGCTCCACATTCAAGGCTTCATAGATTGTGGTAAGCCCCGCTTTTTCGCGGGCATCCATCAGGTCGTGCGTCACCTCCGTCTGACCGTAGACCATTACCCGTTTGCCGCCGGTAAGATCGAAGAGGTCGATACGGTGATCGCGCCCGTCAAAGGCCAGCGAGAAACCGTCATGCGGCAGACCTTCCTTGTGCAGGCGTTTGTCGGCGCCAACCTTTTTCAGAAGGTGCACTGTGCCTTCTTCCAGCACCCCGGCGCGGACCCGACCGAGGATGTAGTCCTTGCCGGCCCGGTCGAGAATGACGGTATCGATGCCTTCATTGGCAAGCAGCTGACCAAGCAGCAGACCCGAAGGGCCGGAGCCGATGATGGCGACCTTGGTGCGCATTATTTTCCTCCCGGAATTGTCTCCTGTCAGGAAATTGACCAAAGCGCGCGACAAGCTCAATGGACTTTCTGATCCGTAAATTGCACAATTCGACCATGATGCGGGGAGCTGGGGGTGACATGCGGGTTGCGGCGAATGAAGGCCTATATGGCGAGGAGACAGCGCAAGGAACCGCTTTCCGCTTTCATTGCGAGACGCTTTTTTCCAGAAGCAGCCTGCATCGCTTTGAAATCGGCCTGCACCGGCATGCCGCGTTCCTGCAAATCTTGTACATTTGGGGCGGCGAGGGCGATGCATTGCTGGATGGCCGCACCGAGGCTATCCGCCCACCGGTCGCCATTGTCGTGCCGCCGGGTTTCGAGCATGGCTTTCGTTTTTCGCGCGATATTGGCGGGGTGATCGTCACCGTGCTGCCCGGCGCGCTTGCCGCATCCGTACAGGCGCTGCTGCTGCGGAATTTCCAGCAGCCCGTGTTGTTGCCGTTGCAGGATTTCTCCGAGGGCGAGCGATTGCGCAGGGATTTCGAACATATCTCCGCGGAGTATGAAAGCCACGAGATAGGCCGGGAGGCCATGATCGAAGGTCAGCTTGCCACCGTGGCTGCACTTCTTGCACGAGCGGCGCGGCCTCTACTGGAAAGAACCGGGGAAGGCCCTGCGGAACAGCGCTTCGAACTCCTGCTGTCACTGATCGCCCGACACATTCGCGAGCCGCGCAAGGCGGCGTTTTATGCGCAGAAGCTCGGCCTTTCCGAGACCCATCTCAACCGTCTCGTCCGTTCCGTTTCCGGCCTCAGCCTGCAACGGCTTGTCGCCAGGCGCCAGATCGAGATCGCCCAGCAGGAACTGATCTTCACCGTATCGACCGTGCAGATGATTGCGGAAGATCTCGGTTTTGCCGATCCGGCCTATTTCAACCGCTTCTTCAAGCGGGAAACAGGCATGACACCGCGGGCATGGCGATTGGCTGAACGGCGGAAAATGGGAGATGACGGTGCGGCTTCGGCCTCACCTCAGGCAAGCATTCTTCCCAGTTCACGCTGAACGGAAAGCAGTGCCGGCAGATAACGCTCCACCAGATCGTCCATCGACGCTACCGAGGCGGCAAGCCCGACATTGAGTGCTGCGACCGTCTGCCCGCGCACGGTTTTCACCGGCACGGCAATGGAGCGAAGGCCGATCTCCACCTCCTGATCGATCAGGGCATAACCACGATTGCGGGTCGCCTCGAGTTCGTCGAGCAGGGCGTCGATACCGGTCATCGTCTTTTCCGTCCGTGCCACCAGCCGCGAGTGTTCCAGGACCTCGCGCTGCCGTTCCGGTGTAAGGGCTGAGAGGAGAACGCGGCCCATGGAGGTGCAATAGGCGGGCAGGCGCGAGCCGGGCATGAGGGCGATGGACATGACCCGCTGCTGGGCGGCGCGCGCCACATAGACGATTTCGGTATCGTCCAGAATGGAGACTGATGTGCTGTGGCCGATCTCTTCCGAAAGACGGTCGAGAAGGGGCTGGACGATGCGCGGCAGCGGCATGGTGGCAAGACAGCCGGTTCCAAGCCGCAGAACCTTGGGCGTCACAGTGAAGAACTTGCCGTCATAGGCGGCGTAACCCATTTCCGACAGTGTCAGCAGACAGCGCCGCGTGGTGGCGCGGTCAAGGCCTGCGATGTCAGCGGCATCGGATATGGACAGGCGCGGGCGCTCGGCGCTGAACGCCTCGATCACCTTCAGCCCCTTGGCGAGACCGCCCATCATGTCTCTTTCATTGACGGCCATGTCACGCTCCATTTGTGCGATATACGAACAAAAATCATATAACGCACAAAATTGTTGCCGTCGAGGCGGATTCGGATTTAGCTCTGCGCCAAGCAGCCTTGCGAGTTCCCATTGCTGGGCTGGATGGAGGATTGATATGGACAAGACAATCAAGAGCGCGACTGATGCCATTTCCGATATCGGCGACGGCGCGACGGTGATGATCGGCGGTTTTGGCGGCTCCGGCGCGCCCATCGAGCTGATCCACGCCCTGATCGACAAGGGACCGAAAAACCTGACGGTCATCAACAACAACGCCGGCAATGGCCGTATCGGCATTGCCGCAATGATCGATGCGGGCATGGTCAAGAAGATGATCTGCTCGTTTCCGCGCTCTTCCGATCCGCGCGCTTTCACCGACAGATATCTGGCCGGCGAAATCGAGCTGGAACTTGTACCGCAGGGTACGCTTGCCGAGCGCATCCGTGCCGGTGGCGCGGGCATCCCGGCATTCTACACTCCGACTGCCTTCGGCACGGAGCTTGCCAATGGCAAGCCGATCGCCGAATTCGACGGCCGGTCGTATGTTCAGGAACGCTGGCTGAAGGCGGATTTCGCCATCGTCAAGGCTGAGCTTGGCGATACCTACGGCAATCTCACCTATAACAAGGCGGGGCGCAATTTTAACCCGCTGATGTGCATGGCGGCAGCCACCACCATCGCCCAGGTCTCCAAGATCGTCGCTGCCGGCGAGATCGACCCCGAGCATGTCGTCACGCCCGGCATTTTCGTCAATGGCGTCGTGGAAATCGCCAATCCGCAACAGGAAGAAGTCCTCATTCGCGCGGGAGTAGCCTACGCATGACCCAGCCAATCAACACTCGCGACGATATCAAGCTTTCCAACGCCCAGATCGCCTGGCGCGCGGCGCAGGACATCGAGGATGGCGCTTACGTCAATCTCGGTATCGGTTTTCCCGAAATGGTCGCCCGTTACCAGCCGCCCGGCCGTCAGGCTATCTTCCACACCGAAAACGGCATCCTGAATTTCGGCGAAGCGCCGCCGGAAGGTGAAGAGGACTGGAACCTCATCAATGCCGGCAAGAAGGCCGTGACGCTGAAGCCGGGTGCCTCCTTCTTCCACCATGCCGACAGCTTCGCCATGGTGCGCGGCGGGCATCTGGATGTTGCGATCCTCGGCGCCTATCAGGTGGCGCAGAATGGTGATCTCGCCAATTGGCGCGTTGGCTCCAAGGGCGTGCCCGCCGTTGGCGGCGCCATGGATTTGGTGCATGGCGCCAAGCAGGTTTTCGTCATCACCGAACATGTGACGAAGAACGGCGAGCCGAAGCTTGTCGAAAAATGCGCCTTTCCGCTGACCGGCGTCGGCTGCATCACCCGCATCTATACCAGCCATGCGGTGATTGACGTCGTGGATGGCCGTTTCGTTTTGCGCGAAAAGCTGGCTGACATGAGGTTCGATGAATTGCAGGCAATGACCGGCGCGCCTCTCCATGTCGATGGCGAAGTCGCTGATCTTGTCGCCCCGGAACTTTGAGGAACAACCGATGACCGATGCATTCATCTGCGACTATATCCGCACACCGATCGGCCGTTTCGGCGGTGCATTGTCTTCAGTGCGGGCTGACGATCTCGGTGCTGTGCCCTTGCGGGCGCTTGTCGAGCGTAACCCGTCCGTGGATTGGGAAGCCGTCGAGGACGTGATCTTCGGCTGCGCCAACCAAGCGGGCGAAGATAACCGCAATGTTGCCCGCATGTCGCTGCTGCTGGCCGGCCTGCCAGTTTCGGTGACCGGAACCACGATCAACCGGTTGTGCGGTTCGGGCATGGACGCTGTCATCGCCGCTGCCCGCGCCGTCAAATCCGGCGAGGCGGAATTGATGATCGCAGGCGGCGTGGAAAGCATGAGCCGCGCGCCCTTCGTGCTGCCCAAGGCCGAAAGCGCTTTTTCACGCAACGCCGAAATCTACGACACGACCATCGGCTGGCGTTTCGTCAACCCGCTGATGAAGGCGCAATATGGCGTCGATTCCATGCCGGAGACCGGTGATAACGTCGCCGTCGATTATCAGGTCTCCCGCGAAGATCAGGACGCCTTTGCCGTTCGCAGCCAGCAAAAGGCAGCCGACGCGCAGGCCAATGGCCGCCTCGACAAGGAAATCGTCTCGGTCACGATCCCGCAGCGCAAGGGCGATCCGCTGGTGGTGTCTAAAGACGAACATCCGCGCGCGACGAGCCTTGAAGCCCTTGCAAAGCTGAAGCCGGTCAACAAGCGCGACGGTGCGACAGTGACGGCGGGCAATGCATCCGGCGTCAATGACGGTGCGGCGGCTCTCATCATCGCTTCGGCTGAAGCCGCAAAGAAATACGGCCTGACGCCGATTGCCCGCATTCTCGGCGGAGCAACTGCCGGCGTTCCGCCGCGCGTCATGGGCATTGGCCCCGCGCCTGCCTCAGCCAAGCTTCTGGCGCGTCTCGGCCTGAAACAGGAAGAGCTTGACGTGATCGAGCTGAACGAAGCCTTCGCTAGCCAGGGTCTCGCAACGCTTCGCCAGCTCGGCATTGCCGATGACGATGCGCGGGTGAATGCAAATGGCGGCGCGATTGCGCTTGGGCATCCGCTTGGGATGTCCGGTGCGCGCATTGCCGGCACAGCAGCACTCGAGCTTTCTCTGACCGGCAAGCGTTATGCGCTTTCGACCATGTGCATCGGCGTCGGGCAGGGCATTGCCGTGGCGCTCGAGCGGGTCTGACGGGACCGCGGCATTCGGTTCTGTTGAACGGTCCGGATGCCGCTGCCGCCGTGTCCTCACATATGTCGGCAAGTGCTCAGGAACTCCACGCATGATTTTCTCGCGTTGGTGCATTCCAACTCCCCTCATTCCTGTGCTTGTCACAGGAATCCAGCCGACGCGCGCCTGCGCGACGGAGGGAGTCTTTTCGGCCCAAGGACTTGGGCTGGCTGGATCTCTGTGACAAGCACAAAGATGAGGGACGTGGAAAAGCAGGCCTCGCACCAGACACCCCAGCCATCAATATTTATGCCGCGTGCTATGGCACCCCTCGCCGAAATCTCGGTTTGCGTTGGATTCTATCATGATCCGTGACATGTTTTGCGGGGTATGACAGGATTCTTTCCGTGTAAGGGGTGTCTTCATGAAGCGTCCGACAATCACAGATGTTGCAAACGCCGCCGGCGTCAGCGTTGCGACTGTCGACAGGGTATTGAATGGTCGCCTGCCGGTGCGGGAGGAAACCTCGCGGCGGGTGTTCGAGGCGGCGGAAAAGATCGGTTTTCATGCCACCAACATTATCCGCCAGCGCATGCTGGCCGATCTGCCGTCATATAATCTCGGAATCATTCTGCGGAAAGAACGGCACTCCTTTTACCAGACATTTGCCGACGAGCTGGAGCTTGCGGCGCGCAACGTGAGGGATCGCCATCTGAACCTGCGCATCGAATTTGCGCAGTCGGGCGAGCCGAGCGAGCTTGCGGGCCTTCTGTCCGGCATGAAAGGTCGGGTGCAGGCCGTTGCAGCGACCGGGCCTGACCATCATGACGTTACGGCGGCCGTTGAGGCGCTGAAGGCGAAGGGTATTCCCACCTTTTCGCTGCTTTCCGATTTCGCGCAGGGTGTGCGGGAGGCCTATCTTGGCGCGAATAACATGAAGGTCGGGCGCACGGCGGCGTGGATGATCTCGCGGCTGGCGCGCAGCAAGGGCAAGGTGCTGCTATTGCTCGGTGGCCACCGTTTTCACGGTCATTCGCTGCGGGAAACCGGCTTTCGGAGCTATATCAGGGAATATGCGCCGGAATTCGAGGTGATGGACGCGCTGATCACGTTGGAAACGCGGCGGCTGACCTACGAGCTTGTCATGGACACCATCGCCAAACACCAAGATCTCGTCGGCATCTATTGCATCGGCGGCGGCATGGAAGGTGTGATCGAGGCCTTGCAGCAGGAGAACCGCCAGGAAACCATCGTCTGCCTCGTCAACGAGTTGACGCCGGAATCCCGTCAGGCGCTGCTTGAGCGGCGTATTACCGGCGTGTTCCAGACACCGCTTCGCGAACTATGCACGGACCTCGTTGCCACGATGGTTCACACCATCGAACACGGCATGGCGGAAACGCCGGGACAGAGATTTGTGCCCGCTCATCTATGGGTTCCTGAGAGCCTTTGATGGTTTGATAGATTCTATCATAAATGCCGCGTCTATTTCTATCAGCCATGATGGTTTTGCCCGCCGAAGACGCGTTGACGCCGGCCCCGGACTAGGATCATGTTGCCGGCATGTGGAGCGGGCAGGAGGCTGATCCACGACAATAACGATGTTTCAAGGTTGCCAAACGCCGCAGATTTCCATCTTCGGCGACTGGTATCCTTTTGCCGGCGATCGGCTGTGGCGCGATGCACTTGCGGCTGTGCGACCGGTTTCTTTTCAAGAGTTTCGGAGGAGGATGACATGAAAAGACATTTTGCGATTGCGGCTCTGGCCACCATGCTGGCGACCACGGCTTCGGCTCAGACCATCGGCGTTTCGATGGCCCTGTTCGACGACAATTTCCTGACCGTGCTGCGTAACGGCATGATCGACTATTCGAAGGGCATGAACGGTGTCTCGCTGCAGATCGAGGACGCCCAGAACGATGTCGGCAAACAATTGAGCCAGGTGCAGAACTTTGTCGCCGCTGGCGTCGACGCCATCATCGTCAATCCCGTCGATACGGATGCGACGGTGGCGCTTTCGCAGGCGGCTGCCGCAGCCGGCATTCCGCTTGTCTACGTCAACCGCCAGCCGGTCAATCTCGACAATCTGCCGGACAAGCAGGCCTTCGTCGCTTCCGATGAAAAACAGTCGGGAACGTTGCAGACGCAGGAAGTCTGCCGGCTTCTGAAAGCTGCCGGCAAGACGGAAGCCAAGGCAGTGGTGATGATGGGCGAACTCTCCAACCAGGCGGCTCGCATGCGGACTGAGGACATCAAGGAGGTCGTCGCCACACCGGATTGCAGCTTCATTAAGCTCGTTGAGGAGCAATCAGCCAACTGGTCGCGCACGCAGGGGTCGGACCTGATGACCAACTGGCTCTCGGCTGGCGTTGAGTTCGATGCGGTGATTTCCAACAATGACGAGATGGCGATCGGCGCGATCCAGTCGCTGAAGGCGACCGGCCGGCCGATGGATGGCGTCATCATCGCTGGCATCGACGCGACCCAGGATGCACTTGCCGCGATGGCGGCGGGCGAACTGGATGTCAGTGTTTTCCAGAATGCCGCCGGCCAGGGCAAGGGCGCGGTGGATGCCGCGCTGAAACTCGCCAAGGGCGAGACGATCGACAAGAAGGTCTTCGTGCCCTTCGAACTCGTCACGCCCGCCAACCTCAAGGATTATCAGGCGAAGAACTGAGGCCGGCATTCACTGGGAATGCCAGGAATAAACCAGGGGCCGCTCATGGAAAAGCCGGCCCAAGGCCGCGGTCTCTTCTCCCGGACCGCGGCCTAACCTGTCCGCAACGACCTCAACAGATACCGACGACAAGGAAGCGTAAATGCGCATCGCCATCGACCCGTTCATGCACCGCCATCTCAGCCTCGAAGCCCTTCCCGCCAAAGTCAGGGAGCTCGGCTACGACTGGATCGAACTCAGCCCGCGCGCCGATTTCCTCGAATGGTTCAAGGCGCCACGCGTGTTTCCCGAGAGGATCCGCTCGTTCAAGAAGGCGCTGGCGGCCGAAAACGTCAAGATTGCCTCGCTGCTGCCGATGTATCGCTGGGCCTCCAATGACGAGACCGAGCGGCAGGCGGCAGTGAAGCACTGGAAACGCGCCATCGAGATCGCCGTCGAACTGGAGGTCGATACGATGAACTCCGAATTTGGCCGTGGACCGCATCCCGACAAGGGTTCCTGCTATTGCTGCCATACCGGCTCGATGATCGAGGCCTGCGAGGATGCCTGGTGGCGTTCAATGGAAGAACTTGTGCCGATCTTCGAGCGCGAAGGCATCAATCTGCATGTCGAGCCGCATCCGGAAGACTGGTGCGAGACGCTTCAGCCGGCGCTCGACATCATCCGCACCGTCAATTCGAAGAATGTGAAGTTTCTCTATTGCGCGCCGCACACCTTCTATTTCGGCGACGACACCAAGGCGATGCTGCGCGAAGCGAAGGATGTGCTCGCCCACGTGCATGTCGGCGACACCTTCAATCACAAGGCCAGTTCAGGGCTGCGCTACATTCTCAACCCGCCCGGCACGCAGGCGCGCGTGCACCAGCACTTGAACATCGGCCAGGGTGAGGTGCCGTGGGACGACTTCTTCGGCACGCTTTCCGAAATCGGCTTCGACGGCATCATGACCTCCTGTGTTTTTGCCTGGGAGGACAGGGCCGATGAATCGGGCAGGTTCATGTGCGCCGAGATCAACAACTATATCGAAAAATACCGCAAGTGAGGTTTTCCCATGACTGTGAGAATTGGTGTCATCGGCACCGGCGCGATTGGCCGTGACCATGCCCGCCGCATCAACAAGGTCCTCGGAGGCGCAAAGGTCGTGGCGCTGAGTGACCTCAACCCTGCATCCGCCGAGGCGGTGAAGAACGACATTGCTCCAGACGCCGTCATTTTCGCCACCGGCGAGGAACTGATTGCATCGCCGGATGTGGACGCCGTTCTGGTGACATCCTGGGGTGCAACGCATGAGCAATATGTGCTGGCCGCCATTGCCGCCGGCAAGCCCTGCTTTTGCGAAAAGCCGCTGGCGACAACGGCGGAAGGGGCAAAACGCGTCGTTGACGCCGAGGTGGCGCAGGGCAAGCGGCTGGTTCAGGTGGGCTTCATGCGCCGTTATGACGCCGGTTATGTGGCGTTGAAACAGGCCGTCGACACCAAGATCGGCGCGCCGATCATGGTGCACGCCGCCCATCGCAATCCGGCGGTTCCGGAGCAATATGTGACTGCTATGGCCATCCACGACACGATGATCCACGAGATCGACGTGCTGCGCTGGCTGCTCGACGATGACTATGTTTCGGCGCGGGTCCTCTTTCCCCGCTCGGCGGCCAGAAGCCATGCGCGGCTGAAGGATCCGCAGATCGTCATTCTGGAGACCACCAGGGGCACGCTCATCGACGTCGAAATTTTCGTCAATTGCCATTATGGCTATGATATTCAGTGCCAGGTGGTGGGAGAGGATGGCATCGCCAGCCTGCCGGAGCCGATGTCCGTCCAGACCCGCCTTGGCGCCAAGCTACAGAACGATATCCTGACAGACTGGAAGGATCGCTTTATCGCGAGCTATGATGTCGAGCTGCAGGATTTCATCCATGCGGCGGCGAAGGGCACCGCGGCCGGACCTAATTCCTGGGACGGTTACGTGGCCGCCATCACATCCGATGCCTGCGTCGCCGCGCAGGAAACCGGTGGCGCTGCGGTCGCCATCGACCTTCCCGCGCGTCCTGCCCTTTATAAGTGAGGATATCTCATGCGTTTTGCCATCAACCACATCACCGCACCAAAACTCTCCCTCGAGGACTTCTTCGCGACAGCGCGCAATCTTGGCCTTAGCGAAGTCGAAATCCGCAACGACCTGCCTGACATCGTCGGCACGGTGAACCCGGCTGCCGTGAAGGCCGCGGCCGAAAAGGCCGGTGTGACGATCATCTCCATCAACGCGCTTTATCCCTTCAACGTCTGGTCGGGTGATCTGCCAAAAAGGGCAGTCGTGATGGCTGATTACGCCGCCGCAAGTGGCGCGAAGGCGCTTGTCATGTGCCCGCTCAACGAGGGACGACAGGTACCCTTCGACGATCTCGTGGCCGCGCTGAAGGCCATGAAGCCCATCCTCGAGGAACGTGGGCTGACCGGCCTTGTCGAACCACTCGGTTTCCCCGTCTCGTCGCTGCGCACCAAGGCTGAGGCCGTCAAGGCCATCGACGCGGCAGATGGAGGTGATGTCTACAGGCTGGTGCACGACACTTTCCATCATCATCTGGCAGGAGAGACGGTGTTTTTCCCCGAACGCACCGGCCTCGTCCACATATCAGGCGTGACAGACCCCGCTGTCTCCGTCGCCGACATGCTGGACGCCCACCGCGTTCTGGTGGATAGCGACGACCGGCTGGAGAATCTTGCCCAGATCAGGACGCTGGAGGCAGCTGGCTACAAGGGGCCTTACAGCTTCGAGCCTTTCGCGGCTGAGGTGCATGAGTTGAAAGACCCGGCTGCTGCCGTCAGAGACAGTATCGACCATATCTCCAAGGCGCTATGACCGCCTCACCGCCTGCGGTTTGCTGCAGGCGGTGCTTGCGTTCGAATACAGGCTGATTGGTAGAAAACACGGAGAAATCAATTCCGCTTTTACGGATGATGCTGTAATCTTTGCATGACAGAACAGAGCAGCAATCGGGCTCGGGTATTCTTGAAATCAACTGCTTTGTGCCGGTTTCTTGCCCGCCCCATCCTTAAAAGAGTGGGTGAATTTCCCTTTTATGAAAATAGACAGGAAAACGACGCTTAAGGATGTGGCGCAGCAGGCAAATGTTTCGCTTAGCACCGCTTCGCACGCCCTAAACGGCACGGCCCCCCTGACCACGCTGGTGCGCGAGCGGGTGCTGGAAGCGGCTCGTTCGCTCGGTTATCTCGAAAACCGCCGACAGAAGGCGACGATTGCGACCCTGCGCGTGGTGTTGCTGGCAATGACCAACGATGCGGCTCCGCAAAGTGATCTCAACATGGTCAGCTGGACGATGCTGAACGGCTTCCGGCGCGAATGCGAACGGCGCGGCATTCGCATCGTGCCCTTCGTCAGCGCCACAAGCCGGCTTGACCCTGTCGCGGTGGCGCAGGCGGCGGATGCCGACAATGTGGATGGCATCGTGGTGTTGAACGATGACCGGTCGCAACTGGTTCAGGCGCTTTCGGCGCTCGGCAAACCGGTGGTGCTGATCAATGGCGAGGACCCGGCCATGATCGTCGATACCGTTACGGCCGAGAACCGTTTCGGCGCCCGCCTCGGCATCGAGCACCTGCTTTCCCTTGGGCATCGCAATATTCTGCACATTACCTGGAAGGGGCGCACGACGATCCGCCGCCGTTACGACGGCTATAGCGACGCATTTCTTGCGGCGGGGTTTCCCGTGCCTGCGGATATGGTCATTGAGGTGGAGAGTTATGAACCCCAATGGGGCGAAACCGCCATTCGTCGCCTGCTGGCCGAGGAGCGCCCGCTCAGAAATGCAACGGCGATTTTCTGCGCTGCCGACAATCTGGCGCTCGGCTGTCTGAAAGCACTGACGGAAGCCGGTGTCCGGGTTCCCGATGACGTTTCGGTATTGGGTTTTGACGATATCATGCCGGCGGCCTTCAGTGCGCCGCCGCTCAGCACCATTCAATTGCCCGCCGACAGGCTGGGTGGTGCGGCACTTTCCCTGCTGGAGCAGCGGCTTGTCGCCGCCGACCCGACCCGGCCTGCGCACCGGCTGGAACTTGGCTGTCGACTTGTGCTGAGGGGCAGCATCGCACCGCCCCCCAAGTGATACCGAGCTTTTACTTCATGCCCGTCCCAGCAATGCCTGTCGTGATATAGCGTTGCAGGAAAAGGAACACGACGGTAACCGGCGCCAGGCTGAGGAAGGTCATGGCGAGAATATAGTGCCATTGCACCGAGAACTCGCCCTGGAAGGCGTTCAGGCCCACCTGCAGTGTGAAGTTCTCGCGGCTGCTGAGGACGATCAACGGCCAGAGGAAGTCGTTCCAGCGCCAAAGCACCGAGAAGATTGCGAGAACCGCTAGTGCAGGTGCCGTCAGCGGCAGGATGATGCGCCAGAAGATGCGGAATTCGCTGGCCGCATCGACGCGCGCTGCTTCGATCAGTTCGTCCGGGATCGTCAGCATATATTGCCTGAGCAGGAACACGCCGGTTGGCGTCGCGACGGTGGGAATGATGACACCCCAGAGATTGTCGACGAGGCCGACACCGACGATAACAAGATAGGCTGGCACCATGACGACGGTAAGTGGGATCATTAGCGTGGAGATGATCAGCACGAAAATCGCCTTCTCGCCGCGGAAGCGGTATTTCGATAGAGCAAACGCCGCCATGGCGTTGACGATCAAGGTTAAAACCGTCGCGACAACAGTGACGAAGACCGAGTTTTTAAGGAAAGTCAGGAAGTTGAACTGGGTCAAGGGATCGGTGAAATTCTGTGTCGCGATCGTCAGTTTCTGGACGGGCGACATTTCGCGCGTGTCGACGCTAACCGGCGGGCCGGGATTGGCCGGATCCACCATCTGCGCCTTGATGCCAACGCGCCGGACCATGGCCATCTCCCGCTCCATGCCGTCGATGGTGACGGTCCAGAGGCTGAGCGGCCTGTCATAACCTGGAACTTCCACCTGCACGGCGGCGCGGGGCAGAAGGCTCGGCGGAAACCGTGTGATCTCGGCTTCCGGCTTCAGCGAAGACATGGCGGCCCAGACAACGGGTATGAGCACCGCGAGCGTTCCGCCAATGAGCCACACCCAGGAGAGAATATCGGTGAGGCCGATCCTGCCGGGGCGGCGGGTTCGCGTCAGGAAAGTGACTGCGTTCATATTGCCGGACATGATCAGGACTCCATCTTTTTGCCGAGGCGCAGTTGCACGAGCGTCAGCGCGAGAAGAACAAGGCCCATCAGAACCGATGCGGCGGATGCGAGGCCGAAGAGCCTGAGATCGCTGCCGAAGGCCATCTGGTAGATATATTGCACCACGAATGTATTGGCCGTGCCCGGCCCGCCGCCATTGGTCAAAACCCATGCTTCATCAAATATTTGCACTGAGCGGATCATCAAAAGGATCAGTACGACGAGAAGGTTGGGAGCCAGCAGTGGCAGGGTGATGCGCAGCAATGTGCGTCGGGGCGAAGCGGCGTCGATTGCGGCTGCTTCATAAAGGTCTTTGGGAATGGCCTGCAGCCCTGCCAGCAAGATGAGCGTGTAAAAGCCCATGTGGAACCAGACGGATACGACCACGACGAAGAAGCGCGACCAGCCGACATCCAGCAGGAAGATTTCCGGCGGCACGCCGAGCATCTGGAAGAAGGCGTTCAGCAGTCCGTTGCGGTCAAGAAACCATTTCCAGATGAGGCCGATGACGACAGGTGACAGCAGCACGGGATAAAAGAACATGGCGCGGAAGAAGCCGCGCGCGGCAATCGCCCTGTTAAGAATGAGGGCCGTGACCAGCGCGACGAACAGCGTGGCGACAACGTTGAAGCCGACAAACCAGAGCGTGTTCCAGATCGCTGTCCAGAACAGCGATTCCCGGCAGCTTCCGGGGTCCATATAGCTCTGGCAATCGAGTAGCTTGCCGAAATTCTCCAGACCGACAAAGGGGCGGTCTGTGATCAGCAGCTCGGTGCCGCCGGTAAAGGCGTAACCGACGGCAATGGCAATCGGCAGGAAGGTGAAGATGCCGAAGAGAACGAGGTTCGGCATCAGGAAAATATAGGGCATGCGTCTTTTGCCGATCAGCCGCTCTATGAGGTTGAGCGGCACTTCGGCGATTGCCATCACGGCGTCGAGCACGCGGTCGGACAGTCTCGCAAGCGTCGGATTGGCCATGCTAATCTCTCCCGTGGCTGTCAAGGCGCGGCAGCGCCAGTTCGGTTTCGGGGTCGAAGACATGCACCCTTTCGCGCGCCGGCATGATGTTCAGAACTGAGCCTGAAGCGGGTGCGAAGTGGCCAGCCTGGTGCACGATGATCTGCTCTTTCTGGCCCTGAAGATTGCCGTAGAGATAGGTCTCGGTGCCGAGGCTCTCGTGATACTGCACTTCGAAGGGCAGGCCCTTTTCCTGCGTGATGACAAAATGCGAGGGGCGGATGCCCGCCAGAACTGCCTGTCCGGGGGTAGCCACGGCGGGATCGACGAGGCAGGGCAGGGACACGCCGTATCCGGAGTCGATTGCGAAACCGCCGTCGCTGCCGGCGACGAATGTGCCCTTTAGTATGTTCATGCGCGGTGAACCGAGGAAGCCGGCGACGAAGAGGTTGCGCGGATTGTCGAAAAGCTCGAGCGGGCTGCCAACCTGTTCGATGCGGCCTGCACGCAGCACCACGATCTTGTCGGCCATGGTCATGGCTTCCACCTGATCGTGGGTCACATAGATCATTGTCGTCTTGATATCGCGATGCAGCCTTGTGATTTCGGCGCGGGTCTGCACGCGCAGCGCTGCATCGAGGTTCGACAGCGGCTCGTCAAACAGGAAAATGTCAGGCTCGCGCACGATGGCACGGCCGATGGCGACGCGCTGGCGCTGGCCGCCGGAAAGCTGTTTCGGCTTGCGGTCGAGATAGGGTTCGATGGCCAGCATGCGCGCTGCCTCGTTGATGCGGCTTTCGATTTCCGCCCGCTTGAAACGCAGGTTTTCAAGGCCGAAGGCGAGGTTCTTGCGCACACTCATATGCGGATAGAGCGCATAGGACTGGAAGACCATGGCGATCTTGCGCTCGGCCGGCGAGAGCGCGCTGACATCGCGTCCGCCAATGCCGATGGTGCCTGACGTCACATCCTCAAGGCCGGCGATGATGCGCAGCAGCGTGGATTTTCCGCAGCCGGAAGGACCGACGAAAACGACGAATTCCCCGTTCTCGATCTGAAGATCGATATCATGCAGGACATGAACGGCACCGAATGCCTTATTGAGGTTTTCCAGCTTTAGACTTCCCATTACCTGCTCCCTTCGGGCAAGGTCGTCTCTGCGACGATCTCTTTTGCATTCCAGCCCTCGGGTAAGGGCATCGTTCTTCCAATGGCAACGTCGCGCGCAGAAAATCCGTGAACGCCGGACAGATAGACCGCAGGCATGCCGCCGGGGTAATCTTCAAGTCCGACGATCCTGCCGTCGGGGCTGCGTGTCCAGGCATTGGCGCGGCCGGCAGCTTCCGGGCTTGGTGCAATGTCCGCATTGGTCGGGCGAAGATCATATTGCAGGCCGGTGCCGAGTTTGCCGGGCTGCTGCGACAGTGAAATGCGCGCGAGCGTGACATTGTGGATGCCGGCGCTCGAGGTGGCGACGAGGTTTATCGCCCCTTCCATCGAACCGCTCAGGTCTTCCACCACAAGGTTTTCAACCTTACCGGCCTGACGTTCCGGCCGGCGGTCTACCACGGTGACAGTCACGGCTTCGCCCGATCCCCAGAACCCGCCGGGTGTTTCGTGGCACTCCGCCTCGATCCGCGAAAAGCGGATATTGCGCATGGCGCCGCCATCGCGGGAGAAAAGGCCGATGCCGCGATTGGATGCGATGACTTTGCAGTCCTCGAACGCCACATCGGTGAAATCGCCGAAGGATTCCGTGCCGAGCTTCAAGGCGCAGCTCATGCTTGAGACAGTGCAGCGGCGAACCGTGATATCGGCGCAGGCGCCAACAGCCTTGCCATCCGGTCCGGCGCTGGTCTTCAGGCAGATACCGTCATCGGCGGTGGAGATGGAGCAATCCTCGATCAGTGCGCGCCGGCAGGCATCCAGCACGATGCCGTCGGTGTTGGGCAGGCGGCGATCGTTTTCGACACGGATGTTGCTGAAACTCAGATCTTCGCAATCGACCATGTGCAGGGTCCACATTGGCGAACCGCTGACGACGAGGTTTTCAAGGCGAACGTCGCGGCAGGATTCCAGAACCATGACACGCGGCCTCTTTTTCGCGGGCACATAGGTTCCCATGGCTTCGTCGTCACCGATGATGAAGTTCTCACCGCCAGCCTCGATACGGCCGGGGCCGGTGACGGCGATGTTGCTCGCGCCCTTTGCGACGATCATGCCGCGATCGGAATCCTCGGCGATGACAGAAACGGACGTATGGGCATAGGCGTCGTAGTCGGAAATCGGCGCGAGCACAGCGTCTTGTGCAAGGTGAAGTTCCACGTCGCTTCTAAGATGAAGGCCGCCGCTGACATGCCGTCCGGCCAAGAGCGACACGACGCCGCCGCCTGCAGCCGATGCTGTATCTATTGCCTGCTGGATATCGGCAGTGGCGTCACGGCCCTCGGCGGCTATGGTGATATTGGTGTGAGCACTCATGATGCCTGCGGCCTTTTCAGAAAGACGTCGATCAGGAGCAGCATCGTCAGCGCCTGCCCATAGGGTGTCGGTAAATTGGGAATGCGGCGGTAGAAATCGAGGTCGTGGCCCATGGGCGTTCCGTCCGACACACCGTGCACGACGCCTTCGTCATCGATATTGCCCAGCACCGCCTTCAGCGCCCGCTCGGCATGGGCGCGGTTTTCTTCGCCGAGAATACCTGCCTCGATGCCGCGCAGAATGCCGTAGGCGATGCCAGCGGTTGCCGACGTCTCGACCGGCGAAGTCGGATCGTCGAGGAGCGTGTGGAACATGCCATCCTCGCGCTGATACTGGCGCAGCGAACGCACCTGGCTTGCAAGCACATTGGCGAGGAAACGTTTGTCCTTTTCGGCAAGCGTCGGCACCAGTTCGAAGAGTTCGGGGATTGCAACGGTGATCCAGGAATTGCCGCGTGCCCAGAAGGCATGCGCAAAATTGTGGCGTCCGATGAAGGTCCAGCCGTGATACCACAGCCCGGTCACGGGGTCTGACAGGTAACGCGCATGGATCATGAACTGGTAGACTGCCTCATCGATCCAGTCCTGACGTTTGCAGACCACACCGGCGCGTGCAAGGAACAGACAAGCCATGAACAGCGTGTCGTCCCAGAGTTCACCCTCGTTAAGCCGTTCCTTGACCACGTGCTGGAAGCCGCCATCTTCGGTTTTCGGCAATTTGTGCACAAGCCAGTCGGCCCAGTCTTCCACCAGCGCCCGGAAATCCGGCCGGTCGACATGTTCCGTGAGGATGACGAGCGGCAGCATTGGCGCGGAACTGTTGATCTGGCGTGGCGGCAGGCCACGATCGATCTGCCAGCCGTACCAGGTCACGAGATCGTCCAGAGCTTTCTGGTCGTTCGCGGCAAGCGCCCGGCGCAGGAAGCCGTAAAGCCCAACGCCCACTTCCCAATCCCATTCATCGAACTGGATCTTGCCGTCGGAACTACCGCTTGCCAGGCCTTCCTGTATGCCCTTGAGGCGGCTGAAGGCGGCGGCGACGCTGTCGATCGTCGCTCTGAGAGTGTCTTTCTCGATGCTTTGCTGGTTCATCTGGTCATTCCGCTTAGGAGTAAAATGGCTGCGCCACGCCGTTGCCTGCGGCGGTTTTGGCACTGTCGAAGGTGATCTGTGGCTGTGGCTGCTCGTGGTCGAAGGCCATGCCTTGCCCGCCGATGGTGAAGGTGCCCTCCCAGTTGAGGGAGAGTTCGGGGCCACCGGGCGGTGTGACAGACAGCAGGCGCCTGTCGGCGTCGAACATGACCTGCGTGGCGAGAATTCTTTCGCGGAAGTGCGCGAATGCGTTCGTATCTCCGCAGCCGATAATGCCGAGCCAGCCAGCGCGGCGGCCAGGTGATCTGATCTCGCGGTCGGCGGTGGCACCCGCTGTTACAGGTTCAAGCCCATTGGTCGCGTAAAGTGCTGCGAAGCCGCGGCCCGCGCGGGTGATGAGCCAGTTACCCTTCGTCACCACCTCGTCCAGCCCGTCGCGACCGAGATAGGCATGGGTCCAATCATTGCGGTGATCATCCGTATCGAAGATCATCATGGCGATATCCCGGTGCTGCGCCACGCGCGGCAGGATGCCGCTGCCGGCCCAATAAGAGGGGCGCTGTGTGCCCCACGGATCATCTTCGCCGGGATGGTTGACCCACAGCCGCGCCATCGGATGGCCGGCAAGCTTGATGTCCATGACGTGCTGCTGGTGGCCCTTGCGACCTGTCTTGTGGTCCACCACAGTGGAAAGCTGGGCTGCTTCGTTCTTGAAAAGCACGAGTTTGCCCGGCTCCAGTCCCTGCGCATAACGCGCCTCGACCATGCGGCCGCCTGCCAGTTGCGACAGGGCGGCAAGATGCGGAGGCGGCAGGTAATCTCCACAGCAGAACATCGGCAGCGAGGCGACGCCATTGTTGAGCCAGCCCTGACCGAAGGCAACTTGCGCAAAAGGTGCAAGTTCCGTCAGCGGCCCGGCGCGCAGCTCCTTGTCATAGGCTCTGCCCTGGGAACCGGAGGGAACGCCACCAAGCGTGTGCAAAGCGATCATTTCGAAAATGAGATCGAGCTGGTGGCGGGCGCGGGCGGCAAGTCCCGGTTCGGCCCAATGTTCGATGGCGAGAAGGCCGATGAAATCCACCGGGTAATAGGCGGCCGAATTCCATTCGGCGAGACCGTGCGCCTCGACGCTGCCGAACCAGCGCTGCAGCCGCTCAGTGGCGAGTGCCGCCTGTTCTCTGCCGGTGCGCCCGGAGGCGCTGAAGATGGCGTCCGGCAGATAGTCTCCCGCGAGCAGCTGGCTGGTATGGAAGCACAGAACGTGGTTTTCGCTCCAGAACCACATGACGTCGTTGCCGGGTTCGTCCACCCAGTAGCGATAGGAGAGAATAGAAGAGTTGATCCGCTCAAGCATCTGAGGGGGAAGCCGGTCACCATAGGCGCGCACCAGCCAGAGAAGTGGCACCAGCACGAAATCTGAACAATCCTCACGCCGGTCGATGGACCGCAGCGTTGCATCGACGATGCCGGAAATCGTCTTCATGTCACCGCTGCCGGTAGCGACCATTGCCAGCGCGCGGCCGATGCGCCATGCACCAAAGCGGGCGCTGAAGGACAATGCCGCTTTCTTTCGCTCGGCAATATCGGTGGCGGCCGGTTGTGGCGCCATATCGCCCATGAAGGCTGCGTCGATGACGCGCGTTACCGTTCCGGCACCTGAACCGATGGTGATCCTGACGCCATGATATCCGTCCGAAATGCCTACCGTCTCGGGGATCGTCAGGGTCGATTGCCCGGCTTTCAGCACGGTATCGACCTCGGCAAGGGCGGCGCGCTCGTGGCCGTGGCTTTTCACCGCGATGTGGACGGGAAGGTCGCTGGCAGGTGCTGCCCCGAAAACCAGCTCGAGGGCCGCGCCGGAAAAAACGTCGCGTGCGGGGCGAGCATCGCGCACCAGTGCGGCAAGACGTTTCGTTTCTTCCCGGTCGAGCGGCACCGGCAGCACGACGGTGAGCGGCGTGGCGTCCGTAACCTCAAGCTCGAGGAACCAGATGATGTCACGTTCCGCCAGATCTTCGCAAAGCAGCAGCACTTCGTTATCGCCGGCCGCAAGTTCGAGCGTGATATCGCGGCTGCTTTCGACATTGCGGATAAAGGGCTCAAAGCGGACCTGCTCCACGCCGCCCACCCAGATGCGCACGCCGCCGCAGGTGCGCAGCCGGAAATGCGCCTGTCTTGTGGTGTCGCTGCGGAACGTGCCCTTCAGCCAGCGCTGCACATGGGTCGGAACATGCCAGAAACCGGTGAATTCAACTCGTCGATTGGAACCCGGCAGGTTGAGGTGCGAAACCGTAAAGCTGGAGTCGGGCGCGATGTCGCGGCCGATCATCGTCTCTTGAAAGGCCTTGCGGCAGGGCAGGTCGCCAACATCCACAAAGCCGTTGATGAAGCGATAATCGACCCGGTCTTCCGCCGGTGCCGCAATTCCCGGAAATGAGGTTTCCACCAGATCCGAGACGATCCAGGCGGTAACCGTTTCGCCTGGCGGCACGATATATGTGGGCTGCGACGTGCCCGTCGCCAATGGTCCATCCGTCATAATGGATCGCCTCCCGTCGACCTTTATGAAATTATTTTCACAAATCTATTTTCGCTTTGTTGCGTCGATTTGTGCGATTTAGCCGAAACAAACAGCTTGACGTTTATTCTGTCAAGTCGCAAAACAAGCGAAATCGAATTAAGACGAGGAGCTTCAATTCGATTTGTGAAAATTTTTTCATTGGGAGGATGAGCATGCTGAAACTGTTTTCGGGCGTTAGCGCCCTCGTATTGGCCTCTATCGCCGGCCTTTCGGTCGCAGAGGCCGAGACAAGAACGATCACGTTCCTTTTTACGGATGACGACCAGGGTTATGTGCAGCGCATGTCTGAACTCAGCAAGGAGTTCGAGGCGGCCAATCCGGGCGTGAAGATCAACTTCGTGTCTTCCGGTTATGATGCCGTTTCCAAGCAGCTGCCGGTACAGCTAGCGGTGGGCGAGGGGCCGGATGTTGCCAAGATCACCGACTGGCAGCTCGCTTCCTACTATCTCGACATGCGCCCCTACATGAAGGATGCGGATGGCTTTGCCAAACTGCACGGTTCGAGCCTTGCCCAGCTTCGTCTGCCTGGTGTCAACGATCCGCAGTCGATCAACGGTTACATGGCCTCGCAGACGCTGAACCTGCCCTTCGTCAACAAGACGCTGTTCGAGCAGGCGGGTGAACCCTTGCCCGGCCCGACCGCGAAATTGAGCGAGATTGTCGAGGCGTCCGCCCGTGTTGCCAAGTCGACCGGCGTGCAGATTCCCTTCACCATGGACCGCTCCGGCCACCGCTTCTCCGGCGGCGCCTTCGCTTATGGTGCGACCTATGTGAAGGACGGCAAGTTCAGCTTCCCCGACGACGCGGCGAAAAAATACATCTCTGACATCTATTCATGGACGCAGAACGGCAGCTTCCCGAAGGAAATGTGGGGTGCTGCGGGTGGCTCGCAATACAAGAACATGGGTGATGAATTCGTCAACGGCAATGTCGTGACCTATCTGGCCGGCAACTGGATGGTCAATCCATTCCAGAACAAGATCGGTGACAGCTTCGAATGGACTGCGATCAACGCCCCCTGCGGCGATGCCGGTTGCTATGCGATGCCTGGCGGCACGGCGATTGTCGGCTTCAAGCGCACCAAATATCCCGAAGATGTCGCCCATTTCGTCGAATTTCTCGGCTCTGAAAAGGTGCAGCGGGAAATCGCCGAAAATTACGTGATCCTGACGGGTGCCGAAATCGTCGATCCGCAATACAAGCTGAAGAGCGAAAACGCCAAGGCGGCGATGAAGGTCTTTCTGGACAACAAGAAGAATGTGCCGCAGGCCGCCCGCGAATTCGAGCACGCCAAGGGTGGCACTGCCATGTATCAGCAGATCGTCCAGCGCATGAGCCAGCTCATCGTCGGCGAACTGACGCTCGACCAGACCTACAAGGTTCTGGAAGACGATGTCGCCAAGATCAATGAGGCCGTTGCGGTCAAGAAATGATGAGCGCCCGTTCTTTCATCACGAAATAACGATGCTCTCGATCTGCCCGGAGTTATGCTCCGGGCATACTTCGCCGCTTGTTCGCCGGCTGTCGTGGCATATGCGATCTGACTTAATCAGCAAGTCGAAAAAAAACTGCAATACGCCCGGCATAAAAGCTGACGGCGAGGCGCGCCGGAAGCTGCGTGCGCGCTTCGTCACGCGTCATCCGCTGAAATCATAGGATTCGTCATGGCTAAACTGAAGATGTCGTCTTTTCCGTTCGTGCGGTCGGCCTTGCTTGCCTCCGTCGCATTGCTGGTTCTTGTCCCGAACGCACAGGCATTCGAGCGCACTCAACCCGCAGGTCAGGGTTATGCCATCACGGTACCCGAACCCGCAGCAAGATATCCGCTGCCGCTTTCCGATACCTATCGCAACCAGACTGGCAAGAATGCCAAGGGCGAAGACGTCCGTGCCTATGACGACCGCGACAATCCCGTCATCGAAATCCTCTCGGGTTTTAATCGCATCTGGACGCTGGGCGATGAAAAATGGGCGGATGGCGGCGCCAATGGCGACGGTCCTGCCGATTTCAGCCATGTGAAGGCCGTCAATCCCGCTGTGTGGCAGGAAAACATGCGTTACGTGCTTTCCGTAACCGGTGAGAACCGCACCCCCGCCGCGGCCTTGAACGCCTATATGAAAGACCGCCGCTCGCAGGGTTACAGCATGATCGACGGGATGGGGCCGCTTGCTCCGTGGTATCGCGAAGGCGCGGGCGCGACGACGACCATCAACCACACCCTGGCGGATTTCGATCCGAACGAGGTCATCACGCGCAAGGAAGAGGACAAGGGCACCGAGGCTGGAGCGGCCGATTCCGAGCTGAAGGACGTCGTGGCCCTCATGAAGGTAATGCGTGGCCCGGAAGGCACGACGTCGCCAGCGAAATATTTCTATTCCACGCCGCGCCCATGGCGCATGAATGCCAAGGGCGAGGTGATAGAGACAGGCACCGAGACTATCGGCGACCGCAAGTTTGAAACTTACGAAACCGATCCCGGCGTCATTGTGCCCGCGCTCAAATATGCGCGCGAGAACCGTGGACGCGGCAAGGATGGCGGCTTTCCGAGCGGTCACACCAATGCCGCCTATCTCGCCGCCATCACTTATGCTTACCTTGTGCCGGAGCGGTTTTCCGAATTGCTGACGGCCGCTTCCGAGCTCGGCGAAAGCCGTATCGTTGCGGGGATGCATTCGCCAGTCGACGTGATCGGCGGCCGCATTACGGCCACCGCGATAGCCGCGGCTATTCTGCAGGATCCGAAAAACGCCGATCTCAAGAAGGTCGCGCATGATGAATTGCAGGCCTATTTTGCCAAACGCTTACCAGCGGGACAGTCCCTGATCGACTTTGCCCATAGCGCGAAACCGGATGTAGACCCTTTTGCGGATGCCGCGACCAACGAGGCTGATTATCGCCGGCGTATGACCATGTCCTTCAGCCGCGACAAAACCGTTGGCGATGCGCCCATGGTGGTGCCGAAGGGTGCCGAGGTTCTGCTGGAGACACGCCTGCCTTATCTCGATGCCGCGCAACGCCGCGCCGTCTTGTTCTCCACTGGTATCGAGGCCGGTTATCCGCTGCTTGACGACAGCAATGGCTGGGGCCGGATCAATCTGGTGGCCGCCGCTGCCGGTTATGGTGCCTTTAACGGCGATGTCGACGTGACGATGGATGCTGCAGCCGGCGGGTTCAATGCGGCTGACCGCTGGACGAACGATATTGTCGGGGCAGGGCGTCTCGTCAAATCCGGCAGTGGCGCGCTCACGCTCACCGGCGCCAACAGCTATAGCGGCGGCACCGTCTTGCAGGACGGAACGCTTGTGGCATCCTCCGCCAATGCGCTTGGTACAGGCGGCGTGCTTGTCTCCGGCGGAACGCTTTTGCTGAACGGCGACAGTGACATCGTCATTGGCGGCGATTATGCCCAGACGGGCGGCACGCTGGCGCTTGATCCGCAAAAGGCTCCGCTGCGGGTCAAGGGCAACGCGACGCTTGATGGTGCAACCCTGCGGCTCGTCTTCGATGGCGCCGCACCCGCTGCCGGCAAGCGCTTCAACGTCATCGCCGCAGACGGCCTGACTGGCACCTTCGCTGCGATCGACGCGGGCAATGTGAAGGTGCGGCCGGTCTATACCGGCTCGGCGCTGTCCGTGGTGGTCGAATAGGCTGCGAGGCCGAGGTTTTGCGGGCGCGGTTTAATCGCCGCGCCCGGCCGACCCTGGTTACAGGAAATAACGGATCCTGAGCGGCAGCAATGTGGCGCCGAGTGCCGAGGAATCGCCTTCTGTCTCGCTGAGCACCAGTTTTGCTTCCTGCGGGCCGATGCCGTAACGGTGTTCGCGTTGCGAGGGCATGTGTACACGTTCGATCATCATCCGGCCGAGTGCGCGCGGCAATTGTCCACCAAAGACGATCGCCTGTGGATCGAGTACCGCAATCAGGCTCGCCACCAGCCGGTCCACCTGCGGCATGGTCCGCTCAAGCCATTCCTCGACGCCCGGCCAGGCAGGGTCAAAATGCTGATAGAGCGCTTCGATCGAATCTATCTCGCTCCCGTGTTTCTGCAGCGTCGCGATCAGATATTGCAGCGCCGGCCGCCTGTCGGCTTCATCCGGGTTGAAGATGCCGCTGAATTCACCGGCATTGCCGTGAAAACCGTAGAATGGCTGACCTCCCAGAATGAGACCGCCGCCGAAACCATAGTTGAAGGATAGATAGGCGAAGGTCTGGCACCACAGTCCCACACCGCGAAGGCTTTCGCCGATCGCGCCGGTGGTTGCGTTGTTTTCCAGCCAGACCGGCAGACGGAATTTCTCTTCAAGGATCGGTTTCAGGTCCATCAGCGACCAGTCGCGCAATGGTTCCGGCGCGTTGAACGCCCGATCTTCCGACACAAAAAATCCCGACATGGAAAAGCCGAGGCCGAGCAGGCGTTCGCGCGGGATGCCGTGGTCCGCCAGCAACCGGTCCAGAGCGAGCGACAGTGCGGCAAGCGTCATTTCGCGATCGCTGGGAAGCATCCGCAATTTTTCTTCGACAACCACCATGCAGCGGAAATCGGCGATGCAGATCACCACGGAGTCAGTGTTGATGGAAATTCCGAGCGAATAGGCCGCCTCAGGCACCAGTTCAATGGTCGGGCTCGGCTGGCCACGCGTTCCTTTAAGCGGTGCGCCGGTACGCAAAAGGCCGCGTTCCAGCAGACCTTCGATCAACCGATGCACGGATTGCTGCGTCAGGTTCGTGTGACCGGTGATTGTTGCACGGGCAATGGGGCCGTGGCGGCGCACGATATCGAGAATGAGGCGCTCATTCTCGCTGGCAAGCGGCTGGCGGTCGAAGGTCTGGCGCGGTGTCTTATCTGTTGTCATGGCCTTGGATAGCGGCTGCACAAGGCCTTCGCAACTCGGGCCGCGCACCGGGGACGGCATTTTTCACTGGACTGTCACAAATAATACACTTAGAGTGTAGTAATAAGAAGCCGGTCAATAACGGATCCCCAGGAGGAACCATTCAATGAGCATGAAATTTATTGCGATCGCCGCGCTTGCGCTGGCGACGACGGTAGCGCCTTGCCTTGCGGCGGACACCAACATGAAGAACCTCGACTTCGATCTGTCGAAGGTCACGCGCGAAAATTTCTATGACATCGTCGTTCCCGCTGCCAAAGCGGAAGGCACGGTGACGATGTACAATTTTGCCGGCAGTTTCGCGGATACGTGGAAAGAACTGATCACCCGGTTCGAGGCCAAATATGGCATCAAGGTTACCTATAGCGACGTAAAGGGTGATCAGGCGAACCAGCAGCTCATCGCCGTGCAGGCGGCTGGGCAGGATTCACCCGTCGACGCCTATTTCGCTGGCGGTGGCGGTTATCCGCTTTTGTCTTCCAAGGGCGTCGTCGGCAATATTCCGCTGACGAAGATCTTGCCCAACATGGCCAATTACAATCCGGAACTGGCCGAGACCGTTTTCGGCAAGGCGCATGGCGGCAGTTTCCCTCTGGTGCATCTCAACCAGACCGCCCTCGGTTACGATTCCGCCTTCGTGAAAGCCGAAGACGTGCCGAACAGCTTCGACGATCTTCTCGTCTGGGCTGAAAAGAACCCGAAGCGCCTTGGAGTCACCCTGCCAGCCAAGGGCGGCTCCGGCGGCGGCTTCATCTATTCGGTGGCGCTCAATTATCTCACCGGCGACTGCCGCAAGCAGCTTACCGACTATAATCAGACGCTGCAGCAGGCCGAAGACTGGGCAATGACGTCCGAGTGCCTTACGCCGGTCTGGGATTATTACCATCGTCTTCTTGCCGTGGCTGAACTGACAAACGGCAACGCCGACACGCTCAACCTGATCAACAACCAGCAGCTCTACATGGGCACCGTCTGGGAAGACCAGGTCATGAGCTTCCTCGGCACCAAGCAGCTGCCGGAAAGCTTCCGCGTCACGCTGCTGGAAAAAGGCCAGGTCGGCTCGGGCGATGCCATTTTCGTGCCGGCAAATGCCAAGAACGTCGCGTCCGCCCTGCTTCTCATCGATATGGCGATGAGCAAGGAGTTCCAGCTCTGGAAGCTGGAGAACAAGGCTTCGCGGTCTCCGCGGGCGGATGTCACCAACGACCTGATGCCCAAAGCCGTACAGGAGCATGTTCTGCCGCAAAGCGTTTATCCGCGCCTGTCGGTTCCCGCGTTCTGGGACATGTCGACGGCCCTTGCCGAAGCGCTCGATGAAAAAGTGCTCAACCAGTAACACCTTCCCGGATCGACCGGACCGTGGGGCTGGAAACCGCCAAACGGTCCGGGAGCCTTGGTCGAAACCATGAGGGAGCCTCGCCATGAGTGAACTCGAGATCAGCAATATCAGCAAGGATTACGGTTTGAGCCGGGCGCTTCATCCCGTGTCGATCACTGTCGAGCGGGGCGAATTCGTCACCATTCTCGGCCCCTCGGGCTGCGGCAAGTCCACGCTTTTGCGCATCCTCACCGGCATCAGCCAGCCTTCGGGAGGCGAAATCCGGCTGGGCGGCAAGCGTATCGATCAGGCGCCGCCGGAAGCGCGCGACATCGCCATGGTATTCCAGTCCTATGCGCTTTTCCCACATATGTCGGTTGCCAAAAACCTTGGCTTCGGCCTGAAGATGAAGAAGGTCCCGAAGGATGAGCGCGCGCGCCGCATCGCCCATGCGCTTGAAATCTGTAATCTTGCCGGCCTGGTGGACCGCATGCCGCGGCAATTGTCCGGCGGGCAGCAGCAGCGCGTTGCGCTGGCGCGCGCCATTGTCATGCAGCCAAGCCTCTTGCTGTTCGATGAGCCGCTCTCGAACCTCGACGCCAAGCTCCGCGACACGCTGCGTCATGAACTGACTGAACTTCACCGCCGGATCGGCGCGACCAGCCTTTATGTGACGCATGATCAGGCCGAGGCCATGGCGATGTCGGACCGGATCGTGGTGATGAATGCCGGCCGCGTCGTCGAAGTGGGAACGCCGCTCGAACTTTACCGTGCGCCCAAACACGCCTTTACTGCCGGTTTTCTGGGGCAGACCAACCTTTTGCCGGTTTTGGCTGAGGGTAGGCAGGCGCAATTGCCCTGGGAGCAGTCCGTAACGCTGGATGCGACTGCTGCCGGCTCCGCACAGATTTCGGTTCGTCCGGAAAACATCCACATCAGCGCCGACGAGGCGGGTGCCGGCACGGTCTCTGCCGTTTCCTTCATGGGCGCCAATGCGCTTTATACGGTCGAAATCGGCGGCCACCAGATCAAGATCAGCCAGTCCGGTGCGGAAAATCTTATCGATGCGGGACGCAGGGTCGCCTTGCGTTTTCCCGGATCGGTGCATTTGCTCGATGACGGGCTGGCAGGGGAGGCGGCGTGATGCGCGGGGTGCTTCGCGACAGGCGCGCCCAGCTTCTGGTCCTGCTTGCGCCGGGGGTGGGTTATTTGCTGATCTTCTTCGGCGGTCCGCTGCTTTCGGCGCTAATCGGCAGCTTCAGGCAGGACGATGGCAGCTTCACGCTGATGTTCTACGAGCGGATCTTCACACGTCCGTCGATGATCCGCGGCCTGACGACGTCCATCTATTACGGTGTCATGCCGGTGATGGTGTCGCTTGCGGCTTCGGTGCCGCTGGCGCTTCTGATCCGCAAAAGCTTTCTTGGCCGCAAGCTGTTCAGCGGCCTTTACAAGCTGCCGATGGCGGTGCCCGGCATTATCGTTGGCCTGATGGTGATCGTCGTTTTCGAAAGGGGCGGTTTTCTCGACCGGCTGGTCGCGCCGCTCGGGCTTGAGTTGCCCAAACTCGTGCGTGACGACTGGGGCATTGGCGTCATTCTCGCCAGTGTCTGGAAGCAGATACCCTTCATGACGCTGATCATCACCAGTGCCTTTGCCGCCATTCCGGAGGACATCCGTTACGCGTCGCGCACGCTTGGGGCTTCGCGGCTGAAGACCTTTCTGTTCGTCGAAGTTCCGCTCGCGATGCCAGGCATCACCGCCGCCATCCTTCTTACCTTCATCGGCTCCATGGGTTCCTACGCCATTCCCGATATTGTCGGTCCGCCCACTGCCCGGCCGCTTTCGGTTCTCATGGTCACGGAGTTCAATCAGGGGCGGTTCAATCAGGTCTATGCCATGGGCATGGTGCTGAGCCTCTTCGCGGTCTCCGTCCTGCTTCTGTATTACTCCCTGACATCCCGCATCGGCCCCGGCCAAACCCGAGGAGACGCATAATGAGCGCCATTGCCCTCGAACCTGTCACCATGACCCGCCGCCGCACCTTCACGCCGGACGACCGGATTTTTGTCTCCATCGGGCTCTTTACCGCGCTGGCGCTCGCTATCGCCGTGCCTCTGGTGCTGATGTTCCTGTGGAGCATTGCCGATGGATGGACGCCGCCTCTGGTGGTGCCGAAGGATTACACCACCACGCGCTGGGCGAGCATTCTTGGCGATGCAAGCCTCATCCAGGCCGCCGTCAACAGCATCCTCATCGCCATCGTCGTGACTTTCTCGACGGCCGCGATCGCACTGCCGACCGCGTGGGCCATGGCCCGTTTTCCCTTCCGGCTGAAACGGCTGGTGGAGATCTTCATTCTGGCCCCCATCATCATTCCGGGGCTGGTCGTCGCTGTCGGCATCGGCCAGGTGTTTCTTCTTTTCGGTCTCGCTTATTCGGTGACCGGGGTCATCCTTGTGCAGATCGTCGGCACGCTGCCGCTGATGATACGGCTGATGACGGCGACGCTCGAAACCATTCCCGACGACCTGATCCATGCCGCCCGTTCGCTCGGCGCGGGAACGGTCGGCATCGTCATCCACATCATCCTGCCGCTTGCGGTGCCCGGCCTTCTGGCCGGTGGCCTGATGTCTTTCATCGGCAGCTTCGAGGAATTCGACAAGTCCTTCATCGTCGGTGCGCCTGTCGTGCAGACGCTGCCGATCAAGCTCTACATGTATCTCGACCCCTATTCGATGCAGATCCCGCTCGCCTCCATCGTCTCCTTCATCCTGCTTCTTCCCGCACTCGTCGTTTTCATCATCGCCGGCCGCATTCTGCGTGACGACCTGATGGCGGCGGGCATGGGGAAAATCTGATCCGGGCAACCCAACTCCGGTAAACGCAACATCCGAAAGTGAAAAAAATGCCTCAAACCCTTGCAGCCCAACGAAAAGTCTCCAATCCGTGTAATGTTCTCGCCCTCTGCTCGCGCGACAATCCCGCGATCCTCACCATCGCCCATCGTGGGTTCTGGACCGCGACCGCTGAAAATTCGCTGGCTTCGGTTCGCGCAGCGGTCGCTGCCGGTGTGGAGATGATCGAGATCGACACGCAGGCGACAGCCGATGGCCGGCTGGTCGTCATTCACGACGAGACGCTCGACCGCACGACGACGGGGCGGGGGACAGTGAGCGAACTGGCCTTTGATGTCGTCCGTTCCGCACGGCTGAAGGCAGGTGCTGGCGGCGATGCAGCCGATGTGACGGAGGAATGCGTACCGACGCTGGAAGAATTGCTGGAAGAGGCGCGTGGCAAAATCACCGTCAATATCGATACCAAGTTCACCCGTGACCTGCCTCAGGTCATGGAAACCGTACTGCGCCTCGGTGTCGAGGATCAGGTTCTGGTGAAAACCGATATCGATCCTGAAGCCGAGCATTTCGATGTGCTGGATACCGACTGGTTCGGCAAAATCCCGCATATGCCGATGTTTCCGGTGAGAAAGGGCAAGTTTGCCGAGGATCTGCGCCGCATCGAAGCGTTGCGCGCGCCGATGATCGAGGTAAAATTTACCGATATCGCTGATCTGGTCGAAGGCCGCGCCGAAATGGAGCGTCAGAATATCCGCCTCTGGATCAACACGCTCGACGTTTCCCATTGCCTCGATCTCAACGACACGCGCGCACTTTCCGATGCAGAAGGTGTGTGGGGCGCACTGGCGCAGGTCGGCGTCGGTGCAATCCAGACGGATGAAGTCGAGGCCTTCACGGGCTGGCTGAAGGCTGATGCAGGCGAGACGGGCAGGTCATGGACACGATGAACCAGCGCCTCGAGCGTGCAGCCGGCATCATAGAGGAGGCGATGGGGCTTGCCCTTCGCTTTTTCGAAGCGCGCGGCAGCATCGCCACCCGCACCAAGGGTTTTCAGGACTTCGTCTCGGAAGCGGATACCGCGGTTGAAAGGCTGGTGCGCGACCGGCTGGCGGCGGCATTTCCGGGTGAAACCGTTCTCGGCGAGGAGATGGGCGGGATCGCAGATGACGCCTATTGGACCATCGATCCCATCGACGGCACCGCAAACTTCCTTCGCGGCTCACCACTCTGGGGCATCTCGCTGGGCTTCGTGCGCAACGGCGTCCCGGAAATCGGGGTCGTCGCCATGCCAGTCTTCCAGGAGATCTATTCGGCTGCCGAAGGAACAGGGTTGTTGCTGAACGGCAAGCCGCTTGCGCGCGATGTTCCATTTAAGGAAGTGCAGGTGATGTCGCTCGGTGACAGCGCGTCTGCCGATGCCGCGGAGGTGGCGGCGCTCAATGTCGGCTTGAGGCATGCGGGCTGGGTGGTGGAATCCATCCGTTCGACCTCGATTTCACTGGTTTTTGCAGCGCGCGGTATCTTCGATGGCCATCTGCAAAAACTGACGACCATGTGGGACATCGCCGGTGGCGTTGTTCTGGCAAGGGAGGCGGGTCTTGACGTGCGGATTGGAACGCGCGGCGAAACCGGCATTCCCTGGGTTGCCGCCGCAACGCCTGAATTGATGGCCGTGACGGAGACGCTCTGGCCTGAGATCGCGGAATTGGTCCCGGCCGAACTTGCCTGAAATTTCCATAAAAACCGGTGCCGGGTGAGAGATCCAGACACCCGGCGCCTTCCACCGGCAACTGGACCGAAAAAACTCTGACGACTGGTGGTTATGCCCAACCCTTCAGCGCCCGGCCGGAATAATAGCTGGGCGTTGTGGCGCGGTAGATCGGTATGCTGGCGGCACCGAGATGGGGCAGGTC
This sequence comes from Rhizobium sp. SJZ105, assembly GCF_007828365.1. NCBI lineage: Bacteria > Pseudomonadati > Pseudomonadota > Alphaproteobacteria > Hyphomicrobiales > Rhizobiaceae > Rhizobium > Rhizobium sp. SJZ105. Next base: position 127,291 of record NZ_VIUP01000008.1, read on the forward strand.
GCTCATCATCGATTTGCGTATTTCAGGTGGCTCGACGAAAAAGTCTTCGCCGAGCATTTCCAGCGAGCCGATGCGCTGCACGATGTGTTCAAGAACCCAGTCAGGTAGCGATCCGCCAAAAATGATGGCGCCGGGATCCATCGTCCGGGCAACCGTCAGCGCCAGCAGACGAAGCTGGTCGGTCGCCCTTTCCAGCCAGGCAACCACGGCGGGGTGGTCGCAATAGCTTTCATCAATATCCTTCAAACGCCGGATGCCCACTCCGTGGGCGGCCAGCGTGTCGCAAAGGTCCTGTCCAGAGGGACGTGGATGGGATTTGGGAAACAGGCCGCCAAACTCGCCGGCATTGCCGTTCGTGCCGCGATAGAGATGGCGCTGAACCACAACGGCGCCGCCTATGCCGTATGTCAGCCAGATCATCGCAAAATTGCGGATGCTTCGACCCGCTCCGTAATACAGCTCCGAGAGGATGACGGTATTGCCGTCATTTTCGTGAAAGACCGGGAAATCGAAATAGGGCTGGAAGTCCTTGTCCACGTCGATGTCGCGCCAGCTCTCGAACTGCTTGATGCGAAAGACATGGCCTCGATCACGTTTGAAGTGGCCTGGAAAGCTGATGCCGCAGCCTAGCACATCCTTCTTTTTGATCTTGGCCTTTTCAACCACCTGTCGGGCGGCCGTCTCGGCCATCTCCATGATATGCTCGAAACTGTGTCCCTCAAGCTCGGACCTGATTTCCTGCCTGATCGTGCCGTTGAGATCGGCCAGGCAGACACGCAGATCGTCCGGGTTGAAATAGACCCCGAGCGTGAAAAGTCCGTTCGGATTGATCTCGATGGCAGTGGATGGCTTCCCCCGTTTGCCGTCGCTGCGCGCTTCCTCGGCTTCCAGGATCAGGCCGGATTCCAGAAGATTGGCCGTCAGGCGGGTGAGGGTCGGTGCGGAGACATCCATTTCGCGCGCCAGTTCGATGCGCGACATGCCTCCCTTGCCGCGCAGGATTTCGAGCAGACGCCGTTCATTGTAGCCGAGGTCGATCAACCAGGTCTCCCACGAGAAGTTAAGTCGGATGATTAGCGCAATTTCAGGGGCTGTGCACCTTGTTTTCCGGAACGTCCTGACTTTTCAGGTTCGAAGATTAAGCGCGGCTGTCTTCAAATGTTGAGTTATTTCAGACGGATATTGGATTTTTGTATTCACGATAAATTGCAGCTTGACTAATTAATTTACGTAAAGAAAATAAATAACAGACGGCGGGTAGCGACACGCAAAATCAATAAGAAATTATGTCGTACTGCCTTGCCAGTCAGGGAACAAAAAAACGGAGCACCCTTTATGCGTCAATCATGCACTATTTTCGCGCGCCTTGTTGCTGGCGCAACTTTCCTTGCCAGTGCGGCTTTCGCCCATGCCGAAGGTACCGTCGTGGTCTATTCGGCAGCGCCGCAGCAGCTCATGGATGAGTTGCTGCCCATGTTTGAAAAGAAGACCGGCACCAAGGTCGAGCTTGTCAAAGCCGGTTCCGGCGAGCTGATGAACCGCATCAAGGCGGAAAGCGGCAAGGCGGCTGGCGACGTGATCTGGAGTGTTGATGGCACCGTCATCGACTTTTCCGCCGACCTCTTCGAACCTTACAAGCCTGTCGAGGCAGCATCGATCAACCCTGTCTTTTCGCCGAGCACCAACTGGGTTCCTTTTACCGCAGTCGTTACGGCCTTCATCGTCAACAAGGAAGCGCTGAAAGGCGCGCCGGTTCCGACATCCTGGGCCGATCTTGCCAAGCCTGAATATAAGGGTCTGATTTCCTCGGCCCGTGCCGATCAGTCCGGCTCCGCCTATATCCAGATGGCGACGGTTTTGCAGGATTTCGATAGTGAAGAGAAGGGCTGGGAGGTCTATACCGGCATTCTCGGCAACTCCGTTCTTTCTACCTCTTCAGGCGCTGTTCCGCGTTTCGTCAATGATGGCGAGCAGGCGGTAGGTATCACGCTCGAAGACGCCGCCCTGCGCTACAAGCTTGGCAGCGCCCCGGTAGAGATCGTTTATCCGAAAGAAGGCACGGCAATCGCGCCTGACGGCATGGCGCTCGTCAAGGGTGCGCCGAACGCCGAAAACGGCAAGGCCTTCATCGATTTCATCGTCTCCAAGGAAGCGCAGGAAGTCGTGGTGAAAGCCGGTCGTCGCTCTGTCAGAACCGATGTTCCTGCAAATTCGGCGCTCGTTCCGCTGTCCGATGTTCCGGATGCAAAGTACGACTTCAAGTGGGCTGCGGACAACCGCTCGCGTCTGATGGAAAAGTGGAACGAGATCCTGCTCGACGTCCAGTAAGAACATTGCCGGGGGCGGTGCGTCAGGCAGCCGTCCCCTGCTTACCTCTTTCACAACAGCATTTTCGTTCCGTCCACCGTGGTCGCGTGCCGCGCAGGATATGTCATGGAGCAGCACATGGCCGCCGTAGAAATTACCAGCATCAAGAAAAGTTACCGGGATGTCGTTGCCCTCTCCGACATCAACATCTCCATTCCCTCCGGATCGTTTTTTACGCTTCTTGGACCCAGCGGTTGTGGCAAGACGACCCTTTTGCGCACGATTGCCGGTTTTCACCAGCAGGATAGCGGCAGCATCAGTATCGAAAGACAGGCGATCGAACATGTGCCCGCCCACAAGCGCGATGTCGGCATGGTCTTTCAGGATTATGCGGTGTTTCCGCATATTTCGGTATTTGACAACATTGCCTTCGGTCTGAAACAGCGCAAGGCGTCTTCAGCCGAGATCCGCGAACGGGTCGGCAAGATTCTCGATGTCGTGCAGCTCGCTCCCTATGCCAAGCGTATGCCTCACGAACTCTCCGGCGGCCAGCAGCAGCGTGTGGGTCTTGCGCGCGCACTCGTCATCAACCCGAAAGTGCTGTTGATGGACGAGCCGCTGTCCAACCTCGACGCCAAACTTCGCGTGGACCTGCGCCGGGAACTCCGTGAAATCCAGCAGGCCATGAACATCACCACCGTCTATGTCACGCATGATCAGGAAGAGGCGCTTGCCATGTCCGATCTGGTTTGCGTCATGTATGGCGGCGTCATTCAGCAGGCTGCACCACCCTGGGAAGTCTATAACAATCCCGCCAACCGCTTCGTCGCGTCGTTCGTGGGCGCAAACAACTTCCTGACGCTTGACCGTGAGGGCGGGCATACATTCATTTCCGGCCACAAGGTCGCATTGCCGCAGGCGGATGCGATTTCCCCGCAGCGGAAGATCGTCGCCGCCATCCGCCCGGAGGCGATTTCTGTCGGTCCTGCCGCGATCGATGGTGACGAGCGCATCGAACTGCCCGTGACCATAAGACTGGTCAGCTTCACGGGGCGTGAGATGAACGTTGCAGCCGTTCTCTCGTCGGGCGAGGAAATCGAGGCGATCACCAAGCCATCGCCTGAGATCATTGCACTGCAGCCCAACCAGAAGACCACTTTCTCCTGGCGCGCGGCCGATGCGAAGCTGTTCGGCGAGGGCGTAACCGGGGAGCGCCTGTCATGACGGATATGATTGCGACTGCAACTCCCGGCGGTTTCCGCCTGCGACTGCCAGGTTTTTGGACAAGCGTGACGGTATTTGCCGTCATCCTGCTGGCGATATTCCTGATCCTGCCAATTTTCAGCGTCTTCTTCATCAGTTTCTTTGATGCCAAAACCGGTGCGTTCGGTCTCAGCAACTATGCGGAAGTGTTCACGCGACGTTTTTACACCGTCGCACTCTGGAATACGCTTCTGATCGGCGTGCTGGGCATGCTGGGCGCCTGCCTTCTCGGTATTCCGCTTGCTTTTTGCACCTCCCGTTATCGCATAAAGGGGCGCACTTTCATTGCCACCTTCGCGGTTCTGGTTCTGTGCGCACCGCCGTTCATTGGTGCTTATGCCTGGATTATGCTGTTCGGTGCCAACGGCGCGGTCACCAATCTCTTGTCCTTCGCCGGCATTTCATTGCCGACGATCTACGGTATCCCGGGCATCGTGATGGTCTTCAGCCTGAAGTTCTTTCCTTACATCTTCCTGATGACAGAGAACGCGCTGAACACCATCAACAAGTCCTATGAGGACGCGGCGGAAAATCTCGGCTGCACGGCGTTCGAGCGTTTCCGCAAGATCACCTTGCCGCTGGTCTTTCCGGCAGTCAGCACCGGCGCGATCATCTGCTTCGTGCTCTCCATCGCCGACTTCGGAACGCCTGCAATCCTCGGCAAGGGCATCAGAACACTTTCGACCATCGCCTATGCGCAATACACCTCCGAAATGGCCGGTACGCCAACCATGGCGGTGACGATTTCCATGGTGATGATTGCAATTTCGATGGCGGCACTTCTGTTGCAGCGGCACATTCTCGCCAAGCGCCGTTACGCCAGTTCACTGACCAACAGGCCGGTAAAGCAGTCCATGCGCCCGTTGAAGTCGTTCATCGTGCACGGCTTCTGCTATCTGGTCGTCTTCCTCGCCATGCTGCCGTCGCTCACGGTCATCTACACCTCCTTCCTCGCAACCAGCGGTCCCGTCTTTACCGGCGGCTTCGGGTTAGACAGCTATGCCCGTATCCTTCGTGATTCACCGCAGGCGATTGCCAACAGTTTCACGTTTGCACTGGCTGCCGTGGTACTGATTGCGATTGTTTCCGGCCTGCTGTCCTTCATCGTGGTGCGACGCGACAATGCGGTCTCCGGCTCGCTCGATCTCCTGCTGATGGTGCCTTACCTCATTCCCGGCGTTGTCATGGCTATCGGCTACGTTACGACGTTCCGCTATCCACCGTTTGACATCACGGGGACGGCGCTCATCATCATCGTCCTGGTGTTTATCCGCCGGCTGCCCTACGGCGTCCGCTCCACGACATCGATCCTCAGGCAGATCAAGCCGTCCATCGAGGAGGCTGCGGTCAATCTCGGGGCTTCGCCGGCAAAGACCTTCGTGTCGGTGACGGTGCCGCTGATGCTGCCCGGTCTCATCATCGGTTCGCTGATGAGCTTCATAACGGCTATCAACGAGCTGTCCTCGACGCTGATCCTCTACACGGCACGAACGATCACCATGCCGGTTCTCATCTATGTTCAGGTGATTGACGGCGAGTTTGGCACGGCTGCGGCACTTTCAACCGTTCTTCTGGTCAGCACCGGACTTTGCGTCTTCATCGTGTTCCGCCTCTCGGAAGACAAAGAAGCCTCTTTCGTCTGAAACCATACCAGCCCTCACCAAAAGCCTGCAGGAGCGGCGACATACGTGTCGCCGCCAGCCTCCCTCTGCCCAGCCTCCCTCTGCAAGGAATACACGACGATGAATATCGCGAGCTTTTCGCAATCGAAATACAAAAACGCCGCAACGCCCGGGGACGATGTGGCGCTGATCATACCGGGACGGGTTCTGGCCGTTTTTGACGGTGCGACCGACCCGACCGGTGCAAGTTACGGCGGGTTGAGCTCGGGCCGTATCGCAGCACTTGCTGCGGCAAATGCCGTGGCGAAAATGGGCCTCGATGGCACACTGGAAACAATTGCCGCGCCCAAGCTTTTTCAGAACATCAGCGATATCTTGAAGCAGGAGGCCGAGCGCATCAATGCCAGCCATCCACCGTCGACAACCCTGGCAATTGTTGCCGACCTGGGAGACAGTTTCCGCCTGCTTCTGGCAGGCGATTCCGGTGTGCGTATCAACGGCTCCCGGTTGCTGCAGCATGCCAAGCTTATAGACAAGGTAAGTACATCGGCGCGCATCCTTGTCTTCAAACAGCTTTTTGCCGTTATGGGGGATGGTGATGCAGCCGAGGCACGCACGCGTGCGACCATCTTTTCCGGCCTGCGTTCCGCTGTCGAAAACGGCATCATGACTGCGCAGGAGGCGGAGAATGTTGTCATTGCCGCAGCCCGCATGAGCGGCCTTGAGAGCGATATCGAAGCGGTCGAGGAATTCCTGATGGGAGGAATTCGCGTCCAGCCGCAATTCGCAAACAGGCAGGGACACGTACTGGGATACGCCTCGGTCAATGGCGGAACGGTCATAGAAGATGGGACGGTCGATCTTAGCATCGCCAAGGACAAGCTTGTAAGCCTTGAAATCTTTTCCGACGGTTATCTGTCTCTGCCGGCTGGAACCGATGTCGCTGACTGGGAAGCGGAATTTGACCGCGTCGAGGCGGCAGATTTTCACAAACTCGCCGACTATCCTTCGGTAAAAGGCTCGACAAGCACCGAATTTAGCGATGACAGGACGGTCGTCTGCCTGAATGGCTGGTAAGGGCAGGGTGCGGCGCCGTCGCCGCGGCACTCTCAAAGTCCGAGGAATTTGAAAGGCTTGCTGTCCTTCAGCCTGTCGTTCGCCATGCCGGAGTAAATGTGGATCTGATTTGGCCCCAGGTCGAGTTTCTTCACGGAGCCTGTTTCTTTCGAGACGTCGAGCTTTGTCATGTCTATCCAGAAGATGTTCGGCGTCAAAGCGGATTCGAAGAAATAGAGCTTTCGCTTGTGGTCTATCACCGTGCGCCAGCGCGTTGAAGAAATGTTCGGCTGGTCGGGGGTGGTTATGCCATAGGGCACCGAGACGTTGCGGATGACGCTGAACACGCTGGCGATTGCCTCGACCGGGTCTTCGCTTTTGGGGATTGCATTGGCGTAAAATGCTGCGCGGGCAAATCGGTCCGATGCCCGGTTCGTGCCGGGAAGCATCACCGTGCCCCCGATCTGCGTCCAGTATTCGTTGAGGGCCAGCTGTTTGTCGAAAGTCGGGGAATTGGTCATCACCTGGTATTTGCGGCTGTGGTGAATGACCTGTTTGCCATCGATATATTCAACGATTGCGCTGTCGCCGCTGGCATCCGACAGCGATAGATGCAGCGTTGCGAGACGTTCTTCCCCCGGCACACTGTCCGTCACCACCGTGAAGGGGTTCTTCTCGAGTGCGTTGACGGCCTCGCCGACCGTGGCGAAATTGTCGAGTACATATTGCGCCCATGCCGCAATGGACAGTCCCGGAGACTTGCCATCATAGGCTGGGTAACTCGACTCGACCAGCCAGAGCACGTTGGCGGCAAGGCCAGCTTCGTTCATGCCATCCGTGGTGGAGATATCGTAGCCCGAGGCAATGACGCTGCCGTATTTCGAGGTCCATTTGACCGAGTTCGGCCCGGCCTCGCCAGATCGCTCCATTCCGCGCGGAAAGACCCAGATGTTCGTGCCAACATCTGTTTTCCAGTCCATGGAGCGGGCAGTCATGACCTGGTCGTTTTCACCCAGATAGACGAACCGTGTGCAGGCTTCAGCCACCGATGTCGCAAGCGTGGCAATGGAAAAAACGGTAGCGGTGCAGGCAGACAAAAAAGGAATGGTCTTCAGTCGCATGGTGCATCCTCCGGTGCTCGCGGCGCGATTGCAGCGTATGATAGAAAATCGGACTTGTTGCCGGATGTCAAATCGGTTTACCTTCGGTGCCGGACGGGGGGTAAGCCTTTGCTAAAATTATCTATTTTTTCGACCGTTATGGTTTTTTCCGCAAGCTTGGCCTTAGGTGCGGATGCGCAGAGTTTCACTCCCGCGGGAGTTGATCAACCCGATTGGGCGCTTCAGGTCACGGGCTATTTGTGGGCAACCGGGTTGAACGGCAACATTTCACCGTTCCGGCGTGCGCCGACGCTTCACGTCGAGAAATCATTTTCCGACGTCATGGATGATCTCAACTTCGGGGGATTTGTTAATATCTGGGGGCGGTACGACCGCTTCGTTCTGTCCGGCGACTTGATGTATGTCGACACGACCGACAGCAAGGCCACCGGCCCTTTGCCGGCCCTGCAAATTCCCGGCTTGCCGACGCTGCCCCCGGGGGCGGCCATCAACGCTGATGTCGACACCCAGGAATTCATGGCAACGCTGCAGGCCGGGTATCGGATGGTGGATACGGAAGGGTTCACGCTCGATGCGCTGGCGGGTGCACGCTTCTGGCATATTTCCAACGAGGTCGCGGTTACGGCCAGTCACCCATTGATCGGCAGCGTGTCGGCAACCCATAAGGAAAACTTCGGCTGGGTGGATCCAGTCATCGGCGCAAGGGTATTTTTTGGCGTGACGGACCGGCTTTCACTTCAGGGTCAGGTAGACATCGGCGGATTTGGCGCAGGATCGGATCTGACATGGTCGGCCCTGGCGACGGTGAACTACATCTTTACCGATACACTCTCTGTCTCGGCCGGCTACAAGGTGCTTGATGTCGATTATTCGCATGACGGCTACGTCTTCGATTCGCGGCTGAGTGGCCCTGTTGTCGGGCTGACCTACAGGTTTTGACGGTTTACGCCCGACGCACACCCTGTGCGGTCTACCCGCCTGTGGTTGTGAAGATGCACTTCGCCCGCTGCGTCCGCGCTTTGCACTGATGTTTGTTGGGGCTCGTCCTGATCTCATCCGCGCATGGACCACTGACCGTCTCGCGTGACCTTGACACAGCGACCATGCCGACTAGACGGGGTCTCATGTTCATTGTGGGAGTATAGACATGAAATCGCTGGCAGCCGTTTCGGCTTTCGTGGGAAGAACCTTTGCGGTCTGGGTCATCTTGTTTGCCGTGCTCGGCTTTTATTTTCCAGAAACCTTCAAGCAGATTGCGCCGTGGATCGTTACGCTTCTGTCGATCATCATGTTCGGCATGGGGCTCACGCTTTCGGTCGACGATTTTCGTGAAGTCGTGAAGCGCCCTGTTGATGTCACCATAGGGGTGCTCGGCCAGTTCCTCATCATGCCGTTACTTGCGGTGCTGCTGACCCTGCTAATCCCGATGCCACCGGAAGTGGCAGCAGGTGTCATCCTGGTTGGCTGCTGCCCGGGCGGCACATCGTCCAATGTCATGACGTATCTTTCGAAGGGCGATGTCGCCCTTTCCGTCGCCTGCACGTCAGTGACGACGCTTGCTGCTCCCTTGGTGACGCCCTTCCTCGTGTGGTTGTTCGCCAGCCAGTTCCTGCCTGTCGATGGCTGGGCAATGTTCCTGAGCATCGTCAAGGTCGTGCTGGTCCCGCTGGCGCTTGGAGCCGCCTTGCAGAAGCTGTTGCCGAACGTCGTCAAGGCGGCTGTGCCTGCGCTGCCGCTTGTCAGCGTGATCGGCATCGTTCTGATTGTTTCGGCGGTTGTCGGCGCATCGAAAGGTGCGATAGCCCAGTCTGGACTGATGATATTTGCCGTCGTGGTTCTCCATAACGGTCTTGGATATCTGCTTGGCTATTTTGCGGCGAAGGCGACCGGTCTCTCCCTCGCCAAGCGCAAGGCAATCGCCATCGAGGTGGGAATGCAGAACTCCGGTCTCGGTGCCGCTCTCGCGACGGCATATTTCTCGCCTCTCGCAGCTGTGCCCAGTGCCATCTTCAGCGTCTGGCACAATATCTCCGGCGCGTTGCTGGCCAACTGGTTTTCGGGCCGGGTGGACACGACGGCGACGACGAAAGCCGGATAGGATCGCCGGACGAAGATTGGCCGACGGGGGATGTGAAGCAGCCCGAAGAGGTTCTTCGGGATATGACGCTGCAGGTCCGCAACGCCTCGACCAAAATCGCCATCGACGCGGAAGCACTATCCGCGTCGATGGCCGAAGGCGACGATCAAGAGCATGAAAGTGTGAAAGCCCCGACCGGTTTCATATCGATATAGGTGTCGGCGGCAAGGTTGCTTGTTATCGCACCACAAAGGCTGCCGGTGGTGACGATCTGTCCGCGCTTCAGCGTTCCATCCCTGTTGAGGGGCGAATTGGCGAAGGCGACGAGCGGGGCGAGTGGGTCGGTATTTGGGTGTTTCACCACCGCATCGAAACGGATATCTGTGCCTTCGGTCACCGTCAGATGCGGCAGATCGCCGGTATTGTCGGCAAAGGTAGCAACGATTGCCGCGTTGATTTCCGGCCCGAGAACAAATCCGCGATTGGCAAGGCGATCCGCCAGAAAAAGCGGGAAGGGGACCTGGTTCTTTTCCACCAACCGGTAGCCGAGAAGCTCGACACCGAGGTGAACGGCGTCGATATGCTTTAATATATCGGCTCTGCTGAACGGGGACGTCGTTGGGGCAGGAATATCGGAGGCGAGGGTGAAGCAGATTTCCACCTCGATGCCTTCAACGTCTCTTCCCGTAAAAGACGCGACGTTATCCTCATCGACGCCATAACAATCGACCATCGGCGCAGCAACCGCGTTCCCGTCCGGCCGGATCGCCAGCTTCCAGCCCCCCACCGTTTTGCCTGAAGCTTCAACGAAAGCGCGTTGAACGGCCATGGCATCTTCAAGACTACCGGGAACGAGACCATCCGCCTCAATCGTCGCCAGCGGAATTTTAGTGCTGTCCAGGCCTGCTTTCACAAGGTCCTGGGCCAGTTTTTCGATCGCCGTCATTCCCGTCATCATCCCTGCTGCTATTTGCCCAGCAGACGATCAGGCGGAGAGCAGCCTGCCCGATCTGCGTTGAATTATGCAACGTCGGCGTCGAACTGTATGGTGTGCAGGCGCTTGTAAAGACCGTCGGTTTCTAGCAATTCACGCCGGCTTCCCTGTTCCACGACCTCGCCATTATCCATAACGACGATCTTGTCGGCGCGGTTGATGGTCGAAAGCCGGTGAGCGATCACGATCGACGTCTTGTTAAGCGTCAGTCGTTCCAACGCATCGCGGACGAGAGCCTCGGATTCGGAATCAAGCGCACTTGTTGCCTCGTCGAGGATCAATATGTCGGCGTCCCTCAGCATCGCACGGGCAATTGCGACGCGCTGCCGCTGACCACCCGACAGGCCAGAACCGTTTTCGCCCAGTTTGGAATCGTAACCGTTCGGCATCTTCATGATGAAATCATGAGCATTTGCAGCCTTTGCGGCGGCAATGATTTCTTCCTCGGTCGCATCGTCACGCCCAACTGAGATGTTGTGCTTCACAGTTCCTGAAAACAGGAAGGTTTCCTGGCCGACGTAAGAAACATGCTCGCGCAGGCTGGCGAAGGAAACGTCGCGCAAATCCATTCCGTTGATTTCAACGGAACCGTTTTGCGGATCGTAAAGGCGCATCATAAGATTGATGATGGTCGACTTTCCACTACCGGAAGGCCCGACCAACGCGGTCATCTTGCCACCCTCGAACAGCACGCTGACGTCCTTCAGAACCGGTTGGTTAGAAACATACTCGAAGCTGACATTCTTCAGTTCCACGTTGCCGCTCGCCTTGGGAAGAGGCTGGGCATCTTTCTTTTCGGTGAGCGTCAGGGGGGCGTCAAGAACCTCGAACATCATCCGCACGCCGATCATGCCGCTTTCAATCTGAACACGCATACGCGCCAAGCGTTTTGCAGGTTCATAAGCAAGAAGCAGCGCTGTAATGAAGGCCATCAGATCGCCAGGTGAACCGCCTTTTTCGAGTACGGTGTACCCGGACACGGCTATAACGACCGCAATAGCGAGGCCTGAAAGCGTCTCCATTATTGGGCTAGTAGCGGCCTCGAGCTTCGCGATGCCGTTTGACCGATGTTCAACGTCAGTAACAGCTTTGTTCATGCGCTGACGCATGAGATTTTCGAGTGAAAACGCCTTTATGACGCGAACGCCGATACTGGTCTCTTGAACGACATTGACGATCTCGCCAATGGAAGCCAGTTCCGCCTCCATAATTGATCGTACGCGTCTTAAAACTAATCGGACACTGAAAATGGCAAGTGGACCAATGATCATAGAGATCGCGCTTAAAAGAAAATTTTGGGCGAACATAACAATGATCAGGCCCAATAGAGAAAATAGATCTCGTACGAAGGACGTGACGACCGTATCAATTACACTGCGAGCTGCCTGCGCATTGTATGTTACACGCACAAGCAACTCGGATGACGGCATATTCTGGAAGAAAGACACGCCTTGCTTCAGAAGTCGATCATATATCTTGCGCTGTTGTTCCGCAACAATGCTGTTTCCTGCCTTACTCAGGTAATAGCTCTGCACGAAGGTTGACAAACCTTTGACGATAAAAATTAATGCAACCGCAAACGCAATCTCGAGCACCACGTCGAAGCCGCGTTTGAGATAGACGCTGTTGACGATATCGCGCATGATCCAGGCGCTAAGCGATGTGGTTAGGGCGACCACCAACATTGCGGCGATCGCGACAGAATACCAGCCGACATGTTTTTTAAAGTTCTCTTTGAATAGTCGCGCCAGCAACTTCTTGTCGTTCGGCGACAAAAACGATCCGATCACAGAAAAATCCTTATTTGGTGTCGACACTGAGATAGCTCGAAAATGCATATACCGCGGTCTTGAGGGGCGATTTTCGCGATCCTCTTTCTGCTAGTTAATATACATACCTCTTATTACGCCATCGTACTGGCTTTCATATCGAGTTCTAATCCGCGATAGCGTGCTGTCTCGTTGCGCTAGCAAATAGTGCGGCGGGGACAGACTGTCAACATTTTGCTTGAGTCTCGAATCGCTTCGGTGTTTTGGAATAGTTTTTCGTAATAGATGTCTTATTTCGCCTTGTCTCATGAATGTCGATTTGTGATGAGATTTTTTACGGGTGAGTAAAAGGTGCCCCGTTGGTGATTTAACGGCACGAAACAGCGACGTTGGAGTCACCGCCTTGGTTCTCGTGGTCGGAGAATCTGCGGTCAAAACCCCTTTTCTCCATCGAGGTGACAGATGGTTGGCGTATCTGAATTTCCTGATGTACTAATATAAATCTTTTTTAGGGGGGAATTGAATGCGCAATCCACATCGGGTTTACGAGACTAATTTTCATAACTTCCCGCGGAGAGCGGGGCGCAATGCGTTCATCCATGACTTCACGACGTTTGTCGAGGATGCGTTAGCAAACCCTAAAGGTGACATTGATCCTCGTAAGGTCGCCGGAATGTCTCCTGAACCTTACAGACACGATAACGATATTAAGTTAAACACCCTCGTTCTAAAAAAATATGCGCTTGGCATGATTGAGCCGCAAATTGACAAGTGGGAATGGCTCTATGAAACACTAGAGGATTGGGATTCTCGTGACTTGCTTCTATCCGTAGTAGCCTATCGAGCTATAGGATGGAATTACGTGAAGCTCCCGCTAGATAATCCAGAATTCTCAAGAGCTCTAGATGAACTCGAAAATCTCGCCTCGGACCTCGATATCCCAGATCACGTCAAGCAGAAAGGCATGAAGCGTTTCCAGCTTCGTACGCTCGGAAAAGATCTCAATGTTTTCAGTGAAGCCTTCGGTATCTTTAATGAATTTGTTTATCCACAATATTCCTATAGAGGATATCACAGAGTTTTTACGGCAGAGCCAGGAGATTACGTTCTCGATTGCGGCGCTTGCTACGGCGGAACGACATTGAATTTTGCTAACGATGTGGGACCGGAGGGGCGGGTATATAGTTTTGAGTTTATGCCTGAGAATGCCGCTGTGTATCGGTCAAATGTGCATGAGAACGTCAACCTCGTGAATCGAATCTGCCTTATTGAGCGCCCCGTTTATTCACAATCAGATTTAACCATGTCAATCACAGGGCGCGGCCCTGCCACACAAGTTCACTTCGCAGAAATTAAGGGTGCCGAGAAAGTGCAGTCAATCAAGTTGGATGACTTTGTCACCAACAGTGGCTTGCCGCGCGTAAATCTTATCAAAATGGATATTGAAGGCGCCGAGATGGAGGCGTTAAAAGGAGCGACCGCAACGATCGAGAAGTTCAAGCCGAAGATGGCGGTTTGCGTCTATCATGGACTATCCGATTTTTATGAGGTCCCCAGGCTTCTCAAGGGTATCCGCGATGACTACCGCATATTTTTTGGACACAGCACAACGCACGGTGATGAGTCCGTGATATTCGCGGTTTAAGCTGCTTCGACCTACGACACCATGATCTACATCGGATCGCCGAAAATGGATTTTTGCGGGGATCAGAGTACAGCGATCATATAATTCGTTTCGTCATACTTTCGGCCGGCCTTAAGCCCCACCTGTGTAATTTGTTCTTCTGACAATATTCCGGCAAAAGTGGTGGCGCAACCGGTGCGAACCCCGTGCAATACATGTCGTCACAAACGAAGCAATGTGACTTAACCTTTTCAGAAGACGCGGTTGGATTTATAATCACTGGACTTCAGTGCAATAGAAACCCAGTCGTGTTGAAAAACGCAGGTGGGACTTTCTAAAAAATATTCAATGTTAACGTGGCAACTTCAATAGTGGCCACCACGCACGTTATTGGTGAAACACATGTTCAATAATCTTGAGATGATTGTCGGTTACTGAGGAATGGAAGGGAAGGCATAGAACCTGTTGCTTTGCGACCTCAGCATAAGCTGAACTATTTGTCGTAATAATCGGGCTTTCTTTGTACGGGACATAATCTGTGCAAAGAGGGTAGAAGTATTTACGGCAATGTATTTTATAAGAATCGAGTTCTCTCTTTATGTCGTCTCTATGCCGCCCAAATTTCTCCGCATCAATTCTGACCAGGAAGTATTGCTCTGATTGCGTTGCGTTCGCACCAACATCTTGAACCATTACGCCGTCTAAGCCCGACAATAGGCTTCTATACTTGCCTCTCAAAACTGATCTTGCCATTCTTTCGCGTTCAAAAATATCTAGGTTGAGAAGACCTATCGCGGCTTGCATCTCATTCATTTTTCCATTGAGGCCGATGGAGACGACATCTTCTTCGCTTTTTATTCCAAAGTTTCTCAGCAAATAGATACTTTCCTTATCCGCTGAATCCGGAGTCGTTACCAGACCACCTTCAATAGTGTTGTAGAGCTTAGTGGCGTGGAATGAGAAGATGGAGGCATCGCCCAGAGTTGCAACGGATTTACCATCAAGTCTTGACCCAAAAGCATGCGCAGCGTCGTAGATCAGTTTAAGGCCGTGTTTTTTTGCGATAGCGTCCAAAGCTTTATTGTCACAGATACATCCGTACGAATGTACTGCAAGAATTGCTGACGTATTAGGGGTCACAGCGGCCGCAACAGCGTCTGGATCGATGGTGAGATCGGACTCTCTGATATCAGCAAAGACTGGACGCAAATTGTTCCAGGCGATTGAATGCGCAGTGGCGGCAAAGGTCATTGGGGTCGTAATTACCTCACTGCCTGCCGGCAAATTGAAATGCTTGAGCGCAACCAATATGCCGGCCGTCCCATTGTTGAAGAGCATAGCGGTTGGCGCTTCAAGAAACTCTGCCAAACGTGCCTCGAGTTGCAAACTTAGAGGGCCGTGGTTCGTCACATGTCCAGAGTCCCAAATTCGGGCCATGTATTCATTGACATCCTTAAGGTCAGGCAAAAGCGGTTTGCTGACGAAGAGCGGTTCCAAAGTGCTCTGTTGGTCTATAGAAGTGATGGAATTCATGACTTTTGTCCTGCGCATTTAGAATTTACGGCTGCCTATTCCACGTAAGTATCTTCTCGATACTAATTTTCGATGTCGATTGGTATGCTGTCGATATTTACGACTGAACCGGATTTGCTAGCTAATATAACCGCTTCCAAAACCCGCATGTTTGCCAGCCCGTCTTCTGCCGACACCAAGGGCTCGGATTTGCCCGCAATTACATCTTCAAAATGTGCAAGCTGCTTTGCAAGGGGATCGGAGCCAGAAGTTTCTAATACTTCCATATCAAAGGGCGTCCACCAAGAGGGAGCATCTTCCGGCTTATAATATCGAGCCCGCATTGTGGGGAAATCCAAGGATCCCCTCGTGCCCGCGAAATGATAACAATCCGCGTCGCTAAAACGAGGATAAGCCTTGTTCTCGCCGCTTGTCATTTCCCAACTTCTATTGCTCGCGGCGATATCGGATAATATGAAAGTACCCAGCGCGCCATTTTCAAAAATAATCGTAACAGCTACAGTGTCTTCAACTGCAAACTTCCGACGTTCGCTGCTGGAATAGGCCGAAACTGCGGCGATTTCTCCACAGAGATATCGTAAAATTCCGATGTCATGAATGAGGTTTATAAGAATCGGTCCTCCACCGGGCTGAGAGCGCCATAGGCCTTCCTCAAAATAATGCTCAGGCTTCCTGAAGAGCGCTGAGCCCCTCACAGCAACTAGGTCGCCGAAAATATCTGACTCTATGAACTCTTTAGCAGAAGAGAGGTAGCTGCTGTAGGTCCGGTGATGCCCCACCAAAACAGGTACCTTATATTTTTTTGCAGCTGCGCAAATCATAGCTCCTTCCTGGAGCGTGACCGCGAGCGGTTTTTCAACAAAAACCGGAATCCCTCTCTCAATGCAAAATAGTGCCTGCTCTGTGTGAACTGCGTTAGGGGAGGCGATTATTGCGCCATCGATCTCTGTTGCATCAAGAGCCTCTTGCATACTGTTGAACATGGGTACGCGGTGATCGTTACAGAATACTGTGTTATGATCATGGTTTGGGGCCACAATCGCGACAAGATCACTACGTTCCGATTGTTCCAAGAGTTCCACATGTCGTTTGCCGATCAAGCCGGGTCCGGACAGAAGGATCCTGTTTCGTTTTCCTGCACTCAATATAATTCCCCAAAATCCTGCGTTAGCGATCAAAATTACGATTTAGAGCCTGACGGAGGCATTTTCTGTGAACGCCGATAGCGGACGCAGTTCAAAGTCTCTGTTGATCAACATTTCTATCCTGCGAATATAGTCTGATCGAGAATACAATTGATCATACAGCTTGATCATACGTGCGTTCGTGCGTTGATAAAATTTATCATCGCTCTCCAAAGCACGTATACGTTGACTTATGCCGTTTATCATTTCATCGGCAGAAGGAAAAATGTTGTCGAACTGTAAAAGTTCCTTCGTAGGGAAAAACTCATCGTTATAAACGGCAAACCCTACGCCACCTTGGTGGATAGGCTGCGCGAGATAGCCGTCAAATCCCTCACCAAAAGTTATTGAAAACCTGCATCGGGTCGCAAGGTCCATAAACCGGTCAAACGTGATCCCGCGAATTTCCTGCAGGCGGTAGTCAGGAAGATCCTGTTTGAGCTTCTCTAGTACGGCCGCTTTATACGGGGCATCATCAGGCGAATATATGATAAGTTTTTCTTTTTCTGCATATTCAATGGGTTCGTAGTTGCTGAGATCGGTATAAGCCGGAAGAAGGAGAGTCGGCAAATTATATCGTTCGGCAAATTGCTGACCAAAATATGCATGATGGGCGACAGATTGCGTAATCTCAGTAGAGATTGCGCGAAGGTCCTCGAACTCCTCTTTCTCCGGCATTATATCTGTTTTTTGGTTAAGTATATTGACGAAGAATTTTTGTCTCGACTTCAAATAGGACAGCTGCTCGTGCCCTAGGTTTTTTACGAAATCAACGGAGGCATATTCAGGAATCAACAAATAAACGGTTTTCGCAGCCTTGCATCTCACGATTTGATTAAAACGAAAAACGTCTTCGCTGTTACGAAAATTGCGCTGTCTATTGTAGGTCAAATCCATGGAATTTGGTCTGGTCATAACCAGCACAAAATAGTCATGCTTATGGCGGAGATTATATGCACATTTTGCGATTGAGAAAAAGGAATATATTCCTCCGCTCATTTCGTTGTGCTCAGGGACAAGTATGATCAGAATATTTTCTGCCCGCTCTGCCTCCAAAGGAAAGTTCTGGTCTTGGACATAATGAGCCGCACTAGCAACAAAATTGTTCCCAGGATAAGTTAAATCTGCGACGCCAGATGATGCTCTAAGTTGTCTACCTTCGTTTTTTCCATATTTTAAGTAGTGCACGAAAGGGTTAATACCCGACTTGAGCACATCAGGATTTTGCACAAGGTAACCACTCGTGCTGAAGTCTGGAGTCGGATCGCGCCCCTCTTTCCACCCATACTTTATGTAGTGCATTACGGGGTCGATACTTCGGTTCCGTACATCTTGATTCGCATTTAGATAGTAACCAGTATCAAAAGCACGGCGAATAAAATTGGCATCCCTTGCCATTCGAAAGCGCTTAGACAGCTGCTTAATTAGACGAATCTTCAAGATATACCATCCTTTACAATCAGGTGCCGGCCGACTTCAGTATTTCTACCGGGAGATACCATTACATTTCCTCAATATCAACCTGCACTGGTTCTTCCGTGTTTGATATATTTGTGGCATTAGCCGCCTGTCAATAAACATATGTCATCCCTTCGTTGTGCGTGTGACATTCTTCCGGAGATAAAATGTGAGCAAAAAAGTTCTGTTGCTTGATACAGCTTTTGCAGCTGTCCCAATCCACAACTGGCTTGTGGCCAAGGGAATGGAAGTGTGGACCATGGGAAACAGGGCGCATGACCCTCTGGTGCTCACAGCTCCACAACGTTGGATTGACGGCAATTATGGGGACGCAAATTTTGTGGCTTCGGTTCTCTCGTTGAATTCATTCGAAGCTGTCGTTCCCGGATGCACAGACGTATCGATGGACACATTCGTACGACTGAATTTTCACGATTTCTACAAATTATCGCATGAAGCAGACCAGACACTGAATAATAAGCAATTATTCAGAAAAATCTGTGAGCAGCTTGAACTACCGGCCCCTCGCGTTTTTTCACAGGATTCACTACCGCTGTCTGGGAAAATTATTTGCAAACCTGTGGATAGTTTTAGCGGTAGGGGCGTTAGCGTTTTTGCGGCAAATGACGTGGCTGCTAGCGCGGTAGCAATTGAAAACGCGCGTAAACACAGTCCTATCGGCAACATTATTTGTGAAGAGTTCGTAGAAGGAGAGTTGCGCAGCTATAGTGCATTTTTAAAAGCGGGCGAAGTCGATATCGCTTTCTCAGTGAGAGAAGGATCTCGTCATGATCCTTTCGCTGTTGACACGAGTTATCTCATGGATGAAAGCGATGCTCCTGAACGAGCAACACTTCAAAAATCAGTTGAAAAACTCGCTCGTCATTTGGATCTATGCGATGGATTACTCCATGTTCAATATATACGCGGCGAATCCAAAATAGCTATCGTGGAAGCGACACGCCGGTGCCCGGGCGATCTGTATTCGATGCTTATAGAGTATAGCACGGGCTTCCAGTTTGCTGCGAACTACGCTGCGGCATTCGTTGGCGAAAAAGCTGAAAAATGTCCGCCAGTGAGGCGACATGTTTTGCGCCACACAGTCAAGCAAGCGGGCGCCTCTAGATTCGAGGGACTGGAGTTCTCAGGTCTCGAAAATATTTTTAGAATTGTTCCTGTTCGCCGACTTGGAGAGGATATGAATCCTCTTGCGACAGAACGCACGGCTTTAGTATTTATGGACTATCCAAGCAGCAACGATTTAAAAACTGCTTATGAAGGGCGTCTGATTCATCGCTGAATTGTCGAGTGAAGTTAGCCTCGCTGCGCATACGGCGAGGCTAACTAGTATCCGCCTAAAGCAGGTTCAGCTTGTTGGCCTTATCTTCAGGAACGTAAAATCCATCGACACCGGAAAATTCCCGTAGAATTTGGCGGTAGCCATTACGGCCCATTAACTCGACCAAATGGGCCTCTTCCCAGTCTCGTCGATGCTCAAGGCTAACGAATTCAAAGCGGTATTTTGAGAACGGAAAATTTTCAAGAATGAGCGCCTCGGAGCCTTCGACGTCCATCGACAGATAATCAATTGTGGTCGGCGCCTTGTGTTCTTGCAGCAAATCTTCAAGAGAAACAGTCTTTACATCATACGACGAGCGCGCTTGCTGGTTGCCCTCTTCTAAGACCGCTGAGGACTCAAGCGCATCCTCCGTTTCTGTAAAGCTCAAAATCTCGTTACTTTTGCTCCAGACACAACGCGTATCTATTATTGATTTACGATTTTGAAACAGCGCTCCATGCCAGGTAATAGCAGGTTCAGCTAGAATGCCTTTCCACCCGAATTGCCGCTCCAATAGCAACGTATTGCTTATAGCTAGACCATCGCAGGCACCGAATTCGACAAAGTAGCCGTCTCTCTTCCCGCCGCTGAGCGCAAGACAGAAAATATCCTGATAAAATTGGGTTTCCGTCTTTTCAACTGAAGATACCAAATTTGCGACGAAACTAGCGCTTGCGTAATCGAGTGATCGGCCTACAAGTTCAAAAATCTTAAATAACCTCTTGCGCTGCATTATTAACTGGCGAACCGAAAAAGCGTGCCCCTCAAGTTCAACTTTAATCTTATCCACATCGCTGACATTCTGGACGCTCGTTTTAGATACAAACTCCGAAACTGTAGATCGTATTTCATCGAATTTGCTGCGTAGGGTTGATGTCGTCTCGGCATCACATCCAAGTTCCAAAACCAGACGATCAAGGCGCCCGACCTCTTCGATTAGGTCACTAAATTCCCTTGGCATATTCCTCAAGCATCCTTTTCATAATGTACGTTTATCCCAACGCCGGCCCAGACCGTCACTCTCCGTTTATCATACAATAAGAATTTTAGAAAACTCTCACGCGTCGAGCCACGATACAGAAAATTATCAATCAGATATCTCCTGATCATGTCATCGAAAAAGAGTTGGTGATGCTAAACACTGGGAACGCAACTTGCCTTCATTGTTGAAGAATGTCATTTAGCCAGAGAGCGAAGGCAACGAAGTTTTAGCTATAGAGCTTTTTTTGGGTGCGCCCAGTGTTGTGGCCAAGCATTCCAGTGTTCAAGATTCGGGGAGTGGCAATGTTAACCGAAGAAGATAAGGCAGATCGCTTCAATCTAAGAAATCTGTTCGATAAAAGGCAATCGAACGAAGCGACAAAAGCCGGTTTTTTTTATTTTGAAAATCAGGAGTTCATGATTGCTCAAGGTAAAGAGACCTATGTTGTTGTTTCGGGTGACATGGCTGTCGGTTATCCGCTGTTCATGCAGGGGGAAAGCGACTTTTCGAAGTTTGTAGATGCCGTTTCTCTTCTCCGGGATTCGAAAGGTAAGAACTGTGATGTCTTGTGGGATATCGGAGCCAATATCGGGTCGATATGCATTCCTGCCGTCGCGCGTAATCTAGTCAAAAGCGCGGTAGCATTCGAGCCAGCAAGTCAACTTTTCAAGCTTCTTCGAGCCAATACTATTTTGAATGGAGTTGATGAACGTATTCAATGCCACAACACTGCGCTCGGCAATTCTCGGGGCTCGGTAGATTTGACCATGCCTCAGGGCAACACCGGAGATTACCGCATTGCTGGTCTTCTGTTAGAGGATGACGCGATGGGTGAAGCCTCTAGAATAAAGCAGTCGGTGGAAATTAGGCCTCTGGATGATTTCGAAAAGAGTTTTGATGAAAACTCGACGTTCATATTTATGGATGTTCAAGGTTATGAAGGGTTAATTCTTAGGGGCGCTGAGAAAATTCTATCAAAATCTCCGCCTTTAGTCGCTGAATTTTGGCCTTATGCAATGAAGCGACTTGAAACCTACACGATATTTCGGGATGTAGTATGCTCTGGCATCTATAGTGAATTTGCGGTTCTTTCCGATAATGACAAGCGTTTCATATCGCTTAATGCTCAAGCGCTTGATTCTCTTTACGATAGAATTGGAGAGCATCACGACTCGTTTACAGACTTGCTGTTCGTCTGAATCTGAAAATGAGCCTAGCCGTCGGTAGATTTCGTTTGCGCTTCACGCCGCATTGTACCGTTAATTACTGATAGCAGGGGTAATTTGTTCCAGCTATAGTATCTCTAGATTTTTACCGCAGGGATAAGGTTTTTCTGAAATCCCTGCTCGAGCAAAAAGTCCATTACCTCCGGGATGCTTCCCTCAGCAGTTGCTTCCTTGATGATTTGGGTTTTTACAAAAGGAAAATCTCTTTTGATCAGTTCTTTCCAGCAATGAATGGACGGGTTGTGGTGCCAGTTGCCGCGGGTTACGTCAGTTTCATAAAGGGGGCCGCAGGTCAGCCCTGCTTGGATTAATTTACCGGTCATCCCAATCTCATAAAGATTGATGATGCGGTTTTTATCTTGCCAAGCTAGAACAGAATCCCAGAATCTCCGAACTGTAAGGCACTCCAACGCTTTTCTATTCAGATGAATAAAATAGCTCTGCAAGTGGCGTCTACCTATCGTGCTATCAGTTAATCCGGTTACATCGTAAGGTGATTCAGACAATTTTCTGAATAGACTGCTAAGCGATGGTGTTTTGGGTATCATGCTGTCATTGGCGAAAAGCAGAGTTTCTGCTTGCCATATTTCAGGATGCCTCCGCAGGGCGGCCGCCCAGATGCCGAAATCGTGGCCATCATTCGCGCGTGCAGCGAAACCATCACAGAACTGTTTTCCGGGGTCTTGAGCGTCCTCAGGAGAGGCAAGACTCACACCAAGACCATAAACGTATAAACCCTCTTCCTTAAGTGCTTGCATGTAGGCCAGTGCGTGAGGAGCAAAGCTCCCATCACTGCCTAGCAATCCTACGAACAGGCAGCAGTTTTTTCCGGTCGGATCTGGAGGTGTCCGATACTCCACCCATTTAGCCTTTGTTACTGAATGACCAATGATCTGGTCACCGCCTGTAAAGGGCATAGGGCTTACTGCAAATCCCGCCTTTTGAATAACAGCAGGTATAAGCCCTAGCATGATGTTTGCGTTGTAAATACGATCGATCTCAGCTGGGTCAATATTCATCGCCGAAATCCAAGCAAGCGCGGATTTCCTTATTATGCATACGGCAGGGAAGGATGGTGATCTCTGCACTTCAACAGGATCAACATTCATCAGCTGGGTTAGCCGCCTGAATTCTTTATCATTATTTCTTGTTTCTTCCCAATTGCAGCAGGTGTCCCAGCCTAAGAGCCCGATTCCGGGATTGGACTGCATCAAGCTCCATGCCGGCCCTGAGTTGGAAGGGAATTTACCAAAGCGCTGTCGGAGCAAATACTGAATTGCCGGCCGACTGTCTTCAGAAAATTTTTGCTCGTTTGCCAGAAATATAAACTCTTTGCCGTCGTCGCTACTAAGTTCATCGAGGAGAGTCTTTAGCACGTTGGACGAAAAAAAATTGCTATCCGTTTGAGCTAAGGGTAGATCGTATTCAAACGTCTCGGGTATACGAAAATTATGAAACGCTAGTCGTTCTATGTCGGATGCGGCATTTTTCATAAACCGCCCAAACGTTATTTCTCTTAGTTGAACACCTGTGGAGGTTCTGATGTCGGGCCAATACGTTCGACGCTTGCGTCTCGCATCGTCGAGTATTTCCTGTAATTTAACGAAAACTGGACGACGCTTCCCATTTCTGTGAACAAGCGAAGCGTCAATAGGTGTACTGGACGAAAATTTAATCGTATTGATGCCTTGTATGGTTCTCAGCAAAAAATAAGATTCTTTTTTTTGTAGATTCAGTAAATATTTTTCTTTCTTCCCAATTGCGTCAATTTCCACAGAACACAGGCCCGGATTCTGTGTTCTTACAACAACATAGTGTTTGTTTATTGTGGAAACTGAAATTTTAGTTTGGAACATCTAAGCTTCTCGATCGCTATATTCGTACCGTTTATGATGCTTTATCGGGCATTGATATGGATGTAAGTTTTGATTTATTTCGTCTCTCGGCATTTGCTTATGATGCCATGCAAGAATCCTAACGCTTTGGCTCGACGTCTGGCTGAAAAAATCAATCCAGGAGATGCAAACAGAAATAAGGCCTGAAATAGTGCCGACAATAGCGGAAAGGGCCTGTTATGCTTTTTTCCAGTATAAATGCGCGATTGTGCCATATGGAAGGCTTTAAAGCGAGCTATGTCCGGAGAGCGGCCCGATGAATGCCCGCTCGCATGTACTATGAGTGCATCTCGAACAAACATTAATGGACCACATTTCGCTAACCTAACAGATATATCGTCGTCTTCATGGTATAGGAATATATTCGGATCAAATCCCTCAGACGCAAAAAATAGTTTTGCTGAAACGAATATCGCGGCCCCACTCAATACGGAAATAGGAGTGTCTTGCGTGGGCCAGCCCCGAGGCATGTATTTGTTGCGTGGTAGAAGCCAAGAGCGCCTTTTGAAGTAGGCTGTGGCGTCTGTATTTGCGATCCGTGGATTGAAAGCTGAGGCTGTCGGATAACGTTCCGCTGCGAGTAACAAAGCTTGGATAGCCCCATCAGTAAGTCTCGCATCTGGGTTGAGAAATAGTAGCCAAGGCGTCTTGGCTGCACGTGCGCCTGCATTACATCCCCGACCGAATCCTTCGTTTTTTTTGAGATTAATGACACGTACGTTGTGATTGGTTGGAATATTTTGAAACCGATTGGTTCCTCCGTTATTCACGAGTACAATAGGTGTTTCTTCAGGAATTGAAGAAATCATATCATTAATTACAGCATCGCTTTTGTAGCATACCGAAATAACAGTTACGTCTGTCGGAGATAATCTTTGCAATCTTAGATGAACTCCATCGTCGGTATCGTTTCATTATGACGGGCTGGCTGCTGTGCCGCTATTTGGTAGCCTGCTTGTCTAACGAGGGTGGAAAAAGCTCGTTCGAGGCCGTGTTGAAGCGTGGCCTTTTTGGCTCCGTTTTCTACAGCGAAATCTGCTAGCCCTATCTTTGTACGTTGAAGGAGCTTAAATGCTGACGGACGAAACCAGAACATCGTTCCCACAAAGAATTGCGTTTCCTCAGGTGTGAATGTCGTTCCGGTGCGCTTGAATACTTCTTTCATCTGCCCCAACTCATTCTTAATGTACTGAGATATTGGCTTGCCTGCCATAGGCAAGCTCAAGTTTCCCGGGCCAAGAAGGCCGAGGTTGGGGTTTTCGGCAAACGATTTCAATACATGACTACAGAGACCATTAACTAAAAGGCATGCAAGAGTGTAACGGCGGATTCTGTGACCCGAGATTGTGTCGCTGCCATTCTTTCGAGACAATTTGCCGTGAATTTTACAAACAGCATCGTAATTTTCAAAAAATCCTTGCTTCAAAAGTTCCATGAAAGGCCCGACATCACGCCCTCGATTCTCGAAGCTGAAAATCCGGGCGTTAGGGAACGTTGCTAGAGTCTCACGCCGAAAATCGTCATCCCGCTTTGTAACGGTGATAATGATGTCCATCCCTTTACAATTATCAAGAAGAACAGATTTAATCTCAGGCCATGTTTCGAGGTAATGCAGATGAAGATAAATGCAGGCGCGAACAGGCAGAGGCACAGATTGACTTTTGGAAATGGTTGCTGTCGGCCAACCTAGATCAAGCCAATGCCATGCATTTTTTTCTTTTGATAGATCATCCAGTCCATACAAGCGCAAAGCGCGATATTCAACGTTTGCAAAAGCTGCATTTTCCACTACCTCTTGGCTACCGCCGAGACAAAGGAGCTTCTCGCCAGGGCCGAAGTTTTGAAGCCTATGACGGCGAACAGCAGAAAGCACTTTGTGCAATAAAAAAAATTTCTTCGAAACAGGTACTAAGTCAAGAATTTTGTCTTCTTGGGCAAGTCTGCTAGATAAGAAACGAATACTGGCGGACTTTACCGGCTTTCGTAAATGTAGAGCGTAGCGCAATTGTCCGCCCGCCAGATCCAATCTGCAGCCTCGCTCGACATCATTCATATCTACGAATTCGATGGCTTTCACTTTCGGATCAGTGTTCCGAAGCAAGAGGTTGTAATATCCAGATTGAAGAGAAACTGTCTTCACTTGATGCATCTGTCAGTCCATATTCTAAAGTGCCATCTAGTCAAGCATAAACGGAAGAAACCGAAGAAGCCCGAACACTTTCGCGACCATTTGACCGTACACAGTTATGCCTTCATCGCGACTGACTTATAGCTGCGCATCACGCCAGCATATCCTGCGGCTCGATGCACAAACGAAGCGAATGGATCACATATTCGCAAGTTTACGCAAGTAAATGCCATAATCTCCCTTGCCGGCACTCTCCGCGATTTCGGAAAATTGTGCTTTGCTTATGAATCCCTTACTCAAAGCAATCTCTTCAGGGCAAGCTATCTTGAAACCCTGACGCTTTTCCAGGGTGCGCACAAATTCCCCAGCTTCCAGCAGGCTGTCAGGCGTTCCCGTGTCGAGCCAGGCGTAACCGCGGCCCATGATGGAGACTTTCAGCTTGCCGCGTTCGAGATAAATGCGGTTCACATCCGTTATCTCATACTCGCCGCGTGCGGAAGGCTTGAGATTGGCGGCGATGTCCACGACATCGGCATCATAAAAATACAGACCGGTAACGGCCCAGTTGGATTTGGGCTTTAACGGCTTTTCTTCAATGGACAGCGCGCGCATCTCGCTATCGAATTCAACGACGCCATAACGTTCAGGATCGTTGACGTGGTAGGCGAAAACGGTGGCTCCGTCATTGACGCCGGTACCGCTTTGCAAGAGCTCCGGAAGTCCGTGCCCGTAATAGATATTGTCGCCGAGGATCAGGCAGGACGGGGAGCCACCAATGAAGTCGGCGCCTATCATGTAGGCTTGGGCAAGCCCGTCCGGGCTTGGCTGAACGGCGTATTCGATCGAGAGACCCCACTGGGAACCGTCTTTCAGAAGGTTCTGGAAAAGCGGCATGTCATGTGGCGTCGAGATGATGAGGATCTCGCGAATGCCAGCCAGCATCAACGTCGTCAGCGGATAATAGATCATCGGCTTGTCGTAGACGGGCAGGATCTGCTTTGACACCGCCAATGTCATAGGATGGAGACGGGTTCCGCTGCCTCCGGCAAGAATGATGCCCTTCATGGCATTTCCTTTTTGTTCTGCGCTAGGGCGGCCATGACCGCGCGCGTTGATGTCTGCCATTCCGGCAATCTTATTCCATAAACTTCTTCCAGCTTACAGCAATCGAGCCGGGAGTTTGTCGGGCGTTGGGCCGGCGTCGGATATTGTGCGGTCGTGATGTCGTTGACAACAATCGACTTTCCGCCATTTTCCGCAGAAAATGCGAATATCTGCTTGGCAAAACCTGCCCAGTTCGTTTCACCTGTGCCTGACATGTGAAAAACGCCGCGAAGATGCGCAGAAGGATCCGTCGCAAGTCTTTTCGCGATCGACACAATTGCGATGGCGATGTCATTTGCCGAGGTGGGGCAACCAAACTGGTCCGCAACCACATTGATCTCGTCGCGGCTTTCGCTTAGCCGCAGCATGGTTTTTACGAAATTGCTGCCATATTCCGAATAGACCCATGCGGTTCGCAGAACAGCGTAGTTGTCGGTGCTTTCAGAGACAGCCTGTTCGCCTTCGAGCTTTGAGCGGCCGTAAACGGAGGCCGGTCCAGTGGGATCATTCTCGACGTAAGCAGTGGTCTTGGTGCCGTCGAACACATAATCCGTGGAAATATGAATGACGGGAACGCCGATTTCATTTGCGGCTCGCGCGACGGCTTTTGCTCCGTCCCGATTGACGGCAAAAGCGATGTCTGGTTCGCTTTCCGCTTTATCCACGGCGGTGTAGGCAGCGGCCGATACCACGACATCGGGTTTCGCGTCCCGCAGCGCTTTGAAAACAGTGTCAGGTCGCGCAAGGTCAAGCTCCGGCCGGCCGAGAGCAACAATCTCCAGATCAGGTCCGGCCAGTGCCTGAAGGGCACTAACGACCTGTCCATTTTTCCCGGTGACTGCCAGCCGCATCCGGTTCAGTCCTTCGTCAGAACGCCGAGGCGCTCACCTGAGTAGACGCCTTGACGCAGCGGCTCCCACCACCATTCATTGTCGAGGTACCATTCAACGGTCTTGCGAATTCCAGTCGCAAAATTTTCCTGTGCTTTCCAACCCAGTTCCGTTTCGAGCTTTGTTGCGTCGATAGCGTAGCGGGCATCGTGACCAGGGCGATCCGTGACGTATTTGATAAGCTCGGCATAAGGCTTTGACTGCGGGCGCAGTTCGTCCAGAATGGAGCAGATGCAATTCACAACATCGATGTTCTTCTGCTCGTTTCTACCGCCGACATTGTACTTTTCGCCGGCGAGCCCCGTCTGGACAATGAGCCACAGAGCGCGGGCGTGGTCTTCCACATAGAGCCAGTCGCGGATGTTGGCGCCGTTTCCATAGACCGGAAGCGGCTTGCCTTCCAAGGCGTTTAGGATGATCAGCGGAATGAGTTTTTCCGGGAAGTGGAATGGCCCGTAATTGTTGGAGCAGTTGGAAATCACGACCGGAAGGCCATAGGTCCGCTGCCATGCCGTGGCGAGATGGTCGCTTGCGGCTTTTGAAGCGGAATAGGGCGACGAGGGATCGTAGGGCGTTGTTTCTTCGAAGAGGCCATGCTCTCCGAGCGAACCGTAGACCTCGTCGGTCGAGACGTGAAGCATGCGGAAGGCTGATTTTGCGTCTTCGGCAAGACCGTTCCAATATTGCCGCGCTGCTTCCAGCATCGTGAAAGTGCCATTGATATTGGTCTGAATAAAATCAGCCGCGCCGGTGATGGAGCGATCGACATGGCTTTCGGCCGCCAGATGCATCACATAGTCCGGCTGAAATGTCGCGAAAGCGTCATTCATTGCGGTTCGGTCGCATATATCAGCCTGAAGAAAGCGGTGGTTTGGCGCGTTTTCGATTGGCTTAAGTGAAGCCAGATTTCCCGCGTAGGTAAGCTTGTCGACTGTGAGAACATCCGCGCCCACTTCGCTTACGAGATAACGCACAAGGGCAGACCCGATAAATCCGGCGCCGCCGGTGACTAGAACGCGCATCATCAATTTCCAGTTTTTTCGTAGGTGAAATATTCAGGCAATTCAGACAAAGACGGCTGCTTGGCATCCTTGTCGGAAAGCACGCAACTGTCCATTTTTGGCCAGTTGATGCCGATGGCGGGATCATCCCATTTGACACCGCGATCATGCGCGGCGCTGTAGGGAGCTGTCACCTTGTATGAGATAACGGTGTCGTCAACCAGCGTCATGAAACCATGGGCAAAGCCTGCCGGGATCCACAGCTGTTCGCCGTTTTCCGCGGAGAGCTCAACGGCTGCCCATTGTCCAAAAGTGGGTGATCCGGTTCTGATATCGACCGCAACGTCCAATAGTCGTCCACGAAGGCAGCGGACGAGTTTGCCCTGTGCAAAGGGTTGCGTCTGGAAGTGAAGGCCACGAACAGTTCCGGCCTGTGCGGACAGAGATTCATTGTCCTGCACGAATTCGACATCCGAGACATTCTCGCGAAACCATTCCCGTTTGAAAACTTCGCTGAAGTAACCCCTGTTGTCTCCAAACCGAGCCGGAGTTATCTTTTTTAAGCCTGATATCGAGAATGCTTCTACCTGCACGTCGCGGATCCTGTCTGGTCTGCCTGCTTACGGTGATATGACTTCAACGCTTCGGACAGTCAATAACGCTTTATCAGTCTACCACACAAGAGTATCTCGTCTCTGACAGGGAGTATAACGGATAGCTTGCCGGTCCGAACCTCGCCTCGACACTATGTCCGCTTGTGCGGCCTGATCGACGTTCTCAGTTCCACCAGCCTTTCCAGTGTCTCAAGGCTTCGGTCGGGGCGGGCAGCGGAGAGGGCGAGCGCCATGGTTTCCATGGCAATGAAGGATGGGGCGTGTAGCGCTACCCCTTCGTTCTTTGCACGGGGCAGTAGGAGATAAGCGTTGGCGTGTTTTTTGAGCACGCTGTCTTCCTGGCCGAGCAGCATGATAATCGGGATGTCGAGGCGACCAGCCTCAGCGATTGCGGTTTGGGCTTCGCGGTGGGCGCGGCCGTGCAGGAGCATGATGAGGACGTGGCCGTTTTCAAGGTCGAGCAATTGTTCGGCAAGCGTAATGCCGGTGGCGTTCAGCGCATAGGAGCGAACGCCTGAGCGCTGGAACAGCCGGGCGGCATAGGTGGCGATGATGCCGGAGGCTCCGATGCCGAGGACGCCGATGCCGCGTGCTTCCGCCAGAAGACGCACGGCGGCGGCCATGGCGTCGCGGTTTTCCACCGTGGCCAGCATTTCCAGCGCGTTTTTCTGGTTCTCGAGAACGAAGTCGATTGCCGCGTCGCAGTTGCCCGAAATGGATTTCGTGGTAGCGGCCAATTTTTCAACCGGCGAATCCGTCACGCCGAGATAGGCCTCCAGAGTTTCCTTGAGGTCGACTAGCCCCTGAAACCCAAGTGCCTGAATGGCGCGAATGACCGTCGCATCGGAGGTATTGGTCTCAAAGCCGATCTCCAGCGCCGATTTACCGAGAACGGCATGGCGGTGGCCGTCAATATATTCGGCAACGGCAAGCAGCCCTGGCGAAAGACGGTCGCGGCGCTTGCGCAGTTGCTCACCGAAACGGTCTGTATGTCTAGGCCTTGATGTACGGGTTTCGCCAGTCGTCATGGGACTTTCCGTGAAGGTGAGTTTCTTACTCTTCTTCACGGATTAGCAGTGCGCCAAGCTCCCAGGCAAGCGCTTTTGTCGCGGCAATCGTTCCCCCTACTCTTCAGCCGTGGGCCTTACCGTGAGATGCGACTGGATGGCGGAGACCATGAGGCTGAGAGCGGCGTAGGAGTTGGAGATTGCCTCTTCCCGCGGCAGAAGGATGTAGCGACCGTTGCGGCAGGCCTGCAGAAAATTGCAAAAACCCGGCATTACAGCTTCCATCATGTCGATTTCGGCCTGCGGAGAAGCGCCGGTATCGGAACGATACGGATCGAAAATAAAGTCGGCGTCGAGTTCCGGCAAGCGCTCGGCGCTGATCTCGATGCGCTCGCCGTCTGGAATATCGTCGATGATGGCTGGGAAACGAAAACCGGCATCTCGCAGCACCCGGCCGAGCGCACGATAAGTATGGTAGACGCTGATCTTGCCATTTAGTGGCTGGAACACCGAGACAGTGCTCGCGCCGGTATCGACCGAGGCCTTCAGCGCTTCGATCTGCGCCCGGTAGCGTCGGTCCAGAACGGCAAGTCGCGCCTGCGTGCCGGTCAGTTCAGCCAGCACCCTGTAGATATGCGGCGCGCCGTCCTTCGTATTGTCGATGGCGACGGTCGGGGCAATCTGTTCCAGTTTTTCGATAGGGGTGGGGCGGTCCGGTTCGGTCAGGATGAGATCGGGCTTGAGGGCGACTATCGCTTCCAGATCGGCGTTGATGGAGCCGATATAGGCAATGTCGCTATTGTCGAAATCGATACCGGTCAGAATGGCGCTGGAGCGGAGGTAGGGTTTGCCGTCTCCACCCATGCGGCCATGGCTACCCACCGGCATCACACCCAATTCTATCAGCGGGATGGTGAGATCGATGTCGTGCAGGGCGACGATACGTTTCGGCTGTAAGGGGACGGACACGGTGCGGCCGAGGTCGTCGGTGAAGGTACGGCTGTCCTCCGCGTGAGCAACGCATACCCCCAGAAGAAGTCCGGCGGTTGAAACGAAAGCGAGAATGGTTTTGCGCATGAAAGACCTATAGTCGGTGCCGGTGAAACCAAAGAAGGGTAAGAAGCGTGGGGGCGCCCACGGCCGAAAGAACGAGCCCGGTCGGCAATTCCAGCGGTGAAAAAGCGGTTCGGGCAATCGTATCGGCAATTGCAACCAGCGTCGCTCCTGCCAGACCCGCGCCCATAGCAAGCCCGGCATGGGAGCTGCCCGGCAGCAAAAGTCGGGCGATATGCGGGCCGATCAGGCCGACAAAACCGATGCTGCCGATAAAGGAGATACAGGACGCGGTGAGAACGACCGCAAGGATGACATGCAGCGCTGATAGCCAGCGGGTGTGAACGCCGAGTGCCGCTGCATTATTGTCGCCGAGCGCCTGAACATCGGCGGCACGGGCGGTGAGGAGAACAAGACAAAGGGTGATGGCCAGGATGGCTGAAAGGATGGAGACGGCGCTCCAGGACGCGCCTTGCAGGTTTCCTACCATCCAGATCATCGCCGTCTGCAAATTGCGGATATCAAGCGATGCCATAAGGATAAGCAGCAAAGCTGATAAAAACCATGAGAAGCCGATGCCCGTCAGAACGAAGCGCAGCCGTGAGGTGACACCGGAAAGCGAAAAGACGATTGCAGCACTCGCCATCCCACCGGAGATACCGGCCAGGGGGCGGAATATCGCCGGCAGGGATGGCACCAAAAACAGGCAGCCCAGCACCGCGAGCAACGCGCCTTCGCGCACGCCGAGCAGGCCCGGGTCGGCAAGGCTGTTGCGGGTAGTCGCTTGCATGATGGCTCCGGCAACGCCCAGCATGGCGCCGGAGACCATGGCAAGCGCCATGCGCGAAAAGCGAAAGTCGAGAACCATCACGGCGTCATTCGAGGCGGGATCATTATTTCCAGCGGTCAATAACGACCACAAGGAGGAGGCCGCAATATATTGGCTGCCGGCGGTGAGCGACCATACGGCGACAAGCGTA
This sequence comes from Rhizobium sp. SJZ105, assembly GCF_007828365.1. Lineage (NCBI taxonomy): Bacteria > Pseudomonadati > Pseudomonadota > Alphaproteobacteria > Hyphomicrobiales > Rhizobiaceae > Rhizobium > Rhizobium sp. SJZ105. The sequence continues at coordinate 159,518 of NZ_VIUP01000008.1, forward strand.
AGGCAAAGGGTAAGCGTCACCAGAAAAACCAGCCGCTGCGGCAAGAGGCGAATTGAAAAATGCGCCAGTCTGATGACCCTGTAACGGTTCATTTAAGCACCCTGCGCACCAACCAGAGAAAGACCGGCGCCCCGACAAGGCCGGTCATTGCCCCAGTCGGCAGTTCCTTTGGCGCAAGGATCAGGCGGGCGGCGAGATCGGCGGCGATCAGTAAAACCGCGCCCCCGAGCGCGGCTATGGGAATGGCAAGCAGAAGTCGCCCCGTTCTTAGCCGCGACACGAGTGGTGGCACCACCAGACCGACGAAACCGATAGGCCCGGTGACGGCTATGGCCGCGCCACAGAACAGCGATATTGCGGCAAGCGCCAAGATTCGGGTCGAGCGGACAGGTACGCCAAGCGTTGTGGCGGTGGTGTCACCCAAAGCGAGCAGATCGAGCCGCGGCGCGACGACAAATGCAAGGAGAAGTGCGATAATGGCAGCGGGCAGGGCGGCGGCGACGGCTGCCATCGAAATGCCTGCCGTATCGCCAACCAGCCAGAAGCGCATCTGCTGTAATGTTTCCTCGTTGAGAATGAGGATGGCGGAGGTAAGGGTTCCGGCAAGCGTCGACAGCGCGATACCGCAAAAGACGAGTTTTGCTGGCGTCAGACCCTGCCGTCCGGCGGACGCGAGCAGAAAGACGAGCCAGAAGCTGATGCCTGCGCCGGTGGCCGCCAGCACAGGGCGCAAGGCCGGCGTTGCGATTAACCCCAGCGGCGTCACGGTCGCCGCGACGACGGCGAGGCTCGCGCCCGCATTTAACCCCAGAATATGCGGCTCGCCCAGCGGGTTTCGAAGCAGGGTCTGCAACAGAAGCCCTGCCACTCCAAGGCAGGCGCCGGCTTGCAGCGCCGCAAGCAGACGCGGAAGCCGCAGACGCAGCAAAACCTGCTGGTCGAAATTGCGGGCGTCGTAGGAAAATATCAGGTCGTTCAGAACATGTGGGGCAATGGCGCGCGGGCCAGAGCCAATATGTGCCAGAATCAGAAGCAGCATGGCCAGAAGCATAAGCAGTGTTGCCGCAAGCGCGCGGCCGTAGGCCTTTTCCTGCATGGCGGGCTTGCTGTAGCTCATCCTGGCGAACATCATGCCGCGCCAGTCCGTCCGGGCAGTGGAAGAAATACCGGCCTCGCCGTGACCGGATGCTTGAGCTGGGCGACAGGCATGTCGAAAACGTCCGAGATGATTTGGGCATCGCACAGCGTCGCTGTTTCCAGCCGGTGCCGCAGCCGTCCATCCTTCAGAAAAATTAGGTGATCGGCATATTGCAGGGCGAGATTAATATCATGCAACACGGCAACGATCGTGCGGTTGTGGTGGGTGACGAGGCCAGCCAGCATATCCAGCACCTCTATCTGGTGATGCAGATCCAGAAATGTCGTCGGTTCGTCCAGCAGGATGATATCTGTCTGCTGCGCGAGCGCCATGGCGATCCACGCGCGCTGGCGCTGGCCGCCGGAGAGGCTGTCGATTGCTCTTTCAGCAAGGCCTGACATTCCGGTCACAGAAAGTGCCTCGTCCACTGCGTCCGCGTCTTCCTCGCTCCACTGCTTCAAAAATCCCTGATGCGGGTAGCGGCCACGGGAGACGAGATCGAAGACCGAAAGCCCTTCCGGCGTGTGGTTCTGCTGTGCCAGCATGCCCAGCCGCTTTGCCACCTCCCGTGTGGGATGATGAAATATGTCGCGGCCGTCGAGAAGGATATAGCCGCTTGCCGGGCGGTGCAGGCGGGCAAGTGCGGAGAGAAGCGTCGACTTTCCCGACCCGTTCGGACCGAGCAGAACGGTGAATCGGTTCGGGGCAACGTCTATGGACACGTCGGCAAGCACGGGCGTGTCGCCATAGGCAAACTCAATTGCCTTTGCCGCAAGACGTATGTCCGCGCGTCTATTGTTGCCACCGTCGTCCAAGATCTTCCCCGTTTGAATGAGCCGCCACCAGAATTATTGATGACTGTAGTAGTCAAGTATACAGCTTTCGAAAAGCCGGTTTTTACGCGGTGATTTGCACAAAAAGCGACGATCTTGGCCTCGAATCAGAACTGTGGAGGCGTGAGGGAGCGCGCATTCGCCAGATGTTTCACCGGTGACAAGCCGAATTAAAGTTGACTACTACATTCATCAATTGAAAGAGCGGTGCATCATCGTCGCGATGACGTAAGGGGCAGCCGGGGACAAGACAGATGCATGACGGTTCGATGATCATTCAGGCAGGCTCGCGAGCGCTGTTGGCGTTGCTTCTGGCCGGAGTTGCCCTGCCTGCTTTTGCGCAGGAGAACACGGCACCGAAGAAAAATGCCGACGGGACGACCGTGCTTGAGACGATAACCGTCAATGCCGACGTCAAAAAAGGCGCACGCGGTTATCAGCCGATAACCACGGGCACTGCGACGCGCACCGAGACGCCGATCCTCGATATTCCACAATCGGTCAACGTCGTGACAAACAAAGTGCTGCGTGACCAACAGGCGCGCTCGCTTGATGATGCGCTCGCCAATGTCAGCGGTGTTACCCAGTCAAACACGCTGGGAGGCACGCAGGATGCCGTTATCCGCCGTGGTTTTGGTGACAATCGCGACGGCTCGATCCTCATCAACGGGCTGAAGACCGCATTGCCGCATTCCTTCAACGATACGGCGGAGCGAGTGGAAGTGCTGAAAGGGCCAGCCTCCACGCTCTACGGCATTCTCGATCCGGGCGGCATGGTGAATGTCGTGACGAAGGGGCCTGAAGATACTTTCTCCGCCGAAGCCTATTCGCGCTTCTCAGCCTTTGGGGCGGGCAAGTATGGTACATCCGGCGGTTTCGATGTGACCGGACCTATTGCGGGAACGGATTTTTCCTATCGCCTGATCGGTCAGGGGGAGAACAGCGACTACTGGCGCAATTTTGGTGAGAAAAAGAACTGGCTGATCGCACCCTCGCTAAAATGGAGCGGCGAGGATACCGACATTACGGTTTCCTATATGCATGAGGATTACAGCGTGCCCTTCGATCGCGGCACGATCTTCGATCCGGCGACAGGAAAGGCAATCAATGTCAGCCGACGTCTCAGGCTGGACGAGGCCTATAACATCACCGATGGCAAATCCGATCTGGCGAGTATCTCGATAGACCGCCAATTGTCCGAAGACTGGAAACTGTCGCTGAACTACGCCTATAGCCAAAACGAATATTCCGACAACCAGGCCCGCGTGATGGGTTACAATTCCCGCACGGGGCAGGTGACGCGGCGCGCTGACGCCACGCAATATTCCACCATCTACAACCACGCGGCCCGCGCTGACCTGACCGGTGAGGCTGATATTGGTGGCCTGCGCAACGATCTGCTGTTCGGCATGTCCTACGATTACAGCGACACGCTGCGCACCAACATGTTGCGATGCGCAAATTCCTCGAATTTCAACATTAACAATCCCGTTTACGGCAGGTTGCCGGCGTGCACGACGGTCAGGGACGTCGACAGCGACCAGACGGAGGAGCTTTCCACTGCTTCGATCTATATGCAGGACGCCGTGCATCTGGGCGATCAATGGATCGCTGTCGGCGGTTTGCGCTACCAGTATTACGACATCTATGCCGGCAAAGGCCGCCCCTTCGTCGTAAACACCCAGAACAATGGCGGCGAACTCATCCCCAATGCCGGTCTCGTCTACAAGATCACGCCGGATGCATCCCTTTATGCCAACGTGGCGAAAACCTTCCGCCCGCAATCCTCGATCGGAGCCTATTATGGCGGGCTCGATCCGGAGGAGGGCATTTCCTATGAGGTGGGCGCCAAGTTCGACCTGTTCACCGGCTTGAATGCCAATATTGCCTTGTTTAATGCCCGCAAGCGCAATGTCGCCTATTCGGAGGATGTAGGCGGTGTGTCGACGGTGAAGGCCGCCGGTCTCGTTCGCTCGCGTGGGGTGGAGGTGGATATTGCCGGCAACCTTACCGATAGTCTCGATCTAATCGCAAGTTATGCCTATACGGACGCTCTCGTTCTCGAAGATTCCACCTATGCCGGCAAGCGCTTGCCGAATGTCGCGCGTCACACCGGCTCGCTGTTTCTTGCCTATGATGTCGGTGAGGTCGGGCCGAACGGCAACACGCTGCGGATCGGCGGAGGAGTGCGGACCGTCGGCCAGCGTGCCGGCATCAACGACAATTCCTATGACCTGCCGGGTTATGCCGTCTTCGACGCCTTTGCGACCTATACGCTTCAGCTGGAGAAACCGGTGACCCTACAGCTCAATCTGAAGAACATCTTCGACAAAAGCTATTATACCTCATCCATTGGCTCCACCAGCTACGCCAATGCCGTCGGCGAGCCCTTCAACGTCAGCCTCACGGCCAGCGTGAAATTCTAAGGGTACAGGCGGCGCAATCCATCTGGGTCTTGCCGCTGCTGATGAAAGCAGACTCGTGCGTTTCTTGCATGGCTGCGCTGCATTAAAGCCTATTTAATATGCGGCAAAACCGGGTATCTTGTTTTCATCGAAGCGATGCACCTCCTCCCGCAAAGCTTCGGATTGAGATGACCCTATCCTCCTCCCAAGGGTTGTCTTGTGAACAATGGCACTCCTCCTCCCAGCCGTTGTTCGAAATTTCGGAAAGCCTGCCGCACCTCCTCCCGCGGCGGGCTTTTTCGTTTTCGGGACAGGGTCATCACAGGCCAAGCGCGAGCTGCGCTTCCTCTTCACTCTCTTCGGTGCTCAGCGAGGAAAGGGTAATCCCCAACAGCCTTACCGGACGTTTGAATGGAAAGACGGAGGCAAGCAGGGTCTCTGACATCTCCTGGATCGTTGCGAGGTCAGACACGGCTCCCGACACTGTTTTGCTGCGTGTTGCCTGGCTGAAATCCGAATATTTGATTTTCACGGTCACAGTTTTTCCCGCGATGTCGTGGGCCTCGCAATAACGCCAGACTTTCTGAGCCAAAGGGCCAAGCTCCGCCTTCGCTAAGTCGAGATCGTCGATATCCTCGACGAATGTGTCCTCGGCGCCGACAGATTTGCGGATGCGATCGGGCTTGACCTGCCGTTCATCGATGCCGCGGGCGATGTTGTAGAAATAAGGGCCAGACTTCCCGAAATGCTGTTGCAGAAAACCGAGTGATTTCGACTTGAGATCGAGCCCTGTTTCGATGCCGTGCCGTTTCATCCGCTCGGCCGTGGCGGGTCCTACGCCATGAAATTTCTTGACGGCCAGGGCTTCAACAAAGCCAGGCCCATTCTTCGGCGTGATGACGGCTTGGCCATTCGGTTTGTTCAGGTCGCTTGCCATCTTCGCCAGAAACTTGTTGTAGGAGATGCCGGCAGATGCATTGAGGCTGGTGACAGCCTTGATCTTTGCGCGGATCTCCAGCGCAATTTCGGTGGCGATCTCCATGCCTTTCAGGTTTTCGGTCACATCGAGATAGGCTTCGTCGAGCGATAGCGGCTCGATCAGAGGGGTATATTCGGCAAATATCTCGCGTATCTGTTGCGACACCTGCCGGTATACCTCGAAGCGTGGCGGTACGAAGATCAGATCCGGGCATTTCCGTTTGGCAGTGACGGACGGCATGGCGGAATGGACGCCGAAGGTTCTCGCCTCGTAACTTGCCGCAGCCACCACGCCTCGTGCAGCCGATCCGCCGACGGCGACGGGCAGGCCGCGAAGTGCGGGATTGTCGCGTTGCTCCACCGATGCATAAAAGGCATCCATGTCGATATGGATGATCTTTCGAACAGCCGTGTTATCCATCGTTCCAGCCTGTACGATCTTCCCTATTTCCACATCGCCCGCATCCGCGCGCCTACATCGATGCGGATCTGCTGCGCGCTGCGCTCGGAGGCCGCGGCCGAAACCAGCGGCCAGGTGGCTGTTTCAAAGAACTGCAGCAAAGTTGCCGGTATGAAGCGGGTTCTAGCGGCATAGACATGCCGGTCGCCCTGCGCGTTCTGGCCATGGGTGAAGAACCGTTGCGGGGTTATCAGTGACAGACTGTCCTTGGCGCGAGTCATGGCGACATAGAGCAGCCGGCGTTCCTCCTCTACTTCATGCGTGGAGCCGACGCCCAGATCGGAGGGTATGCAGCCATCGACAACGTTCAGGATAAAGACGGAGCGCCATTCCTGGCCTTTTGCCGAATGAATGGTTGAAAGCGTCAGGTAATCCTCATCGAGCAGCGGCACGCCTGCCTGATCGCTGGTGGCATCCGGCGGATCGAGCGTCAGTTCGGTGAGGAAGCGTTCGCGGGAAGGATAGCCGCCGGCAATCTGCTCGAGTTGCAGCAAATCGGCCTTCCGCGTCGCGGCATCCTCATGGATGCGTTCGAGGTGGGGCTCGTACCAGAGCCGCGCCTGCTCGATATCTGATGGCCAGCCGCCGTGCGATTTTCGCATGTTCGCCAGCAACTGCACGAAGGATACCCAGTCCTCACCGGTTTTGGGTGGCGGCGGAATTTCGGCAAGGGCGAGCAAAGGTTCGGGATCTGCCGCAATCGTATCGAGAATATTGCCGGCTTTCTTCGGCCCGATACCCGGCAGCATCTGAAGTAGCCTGAAACCGGCGACGCGGTCGCGCGGGTTTTGCGCGAAACGCAATACCGCCAGCATGTCCTTTACATGGGCACTGTCGAGAAACTTCAGGCCGCCAAATTTGACGAAGGGAATGTTGCGGCGTGTAAGTTCAACTTCAAGCGGCCCGCTATGACTGGAGGTGCGAAACAGCACGGCCTGTTGCTTCAGCGTCATGCCGGTCTCACGATTGGCCAGCACCTGGTCGATAATGAAGTTCGCCTGCTCGGTTTCGCTTTTTACTGTCACGAGCTTCGGCCGCTCGAGTGACTGTCGTTCGGTCCAGAGGTTTTTGGTGAATCGCTCACGGGCAAGGTCGATGACACCATTGGCGGCAGCCAGTATCGGCTGTGTCGAGCGATAGTTGCGATCAAGGGTGATAATATCGGCGGCCGGGCTGAAAGATGCCGGAAAATCAAGGATATTGCGCACCGTTGCTGCCCGGAAGGAATAGATCGACTGGGCATCGTCACCCACGACGGTCAATCCGCGACCGCCCGGTTTCAGTGCCATCAGCACCGCGGCCTGCAGCCGGTTGGTATCCTGATATTCGTCGACCATCACGTGGTCGAAACGATTGCCGATATCGCCTGCAAGGTCGGGATCGCTGACCATCTGGGCCCAGTAGAGCAGAAGATCGTCGTAATCGAGAACGTTCTGGGCCTGCTTGGCCTCCACATAGGCGGCGAATAATTGCTTGAGCTCTTCTTCCCAGCTGGACACCCATGGATAGTGCTGGCGCAGGATTTCTTTCAGTGGCGTTTGTGAATTGACGGCGCGCGAATAGATCGCAAGGCAGGTGCCCTTTGTCGGAAAACGGCTCTCGGTCTTGGAGAAACCCAGCTCGTGTCGGGCAAGGTTCATCAGATCAGCGCTGTCTTCACGGTCGTGGATCGTGAAATCCACGTCCAGTCCAATCTGTTCCGCATAGATTCGCAAGAGGCGCGCGCCGATCCCGTGAAACGTGCCGGACCAGGCCATCGCATCCGTGAGGGCTCCGGCGTTAGCGCCGATGACCTGCTTGCAGATACGCTCGACACGACGCGACATTTCGGAAGCGGCACGCCGTGAAAACGTCATCAGCAGGATGCGGCGAGGATCGGCGCCATTGACGATCAGATGCGCCACCCGGTGCGCCAGCGTATTGGTCTTGCCGGAACCGGCACCGGCGATGATCAGCAACGGTCCAGCCGTGTGTCCGCCTGAAGGCCCAACGCCATGTTCTACGGCCTTGCGTTGCTGCTCGTTCAGTTTGTCCAGATAGGCAACCGCCATGCCTGCATCCCTGATATTTGCCTATCCGCACGACGACGGCATTTTTCAAAAGCACTCTTGTTGCAATGATTAGCAAAAACTCAAACAGCAGGCCAGAACAAATAATGAACGCATGTCTCTGCCCTCCAGACTGCGGTGGACAAACCTGGCTGATCGATATTCGCAGCCTCAATCGGGTTCCGCATGGCGTGTTGACCGGCATGCTTTTCAAACCACTGAACCAACCCGGCGGCTGATGAGTTCACCAGTCGCGTCTTGGAAGACGTGTTTGTTGGGAGGACAAAAGCATGAAGCATCTGAAACTATGCCTGATCGCTGTTGCGGCACTGGCCACATCGACATTTGCCTTTGCCGAGCAGAAGGCCATGAGGTCTGACGCCACGATCGCGTCGGATATCAATTATCTGCTTTATACGCCCAAAGACTATGCCGGTTCGGACAAAACCTATCCTCTCGTGGTATGGCTGCATGGCGGCGATCAGGGCGGGAGCGACGTCGAAAAGCTGCGCCGCAGCGGCCTGCCAAAATTGATCGAAGGGGGCCGTGATTTTCCTTTCATGGTGTTTTCGCCGCAAAATCCGAGCGAGGAACTACTTTATCCGATCGAACGTGTCGCAAGCGTGCTGGCTTCCGTTGTGGCGGATCATCGGGTGGACCGCAGCCGTATCTATCTGATCGGATATAGCCGGGGAGGGTTCGGCGCCTGGTCAATGGCCGAGCAGTTTCCACAAACTTTTGCTGCGGTCGTCCCAATTGCCGGTGGCGGCATCCGCCATTACCTCAACCGCACCAATGAAAAGACAGCCTTCTGGGCCTTTCACGGCTCAAGGGACGAGGTGATTCCTTTGTCCGATACTGTTGTCCTCGTCCAGCGTCTCCAGGAACTGAAACGCAACGTGCGGCTGACGGTTTTTGAAGATACGAACCATGAAGAGGTGGAGGCAAAAGTGCTCGGCGATGAGGCGATGTGGACCTGGCTTCTCCAGCAAAAGCTTGCAGACGCAAAGACGCCTTCGGCACCCTGAACCCGCAGCGGGTACCGTTTACCGCTGGTATGGAAGCCCATAACCCAGCTCGGCCGTCATAAGGCCGGGCTGGCCGCCTGATAAGCCTTCGTCAAAACATCTCTCCGCAAGCGTGTCTTTCGCCTCTTGACACAGAGTAGGGAAGTCGTGCTAATACGCATTAACTGCTAATACGTATTAGCAGCCAACGAGTGTCGGGGAGGGCATTGCGTGACCAGCCATAAACGCCTTACTCAGAACGATATTGCGAAGCTTGCCGGCGTCAGTCAGGCAACAGTATCGCTTGTTCTGAACGGCGCGCCGACCGCGATCGCCCGTATCCCGGCAGAAACACGCGAACGCGTACAGGCGGTCATTCGCAAGACGGGTTATGTCGCGGACCCGATCGCGCGCCGCATGGCCAAGGGGCTTAACCGCATCCTCGGCGTCTTCACCTACGAGCCTGCTTTTCCAAGCGCACAGGCGGACTTCTTCACGCCGTTCCTGTTGGGCATCGAGGAAGAGGCGCAACAGCAGGCGTACGATCTTCTGCTGCTGACCAGTGCCGGCGTCGGCAACAACCGCAAGATTTTTTCCGAGGGCAACAGGCTCCGGATCGCCGATGGCTGCTTGGTCCTGGGCCGTGAATTCGACCGCAAGGAGCTTACCCGGCTGGTCTCGGAAGATTATCCATTCGTGGCGATCGGCCGACGCGACGATGCTGGCGGGCCCGTGCCCTATGTTGGCGGCGACTATGGCGCGGGCACACGGCAGCTTGTTGAAGATGCCATGATGCTCGGGCATTCCAAACTCGCCTATATCGGCCCTGCGGGTCCGGCGGAATCGATTGCCGACCGCTGGCGAGGTTTCAGTGATGCGCTCGGTACGGCGGCGACGCTTGCCTTGCACATAAAGGCGGTAAACCGGCCTGCCGAAAAGATCCTCGACGCGATCATCGAAAGCGGCGCGACGGTGGCATTTTTCATAGAACTGGCGGATGCGGTGCGCGTCGAGACTTTGGCACGGGAGCGCGGAATTGGGGTGCCCGACGTGTTTTCGATGGTCGTGATCGGCAGCCATATTCGTGCCGGCCGCAGCCCGGTGCGTTTCACATCCTATGAAATTCCCCGTGAAGAGATGGGCCGGCAGGCGACTGCAATGCTGGTGAACCGCATCGAGACCGGCAGCCCGGGAAGTCAAATTCTACTCAAGTGCCAACCCGTCAAGGGTGAAACATTGGGGCCGGCTCCAGTGGCCTCCCCAGATAAGTCCCCAGTCAACAAAACGGATGAGACGACGTGAAAGAGATGCAAGCAGACATTCTTGTGGTCGGTGGTGGCCTTGGCGGCGTGGCGGCGGCGCTCGGTGCCGCACGCGCCGGAAAGCGCGTGATCATGACCGAGGAATATGACTGGATCGGCGGTCAGTTGACCAGCCAGGCCGTTCCATCGGACGAACATAGCTGGGTCGAGCAGTTTGGCATCACCCGCTCTTATCGCGCGCTGCGCAACGGCGTGCGCCAATATTACCGCGACCATTATCCGTTGACGGAAGGCGCCCGCTCCTGGAGTGACCTCAATCCCGGTGGCGGCTGGGTCAGCCGCATCTGCGCCGAGCCGCGCGTCAGCCTTGCGGTGATGGAAAGCATGCTTATGCCCTATATCGGCGCCGACCGGCTGACGGTGCTCAAGCCCTATCGGCCGGTTGCTGCCGATGTGGACGGCGATAGGGTCCGCGCGGTCACCGTGCGCCATCGCGACAGCGGAGCGGAGATCGTCATTTCCGCCGACTACATTCTTGATGCCACCGAGCTTGGCGATCTGTTGCCGATGACGGGCACGGAATATGCCAAGGGGTTCGAGGCGCAATCGGACACGGGGGAGCCCAGCGCGCCGGCCAGCGCCCAGCCTGACAATGTGCAGGCCGTGTCGATCTGCTTTGCAATCGATCATGTCGACGGCGATCAGACGATCGACAAGCCTGATAATTACGACTACTGGCGCAAGTACCAGCCGCATTTCTGGGGTGGGCCGATGCTCGGTTTCACCGCGCCGCATCCGCGCACGCTGGAACACACGACCCGCTCCTTCACGCCCAATCCGGACGACGATCCGCTGCTGGTCGATGCCGACCAGCGCAAGGGCGGTGGCGATGAAAACCTCTGGATTTTCCGTCGCATCGCGGCACGCAAGAACTTTGCGCCAGGTTTTTATAAATCCGACATCTGCCTCGTGAACTGGCCGATGATCGACTATATGGACGGCACCATCATCGATGTGTCGGAAGAAGAAAAGGCGCGGCATCTGAAGGCGGCGGCCGATCTTTCCTATTCGGTGTTTTATTGGTTGCAGACAGAAGCGCCGCGCCTTGATGGCGGACAGGGTTTTCGCGGCCTGCGCCTCAGAGGCGATATTACCGGCACCGAACACGGCCTTGCCATGGCGCCCTATATCCGGGAAAGCCGCCGCATCAAGCCGGTCACGCGCATCGTCGAACAGGATCTTTCCTACACGGTTCGCAGTGACAGGGGGGCTGTCCGCTATCGCGACAGCATCGGCATCGGCATGTACCGCATCGATCTGCACCCATCGACCGGTGGCGACAACTATATCGATGTGCCTTCCTGCCCGTTCGAGATTCCGCTTGGCGCACTCATACCCGAGCGCGTGAAGAACATTATTCCGGCGGGCAAGAACATCGGCACGACGCATATCACCAATGGCTGCTACCGCCTGCATCCAGTCGAATGGAATATCGGCGAAGTGGCTGGAATGCTGGCGGCCTATTGCCTGGAAAAAGGTCTCACACCGCATCAGGTGCAGGAAGACGATGACCATCTTCATGCCTTCCAGACGGCGCTAACCCGCGAAGGTATTGAAATACGCTGGCCGGATATCGCGGCCTATTAGGACGGCGGACTGTCGTTCGATCGAACCCATCTTTGGAGGAGGACTGGGAATGAATAGTCATTGGAAAATGCAAACCACGGCCTGCGCGCTGGCCCTTATCGGCTCGTTTGCGCTGGCAGGGGCAGCGGCGGCACAGGATGCGGTCAAGCTGCGCATGACGATCTGGAGTGCCAACGAGGCGCATCTAAAGCTGTTCAACGACATCGCAGCCGGCTTCAAAAAGGACCATCCGAATGTCAGCGTGACCTATGAGTCCCTGCCTTTCGACACCTATACCACTGCGCTCACGACCCAGATTGCGGGCGGCAATGCGCCTGATATGGCCTGGATTTTCGAGACCTCGGCCTATGATTTCGTCAAATCAGGCGCGCTCTATCCGCTCACCGACACGCTGAAGGCCGCACAGGGTTACAATCTCGACGAAGTCAGCGCCGGGGCCACGGAACGCTGGTCGCAGGACGGAAAGCTCTTCGCCTATCCGTTCTCGACCTCGCCCTTTGCGGTCTTCGTCAACAATGATCTCATCAAGGCCGCAGGTGCAAAGACGCCGGCGGAGATGATCGCTGCCGGCGAATGGACCTGGGAAAACGCCATCGCGACCGCCTCGGCGGTCTCGAAATCCGGCAAGGGCGGGATTGTCGTCCGCGACTTCAATTACCAGAGCTGGCAATATCTGACCTCCGTGTGGAACGGCTGGGGCGCATCGCCCTGGAGCGCGGATGGCGCAACGTGCACCATGGCAGAAAAGCCGATGGCGGATGCGGTGTCGTTCATCCATGACGCCATCTTCAGCAAGAGGGCCATGCCCGGCCCCGGCGAGACGGTCGATTTCTTTGCCGGTAATGCCGCGATGACCATTACCCAGATCAGCCGGGCCTCGCTTTTGCCGAAGGACAAGCCTTTCGGCTGGGACCTCGTGCCGCTGCCGAAAGGACCGGCCGGTGAATACGCGCTGATCGGGCAGGCCGGCATCGGCGTCATGCAGTCCGGCAAGAATGCGCAGACGGCGGCCGAATTCGTTGCTTACATCACCAATCCGGAAAATTCGGCAAAGCTCAGCCAGTTCTTCCCCTCGGCACGCAAGTCGCTGTTGAATGCGGAGGTGTTGAAAAAAACCAATCCGCTGCTCAGCCAGGAACAGATCGAAAAGGTCGTCATATCAGGCATCGCCACGGGCAAGGTTATGCCCGGCCACACCGGCTTTGCCCAGATACAGCAGATCGTGCGCTCAAACCTCGATGCGGTCTGGCGGCCGGAGGCCGATGTCGCGGGAGCGCTTCAAAAAATCTGCGGCCAGATCGCGCCGCTCCTGAAGCGCTGAGGAGAAAGCCATGGCTGTCGCGCAGGAGATTACCCGTCCCCGGCATCGCCCTGCATCGGCGTTCTGGACCATCGCGCGGCGCGACAGTCTCGCTGGCTTTCTGTTCATCGCCCCGCAGCTGATCGGGATCATCATCTTCGTGCTGATCCCGCTCGGGCTGGTGTTCTGGTATTCGCTGCATGAGTGGAACGTGCTCGCCAATACCTTCACCTATACCGGTGCGCAGAACTACCGGATGCTCATCGAAGACGGCAATCTTCTGGAGGTGCTGGGCGCGACCGGGATATTCTCAGCCGGCCTCGTCGTGTTCAACCTGTCGCTGGCGCTGCTGCTTGCCGTGCTGCTCAACCAGAAGCTTGCCGGCATAGCGATATTCAGAACGCTGTTCTTCTCGCCCGTCGTCGTGTCTCTGGTTGCCTGGACGATCGTCTGGGGTTTCCTGCTGCAGAAGAACGGCGGCATCAACGGCATGTTGCTGATGGTCGGCATCGAAGGCCCCAACTGGCTGCGCGAGGAGACGACAGCGATGATTTCGGTCATCGTCGTACAGGTCTTCAAGAATGTCGGGCTCAACATGATCCTGTTCCTGGCGGCACTTCAGGGCGTGCCGAAGGAACTCTACGAGGCCGCCCGCATCGACGGTGCGCCAGCCTTCAAACAGTTCCGTCGCATCACCCTGCCGCTGATCAGCCCGACGATCCTGTTGACCTCGATCATCACCATTGTCGGCTCGTTACAGGTTTTTGCTCAGATCGCTGTTTTGACCCAGGGCGGGCCGGGTCTGTCGACCACGGTGCTGGTCTACTACCTCTATCAGCAGGCCTTCCAGTTCCATTTCTTCGGTTACGGCTCGACGCTGTCCATCCTGCTGTTTCTGATCGTTGCCGTGCTGACATTTGCCCAGTGGCAGATGCGCAAGAGGATCGTCTTTTATGAAAGCTGACCTTTCCCCCCGCATGCAGGTGGCGCTTTACGGGCTGTTGTGCGTGCTGTTGATCCCGTTCGTCTTTCCGACCTGGTGGATGGTGACATCGTCGATCAAGCCGATCAGCGACATCTTCGCCTTCCCACCGCAGCTCATCCCGCAGAGCCACGACTGGACGACCTATGCGAAGGTATTCGAGTTGCAACCCTTCGTGCGGCAATACTGGAACTCCGCCTATATTGCTGCTGTCGTGGCGATTGGCACGATGATTGTCTCCTCCATGGCAGGATATGCCTTCGCACGTATCCGGTTTCCGGGCGCCAATGTGACCTTCATGATCGTGCTGCTTGGCCTGCTGATCCCGTCCGAAGTGACGATCGTGCCGCTCTTCCAGATGTTCCTGAAGGCAGGCATGGTCAACACCCACTGGCCGCTGATCCTCGTGCCGATTTTCGGGGCGCCAAGCGTGTTTGCCACCTTCGTCATGCGGCAGTTTTTTGTGACACTGCCGGGGGAGCTGGAGGAGGCCGCACGCGTCGACGGTCTTGGACGTTTCAAGATATTTCGCAAAATTGCCTTGCCCCTGGCGAAGCCGGCGCTTGCTTCGGTCGCGATCTTTACGTTCCTGCATTCCTGGAACCTGTTCCTCGAACCCATCGTCTTTCTCTCCAGCGCCGAGATGTTCACGCTGCCGCAGGCGCTGACGCAATATACCGACGCCTATGGCGGGCCGATGTGGAACATCCAGCTTGCCGCAGCGACGCTGACTGCGCTGCCCGTGCTCATCGTCTTCGTGATTGCCCAGAAGCAGTTTGTCGAAGGCCTCGCCCATACCGGCCTCAAGGGCTGAAGAACCGGAAACCGATTGATGGCTCACGTTACTCTCTCCGACATCCGCAAAAGCTATGGCGCGGTGAAAACCATTCACGGCATCGATCTCGCCATTAAGGACGGCGAGTTTGTTGTGCTTGTCGGGCCTTCCGGCTGCGGCAAGTCGACCCTGTTGCGGATGATAGCCGGTCTTGAAACGATTACCGGCGGCGAACTCAGGATCGGCGAACGGGTCGTCAACGATCTCGATCCCAAGGACCGCGATATCGCCATGGTATTCCAGTCCTATGCCCTATATCCGCATATGACGGTGGCCAGCAATATGGGCTTTTCGCTGGAGCACCGCGGTTCCAGCAAGCAGGAAATTGCTGAAAAGGTGAACTGGGCAGCGGATATTCTTGGCCTTGCGCAGCTGCTCGACCGTTATCCGCGCCAGCTTTCCGGCGGCCAGCGCCAGCGTGTTGCGATGGGCCGGGCCATTGTTCGCAATCCGCAGGTGTTCCTGTTCGATGAGCCCCTGTCCAACCTTGATGCGAAGTTGCGCGTCGTCATGCGCGGCGAGATCAAGGCGCTGCACCAGAAGCTGAAGACCACCACGATCTATGTGACGCACGACCAGGTCGAGGCGATGACGATGGCCGACAGGGTCGTGGTTCTCAATGGCGGCAGGGTCGAGCAGATCGGCACGCCGCTCGAACTTTACGACCACCCGGCAAATCAGTTCGTTGCGGGCTTCATCGGTTCGCCATCGATGAACTTCCTGACAGGCGCGATAACTGAAAGAGGTTTTGAAACCGCAGGTATCGTGTTGCCCTTGCCAGTTTCCGCGGCCGGCTTTGCCGGCAAACAGACCGTTTACGGCATCCGCCCGGAACACTTCCTGCTTGATGCCGGCGGCGTGCCTGCCGAGATAATGCTGGTTGAACCATTAGGATCGGAAACGCAGGTCACCATGAAACTCGGCGATACCAAGGTGCTCGGCGTCTTTCGGGAACGCATAGGGCAGGCAGTCGGCGACAGCATCATGGTCTCGCCGACGCTTAACAGCGTCCATCTGTTTTCGAGTGAAGACGGAGCGCGGCTGAACTGATCACGAGGCCATCTGCCTCTTGCGCGGGCCGAGGGCCTGATCAGATACTGGACTGCCAGGGAAAACCTCGCAGTCCAGCTGTTCCAATGGCTCACCCCATGACGGCTTTCAAAGAAAGCTGCTTTCGAAGAGTTCGCCTGAATAGGCCGCGTGGGTGATGCCCGCTTCAAGATCGGCCTTGGTCAACTCATCGACAAAAACACCATTCTGCATGACCAGAACGCGGTCGCACATATGGGCTATAACCGACAGGTCGTGGCTGACGAGAACGAATGTGAGGTTCTGCTCGTCGCGCTGATCGGCCAGCAGGTTCAGGATTTCCGCCTGAATGGAGACGTCGAGAGCGGATGTCGGCTCGTCGAGAAGCAGGATCGGCGGCTCGAGGATAAGCGCGCGGGCGATCGCAACACGCTGACGCTGGCCTCCGGACAGTTCGTGCGGGAAGCGCTCGGCAAAATGCGCGGGCAGGCCAACCTGCTGCAGCGCGGCCGGAACCTTCGACCAGCCGTCACCAAGCCCCATGGAGCGGATCGGTTCGGCAAGAGCCCGGCCGATGCGGTGGCGTGGGTGCAGGGAACCATAGGGGTCCTGGAACACCATCTGCGCCAGCTTCAGCTCGTCGCGGCTACGGACTTTGCCCACAGGCTTGCCTTCGAAAGAGATCGATCCGGTCCAGCCGGATTCCAGGCCGGCAAGCGACCGCAGCAATGTCGACTTGCCGCAACCGCTTTCGCCAACGATGCCGAGTGTCTCGCCTCGGTTGACCCGAAAGCTGACGTCGCGCACGACATGATTGCGGTTTTCCTTCGTGCCGTAGACGACATCCAGCTTGTCTACCGTGATCATCGCATCACCTCCGCATCGATTGCCTGGCGATCCAGCACCTTGAGGCGCCGGACCGGATTGCGGGGATCGGGCATGGCCGCGATCAGGCCCCGTGTGTAGGGGTGTTGCGCATCTTCGAGCTTGGAAAGCGTCTCCACGACGCGTCCGCCGTACATGACCAGCACGCGTTCGCAAAAGGCCGCGACCATGCGGATATCGTGACTGATGAGGATGAGGCCCGAATTGTTTTCGCGCACCATCTCGTCCAGAAGCAGAAGGACATCCTTGCGCACGCTGACATCGAGTGCTGAGGTCGGTTCGTCGGCGATGACCAGCTTGGGTTTGGCAAGCAGCATCATGGCGATCATCACGCGCTGTCCCATGCCGCCTGAGATCTGGTGGGGATAAAGCCCCATCACGCGGTCAGGATCGTTGATGCGCACGCGCAGCAGCATGTCGCGCGCGGCATTTCTGGCGGCCTTGCCTTTGAGGGCCAGATGCAGCTCGGCCGCTTCCGCCACCTGCTTTCCGATCGGCAGGACCGGATTGAGGGAATAACGCGGATCCTGCATGATGAGCGCCATCTCGCTGCCGCGGATCGCACCCATCTGGCGCTCGGATTTTTCAAGCAGCGGTTCGGAGAGGAAATCCATCCGTTCTGCCGTCACCGTGGCGCTCTTGGGCAGAAGGCGCATGGCGGCACGACCGGTCGTGGACTTTCCGGACCCGGATTCGCCGACGATACCGACACGCTCGCGTCCGACGTCGAAGTTGACATTGGAGACGGCGGGGATGGCGTTGCGGCCAAAGCGAACGTTAAGATCGCGGACCGAAAGAATGGGAGAGCTATCAGGAACGGGCATGACGCGGATCCAGTAGGTCGCGCAGCGTATCGCCAGCGATGTTGAAGGCAAGACTCGTCAAAAGGATCGCGATGCCGGGCATGACGGCGACCCACCAGTAATCGAGCATGAATTTACGGCCGCTGGAAATCATCGCCCCCCATTCGGGAAGCGGCGGCTGCGCGCCAAGACCGAGGAAGCCAAGCGAGGCGGCCGTCAGGATGATACCGGCCATATTCAATGTCAGTCTGACGATGACCGAAGGAATGCACATCGGCGCGATATAAAGAAACAGGATGCGCATCGGCGAGGCCCCATAGAGGCGTGCGGCCGCAACATAGTCGGTGTTGCGCACGACCAGCGCTTCGGCACGCGCCAGACGCGCGATGGGCGGCCAGGCGGTCAGCGAGATCGCGATGATTGCGGTGCCGAGACCGGCTCCCATTGCAGCAGCAAAGGCAAGTGCCAGAACGAGCGAAGGGAAGGAAAGGACAATATCGGTCGCGCGCATCAGAATGGCGTCGGTTCTGCCGCCGAAGAAACCGGCCATGACACCGATTGCAAGGCCGATAGGGCCGACGATGACTGAGACCGACAAAACGGTCTGGATCGTGATGCGGGTGCCATAGACGAGGCGGCTGAAAATGTCGCGGCCAAATTCGTCGGTTCCCGCCAGATGCGCCCAGCTGGGAGGCTGAAGCGCATTGTCGAGCACCTGGCGCACCGGATCATATGGCGCAATCAGGGGAGCGAAAATGGCAACTACGACCAGAATGGCGAGAATGGCAAAGCCAAACATTCCAAGAGGCTCGTCGCCAAGCTTCCGCAGCGTCCGCGCCGTCGTTGTGGATATCCGAGACAATGCGCTGCGGCTCCGCACGGGAGTGTTCTGAGTTATATCGGTCATCGAGCGACCTCCCGTGTCCGCGGGTCAAGCGTGGTGTAGGCCACGTCTGCGAGGAAGTTGAGCATCATGAAGATGAAGCCGATGACGATCGTGGCTGCGAGGATCGCATTCATGTCACCGATAAGCAGTGCATTCGTCATGTATTGTCCGATGCCGGGCCAGGAAAAGACGATTTCGGTCACAACGGCGCCTTCCAGCAGGTTGCCATAGGAGATGGCGAGAACGGTGATCAGCTGCACCGCGATATTCGGCAGTACATGGCGGGTTACGGTGCGCGCCGGGCTGACGCCTTTCGCACGCGCCGCGATCACATAATCCTGGCTGAGCTGTTCGAGCGTGAAGGCGCGTGTCATGCGGGTAATATAGGCCATTGCCATATAGGCAAGGATGATCGCCGGCAGCATGATATGCGCGAGCGCATTCCAGAAAATCTCTGTCTCACCTGCGAGAAGAGTGTCGACCAGCATCAGCCCTGTTCTCGGCTCCACGAGGCCTTCGTAAAAGACGTCCACGCGACCGGGCCCGGCGACAAGGTTGAGATTCGCATAAAAAATCACGAGCCCGACGATACCGAACCAGAATACGGGTATCGAATGCCCCACCAGCGCAAAGACACGTGCGAACTTGTCGATGAACGTGTCGCGAAACAGGGCCGCGGAGAGACCGAGCGGGACGCCGATGACGGTGGAGATGATGATTGCCAGCGTTGCAAGCTCAAGCGTCGCCGGGAAGGCTTGCGCCAGGTCCCGCGTTACCGGGTTTCCGGTCAGAATAGCTATACCGAAATCGCCGTGCAGCAGGCCGCGGAGATAGATGAAAAACTGCTGGTAGAGAGGGAGATCAAGCCCAAGCCGAGCCCGCATGGCTTCATAGGCTTTAGGATCTGCAAGCTCACCGACGATTGCCCCGACCGGATCGGTCGGCATCACCCGGCCAATGATGAAGGTGATGCAGAGCAGGATGAAGAGGCTGACGACAAGTTGCAGGAAGCGATGTCCAAGCCCGCGCAATGAAATTTCAGTCATCGCAAATCGCACTTCCACGAGAAAACGCTGTCAGCGATGCCACTTTTTGAACGGCTCGCCGCAGACGAGCAATTCTACCCTGCAAAAACTTTTGATGGTACTTCATCCCAACTCCTCCCTGAGCTAACATGAAAACATATGACGTAACGCCACGTCATCATATGAGTAACGAAGGGATTCGTTTTCTGCAAGAGGGAAGAGTGGCATGATGGGCGATAGGGAAAAGCCGCGAGAGCGGCGGGCACAACAGATCATCGATAATCTCAGTGCAGAAATTCGCAGTGGAAAACTGAAGAACGGCGATCAGCTTCCCACGGAACCGCAGCTTGAGCGCACCTACGGCGTGAGCCGCACAGTGGTTCGCGAGGCGATCGCGGATCTGCGCTCTTCCGGCTATGTCATTCCCATCCACGGCAAGGGCGTGTTCGTCAGCAATGTCAGCGAGTGGGCGGGTGTGAAGCTGACGCAATCCGAAGTTGGCACAATTGCAGAAACGCTGGAAATGCTTGAGTTTCGGCTCGCAACCGAAGGCGAAGCAGCGGCAATTGCCGCCTATCGCCGCACAGCCCAGCAGGAAGCGGCGATTTCCGCAGCCCATCGGAAAATGGGCCGGGCCATCGATGCGGGCGAAAGCACCGTCAGTGCCGATTACGAGTTTCACACGGCCATTGCGATAGCGACCAACAACCGGTTCTATCTCGAGGCACTGCGCCAGTTCGGGTCACGCTCGATACCGCGCGGTCAGTTTCCAACCCTGCCGGAGACGGGCAACGCGGATTATCTGCGCAAAGTGCAGGCCGAGCACGAGGCAATCCTGCGCGCCATCGTAGAGCAGGATCCGGATGCCGCGCGGAAAGCCATGCGCGATCATATGCTTGCGAGCCAGCGTCGCTACAGGTTGCTTTCCGAGGCGCAATAGCATCTCGACACTCATCTTATTTCGTGCGATGTCATATGATGACTAGCATGGAGTGAGGAGAGAATCGATGTATGTCGGCACCCAGGTGACAGCGCGCGATGACGAGGATTTCAAGGTTTGGGCGCAGCTTGGCGTCAAGAATATCAACGCCGATCCGCCTGGTGCACCCGCAAGCTGGACCTTTGAGGATTTTGAGCGCCACCGTGACAAGGTCGAGAGCTTTGGCCTCGTGCTCGACATGGTGCAATTGCCGTTGCCATCAAGGCCGATCGAACAGGCATCGTTTCCCGATATCCTGCTTGCCGGGCCAGAACGCGACCGGCAGATCGATGCCGTCTGCAGAATGATTGAGGATATCGCCAGGGCCGGCATCCCGGCGGCGAAATACAACCTCAATCTCATCGGCATCCCGCGCACTGAAATGGAGCGTGGGCGTGGTGGTTCGCTCAATGAAGCCTGGCGATGGGACAAGGCGGACCATGATGCGGCTCCGGGCCTTGCCGGTGTTCTATCCGAGGACGAAAACTGGGAACGCATCGACTATTTCCTCGAACGCGTGGTGCCGGTTGCTGAAAGCAACAAGGTCCGGCTCGCCTGCCATCCGCATGACCCCTACACCCCGCCCGGCTACAAGGGTGTCACCCGGGTGCTCGGCACCGTCGAGGGTCTGAAGAAGTTCGTGCAGATGCGGGAAAGCCCCTATCATGGCCTGAATTTCTGCCAGGGATCGATCGGCGAGATGCTCGACAATCCGCGCGAGGAGATCGACGAGATCATCCGCTGGTTTGGCAGCCGTGACAAGATATTCAATGTCCATTTCCGCAACATCAGCGGCGGCAAGCTGTCGTTCATGGAAACGTTTCCCGACGAGGGTGACATGGACATGGTCCGTTCGCTGAAGCTCTACCATGAACTCGGCTATCGCTACATGATCATGCCCGATCATGTGCCGACGATTGCGGGCCGCGATCCCGTCGGTGTCGCCTTTGCGTTTTGCTACGGCTACATCGCCGCGCTCATCGAGGCGCTTAATAACAACCATCTTTGACTGTTTCAGGCCGGTTGGCGCACGTGGCGCTGCCGGCTTGCAATTACCGATCTGTAGGAGGAGCAGGTATGAAAAAATCAATGATCCGTCTCGCATTCACCACCGTTCTGGGCGCCATGCTGGTGCAGGCGTCGCCGGTGGCGGCCAAGACCCCCAACGACCAGCTCGTCGTCGGGACGTCGCTTGCCCAGGTGCTGTCGCTAGACCCCCATCAGGCTACCGAAGCGAAAGCCAACGAAATCATGGCCAATCTTTACGATCGGCTGATCTCGGTTGATGGCTCGGGAAAGGTTTCGCCGCAGCTGGCGGAGCGCTGGGAGACAGATGACAAGGGCATCACGTTTCATCTTCGCGCCGCCAACTTTGCGTCGGGCAATCCCGTTACCTCCGCAGATGTGGTTTATTCGTTCAGCCGCCTTTTGAAGATGAATCAGGCGGCGGCCGCCAACCTCAAGCGCGTCGGTTACAACGCGGAAAATGTCGACAAGCTGGTGAGCGCCCCGGACGAAAAGACGGTCCGCATCGAACTGTCAGGGCAAACGACATCCGAACTGCTGCTCTATCGTCTGGCGATGGTCATTGCCAGCGTTGTCGACAGCAAGGAGCTCAAGTCCCATGAAGTTGATGGCGACTGGGGCAATGCGTGGCTGAGAACAAATTCCGCCGGTTCAGGACCCTTCACCCTCAATCGCTGGTCGCCGAACGAAATCATCATTCTTGAGGCCAACAAGGACTATGTGGCCGGCAGCCCGAAAATGCGTCGCGTGATCGTGCGGCATGTACCGGAAAGCCAGGTGGAGCGCCTGATGCTGGAGCGAGGCGACATCGACATTGCCAGCGCGCTGACGGCATCCGACCTTGCGACCTTCAACAACAAGGAAGGTTTTCAGATCCAGCGCGTGCCGACGGGTGGTTTCTACGTCCTGTCCATGAATGCAGGCAAGGAGCCTCTTTCCAACCCCAAGGTTCGCGAAGCAATTGCTTACGGCATCGACTACAAGGGAATGGAAAAGACCATCATGGGCCCCTATGGCAGGGCGCGCACGGTGCCGGTTCCGGAGAATTTCGAATATGCCATTCCAAGCCCCGACTGGAAGCTTGATGTCGAAAAAGCGAAATCTCTTCTGAAGGAAGCCGGTTATGAGAATGGCTTCACGCTCAATCTGAAGACAATTGCCCAAACGCCGCGCATCGATCTTGCTACGGCCATCCAGGCATCGCTCAGCCAGGTCGGTATCAAGGTGAACATTCAGCAGGGTAACGGTTCGGATGTGATTGCCGCTCACCGTGCGCGGGACTTCGATCTGCTCATTCCGCAGACGGGCGCATATATGCCCAACGTCCTCGGCTCGATGGAGCAGTTCTCCAGTAACCCGGACAACTCGCTTGCTGCCAACAATGCCGGCAATTTCGTCTGGCGCTCTGCCTGGGACATTCCGGAACTGACGGCTCTGACCGCAAAGGCTTCCCTTGAGCCCGATGCCAAGAAACGTGGGGAAATCTACACCCAGATGCAGGAAATGTTCGTCGCGCAGAAGCCAGCCGTTCTGCCTCTCTTCGAGAGATACGAGCCGATCGTTTTGACGTCGCGCGTCAAGGATTATGTCGGTCACCCAAGCCAGACGACGCGACTGGAAAACGTGACGAAGCAGTGACTGCAAACCACTAGACGGAAAACATGTGACGGGCGGTGAATTTACCGCCCGTTTTTTTGTGGGGCCCCCGACTGCTTGCTGGCCAATTAAGACAGGGCCGCCGTGCGAACTATTACGCCCGCATCCTTGAATTCTTGGGGTTTTCGCGATGGCTTTAGCGGGTTAGACCGTGCAGCGATCGACCCTTTCCCAGAGCGGGATTCCCAAACCCCGCTCGCTCACATTCCACTAAATGCGTTGGCACCATGAGCTTCCCACAAATAAAACTTCCCGCAAGGCCGCTCCGTTTGAAGCGCGGTGTCATTTCGGTACCGGCGGCCTATTATTTCTCCATTCCCGTGCTGCTGGTGATTACAGTCGTCCTGCTCGTGGCCGAAGGCCCGGGTGTGTTGCGCGACTATCAGATCAGCCGCGACCCGCTGGAGATCGAAAGCGGCGACATCAATGGCAGTTGCAAGACCCGCAAGGCGATCTTCACGAATTGCGAAGCGGAGCTTTCCTACGACCATGGCGGTGTGAGCTACAAGAAGGATGTCGAGGTCATGTTCGTCGATTTCCATTCCGGCGACTATGAAACCGGTCTGGTCATTTCGGCGAAGAATCCCGAACTTGCAACGATTTCACTTGGCCTCGATATGCTCTGGAACCGGATCATAACCCTGGGCGTGTTCGTTGCCCTGCTCGGTTTCGGCTGTTTCGCACTGCTGCTTACACTTATCCGCACCTTGCGGGCTCGTCTGCGTCTGCGGCAGCCGGCGCCATTGACTGTTATTCCGGTGGCGCTGACGGCGGTCGCCGAAAAACGCAGCCGTCTCTTCGTGACCTATGCCGATACGGTCAGGGAAGGGAAGACGAAGAGGCAATCCTTTACCTACCTGGAAAGAGGGCGAATCCCGGTCGTCGTCGGCCACACCGGCAAACACGATGTCGCACTGGCGGTCTGGCACGGTGAAACCCCGCTGCCTGTGCTGCTTGACGATCAGCTGGAGCGAATTGACCTATCGGAACAGGAAAGAGCGGAAGCACTTGCTTCGCTCGAACCGGTGCTTGCGAACCGTGGGCAGGAGGGCGTATCCGCCCCCGGCGCGGCGGTGACAAAGGCCCCAAGCCTTGCGCGACGGCTGGCAACGTTCGTTGCAATTTTAGCCTTTATCGTCGTTGCAACCTTGGGGTACTGGCTGTGGTACGTCACCAGCGCGCCTTCGCAATTCAACTCTCCGGGCATGGACCTCAACAACATGATGCCCGCGGCGCTCAACGAGTGGGGCTGCGCGCGTCTGCAGGAGCGTTTTGCTGATGGTCCGGCACCTTTCGGTTGTGCCGGGGACGATTTTCGAAGCTGGAAATAAAGGCTTTCCCTCTTGGCGTTTATTGGGCCGGTCGCAAGAGCTTTGTGGGCTGGCGCGTCGGCCTGGCGTCTCCTGGCTCTTTGTCGATGAGATCGATCAATTATCCAAAGTTGCATTAGAGATTTATAAATAAACCAACTCCATAGTGCGATCGTGGGCGGTTCTCGAGGCTGGGAGAGTGCATCATGTTCACGGTTCTGGAATGCGTTGCGGTACAACACGATCATGCGATCGTGCTGCTTGCAGCGGTTATTTGCCTGCTTGGCATGCATGCTTTTTTCCATTTGTTGTTGCGTGCGGAAGAAAGCCCGGCTGGCCGCAAGCCTTACTGGGTGCTGGTTGCCGCCTTTGCAGCGGGGCTCAGCGTCTGGGCCACGCATTTCGTTGCCATGCTTGCTTATAAGGGTTCAGTCCCGATCGGCTTTGATTTCCAGTTCACGGCGCTGTCGGCGGTTCTGGCCGTTCTGGGGTTCTGGCTGGCGCTCAGGGCGCGCTCGAAGGCGAGCTACAGTCCCGTTATCGTCGGAACGCTGGTTACCCTTTCGGTTGCCGTCATGCATTTCGTCGGCATGGCGGGCATGGATGTGGCCGCCACGATCAGCTATCGCTGGGGCCCCGTTTTGGGTGGCTTTGCCGTTGCCTGGGTATTTTTTCTGCTGGCCTTTTTCCTGTTCCTTCGTTCCGCCACATGGAAACGCATCGTCATTCCGGCCGGATGTTCGATCTTGGCAATCTGCGCTTTGCATTTCACCGCCATGTCGGCCACGATCCTGTCGCCGGATCCGTCCGTCGCTGGCCCGGATCCCGACAATCTCGCCAGAGTGATCATGATTGCTGCCGTTTCGGGCGTGACTTTCCTGGTCCTCGCAGCCACTGCCACCGCCGCTCTCGTTGACCGTTACCTTGTCGATCTCAAGGGGCTTGTGGATGCGACGCTGGATGGTCTTGCCGTGGTCCGTGATGGCCGCATTGTTGAGCTGAATACCCGTTTTGCCGGGCTTGTCGGCAGCGATGAGGCATCGCTGATGGGTAAAAATCCAGATGATCTCTTTAAGGCCATGGACGGACAGCCCACCTATCTGCCGCGCCTCGCGCCGGTTGAGGCAATCCGCGAACGCAGCGACCGGCCGCAAGTGTTCGAGCTTGCCGTGCGCACCATCGAGTATCGCGGCCATCCTTGCGAAGTGTTGGCCATCCGCGACCTGACGGAAAAGCGGGAGGCGCAAAGGGAGATCGAATATCTGGCCCGCCACGATGTGCTGACCGGCCTTTCGAACCGCACCATGTTCCAGACGCGGCTGCACCAGCAGATCGAACATTGCGACGCGGAGGATGAGTTTGCCTTGCTGGCGCTCGATCTCGACCGGTTCAAGGCGGTCAACGACATTTTCGGCCATGCCGAGGGCGACCGGGTGCTGAAAAAAGTTGCGACCATCCTCGATGAATGCGCAAGGCCGGGAGATATCGTCGCCCGTCTCGGGGGCGATGAATTCGTTATCCTGACTGCCCGGCACACCAAATCGGAGGAGGCACGTCTGCTTGCCGAGACAATCCTTGCCATGTTCGGGTTGAAAATGAATGCGGCCAACGATCCGACCGCTGTCGGCGTCAGCATCGGCATCGCCGTCTTTCCGCGGGACGGGAACAGCAACGAAAGCATCTTGCACGCCGCTGATCTGGCGCTTTACCGCGCCAAGATGGGTGGGCGCGGAATATTGTCCTTTTATGATCCCCTGATGGATCAGGAGGCCCGCGAGCGCCGCCAGCTCGAAACTGATCTGCGGCTCGCCATCAACCGCAACGAATTGGTGTTGAACTATCAACCTGTCCTTTCCGTCGAATGTGGTCAGGTCGTCGGTTATGAGGCGCTGGTACGCTGGCAGCATCCGACACGGGGTGTCGTACCTCCGGATGTCTTCATTCCGATTGCCGAGGAAAGCGGGATCATCATCTCGCTCGGCGAATGGGTGCTGCGCGAGGCCTGCCGCCAGGCGAGCACCTGGGCGCCGCACTTGAAAATCGCAGTCAATGTTTCACCATTGCAGTTTTCGCTCGCAAATCTCGGCCATGTCGTCTGCACGGTCCTCATGCAGTCCGGCCTTTCGCCGAACCGGCTGGAACTCGAGATCACCGAAGCCGCGTTGCTGAAGGACCGCAAGGCGACGCTGATCATCCTCAACCAATTGAAGGCGCTGGGTGTGGCCATCGTCATGGATGATTTCGGCACCGGTTATTCATCGCTCAGCAACTTGCAGAGCTTCCCCTTCGACAAGATCAAGATCGACCGCAGCTTCATCGCCGCCATGAGCGAGGATGATAATGCCCGCGCCATCGTGCGCGCGGTGATCGGCCTCGGTCGCAGCCTCGATCTGCCAGTGACGGCGGAGGGTATCGAAACCGACGCGCAATATCGCATGGTTGTCGATGAAGGTTGCGCGCAGGCGCAGGGTTATCTCTTCGGCAGGCCGGATGTGGCTCCTGCCGCGGCGGCAAGTACGGGCAAGCGGAAGAAACATTCCGTCTGAAAGAGGAGTGCGGCGGCGTGATGCCGTCGTAATTCCATTCTCCTACGCCAATGGAACGAGAGCGAACGCAGATCGTTAGGATTGTGTGTGGTGCGTCCGTGTCGCCACCGCCGCAGCCGGCGGCAGACGACAGCCCTGACCTTCCGATGATGAATTCGCTGGTCATGAGACGCACCAAGGATGGAATTCTATCTCTGGGAGAAACCAATGACAGACCGCCTTGAGCCGCAGGACCCGCGCAACCAGTATCCGCGCCCGCCCTTTTCAACGCCGACTCAGGAAATGCCGGGGCTGGTTACGAACATGATGCCTTTCCCTGATCATGGTGAAAAGACCTATCGCGGCAGCGGCAAGCTTGCCGGGCGCAAGGCGCTCATAACCGGCGGTGATTCCGGCATCGGTCGCGCCGTGGCAATTGCCTTTGCGCGAGAGGGTGCAGATATCGCGATATCCTATCTGCCGGAGGAAGAATCGGACGCCGAAGAGGTGGTAGCACTTATCGAAGCGGAAGGCCGCGTGGCGGTCGCCTTACCCGGAGATATTACCGATGAGGCATGGTGCCGCGAACTGGTTGAAAAAGCGGTAGGTGATCTCAACGGCCTCGATATTCTGGTGATCAATGCCGCAAGACAACAATATCGCGAGGGTATCGCCGAGCTGTCGACTGAAGATTTCGACCGCACGATGAAGACCAATCTCTACGCGCTGCACTGGATTGCGCAGGCCGCCGTTCCTTATCTGGAGCCCGGATCGTCGGTGATTACCACCGCGTCTATACAGGCCTATGAGCCGTCTCCCATTCTTCTTGATTATGCCACTACGAAAGCCGGCATCGTTGCCTATACGAAAGCGCTCGCCAAACAGCTTATCGAAAAAGGCGTGCGGGCAAATGTCGTCGCGCCTGGTCCCTTCTGGACGGTTTTGCAGCCCAGCGGCGGGCAGCCGGACGAGAAGGTCAGGAATTTCGGCAAGGACAGCGATTTCGGCCGTCCAGGCCAGCCTGTGGAACTGGCACCGGTCTATGTGCTGCTGGCTTCGCAGGATGGCAGCTTCATAAATGGCGAGGTCTATGGTGTGACCGGAGGCCGGGGCGTTGCCTGATCGGCTTTGAGGACTTGACATGAAACGACAGACAGAACGTTCAGACAGAGATGTGAAGCCCTTCGATGTCCGCGACCGGCTGATACTGGCGCTTTATGCGCAGCTGAAGGCCGAACGGCAAACGCGCGAAGCCATGGAATGGGTCATCCGCAATGGCGGGCTTTCGCCGGAGGTGCTGGAGGCGATGGCATCCGACCCTGTTCCGGTGCTGGCCGATGCGGACGTTCCCGCTATCGAGCGCATCCTTGCTGCGGACCGGGGCAGAGGCCAATCCTCTCAAGACGACCATGGGCGGCCATTATGAACCGGAGAGCGAGCTGGAAGGGTCATCTGACATTCGGCGATTTCACCTGTGAAATCGGTCTCTATTCCGCGCTCACTTCATCGGAAAAGATCTCCTTCAACATCGTCAACCGAAAGACCGGCCATCGCGTCGAAAGGCAATATGTCGATAGCGATACCGGCGATGCTGTCGACCGCGAGGATCAGGTCAAGGGATATGAACTCGACAATGGCGACCATATCGTCATCGAGGGAGATGAGATCGCAACGTTGATGCCAGAAAACGACAAGGTCATCCGCATCAGGCATTTTCTGAGCCACGACGAGATCGACAAGCTCTATTTCGATAAATCCTATTATCTGGCGCCGACGCAGGAAGGTGGCGAAGAGGCTTTGACGCTGCTGGCAAAAGCCATGGACGACGAGAAGGTCTCGGCACTTGGCGAAGCGGTACTCTTTCGCCGAAACCGCGTGCTGTTGATCCGTCCAAGCGGCAAGGCGCTCGTGGCGACGACCTTGAATTTCGGCTACGAGGTTCGCTCGCAAACCACCGTTTTCAAGTCCATTCCCGATATTCAGTTCGATGAAGAGATGCTTGAACTCGCCGGTCACATCATCGGGAAACGGGCAGGCACATTCGATCCGGCGGAATATACCGATCGTTACAATGATGCGCTGGCGGAACTGGTGAAGGCGAAGATCGAGGGCAGGGAAATCAGCAAACAGCCGCCGCGCAAGCAAGATAACATCATCGACCTGAAGGAGGCTTTGCGACGCAGCGCCGGTGACGGCGAAAGCGGAAAATCTACCGCTGGTGCAGGGCGCAAATCCTCCCGGAAAGCGAGCTGATCCATGGGTTTGCAGAGCTATAACGCCAAGCGCAGTTTCGACAAGACGCCGGAGCCGAAGGGCGACAAGGTCGATGCGCAGGGATCCAGTTTCGTCATACAGAAGCACGATGCCCGCCGGCTGCATTACGATTTCCGGCTGGAGATGGACGGCGTCCTCAAAAGCTGGGCGGTAACCCGCGGGCCGAGCCTTGACCCGGAGGACAAGCGCCTTGCGGTGCATGTCGAGGACCACCCTCTAAGCTACGGCGACTTCGAAGGCGTAATCCCGAAAGGTCAATATGGCGGCGGCACTGTCATTCTTTGGGATCGGGGTGTCTGGCGCCCGATTGGCGACGCCAAGAAAGGCTACCGCAAAGGCCATCTCGAATTCGAACTGGAGGGCGAAAAGCTTAAAGGCCGCTGGCATCTTGTACGTATGCATGGAAAGCCCGGTGAAAGCCGTGAAAACTGGCTGCTGATCAAGGGCGACGACGAAGAGGCAAGGCATGATGGCGGCGCCGATATTCTGGAGGAGCGGCCGGAATCGGTGAAGACTGGCCGAAGTGTTGAAGAAGTTGCCGCCAAGCCGAAGGACACTTGGAATTCGAAGCCCGTATCGAAAAAGACCGTTAGTTCTTCCTCGGGCAAAAAACAGGCGCATGCCCTGCCGAAAGGTGCCCGCAAACACGCGCTGCCATCCTTTGTGCCGCCGGCACTTGCGACGCTGAAACCCAAGCCACCGGAAGGCTCCCGCTGGCTGCATGAGATCAAGTTCGACGGCTATCGGCTGCAGGTCCGTATCGACCACGGCAAACTCCAGCTTCTGACCCGTAGCGGACTGGACTGGACCGAAAAGTTCGGCGATGCCGTGGCGGGAGCGCTCAAGTCGCTGCCGGCAGAAACACTGATGATCGACGGCGAAATCGTGGTGGAACGGGACAGCGGCGCCTCGGATTTCTCAGCCTTGCAACAGGACTTGAGCGAAGGGCGCAGCGACCGCTTCGTTTTTTATACCTTCGATCTCCTGTATCTGGATGGCACGGATTTGCGCGGGGCGGCGCTGACCGATCGCAAGGCGCTACTGGAAAAGCTGCTGCCCGCCAGCAACCCGCATCTTCGCTACAGCGAACATTTCGAGGAAAGTGGCGGGCTTGTTCTCGATCATGCCTGCCGCCTCAGCCTCGAGGGCGTTATCTCCAAGGTCAAGGACAGCAAATACGTCTCGGGCCGCAAGGGTAGCTGGGTGAAATCCAAGTGCTCGATGCGGCAGGAGTTCGTCATCGGCGGCTATACGCTTTCCTCCGCGTCGGACCATGCCATCGGCTCTCTGGCGCTCGGCGTTTATGAGGAAGGCAAGCTGCGTCATGTCGGCCGCGTCGGCACCGGCTATACCGCTGACATTGCCGAAATGCTGCTTGGCCGCCTGAAGCCGCTGGGCATCGATGACAGCCCTTTCGGCGAAAAGCTCACGGCACTTGCGCGCCGCGACCTGCATTACGTCAAGCCGGAACTGGTTGTAGAAGTGGAGTTTCGTGCCTGGTCCGGAGATGGCAATCTGCGCCACGCATCATTCCGCGGCTTGCGGGAAGACAAGCCGGCGGGTGAAATCGAACGCGAGGATAAAGCAGTGTCGGGAAAAGGGACGCCGCAGTCAAAGATCAAGTTCACCCATCCGGAACGACTTTATTGGCCGGACGATGGCGTGACCAAGGAAGGGCTTGCCGATTATTACACCCAGGTCTGGCGCTATATGGCCCCCTTTGTCGTCAACCGGCCTCTGGCGCTGCTGCGTTGTCCTGAAGGGATCGATGGGCAGCGTTTCTTCCAGAAACACGCCTGGCGCGGTGTGAACAAGGCGATAGAACAGATCAAGGATCCGAAGGACAAGGGCGGGGAACCGCTGATCAGGATTACGGATTTCGATGGCATGATGGCCCTGGTCCAGTCCGCTGCGCTTGAAATTCACCCATGGGGGGCGACAACCGCGAACTGGGAAAAGCCTGACATGATCACCATGGATATAGACCCCGGCGAGGACGTGTCATGGCAGGATGTAATCGATGCGGCACTGGAACTGAAGCGGCGTTTCGAAGATGCCGGTCTGGCCGCTTTCGTGAAAACCTCCGGCGGCAAGGGGTTGCATGTGGTGGCACCTTTGAAACCGGAAGCGGGATGGCCGGCCTTGAAGGCCTTTGCAAAGACCATGGCGGATGACATGGCCAAGGCGGAGTCGGAGAAATATCTTGCGGTGGCAACCAAAGCGAAACGCCAGGGCCGCATCTTCCTCGACTATCTGCGTAATGGCAGGGGCAATACGGCTGTTGCGCCCTATTCGACACGTGCCCGACCCGGAGCCGCCATTTCAGCGCCAATCGAATGGGCGGAACTCTCAGATGAGATAGGTCCGGCACACTTCACGGTCAGCAATATCGGCGCGCGCCTTTCTGCCTTGAAGAAGGATCCATGGGACGGCTTTTTCGCTGCCGCGCGACCCCTGCCGAAAAGGGCCCGATGAGCGTCAGCCTTTCTTGTCCGAGGCAAGGCTTTTCTTCAAGGCATCCATGATGTTGATGACATTGCCGCCGGTCCGGGTTTTCGTGCCGGTCTTCTTTTCCGGGGAAGAGACGGTCTTGCTCTTGGTTTTTAGCAAAGCGCTGATCTTTTTCTGGATCGGATCCTGCACCAGCGCCGGTCTCCATCCCGTCATCTGTTTGCCGATGCGTTTTTCCATCGCGTCCAGCAGCGGCTTTTCGAATTTCATCTTCGGGTCCAGCGCGTCGATGCTTTCGCGCACTTCCTCGCCATAGTGCAGGGTCCACAGAATGATGCCCTTGCCTGACGGTTCTAGCAGAACCGCTCTTTCGCGGCGATAGAGAACAAGCCGCGCAATGCCGACAACGCCGTTTGCCCGCATGGCTTCCCGGATCACGCTGAAGGCTTCCGTGCCGATCTTGTCTTCCGGGCGCAGGAAGTGCGGCCGGTCGTACCATATCCAGTCGATAGAACCTGTGGGTACGAAGGTCTGGATGTCGATGGTGCGGGTGCTTTCGAGCGCGACCGCATCGATCTCGTCATCCTCCAGCAACACATAATCGTCTTCTGCGCGGGGAAAACCCTTCACCTGGTTCTTTGCGGCCACCGGCTTGTGGGTAACGCTGTCGACATAGCGGCTTTCGACGCGATTGCCGGTTTTGCGGTTGAGAACGTGGAAGCGGTATTTGTTGCTTTCGGTTGTGGCAGGCGTCAGCGAAACTGCGGCCGTCACCAGCGACAGCTTCAGATAGCCCTTCCAGAAAACCTGCCGTGCCATGATCCGCGATCCGCCTTGTCGCCTGTTGTCTCCCGGATCAACAACCACAGGGTGGCTTTTGTTCCGGGAGCTTTGGCAGAGAGGGCGGGTCTCTGTCTCAGCCGAACAGCGATGTAAGACCATAGACAGATGCGGATATCAGGGCAGCGGCCGGCATGGTCACGACCCAGGCAATGACGATATTGCCCGCAAGGCCCCAACGCACCGCCGAGACGCGACGCGCGGCACCGACGCCGATGATGGCGCCAGTGATCGTATGGGTGGTGGACACCGGAATGCCGAGCCACGTCGCGCCGAAAAGTGTCAGCGCACCGCCGGTTTCGGCGCAGAACCCCTGCATCGGGTTCAGCCTGGTGATTTTCGACCCCATGGTGTGCACGATGCGCCAGCCGCCGAAAAGCGTACCGAGCGCCATGGCCGACTGGCACGAGATCACCACCCAGAACGGCACGTAGAAGCTCTCTCCAAGATGCCCCTGGCTGAACAGCAGCACAGCGATGATGCCCATGGTCTTCTGTGCGTCATTGCCGCCGTGGCCGAGCGAATAGAGCGAGGCGGAAATGAACTGCATGATGCGGAAGGTGCGATCCACGGCGAAGGGCGTCTGGCGGACGAACAGCCAGGAGACGGCAAGCACCAGCAGCAGTGCCAGGAAAAAGCCGATGGCCGGCGACATGAAGATCGCGCCCACGGTTTTCAGAAGACCCGACCAGACGATGGAATTGAAACCGACCTTCGCAAAGCCCGCACCGACGAGACCGCCGATCAAGGCATGTGACGAGCTGGAGGGAATGCCGAAAATCCAGGTGACGATATTCCAGACGATGGCGCCCATCAATGCCGCGAAGATCACCTGCGGGGAGACGATGGCCGGATCGATGATGCCGGTGCCGAGCGTTTCGGCCACATGCAGGCCGAAGAACAGGAAGGCGATGAAATTGAAGAAGGCCGCCCATGCCACCGCATATTGCGGGCGCAATACACGGGTGGAAACGATGGTGGCGATGGAATTTGCGGCGTCGTGGAGACCGTTCAGAAAATCGAAGAACAGCGCGATGGCGATAAGGCCGACAAGTAGTGGAAGTGCAAGCGCGACATCCATCAGACGTTCTCGATAACGATGCCGCTGATCTCGTTCGCCACGTCCTCGAAGCGGTCGACGACCTTTTCGAGTTCGCCGTAGATCTCGCTGCCGATCATATAGGCCATGGCATTGCCGGTCGCACCATGGCGCCGGAAGAGGTCCTTCAGGCCCTGGTCATGAAGCTCGTCGGAGCGCCCTTCGACGCGGGTAACCTCTTCGGCAATCACCGACAGGCGCTGGGCATTGGTGCCGACCTTTTCCAGAAGCGGGATGGCTTCGGCGACGAGGCTTGCCGCACGCACGATCTCGTGGCCCATCTCGCGCATCAGCGGGTCGAATTCGGTTTGCTCGAACAGCCGGATCGTCTTGACGGTCTTGTGCATCATGTCGATGGCGTCATCCATGGACTGGATGAGGTCCTTGATATCGCCACGATCAAAGGGCGTTATGAAGCTGCGGCGCACCGCAAGCAGAACGTCGCGGGTAATATCATCCGCCTGGTCTTCGAGGGCGACGATAAGGTCGCAGTTTTTCTCAACGTCGACGCCGCTCAGAAGGTGGTCCAGAGCTGCGGCGGCTTTGACGACCGTTTCCGAATGTTTGCTAAACATGTCGAAGAAACGGTCCTCGCGCGGCATCAGCTTGCGAAAAATGCTCATCATGCGAATTGGCCCTCAATGGCGCTTTATTAGTTGTGGGGGGTGATAGTCATAAAACTGTCATAAATGCACGCGGGGCATTGATGCAACCCGGAAAATCGGCAGTATCAACGGATATGAAATCCACGAAGAAAAGCCGGAAAGCCCGTCCGGCGCGTTCCCTGACATTGCTCCAGCAACTTGCTGCTGTTCCTGAAAAGCTGTTCACCGGCTCTTTCCGGCAGCAATATGCCGCCTTATGCTTCCGTTATACCGGAAGCGGCGAAGAGATCGAAATCCTCGTCGTCACCTCCCGCACCAGCGCACGCTGGATCATTCCGCGCGGCTGGCCGATGAAACGCAAGAAGCCGCATGAGGCTGCCGCGATCGAGGCGTGGGAGGAAGCGGGCGTTCGCGGCCGCGTGAGGAAGGACGCCGTTGGCCGCTACACCTATCTCAAGATGCTCGACAACGGCGATGTCGTTCCCTGCGTTGTCGATGTCTTCCAGATCGAGATCACCGGGGAGGAAACGAGTTTCAAGGAGCGCGGCGAACGCCTTCTGGAATGGGTTCGCCCGGACGAGGCAGCAAGGCGCGTCCGGGAAATCGAACTGAAATCGCTTCTGGTCGACTTCCGCCCGAGGGGGAAGAGGAAACGCCTGACCGAAGAAAAGTCCTGACGGCAGACGTCACCAGCGAACCTAGGATGGTGAAGATGGACGTTTGGTCGATCCGGTCTCCCCCATCTCGTCCGGTGCCTTCGGTAGCAGGCGGGCGAAACGCCGGGTGATGCTGTCGATGTAAGACAGGATTGTTGGCACGACGATCAGGGTGAGCAGGGTGGAGCTGATGAGGCCGCCGATTACTGCGTGCGCCATCGGCGCGCGCTGCGCCCCGCCACCGCCAACAGCCAGCCCGAGCGGAATCATGCCGAAAATCATCGCAAGCGTCGTCATGATGATCGGGCGGAAGCGGATGATGCCGGCGCTCGCCAGCGCTTCGTTGAGCGGAAGTCCACGCTTCCTTTCGCGGTTGGCGAAATCGACAAGCAGGATGCCGTTCTTTGTAACGAGGCCCATCAGCATGATGAAGCCGATCAGCGAGAACATGTTGATCGTGCTGCCGGCAACCAAGAGCCCGACGAGGACGCCGATGAGTGACAGCGGCAGCGACGCCATGATGGCGAGCGGTTGGAGGAAGCTGCCGAATTGCGAGGCGAGCACGATGTAGATGAAGATGACCGCCATTGCGAGCGCGGTTACCATGTGGCCAACCGTCTCTTCCATGGTTTCGGCTTCGCCGCCGAAGCGGATACGGTAGCCGTCCGGCAGGTCGCGGGCGGCGGTAAGGGTTTTCAACACGTCTGTCACTTCGCCAAGCGCTCGTCCTGATATGTTGGCCGAAACCAGCACCTCGCGGCGATTGTCGATGCGGCGGATTTCGGCGGGTGCTTCCACGGTGGTAATATCGGCGACCTGATCCAGACGTACCATCAGGGGCGAGCCGTTGGATGCCGTGCGGCTGGTGGCAATCATCAACTCGCTGATCCTCGTCGTGTCGGCACGCCGCTCGCCGGGCAGGCGCACGACGATGTCGTAGCTGTTACCGCCCGCATCCGTCCATTTCGACACGTCCTCACCGGCGATGAGCGGCGAGAGCGCTGCGGCAAGATCGGATCGGGAAATGCCTAGATCGCTTGCCGCCTCGCGTTTCAGGCGTACCGAAAGGATGGAGGTCACGTCGCGGGTGCTTGAGGTCACATCCACGAGGCCGGGGATTTTTTTCATGTCTTCCATCAGACCGTCGGCGATCTTTTCGAGGATCGCCCGGTCGTCGCCAAGAATGCTGAGCTGGACGGGGCTTTCGCCACCGCCAAGACCGTTTTGCAGGATCGCGACCTCTATGCCCGATATGGCCGCCAGGCGTTTGCGGATCGGATCGGCCAGCGTGACCGGAGTTCGGTTGCGCATCTCCAGCGGCACCAGTCCCACCAGAACGGCGGCGCGATGTTTACCGACGGTGCCGCCGGTATTGACGGTGGAATAGAGCATTTCGACCTCCGGGAATTCCTGGAGTGCCTTCTCGACCTGCCGCACCTTCGCCGTGGTGTAATCCAGCGAGGAGCCGACCGGTGCCGTGACGTTTATCTGGAAGCGGCCTTCATCCGTATTCGGGACGAATTCCGCACCGACCAACGGCACCATGAGCAGGCTGCCGACAAAAATGCCTGATGTGACGAGCAGGGTGACGAGCCGGTGGTGCAATGTCCAGCCGATCACGTGCCGATATTGATCGGCGAGCCATTCGAAGCCGTGATCAAAACGGGCGATCAGCCGGCCCACCGGCCCACGCCGGGCGTTGGGTTGCGCATCCGGATCGTACCAGACGCTCGACAGCATCGGATCGAGCGTGAAGGCGACGAAAAGCGAGATCAGCACGGCAGCTGAAACGGTGATGCCGAATTCATAGAAGAACCGACCGACGATGCCGTCCATGAAAGCGACAGGCAGGAAGACCGCCACGATTGTCGCCGTTGTCGCGATAACCGCAAGTCCTATTTCGTTCGTGCCGTCGAGTGCTGCGCGGATATGGGATTTCCCCATGTGAAGGTGACGGGTGATGTTTTCGCGCACAACGATGGCGTCATCCACCAGAATGCCGATGGAAAGCGTCAGCGCCAGGAGGCTCAGTGTATTGAGCGTGAAGCCCATAACATCAATGACCGCAAGCGTGCCGATGATCGCGATCGGCAGCGTCAGTCCGGTGATGACGGTGCTGCGCCAGGAATTGAGGAACAGGAAGACGATGGCCACGGCAAGTGCCGCCCCTTCTATCAACGTCGTCTGCACCTGCGTGACGGATTCCCGGATGGGAATGGATGTGTCCGTAATGACTCGCAACTGCACGTTTTGCGGAACAAGGTCGGCATTGAGGGCGTCCAGGCGCTTTCTCACATCCGCGACAACCTGAACCGTGTTGGCACCCTGAACCTTGACGATGTCGATCGCCAGCGCAGTCTGGCTATTATAGAGGGCACGGTTTTCGGGGTCGGCAGCCCCCTCGGAGAGTGCGGCGATGTCGCGAAGATAAATGGCTGCGCCACCGCGCCGGGCGACGACCATGTCCAGCAGCGCCTGCGGTTCTGCGATGCGGCCCTGCACCTGGATCGTGCGTTCGGAAACGGTATCGACAAGGCTTCCAGCCGGGCTGTTGCTGTTGCCGGTGCGTAGCGCGCTTACCACCTCGTTGATGCCGATCCCAAGCGCGCGCATGCGGGTGTCGTCGATCGTGATGTCGATCTGCCGCTTGCGGGCGCCAACCAGCGTTGCCTGCCCCACGCCGGGAACAGTCGTCAGTTGCCGCACCACCTTCTGGTCGGCAAGGGCGGTGAGTGCGGGTATGTCGAGCGACGTCGAGCTTATCGCCACCGACAGGATAGGCTCGGCGGCGGCATCGAACCTGGATATGACCGGCTTTTTGGCCTCTTGCGGGAAATTCGCGTCGATGGCGGCGATCTTGTCGCGCACGTCCTGTGCAGCGGTTGCGCTCTTAACCTCGAGCTTGAATTTTGCGACGACGACAGAGCGTCCCTCGTAGGAGGTTGACGTGATCTCGTCCAGACCGCCGATGGCGTTCAGCGCATCCTCGACCGGGCGCGTCAATTCTGTCTCCACCGTTTCAGGCGTGGCGCCCGGATAAGCGGTGGACACCACGACGACCGGAACGTCGACATTGGGGTAGAGGTCGAGCCCCAGCCGCTGCAACGAGAAAAGACCCATGACCAGAAGCGCCACCATCATCATGGTGGCGAAAACAGGGTGGGAGACGGATATGCGGGTCAGAAACATCTCAGCCTGCCTTGTCGACCGTAACAGCCATGTCGGGCTGCAATTCGGGAAGCGGTGCGGTCAGGATCGTCTCACCGCCCTCTAGACCGGCGCCTATCTCGATCAGGCTGCCATCGTTCCAGCGCGATCCCACCGCCACCGTCTGGCGGCGAAGATGGCCGTTCAGGACTTTAAGGACATGGTAGCCGGTTTCGTCTTTGCGAAGCGCGATTGCAGGAACGACAAGCGCATCGTTTTTTTCGCGCACGAGGATGGACCCGCTGGCGAACATTCCTGCCCACAGCCGGCCGTCGCGGTTGGCAAGCCGCAGATAGACGGCGACAAAGCGCGTCCCGTCTTCGGCAACCGGGCTGATGCGCTCAACGGTGCTTCTGAGAGGCTGGCCGCCGATGCCGTCAATATCGAGTTCGGCGGTCTGGCCAACGGCGACACGTGGGATGTCGCGCGTGGCAACGAGAACCTTCGCCTCAAGCATGCTTATATCGACCAGCGTCATGAGTTCACCATCGGCACTGACGCGGGAGCCGGCTTCTGCCTGCCGGCGAGTAATGGTGCCATCAAAAGGCGCGCGGATTTCGGCATTGCGAAGGGCAAGGCGGGCGATATCCACCTGCGCCGAAAGGCTCTGCAGCCTTGCCGTTTTCACAACGACATCGCTCTTCGCCTTGTCGAGCTGTTCAGCCGATGCGATGTTTTTTGACGCCAGCTGTTCGGTGCGGGTGAGGGCCTGCATCGCCAGTGTCAGTTCGGCCTCGGCCGCATCCCGGTCGCTCTGCCGCAGCAGCAGCGTCGATTGCAGTTCCTCGGTTTCGAACCGTACCAGCAGGTCGCCCGCCCGCACCGCCTGTCCGTCCCGGACATTCATATCCAGAATTTTTCCAGCCTCGCGGGCGCGGATCACTACACGGCTGACCGGCTGAAGTTCGCCACTGACGCTGAGCCGCTCCGCCATCGCTCGTGTG
The DNA here is from genome assembly GCF_007828365.1 of Rhizobium sp. SJZ105. Classification (NCBI taxonomy): domain Bacteria; kingdom Pseudomonadati; phylum Pseudomonadota; class Alphaproteobacteria; order Hyphomicrobiales; family Rhizobiaceae; genus Rhizobium; species Rhizobium sp. SJZ105. The sequence continues at coordinate 198,613 of NZ_VIUP01000008.1, forward strand.
CCGATCCTTGCGATTTCCGCAGCCGTCAGTTCGAACGGGATACCGGCCGGGCTCATCGAGGTTGACGCCACGATCCCCTTGACGCGCTCGTTCGCGTCGACACTTCCGCGCGCCGGATCAAGAGCCGTGACGACGAGAGCGCAGCCCGCAAGCGCGATCCCCGCCTTGATCGTTCTTTTCACCCACATAACATAATCCTTCCAGGCAAAACTCATCCTGTGACCACCGATCGAGCGGTCATGTCGCCTGTCTTCCAGGCTGATGGCTTCTGGATAAGTGTTGATAATTGCAGCAGCATTACCCGCCCGCATCTTCTGCGCCGCAATACTGTCGCAACCTTTCTGGCAGACAAGGAGGGGGCGAAGGGACGGTGGCAAATGAGACTTCTGTTGATTGAGGACGAAAAGGAAATGGCGGATGCGCTGTCGGCGACGCTCGGCAAGCAGGGGATCGTCATCGACCATACGATGCGGCTCGGCGATGCGATGGAGCTGGCGCGCCAGCATGTCTATGATGCCATTCTGCTCGACCGTCGTCTGCCGGACGGGGAGGGACTTACCTTCATTCCAAAGCTGCGCCGCGCCGGTATCGATACGCCGATCATTTTATTGACGGCGATGAACGAACCGGAGGAGCGGATCGAGGGGCTGAATGGCGGCGCCGACGACTATCTCGGCAAGCCGTTTCTCGTCGGCGAACTGCTGGCGCGGCTGCGCGCGGTTTTGAGAAGGCCGGCAAGCATCGCCCCGTCGCAAATCGCTGCAGGCCGCATCGTGATCGATCCGCTTCATCTCAGCGTCACGATCAACTCGCTTCCCTTCGATCTGCCAAGGCGCGAGCTGATGGTCCTCATCACGTTGGCGAAACGAAAGGGCAAATCCGTGCTGCGCTCGACGCTTGAGGCCGCCGTCTACAATTACGAGGAGGAAATCCAGTCCAATGCGCTCGATGCGCATATATCGCGACTGCGCAAACGCCTGCTCGACGCTTCGGCCGGGGTTAGCGTGCATAATATTCGCGGCATCGGTTATCTGCTCAGGGAAGACACATGAAAGCGCAGGGCAAGTCCAATCCGTCCTTGTGGTGGCAATTGAGCTGGCAGCTCAGCATTGTCGTCTCTTCCATGATCGCTGTCGTCATTGTCGGGCTCTGCGTTTACGGGGTGATGAAGCTCTCGCCCAATATCGGGCTCTGGAACGATTTGTCGGCGACGCTTGACGAGTCGCTTTCGCTTGATCCGCAAAAGGGTCTGGTCATTACCGAGGGGTCGGCATTACGCGCCTTGAAGGCGAAGAATGAAACGTTGTGGTTCGTGGTCTCGACGCCTGACGGTCACGCGGCCACCTTCGGCACCGTACCGGCTGTTTATGCCGAACTGGCGCGCTACGTTCATCTGATGGCGGACGCCGATATTCGCGGCGGCAGCGGCATATCCGAGGTTGCTTCGGCTGAAAGTATCGAGACGACGTCGGGACCCGTCAGGATCATGTTCGGCGGAACCTCTAATGCACGAGCGTCGTTTCTGACGCTTCTTGCCGGCACCTATCCGATTTATGTCCCCCTGCTGGCGGTTCTTTTGCCTGCGGTGTTTTTCTCCGTGCCACACATCGTGCGCCGGGCGCTTGCTGGCCTGAGTTCCGTCGTCAAAAAAGCACCGGAGATCGACCCGCGACGACCGGGTTCGAAGCTTCCCGTCGAAGATGTGCCGCGCGAAGTCGTTCCGTTGATCGTTTCCTTCAACAGCATTCTCGAGCGGCTCGAAGAGCAGTTCCAGGCGCGGCAACGTTTTCTGATCGATGCCGCGCACGAATTGAGGACGCCGATTGCAATCATGCAGACCCGGATAGAGGGCCTGCCTGGACCGGACCAGCAGCGCCTGATGGAGGATGTCGCGCGGCTCGGTGAAACCGCCGAACAGCTTCTGGCCTTTGAGCGAAACGATCAGGTGAACGACCGGCGCGAGGTGGTGGACCTGGTCGATATCGCCCGCACGGTCGTGGCAGAGCTCGCGCCGCTTGCGCTTTCGGCAGGTTACGACATCTCCTTCGAAACGCAGATCGAAAAATACGACATGCAAGGCAACCCCTTCGCCCTGCCGCGCGCCATCAGGAATATCGTGCGCAACGCCATCGACCATGGTGGAAACAAGGGGCTGATCCATGTCTCGGTTCTCGCAAACGGCGAAATCGCGATTTCCGACGAGGGGCAGGGCATACCCGAGGACCAGCAGGAGCGGATATTTGAACCTTTCTATCGGGTCACGCCGAAAAGCACGGGTGCGGGACTTGGCCTCAGCCTCGTCAAGAAGATCGTCGCCAATCATAACGGCCGTATCGTGCTGGAAAGCAACCCCTCTGGAAGCACGTTCCGGGTTCGATTCTGATAGCGCTTTGCGCGCTGTAGACCGGTCGCGGCGATTGTAATGCTGCCGCAACGTTCGCGGTCATAATGTGTGGGCACGGGATCAACCGTGCCAACCGGAGTACATACAGTGACCCACCCACCGGATCGTTTTCTTCCGGATTGCCGGCGAGAAGACGGCGCGTAGAAAGCGCGTCGCCGGCCCGGAACCTCGCGCAATGCTGCAGCGCCAATAATCGCAGCAGAGCACCAATCCGATTTCATATTCGGTTCATCCTGGGCGCGCACAGTCCCGGCCAAATCACTCCACGCCCCAGTCCAAACAGTCATACTCCCCGGAATTTTACGATGTCGCATACTGAAATCGCCGCATTCGCTGCGGAAAAAAACTCGGCGAAACCCGAGCCGGTCATCGCTGCACAAACGATGACTGGCGATGGGCTGGAACTCCTCCGTTTTCCCCTGGCCTGGAGCGTTGCGACCTTCGCTATGCGCGCCCACTGGAAACGGGGTTTCCTTTTCTGGATGCGTTTTTTGGCTCATCCGCTTGTAACCCTGCGGTGGTGGCGGTTTCTGTCCCGGTTCTCGGCGACGCAAAAACTGCCACCGCCGCATGACGAGCTTCTTCAGAAACCCCTGTCGAAATTCCTCGTCGGCAAAATCTCTTATGGAAGACGGCTGGATTTTCTCATGAAGAATTTCGTCATCGCCAGCGATTGTTTTTCCAGAGAGGTTATGGCTGCGCTCTGGAGTGGAAAAACGGTCGAAATCGGCACCATAGGCGGCCGTGCTGACGAATATCGCTGCACGCTTGCTCTTGCGGATTTATGTGGCGGCCGCCACGAAGGCGCTCTCGCGGTTCGGCTGATCAGAACCCGTGACGACGTCACCTTGTGGACGACGAAGTTTATCTTCGTGACGCAGGATGGGGGAGGGTACAGGACGATTGCCGTTGGCGGCATGCAGGGGCCACGCGCCGCAAAGCAGGAGATGGTGGCAGTAACGCGCGACCTTGCGGGTCTTCGCCCGAAGGATGCCGTTTTGATGCTGCTGCAAGGCCTAATCGAGACGGAAGCGGGTTCCTATTTCGCAGTCTCCCACGCCAGACATCCGATCAATTATCGTCGCGCGCGGCGGCAGAAAATGTTGCTTTCCGACATAGACGCATTCTGGCGGGAACGTTCCGCCGAGCCGGACGACGTGTTCGGTTTTCAGGTACCGGTTTCAACCCTCGAGGGCGCGGACAAACGCAGCAAGATGAAGCTTGCCTTTTTTGCCATGGCCGACCGGCTTTGCGAGGGTAACGCTGGTAGTGCTGTGAAGAGTTGAGGCCGCAGATCCGAGTTGGCCCTCGACACCGTCACGCCGCTGCATCGGCAACACGGCCGAGTTTTTGCAGGCCGCATTCGCGGACGATCTCGGCAATGTGGGTAAACTGCGCCGAGAGCGGATTGCTCTTGCGCCACACCATGCCGATGGTGCGGGATGGTCTTGGCTCTGCCAGCCGAAATACCGAGACGGTGGATTGCCGCGTTTCCATATCGACAGCCATCTGCGGAATGAGCGTGACGCCGATGCCGGCGCCTACCATCTGGACCAGCGTCGAGAGCGAACTGCCCTCCATCAGCACGCGCGGCGGCGCGTTCGTTGTACTGCAGAAAGACAGTGCCTGATTGCGGAAACAATGGCCTTCCTCGAGCAGCAGCAGGCGCATTTCACCGAGCTTGCCGGCGCTTGGCACCGGCATCCCCGCATCCTCCATCGGCCGGACCAGAATGAATTCCTCGGAAAACAGCGGAACCTCTTCCAGCGACGCTTCAGACACCGGAAGCGCGACGATTGCCATGTCCAGCCGGGCTTCCAGAAGGTCCTCGATCAGTTTCTGTGTCACCGCTTCGCGCGGGCGCGTTTCCAGTCCTGGATAATGCCGGGTTAGAGTCTTAATGACCTGCGGTAAAAGATAGGGCGCGACGGTTGGAATGACGCCGATGCGCAGGCGGCCGCTGAGCGGGCCGTGCCTTGCCCTCGCCAAATCCTGCAATTCGTCCACCGAACGCAGGATCAGGCGGGTGCGTTCGGCGAATTCATCGCCGAGAGCGGTCAGCCTTATCTGGCGGCTGCCCCGTTCGACGAGAGGCGCGCCGATCAGCTCTTCCAGTTCCCTGATCTGTAGCGAAAGTGCTGGCTGGGAAATGGCGCATGCCTCCGCCGCCCGCCCGAAATGGCCGATCTTCGCCAAGGCGTCGAAATAACGCAGGTGTTTCATCGATAGTCCAATCATAAGCTGAGCATATCGCAGCCTTTAGAATATACAATTGGAAATTATGGAACCTGGCTGTTAGTCATCGTCATGACAGAAAGAGGATGTAGCTGTTCGGTATCACCAGCGTCACTGCGCGGTTTCCGTAAGGATGATCTGCTGTGGGCTGTGGTTCCAACATGCTGCGCATGTCGAATTGACTATGTCGTTTAATTACTAAACCCATCGGAGGGCGAAATGGACGCAACTTCAAAACCGGCTGGCAAGTGTCCCGTCATGCATGGAGGCAATACGGCCTCCGGTAAATCGGTTACCGAATGGTGGCCGAACGCGCTGAACCTCGATATCCTGCATCAGCACGACACCAAGACCAATCCGCTCGGCACCTCCTTCAATTACCGCGAAGCGCTAAAGTCGCTCGACGTGGAAGCCCTGAAGGCCGATCTGCGCGCCCTGATGACGGAAAGCCAGGAATGGTGGCCGGCCGACTGGGGCAGCTATGTGGGCATGATGGCCCGCGTGACCTGGCATGCGGCCGGTTCCTACCGCGTGACGGACGGACGCGGCGGTGCCAACACCGGCAACCAGCGCTTTGCACCGCTCAATTCCTGGCCCGATAATGTGAACACCGATAAGGGCCGCCGCCTGCTGTGGCCGATCAAGAAAAAATACGGCAACAAGATTTCCTGGGCCGATCTCATCGCGCTCGCCGGAACGATCGCTTATGATGTCGCGGGTCTGAAGACATTCGGTTTCGCCTTCGGCCGCGAGGATATCTGGGCTCCCGAAAAGGACACCTATTGGGGTGACGAAAAGGAATGGCTGGCACCGAGCGATGGTCGTTACGGTGACGTAACCAAGCCCGAGACGCTGGAAAATCCGCTTGCCGCCGTGCAGATGGGTCTCATCTACGTCAATCCAGAAGGCGTCAACGGCAAGTCCGATCCGCTTGCGACAGCCGCGCAGATGCGCGAAACCTTTGCCCGCATGGGCATGGATGACGAAGAAACCGTCGCGCTCACCGCAGGCGGCCATACCATCGGCAAGTCGCACGGCAACGGCAGCGCCGCCAACCTCAGCCCCGATCCGGAAGCAGCAGGCCCCGAATATCAGGGTCTCGGCTGGATCAACACCAAGGGTCGCGGCATCGGCCGTGACACCGTGGTGTCCGGTATTGAAGGTGCCTGGACAAGCGAACCGACCAAGTGGGACAACGGCTTCTTCGACATGCTGTTCAAGCATGAGTGGACATTGACGCACAGCCCGGCTGGCGCGTCCCAGTGGGCGCCGATCACCATTGCCGAAGAGGACAAGCCTGTTGACGTCGAGGATCCCTCGATCCGCACCATCCCGATGATGACCGATGCCGACATGGCCCTGAAGGTCGATCCGATCTACCGCGAGATTTCGCTGAAGTTCAAGGATGACCAGGACCACTTCTCCGAGGTCTTTGCCCGCGCATGGTTCAAGCTGACCCACCGCGACATGGGCCCGAAGTCCCGCTACTTCGGCCCGGATGTTCCCGCAGAAGACCTGATCTGGCAGGATCCCATCCCGGCAGGTTCCACGAGCTACGATGTCGCTGCCGTAAAGGCAAAGATCGCCGCTTCCGGTCTGGCGGTCGCCGATCTGGTCTCGACCGCATGGGACAGCGCCCGTACCTTCCGTGGTTCGGACAAGCGCGGCGGCGCCAATGGTGCGCGCATCCGCCTTGCGCCGCAGAAGGACTGGGAAGGCAACGAGCCCGCCCGTTTGGCCCATGTGCTTTCGGTGTTGGAGCCGATTGCCCGTGAGACTGGCGCCAGCATCGCTGATGTCATTGTTCTCGCCGGCAACTACGGTGTTGAGCAGGCGGCGAAATCAGCCGGCTTCGATGTCGCCGTGCCTTTTGCACCCGGTCGTGGCGATGCCTCAGCCGAGCAGACTGATGCAGACAGCTTTGCGCCGCTCGAGCCGCTGGCGGATGGTTTCCGCAACTGGGTGAAGAAGGACTATGTCGTCAGCCCCGAAGAACTGCTGCTGGACCGCGCTCAGCTTCTGGGCCTCACGGCGCCGGAACTGACCGTTCTCATCGGTGGCCTGCGCGTCATTGGCGCCAATTACGGCGGCGCAGCGCATGGTGTGTTCACGCAGACCCCAGGTGCTCTGACCACCGATTTCTTCACAACGCTGACGGATATGGCCTATTCCTGGGTTCCGACCGGCGGCAATCTCTATGAGATTCGCGATCGCAAGTCCGGAGCAACCCGATATACGGCGACCCGCGTGGACCTCGTTATCGGCTCCAACTCCATCCTGCGTGCCTATGCGGAAGTTTATGCGCAGGACGACAACAAGGAAAAGTTCGTGCGTGATTTCGTCGCCGCCTGGACGAAGGTCATGAACGCCGACCGTTTCGACCTTGTCTGATAAGGCTGACTAGTCCAAAAAAGCCCCTCCCTGAGCGATCAGGGAGGGGCAATTTTCTATCTGCGGTCTGAGGATGGAACCGGTTTTTCGGGTGATGGCTTTTCGCCACTATCCCCCGGCGCCTTGCCGCCCTTTTCATTCTCATGCGCATCCGGCCCAGCGACGATGACGCCGCGGCCCTGCTCTTCGCGCTTCTTGTCGGCGAAATCGCCGGGTTCCCTTTTGTCGTTCATAGTGATCTCCCTTCGTGATTTCATTTGTCTGGAGATCAAACGGCTGGTCGGGGCAGAGGTTCCAAGGCTCACATTGGAGCGGGATCGACTGGCAGCACAGCAATGTTTTGCATTACAACCATCTTTGCTATTAACATGAATTGATAAGTCATGTTATTGCGGCCTCATATGGTGGAGCGTGCGGCGCCGTTATCGTGACGCGCATGTCTTACAACCTCGGCTCGACAACTGAACGGTACCCGCATTGAGTTTCTGGCACTCCATGACCTGGCACACGGAAGGGATCAGCGTCACTGCGCCGGTCAAATGGCGCCAGCTGGACGGGCTCGTCAGCGCCTTCTGGGAGGCAGAGAGCCAGATGGGCGCGAAGGGTTATTACCTGGCCGCCGATCCACGTATCATGATATTTTTCAACGATGTCTCGTCGCGCATCAGCATTTCCAACCGCGACGGCGAGTTCACGCAGCATTCCCGCCCCATGACGCGGGCGGTCTATGTGCCGGCCGGTGTTCCGATGTGGACGAGCAGCAATGCTACGCACAGGTTTTCGCATCTCAATCTGCATATCCACAAGGACCGCCTGCTGCGTTTCCTGTCGCCATCGGTCGGCAGTTCGGCGGCGATGACAGCCTTGCGCCGCCCGGTCGAGATACAGGATATCGGTTCGGTCGAAACACTGGCTGGACTGCTTGTCGATGAACTCGCCGAGCCTTCGAAACATGCGGTCTATGCGGAAAGCCTTGTTGGCAGCATCGTCGCCGGTCTTCTCGATATTCCCGGATCTTCGCCGGAACAGGTAAATGGCAGGCTGACGCAGGCGCAGATGAACAAGTTGCTTTTCCGTGTCGAAAGCCGCGGTGACGACCGCATGACGGTTGCAGAAATGGCCGACATCGTCGGGCTTTCGGAAAGCTGGTTCGCAACGGTGTTCCGCCAGACAACGGGCAAGACGCCGCTGCAATGGCAACTGGAGCGGCGGATAAGCCTTGCCCAGAAACTGTTGCTCGAAGGCGATCTGACGGTGGCCGATATTGCCGCCCAGCTAGGCTTTTCCGATCAGGCCCATTTGACCAAAGCCTTCCGCCAGTCCGTGGGCAATACGCCAGCCGCCTGGCGGCGCATGCACAGGCTGCTTTGAATGGTCGCCTTGCCGTCTATGCGGAGCGGGTTCGGCGCATGCCTCGAGCTTCGTTCCACGTCACCCCAGGTGATGACGTGGAACGTTAGGATGGTTACGTAGTATGTTGAAAAGTAGAGATATACTTACCCTCACCACGTCTTGCGCAGCGTAGCTGAGAACGCTCGGCCGGGGTTGTAGAAGTCTGCGCCGAAACCGCCATAAGAGACGTGCTTCTCGTTGAAGAGGTTGGAAACATTCACCTCCAGCGAGGTGGTTTCCTGGATTTTGTAGCTGAACGCTGCGTCCATGGTCACGCTGCTGCCGGTCGAAACCTTGTTCGCATCATCAAAATAATACGCGCCAGTGAAGCGTCCGCCGAGCCCGAAGGTCATGTCACCGCGTTTGTCGTTGCCAGCCAGCGTGTAGTTTACCCAAAGCGAGGCCTGATGTTCAGGCACGAATTGCGGGCGGTTGCCGACATTGCCAGCGATGCCGTTTTCGGTGATTTCCGCGTTGAGATAGGAATAGGCCGCCGTCAGGCTCAGCTCGTCGGTAACCTCCGCCTTGGCCTCGAAGTCGAGACCACGCACGCGCACCTCGCCGATGGTGGTGGGCAGGCTGGTGATCGGGCTGGTGACGGTAATATTGTTTTTCTTGAGGTCGTAGATCGATGCCGTGAACAGTGCAGGGAAGGCATCCGGGCGATACTTCACGCCAAGCTCGATCTGCTCGCCGCGTTCGGGCTCGACGGTCAGGCCCGAGGCCGGCACCACGGATTCGGCGTAGCTGATATAGGGCGCGATCTCGTTCGTGACCTTGTAAGACACGCCGATGCGCTTTGTCAGTTCGCTGATGTCGCCGCTTGCCGTCGTGCCGTTCAGCCTGTTGGTCTGGTCGGTGTCGATCCAGTCATTGCGCAGACCGGCGCTGACGGTAAGCCTGTCGAAGAAGGTCAGGTCCTGCTGGAGGTAGATTGCCCTTGTCTTTTGATCCGTCAACGAGCTGGCGTAGAGCGGCACCGAAGCGGGCGCACCGGTATAGACCGGGTTCAGCCAGTTGATGCCTGGCGCAGAACCGAAGTAGCTTTTGCTGCCGGACAAGTAGTCGTTATAAAAAACGCCGACAAGGCTGCGGCTTTCGACGCTTTCGAACGTCGCGTCATATTGCAGCCGGGTGTCGATCAGGAAATTCTCGGTTTCGGTCTCGTTGCCGAAATAGGAACGGTTGGCGATGGTCGAGCCATTGGTCGGTGTGGACGAGATATACGCATAACCGAAATCGGTATTTGCCTTGCTGTAGCGCGCGTTCGAACTCAGCGTCAGGCCAGAGCCGAAATCATGGTCGAACATCACGCTCAGCGAATTGCGGTTGGTGCCGCGGTAATTATAGTCCGGTTCGCCGAAGAAACGGCTCCTGTCGATATGCGAGCCGACCGGATGGCCGCCGCCGCCGGGAACGCCGTCCTTGTTGAGATGATCGTAAACGACGGTGAGGCTGGTGGCATCGGTGGGCCGCCATGTCAGGCCGCCCATGAAGAATTTTTCGTCGTCGCGGGAATAGTCATATTCCGCGTCGGCATTTCTGAGCTTGCCGGTCAGGCGGTATGAGAGGGTGTCGTCGCTGGTGATGTTGTCGCCGAAATCGAAGCCGGTTTCTGCGCGGCTATAGGAACCGCCTGTCACATAGGCCTCACCAAAGCGGCTGCGTTTGGGAACCTTGGTCGAGTAGTTCACCGAACCGCCGGGATCGGATACGCCAAAGGTCGTGGAATTGCCGCCCTTCAGGACTTCCACGCGCTCATAGGCATAGGTCTCTTCGCGCAGCGCGCCGAAGGGACGGCCGAGCGTCAGCCCGTCGCGATAGGTGTAGGCGTCGAAACCGCGAATCTTGAAATAGTCGAAACGGTCGTCCGAGCCGTAGAAATCCGCGGTCACACCTGCCGTGTATTGCAAGGCTTCTTCCACGGTCTGCACGCCACGCTGCTGCATTTCCTTGGCGGTGATGACGGAAACGGCGGCCGGCGTATCGAGAATGTCGGTTGCCATCTTGCTGCCGCTTGTCGTGCGGGTTGCGACGATCGACTTCTGGTCATTGTCACCGCTGTCGATGGTGATGCGCTCGAGAACCGTGCTTCCGCCCGTATTGGCGGCCTCCTGCGCCAGCGAACGAGCGGGCAGTACCGTCACAAGCGCCGTGCAGGCAAGAAGGGCTGCCTGCCCATAGCGCAGTCGCGCGGTCCTGCCGTTGACGCCATTCATTTCAGTGTTCATTGCTAAATTCCAGAAGTTGATGCCCCAATCGCCGCTTCCACGGCCCGCTCTCGAAGCGCCCAATAACTTGAGAAAGTTTGTCCGGTATTGTAACTTTTCGCGGTTTTGTACAAAACCCCGGAAATTTCACCACTGTTGTGGCGGCATTTCCTCACCGGGGTTGACGGGGGCATGTGAAGCTGAGAGTTCAAGTCCACTTTTGAACCGTTGAGAGCTTCGCCCATGCTTTTCCTGTTTCGCTGCCTCGCGCCGGCATTCGTGTTTTTCCTGTCGATGATCGCGCCAGCCATTGCTTCGGCGGAAGAGGCGACGCGCTATCCCGTCGTCATCAAACACGCCTTCGGTACGACCACGATTGCGAGGAAGCCTCAGCGTGTCGCGACCGTCGCCTGGGCAAACCACGAGGTGCCGCTGGCGCTCGGCATCGTGCCCGTCGGTTTTGCCGCTGCCAATTTCGGCGATGATGACGGTGATGGAATGCTGCCGTGGGTAGCGAAGCAGCTTTCTGAATTGGGTGCTGCAAAGCCTGTTCTGTTCGATGAGGGGGATGGTATCGATTTCGAGGCCGTGGCGGCAACGCAGCCGGATGTCATCCTCGCCGCCTATTCCGGCCTCAGCCAGTCCGACTACGATACGCTAAGCCAGATCGCACCGGTCGTTGCCTATCCCGTGTCACCGTGGGCAACCGACTGGCGCGAGATGATCCGGCTGAACAGTGCCGGGCTTGGCATGGCGGCGGAAGGTGAGGCGCTGATCAAACGCATCGAGGGTGAGATCGCGCAGGTGGTTGCCGGCCATCCGCAGCTGAAAGGCAAGTCGGCGATGTTCGTCACCCATCTCGACGCCACCAATCTCAGTGTCGTCAATTTTTATACCGCCAATGACAGCCGGGTGAAATTTTTCACCGATCTTGGGCTTACCTCGCCGAAGAGCGTGGCGGAGGCGACGAAACCGGGGCAATTTGCCGCCGGCGTCAGCGCCGAGCGAGTCGATGCCTTCGACGATGTCGATATCGTCTTGACCTATGGCAGCCAGCCATTGCTCAAGGCGATGCGGGCCGATCCGCTGCTTGCCCGCATGCCCGCCGTTGCCGATGACGCCATCGTCATGCTGGGGCGTGATCCGCTCGGCACCGCATCCAATCCCACACCGCTGTCGATTTCCTGGGTTTTGAAGGATTACGCCGATCTTCTGGCGAAAGCAGCGGATAAGTCCTCTGGTAAAGCGAAATGACAATGGAAGGGCCTTCCAGAGGTCCGGCCGTGCTGCCAGGTGGCCGCTCCAACCGCATGCGGACCGCATGGCTCAGCGCCGTGCTGGCGCTTCTGGCGCTGCTATGTGCGCTTTCCGTGGCGATTGGCACCCGTGACGTCACGTTCGCTGACATCACGGCAGCGCTTGCCGGTCGCGTCGAGACGGTGGCGGAAGCGGCTGTCGCGGTTCGCCTGCCGCGAACGCTGCTTGCCCTGCTGTCTGGGGCAGCGCTCGGGCTCGCTGGCGCCATCATGCAGGGCGTTACGCGCAATCCGCTTGCCGATCCCGGTATTCTTGGCGTCAATATGGGCGCATCACTTGCCGTCGTTATCGCCATCGTCTGGTTCGGCATTGCCTCGGCGCAGGCCTTTATCATCACGGCGATTGTCGGGGCGGGTGCAGCTGCGGTTTTCGTTTATGTCGTCGGCTCGCTCGGACGCGGTGGGGCAACGCCGCTGAAACTCGCTCTGGCCGGTGCCGCCACCTCTGTCGCCTTCTCCTCACTCGTCATTGCCGTCGTGCTGCCGCGCAGCGATATTGCCGGTGGCATCCGTTCCTGGCAGATCGGCGGTGTCGGTGGTGCCACCTTTGACCGGATTGAGACCGTGCTGCCGTTTCTCGCCGCCGGTTTTGCCATCAGCCTTCTTTCGGCACGCAAGCTGAATTCTCTGGCGCTTGGTGATGAGTTGGCTGCCGGTCTTGGCGAGAATGTCGTGGTCGCGAGAGCCATTGCATCCTTTGGCGCTATCCTCCTCTGCGGCGCGGCGACTGCCATCTGCGGGCCAATCGGTTTCGTTGGGCTGGTCGTTCCGCATCTCTGCCGCCTGCTCGTTGGCGTCGACAATCGCTGGCTTCTGCCATTTTCCGCGCTCGGCGGCGCCTGTCTGCTGCTTGCGGCCGATATTGTCGGGCGCATCGTGGCGCGGCCATCCGAACTCGATGTCGGTATCGTCACCGCGCTTGTCGGCGCACCTTTCTTCATCTGGATCGTCAGACGTCAGCGGGTACGCGAACTGTGAACATGCACACGTCCGTCATGGAAACATTGGTTTCCAATCGTCACGACCGCCAGCGCCGGCGTCGCTTTGTCATTGCAGCCCTTTCAGCTCTTTTGATCGCGGTTTTCGTATTGACGCTGGTGCTGGGACAATCCTTCACGCCGCCCGGTGACGTCCTGCGGGTGCTGCTCGGAGAGGACATTGCCGGGGTCACTTTCACGGTCGGGCAGTTGCGCCTGCCACGCGCGTTGCTCTCCGTTCTCGCGGGTCTGAGCTTCGGGCTGGGTGGTGTCGCCTTCCAGATCATGCTGCGCAACCCGCTTGCCAGCCCTGACATTATCGGCATCAGTTCCGGCGCAAGCGTGGCAGCGGTGTTTGCCATCGTCGTCCTGCATCTGAGTGGACCGCTCGTTTCGGTTTTCGCCGTCGTCGCCGGGCTTGGCGTCGCATTGCTGGTCTATCTGCTGTCCTTCCGCAACGGCGTTGCCGGAACGCGGCTGATCCTTGTCGGCATCGGCGTTTCGGCCATGCTCGAAAGTTTCATCGCCTATATCCTGTCCGTTGCTCCGGCCTGGACGCTGCAGGAGGCGATGCGCTGGCTGACGGGCAGCGTCAACGGCGCAAAACTTGCCCAGACGCTGCCGCTCTTCGTTGCGCTCATCCTCTTTGGCGGCCTGCTGCTCAGTCGCGCGCGCGATCTCGAGGCATTGAGGCTTGGCGATGATACGGCCGCGGCGCTTGGGGTCCGGGTGGGGAGAACGCGCATTATCGTGATTATCGCCGCCGTCGGCATGATCGCCTTTGCCACGGCAGTTTCGGGGCCGATTGCTTTCGTCGCCTTTCTGTCCGGGCCGATTGCCGCGCGTATCGTTGGCAGCAATGGGTCGCTGCTCATTCCGGCTGCGCTGGTTGGGGCAGCCCTGGTGCTGGTGGGCGATTATTGCGGCCAGTTCCTGCTGCCGGGCCGTTACCCGGTCGGCGTCGTCACCGGCGCGCTCGGCGCGCCCTATCTGATCTACCTTATCGTGCGGGTGAACCGCAGCGGAGGCTCTTTATGACCAGCCACTCCCTTTCCGTGAACCGTCTTTCGGCCGGATACGGTGAAAGCCTCATCATCGAAGGGCTGGATCTTGTCGTTCCGCGCGGACGGATCACCGTCATCGTCGGTGCCAATGCCTGCGGCAAGTCCACGCTTCTTCGCAGCATGTCGCGGCTTATCTCTCCCCGCGCCGGTCAGGTCCTGCTCGACGGAAAGTCGATCCACCGTCTTCCCTCGCGCGAACTTGCAAGACGGATGGGTCTTTTGCCGCAGTCACCGATTGCGCCCGAGGGCATCGTCGTTGCCGATCTGGTCAGCCGCGGCCGGCACCCGCATCACGGCCTTTTCGCGCGTTGGTCGCGCCAGGATGATGAGGCCGTGGCCGCAGCCCTCGTCGCCACCGATACGGTGGAACTTGCCGAGCGGCCGGTGGACGAACTCTCCGGCGGGCAACGGCAACGCGTATGGATCGCCATGGCGCTCGCCCAGGAGACCGAGATATTGCTGCTCGACGAACCCACCACCTTCCTCGACATCAGCCATCAGGTGGAAGTGCTGGATCTTCTGACGGACCTCAACCATGCCCGTCAGACCACCATCGTCATGGTGCTGCACGATCTCAATCTCGCGGCGCGCTACGCTGATCATCTGGTCGCCATGACCGGTGGAAAGCTGCATATCTGCGGCACGCCGGAGGAGGTGCTGACGGAAGAAAACGTGCGGCACGTCTTCGGCATAGAAAGCCGTGTCATCGAAGACCCGACGTCGGGCAAACCAATGATGCTGCCGATCGGGCGGCACAGGACGGCGGCGCAACGGCCGCAATAATCCATCTATTTTTGCGGTGACCGTCTGCGTCCACGGGTGGTGGTTTTAACCGGAACGCTCGCGCCGTACTCGTTCCACCATGCCATCAATGCCTCCATGGTCGGGCCAAGTCCTTTCGCCTTTGCCGTAGTTTCATATTCCACGCGTGGCGGAACCTCTGCAAAGACGGTGCGAGAGACCAGTCCATCGGCCTCGAGCTCACGCAATTGGGAGGTCAACATGTGCTGTGTGATGCCGGGAATGGCTTTGCGCAGCTCGTTGAAACGATAGATCCGCTGGTTGAGAAGCCACATGATTTCGAGCTTCCACTTGCCGGAAAGCAGCGCGAAAGCGCGACGCATTTCCTCGTGCATGTTAATGGTTTTACCGCCATTAGTCTGGTTTTCCATACTTACCACGCCAAATTCATCCTACTTGCGCATATTCATTCAATAGCACATTTTCCATGTGAACGCCGGATCATGAGCCCCAAGCTGTTCCGGAACAACGAAAATATTGAACAAATCAAGCTGCCGAAGACATTCGGCGGCAATGGATATCCCATGTCTTCATTCTACATCTACTGGGTCGCAACAACCCTTCTCGTCCTGCTCTATCTGGCGTCGGCAGTCATCTACGTCGTCAAATCCGACTGGGTGAGGGAGACGATAACCGGCTTCGGTTACCCTGCATACCTTGTGCCTCTTCTGACGGCGGTGAAGATCGCCGCCGTCATCGCCATCCTTGCGCGGTTCAACGTCGCCATCAGCGATCTGGCGTATGCGGGGGTACTGTTTCACCTGCTGCTGTCCGGCCTTGCACATATCGGCGTCCGCAAACCTGCCGGCGCACTGCCTGCCGCCATCGGGCTCGGGCTGCTCGTCGTTTCCTTCGCCATGCAGAACGCGGCACGCGAAGTCCCGTCCCCCTATGCCCTTACACGGCAGCTCTGACGCATTCATCACGAAAGGAAATCAAAATGGGAAAACTGACCGGAAAAGTAGCCATCGTGGCGGGCGCAGGCAGAGGGATTGGCCGTGCGACGGCAGAACTCTTTGCAAGGGAGGGCGCCAAGGTCGTGGTATTGTCCTTGACGCCTGAAAATGTGAACGCGGTCGTCAGTCAGATACAATCCAGTGGTGGCACCGCGCTCGGCATCGTCTGTGATCTTGGCGATGGCCAACAGATCACCCGGGCTGTGGCTGAGGCAGCGGAGGTATTTGGCGGCATCGACATTCTCGTGAATGTCGCGTTCGACCCGACTGTCGTTCACTCCCCGATCCTCGAGCTGACAGTCGAGCAACTGCAACGAAACCTCGATATGGGGCCGATCGCCTATCTTCGCACGATGCAGGCTTGTTATCCGTACCTGAAGGCCAGTGGCGAGGGCCGGATCATTAATTTCGCGTCGCTGGCCGGTATTCTCGGCATGTCGCCGTATGGACCTTACAATCTTGCAAAGGAGGCCGTCCGCGCCCTGACGAGATCTGCTGCGCGCGAATGGGGTCCTGACAATATCACCGTGAACAACCTGCTTCCCGTTGCCGACACCTGGGGTGCGGGCGTCGACGCTCCTGCTCCCACGAATGCCCTTGGTCGTTACGGTTCCCCTGAAGAGGATGTCGCTCCGGTCGCTCTTTTCCTCGCAAGCAGCGATTCGAGGTTCATTACAGGCTCGAGCCTGACCCCGGACGGCGGCCAGATTATCGACAGCGCCCGTTAACGCCCCGTTGGAGTGCCGGGCAAACAGGCCGGCACTTCGCTCCGTTGTCTCTTCTGCCCGTCCTGATTTGCACCTGCCGGGCAGAACTCAAGGCCATGCGGCATAGGACGGCTGTGCTACGTTCTGTATGCGCACCGCCGTTCGCCGGAAACGGCCGGGAGACGTGCCTTCATTGCGGGTGAAGAAGCGGTTGAAATACCCAGGATCCTGAAATCCCAATCGAAACGCAATTTCAGCGACTTGCAGTGAAGAGTTAAGAAGAAGGTCACGCGCTTCGGAAAGCAGTTCGCGGTGAATATAGGCCTGTGGTGAAAGCCCCGTTGCCTTGCGCACCACAAATCCAAGACGTTCACGGTTGACGCCGAGTTGACCCGCATAGTCTTCCACGCCCCATTGGTCGCGTTTGTGCTGACTGACAAGTAGCACAAACCGCTCCGTAAGGCTGCCTGCGGTGGAAGCCGCGCCCGCGACGTCGGCCATGGCATGCTGGCAGATGCGGATAAGGGTGACGGATAACAGGCTGGCGATGATCGTATCCGATCCTGTCGATGACCGGAAATTCTCATCCGCGATGGTGTCGAGATAACCCGCCAGTTCTAGGCTGTCTTTTTCAGCCAGCGTCCGGGTCAGAACGCGCTGCAATGTGCTGCGCACCATGATTGCGCTCGTTCCGGTTGGCATGGCATGCGCAAGGCCGATTTCGGTCGTTTTCAGCAGTGATCCGCGGCTTCCGGCATTCAGCCGCAGGCGGCCGGCGGGGCCGGAGGCAGGCAGCCAGGCCAGCCCCGGCGCGGTAACCACAAGTGTCTTTTCGCCCTGAATGATCTCCGCTTCACCGGCTGAGACGAGGACAAGATGGGCTGCGCCCTGTTCCAGCTTGAACTCCGACACGCGCAGGGACGAAGTCAGTATGCGCGCCGTCGTTTCGATCCTGTTAGCAGCTATCTGGCCGTGATGCGGCATTCACCCTCCAAAAGTACAATAATGCATTACATTAGTGCATTTTATATGCGCCTGTCGTTGCTAAACTTCCATCAGCGCAGGGAAGCCTTGAGGAGAATGGCAATCCCGCTACTGCGCCGTTGGAGGAAAATCATGAATGGTATGAAGCGCAGAACGCTGTCCTGCCTTGCGCTGGCGCAACAGGGTGTTCGCGGAAGCTCTGCCCTTGTCGATCGCGATTATCTGCTGGAGGCCGGAAGGATCACAGGGGCGGGGACGGCAGCAGCCCTTTCCTCCCGTCCCTCCGTGCAACGGGCGGGTTTCGGCGGTGCCGCCGCCACTATTTTCTGAATTCAGGAGGTGGCATGAAAGATGCCGCGCCCATCGAGAGAACGGATCGCTGACATGCCGATGATCTTGGGACAGTCACGTTTTGCGCCGTTTGGCT
>NZ_VIUP01000009.1:0-204991 GCF_007828365.1 Rhizobium sp. SJZ105
GCGCTTAAACTCTTCGCTGAAATTCGATTTGCTCATGATGCTCTTCTTGCCTCAAAATTAGGAAAGAAGGCGTCTACAAATCTTGGGGCTATTCATGGTTAAGGCTCTGAAGCTGATCCTCAGCACGCTTTTGGTCCGTAACATCGAAGCCATCAACGAAAATCCCGGTCACTGATCCGTTAAGGTCAAAAATTGGCTGGTAGATCAAATGTACGAAGCGCTGATCCGGCTGCTCCTTGCCATCCCGTTCAAGGAAAACAGGCACATAACGACCTATATACGGCGTGCCCGATCGAAAAACACCGTCGAGCAATTCGAAGAAGCCTTGCCCGGCAATCTCAGGCAGCGCCTCTCTGACGCTGAGGCCAAGGAGCTCGCGATGCCCGACAAGTTGATTATAGGCATCGTTGACCAGCTCGAACGTGTGTTCAGGCCCGCTGAGGATGCACATGAAACTTGGGGCTTGCTGGAACAGGGCGCGCATCCGATCTCGCTCCGCGGTCCGAAGTTCCACTTCTGAGGAGAGTTGACGATTGAGCTGCTCGAGTGCCAACGCTGCTTTTTCCCGGATCTCAGCAGCCTCCGCAAGCGCCGCTGCCCGTCGACGTTCTGTTTCGAACGCTTCGGCGCTCGCCAAGCGCGAGGTGATCTGGCCGGCAATCAATTTAAGGAAATCCAGGTAATCGTCGCTGACCGCCCGATGCGGATTGAGCCCGGTGATCATTACCCCCTTGGGTTGGTCGCTGGCTTGTCCGACCAAAGGAATGACCGCAGCCTGAGATGGCGCTCTTTGCCAGGGCCCCGACGGGATGACGTCTGTGGCCGACAACTGTATCAGATCCATGGCCTGTTCTTGCCAGGCGCGTTCAAGGTTCCAGATACCCACACCACGGTTTATTGTTACAGGCAATAAAGTGTCGTCTTCAGCTGTGCCGCAAACCCACCGGCGCATCGCATTGCCGTTCTCGTCAAAAACGTAAAGTGCGCAGAAGGGAAGATCCTGAGGGTTGTCGTTAAGCGCTTTGCGTGAAGCGTTGAAGACTTCGACCTCGGTGTCGGCCACGGCAAGGCCAGACGCCAGGGTGCGCATGGTTGCCAGGCGGCGTTCACTGATGACCCGCTCGGTTTCTTCCGTGACCGCGCAGAAGACGCCCTCGACCTTGCCATTGTCTCCGATCAGCGGACTGTAAGAGAAGGTATGATACGTTTCTTCCGGATACCCGTCGCGTTCGAGAAGCAAAAGCAGCGCGCGGTCCCAGGTTGCCTCTCCGCTTGAATAAACGGTTTCCAAGCGCCCTTTGATATCATTCCAGATTTCAGACCATAATATCTTTGTCGGCACAGCAAGCGCGTTGGGGTGCTTATTTCCCAAGGTCGGCCTATAGGCATCGTTATAGAAAAAGGCGATGTCTGGACCCCAGCCAAGCCACATTTCAAATTTTGAGGTGAGCAACAGCCGAATTGCGACCTTCAGCGCTTCGGGCCACTCGTCCGGACAACCAAGTGTACTATCCGCCCAGTCATGGCGCCGCATCATCTGCGCCATCTCTCCATCGCCAACAAATATGTCCCGATACCGGTCCGAAATTAATGCCATTCCACTTCCATCCCAATAAAGCACACCCTACGTAGAGCATTGATAACGCTTCGCTGGCCAGCTAGTTCTAGATCGATACCAGCTTTTGTATGGGGTGGGAGAAATTTGAAATTGAGCAAAGGCACATCACAACCTGAATGGAGTACAGCCGAGCTCAGGCGTGCTATCCAGTCGGCCGGGGTCGCGCTCTGGGCCTGGATCGTTGATGACGACACGTTTGTGATGGATGCCAAGGCTTACGAACTCTGGGACATTTGCGGCGAGGTAGACCTCACTTTCGAGCATCTTTCCGCCAAGGTGCATCCCGCCGACCGAGACCGCGTCAGGGCGGCGTTCGTCGCAACCCGCGCCATCGACGGCCCGTTTGAAATTGATTTCCGCATTCTCACGAACGCCTCCGACGTTCGTTGGATTTCCGCTCGGGGCCAGGGCAACGAGGGAGACGCTGCAACCGAAAAAATGACAGGCATCTTTCTTGACGTCACGGGCCGCAAGCAGGCGGAGGAAGGGCATGAACTCCTTGCCGGCGAGATGAGCCATCGCGTCAAGAATATTCTGGCTCTGGCCTCTGGATTAACAAATATCACCTCGCGGACGACCGAGACAAAAGAGGAAATGGCAAAGCAGTTGACTGAGCGACTGACGGCCCTCGGCAGGGCCCACGAACTGGTGCGCCCGCTCCCCGATGGCCAGGGGAGATCGGCATTGCTCGGTGACCTCTTTGCTGTGCTGCTTGCCCCTTACGACGACGTCGGAGCTTTTGCAGGTCGCATCCGCGTTGCTGTGCCGCGGATGGGATTAGGAGAAAAGGCCGCAACCAGCCTGGCACTCGTGATACACGAGTTGGCAACGAATTCGCTCAAATATGGTGCCTTGTCGAATAATGCGGGATTGCTCGACATATCCGGTTCTGTAATCGAAGACGAGGTCGAGATCGTCTGGAGCGAACACGGAGGCGACCCTGCCCAGTCGCCCAGATCTTCAGACGGTTACGGCAGTAAGATGTTGCACAGGACAGTCTCTGGACAACTCGGTGGATCAATCGACTATAACTGGGTAGAGGGCGGCGTCGTTGTAACGCTAAGGATGAAAGAAAGCCATCTTTCTGGATAAATGATCGGGGACCGAGAGTTGGCCCTCAAGCACCCGGCGTGCCGAGACAAAAGCCGAAGTCCCAACCACCGACAGGCTCGGCGCCCTTGCGGGGAAGCATCGACGCGCGTTCCACCAAAACTGATGGAGCCTCACCGTTCTGCGGGACTGAATATGGGTAATCAGAGTGTCGCACGGTTGCGTGGTGACAACATGGACATCGGTATCCCCGTGTCTTTCGGCCATTTAAGTGGCGATGACGGCCACTCTCCTCAAGGCAGAGTTTGTCCAATAGGCTACCTCGGTGTCTTCGCTTTTGCGGTCGAATAGCGACAAACACAAACCATGCCGAGGACCCATTACCCAGAGCGATGTCGCGCAACGGAGCACGTGTCTGCGCGTAGCTGCTGGGCGAATGACAGAGATGCTCCTTGAATGCATTTGAGAAATGTTGGCTTGAATTTAGGTCCGAGTGATCATCTCATCTATGCGTTGGAACGGGTCAGTGGTTCTGATCCCTTCAAGGCAGGGATCGTAACCCCCCTTTAAACAGGCTTTAGCAAAAACCGTTCAATTTAAGGATTCGATACGCTTCGATCGAGCTTCGAAGTGCATCCTCAGAATTGCGGTCTCCGTCATTGGCGTCGGGATGGTGCATTTTGAGCCTCTCCTTATAGCGGCTCTTGATTTCTTGGGATGTCGCCTGGGAAGAAAGGCCGAGTGTTTCGAAAGCTTTGGCTTCCAGTACCTTGAGCTTTCTCTGTTGGGCGCCGATCCGCGATTGCCCCTGCCGATCGGCTTTGCGAGCATTTAGCGTTTTTGCCGAGCCTGAACGAACTGAAGACGGTAACGGAGTTTCAGTCGCCGCGCTCACCCTCTTACCCCAGGTCGGGCGCGCACCCGTCGTCGCTTCTTTCTGGTAACGGGCGACGTCGGCATTGGAGGGTGGCGTCGTAAAACTATAACCCTTGTTGTAGTCAGTCACATGCTCAAGGCAGAATAAGAGGTAAAGACCTTCTGCACCCGATCCCACCGGCGCACGGTGAGTACCGCTCTTTTCACACCCGTCCCATTGGCATTTTGGGCCTGTGGCTTGGCTGGGCGATGGCGAGCGTTTGCGAGCGGATCGAAGACCTACGAATATTTTCGAATCATGCGTCATTAGAACTATATGGACGCGGAAGACCCCTAGGGCAACATCAGACACGTCCAATCTCGATCACACGGACAGCATGCGCGATAGCCAGCCTCACCGGGGGAAGCACTGTTTTCTTGGAAATTGGCCATTTGGAAATGGCCAGTATGGAAAATTTCGGGTCATGCTCATGTCTCGCTGAAAACCCCGCCCGCTCGACAATCATTCTCGCAAGGCGTGCATAGATCTTCCCGAGAAGACGATAGCTCGTGGTTGCGGTATTCTCGACGGATTGTCGGCCGCGAAATGGAAAAACGGGTCAAATCCTGCTGAAACTCAATACTCTTGAATTTTAGCATCATTCTTGGTATTTTGATATCAAAGAGATCATTTTTCCAAGGATGATATCAATGCCGGCAGTCACCATTCGTAACCTTTCTGAAGAAACACATCGCGCTCTGAGGGTGCGAGCGGCTCATCATGGCCGGAGCACGGAGGCCGAGATTCGTGCCATTATTGAAGCGGCTGTTCGTCCTCCGGAACGTATTCAGCTCGGTTCCTTGCTAGCGGCCATTGGTCGCGACGCCGAGCTTTCCAACAGCGACGTTGAAGCTCTTCAGAAAAGTCGCGACAAGACACCTGCTAAGCCGATGACCTTCGAATGATCTTGCTTGACACCAACGTCATATCCGAACCTTGGAAACCGGTTCCGGACGAGGCGGTGATTGCCTGGTTGGACGCCCAAGCTGTCGAAACGCTGTTCATCTCCGCAATAACGATTGCGGAACTTCGCTTCGGAATTGCTGCTATGCCTTCAGGCAGACGGCAAACTATCCTCCGCGACCGTCTCGAGGGCGAGGTGCTGCCACACTTTTCCGGCCGCATCCTGTCCTTCGATCTGACTACTTCTCAGTTTTACTCTGAACTGATGGCACGCACTCGAGCGTCTGGGAAAGCGATCGGCACGGCCGATGGCTACATTGCAGCCACAGCGGCTGCAAATGGCCTCACGATCTCAACTCGCGATACAAGCCCTTTCGAGGCTGCCGGGGTGAAAGTGATCAATGCCTGGTCCAGATAACCACAATGTTCATCTGGGTATCGTAAGGTCATATATTCTGAAGCGCTTTGAAAGGTGACTCAGAGATAATGCGTGCCTCTCGCAGCGAGATGTATTAGGAAATGGCGTGACGCAAGGCATTGTTTGTTCATCGAAACCGAGCTGGTTAGGCGCATAATTCCACAGATGGGTTGGGGGCGGCATCGTAGCGTATTCCCACAGTTGGGAATGAGGCTTCTGTCATTGCCAGCTGGCAAGCAGGACTTCAAGTGTAGCACGATCCTCGTCGTCCAGACGGGCGAGTCCTGGTGCTCGAACTGGGCCAACCGCAAGCCCCTGTATCTGCATCGCTTCCTTCACCACAGTCACATTGGCGCCGTTCCGGTATCGTGTCCGCAGCCGTTCGAACAACTCGATCTTTTCAACGATCTTACGTGCGGTCGAGAAATCGCCGGCCGTCAGTGCATCATGAACTTGCAGGGAAAATTGCGGTGCGACATTGACGAGACCGGATGTGAAACCGCGGGCTCCGACGGCGCAGAAGGCGGGAGCCCAGCTTTCTGCCAGTCCACACACGTAAAGTGAGCCGTCAGGATCGGAAGCGGCGATCGCACGCGACAGAAGCATAATATCCGTCGTCGCGAACTTTATGCCTGCGACATTCGGATGGCTCGATAGTCTGACCATGTCATTGACCGAGAACCCGTCGGCGCGGACATAGGCTACGAGAGGCAATTCGCTGCCTTCAGCCAGGCCGATAAAATAGTCGATCTGTGATTGCGGCGCTGCGAACGGGTCAACCGGCTGGTGGGACATGACCGCAGACGCGCCCATCTCCCTGGCCCGACGCGCCATGGACAGGGCCTCCCGCTGTGAGCGTCCAATCGCTGCAGTAACGGGGGCTTGCCCGTTCACCCCTTCAATCGC
Source organism: Rhizobium sp. SJZ105 (assembly GCF_007828365.1). Lineage (NCBI taxonomy): Bacteria > Pseudomonadati > Pseudomonadota > Alphaproteobacteria > Hyphomicrobiales > Rhizobiaceae > Rhizobium > Rhizobium sp. SJZ105. Next base: position 5,812 of record NZ_VIUP01000009.1, read on the forward strand.
AGCTTCGTAGACCTTGAAAATTTCAGCGGGCGTCAACGCGTAAAACTCGCCGGTATTGCCCGCAGCAACGATATTGTGGATGCCCGCCTTTGCTACACGGGCATAGGCTTCGATGGTGACAGCTATATCGACTTCCCCGTCTGTCTCGTAAGCCGTTACGGGGACGCCGGAAATACCGTGCAGAGCCTGGCGGAAATCGAATGTCGTCATCAACTGGTTTCCTTAAAAATCAAAGGGCATCTTCAGATAGAAAATTTGTGAACGGCTACGCCCGCGACAGGCACATCAAACGCAACAAGCGTACCTGGGGTGGTTGTTCCGTTCGTTTCGGTCACAAGACTCGTCAGATAGATCGTTTTGAGGTCCGGGCCGCCGAAACATGGCATGGTCGGCCCTTTGAACGGCAACCTGTATATCTCAAAGAGTTCGCCCTCCGGCGAAAAGCGGTTGAGACGCCCGGCCTGAACGCCGGCGCTCCAGTAACAGCCTTCGCAATCGGTCGCCGCGCCATCAGGCCTGCCTTCGTCGGGTGCGAAATCGTGCAGGCGTTCGGCTGGACCGAGCCTGCCCGTCGCGACATCGAAATCGAACGCCTGATACATCAGACCGCTGCTATCGGAATGATACATGCGCGTTCCGTCCAGATTCCAGGCAAGCCCGTTCGATGTGAACATATCGCCATTGATGACAAGCTCGACGCCGCCATCTGGCGCGATACGATAGAGGCGGGCATTTCCTGTCTGCACGGCAGCCTCGTCGCGGGTTCCCACCCAGAAATGGCCATCGGGGCCGACCTTGCCGTCGTTGAGACGGCTGTCTGCTCGTCCTTCGTCCGGATCGCACAGCAGTTCGAGCGCGCCGTTTACGGGGTCTAGAAGGTGCACGCCCGTCTTGAGGCCCGCCACAACAAGGCCATTGTCGCAAAGACCGAGGCATCCCACCTGGGCGGGCATTTCGTATCTGTCGAGTTTGCCGCCCGGATGCAGGCAGAAAATGGCGGGGGCGAGAATGTCGACGAACCACAGATTCCCGGTACGCTCATCCCATGCCGGTGATTCGCCGACCTTCAACGGCGTGTCGATGAGAGAGCGGAGTTTCGGCTCTATGATGCGTGGCTGGATCACTGATTATTTTCCCTTGCCCTGTATGGCTCGCCTTTTGAAATGTGGAAAAACGGTTCTAGCTGCCGACGCCCTGAAACATGCGGGCACGGGCCTTTAGGATGTGATCTTTCATTGCGTCATGCGCGGCCTGTTCCTGGCGCGCAAAAATCGCTTCCACGATTGCCGTATGTTCGTTCTGTACCTCGCGCACATGTTGCGGCGTGCGCTTGAGGCTGAGGCTGCGTGTCACCGACTGGCCGATCGCGAAATGCGGCTTGAACCAGATCCGCACGGTGATGTGGAACTGGTTATGGCTCGCTTTCGCAATGGCTTCGTGCAGGGCAAAGTCCTCCTCCGCACCAAGATCGTTGCGCGCAAGACACTGTTCCAGCGCGGTAATGGCCTGTTCGATGCGGGCTTTGTCGGCAGCCTGCCAACTGCGCGCTGCAAGTTCGGCGGCTGCAGACTCAAGGCCGGACCGGAACTCGAAGAAACGCTGCACATCGGCAAGCGAGCCGACAGGAACCTGCTGCAACACGGATGAATCCGGCTGCTGGCGCACATAGGAGCCGGAACCTTTCTGCGAAACGATAAGCCCGTCGTTGCGCAGCCGCTCCAGCGCTTCGCGCACCACAGGCCGGGAAGCCCCGAACAGGGAAGCCAGATTTTGCTCCGACGGCAACCGCTCGTTCACGGGAAACCGCCCATCAGAAATCATTCCGATGATCTTTTCGTAGATGATGTCGCTCAAGCGAGTCTCGCCTCGAGCGGCGGCGGATGCGGTTTGATTGTCCATCAGCAGCCCTTCCGTTGCAAATCGCTGAAGTTAATGGGTTTCCTGCATTTCAATCGCAACAGAAATACCGGGGTTTTCGTGAACGTGGTTACTGTCGTGCCGGTTCTTTCCTCAAACCTGATCGTGAAAACCGGTCTACGAATAAAAAATATGTAAAAATCTGTCAATACTTGTAATCATCTGAAAACGCCCATATGGTCTGCCTGCCGGTGGAGGATCGGTGTGCTGGCTGGCCGGGAGGCTGTTGCGGTTCGGTGAAAGCTGTGTCGCTGCCGGTGATTTTTTGGGAGGATAGTCGATGCGCGATGGCGATAAATTTTCACTGGGCGTGACGCGCCGAACCTTTATGGCTGGGCTTGGCGGCGTCGCCGCCGTGTCCGTCATCGGGAGCTCGGCCCTGGCTGCTGCCGGCAAGGAAGCGCCGGAGCTGGCAGCCTTGGTAAAAGACGGCAAACTGCCGCCGTTGGCTGAACGTCTGCCAAAAAACCCGATGGTGGTGACGCCGCATGAAAAGATCGGCACCTATGGCGGCACATTGCGCCGCGGCCTGCGCGGTTCGTCGGACCATAACGGCATCCTGCGCATGGTCGGCAACCAGGGGCTGGTGCGCTGGAACATGGACTTTACCGAAGTTCTGCCCAACCTTGCCGAGAAATGGGAGGTCAATGACGACGCCTCCCAGTTCACCTTCTATCTGTTGCAGGGCGCGAAATGGTCTGATGGACATCCCTTTACCGCAGATGACGTGGTGTTCGCCATCGAGGACTGCATCAAGAACAAGGAGCTTTACAGCGCTACCCCGGCGCAGCTCTCCGTCGCCGGTAAGGCGGTCGATGTCGAGAAAGTCGATGATTTCACGGTCAGGTTCAAATTCGCAGCGCCAAACGCGCTCTATCTGGAAAACCTCGCCACGCCGCTCGGCCAGCATCCGACGCTGTTTGCCAAGCATTATTGCAGCAAGTTCCTGCCGAAATACAACACGGCGCTCGATGCCGACGTCAAGGCGGCTGGCGTGTCCAGCTGGACGGAACTGTTCCGCGCCAAGTGCGGCGACATCGAAATTCCGTCGCGCTGGTCGAATGTCGACAAGCCGACGCTCGACCCGTGGGTGGTCAAGGAACCCTATTCCGGCGGCGCGACCCGTGTGGTCATGACACGCAATCCTTACTTCTGGCAGGTCGATACGGAAGGCAACCAGCTTCCCTATATCAACGAAGTCAATTTCGGCATTTCGCAGGATGTCGAATCGTTGATGCTGAACGTCATCTCCGGCAAGATCGACATTCAGGAACGCCATATCAGCGTTCTCGCCAACAAGCCGACGCTGTCGCAGAACATGAAAAAGGGCGATTACCGTCTGTTGACGCTGGTGCCATCGGCTGCGCAGCAGTGCCAGATCTACCTCAACATCACCCACAAAGACCCTGAGATGCGCAAGATGTTCGGCGACAAGTCGTTCCGTCAGGCGCTGTCCATCGCGCTCAACCGCCAGGAAATCATCGACATCGTCTATTTCGGCCAGAGCGAGGGCTATCAGGCCGGGCCGCGCCCGACGCATCCCTGGTATCACGAAAAGCTGGCGCGTCAGAACACCGAATACGATGTCGCCAAGGCGAACGATCTTCTCGACAAGGCCGGCTACGACAAGAAGAACGGCAACGGCATGCGGCTCCGGCCCGACGGCCAGCCGATTTTCTTCTCGATCGATGTGATCCCGACACTCTATCCCGATCTGGTCGATGCGCTCGAACTGGTGAAGGCGCAGTGGGCGCAAATCGGCGTCGATATCAAGGTCAACACCATCGAACGCGCGCTGTACTACACACGCGGCGATGATAACGCCCATGATGCGGCGGTCTGGCCGGGTCCGGGCGGTCTCGATCCGATGCTCGACCCGCGTGACTTCTTCGCGTTCCACCCGCAGGGGTCGCGCTACGCCATTCCGTGGGCGCTTTGGTACACATCCAACGGGCAGAAGGGGGAAGAGCCGCCGGAAAGCCAGAAGAAGCGCTTCAAACTGTTCGATGAAGCGCGTTCGACGGCCGACCTTGTCAAGCGCGGCGAGAAGATGAAGGAAATCTTCGATATTGCGGCGGAAGAGTTCGAGACGATCGGTCTTTGCCTTGCCGTTGGTGGTTTCGGTATCATCCGCAACAACCTTCGCAACGTGCCGGAGAAAGAACCCGACAGCTGGTCATGGCCCAACCCCGGCCCGGCGTTGCCGCAACAGTTCACCTTCACAAGCTGACACCGCCACATGGGCGTCGCTTCATCAATGCGGCGGCGCCTCTCAGGTTGCTTCGACCACCCGCAAGCCGTCTCGTAGTGGAAGGCGGCGCGTGTGGTAAAACGTGATTGCGAGAACGTCATGCTGCTATTTATCGTAAAACGCCTGCTGTGGATGATACCGTCCCTGTTCGCCGTCAGTTTTCTTGCCTTTGTACTGATCCAGCTGCCACCCGGTGACTATGTGACGACTTACATCGCCACGCTTGCTGCGTCCAACGAAGTCATAGACCACAATACGGCGGCGCAACTGCGAGAGCGCTTCGGCCTCGATGACCCGATGATCGTGCAATATCTCAAATGGATATGGGGCATCATCAGTCGCGGCGATTTTGGCATCTCGTTCGAATGGCAGCAGCCCGTTTCCGGCCTCATCTGGGAGCGCATGGCGCTGACGCTGGTTCTGGCCATAGCAAGCCTTCTCGCAACCTGGGCCATCGCACTTCCGATCGGCGTCTTCTCCGCCGTGCGCAAATATTCGATCGGTGATTATCTTTTTACCGCCTTCTCCTTTTTCGGCCTGTCCATACCGTCATTCCTTCTGGCGCTGGTGCTGATGTATGTCGCGGCGGTGGAGTTTGGGGCCGATGTCGGAGGGCTGTTTTCGGCGGAGTACGAGACTGCCTCGTGGAGCATCGCCAAGATGATGGATCTGATGGCCCACATCTGGCTACCAGTTGCGATCCTCGCGGTGTCCTCCACGGCAAGCCTCATCCGCGTCATGCGCGCGAACATGCTGGACGAATTACCCAAACCCTACGTGACCACCGCGCGCGCAAAGGGATTGTCCGAGTTCCGGCTGCTGACGAAATATCCTTTGAGAATTGCGCTCAACCCATTCATTTCCACGATTGCATGGCTGTTGCCCAATCTTATTTCAGGCTCGGTTGTGGTTGCTATCGTGCTCAATCTGCCGACGGCCGCGCCGCTGCTTTTACAGTCGCTGATGGCGCAGGACATGTATCTCGCCGGCGCCTTTGTGCTTTTGATCTGCGGATTGACGTTGATCGGATCACTCATCAGCGACATCCTTCTTGCGCTGGTCGATCCGCGCATCCGTCTCGAATAGGAGGGCGCCATGAGCGATATCGCCATCACCACCAATACCCGGCCGGACCGCGCTGCCGTCGCCTCGCAATGGCAACTGATCTGGTGGGCGTTCAAGCGCCACAGGCTGGCCATGGCCGCCCTGTTCGTCACCATCGCAATGTATATCGTCGCGCTTTTGCCAGGTTTCTTCGCCATCAACGATCCGGTTCTGCAGAATGCGCGCGCCACCTTCCATCCGCCGCAACGTGTGCATTTCATCGATACGACGGACGGCCTCTCGCTTGGTCTGCACTATTATCCGCTGAAGCTGACGCGTGATCCCGAAACGCTGGCGGCGGTGTTCGTCGAAGATACGGCCAAGAAAATCCCGATCCAGCTATTCGGTCGCGGCTACGAATATTCGGTGCTCGGCCTGTTCACCACGGATATCCATCTGCTGGCCTCGACCGACAAGACCCGACCGCTCTTCCTTTTCGGCGCGGATCGCCTTGGCCGTGATGTTTTCAGCCGGGTAATACAGGGCTCGCAGATTTCGCTGTCCATCGGTCTCGTCGGCGTGTTTTTCTCGCTGCTTCTCGGTGTCGTTCTGGGCGGTATCTCCGGTTATTATGGCGGCCGCATCGATTTTGTCATGCAGCGCGTCATCGACTTCGTTTTGTCGCTGCCGACTATTCCCATCTGGCTGGCGCTTGCCGCTGCCCTGCCGCAGGGTTGGCCGGCAACGCTGCAATATATGATGATCACCATCATCCTGTCCTTGACCGGCTGGGCGCAGCTTGCCCGCGTCGTGCGCGGCAGGTTCCTGTCACTGAGGACGGAAGAGTTCGTGGCGGCAGCCCGGCTGGATGGTGTGCCGGAAGCGCGCATCATTTTCCGCCATATGCTGCCGAGTTTTTCGAGCCACATCATCGCCTCAGTCACGCTTGCGGTTCCGGCGATGATCCTTGCGGAAACCTCGCTGTCCTTCCTCGGTCTTGGCCTCCAGCCGCCGACCATTTCCTGGGGCGTGCTGCTTCGCGAGGCGCAGAATATTCGCTCGATCGCAACCGCGCCGTGGCTGTTCCTGCCCGGCGTGGCTGTTGTCGTTGCCGTCATGGCGCTCAATCTGCTCGGTGACGGTTTGCGTGACGCAGCCGACCCCTATAACAAGTGAGGCCCCGGATGAGCGACATTCTCTCCATGAAGCCAGACCGACCGCTGCTTGACGTCCGCAATCTGGTCACCGAATTTCCCGTGCGAAACGGCATTTTCCGCGCGGTAAACGATCTGTCTTTTTCCATCGATCCCGGCAAGACGCTCTGCGTTGTGGGTGAAAGCGGTTCCGGCAAATCCGTCACCGCCCGCTCGATCCTGCAGATCATCGACAGCCCCGGTTACATCGCTTCCGGGTCGATCATCCTCAACCGTGCCGACGGCACGTCGCTGGATCTCGCAAAGCTCGATCCGCGCAGCCGGGCCATCCGCTCGGTGCGCGGCGCAGACATCGCGATGATTTTTCAAGAGCCGATGTCGTCGCTGTCGCCGGTGCATACCGTCGGTGATCAGATCACCGAAGTTCTGCGGCTGCACTTGAAGATGAGCAAGGCGCAGGCCCGGGCGGAAGCCATCGAGCTGCTGCGACAGGTGGAAATTCCCAACCCCGAAAAGGCGCTGGATCGTTATGCCTTCCAATATTCCGGCGGCATGCGCCAGCGCGCCATGATCGCCATGGCGCTGGCCTGCAAACCGCAACTGTTGATCGCCGACGAACCGACAACCGCGCTGGACGTCACGACGCAGGCCGAAATCCTCGACCTGATATCGCGGCTGCAAAAGGCTCATGGCATGGCGGTGCTCTTCATCACCCACGACATGGGCGTGGTGGCGCAGATTGCCGATGACGTGCTAGTCATGCATCACGGCGTCGCCAAGGAATATGGCACTGTCGATGAAATATTCCACAATCCGCAAGACCCCTATACGCGTATGCTGATCGGCTCGGTTCTGAAGCTGGAGCAGAAGGCGGAAATCCGGCTGGCCCGCCCGCCGCTCGATCTTGCCGCGGCGCCTATCCTGGAAGTAAACGACCTCTCGATGCACTTCGGTGAGATGAAGGCGCTGGATGGCGTGTCGATCAAGCTGCTTCCGGGCGAAACGCTCGGCATCGTCGGCGAAAGCGGCTCCGGCAAGACCACCATGGGCCGCTCGATCATGCGCCTCTACGATCCGACCGGGGGCGAGATGCGCTATCGCCGGGCGGATGGCACGGTGGTCGATCTTGCCAAAATCGAAGGTGCGGAGCTGAAAGCGGCGCGGCGTGAGTTGCGCATGGTTTTTCAGGATCCGTTCGGTTCGCTCAATCCGCGCATGACGGTGGCACAGGTCATCGGCGAGCCGCTGCTGGTCAACGGCATTGCGAAAGGCAAGGAACTGGATGAGCGCGTCTGCGCCCTGATGGAGCAGGTGGGTCTGGACCCTGCCGGACGTGAGCGTTATCCACACGCCTTTTCCGGCGGCCAGCGCCAGCGCATCGGTATCGCCCGCGCCATCACGCTCCGGCCGCGCATCATCGTTGCGGATGAGGCGACATCGGCGCTCGATGTTTCGGTGCGTTTCCAGGTGCTGGACCTGCTCATGCGGCTGCAGGACGAACTTGGCCTGGCTTACATCTTCATCAGCCATGACATCGGCGTTATCAGATACATGTGCGACCGCGTCGGAGTGATGTATCGCGGCAAGCTTGTTGAGGTGGGAGACGCCGAAAAAGTCTGCAACGCGCCGGATCACCCTTATACGCAGGCACTTCTGTCGGCCATTCCGCGCCCGGATCCGCGCGATCGCGACCGCACGAGAAGGTTCCGCTACGTCGAGCCGCCCGAGATCAAGAACGGAGCTGCTGCCAGATAACGGCGCGGCTGTTGCTTCTCGCAATCCAAGAGGAAGACCAAAGCATGAAAATCGATCGCATGCGGGTATTCGTTACCCGCGACAAGGACCGCCCCCGCGTTATCGTCGCTCTCGATACCGATGACGGTTTGACCGGCTGGGGCGAATGCTACAATCACGGCCCCGATCTCGCATTGCCCCCGGTTCTGGATTACCTCTACGGCTTTCTTGCCGGGCAGGATCCGACTCGGGTCGAGTATCTCTACAATCTCCTCCTCCAACAAAACCGCTTTCCGCCCGGAGCACTCGGTCTTTCGGCAATCTCAGCGCTTGACCATTGCCTCTGGGACCTTGCCGCCAAGGCGGCGGGGGTGCCTGTCTACAAGCTTTTGGGCGGCGAAGTGCGTGATCGTATCAAGGTTTACGCCGGCGTCTACACGGCACCGGATGCGCCGGCGGCAAGGGAAGAATTCGATCGTCTCAACGAAGACTGGGGGTTCACAGCCTTCAAGCTAAGCCCATGGCGCGTCGATATTCACGCCCATCGCTGGGGTGAGGTGGTGCGCAGTTCGGCCGAATACTTCCGCTCGCTTCGCGAAACCGTGCGGCCCGACTACGATATTGCCTTCGATGCGCATGCCAAGATTTTCGAGCCTGCTGCCGCTCGTCAACTGGGCAATGCGCTTGCCCCTTACGATCCCTTATTTTTTGAAGAGCCGTTGCGTCCGGAAAATATCGAGATGTGGGGAGACCTGAAGCAGGGGCTGAACTGCACGCTGGCAACCGGTGAAAGTCTTTACAACCGCAATGACTTCCTGCGTCTTCTGCAAGTCCGGGGCGCCGATATCATTCAACCCGACATCTGCGTTGTCGGTGGTATTTCGGAAATGCGCCGCATCGCCACGCTTGCAGAGGCGCATTTCGTCAGCATCGCACCGCACAACCCGATGGGGCCGCTCGCCACCGCCGTCAACGTGCATTTCTCCGCCGCCCAGCAGAATTTCCGTATTCTTGAATACAGGCTGCCGAAAGGGCAGTGCTATGTTTATGGCGGCACCGACCTAGAAAAACGCGAGGATGAAACGCGCTATGTTGTCGACCCTTATTTGCCAAAGGATGGATACCTGGACCTGAGGCCGGACCGACCGGGTTGGGGAGTCGAGATGGATGAAAAGGCCATGCAGGAAGATGGCTATGTTCACTGGCAGCGACGCGTGCCGAAACGGCCTGATGGCTCATATGCTTTTGCCTGAAACGGTTACGATTGCCTTCAGGCAGCTTTCGGCCCGCCTCCACCCTTGCTGGGGTGGAAGGATGACGCATCTGCACCACGAGGATCACGGCGATATCCTGGTGCCGACAGCGGAGGAGTCTTTTGACCCGTTGAACTGGCCGAGGGCAGGTGCCTATCCGCTCATTCCTTACCACAACAGGTTATATGGCAGCTCATTCGTTCACGCGGATATCCGCCACGACCTTCTTCCACATCCCGCCCTTTCGCCTGATGCCATGCATGGACCTGCTCACCGACGATCGTGGGATATTTCCAGCCTGGCGCCCGATCAGTGCACGCTGGTGCTTGACTATAAGGCGGATGCTGAGTGGCCATTTTCCTTCCGCGCTGAACAATCTTTTTTGCTTGAAAGCAACCGTTTGACGGTGGAATTGTCGATAACCAATCTGGAAGACCGGCCTGTGCCGGTTTCGCTTGGCTGGCATCCCTATTTTGCGGCAGAATTGGGCTGCGACGCTAGCACCGATGCCAAACTGCAATATCCCCTCGATGTGCAGAACGTGCCAACCGGCCAGCAAGCGGTGCCCCGCTCGAAACCTGCCATTCCTTCTACGACGGGATACACCTTGCACTTCACCGACTGGTCATATGCGCGCATCGGTTTTGGCAGTTTTTCACTGTTGCTCGAGGCGGATCCCGTTTTTAGCAATCTCGCTGCCCACCGTATGGACCGCTATCTTTGTCTTGAACCCGTTTCCATGGTCGCCGGAGCGCTTGGCTTACCGGAACCAGAGCGAAATGGCCGCGGCGTCGAAACGATCTCGCCGGGACAACGACTGTCTGGGTGTATCAGGCTTTCTATTGAAAGTTGACAGGGGCGTAGGTGCCTCACGCACATAACGGCTATTCCGGGCGCTCCGCCTGTCCTGAATCCTGCACAATCAGCAAGGTTATGCGTTCCTATCTCAAGGATATCCCCTGGCGATCAACGTCTTCCGAGCGGCGGCGTATGCCTCCTGCAGCGCCTAGTGGCCTTGGCCCGTCAAGAGGTGTTGTCACGCTAACCGGCTTGCCGTTGCCAACGTTTTGGATTGGGCGCGCAGTCGATGAGGATGGCGTCGTTCTCGAAGAAATTTTACAGAAGCGACGTGACAAAAGGGAGGCCGAGCGCCTACTCGTGTCTTTGATGAAGCGCTGTAGTTTTGCTCCCTAGCGGATCATCACTGACAAGCTGCGCTCCTACGAGTGCGGCAAATGCGGACGTGGCTGCCGGCCTTAACAATTGGTCGCACAAGAGCTTCAACAATCGGGCCGAGAACAGCCATATGCCGTTTCGAAACGAGAACGAACCCTGCAGGGTCGCCGATCGCCCGGAGTATTGCAACGGTTCGTTTCTATGCACTGCGCTACCCACATCGCTTTTCTGTTTCCGCCCGCCGCCGCGCCGCAAAAACAATTCGCTACCGCCTCGAAGCGTTCGATAGATCGAAAGTTGCTGCCTGCATCGCTTGAAAATTCGAGCCGCTGCCTTTCTCGGCCTAGGTAACTTAACGTGACAACATCCCATGAGGTTATGCTTCAAGCCGGAGTCTGTCGTGCGCTCGTCCGCAGGCGAATGTAACGACATTGTCTTTACGATGCTTGTAAAGATAATGTCGTTACGCTATATATAAATGGGCTTGGATAGGAGTTTCCCATGCCGACCTCACACACGGGTAAGAGCCCGGACGCAAGTGTGCCGCTGAATATGCGCATTAAACCTGCCACTCGCAACTTGATCGATCGCGCCGCAGAGTTGCTCGGCAAAACGCGCACAGATTTCATGTTGGAAGCTTCCGAGCGCCGTGCGGAGGAGGTGCTGCTCGACCGTACAATCGTCACGGTAAGCCCCGAAATTTATGCCGAATATCTTGCCCGTCTCGATGCGCCTGCTCAGCCCAATGAGCGTCTAAAGCGCACGATGTCGACCAAAGCGCCCTGGGATGAGGCGTGACTCTCAGCGCACCAGTCCCCCTGGCCGATCATCACGAACTGGCCGAATTCAATTCTGGAGTACCTGAACTGGACGACTGGCTTCGGCGCCGTGCCCGGGCCAATCAAGCAGGCGGCGCGTCGCGGACCTTTGTCGTTTGCGACGAGAGCCGCGTCATCGCGTACTACGCCCTGGCCTCTGGCTCCGTGAAACCGCCGGAAGTGCCTGGTCGCTTTCGGCGCAATATGCCTGATCCAATCCCAGTTGCAGTGCTTGGCCGCCTCGCCATTGATCAATCCTGTCAAGGGCGTGGTATCGGCAGGGCATTGGTGCGCGACGCGGGTTTGCGCCTGCTGAATGCCGCTGAAGTGCTCGGGATCCGCGGCGTGCTGGTCCATGCGATTTCTGATGACGCACGAGCCTTCTACGAAGCCGTCGGCTTCCTGTCTTCTCCGTCCGATCCCATGATGCTGATGGTCGGTTTGCACGACCTCAATAACGCGCTGAACACCTAAACGAAATTCATCAATAATTTTCGTTTGAGTCCATTCCACTGTGTTTCTAAGCCAATGGAACTGCTCCAGAAAGTCTGACAACAAATGACGTGCGGTGGGTTCGTACCCCTTTAACAACGTGCGACATCGAACCAATCACAGCGTCTACCCGCGCTAGAGTTCGAGCCGCCTGGGGTGTGCCATCGACGCCCTCTTGTTGAGGCCCAAAGTTATCTTGGATCTCGCATTTGGAAATCCGGCCCCGACGTACTTCTTACACAGGTCGCTGATCCCGGGCCAGTCGTTCATCAACAGGGTCATCGCCAAGCGGCCTAAAATTGCCCGATGCGGGGACCCAATCAAGTGACATCGCAGATTCCACTCGACATGGCTGAAGGTGAAGATTCGCCAGCAGGGCTGCCTCGAGTGCAATTAAAGCTACAGGCCTGGACACGGTGTTTCTTCACGGAATGCCACTGTATTTTTGCTCTGTTTGAACCTGCATACCCAGTTCTCGGTATGCCTTAAGAAGTTAACAGACGACAGCCCTTGAGCGAGAAGCCGCCATTGATATCTTGCCCGAACGATAGCGGCAGCATGTGTATTGAGGAGTACGCGGCCGCGTCCGGGGAGGATATCATGAAACTTCTACTGGCCGTTTCGCGCGCCATTGATGCTGCCAATTCAGCAATTGGCAAAGCAATTTCCTGGCTGCTTCTAGCGGCTATTTTCATTAGCGCCATCAACGCGATCATGCGCAAGGCGTTTTCTATGAGCTCAAACGCCTGGCTTGAATCACAGTGGTATTTGTTCTCTGCGGTGTTCCTCATTGCTGCCGCCTACACGCTTCTTAACAACGAGCATGTGAAGGTTGACCTAGTCTACGGAAATCTTCCGCGCAAAGGGCAACTGTGGGTCGACATTCTCGGGACGATCTTCTTCCTCCTGCCTTTCTGCCTCATCACGGTCTACCTCTCCTGGCCGGTCTTCCTGCAGAAGTTCGCCTCCGGTGAAGTATCAAATAATACGGGCGGCCTAATCCAATGGCCGGTCTGGGCACTGATACCGATCGGCTTCAGCCTGCTCTCCTTGCAGGGAGTGTCAGAACTCATCAAGCGCGTCGCTATCCTGCGCGGCGATATTCCTGATCCGGTTGCAGCGGCGGACGCCGAAGCGGCAATGCTCTGATCGAAGGAAAAATAACAATGGCATTCCTTGCGGAAAATCTCGCCCCGATCATGTTCGCGGCGCTCATCATCGTGCTCCTGCTGGGTTATCCGGTGGCCTTTGCTCTGGCTTTTGTCGGCTTTTTCTTCGGTTTCATCGGCATCGAACTCGGCCTGCTACCGGCAACCCTGTTTCAGGCCATTCCCGATCGCATATTCGGTCAGATGTCCAACGAGACGTTGCTCGCCATCCCCTTCTTCACTTTCATGGGCCTGATCCTTGAAAAGAGCGGCATGGCGGAAGACCTTTTGGATACGATCGGCCAGCTGTTTGGACCAGTACGTGGCGGCATTGCCTTCGCGGTGATTTTCGTTGGCGCTATTCTGGCGGCCACCACCGGCGTTGTCGCCGCCTCGGTCATTTCGATGGGCCTCATCTCTCTTCCGATCATGTTGCGTTACGGTTACGACCGTAAAATCGCCGCCGGCACAATCGCAGCTTCCGGCACGCTGGCGCAGATCATACCGCCAAGCCTCGTCTTGATTGTGCTGGCGGACCAGCTCGGTCGCTCGGTAGGGGACATGTACAAAGGCGCCCTCGTTCCGGGTCTCTTGCTCGTTGGTGCCTACACGCTCTACATCATCGTGACCTCGATCATCAGTCCGGCAAAAGTGCCTGCACTGCCTTTGGAGGCACGCACCCTGCGGGGCAGCAAATTGCTTTTGAAGGTGATCACCTCGCTGGTTCCGCCGCTCGTCCTGATATTCCTCGTGCTTGGTACGATCTTCCTCGGCATCGCCACGCCCACGGAAGGTGGCGCCATGGGAGCGGTGGGCGCACTCGCCCTTGCGCTCGCCAATGGCAAGCTCAACTTGGGCCTCATTCAGCAGTCGCTATACGCGACGGCAAAACTGTCGTCCTTCGTCCTGCTCATCTTGCTCGGCGCGCGAGTCTTCTCCCTGACTTTCTATGGCGTGAACGGCCATGTCTGGGTCGAGCATCTGATGACATCGGTTCCGGGCGGCGAGATCGGATTCCTGATCGTCGCAAATCTGCTGGTTTTCTTTTTGGCCTTCTTTCTTGATTATTTCGAGCTGGCCTTCATTATCATCCCGCTTCTGGCTCCGGTCGCGGATGCGCTTGGCATAGATCTGATCTGGTTCGGCGTCATGCTAGCGGTCAATATGCAGACCTCATTCATGCACCCGCCCTTCGGCTTTTCGCTGTTCTTTTTGCGGTCCGTCGCGCCGACAAGGGCCTACAAGGATCGCATCACCGGGCAGACGATCCAGCCAATCACATCGAGCCAGATCTATCTCGGCGCCATTCCCTATCTTTTCATCCAGCTCGCCATGGTCATCATCATCATCGCGTTCCCCGGCATCGTGATGCACTACAAGTCGGGCGCCAAGGTGGCCGATCCTTCTGCCGTTCATATCAACGTACCCATGCCCGGCGCGGGAACGGACGCCGATCCTTTCGCCAACCCGTTCCTCGCGCCCGGCAACACGGCACCGAGCTTCGGCAAGCCAAGCACACCGTGACGATTGATCGGGCAGGCAAGCGCCCGACCACGCCACCCGTATTCAACAGGAGGAGGTAAAACTATGAAGGATAATCCAGGCCGCAGACAATTCTTGTCGGGCGGTGTGCTTGCGGGAGCGGCAGCGGCTGCTTCGACGCTTGCAACACCGGCAATAGCTCAATCGTCACCGACCGTTCGCTGGCGTTTGACGTCAGGTTTTCCGAACAATCTCGACACGATTTACGGCGGTGCCGTTGTCATGGCGAATGCCTTGAGGGCCATGACGGGTGGCAAGTTCGACATCCAGGTCTTTCAGGCCGGAGAGATTGTTCCCGGCGCACAGGCCATCGATGCCGTTAAGGCCAACACGGTGGAAATTTCCCATACCTGCGGATATTATTTCACAGGCAAGGATCCGACATTCGCCATCGGCTCGACCATCCCCTTCGGTCTGAATGCCCGTCAGCAGAACGCATGGCTTTACCATGGCGGCGGCAACGAGGCCTATAATGAATTTCTGTCCGACTACGGCGTCATCGGAATTCCTGGTGGTGCGACGGGCGCCCAGATGGGGGGCTGGTATCGCAAGGAGATAAAAAGCATTGAGGATATCAAGGGCCTCAAGATGCGAATTGCCGGGGTCGCCGGGCAGGTGCTTGCGAGGCTCGGCGCCGTTCCACAGCAGCTTCCGGGCGGCGACATTTATCCAGCACTGGAACGTGGTACCATCGATGCTGCGGAGTGGGTCGGCCCTTATGACGACGAAAAGCTCGGTTTCTACCAGATCGCGCCCTATTATTATTATCCAGCGTTCTGGGAGGGTGGTCTGACGATTCACTTCTTCGTCAACAAGGATCAATATGCGGCCCTGCCTGACGAATACAAGGCAGCGCTTGACACCGCCTGCAAGGCGGCCAACATCAACATGCAGGCTCTCTACGACGTCAAGAACAAGGATGCGATCCGCTCGCTCGTTTCGAAGGGCACGCAGCTTCGCCCGTTACCCCGGGACGTGCTCGACGCCGCCTATAAGGCAACCTTCGAACTCTATGACGAGTATACGCAGAAACATCCCGCATGGGCCAAAATATATCCCGGCTGGAAGAAATTCCGCGACGAGAGCTATGAATGGTTCCGCGTCGCCGAATATACCTATGACAGCTATGGCTATGCGATGCAGACTGCCGGCAAATAAGCTGGCATAACTGATGTCGAGGCCCCCGGGTGACAACATTCGCGGGGCCTCGATCCCATCGCGCTATTCCTTGATGAGCCCGTGGTCTATCGCATAGCGAATAAGACCGGCGGTCGTCGCAATATCCAGTTTCCGCTTGATGTTCTTGCGATGGGTTTCCATCGTGCTCTCGGCGATATCCAGCGCCACAGCGGCGTCGCGGTTGCTTTTTCCCCTTGCAATCAGTAGCAGAACGTCCTGCTCGCGGGTGGTGAGTTCCTTCAACCTGCCAGTGGCGCTCTCCATCAGCACGTCCCGGACTCCTGACGAGAAATAGGTGCCACCCGCCGCAACGGTGCCGATGGCTGCCACTATTTCCTCGGTAGCCACATCTTTCAGGATATAGCCGGCGGCACCATACATCACCGAGGTCGAAATATATTCCCGGCTATCATGCATCGACAGCATCAGCACCCGCGCTGAAAGCTGTTTCTCCTTGAACAGTTCGAGTGCATCGATGCCATTGATCTGGGGCATGTTGATGTCCATCAGCACCACATGGGGTTGCGTGGCCACAGCCGCGTCAATACCCGCCACGGCAGACACTGCGGTTCCAACGACAGTGATGTGCTCGTACGTTTCGAGCACCGCCTTCAACCCGTCGAGGATGAGAGGATGGTTGTCGACAAGAAGAACCCGGATAGGATGATCGTTCATTCCGCAGCCTCCTGCACACGGTGGCCGCGGTCCTTCATAGCCGTCATGGGCAGGACCGCTCGCAGAACCGTTCCCTTGGCAGAGCTTTCCACATCAAGCCTGCCCCCGAAATGGGTCATGCGTTCCTGCATGTTTCGCAAGCCAAGCCCCTTGTCGGTCGCCATTTCGCTCTCTTCGCGGGTGGCCGGAAATCCGCGGCCATTGTCGCTGACGATCATCTGCACGCGTTCATCCCGGCTGGAGAACCTGATGGTGACCCGCGTCGCATTCGAATGACGCTCAATATTGGTCAGCGCCTCCTGCGCGACACGATAAAGGGCGACACGGGCTTCCGGAACTAGCATGTGCTTGAAGGCCACCGATTCCAGCGTTGCCGCGATACCGGTGCGTTCGGAAAAGCTTGAAATCAGTGCTTCTAAAGCCGCGGTCAATCCCAGGTCATCGAGAACACGTGGGCGCAGGTCGTGTGAAATACGACGGACCTCCTTGATCGCCTCGGTCAGTGCGGCGGCCCCTTTGCCGATAGCCTCTACAGCACCGACATTGTCCGGCGTCACCTTGCGCCGTGCAAGATCGATTGCGAAACGCACGCCGACAAGATTTTGAGAGATGCCGTCATGCAATTCCCGGGCAATGCGCAGGCGCTCCTCCTCCTGTGTATCAATCACCCGCTGCATCAATTCCTTGAGCCGACCATCCGCCATCCTCTGCTGGCGCAGATTGAGCAGCATGCAGGTGGCAAACACCAACAGCACGGCAGGAACTGCAAACAGCGCAACGATCAGAAAATTCCAGGTGATGGAATGGCGCAATTCTTCCTTGGCCGCCGCGGTCGCTGCAAAAACGTCATCCAGATAAACTCCTGTCCCGATCATCCAGCGCCACTTGTCGAGACCGGCCGCAAAGGACAGCTTGTCGGCCGTTTTCCGGGTCGACGGTTTCTCCCACTTGTACTGAACAAGCCCCCCGCCTTCTTTTGCCTTGAGGATCAGGTCGTAGATGACCCGATTGCCGTCAGGATCATAAAGATCCAGCCAATTATTACCCGGACGGAAATTTTGCCGCGGATGAACGACGTTCAACCCGTCATAATCATAGACGAAAAAATAGCCGTCCGTGCCGTAGTCAAGGTCCATCAGAATGCGCTTGACCTCTTCCTTTGCTGCGTCGTCACCAGGCCCGGCCTTGTCATAAACGGAGCGGATAGCAGATAGGGCAAGATTGGTGAGGTTGAGGAGTTCCGCCTCCTTAGCAGCAAGCATGTTTCGTTCAAACGCGTCGATACTCGTGCGCGCCAGCGTCATTGACTGCCATGTTATGAGTGCCGTGATGATGATGATCGCAAGCACTAGAGGCCCTATGGCCAGCGCAAGGATCTGGTTTCTGAGTCTCATGCGGCCCTCCGACACATTCGCTCTGACGCACCATCACCTAACAATAGTTCGCACGGCAAGTCGAGCATGTCGGAGGTGATTGCAGGGATAGAGCATAGCACTGGGCACGTGAAGGACGTCAGCCTATTGTCAACTCTGATGTAAGGTCACAATCATCGAAATGAGCCGATATATTGACCTATCAGATATTTCAGGTGGTTCCGGGTCAACCGGCCACCGCCTGTGGCAGCTTTCGAGATGGCGTCACCGCCGCTGCGTGAAGGCAACAGGTTGCTCGAGATCTGCCTGCCAAACGGCCGGCAGCGACGATCTTGACCGCGCTTGATCGGACTGTCCTTGCCCGACTGTTGCCGGTCCTGGACGCGTCATGATCGCCTTCCCGGGCGCGTGCCGCGACTGAATTTTTTCATTGTATTCGTGGGCTCCAACTCCGTTAGAAACACCTTAATTCCAGTGTCCACGAAACAGGCAGCACGCCAGACAAGCACTTGCGCCGTTGCGACCAAATAAAGCTTGTTAAGCCTGCTCGGACCTTATCGCTAATTCAGCCTGCAAAAATCGGCATTGTCCGGCGCCTCCTGCAAGCCTTTGCAGGAGGTACGCTTCAGTTTGCCGTAAGCAGTTGAGGCGCGAAATTCGATCTCGGCGCTCAATGCCGGCTTGACCCTTTTCGGGTCAGAGGCCCGAGACGCAGGTAATATTTCCGTTAAGCCGTCACTTGATTGTCTAGCAACTCAGCAGGTTTTCAGCCGGTTGACGCCTGCTCGATAGAGTGAGAATAATCGCCCCGGCGACACCTGAGACAAGTGATCCCATCAGGATGCCGATCTTCACGTGATCCTGAACAGAGGGATCGTTGAAGGCGAGCAAGCCAATAAACAAAGACATCGTGAAGCCAATACCGCACAAAAGAGCAGTGCCCGTAACCTGACCCCAGCTCGCCTGCGCAGGAAGTTGTGCAAGCCCAAGCTTGACCAGTAATGTGACGACGCCAAGTACTCCGACCAGCTTGCCGAGCACGAGACCACCTGCAACTCCCATTGTCAGAGGCTCGCTGAATACCGACAAGCTAAGGCCGGAGAGCGAAACGCCAGCATTAGCGAAGCCGAAGATCGGCACGATGATGAACGCAACAGGCTTGTGCAGCGCATGCTCAAGGCGATGGAGTGGGGATTCTTCTGGCGCTGCTTCTGGCGTGCCAGGGGTAAGCTTCAAAGGGATCGTCAATGCCAGCATGACGCCAGCAAGCGTCGCATGAACGCCTGAGGCAAAGACGAGCACCCAAAGTACAGCTCCCACCACCAGATACGGCCACAGTACCTTCACCTTCATCTTGTTGAAAATGAAGAGATTACCCCAAACGAGAGCAGCGCCAATGAGAGCAGTAAGGTTCAGATCTGCCGTGTAGAACAGAGCAATAACGATGACCGCTCCGAGGTCGTCAATGATAGCAAGCGCCGCAAGGAAAATCTTCAGCGACGCCGGAACACGTGATCCGAACAGTGAGAGGACACCGAGAGCGAATGCAATGTCGGTCGCGGTTGGGATCGCCCATCCCTGAAGTCCTGCCGGGTTGTCGCGGTTTAAAAGAACATAGAAGAGCGCCGGAATCAGCATGCCGCCTGCAGCGGCAGCACCGGGCAGGACCCTGCGGCTCCAGGTGGAGAGTTGGCCGTCCAGCATTTCACGTTTGATCTCGAGTCCAACCATCAGGAAAAACACAGCCATCAGGGCGTCGTTGATCCAGTGCTGGAGGTTGAGAGGCCCGATGTAGACGTACAAGATATGGAAGTAATCCTCAGCCAAAGGTGAGTTGGCCGTGATGATCGCCAAAAGCGCGACGGCCATAAGAACAAGGCCACCTGAGGCCTCATTGTCGAGAAACTTGCGAAGTGTGGAATTAATGCGACCTGGATTTGATGTCGAAGACACAGGTTCACGCTCCCTTAGCTGGAAGTTGATCTTAGTCTCCGTGGATTTCGGGGGAACCCGCAGCGCACGCAGCACGCGCTGTAGGCCAGCTTTATACTAAACCTCTGATAAGGTTTCCACAAAAACCGAGGCCGTAATCAAAAAACCGCATCGTTTGCGCGATCTTACGGCTCACTGATTGTCATTCGGGCTTTTCAACGGAATTGCCAAGTTGTGTGGTGTTGGGTGGCATCGACGCCGTGTCTCAAGCTGGACAACCGCTCAGGCGCGATCTGGCCGACCGCACGCCGAGCACCTTTGAATTCGTCAATTTCAGCGACTAGAGACAGGATTTCGGGCGTGATCCGGACAGTCGCCGTCTTTAGAAATTCCATTTCCCCATCTATTCCCATCCAATATTTCGGCAGAGCTTGTCAGATCTGACTGTTGATCGTGAGCCTTCCGATTGATGAGTCGGCCCCTGTATCCACTTATGCAGCGAGACGAGAGAAGATGTGCCAGAACGACAGCTCTCAAAAACTCGGAACCGACCTCCTGTGAACCGCGCCGGATTTGCCAGAGGCTCCACTTTCTCAGAAGTTGGAGCCTTCGGCAAACCCGGTGCGGTTCAGAGACCGCCATTTGCGCGGGCTATTATACGAAGCGGCTTCGGTCGTTCTCACGCGCAGTTCCAAACAGAGTTCATTGCGAACACGGGGGCTTCAACTGCGAGAGGGGATCAGCTTTTAAAAGAGCTGCCGTGGCTGTCGCGCGGAAGCTAGCTGTCACCATGCTGAAAACCGGAGAGTTCTTCAATCCGACTGCGGGCATGACCAAATAGTACCTGATAGCGCTCAATAACTGAGCGCTTGAAGCGGCCCTGCCGGGACGTGAGCCGTGCCATTCCGTTGATGGGGTTGCATCGCTTTCGCAGCTGAATGCGTCGTCCACATCGAAGGCTCGTGCTGCGTGGCAACATCATGCGGCGACTGATGTCGACCGCGAAGACTACCATGCACCCGGCAGCGATCTTCAGACAAATTCAATCTTGACGCCCCAGCTGCGATTAGACAACCCCATCAGTTCAGTCCTCTAACTTTAATACACCGTTGATGCCAGGATGAGCGGCGTTCGTATCCTATCAACTGGCCGATTTTTGAATAGCGAGTTTGACGGCTCGACTGCCTTCAAGGCGAAAAGACACTTTGTCGCAAAACGGAGTGGACTATAAAAGCCAGCTTCGTCATGAAAGTCTTTTCTGAAAAAGTTTTGGTTATCCTCGGGCTTCGACAAGTGAAAGCAAAAGGCGCTGCAGCTTGAAGAGCGACTTTAGAAATCGCGACGCGCTTTAAGCATTTTATTCAATCAGTCGCTTCGCCATCACGATCGATGGTGTCCGGTCAATTTCCACAAAGCCGAATTTGGCGTAAAATGCTACGACCTTTTCGTTATACTGATTAACGCCTAGATGGACGCCTCTTACGTCAGACCTCGTCAAAGAATCCAGTTGATGTCGCAGTAGCGACGACCCATGGCCGCCATTTTGGATCTCAGGCAGAAGATTGATATGCAGATGGGCGGGGTAGGGCCGCGTGACCTCAGCCGGGGTCTTTCTTGCACTTCGAATATAGGAAAGAACGTTCTCATCCTCTACTGTCCGCGTTTCGAAATCGCGGAGCTCTTCCTGCAAGGACGGCCACCATACGGCCTTGAGCCAATTTTCATAGGCAATCGTATCGGGTGCGGCGACACAGTAGCCCATGACGACGTCATCCTTCGTCAGCACGAATGCAGTTTCTGCGCAGAAGCGGACATAGGGCAGCGCCCATAAAAGTCCGGGAAGTCTCGGGTCAGAGTAGTATTGTGATCCGTCTTTGCCTCGATCTGAAGTGCGCACACATATGTCGAGGATCGCCGTCTCATCGGACGGTCGGGCGTTGCGGATGATTACGGAGGATAGAGACTCTGGCATGGTCATAATCGTGGCCTCAGGCAGCCACATGCGGGGTGCGAAGCGCGTCATCGAAGCGCTGCCAGGTTTCAGCAAGCTCGATGGTGCGCCGGACCCGGCGTGCCTCATCAATCTTGATTGCCACGAGCCCCGCTTCCAAGGCTGAGACGATATTGACGGGCAGCGGAGAGGCCTCGGTCAGATGCCTGTAGATATCCGAGGCCATCTGATCATCTGCGCCATAGTGATCGCTTTCGTGCCCCTCGTAACGCCGCTCGACTAGCTTTTCGCCTGTTATTGCAGAGTGCACCTCGAAGCGATTGCGGATGAAATCGCCCTCGGCCATTCCCTTGCTACCGATCACGCAGAAGCGGCGGAACTGATCTGGAACGTTGAGATTGGTATGAAACGTCATCGTCGCCCCGCCATTATATTCGATAATCGCGGTCTGATAGTCGATAATATCGCCGTCACTCTCAAACACCGCGCCACCCTCTAGCCAGCCGCTCGGCTTTTTATAGAATTCCCGCTGTTGAAACGCGGAGAACTGATCCGGCTTGTTTTCCGCGATAAACGACTTTCGGCCGCCGAAGCTGGCAACGGCCATCGCCCGCTGCCCAACAACGCTCCCATAGAGGTCGAGATCGTGGCAGCATTTCTCCAAGATAAATGGCCCGGCATAGCGCGTATGCCGTCGCCAGTCCCGCATGAAGAACGCTCCGTGGTAGGGTGCGATATGCTCGGATGCCTCAATCGACGTGATGGCGCCGATTTGACCTTGCGTCTGCGCCGCGCGCAGATCCCGATAAAGGTCAGAGTACCGCAGAACGAGCCCCACCATAACGCTTTCATCGCCATATTCGGCAAGCAGACGCGCCATCGTCATTGTCTGGTTTTCGTCGATCACCACCGGTTTCTCCGTGAAAACCCGCACGCCTGCGCGCAATCCCGCGGTGATATGTTCCAGATGGAAAAGATTGGGCGAGCCGACCATAAGAAGATCCGGCTTCGTCTGCGTCAGCATAGCCTCGATGGTTTCGAAACGTCGCGGCGCCGCCATGCCTGCCGACTGAATGGCTGGAAGGCCAGCAGGCTGCGGGTCCATCAAGCCGACAATTTCCAGTTCAGGGCAGGCCTTGCGGAAGGAGGCAATGACATTGGCAAGCCGAAAGCCGAGCCCGGCAATTGCGATTTTCATGTTTTAGTCCTGTCGGCAAGAGTTATGTAAATCAAGATGACGTGTCGTCATCCGTTGGCGCGCCTGCGACCCGATCGAAGCGTCTTTCGAAATCAATCGTCTGGCTGCGTCCGCGCATGGATGAGAGGCGCCTGAAGTCTGGGCTGCCATGGGCAATCACAGGTAGCATGGCAGCGCCGATCGCGGCGGCCTCCGGCCCTAGAGCGCCAGCACACAGCCGGGGAATTTCGCGGTGGCTTCGGGCGCTGACTGACGGCAAAAGGGGATAGGCCCGGTCGATCAGGGAATTGATGAGCGCTGGTGGAAAGTGCCCTCCAACCACGATGGTCTGCGGGTCCATGATGTTTTCAAGCAGCGACACCAGCAACCGCAGGCGCTTTGAATTGAGATCGAGCCATCGCATCAGAACACTGTCGCGTTGAGCGTAAAGTTTCTCCAATGCCCCAGGCCGCGCAATCTCCCTGCTTTCGCACGACAGCATCGCTGCGAGCTCGTCGATCGAAAACGGTGTCTGTTTCCCCGCATCTGGATTGGCAAGTTCCGCCGGCCATGTCAGGAGACCGATTTCTCCGGCATTGTTCCAAAATCCCTGGAGCGGCATGCTGTCATTGATAATGCCTGCCCCAAGTCCGTGCCCGACGAAAATATGGACGTAGTGGCTCAGTCCTCCGGCACTTCCCACCCTCAGTTCGGCAACTGCTGCGGCTGTGGCGTCATTCTCGACGATGGTGGGGAGGCCACATGCCTCTTCGATGGCTTCTGCCACCGGCATACGGCTCCACGCATCCCAACCCGGCGGACCGACGGGATGTTCGAATTCCGCCTCCTGCAATGTGGGCATCGCGATGCCGATGCCCCAGGCGGGACGATCCACGGTAACCGACCGCAGACGCTGCGTCATATCGGCAATGGCACGGATGGTGTCGGATGGATCTTCGAGCGATGCGGAGGCGGTTTCGCGACCCAACTCCTGCCCCGCCAGATCGCAGACGATGCCCAGAAGCCCGTCGCGATCCACGTGAATACCCAGGCAGCAACCGGCCTCGGCCCTGACCCACATCTTCTTTTGCGGCGCACCGCGCGCGCCCTCTTGTTGGATGGTTTCCACAACCACTGAACGGTCTATCAGGTCCTTGCAGATATTGGACATGGTCTGCGGCTTCAAGCCTGTCACATCAACAAGGTCACGCCGGCTTATGCCATTGCCAGATCGGATAAGATCGAAAACGAGGCGACGGTTGTAGCGGCCGGAATATGTGTGATTGCTGCCCATCAAGCTCATCGGGGCCAATTCCTATTTAATAAATTAAATGGAATTTATCAGTCCAGCCTATGGGCGTCAAGCAGTTCGCAATGCAGATAATCTTAGCCTTCAGTCATAATACTGTAACGCAAGGACCGTAATTCCGCAGAAAAGGCGGCTTGATTTTTAATCTGGTAAATGGATTAATAGGGTCGCCTTCTTCTCAGTGACTTTAAAAAGGGAACATAGTCATGCTGAAATGGACCTTGCGGCGTATAATAGCGGGCGCGTTAGCGTCGGCGTCGATCATCAGTGTTGTGAATGCCGGAGAACTGGTGGTCTACACCGCTCATGGGGAGGCGACATCTGCCCCCATCCTCGATGCTTTTGCCAAGGAAAATCCGGATGTGAAGGTGACCGTCGTGCGCGGCGGTACTGGCGAGCTGATCGAGCGCCTGCGCGCAGAAGGTGGCAATTCCTCGGCAGACGTCATGTGGGGCGGACCGACGCAGACCTTCGAAGAGAATGCAGCGCTCTTCCAATCGTTCGAAAGCAAGTCCGACGCCGACATGGTGACTAACGATCCCAATCACATCTGGCATCCGTTCACGGTGCTGCTGCAGCCGCTGGTCGTCAGCACCAAACGCGTCGAGGCCGGCTCCATACCCAGGACGCAGAAAGATCTCGTCTCACAGGACTTCGCAAAGAACGGTGGCCTGATTATTCCAGACCCTGCAAAATCCGGCACCGGCTATGTCATTCTTTCCGCTCTTGCTGGCAATTTCGGTTGGGATTTCGTCGGTCAAATGGCCAAGGGTGCTCGCATTGCTCCCGGTTCCGATGATGCCTTCAACGCCGTACGCGACGGTGAAGCAGCAGTTGGCTGGATTAACGAGGATCTGGGTGCCAAGTGGAAGGCTCAAGGTCTGCCGATCGAAATCGTCTATCCGACCGATGCGGTTACCGGCCAGATCGATGCGCAAGCAATCGTCAAGGGCGCGCAGCACATCGAAGACGCCAAGAGCTTCATCGATTTCCTCGGCAGCAAGACGGCGCATGAAATTGTTCGCGACGCCACCGTTCGACGCTCGGCACGCAAGGATGTAACGCCTCCCGCCGCTCTGCCTGACATGGCTACGCTCACGATCGTATCCGCTGTCGATCCGCGCCCTGTGGTCGTGGCTCGCTTTCAGGAGCTTCGCGGAAAATGAAGGTGCTGCGCGACAATTGGCTGATATTTTCAATCGTCGCGCTCGTGCTCTGCGGCCTGACGATTGTTGTCCCGCAGGTTCGCCTCATGGCCGCCTCCCTCCTGGAGGAGGGCGGCCGTTTTACTCTTCTGCATAATAAAGACGGCTTGCAATTCGTCCCGGAAATGACCGCCCGATACAGCGTTGCTAAACTTTCTGACGGCGTTGCGATAACGCTGAGTTCGACTGACAGTCTGACTGTAGACGTCCAGGATGACCGAACGCTGCGCCTCTCTTCGCAAGAGCCGATTTCGGTTGGTAAGGACGAGGCAGGTTTACTTGAACTCGATCTGGGCTCGGCTCGGTTCACGCTTTCGCAGCAGGCGCCCCGGGGGCTATTCGCGACAACTGCACCAGCGCCTTTAGATATCAAGGCGCAGTCGCTCAACGCCGTCCTGCTCTCACATGCCGCGAACGCCTACATCACCTTCGAAAACAAATCGCTGTCGCTCTCTGCTGTCCACTATACCGATTTCTTTACACGCTCGGAAACCCTTTCCGCCACGGTAAACAGCCTGCTGATCGCGTTGACGTCCACCGGACTTGCCGCTTTGATCGGCGTATCGCTGGCTTATCTTATCGCACGTTACCGGGTCGCGGGCAGCACTGCTATCGTCTTTCTTGTCACTATGGCGTCCGTGTCTCCACCATTTCTGGGGGCATACGCCTGGCGCTTGCTTCTGGGACGAAACGGCGTTCTGACCAACTATCTCGGCCTCGATGTCTCGATTGTCGGCTTGCATGGCGTCATTTGGGTCATCACCTGGCTGGTCTTTCCAATCATCTTTCTGCTCAGTCACAGCTCGTTTCAGAGTTTGGACGCTGGCCATATCGAGGCAGCGGAAAGCCTTGGTGCCAAGCCGCCTCGTGTGCGCATGACGGTCGAAATTCCGCTGGCACTCCCCGGCATCATCACCGGTCTCTATCTGGCAACGATGGCAGCCCTGTCTGACTTCGGAACGCCGCGCATCATTGGCCTCGATGTCAACGCACTGCCGGTTCTGATCTATACGTCCTTCCTGAGTGAGGCAGGACGCAATCCGGCGCTTGCGGCCACAGGATCGATTGTGCTCATCACCATCTCGAGCCTGTTCCTCATGGCGCAGCAAATCTATTTGGCGCGACGCGGTTTTGCCGTGGTGTCGTCGCGGGCGCTGGAACGCAAGCCGCTATCGCCTCTTGCTCATGTCACAGTGCTTGGCGCGGTCATCATTGCCCTTCTCATGGCATTCACGCCCCACCTGACGGTGCTGGTTTCCAGCTTCATGGAATGGCGGGTCGGCCTACCCAGGGCGAACTTTACGCTGGAAAACTACGCCACTATGTGGCGCACCGGCATGGGGCCGGCTTGGGTGACCTTGTCGCTTGGTATTGCCGGAACGCTGGCGGCAACAGCAATCGGGTTGGGGATTGCATATGTGATTATACGCAAGCGCTACCGGATCATCGCCCCCGTTCTCAGCCTCACTGTCATGATGCCCTACGTCATTCCTGGCACGGTGCTCGGTATCGGTCTCATCATGATGTTCAACAAGGCGCCGCTACAACTGACCGGCACCTGGTTCATCCTTCTCCTTGCCTATCTCATTCGAAACCTGCCTTTTACGGTGAAGGCGTCGGAGGCGGCCCTGAGGCGCGTTCACCCGGCTCTCGAAGAGGCCGCAATCAGTCTTGGAGCGCGTCCATTCAGGGTGT
Source organism: Rhizobium sp. SJZ105 (assembly GCF_007828365.1). Lineage (NCBI taxonomy): Bacteria > Pseudomonadati > Pseudomonadota > Alphaproteobacteria > Hyphomicrobiales > Rhizobiaceae > Rhizobium > Rhizobium sp. SJZ105. The sequence continues at coordinate 32,837 of NZ_VIUP01000009.1, forward strand.
TCTTCACCATAACGGCACCTCTGGTTCTGGCGGGTGCGGTAACCGGTGCAACGCTCACCTTCCTTCACATCGTCACGGAGCTGTCGTCTACCATCGTTCTCTATCGTCCGCCGTGGAAGCCGATGACAGCCGTGATCTTCGAAAACACGCTGGTCGATGCCGATTTCGGTGTCTCCGCAGCACAGACCATCCTGCTGATGCTGATCATTTACATCCCTCTCTATTTCATTGTCCGCTACGGCCAAATTCGAGGAAATTCCGGTGGTTGAAACCTCATCTTCCAAAACTCCAACCCAAGGCTGCGAGGTCGTCATCGACGCCGTCTCCAAGACCTTTGGCAATCATGCAGTTCTGAAAGACATCAGCCTCACGATCAGGCCCGGCGAATTCTTCACGCTGCTAGGGCCGTCCGGTTGCGGCAAGACGACACTTTTGCGCGCCATTGCAGGCTTCCACCCAATCGATGGCGGAAAAATCCTGTTCAACGGGCAGAACGTGACCTCGCTCGCCGCCTGGGACAGAAATATCGGCTTCGTCTTTCAGAACTATGCGCTATGGCCAAATCAGACCGTGTTCGACAATGTCGCTTACGGGCTCAAACTGCGTAAGGTTCAGAAGAATGAAGTTGCTGAAAGGGTTCGGGCCGCACTGGCCCAGGTCGAGCTTCACGGCGTCGAGAAGCGCTATCCCGCAGAAATGAGTGGGGGTATGCAGCAGCGCATCGCGCTGGCGCGTGCACTCGTCATCAACCCGCCGCTGCTTCTCATGGACGAGCCCATGTCCAACCTTGATGCGCGTCTTCGCGTGGCTCTTCGCCATGAACTGCGCAGTCTGCAGAAGAGACTCGGTCTGACAGCAATCTATGTGACGCATGATCAGGAAGAAGCCCTCGAGATGTCGGACCGGATCGCCGTGATGCAGAATGGAATCGTGCAGCAGCTTGCAGATCCCGAAACAATTTATTCGCGACCGGCGAACCGCTTCGTTGCCGAGTTCGTCGGCAGCGCAAACTTTCTGGAGGGCGAATTTGATGAGGCCGGCTTCCAGATGGCTGACGGATCGAGACTTCCTATCACAGGAAGCGGCCACCGCGGTAAGGGCACACTTGTCGTGCGTCCCGAACAGGTAATGACCCGCGAAAAAGGCAGCGCTCTCGTCAATGCAACGGTGAAAGATCGCCGCTTCATGGGCAAGGCCTGGACGCAGAGCCTTCGACTGGAGAACGGTGCGACCATCTCGGTGGAAACACGACACGCACTCGATCTCGACTCGCGCGTCGGTGTGGATTTCGAGACGATAACTTTTCTACCATCGGGAGTATGAGATGGCGGACCTGTCGCTTGACGAACTGATGCAGCTTGCATTGTCCGCCGCACTTGCCGGAGGCGCTGAACTGAAGACGCGTTTCGGCGCCATGTCCCGCGATAGTGTTCAACGAAAAGCTTTGGGTGATTATGCGTCCAAGGCCGATCTTGCTGCCGAGGAGGCTATTGCCGCAGTTCTGGCAAGGGCAGGTGATCGCTACGGTTTCGTGGGTGAAGAAACCGGTACGCGCAAGCCAGACGCACGACCCCGCTGGGTGGTAGACCCGCTCGACGGAACCAGCAACTTCATTTGGGGCATTCCCTATTTTGCTGTCAGCATCGCTCTTTGCGACGACGATGGCGAAATACTGGGCGTCGTCCTTGACCCATTGCGGGACGAGATGTTCACGGCAGTTCGAGGGCAGGGTGCCCAGATGAACGGTAAGGAACTGACACGGTTGGAAGAGAAAAAGCCCGAAGAATCCATCATATCTCTATCTATGCCGATCCACGGACAGTTGAAGTCGATGGACCGCAGTGCTTTCTTCCGGGCCCTGGATACCATCACCAACGAGACGGCAGGCATCCGCAGACTCGGCTCGGCCGCACTTGATCTCGCATATGTTGGCGCGGGCAGGTTAAATGGCTATTTTGAAGACGGCCTTAGCCATTACGACTACGCGGCTGGCAAGATTATTGCCCAGGAAGCCGGAGCGCTTGTTACCTCCCTCAATGGCGGTGTTGTAGAAGACGGCGGTTCACTGTTGGCGGGAACGTCATCCATACATCAGTGGCTCAAATCCAAGTTTCAGCAAGCGGAGACTCCAAGCTGAAAGGTCTCACAACCGCAAGCCGCTTTTGATGTCGCAACTGTCAAGCTTTAGACCTGACTGCTCTTAGTTCGCCGTAGATACCTAGAGACGCGTAACGTTTTCAATCTTTGTATCGATGCATCGTGCTTTTTCCAGAATGCAGGTTTGTGCGGTGATGAGCGTGTGCAAGTCTAGGCGCTGAAGCTTTCGGGTGGTCCTATGCGTTATGATCCAGGAGACGAGATGCGTGCCCCTTGGTAACATCGACAGACTTCTCGTGGCTGCGTTCAGGCAGCCACCGGCTGCACCCGGCGCTGGCGCGCCACTTTTCTCACGGGGCTTTTCAAGGCCACAGGGCCTGTGTCGCTCAGGGCCGACAAGACGGCCTGCGTCAGCGAAGCGGCAACGAAGTCGGCGCTTATGTCTTGTGGGTCGATTGGCGCTTCGCGCCCGCTTTCTCCCATCGGCAACAAAATGCCGACACGAAGAGAAGGTCTTACACGCTTCAAACGACGCACGATCTGTCGCGCGTGCGATTTCGAGTTCTCATTGAGAAACGTAACGACAACGGTGTCGATATCGTCAGCCACCAGAGCCTTTAAATCTCGCCCTTCAATCACTGTATAGTCTGCTTGTCTGATCTGCGCACCCTGAACCAAGAGAACTTGCGATAACATCGCAGACGCTGCATCGTCCATGGCCCCTCGGCCTCCCAGGGATAGAATGGATCTGCCTTTACCGTCCGGTAGCGCGATTGTTTCTTTGGTCTCTGGCGCTGAAGTCTGTTCGTCTTCCGACATTCCCTCGTTTTCCTCTTCGCTCGCAATCTCTGCAAGATTTTCAATGAGGGCATGGGCGCTGGAGGCAAGAAGCGCGATCTGAGCCTCTGTCATCACGCCGCGCTGGCGGTCCGCTTCGCCCAGGATCAAGGCAGGAAGACCAACTTTTTCGTAGTAGTCGATGAGATATTCCTCTTCGAGAAACTCTTCGGCGTTGTCAGTCGCTTCGTTGGGGTCGCCGGAGAGCAGCCGCTGGTAAAGCTTTTCCTGCGGTTGGAGGACTGGTTCATTTCCGAGCAGAACATCCAGAAAACTAAACTCGGGGACATATCTGCCAAGAACGACCAGACACACCGTGAGAGGTGTCGACAGCATTAACCCCAGCGGTCCCCAAAGCCAGGACCAAAAGATTGCGGAGATAATGATCGCCATCGGAGACAAGCCGGTGTGGCTACCATAGAGCCAAGGCTCAACGACGTTATTGCTGATCAGTTCGGTGATGATGAAAAGTGCCGCGACCCACGCGACCAACGACCAGCCGGGAGATGTTGCAAGGGCGAGGAACAGCGGCAATACCATTCCGATAACGGGACCAATATAGGGCACGAAACGCAGAACCAGCGTCAGCAGACCCCACAGGATCGCGTTCGGAATGCCAAGCACCCAAAGCCCAATGGTGATGGGAAAGGCGTAAAGGGCATTTACCACCAATTGCATCAGAAGGTATTTCCCAACCCGTTTTCCAGCGTCCTGCAGCGCTGCCGTCGTGCGATGCAGGTCACCAAGTCCAACCAGCCTGATGAACCTGTCGCGAAGGTCCTCACGCTCGATCAACATGAAAATCACAAGAACGATGACCAAACCTGCCGTTGCAAACGGGCTGATAAGCGGAAGAATGAAATTGCCAAGTGTTTCGACCGGATGGGATCGCGTGACGATCTCAACGAGCATCGGCTCTCGCATGGTTGGTGCGGTCGACTGCTCGTCCTGACTTTCGACGGCGCGTGTCTGCAACTCGGCGCCGACACGCTCGACAACCTTGCTCAGATGTTCGAGCACACCATTGCCTGATCCGGCTTGGCTGAGCGCCTGAACCTTGGTGACGATATTGCGCTGATATGTCGGGATGTTTTCGGCAAGATTTGTCACCTGCGTGGCGACGACGAAACTGAACAGCGCAATTGCCATGAAGGCTGAGGCGACCGCCAAAATAACGGCGGCAATCTTGGGCACAGAGTGTTTTCGGAGAAAGGAGACAATAGGTGCCAGAGTGAATGTCAGGAGGAGAGCCAAGGCTAATGGCACGAAGATTTCCTGACCCACGTGCAGGATGACCGCGACGCCAATCAGAATGAGAATCGTTCGTCCAGAAAGCCTGGTATTAGCCAGCGGACCTTGATGAGAAACGGCCATAAGTTTTCCGATGTCGTTTGTTGTTAAAGCGCCAGTGTCCATCAGCAGTCCGCCTTTAGATGCACCGATGAACTCAAAAAATATGTGCCATGTCCGCATCTGCTTTATGAAGATCAGCTTTAACTCGCGAAAGACGTTAAAGATGCAAGGGCGTGCCTCACATCTTTCTCTCGACCTAGCAGTCCTGTAGTAGCGCCAATGTAAGGGAAAATATTTCTTAAAAATTACTGTGGCCTATCGGAATCGAAAAAGGGGTGTAGGTCCTGAGCGATGCAGGGCGATTGGTGCTGTCACATAGGCAGGACCGAGAGATTGAGCGTAACTGGTTCGGTTGCAATGGATGCAGATAGCTTACGCAACGCTCTTGAACGCAACTCTCCACATCCCCATTCATATTAGGCTGAGGCATATCTCTTTTATGGAGCACGATTGTATGACAGCGAGAACGTGGAACGCCCACGGCACATCGGACGACTTCGTGGATAGTGCTGAGCGGCTCCGCCGTCTGCGGCGGCTGTCGGGCATCGCTCGTATGATGGACACAGCGATCCGCATTCCTGGCACGGGAATCCGTTTTGGTGCAGATTCCATCATGGGTTTGCTGCCACTGATTGGTGATGGTGCGGGCGCAATTGTCGGCCTGTATATCGTCAATGAAGCGCGCCGCCTTGGTGTGCCGCAGGAAAAGCTTGCGCGAATGGTTGGCAACATCGCCATGGATGCTCTTGTGGGCAGTGTTCCTGTCTTCGGTGATCTGTTCGATATTTATTTCAAATCGCACCGCCGTAATGTCGATATGATCATCCAGCACTTTGGCATCCATGGCGACGAGTTGCGACGGAAGCGCAAATAAGCCTCGACGATGGCCCGAAAAATCCTGGCGGCGGTTCTGGAATCGCAGTCGAGGTGTACCGTTCCTCGTCGGTGGTCGAGACTGCGTCTTTCAGCCTGTGCACATTGTTGGCTGTCGCCTTAGGGCGGGTAGGCTCAACTAAGATCCTTGAGTGCCGGATAGAGGCCACCCTGGCGGACGGAGTCGTCCCTGTTTCGCCGGGGTCAGCCGGCTTTCCTGCGCGCTCGCAATCCACGCGATGGCTGTCAAAACACCAATCCTAAATCTGGACGCTGCTGAGCGCGTCGACATGCCATCCCGTGACGCAGCTAGAACGCGGCTACGCACATCGTTGAAAGCTCAGGGCATGTTGCCCGCGACCAAATCACCAATCGGAGCGATGGAATTAGAATTCCGCCAGTAAGGGGGCCTAAACGCGATTCCGCGTTCAACGGACGTGCTCTATAAATCCAATGGAAATCAGCCTGTGAACAATGCTGGGGACAGTTCGGCTCCTTTCAAGAGCTAAAGATAAAGATACCCCTTGTCTCAGTTCAACAGACCTAACTTTTTTCTAAGCGCTTCCGACCAGACCGCGTAGCCTGCCGCATTCAGGTGAACCAGATCGGGTAAATAATAACGGAACATCGGCAGGCCATTTTCGCCAATGAGGCCGGCGTTCGGATCAAGCCATGTCGTGTGTTCGCGGCCGTTGCACCAGTCGCGCGCCGTCTGGTTGAAAAGATCGAATTCGTGGCGGTATATCCAGCGCGCCGGACTGGGCTTGATCGCCAGAACAAAGACGTCCGCCTGCGGTAGCGCTCGAGAGATGCGATCGCGCAAATCCCGCAGGTGCGCAAGCGTCGTCTGCGCCTTGAGGCCGTCGCTGGCAATATCGTTTTCGCCGAAATAAAGCACCACTCTACTTGGCTTCAAGGGAGCCAGGAGCCGGTCGAGGTAGTGGCTGGCAGAGAGGTAAGTGCCACCGCCAAATCCCAGATTGACGATATCCAGCGAGCCGAGATCCTCGGTGATGGAGCTCCAGATTCGAAACGAGGATGAGCCATAAAAGGCGATCGGATTGTCTGGAAGGCCGATGCGCTGAATGCGGGCCAGAACGGCAATGATATCGTTTTCGTGACGGCTGGTGCCGATATTGGCTGGGAAGTCGTACATGATTGGTCCTAAAGATTGTCTTGAAAGCCGGATGCCGCCATTTCGGCAACCGGCGATCGGCAAGGGTTATAAAAGCGCTTGCCGCAGGACAGTCAGAGCGCCTTTTGTGAGGGCGTCATCCGCACCCATGGATGTCTTGAGCCCGAACACATCTGCGGCAGCCAGATAGAGATCGTTCAGCCCGTCATTGCCGACGATAGCTGCCTCGTCTCCTTCCGCATACCATCCGGCCTCGCGGGCTTGCCGAAACTCCTGCCCGATGACCAGTCCTCGCACATAGGATCGCAACTGATCCGGCGAAAGCCGGCCCGCAAGCCCGCCGGTTCGCGCCGAAAACAGCAGCGACAGCATGGCGGCGGATCGTTTTGCCTCTGTCAGACCCCAGCGATAGGCCTCCTGATCATCGACCGGCGGCTGCGTGGAACCGCGCGCGATGAAGGAGTGATTGATAAGCAGGTTGAAGATTTCACCAGTGACGAATGTCTGGAAGCCATCGATCCGTTTCGCCTTCACCCGCGCCCATTTGCTGTGTGTTCCAGGGATGATCAAGGTGGCGTCTTCGCCTAGGCCGTGGCCGACGATCTGGGTTTCTTCACCGCGCATCACGTCCGGGAAGGGCTGGCGGGCGGGGTCGGTCAGACCGGGCAGGAAGACGAGATCGGACCCGTTCGGCAGCGAACTGCGCACCGTGCCGGCGGCAAGTTCCGCCGGGCCGGCCGGGCACGGCACATAAGCGACCTCGACCCAGCCGTTGCGGCTGGTGATCATTCCGAGTGCGGCGACGGGCAAGGCCCCATGGCTTGAGAACCAGGGTGCGAGTGCATCCATCAGCGCCGCCTCGTGCTCACCCTTGCCAAGGCTCGAAATACCGTCGGCGGTTTCAAGATGATCGAGTTCTTCGCCGCCTTCATCAACGAGCGCTGCCCTCAGTGATGTCGTTCCCCAATCAACGATGATCGATGTCGCCGGTGCTGCCATGTCTTGAACCTCCTCGTTCATTTCATCTTGGGGCTTGTCATAGGTCGCAAGTCTATATAGTGTCAATTAGTGAATTCAAGGTATCAAAATATGATACTTAATCGGGAGGAGAAAGATGGTGGCTGGCCTTAAGGGGATTTTACCTGTTCTGCCTACGCCGTTTCTGGCTGATGGCGGCATTGACGAAGCGGGTATGAAGCGACTGGTGGTCTTTGCGCTCGACAAGGGCGTCGATGGTGTCGTGTTTCCCGGTTTCGCCAGCGAGGTGGAGACTTTGAACGCCGCCGAGCGTGCGGCGTTGCTGAAAATTGTCGTGGATGTGGTGGCCGGGCGGGTGCCGGTCGTGGCCGGGGCAAGTGCGGCCGACTGGCGTGATGTGGTTGAGCACGGGCGGGCGGCATCGGCGCTTGGCATCCGCCACCTGATGGTGCAGGTGCCCAAGTCGGTCGGCACGGATGCGCCGGCGCTGATCGAATTCCTGGGCAGGATCGTCGAGGCGTTGCCCGAAGTTGAAATCATTCTGCAGAATGCCCCCGCGCCGCGCGGCTCCGACCTTTCGCCGCAGGCGATCGTGGAGATCGTGCGGGCGTTGCCGCAGGTGACCTATGTCAAGGAAGAGACGCTTCCTGCCGGCCCAGCCATCAGCCACATCGTCGCCCATGCGCCTTCGACACTGAAGGGCGTCATCGGCGGGGGCGGCGCGCGTTACATTCTCGACGAATATGCCCGAGGTGCTACGGCGGCAATGCCGGCGCTGGAGATCGCCGAGGAACATGTTGCCATCGATCGGGCGCTTGTTGCCGGGCGGCAGGAGGAGGCTCGTCGAATCTATGTCCGCACCCTGCCTCTTCTGGTGCTGCAGGCGGTCTATCGCATGCGGCTGACCAAATATGTGCTGGCCCGCCGCGGCGTGATCGAAGGCGTCGGTGTGCGTGCGCCGACACCCGAGCTTGATGCGGCGGCCATTGCCGATATCGACGCCAATCTGGTCGAACTAGGCCTCGTTGCCGTGGAGGCCGCATGAACAGCCCCATCGCAAGCGTCGAAGTCTTCACCCTGACGCAGCCGCGCAAAGTGCCTTATCTCGGCGCCTTGCGTGAAGGTGAGGTGGTCAATCCCAACGGCTATATCGTACGCAAGGGAAATCGCACGGTTTACCCGACCTTCGACCGCAGCGTTCTGGTGCGCATGACGACCGAGGCCGGCGTCGTGGGCTGGGGTGAGACCTACGGTATCGTCGCCCCCGGTGCGGTCGCCGCTCTCATCAACGATCTTCTCGCCGGTTTCGTGATCGGCCGCGATGCTTCGGACCCTTCGGCGATCTATGACGACCTTTACGACATGATGCGGGTGCGCGGTTATACCGGTGGCTTCTACGTGGATGCGCTCGCCGCGCTCGATATTGCGCTATGGGATATTGCCGGACAGGAAGCCGGCAAGTCCGTTCGCGACCTGCTCGGCGGCGGCGTGGATACGTTTCCGGCCTATGTTTCAGGCCTGCCTGAAAAGACGCTCAAGGCCCGCGGGGAACTGGCGAAATACTGGCAGGACCGCGGTTTCAACGCCTTCAAGTTCGCAACGCCGGTGGCAGACGATGGCCCGGCGGCCGAAATGGCGAATCTCCGGAAGGTGCTTGGACCCGATGCAAAGATTGCCGCCGACATGCACTGGAACCAAACGCCGGAACGGGCGCTGGAACTGATTGCCGAAATGCAGCCCTTCGACCCGTGGTTCGCCGAGGCTCCGGTCTGGACGGAGGACATTGCCGGTCTGGAGAAGGTTTCGAAGAACACCGAAGTGCCGATTGCAGTTGGTGAGGAATGGCGCACCCATTGGGATATGCGCGCCCGCGTCGAGCGCTGCCGCATTGCGATCGTGCAGCCGGAAATGGGCCATAAGGGCATCACCAATTTCATCCGTATCGGTGCTCTTGCTTCCGAGCACGGCATCGATGTCATCCCGCACGCCACCGTTGGCGCCGGCATATTTCTTGCCGCCAGCCTGCAGGCGTCGTCGACATTGTCAACGCTCAAAGGTCACGAATTCCAGCATTCGATCTTCGAGCCGAACCGTCACCTGCTGGAAGGCGACATGGATTGCCGGGAGGGCAGGTATCACCTGCCGTCCGGACCCGGACTTGGGGTAAGGCCGTCGGAGGCGGCACTCGGTCTGATTGAACGTATCTGAACTGGTTTTTTGGAGGAGGAAGCCATGAACAAAACAATAAACCGATTGGCGCTCGGCACCGCGACCGCCGTTTTGATGGCAATGGGCAGCCTTGCCCCGGCCAAGGCCGATACCGTTCTGAAATTCATTTCCTGGCAGACGGACGATGCCGGCACAGGCGAATGGTGGCATTCGGCCATTGCCGCCTTCGAAAAACAGCATCCGGGCGTGAAAATCGAATTCACCAAGGCCGAGCGCAGCTCCTATGCCGACACGATGACGACGCTTTTTGCGGCCAACCAGCCGCCGCAGATCGTGCATCTGGCGTCGTTCGAATTTCAAATGTTTGCCGATAGCGGCTGGCTCGAGCCGCTCGACCCCTGGCTGAAGAAGGACGGCATCGACATGACGGGCTGGGCCGGCCAGCAGAAATGCGAATGGAATGGCGAAACCGTCTGCATCATGACCAACTATTTCGGTTTCGTGATGGCCTACAACAAGAAGCTTCTCGAAGAAGCGGGCGTCGCGGTTCCGAAGACCTATGACGAGTTTCTGGCCGCTGCGAAGGCGACGACCAAGGATCTGAACGGCGACGGCATTATCGACCAGTTCGGCACAGGCCATGAAACGAAAGGCGGTCCGGGTCAATATCTGACGGAGATGCTGAACTACATCCTCGACGCTGGCGCCTACTGGACCGACAAGGACGGCAATATCACCATCGATACGCCGCAGATGGTGGAGGGTCTTTCACGCTGGAAAACCGTGATGAAGAGCGGGATCAGCCCGGTCGACATGAGCGCCAGCGACGTGCGCAAGCTGTTTGCCGATGGCAAGATGGCCATGCGGCTGGACGGCCCCTGGCTTTACGGCACCACCGAAAAAGGTTCGGCCAAGACTGACATCATTTACGCCGCACCGCCGCTTCATCCGCCGCTTGGCGGTTCGTCCAATGTACTCGCCATGCCGGCCGATATTCCCGACGACCAGAAGGCATTGGTCTGGGATTTCATCAAGCTGACGATGTCACCGGAATTCCAGCGCAGCTATGCCACCCTTGGCGGCAACACCCCGCCAAGCCCGACCGCCGACGTCTCGGGTGTCGAAAAGACCATCCCGCATTTTCCGGTGCTGATCGAGACGATGAAGGCCGCGTCCGAGGCGGGGATCGACCGCATTCCGACCGGACTTGAGCTCTTCTACAACGAGTTCAGCAAGATGGTGATGGAAGAAAGCCAGCGGATGATCATTCAGGATCTCGATCCGGCGGCGGTGGCGAAAACCATGCAGGCAAAGGCCGAAGCCATCAAGGGTTGATCCCGTTGTCTTGCCATGGCCCGGAAAGGGCCATGGCCATCATCCGCATCCGGCAGGAGGACCATCCATGACCGAACCCGTTCGGGCTGGGCGTCGCAAGTTCTTCGATCTTGCGCGCCCCAGCCGGCAACATCTCCTCGGCTATATTCTGATCGCGCCCGCAGTCCTGATGGTTGCCGCCATCATCGTCTGGCCGCTCGTTTTGGCCATCGACCTGTCGTTCCAGCAGGTCAAGATACCACGGCTTGGCGGTGCCAGCAGGCCGTTTTCGCTGAGCAATTACACATGGTTGTTCTCCTCGCCGGAATTCTGGCTGGCCTGCTGGGTGACGCTAAAGCTGGTCATCGTCGTAACCGCCGGCAGCGTCGCAGTCGGCCTCAGCACGGCGCTTCTGGCCAATAATCGCTTCAAGGGCCGCACCGTCGCGCGGCTGGGAATGGCGCTGCCCTGGGCGGTGCCGGAAATCATCGCGGTCGTCATCTTTGCATGGATGTTCGACACGTCCTTCGGCCTGTTCGGTTGGCTGGCGATCAAGCTCGGTTTCACCGACCAGATGATCCCCTGGGTCAGCAGTTCCACGGCCGCCTTCTGGGCCGTTGCCATCACCATGGTGTGGAAGGGCTTTCCTTTCGTGTCGATCATGTGTCTGGCCGGTCTGCAGTCCATTCCCACCGATTATTACGCCGCTGCCAAGGTGGATGGCGCCAGTGTCTGGCAGCGTTTCCGCTGGATCACCATGCCGTTGCTGATGCCGGTTCTCGGGGTCACGCTGGTGCTGACCCTGCTTTGGGTGTTCCGCGACTTTTCCATCATCAAGGTTCTGACCGGCGGCGGCCCGCTGCGTTCAACCCAGACGCTGTCGATCATGACCTATGATCAGGCCTTCCAGTATCACAACTTCGGTCGCGCCGCCGCCGTCGGCGTGCTGACGCTGGTGATCTGCATCATTGCCAGCCTGCTTATGCTCGGCCGGCGCTCGAAATCAATCTACTGAGGAGGCTTTGATGAAACGTAGCTTTGCACAGAGCCTTGCCCTCTACGCGACGGTGATCTTTACGCTGGTGATGATCCTGTTCCCGGTCTACTGGCTGCTGGTTACCGCCCTTTCCACCACCGACGAACTCTACCGCCTGCCACCGACTTTCTGGCCGGACGATCCGCAATGGGACATTTTTGCCCGTGTCTGGGCGGCAAAACCGATCCTTCTGTGGCTGTGGAATTCGATGCTTGCCGCAGTCGGCTCGGTTGCGCTGTCGATGCTGGTTTCGGTCAGCGCCGGTTACGCCCTGTCCCGCTATTCGATGCGGGGCGGCGCTACCATGGGAATGTTCGTTCTCACAGCCAAGATGCTGCCCGCCACGCTACTCGTCATCCCGCTGTTTTCGATCTTTTCGAGCTTCGGTCTGATCGGCAGCCTATGGACGCTTGTGCTTGCACATTCGACCATGATCATTCCCTTCGCGACCTGGATGCTGAAGGGTTATTTCGACACGATCCCCAAGGAACTGGAACAGGCTGCCATGGTCGACGGCTGCTCGCCGATCGGCGCCATGGTGCGTGTCGTGCTTCCCATCGCAACACCGGGGCTTGCTGCCACCGCGCTTTACGCCTTTGTGCTCAGTTGGGCCGATTACGCCTATGCGCGCACCTTTCTGGTCAACTCGCCGGACAACTGGACCGCCAATCTCGGCATCACCACGATGCAGGGCGAATATGTCACCTATTGGAACGACATCTCCGCCGCATCGGTGTTCATCGCGCTGCCGATCATCGCAATCTATCTGTTCCTTGAACGTTATTTGGTCGGCGGTTTGACCGCTGGCGCGGAGAAATAAGCATGGCCAATATTTCCATTCGCAACGTCAGCAAGTCCTATGGCGCGCTCAACGTGCTCAGGCCCTTTTCGCTTGAGATCGAGAACGGCGAGTTCGTGGTGCTGGTTGGACCTTCCGGTTGCGGCAAGTCGACGATGTTGAAAATCCTTGCGGGTCTCGAACCGGCAAGCGAAGGGCAGATCTTCATCGGCGACAATGAAGTCACGGATCTGGCGCCCGGGGACCGCGATATAGCCATGGTGTTTCAGAATTATGCGCTCTATCCGCATCTGACGGTTCGCCAGAACATCGGCTTCGGGCTGAAGATGCGCGGCACGGACAGGCATGAGATTGACCGCCGGGTCGACGATGCGGCGCGCATTCTGGAAGTGACGCCCTATCTGGATCGCAAGCCCAAGGATCTGTCAGGCGGTCAGCGACAGCGCGTCGCTCTGGGACGAGCGATCGTGCGCCAGCCGCAAGCCTTCCTCATGGACGAGCCGCTGTCCAACCTCGATGCCAAGCTGCGTGTCCATATGCGTGCCGAAATCGGCGCTTTGCATAAACGCATCGGGGTCACTACCGTCTACGTGACGCATGACCAGGTCGAAGCCATGACCATGGCGGACCGGGTTGTGATCATGCAGGGCGGCATCATCCAGCAGATTGCCGCACCGGACGAACTGTTCAACAACCCGGCCAATCTTTTCGTTGCCGGTTTCATCGGCTCGCCGGGCATGAACTTCCTCAATGCGCAACTGCATGACGGCACTGTTACCCTGTTTGGGCAACATGTTTCCGTGCCGGGCGCGGCTGATCGCCAAGGCAGCGTGATCGTCGGTCTGCGGCCGGAACATCTCGTTCTCGGCGATGCGCCGGTCGCCTTCGATGTTCACCCGACGCTGGTGGAAAGCCTCGGATCGGAAAAATACGTCTATTTCGACGCGGAAGGCGCAAGGGTGGCCGATGGCGAGGAGGGCAAGTCCAAGGGTCTGATCGCGCGCGTCTCGCATACCGGCAATCTTCCTGGCAACGAGGCACTCCGGCTCGGTTTCGATCCGGCCAAGCTTTATCTCTTCGATGCAAAGACCGGAGAACGGCTATGATCCTCGTCACCGGATCGACGGGCCGTGTCGGTCGTGCCGCTGTCGCCGCCTTGCGCGCACAGGGCCGCACCGTTCGCGGTTTTGATCTCAGGCCATCGGGAACCGGCGGCGAGGAAGTCGTCGGGTCGCTGGAGGATGCGCAGGCACTGTCCGAAGCTATGAAGGGCGTGAGCGCCGTGCTGCATCTGGGAGCCTTCATGTCCTGGGCTCCGGCGGATCGCGATCGTATGTTCGCTGTCAATGTCGAGGGTACGCGCCGGCTTCTGGATGCCGCTTCAGCGGCTGGCCTGCGGCGTTTCGTGTTCGCTTCCTCAGGCGAGGTCTATCCGGAAAACCGACCGGAATTCCTGCCGGTCACCGAGGATCATCCGCTTTGCCCCAATTCGCTCTATGGCCTGACCAAGCTTTTGGGCGAAGAGCTGGTGCGCTTTCACCAGCGAAGCGGCACCATGGAAACGGTGATCCTGCGGTTTTCGCATACGCAGGATGCGGCGGAACTGCTGGACGAAGAGAGTTTCTTTTCCGGTCCCCGGTTTTTCCTGCGGCCGCGCATCCGCCAGCAGCAGAATTTCGGAAACGTTGCTATCGCCGAATTGCTCCAGTCCCGAGATATCGGTGAGCCGTCGCACATTCTGTCGCGCAACAAAAACGGCCGTCCATTCCGTATGCACATTACCGATACGCGAGACATGGTGGCAGGAATTCTGCTCGCTCTCGATCACCCCGAGGCGGCGGGCGGCATCTTCAATCTCGGCGCGGATGAACCCGCCGACTTCGCCGTGCTTCTGCCGAAGATTGCGGCGCTGACCGGCCTTCCCATCGTGACAGTCGATTTTCCCGGCGACGGCGTTTATTACCATACGTCCAACGAGCGGATCAGAAACACTTTGGGGTTTGAAGCAGAATGGACGATGGACCGGATGCTGGACGAAGCGGCGGCCGCAAGGCTGGGGCGACTCGCGAAGGAGCAGAGGCGATGAAGCCCGAGACGCCGGGCGGCACGGCGGCGCTGGCCAAGGGGCTAACCCTGCTCGATATGGTTGCCGACGCGCAGGAACCGCTACGTTTTGCCGAGTTGTTGCGCGCCTCCGGCCTGCCGAAGCCGACCTTTGCACGCATCCTGCGCACCCTTATCGCCTATGGTCTCGTCCGTCAGGATGCGGCCCGGGGCACTTATGTTCTGGGCCAGCGTTTTCTGGAAATGTCCCATAGGGTCTGGGAGAGTTTCGATCTCGTCTCGGCGGCAACCCCGGAACTCGAGCGGCTGGCGGCCGAACTGGGGGAAACGGTTGCGCTGTGCCGGCTTGACGGCACGATGACGCAATATCTGGCCGAACGTTCGCCGAATGGCCTTTCTGTGCGCGTCGAGGTGGGGCGCCGCGTCCCCCTGCATTGCACAGCACCCGGCAAGGCACTGCTCGCCTTTCAGGACCCCGCCGTCGGCCGCGCCCTCTTGGACCGTCTGACGCTGGATGTGCAGACCCCGAAAACCATCACCACGCTCGATGCGCTCCAGGCCGACCTGACGTTGACCCGGGCACGTGGTTATTCGATTTCTTATGAGGAGCACTTGCCAGGTGTAAATTCGGCAGCCGCGCCTGTCATGGGTCGCGACAATACGCCGATCGGGGTGCTTGTTGCGCTTGGCCCTTCATCGCGGCTCAGTTCCTCCAATATCCATCCAGCCGGGCGCGAATTGATTGCTGCCGCCCGCCGTATCACGGGTGCGGCTGGGGCTGTCGCCATTAGTTCCAGGCCCAGGCCCCGGTCTGTCACCGGCCGTCCGAGTGCCGAGCTGAGTTGCGTCTTGCCATGGGGCGCACAGCTTGGCGAGAGTCCAGTGTGGCACGATGGCGAAAATACGCTCTACTGGGTCGATATTCTTCATCCCGCTGTCAACCGGTTTGATCCAGCGAGTGGCCGGAACGAAACCTGCGAGACCGGGAAGTTGGTCAGCGCGGTCATTCCGGTTCGCGGTGGGCGTCTGCTGGTGGCGTCTCAGGATGGGATCGAATGGCTGGATTTTGCATCAGGTCGCCTCACACCCTTCGTCAGCCCGGAGGCAGGCATCGTCGACAACCGCTTGAATGATGCCAAATGCGGGCCTGACGGCGCGATATGGGTGGGATCGATGAGGATTGACGCCTCCAAGCCCACGGGTGCGCTTTATCGTATCAGCACCGATGGCGCATTCGAACGCAAGGAAGGCGGCATCATCGTCTCCAACGGCCTCGGCTGGAGCGCGGATGGGAAAACCTTCTACTTTGTTGACACGGTACCTGGCCTCATCCACGCCTATGATTGCGATCCCGCGACCGGAACGCTGTCGGGATGCCGCGAATTCGCACGCATTCCCGTCGCTGACGGCCGGCCGGACGGTCTTGCGGTGGACGCGGAAGGAGGGGTCTGGTGTGCAATCTGGGATGGCTGGTCCGTGCGCCGTTATCTTCCAAACGGGAAGCTCGACCAGGTAATTGAGATGCCGGTGCCCCGTCCCACCAGCATCGCCTTTGGTGGCCCGGATCTGTCGACGCTGTTCATCACCAGCGCCCGCACCCGCCTGCCGGCCTCGACACTCGCCGACGCGCCTCTGTCAGGTGGACTGTTTTCCTGCCGCCCGGGAGTTTCCGGTGCGCATGTCTCATTGTTCGAAGGATAAAGGATGAACCTTGAAAACATCTTTGGCCTGAAGGGCCGCGTGGCGCTCGTTACCGGTTCAAGCCGTGGGATAGGAGCGGCGATTGCCGAAGGGCTGGCTGGGGCAGGTGCCCATGTCATCCTGCATGGCGTCAAGCCGGGCGCCACAGCGGCTGTACATGAGCGGATTGTTACGCACGGGGGAGCGGCGGATCATCTGGCAGGCGATCTCTCCGAAGTCGGGGCTGGTCGGGATCTTATCGAGCGAGCAGAGGCGATCGCACCACTCGATATCCTTGTTATCAACGCCAGTGCCCAGATCAATGCCCCTCTATCGGCGCTGACGCCAGGTGATCTGGCGTTTCAACTGGCGGTCAATCTGGGCTCGACGGTCGACATGCTGCAGACGGCACTGCCGCGAATGTCGGCTCGGAAATGGGGCAGGATCGTCTCCATAGGATCAGTCAATCAGCTAAGGCCTAAAAGCGTCGTTACCGCCTATGCGGCGACGAAGGCCGCACAGCACAATTTAATTCAAAGTCAGGCTAGAGATTATGCCCGCGACAACGTGTTGCTCAATACTCTCGCTCCCGGCCTCATCGATACGGACCGCAACGCTCACCGCCGCGTCGAGGATCCGGAGGGCTGGAATGAATATGTAAGCGCGTTGAACTGGATGGGGCGTGCCGGGCGACCGGAAGAGATGGTGGGGGCAGCTGTCTTTCTGGCGTCGGAGGCATGTAGTTTCATGACGGGCGAAACGATTTTTCTCACCGGAGGTTATTGAGCGGGTGGATATTGAAAAAATGCAAAATGTCCCGAACGCAGGTGTTGGCCCAGCAACTTTTGCGGTGATCGTCTGGAGAGGTCGTCATTCGAAAAAACCAGCGCCGATAGTGCGGCGATTGTGTTTGAAGCCATGAAAGCGGGATCGCGCGCGGTTGCACGGGGGTCGTCAGCGGTTTCCATCCCTACCGACGGAAGTCTGACGGCAACCGGAAATGGCTGATGAGCCGTCGGTCTTTCTTGCGATTGCGGCGATGACGGAGTCCATCAGCTATCCCAAACTGGCGAAGCTTTATCACCAGCGCCTCGGCATCATACCCGGGGTTAGCGACATCATCACCTTGCACTTCCCTTAGATGCCCTCAGCCCGCAGCATGATTTCAACCGCGCTGTTCCCACCGGCTCGTTGACGGGCCCGCGCTGGAGCTCGCATTGAAAACCGGCCAGATCAGCGGGCCTGGCTTCGACGTTGTCATCACCGAACTGCCGCATACTATCGTCCACTCATGCGTCTGCTTGATTTGCCGAACATCATCCTGACGCCGCATGTGGCGTGGGTAAGAAGCGCAGCGGTCCAGTCGCTGGTCGATCAGCTGATCGACAATGTCGAGGCGTTCTAGCGCGCCCTTCGTTTGACCGTTATAGCTTCTCATGTAATCGAGAAATGCGCGCATGGCGGCACGCGGGAGGCGGCGGCTGGGGTCGTAAAAACCATTACGGTAGGAGAGTGTCCATTGGGAGGAAGCTCCGCCAGCCGGCCGATTTCCTTTCAGGTGTCGCTGTACCTTCTGACGTTCAGCGGTCGAAGTTTCCCAGATATCGGGCAGGCGATGTACCAAGCGCTTTCTTGAACATGGTTATGAATGCAGAGACGGATTGATATCCAAGATCCCCTGAAACCCGCTGCACCGTTTCCCCTGCTGCAAGGCTTCTGATTGCGACAATCACCTGCAATTGTTGTCGCCAGCGGCCGAAGGTAAGGCCCGTTTCGTTTTGAACGAGACGGGCGAGCGAATTCTCACTCATCGCCACTCGTTTAGCCCATTGCGCCATCGTACTGCGATTGGATGGATCGTCTGCCAGCTCGGATGCAATGCGTGCAAGCCGGGGCTCGTCCGTCAGCGGGAGGTGAAGATGCTCGACCGGCATCCGCGACAATGCTGACAGAAGCAGCGTTTCCATGAGCTCTAAGTCAGCAGTCGCGGCAGCCGATTGGTCGGCCATCTCGATGATCAGTTCCCTGACGAGCGGAGACAGGGAAAGCGTGCAGCACCGGTTCGGCAGATCGGCAGCCCCCGGCTCGATGAACAGGAAGAACAAACGTGCGTTGGCGGTGGCCACATTGCTGTGAAGCATGCCCCCTGGAACCCAGACGCCACAATGAGGCGGAACCATCCACATGCCGCTTGGGACGCGACAAGTCACGCCTCCCAGCAGCGGCATGACAAGCTGGCCCTTACGGTGGTGGTGTTCGGGAGCCTCGCGTTCGTTCTGAGACACGTAGATCCTCACAGCGCGAACGCGCGATGAAGAGCTTTCGACATCATGGTCGGCGAGGGCACCAGATAGAGATAGAGGTGAATGGTGGTATTTAGTGATCATTAGAGAGAATATCTAAATTTGTCAGATCGGTTTGTCGATAGGGTCATCCTGCTAGAAGCTGGAGGGTGATCATGACACTTCAAAAACACAACGACCGCTGGTGGTCGGATATCGTCCGGACCGAAATTCGTCTGTCCTCGAAAGGACCTCGCAGGCTCTGCATCCTGCCCCCATCCCTGATGGGGACAAGGCCGGATCGTGCCGCTGTTCTGAAAAGGATTACAGGGGTTCTTTTTTCGAAAGCCCGAGCGTTGCTTGCCCGCCAGCCTCCGGCCATGTCGACTGTTGTGCACGATGACGCTGCCGAAGCCTATCTGCACGCCTGCCTCGCTGCTCCATTCTTTTTCTATGTGTCGCGAGCGACCTACGGCCTCGCAGACAATGTTACCACTGATGAAAAAGGCATCGAGCGCAAGGCCACACTGCCGGGGGATGAGGTGTGAGTTCCCTGCCAGTTGTCACCAGCGGGAACGTCATCTTTTCGCTGAAAACATTCCTTGCGGCCATGGCGTGGCCGATGCGCTGGAACTGCTTGAATCGCCTCACATGGCAGATGGCTCACGTAACCCGCTTTTCAGGCCCATCCTCTACCGTCGATACGAGGGCAAGCCAAAGCGTCTCCGCCGCATCTGTTGCATCCGATATCTGATTAACGGACTGGATTACTGCAAGACGTGCCCATGTCTGAATAGTCGCTCTAGTCCAATGCATGATGCGTGTTATGGCGATATGCACGATGGATCGACCAATGCCGGCGGCAAGAAACAGAGCTAAGGACTTTGAATTCACGGGCCGGGCTGCAAGGATTTCGCTGCATCTTTGTGCGATTGTCTCACGAAATCGATAAATGCGCGTAAAGGCGCGGGCACAAGCCGCCGTCCGGAATAATAGAGGAACGGGCCGGAAAACCGCAGCCACCATTCTTCCATCACCGGTACCAGATCTCCTCTATCGAAGTGTGGCCTTAGCCAATCTTCAAAAATATAAATGATGCCAGAACCGGCAATGGCTGCGTCGATGCCAAGATCGGTGCCGCCGCCGAACTGAACAACGAGGCTACCTTTAGGATTTATGGCGATTTCTTCCCCATCGCGTTCGAATTCCCAGGAGGGAAGCGCGCGCCCCGAAAACCGGCCTAAAATACAATCATGCGAAAGCAGCTCTTGTGGATGTTGCGGTTTGCCTCTTCTTGCAAGGTAACCCGGCGATGCGGCAAGGGCGTAGCGCTGCTGGCGCGGTCCGATCGGCAACGCCACCATATCCTGCTCGAGCCGTTCGTCATAACGGATGCCTGCGTCGCAGCCGCTCTTTATGATGTCGACGAAATTCTCATCGGTCACGATTTCCAGCCTTATTCCGGGATAGGCCTTTAGGAACGGCGGCACGATCGGAGGCAGGACCAGCCTTGCCGCACTCATCGGAACATTGAGTCTGAGATCCCCCGAGGTGCGGCCGCGGCTGCTTTTCACCTCGTCGAGTGCCGATGCCACCTCTGCGAATGCGGGTCCGGTGCGCTCTAGCAAGAGACGTCCTGCATCCGTCAGGAGCACGCTGCGGGTTGTGCGATTGAATAGTCTTACCGCAAGGTCTTCTTCGAGACGCTTCACCGCATCGCTCAACGCCGAGGAGCTGACGCCACTTTCGCGCGCGGCCTGCCGAAAACCTTTGGATCTAGCCACAAGTAAAAACGCATTCAGATCCGTAAAATCCGACACCCTGCTCTCCAAACATAAAAAACAATTGTCCGTTTTCACGGACAACCTGTCCGGATTATAGCTTCTTGTAGCGTATATGCCACCTGTCTATTTTGGAGGAACACAAGGAGATGGACCATGAGCACTATTGCAACTTCAGGAACCTTCACGCTTGGCGATCATACGGTGCGCCGGCTGGGCTATGGCGCGATGCAGCTTGCAGGCAAGGTCGTTTTCGGGCCTCCGAGCGATCGTCCGGAGGCCATAGCTGTCCTGCGCGAGGCGGTGGAAAGCGGCGTCAACCACATCGACACCAGCGATTTCTATGGCCCGCATGTTACAAACGAGATAATCCGCGAAGCTTTGCATCCCTATGACAACGACCTTGTGATCGTCACCAAGGTCGGCGCAGGCAGGGGCGCGGATGCTTCGTGGTATCCGTCGTTCTCGCGCGTGGAGCTGACACAGGCCGTTCATGACAACCTCCGCAATCTCGGACTCGATGTGCTCGATGTGGTCAACCTGCGCGCTATGTTCGACGTGCACGGCCCCGCGGAAGGCTCATTGGACGAGCCTCTTGAAGTTCTGGCCGGTTTAAAGCAACAGGGACTGATCCGGCATATCGGACTGTCTAACGTCACGGCGAAGCAAATCGAGGATGCCGGAAAGATTACCGACATCGCTTGCGTGCAGAACCAGTACAATCTTGCGCATCGGCAGGACGAAACCTTAATCGACACACTCGCCTCCCGAGGGGTTGCCTATGTGCCGTTCTTTCCTCTTGGCGGCTTCTCGCCGCTGCAATCCTCTACCCTGTCTGACGTGGCCGCTCGGCTCAACGCCACGCCGATTCAGGTTGCGCTTGCCTGGCTTCTCCAGCGATCGCCGAACATTCTCCTGATCCCGGGCACATCGTCACGGGGACATCTGCGAGAAAACCTCGCCGCGGCCAGGATAGAGCTCCCCTCGGAGGCACTGTTGGAGCTGGATAAGGTGGCTGCTTAATGCCGCTTGTAGAAATCTGGGGAATTTGTCGACGGGTTGTCATCTGTCCTCACGCCCGCTTTTGGCAAATGCTGCCTAGTCAGCGTCGCCCCAGAAGCAGACATTCGCTGCCATTGTCAGGACAACTTCACTAAGGTGTCGAGGAAAGCGCGGACGGCCGGGTTTGACCGCCGGCTCTCGGGCCACAGCGCCGTGATGTTGTGCCGTTCCACCGCATAATCGGCCAGAACCGGAATAAGCGCTCCACGCCTCACCCAAGTGCTGGCCATGAAATTGGTTGCCATTCCGATTCCGGCACCTGCTGCGATCGTCGCAAGCACGGCTTCGCTCGCGTCAACGATAATGCTAGAGGTGGGCACAATCTCCACCTCCCTGTCCCCTACGTGGAAAGGCCAGCGGAACAGCTGGCCGCTACTCTGGTAGCGCAGGTTGACAGTCTCGTGCTCTTCCAATTGGTCTGGACTGGTCGGCGGGCTGCGCCCGGCCAGATATACGGGCGAGGCATAACAGCATAGCCGATGTGGCAGAAGGCGGCGCGAAAGCAGGCGCGAATCTGCCACATCACCAATGCGGACCGCTACATCGTAGCCGCCTTCGATAAGATCAACCATGTGATCGCTCAAACGTAGATCTATATTGACCCTCGAATGGAGCCTGCGAAACTGAGGAAGCATCGGCGCTATTACGTGCAGGCCGATAGGCAACGATGCTGCAATCCGTAAAGTGCCAGCGGGCTCGGTGCGCGCTGCTTTTGCCGCCTGCTCTATATCTTCGGCGTCGTGCAGCAGCCTGAGCGCACGCTCATGAAGATCGCGCCCTTCGGTCGTCAGGGCCAGGGAACGTGTCGTACGCGCAAAAAGCGAAACGCCGAGCTGCTTTTCCAGCCGCTGAATGCTCTTGCTGACCGCCGAGGGTGAGATGGACAAGGAACGGGCGGCGGCGGTGTAGCTTCCGAGCGAGCCGGCCCGAGCGAATGCGATCAACCCAGTCAGTCTATCAATTCCGATTTGTTCCTTCATGGCACTATTAAAGCGAATTATCTGATGATTATCAAGCGAAGGAGATGATCGTATCTTCAGTCATCAAAACGAATATTCAAGCGAGGCCGTGATGACTGATATGATGAAAGCTGTGCGATTGCACGAATTCGGTGGGCCAGATGTTCTTCGTTATGAAGATGCGCCCCGGCCGGAAATCTCGGCGGACGACGTGCTTGTTCGCGTCCATGCCGCCAGCCTCAACCCGCCGGATCTCTATCTGCGCGATGGTTATCGGGCTCTACCGCCGGAATGGCAACTCAGTCCAAGCTTTCCGCTGATCCTTGGCACGGACGTTTCCGGCACGGTTGCGGCCGTTGGTGAAAACGTGTCGCAGTTCAAGGTCAACGACGAGGTCTATGCGATGGTCCGCTTCCCGCATGACCTCATGACGGGAAGCAGCGCCTATGCCGAATATGTTCGCGTTCCGGTATTGGAGTTGGCGTTGAAGCCCGCCGGGATAGACCACATCCAGGCTGCCGGTGCGCCCATGTCGCTTTTGACCGCTTGGCAATTTCTGGTCGATTTGGGACATGATTTGCCGAACCCATTCCAGACCTTCCAGCATGCACCGGTTCCGCTCGACGGCAAGATCGTGCTGGTGAACGGCGCCGGCGGCGGCGTTGGCCATCTTGCAGTCCAGATCGCGAAGTGGCAAGGCGCGAAGGTGATTGCCGTTGCTTCCGGCAAAAACGAGGCGCTTCTCTATGATCTCGGTGCCGATATTTTCATCGACTATACGAAGACGGCTGCCGAAGCAGTGGTGAGGGATGCTGATCTGGTGCTTGACGCCGTCGGCGGCGCGAATATGGAAGGCTTTCTCTCCAGCATTAAGCCGGACGGCGCCCTGTTTCTCGTCAACCCGCTGGGTTTTCTAGGCCATGACGAAGCCGCCCGGCGAAAGATCACCGTCTCAACGACACAGGTGCGTTCGAACGGTGCGCAATTGGCAGAGGCCGGTCGTCTGCTCGATGATCGCTCCATACGGGTGGTGATCGACAGCACCTATCCGCTGGCCGAGGCATCGACAGCGCATCGTCGTGCTTCAGAAAGTAGCATCCAGGGCAAGATCGTGCTGGTTGCCGCTTGATCACCATTGACCAGTCAAGGCCCCGGTCGCCGCGAACAGGCGGTCGGTGCGCTGATCCAGGGATTATCCCGTGCTGATTATAATAGACTACATGCACGTCGCTCTGTCGCAATTCATGACAGAACTGAATGCGGTGGCATCCACGACACGAAAGCGTAGGACAGCATCACCTATGATGCTGCCGTGGACGATCCACAATCAGGGCGATTCCTGATCTCGGAGCGTTGGGTCGATCAGGCTGCGCTCAGCTCTCATTTGCAGGTAGCTGACACGATCGTGTTTGCCGGCCGCTGAAGCAGTAAAATGCGAGGCGAAATACGGAAATACGACGCATTGAACGAACGCGACATCATGGATGACTGATACACGCACGCTAGGCATTCTCTGCGAGAAAGATCTGGATGTCCGTTGAGATAGAGACCGCTTCTCCAGGCATTCTACCGAGGAGCTTTGCGATGGTCTCAACTGCCAGGCGTGCTTCCAAAAGGGGTCTCTGGTCGATAACCGCGCTGATCTTTCTGGATTTTAGCAGCATCCGTCGATTGGGCGTGAGTTCGTGGGTGATGACAACCGTATTGTCGATTCGGCCAAGGCGTTGCAGAGCACTGACAATCGGCAAAGCACCCGCGGACAGATGATATATGCCTCGTAATCCCGGGTCATCCCGAAATGCAATCTCTACGACACGGCCTGCTTCCTCCTGATTTTCTCCGGTCTCCAGAACCACGGCCAGACTGCATTCAGGATAACGCTCGGTCATGATGTCGCGAAACCCGGCTTCCCGTTCGCGATGGCCAGTGATATCGCGTGAGCCGGCAACCACGACGACGCGGCCGCCTTGCCGTCCGAGGAAAAGGCCCATCAGGTCGCCAGCCACCCGACCGGCCTGCCTGTCGTTCGGCCCCACATAGGCGGCACGCCCGCAATCTGTGAGGTCGGTCGCCAGAGTAACCACCGGGACATTGCGCGACAGGAATGCTACGGCTTCTCGAACCCTGATATCGTCAGGGCTGGTGATGACGAGGCCATCATAGGAGCGACAATCGCGGACGGCTGCGGCGATCGCCGCCGGCTTTCGTGGATCGATGTGATGGACGAAGAATTGCACGTTCAGTGTTGCGTACATTCGCGATGCAAGATCGATACCCTCGCGCAAAGACGCGTGAAACGGGTTGACTGGCGGTTGGATAAGGACCGCGACACGTAGCGCGCGTGAAGGGGTACGATCTAGGGCCCGGTCAATACCGAGCGCCCGCGCAGCGGCCAAAACGCGGTCTTCTTTGTCGGTACGCACGCCGCCACGGTTGTTGAGAACCCGATCCACCGTCGCGGTCGAGACCCCGGCTGCCTTTGCAACATCCGAAATGCTTATCTTGCGTGCAGTCATTTACCTCTCCGCCCGGTTTTCTGATTGAATCCCATCAAATTCCAACTTTGTAAATCGGATATCTCCAGCTAGATCTCTGCGTCAGGGAGGGTCGCCCACCAAGTGAGCGACACCAGGGAAGGACCAACCACAGCACCGTGCTGCTGGGGCGTCGATGACGTGCGCAATCCAAACCTACCGCCGTGGGAAATGGTATTCGATGAAGTCAAGGCGGCCGGATATGGGGGAGTGGAGCTTGGCCCCTATGGTTATGTTCCGCTCAACATCGATATGGTCTCTCAGGCTCTGACAAGTCGAGGGCTCTATATCGTCGCCGGAACGATCTTCAATGATCTTGTCGCTGAGGAAAACCGCGATAGCCTGCTGCGCCAGACGGACGAGATTTGCGCTCTGATCACCCGTCTGCCGACGCCGCCGAAGGCGTCGGGCCAGCGATTTGCCGCACCTTATCTGACGGTGATGGATTGGGGACACGACGAACGCGATTATGCGGCGGGTCATTCCGACAGGGCACCGCGGCTCGATGACGCGGCATGGAACGGCATGATGGATAATATCAGGGCGATATCCGCTCTTGCCCGCGAGAAATATGGCGTTCGCGCCACCATTCATCCGCATGCCGGCGGTTACATCGAATTCGAGGACGAGATTGCCCGTCTCGCCATTGACATACCCCAGGAGGTCGCCGGTTTCTGCCTCGACACTGGCCATACCTGGTATGCCGGCATGGACCCTGTCCAAACCCTGCGCAAATACGCCGACCGTCTCGACTACATCCACTTCAAGGACATCGACAGGGCCGTCTTCGGACGCGTGATGGGTGAGCACATTCGCTTCTTTGAAGCCTGCGCGCAGGGGGTCATGTGTCCCATTGGCAAGGGTTGTATCGATTATCCCGTCATTCGCGCCCTTCTTGATGAGCTTGGTTATGAAGGCTTTATCACCGTTGAGCAGGAGCGTGATCCGCGCAACGCGGGCGGTAGCCTCGCCGACGTAAAACTCAGTTGTGACTATCTCAAGTCGGCTGGCTTCTAACAATCCGGGACAGAAACCTCATGATTTACGGAACGCGTCAGACAAAACGACCTCTTCGCTGGGCTATGGTGGGTGGTGGTCGCGGCAGTCAGATCGGTTATATTCACCGCAGCGCCGCCCTGCGTGATCGCTACTTCGATCTGGTCGCTGGCGCCTTCGACCTCGACGCCGAGCGCGGCCGCGCCTTCGGTGTTGAACTGGGGCTCGAGCCTTCGCGATGCTACGCCGACTGGCGTGCGCTTTTCGCAGAGGAGGCAAAGCGTCCGGAGGGGATCGAGGCAGTATCGATCGCAACGCCCAACAATACCCACTACGAGATCACCAAGGCTGCACTGGAAAGCGGGCTGCACGTTGTGTGTGAAAAGCCGCTGTGCTTCACGGTGGCCGAGGCCGAGGATCTTCAGCGTATCGCCGCAGAGCGTGGCCGTATTGTTAGCGTGACCTACGGCTATAGCGGCCACCAAGTCATCGAGCATGCCCGCGAGCTCGTTGCTGCCGGCGAGCTCGGAGAAATTCGTCTGGTCAACCTGCAATTCGCCCACGGGTTTCACAACGAGGCTGTCGAGCTTCAAAACCCGGCGACCCGCTGGCGCGTCGATCCGAAATTCGCAGGCCCAAGTTATGTGCTCGGTGATATCGGTACACATCCGCTTTATATTTCCGAGGTCATCCTGCCCGACCTCCGTATCAAACGGCTTCTGTGTACCCGGCAGAGCTTCGTTAAGACGCGTGCACCTCTCGAAGACAACGCCGTGACCCTGATGGAATATGACAATGGCGCGTTTGGCACCGTCTGGTCGAGCGCCATCAATGCGGGTTCCATGCATGGACAAAAGGTGCGCGTCGTCGGATCAAAGGCTTCGATCGAATGGTGGGACGAGCAGCCAAACCAGCTACGATTTGAGGTTCAGGGCGAGCCGGTACGCATTCTTGAGCGTGGCATGGGCTATCTGCACGCAAAGGCACTTGCCGACGATCGTATCGGTGCAGGCCATCCCGAGGGCCTCTTCGAGGCCTGGGCTAACCTCTACGACCGCTTTGCTATCGCTATGGAGGCGCGCAACGAAAACGATGGCGAACGCCTTGCGAGCCTCCGGTTTCCGGGGATTGCGGCAGGGGTTGAGGGCGTTCGCTGGGTTGAGAACTGCGTTCGTTCCGCCGATCTCGGCGGGGTCTGGGTCGATTATCGGTAGCGCGATGGAGAGAGCAGCACCATTGGCGCAGCTCCATAAATGATTGCCACCCACGCGACGTGGTCCAGCAAGCGATGCTTGTCCGCATCGACGCTCCCGTGAAGGGGCGAATTTATATTATCAGGAGGTTTTGATGAAACACGCACTCGATCCGCACATGATCCGTCATTTATCTCTGGAGGAAATTTGCCGAAAGACCGCCGAGCTGGGATACGACTATGTTGAGCTCTCACCCCGTCCGGACTTTCTCTCCTGGTGGACGCGTCCGAAGGTTTATCCCGAGAGGGTAAAGAGCTTCAAGAAGGCCCTCAAGGACCATGGGGTGGGCCTGGCAACGCTGCAGCCAATGTACCGCTGGGCCAGCCCATACCAAGACGAGTGGCAAACGGCGATAGAGAACTGGAAGCGTGCCATCGAAATTGCGGCAGAGATGGAATGCCCGATGTTGGTCTCGGAGTTCGGGCGAGGGGGATCCCCGGATCGAAGCCTGAATGATTGCAGTGGGTTGCATCGTCCGGAGACGTGTGAGGGGCAGTTTTTCCGTGCGATGGATATCCTCGTGCCAATTCTGGAGCGCGAAGGGCTGATCCTCTCGCTGGAAGCGCATCCAGAGGACTGGATTGAGGAAATCGCCCCTGCCATCGATATCATCAAGACGATCAATTCAAAGGCTGTAAAGGCATCGTTCATCGCGCCCCATACCTTCTTCTACGGTCCCGACATGGTTGCTAACCTACGAGCGACCGAGGGGCTTCTTGCACATGTGCGCCTCGCAGACACCTATGACCATAACAAGTCTTCGCAACTGCGCTACATTGTAAATCCGCCTGGAGCGAAGGTGCGCGTCCATCAACACACCGACTTCGGCCAAGGTGAGATCAACTGGGAAGTATTCTTCTCAACTCTTGCCGACATGAAATTCGACGGTGTCCTTTCAAATTGCGTTTTCGCTTGGGAGGACCGAGCCGAAGACAGTGCCCGTTTCATGCTTCGTGAGACACAGATGTATGTGAACAAGTACTGGCCAAAGTAACGCCTCCTCAATCGCGGAGTGGTCGAAAAGGCCCTGCGATATGACCAGGCTTTTGTGGCTCGACCAGATCAACCGGCCTTTCGATGCTATCCCACAGTCACGGGATAGTTCACTGGGCCACACCTGGTACGAGCGCCTTCAACGCGGAGGAGGCCTTCTCGATTCGACAGAGGTCCGGGCTGACTGTGAATGGCGCATGATTGCGCCACGCTTGCCCAACGAGCCGCGAGGCCGAGAAGCGGCAGCTATTGACGGGGCATGGGGTCGGTACGTTTCAAGAGCTTTAATTGGACGCATTCATTGCGGCTCGCAAGGTATCGTTGATGCGCTCTTGCCAGCCCGGACCGTCGGCTTGAAAATGCGCGAGCACATCGCTGTCGATTTTCAATGATACAAGCTCTTTGGTGTTAGGAATTGCAGGCCGTTCAACGGCTGGCGCTGCGACCTTCTTTGCCGGTTTGAACAGCGCCTCTGCTGCGTCTTTCGGATTGGACGGTCGTCGGGGTGTTGCCATGGTCATATATCCTCTTGTGTCGTGCGCTCGAACAGCGCAGCCTGTCAGTTTCTGTTTGCAGGCTGTATGTCAAACAAAGCGGTGGTCGCAACCCACGTGTAGTGGTTAGCCGGAAGAACGTAATTGCTGCCGATAAACCGTCAGCCTCACACGCGCAATCTGGAAGAGATTGTGCGCCGTTATCCACAATTGCATTCGGAGGCCGCAGGTTCTTGTCAAGGTGTTAGCGCCCCTTGGCGAGATACACACCCTTCGTGTTGACCTTTTCTCATGCCCTTTCCGCTGGCGGAGCGTTTCACTCCCCTGCCGCCACTCCCTCGCGTCGTGGATCCGCGCTGCCGATCAAACCTTCGGCGGTTATCTCGATGGCATGCAAACCGGAATTCATCTCGCCCGGTTTCACCTCGTAACCCAGCGCCTTCAGTGGCCCTGCAAGACCCTCCGCGCTTGTACCGGCCTCGATGTCGTAGGTGCCGAAGCGGTTGATGAGATGCGGCTGGGAGACGATCGCCTCTACAGGCATGCCCCAATCGATATAGGCGATCAGCGCCTGCGCTACATAGCCGATGATCTGGCTGCCGCCCGGCGAACCGATGGCGAGCAGCGGTTTGCCATCTTTCATCACGATCGTCGGGGCCATGGAGGAGCCCGGTCGTTTGCCTGGCTCAACGCGGTTGGCGATCGGCAGACCGCCATCATGGGTCTTGAAGGAAAAGTCCGTCAACTCATTATTGAGCAGGAAGCCGTTCGTCATCAGACGCGAGCCGAAGCCGCTTTCGATCGTTGTCGTCATCGAGACCACGTTGCCGTCCTTGTCGACGATGACAAAATGGCTTGTGGAGGGCAACTCGATCGCCGCATCCCGGCCGAAAAGCAGCGCGTGGTCCCATTCCGGCTGGCCGGCCTTGACGGCATCGTTGGTCAACGCCTTATCGCCGTCGAGCAGCTTTGCCCTCCCGCCCAAATAGGTCTTGTCCAACAGGCCCTTGATCGGTAGCGGCACGAAATCGGTGTCAGCGACGTAACGCTCGCGGTCGGCGAAGGCGAGACGCTGGGCGTCGCCGATAATGCGCCAACTGTCGACATTTTTTGGCCCAAGCGCCTTGAGATCAAAATTCTCCACCAGACCAAGAATCTGGCCGATGGCGATTCCGCCCGACGACGGCGGCCCCATGCCGCAAACGTCAAGAGCACGATAGACAAAGCAGACCGGCTCGCGCTCGACGACCCGATAGTTGGAAAGATCGGCCAGCGACAGCACGCCGGGATTGTCGGCCGCCTCGCGCACAGTCTTGACGATCGCCTCGGCAATTCGCCCTTTGTAAAAGGCATCGGCGCCGCCTTTGGCCAGCGCCGCAAGCGTCTCGGCATAGGCCGGGTTCTTCAAAGGAGCGCCGGCCTGCAGGGCGGCCCCGGAGGTGTCAAAGAAATAGGACCGGGGTTCTGTATATTTCTTCAACCGGTCTCCCTCGGATGCGATCAGGGAGGCAAGACGCGGCGACACCTTAAAGCCCTCGGTAGCCAGCGTTTCCGCCGGCTTCAGCAGGCTTGCCCATTCGGCCTTTCCATAGCGTTTGTGGGCTTCCTCCAGAAGTCGCACCGTTCCCGGCGTGCCAACAGAGCGGCCGCCGACCACTCCGTCCATGAATTTTAGCGGTTGACCTTTGTCATCCAGGAATAGCTTCGGTGTGGCTTCCATCGGCGCCGTCTCGCGGCCGTCAAACGTGGTCAACTTGCCGCTTTTTGCGTCGTAATAGACCAGGAAGGCACCCCCACCGAGACCGGAACTCTGCGGTTCAACGAGGCCCAGCATTGCCTGCACCGCCACCATTGCATCGATGGCGTTGCCGCCCCTGGCGATCACATCACGCCCTGCCTCAGTCGCCAGCGGATTGGCCGCCGCTACCATGAAGCTCTTTGACTCGATGCGTTTGGCAGTCGCAATATCGGTCGCTTTTTCGGGCGCCACCGTGTCGGACGCCTGCTGCGCGGAGGCGACTGCGGTGGAAAGCATCAAGGCGAAAAATGCCTCACCGAGAAATTTCATTTTCATCAGCCAAATCCTCCAGCGACGTACAACTCGTTAATGTAGCAGGGCATTCAACTGAGCCAGCAGGCAGGCCGAACCTTTATCGATCACGGCACGGCCACTTTTAGAACTCTTCCTTCACTGCTGCAAAGCTTCGGCCTTCACCGGTATTTCAGCCCCGTCCGTTGGCACGCACCGCTGTTAAGCGTCTGTCTGGCGCGCCGCTCTTTTTCGGCACTATGGTGGCTGTCTCGCCGCATGTCCATCATGTCGAAGGGTCGACCTATCGTTGGAAAATGGAAATCTGCTCATTTCCCATCCGACAAGCCTTTCGAGTTGGTATATGGCGGCGGACTTCTCTGCCTTCTTCAGGAAACCGGAAGGCAGGCTCGTATTATTTTTCCGACAAAATAGATGGGCAGTTTGGTGTTCATCCAGGCCACGAGCTGGAGCTAATGACATAGGACGGAACGCAAGGGCAGTAAATGCAGGCGCTGTTGTCTCCACGCATCTGCCTTAATAACGGCGTCGCCGGTTCTGATCCTTTCAACTGCGTGGATATGCTAGCGGTAGACCGCTATCAGGATGGCGCATAACGCCCATTCGGGTCTCGTAGATTGCTTGCAGTTGATCCGGGGCCACGATGTCCTCTGGTCCTCCACGTGCAATGAGTTTTCCGCAATGAAGTGCCAGGATTTCGTCACAAAAGCGAGCCGCCATGTTCACGTCGTGGAGCACGACGATGGCCCCAAGTCCACGCTCGTCAACGAGCCGGCGAACAAGCGTGAGGATGTCGATCTGGTGGGCGATATCAAGGGCCGAGGTCGGCTCATCAAGGAGGAGACAATCGGGGTTTTGCGCAACGAGCATCGCGAGCCAGACCCGCTGCCGCTCCCCACCTGAAAGCGTATCGATGAAGCGCGCGCGATAACGCGCCACGTCTGTCAGCCTCATCGCTTCCTCCACCCTCGTCTTGTCCTCAAGGCCAAACCGGCCAAGAGCGCCGTGCCATGGATATCGTCCGAGCGCGACTAGCTCGCTGACAAGCATACCTGCAGTATCGGGCGCCTGCTGGGGCAAATAGGCCACCTTACGAGCGAACGGCCTGCTGCCCCATTCATGCAAGTCTTTTCCATCAAAGGAAATCTTGCCAGCACTGAGTGGATTTTGGCGGGCCAGGAGCTTGATCAATGTCGACTTGCCAGAGCCATTGTGCCCGATCAGGCCGATAATTCGCCGTGCTGGCAAACTTATTGTCAGTGGTTCGAGCAAAACCCGAGTTCCGACGGAGAAACTGGCCCGCTCCAACTCAAAAAGGGGTATCCTCGAGATGGTTCTCGTTCTGCTGTCTTCGGATATCTGAACCAAGGCTGTTACCTCATTTTTAGAACCTGGGGCTTTGTCTGCCCCGCGAGCGGATCACCCACAGAAAGTATGGCCCCCCGATAAAGGCGGCGATGACGCCTGCCGGAATCTCATAGGGAAAGTCGGCAGCCCGTCCCAACCAGTCGGCTGAGATCATCAGCGTTGCGCCGACCGCGCTCGCCGTGAGAAGCGTCAGGATTTGGCCGCGTGCCCCGGCCGCTCGGGCGATGTGCGGTGCCATCATGCCGACGAAGCTTAACGGGCCAACAATCACGGTCGCAGCTCCCGTCAGGACAGCAATGAACAGCAAAAGCACGAGGCGGGATCGCGCCGGATTGAGTCCAAGAGAGCGTGCAGTGCTGTCCCCAAGCGCCAAGACCTCTAGCGGGCGGCGCAAGAGTGGCGAGATGGCCAGCCCGATCAAAACCAAGGCTGCAGCGATGCTCGCGACGAAGCCGGTTGCACGAAAGGTAGGGCCCATGGTCCACGCCAGAATGTAACTTGCGCGCGGATCGCCACTGGCAACAATGAGCGAAATTATCGCAGTCGCGAGCGCACTGATGGCTATGCCAGACAGAAGAACAGGTCCAGGCGCATAGCTTTTCCCTTTTGCCACAAGCAGAATGATCGCAAACGCGGCGACTGCACCGGTTATGCCGCCGGCAAGCGGCAAAATAGGCGACGCCATTCCTCCGGCGAAGAAAGCTGCGATAATCCCCAGTCCGGCTCCGGCACTGATGCCGAGCCCTTCCGGGCTCGCTATGGGATTACGCGTGATCGTTTGTGTGAGGGAACCCGCAATGGCCAGCATTGCGCCAGCACTTGCCGAGGTCAGGACCCTTGGCCATCGACCGGCAAACAACACGGATGTTTCCACCCCGCCAGCTATGAAGCTCTCGGTCAGCGAGAACAATGCGATAACGGCAGCAATGGCAAGAGAACCTGGCAGCAAAAAGCAGCCTGCCAGAGGGTTCTCTCTTTGGTTCAGGGCATTGCTGTTAAGCTGGTCAATGGAATGGGGTACATGTTTGATGAGCACCAACATCACTATGGCGCCGATGATTGCGGTGGCGGTACCCGTTGGCACCTCACCGACGACGGGCGCTCCAGCAAGCACGAGACTGTCAGCGAACAGCAGGAGGCCGGCACCAAGCAGTCCTCCCCACAGCAGTCGTTGGCGGAGCGTTCGAGCGCCAACTATTCGGGCGAGGTTGGTGGCTGCAAGGCCGACGAACGCGATGACGCCGACGCGGGCTACAACAACAGCCGACAGTACGGTTGCGATAAACAGTACCGCCGCGCGCAACCCGCCCGGGGACAGTCCGAGGCTGCGGGCACGGCTTTCATCAAGACCGATAACTGAAAGCGGTCGAAAGAACAGCAACAGCAGCGGTATCAGCACGATCATGCGCAAGGCCAATGCGGTCGCGTTGGAATAGTCATTCTGGATGAGTGAACCACTTCCCCAGATGAACACCCCGCGCAGATATTCGTGGTGAAACAAGGCTAGTATGACGGAGGCCGAGCCGGCGGAAAAGCTGATCACCATCCCGCAGAGAAGGAGTGTCATCGGTGCGAAGTTTGAAGCTTTTCCCAGTCCCGCGACGAGTGTTACGGCGACAAGGCCGCCTACAAGCCCGGCTATCTCGCGCTCGCCTGCCGTAACTGCAGCTGCAGAAAGGGAAAGAAGGGTGATCGCCAACTGAGCGCCAGAAAGTATCCCGAGCGTCGAGGGTTCTGCCAGAGGGTTTTTCAGGAGCTGCTGGAATATTACACCCGTGAAAGCAAGCGCACCACCAGCCAGCAGAGCGACGAGGAACCGTGGGACAATCGAGAAATAGACATAGATCTGGCCGAACGAAGCTGGATCCGGCTGCCATAAGGCCGCTGGAATGTCGGAGATCGCCACATAGTGACCAACGGCAAAGGCGTGGAGCGCGATCGCTGCCAGTGTGATGGTAAAGGCGAGGCGCGGTGGGGTGATGAAACGGTTTCTCATGCGATGCCGAGACTCTGCCGTAGGACTTCGGCAAACCGCATCGCTGATGGAAACGCGCCAAATACCCACGTGGGTGGAATCATCGATACACGACCATTCCGTACGGCCGGCAAGGCGTTCCATAGTGCGCTTTGCAAAAAAAGGCCCGGTGGACCCGGCTCGATGATGACCAGTCTTGCTTCAGGATAGCGCGCGATCGCCTCCAATCCCGCCGTTGCGAAGCCCCAGTTATTGGTCTTGCCATCCCATGCGTTGGCAATGCCGATCCGTTTCAGGACATCATCGAACAAGCCACCTGCGCCGTAGATATCGATAAGCCTGTCATCCGTAAACTTGATGATCAAAAGGGCGCGCCCGTCGTAGTCTTTTGCGTTGTGAGCTATCGCGTTCAGTCTCGAATAGGACAGTTCCAAATAGTCTGTCGCACGCTCTTCCCTGCTAATGCGACGTGCAATCTCCTTGAGGGCGTGTTCTGCGGCAAGCAATGGTTGCCGGGCGGGGCCGTAAAGCGGTAGCGCAAGGGTTGGAGCAATCGCGCCGAGACGTTCAGCAGAGATACCATATCCGGCTTGAGACACGATCAGCTCGGGTTTCAGGGCTCTTAGCAGTTCAACGTTCGGCCATGATCTCAGGCCAAGGTCGATCGTGTCTGTCGAAAGTGCAGGTGTTACAACGCGGTCACCGTAAAGAGGGGCTTCGGCAACAGCAAATGGCTTGAAGTCCAGAGCGAGAAGGCTTTCTGCCCATCCCCAGTCCAACACGGCGAGCCGACGCGTTTCCGTGCTTGCTGTTGCCACTGCTGGAAGGAAAACGGAAGCCAACCCGGCGGTGAATTGCCGCCGCGTCAGCCTGTAATCACGATTTGGGTAACGAGCGTCAGACACAATCCTACCAGCTATACTTGAGAGTAGCGTAGACGGTGCGACCCTCGCCCCAATAGCATCCCGTCGCAGCAATGCAGGTCGAGACATACTTGCGGTCGAATATGTTGCTGACATTCAGCGACGCCTTCAAACCTTCCAGCTTCGGGTCTGCCTTGCCGAAATCGTAGCGAACGGCAGCATCAAATACGGTGTATGAAGGGATGTCGAATTTGTTGGCATTGTCGCCAAAAGTCTGACCGGTGTAACGGGCGCCACCGCCAAAGCTCAGACCATCCCAGATGGTCGATGTCTGCAGTGTGTAGTCCAGCCAAAGCGATGCCTGCTGGCGTGGGACAAAGGCAAAGCGATTGCCCTCGTTGCTGATACCGGCAGCATTTGGATTGGCTCTGGTGATCTCGCTGTCGGTGTATGCATAAGATGCCAAGACAGAGAACGCGTCTGTGATTTCCGCCTTGCCCTCAAGTTCGACACCGCGCATCCTGACTTGACCCGTCTGCACACTGTAGTTCGTGAATCCGGGGGTCGTATCTGGCGACAGGACATTGTCCTGCGTGAGGTGATAGGCAGAAAGGGTGACGAAGCTGTTGCTACCGTTGGGCTGGTACTTGACCCCAACCTCGAACTGTTCACCGGTAGTAGGCTCGAAGGCGTTACCCAAACGGTCGGTGCCGCTGGCCGGATTGAAGGAGGTTGAGTAGCCGGCGTATGGCGACAAACCGTTGTCAAAATTATAGACGAGGCCGGCCCTCCAGGTAAACTTGCCGTCTCTCTGATCGACCTGATTGTCAGCGGCGCTCGTCCGGGTCCTCGTATCTGTATTTGCCCAGTCGTAGCGGCCACCGAGCGAGAACACGAAATTGTTCCACTCCATCTGATCCTGAGCGTAGAGCCCGATCTGGCTGCGGTCCTGATCGATCCGTGTTGCGATCGGCGGGCGCGTGATCGCCGTTGCGCCGTAGACGGGGTCAAGTCCATTGAAAGGAGTGAAAATTGGGGAAAGCGCGGACTCTTCGTAGCGGCTGCTTTCGTAGGAATAGTCGAGGCCAAACAATGCGGTATGAGCGACGTCCCCCGTTTGGAAATTTCCGATCGCTTGATTGTCCACGGTGACGGCGCGGGCACTTTCGGGAAACGCCCAGGCATATCGGTAGAAGGCCGTGGGATTGCAGGCTGCCGGGCAATAGGGCTGAACGCGCTGAGTGTCTGTTCCGATATAGGAGTAGCGAAGGTTCTGTCTGATGGTCCAGGTGTCATCGACTTCGTGTTCGAACTCGTAACCGACAGATGCCTGGTCGCTCTTGTAGTGGTCGTAACCCGGTTCGCCTGGGAATGCACTGCGGGGCAATTCCGGATACAGGCGGGTATAGAGTGTGCCGTTCGCGGGAAGCGCCGGCGCTCCGCCGCCGCCGGGAGAGTCGATGTGCTGATAGCTACCGTAAACCGTCAGTGATGTTCCCTCATCCGGCTTGAAAGTGAATGAAGGCGCAATATACCCCTTCTTCTCGCGGACATAGTCATACTGGGTATCGGTCAACCGGCCGACGCCGACGATGCGGTAGAGGAAACTGTCATCGTCACCAGCGCCACCGCCGAGATCGAATGCTGTCTGTATACGCTTATCGGTGCCGAACTGCATCTCCACTTCATTGAGAGCAGTTGCGCTCGGCCGTTTTGATACCATGTTGATCAGGCCGCCAGGATCGCCCTGGCCATAGAGGACCGATGCTGGACCCTTGAGGACTTCGGCGCGCTCGAGGCTGAACGGTTCGACACGTGGCTGGGCGTAGCCGCGCGATCCAAACGGTAGGCGCAGGCCATCCAGATATCGACTTGGTCGAAATCCACGTATCGTAAACCAGTCATATCGCGAATCGTCGCCATATTGGCTGATGACGCCTGGCGTATAGCGAAGAGCCTGGGTCAGCGTGGTCGAACCTTGAGCAGCAATCTGGTCTTTCGTTACAACATTGATGGCCTGTGGAGTGTCTTTGAGTGAGGTGCCCGTCTTCGTCGCTGTGGCGCTCTGTGTGGCGACAAACCCCTCTACAGGCCCACGAGCGTTCTCTCCCTGCACGACGATGGGCTCAAGGATTGTCGCGCCAACCGCACTGGCGCTTGACGAGGAGTTTTGCGGGTTGATCAGAAGGACCGTATTTGCGGTCGTAAATCGGAAGGTCAGGCCTGTGCCCGCGAGAAGGCGTCTAAGCGCGCCCTCAGCCGAGAGATTTCCGGCTGTACCGACGCTGCGCAGGTTTGCCGGCAGAGGACCGTCAAAAGCGACATCGATACCGGTTACCGATGAGAAGCGCACCAGCGCAGCCGACAGGGGCTGACCGGAGATCGCGAATTCGTAGCTCTTGGCGGTCTGAGCAACTGCTCCTGTTGACAAGACGACGGTGGTAAAACTGGCGCAGGCCGCCAACAACATTATACGGTACAGTCTCATGCGAAAGCCGCCGGCTTGGTTTTTCTGTGTCACTCGTTTTGCCCCCTGCAAACGGACCAATACCCGAGCATTTTCGGGCTTCTGAACAGGGGACGTTTCAGCTTGGAAAAAACCTCGGTCGATTTTCTGATTTTTTATTGCGGATAGATCAACGTCAGCAAAGGCGAGTAGCTCGCAATACGGATAGGCAGGCCGTGCTCCAGACTTTCCAGTATCCGACCCGCCCTGCGCACGTCCACGATGATGCTGATCGGCCGGCGGGCCAGGGCTCTGTCCATGACAATCATCTTGCCGTAGCGCCATTTTGACAGGGCAGCAACGACATCCTCGAACGGAGCCGAGATGAAAACGAGCCTTCCGCTTCGCCACGAAAGTCTCGTCTCAATATCCGTCTGTGATGGCACCGACAGTTTGTCATTGGCGAAAAGCACGGACTGCCCCTCCTTGACGATCCGCTCTTGGCTCAACGATGAGACCTTTACCGTGTGTTCTGCAACCGCGACGACGATACCTTCCTCATGCATCCCAACGGAAAACTGAGTGCCAAGCGCTAAAGCTCTAAGGTCCCTACAATCAACAGAGAACGGTCGAGCAGCGTCCCGAGCGACCGTGAAAAACGCTTCGCCTTGTTGTAAAATGACGTGTCGCTGGCCCGCCGTGAAATTTAACGATATGGCGCTCGCCGTCGACAGTTCGGCAACTGATCCGTCGGGCAAGGAAAAGCGCGCGGTCTCTCCGACACCCGTCCGGTAATCTGTTTGCTGCCTTAAATATGCGTGCGTCCCAAGCCCGGCGGCGGTCAGGATAGCAAGTGCACCGCCGGATTTGAGGATTTTTCGCCGTCTGACAGATGCAGGGCTTGATACCTCTGGCAGGGCCGAGGCTCCAAGCCACAAACGCTCCAGTTCGGCATAGGCTCTCGCATGGGCCGGGCTTTGTTCGAGCCAAACCCTGAAATTGGCACGGTCGAGTGGTGTCGCGCTGTCATCGAGAAGCAGCGCGAACCATTCGGCTGCACGGCGTGATATGTCTGGATCATTGTCAGGACAGTGCTCCTGAAGGGAAAAATCCTGCATCCGCCGCCTCATTCTTAGCCGCCATGCGACTTTTAGCGCTCGTAGTTGACCTCTGCACGCAACCGCTCAAGCGCCACGACCATGTGACCAAAGACCGTTTTGGGCGATATTCCCAGTCGTTCGCCAATCTCGACATATGTCAGGCCGTCAATACGAGCGAGGATAAAAACCTGCTGGGCGCGTGCAGGCATGTGTTCCAGTGCGGCCTGAACGCGAAGCAGTTCCTGACGGCTGATGGTAGCTGCTTCCGCAGATGGTGCGGGATCACGAATGGATTCAAGGCCTTCGATCCCGTCGACAAAGGGGGCGATCTTGCGGCGGCGTTCGTGATCAAGCGCAAGATTGCGGCCGGTAATCATGAAATAGGCTGCCAGGTCGACAACATCACGTAACAGGCCCGGCCGTTCCCAAAAGCGAAGAAAAGTATCCTGAAGGAGATCGGCAGTTGTCGCCGGGCAATGGACCCGACGGTAGATGACGCGCATCAGACGAGAGCGTACGCCCATAAAGGTCTCGAGGATTTCAGGGTGTTTTGCGCTTTCCATGAAAACGCTGCTACCATTGGCTCGGGATCAAATCAAGATAAGATGAAATTTGCAATCAAGTTTTTACGCCGCCAAACGCTTGCGTATTGCAGCTGATTTGATCGGCTCGCCATTGATGCTCGTGATGCCCAGCAGCAATCTGCTCTTCGCAGAGCCTTCTCCGTACCCGGCGAAGGCGGAACCGACGCCATGCCGAATGTCACAGCTTGGCGTGTTGCCAGGACCTGATCTTGTTCCGACCCCTTTTTGGTTACCACGAATACTGACCTGTGGACGCCGGCCTATCGAAAGTTGGATATAGGAAACCAGACTCGTGCCGCTGCCTTGGGCAAGCGGATGCTTCTATAGGTTGCAACCTGGGCGGCCAGGTAAGAGCCCGCATAATAACCAGATGCCATTTAAAAGGCACAGCTGATACGAAACGATTGAAATTTAGGTCTGTAGTTTTTCGTGGACGAGTTTTTGCGATTTCAACGCTAGCAGATGCCTATGATTTAGGCGATATCGAAAAATTTATTAATGCAATCTTAACGATGTTGCGTCGCAAAAAAACTTGGTGAACTATTTTAATACTGCGGGAGGAAAGGCTGTTCAACAAAACAGGAGTTGATATCATGCTGTTCCGCAATAGAGACAAAGAAGTGCGCCAAAGTGCGTCGGTGAAGCTGGCCTCCTATACTGTCCTTGGCGTTGTCGCCACGGTGTTTTCATCTTCTGTGTTTCCGCCGGTCTTCACATCCCAGACGAACCGCGCCCTCATCAATGCACCAGTCATTCCGCTGACGACACCGATCAGCGGTGTGGTAAAGATATCCGACAAGAACGGTAAGGCTGCTATTGAAAACGACAAGGTCGACAATACCACGCTCATCGGCCTGAAGGTGCAATTGGCAGCACTCGATAATGAACTTCGCCAGAAGAACGGAATTATTGGCGACTATGCCAGCCGCATCGATGATTTGAACAGGGATCTTGCCAGTCAGCAAACGGCGTTACTGCAAAGAACCGAGTCTGACCTACAGGCAGCCAATGCAGCCTTGCAGATGGTGACCTATTCGACCCGAATTGCAAAAGCGGAAGCCACGCGAAAACAGAAGCTGATGGCGAAGGGGATGTATTCTGGAATTGGAGAGGATATAGCGGACACGATACAACTTGAAGATACAAAGCTGCAAGCTGCCAGAGTCGCCGTTGACAAACTTACCAAGGAAATGAACTTCGCGCGTCAAGGCATCTATATCGGCTCCGATTTGCAATCGCTGCAAAATCTTCAGCAGGAAATTCGCACACGGTCCGCAGATCTGCTGCAGATCCGGATGCAGATGACCACCATGCAGACGCGCAAAAGCGAGCTCGAAACGCTGGCATCGGCGGAGAGCGCACGTATTGAAAGACTGACCCGCGCCGATCTTTCCATTCCACCGGGCACGACGCTCTACAAGCCCGTGGCTGCGACCGGCCGTGAAGTGGTTGCAGGCGACACGCTGGCGGAGGCGCTTGACTGCCGCAACGCTTTCGTCGTGGCGATTTTTTCAGAGCGTCAGGCACAGGCGCTTTCCGTCGGTTCTCGGGTGAAGGTGAGTTCCGATGCCTGGGCGGAAGAATCCGATGGGGTGGTGGAGCGCCTGGTGCCACGTACTACCGAACGTGTCGACCTCGATTATGCCGTGCCCTTTCCACCAACAGAGCGGCGAGAGCTCTACGCCTATATTCGCATGGACAGCAGGGCACAGGAAAAATTGACCGAGAACGGCGCCTGTTCGGTCGGCACATGGGTGAGTGTGAGCCTGCCGCGCGAGTGGCTCGGCAAAACCCGGAACTATGTGCATGAAGCATCAGCCAGCCTGTTCCAGTTTGCAAAGACCTCCGTCAGCGAATTGCCGGATGTCAGGCAGGCCGCATGGGCACTGATCGAAACGTCGCGTGATACGCTATCCGCACACACTGGTATCGAGTGGCCACAACAGCGGCCGGACGTGCCTGGCCGGGCACATCAGCCCGAGATCATCACCCAGCACCCTTTCGGCAATACGGATGCCACCGGAAAGGCACCGCGCACCCAATCCTGACACCCGCATGGATTGGACGGGCCCCTGCGGGAGTGCGATGCAAACCCGCAGGGCGACCCACCACCTGTTTAAGACACTCGAAGCAACCTCATTCACGCGCGGCGTGCCGCGCGCCCGACCAACCATGAGGATAAGTCGATGTATTTCAGCCCTGATGGCGATGTTCAGTCGGTACTCTACGTCAATCTTGTCATCGCCCTTTGCGCGATCCTGTTTACCATAC
This sequence comes from Rhizobium sp. SJZ105, assembly GCF_007828365.1. Classification (NCBI taxonomy): domain Bacteria; kingdom Pseudomonadati; phylum Pseudomonadota; class Alphaproteobacteria; order Hyphomicrobiales; family Rhizobiaceae; genus Rhizobium; species Rhizobium sp. SJZ105. The sequence continues at coordinate 74,183 of NZ_VIUP01000009.1, forward strand.
TGGCCGACCCGCGCAGGGTCCTGGACCGGTTGGCCTTCAGTGCGATTATGCTGCTGTCTCTTGGCCTTTACATATTTTGGCGCGCCACCGATACGCTGCCACCCTTCGAGCTTTCTCTGGAGACTGCCTGGAACTACATTTATTTCACCTTCGAGCTGATCTCCGTTCTTTACGCCATCGGCTCGATCCTGATCCTGACGAGGCGGACGGACTGGTCTTTTCTGGCTGATAGAGGGGAAGCCGCGATTGCAACTAATCCCGATGCGCCACTCGTTGACGTCTTTATCTGCACCTACAACGAACCTTTGAACGTCCTTGAGAAGTCGGTTATCGCGGCCCAGGCCATGCAATATCCGCAGCTGCGTGTTTTTGTCTGCGACGACACGCGCAGGCCGGAAGTACGGGACTATTGCGAAACGGTCGGCGTCAATTATGTGACGCGCCCGGACAATAGACATGCCAAGGCGGGAAATCTGAACAATGCACTTGAACACACCAATGCGCTGCCACAGGTTTCCGATTTCATCATGGTACTGGATGCGGACTTCGCGCCACAGGCCAACTTCCTTCGTCGCGTAACCGGTCTTTTCGCCGATCCCAAGGTAGCGGTTGTGCAGACACCGCAATTTTACTTTAATTGCGACCCAATCCAGCACAACCTCGGCATCCGCAATTCCTTCGTCGATGATCAACGTGTATTCTTTGATGTATTCCAGCCGGCCAAGGACGCGGTCGGTTGCGCTTTCTGCGTCGGGACGAGTTTTGTCGTGCGGCGTGCGGCGGTCAACGAGCTCGGCGGGTTTCCGCATGATGCACTTTCCGAAGATATGCTGCTGACCTACCGCCTGATGGAGCGAGGTTACGTCACACGCTGGCTCAACGAAAAACTCAGTGTCGGTCTATCGGCTGAGGGCCTGCCAGAATATATCACGCAACGCACGCGGTGGTGCCTGGGCACCATTCAGATCGGCCTTCTGCGGACGGGACCATTGTGGCGTGGCAAGTTCACGCTGACACAAAGGCTGCATTATCTGCACGGGCTGTTTTGCTGGCTGTCGAAGCCTTTCATTCTCTGCCTGTTGCTGGCACCATCGATCTACTGGCTGACAGGCGTTTCCGCCCTCCAGGCCGACGAGCTGATGTTCATGAAATTTGGACTGTCGTCACTGGCTTTGTTTTGGGCCTACTCCACCTGGATATCGGGAAAACGCACCCTACCGCTGTTCACCGAAGTGACGCATGCGCTGACCGCTGTTCCCATCACCATCACCTTGTTTCAGGCTATGCGCAAACCCTTCGGACGTCCCTTTAAAGTCACGGAGAAAGGTGGTGACCGGTCACAGGTGCGCATTCATGGGCCTACAGCGCTATTTTTCGCAATCGTCACCGTCACCTCCGCGGTTTCAGTTCTGCTCGCCGTTTACGCATGGGACGCCCCTGTAGAATTTTCGGCGCGAGATTGTCTCAACCTCATCTGGTCGGCGGTCGCTATGGTGATTGCCTTCACCAGCCTCATCTGCTGCATTGAATTACCACGTGTCGACAAGGAAGAGCCGATCGGCGTGGATCTCGAAGGCCGTTTGCAGTGCGCAAGCGAGGTGAAGGCGGTACGGATCGTGGCGCTTTCGACCGAAACCGCGACCCTGGCGGATTTCAACCGGTCTTACGCCGAGGCAGAGTCCCTGTACGTGCCCGATGTGGGCTGGGTGCAGATCGATGCAACGAAGGTGTCGCAAACGCCCGGCAAATTCACTCTCACCCCCACTGCCGACCAGCATCGTGCAATCTTGAGGCTGCTTTTCCGCAATGCGCCCGAAAATGTCGCGGAACAGGGCGACCTCTTGAAGTCCATGCAGATGTTACTCGCAAGGGCCTTCAGCTAAGACAATTCGCGCCAAACCCGGGACCGTGCTCGACGTAAACTGCAAGCTAGAGGCGGGCTTGTTTGGAAAAGCGCCTACCAAACGGAAAACTCATGTCTGTCAAATCGATCGTCGCGACAGTTCTCATGACCTGCTTCACAACAGGAGTGGTCGCTGGTGGCGATGGGCGCACCGGTTCCGGATCAGTTCGCGACCGCCTTGCTGTTAGCTTGTGTGCGGGTCTCGTTGGGAAGATGGACAAATCCACCACCCCCTTCGTATTTCGGAGCTTTGAACCTGCACCCGGCGGCAAAGCGCTTGATCCCGCTCTTTCAAATGCGGGTTTCACCTATGACAATGCCCTGGCGACGATTGCCCTTTTTTCCTGTGGCAACGATACCGAGGCAAAAAGGGTTGCCGATGCGCTGCTGCTCGCCGTCAACAACGATCGCTATTACAGCGATGGCCGCCTGCGCAACGCCTACCGTTCCGGCCCCGTTGCGAACGAAAATGATGCTATGCTTTTGCCCGGTTTCTGGAGTGAGGCCAGCAAGACGTGGGTCGAGGATGACTATCAGGTCGGCAGCGCAACGGGCAACCTGGCCTGGGCGGCACTTGCGCTTCTCACTGCCAGTGAACGATTAAGCAATCCGTCCTATGTGCAGGCAGCGACCAAACTCATGCGCTGGATCGATGCGCATACGGCGGGCGTCCGCGATATCGGCTACACAGGTGGCACATTCGGTCATGAGCCTGCACCGGCAAAACTCGAGTGGAAATCGACGGAACATAATCTCGATGTATATGCCGTTGCGGGTTGGCTCGCCGAAATTGAGGGAGCGCGCGCCTGGCAGGCGATGCGGGATAATACACGCAAATTTCTTGATGCGATGTGGAATGAGCAGCAGGGACGGTTTTACGTCGGCAGCCTACCCGGAAGCGACACACCCAACTCGAGCCAGTCCGGAATAGATTCCGAACTCTGGCCCATTCTCGCCGTGCCAGAGTTTCGGGGCCGCAGTGGACGTGTTCTGCATTGGGTTGATCGGCATTATGCGGTTGCGGGAGGTTTTGATTTTAACGACGATCGGGATGGTGTGTGGCTGGAAGGTACGGCCCAGGCCGCGCTGGCGTTTCAGCAGGTCGGCGATGCCGACCGGGCCGAGGCGCTGCTTGCCACCATTGCCGCACAAATATCTCCCGATAACCTGATCTACGCGACAGTCGGGGACGAACTGACGACCGGGCTGATGATCGGGCCGACCTCGACCTTTGCCGACTTCAAATATTTCAGGTTGCCGCATGTCGGGGCCACTGCCTGGGCAATCCTTGCAGCGAAAGGCTGGAACCCTTTTCTTAGAAAAAGCGGTTGTATTCGTCTTTGTGAGGGATAATCGTTCGTCTCGGCGGCAGCAGAAGGATATTGCTCCAGGCCGTTGCGCCGGAGATTGAAAACTGGGACGCATGACGCTGCTGAAAGCGGCGAAAAGCGTAAAACCGCAACGTTGACTGCCGCGCCGAATGCAATCTGTTCGGTCGGAACCGGCGATGGAAATGCAAACTTAAAGACATAAAGATATCGTTATATGATGTTGACCGATGACGTGGCTTACAATATGGTCGTCACGCCTAAGGTTCCCCAGTCGTTGCACGCAACGTGCCGGGGCTAAGAGGGAAGTCGGTGCTCCGTGTCATGCGGCAAAGCCGACGCTGCCCCCGCAACTGTAAGCGGCGAGCTGAAGTCCAATATGTCACTGGTTTACCCCGGGAAGACGGACGGAAGTGATGATCCGTGAGCCAGGAGACCTGCCTTTGGTGAAATAACGTCCACGGGCGGGGTGTCCCAGTGTGCCGTAGCAAAGGCTGCATTGTCGCGGCCTCTCTTGCTATGCGTCCGCAGACCCATGCCCCCAACTTTATAGGGGCACAACATGTCTCAGACCTGCATTTTTACGATCACGAGCGTACCCTTCGATGAGGACTATCGTCCTTCAGAAAATACGCGCATCACCACCAATTTCGCCAATCTGGCAAGGGGCGAAAAGCGGCAGGAAAACCTGCGCAATGTCATGCGCATGATCGACAGCCGCTTCAACGCCCTCGCGCACTGGGATAATCCCAAATCGGACCGATACTCGGTAGAGTTGGAGATCATTTCGGTCGACATGAGCTTCGATGTCGCAGGTGAAAAATTTCCCCTCATCGAGATACTGAAGACGACGATCATCGATCACAAAACCAGTGAACGTATCGACGGCATTGTGGGGAATAACTTCTCCTCCTATGTGCGAGACTACGACTTCAGCATTGTGCTGCCGGAGCATAACAAGAGCGTTCCTGCCTTCAGCATTCCGGCCGACTTCGGCGACCTGCATGGAAACCTGTTCAAGTCTTTTCTGCGGTCGGATGCCTACCGCTCGTACTTTCGCAAGCCGCCGGTCATTTGCATCAGCGCCTCGACCAGCAAGACCTATTACCGGACCGAAAATCATCACCCCGTCATGGGCGTCGAATACCGGCAGAATGGGTTCTCGTCCACCGACCAGTATTTCGGGAAAATGGGATTGCAGGTTCGCTACTTCATGCCAGCAGGCAGCGTTGCGCCGTTGGCCTTCTACTTTGTTGGGGACTTGCTGGGCGACTACTCCAATATTGAGCTAATCGGCGTCATCAGCACGATGGAAACGTTTCAGAGAATTTATCGCCCCGAAATCTACAATGCGAACGCAGCAGCCGGGACATTTTACCAGCCCAACCTGAAGCACCAGGACTATTCGCTGACCCGGGTCATTTACGATCGCGACGAACGAAATCGCTTGGCGGTGGATCAGGGTAAGTTCACCGAAAAACACTTCATCAAGCCATACCGCGCCGTCCTTGAGCAATTGTTTGCTCACCGCCCCGCCTGAGCATCACTTAGAAGAGGTCCCATCGTGAAGAAACTTCTCCCCACATCGACCGCTGGCAGCCTGCCGAAACCCTCCTGGCTTGCGCAGCCCGAAAAACTGTGGTCGCCCTGGAAGCTGGAGGGCGAGGAATTACTGGAAGGCAAGAGAGATGCCCTGCGCCTTTCACTCGACGATCAGCAACAGGCCGGCATCGACATCGTCAGTGATGGCGAGCAAACACGCCAACATTTCGTCACGACTTTCATCGAGCACCTCGACGGGGTCGATTTTGCAAAACGCGAGACAGTCAGAATTCGCGATCGCTACGATGCGAGTGTCCCGACAGTCGTCGGCGCCGTGTCTCGCCAGAAGTCCGTGTTCGTCGAAGACGCCAAGTTTTTGCGCCAGCAGACCAAACAACCCATCAAATGGGCTTTGCCGGGTCCGATGACGATGATCGATACTCTCTTTGACGGCCATTATAAGAGCCGTGAAAAGCTTGCCTGGGAATTTGCCGGGATACTCAACGAGGAAGCAAAGGAATTGGAGGCTGCCGGCGTCGATATCATCCAGTTCGACGAACCTGCCTTCAACGTTTTCTTTGACGATGTGAATGACTGGGGTGTTGCCACTTTGGACAAGGCAATTGAAGGGCTGAAGTGCGAGACCGCCGTCCATATCTGCTACGGTTACGGCATAAAGGCCAATACGGATTGGAAAAAGACACTCGGGTCAGAATGGCGGCAGTATGAGGAAACTCTCCCCAAGCTGCAGAAATCCGGCATCGGTATGATCTCCCTCGAATGCCACAATTCTCATGTCCCAATGGATCTTCTGGAACTTGTTCGAGGTAAGAAAGTCATGGTCGGGGCCATCGATGTGGCAAGCAATACCATCGAAACCCCGGAGGAAGTCGCTGCAACGCTGCGCAAGGCGCTTAAGTTTGTCGACGCAGATAAACTTTGCCCCTGCACCAATTGCGGCATGGCCCCCCTGTCTCGTCGTGTGGCAAGAGACAAGCTGAATTCCTTGAGCGCAGGAGCTGAGATCGTCCGAAGAGAGCTCACTGTTTAGTTTTTTGATAGTCTGAACCTGCGGATGGCAGCCGTTCGCCGCCACCGCGCCCATCGCGACAAACGCTGGGAGACTTACGAATGGCTATAAGGTCACGGCGCGGATCATCCTGACAGCTTCGACGGATGTCCGCCTCTTGGCGCAAAGCTGCCAAGACGGCCTGTTCTCTAAAAATCGGCCCTGTTTCTGATGAGTGTCTGCGCCAAACGTCTCGGTTGGAAGACATTTATTACAACGCCACCGACGTCTTCGTGACTTTTACCAAACAGAACAACTTCCCAGACGCCGAAAATCTCGGGAGCACGACGGCCGCTAAGATCGCCAAAAAAAGTGGGTCTCAGTCAGCAGGACGTATTTGCCGAGAGCAGCAATTGCCTTGTGGAAATGGGGACAGTGGTGGCCACCCGGTAGCAGCGATCCCAAGACAAAGAAGCCGTTGCCCCAGAACATCGCTTCAGCGAAAATTCCAAAACGATACTATCGGCCAGAGACTTGCCAATCAGTGACTTTGTCAAATCGAATGAAGGTGTGGCGTTCGTATTCCATCGAGGCTGAAGGCGCGAATCGCGACGGCAGCTTTGCACCTGCGCACATGACATTGCGGTAGTATGAAAATCGGCTAACGTCGCAACGTCGACAGACAGGAAGAGCAACGAGGTGGCAATGATTGAACCCGGCGGGGATGAGCAATTAGTTACCCCACGTGACGACGGAGCAGCCAGGCATTTACCCGGGATGGAGTTGCCTGGCATTGGTTTGGTTGCGACGGATGGCACGACCGTCGATCTGCGTGAGCCGGGGTTAACCGTAGTCTATGCTTACCCCCGGACAAGCCCGCCCGGAGGAAAGGCGATTGACGGATGGGACGCAATACCCGGCGCGAGGGGATGTACACCACAGTCCTGTGCCTTCCGTGATCATTTCGCTGAACTGAAGGCATTGGGAGCAACGCGTCTGTTTGGCCTTTCTACGCAGACCACGGAGTATCAGCGAGAGGCAGCAGAGCGGCTTCACCTGCCGTTTCCTCTGCTTTCCGATCATTCACTCCTTCTGGTGTCAGCCCTTCGCCTTCCAACTTTCCAGGCTGGAGGCCTGACACTGCTCAAGAGGCTCACGATGATTATCGAAACGGGCGTTATCAAGCATGTCTTTTACCCGGTCCATCCGCCAGAGAAGAACGCAGATGCCGTCATCGATTGGTTGAGTGCTACGACATGATCAGCCCGCCATCGACATTAATTGTCTGGCCGGTGATGTAGGCCGCATCCTCGGAGGCGAGAAACGCCACCAAGGCTGCCACTTCGGCTGGTGTTCCTGCGCGGCGCATTGGAATGTTGCGCACCCATTCGGCCATGAGTTCGCCGGGCTTGTAGTCACCGAGCATCTGGCCCCAGACTCGGTCGTTATAATCCCACATTTCGGTGTGGATGATGCCGGGGCAAATGGCGTTGACGGTGATGCCTTCGGGCGCCAGTTCCTTGGCCAGACTTTGCGTCAGGCCGACGACGCCGAATTTTGAAGCGGCGTAGTGGGGGGTATAGATAAAACCCTGGCGGGCCTGGCCGGAGGCGGTGTTAACCAGGCGGCCCTTGGTGCCACTTGCGCGGAAGCGGCGGATCGCTTCCTGGCAGCACAGGAACGCGCCCTTGGTGTTGACATCGAGGTTGAAATCCCACTGTTCCTGCGTCAGCTCCTCGATCTTGGAGATGGTGATGACGCCGGCGTTCTGGACGGAGATGGAAAGCGGACCGATTGCCTCTTCGGCTGCGCCATAGGCCTCGCGCACCGCCGCCGCATCCCGCACATCGAGGATCACGCCATGGGTGACTGAGCCGGTTTCGTCCGCCAGCTTTTTGGCGGCGTCATTGGTTTCCTTGTCGACAGAGGCGATGGCGACTTTCGCACCTTCCTCGGCAAAACGGCGGGCGATGCCGTAACCGATGCCCTTGTTGCCTCCAGTCACGAATACGGATTGACCTTCAAAGCGCCTCATGTCTCCTCCTTATGGGATAAAGGCTGTGTTTATGTGCCGACCAGTCGTTCGGCGGTGAATTTGTCGGTGACGAGGACATCGATCACGCCGGTTCTGAGCGCGCCGGCGATCGCCTCGGTCTTTTTCGAGCCGCCGGCGAGCGCAATGACGCGGTCGACATTGGAGAGGTTCTCCAGCGGAAGGCCAATGACCCGGTCATCGAGCGGCGTCTTGACGGGCTTGCCGTCCTTGTCGAAAAACCTGAGCGAAATATCGCCCACGGCGCCCGCCTGTGCGAGATCGGCAAGCTCCTTGGCGGAAAAAATATTGCCGGAACGTGCAAGAAGCTCCGATGGCTCGACGGCGCCGACACCGACGATTGCGAGCGTGATCGAACCGAAAAGATCGATGGTTTCGCGAACGAAGGGATCGGCCAGCATCAAAAGCTTGGCCTCGCGAGAGGTGGCGACGCCGGGGACCGGCAGCAATTTCGGTTCGGCCTCCGTCAGCCGCGCTAGCCGGGTGGTGATCTGGGTCGCGTGCGTCTGCACGGAAGGATCGCCCATGCCGCCTAGCGTCTGGACGATGTAACGCGCTTTGGCGCCCTTCAGCGGATGGATGTTTTCCACCATCTTGAAGATCGTCTGGCTCCAGCTGGAAACGCCGATGATCTCGTTTTGCGACAGCGTCACCTCGAGAAAATGCGCGGCAGCCTCGCCGATGCGGGCCATGATCGCGCCGTCGCGATCCTCGCTGCAATCGACGACAATGGCTTCCGGCAGATCGAAGCGTTCGCGAAGCTGTGCTTCAAGATCGCTATAGGTACCGGGCGGCGGAATGATGCTGGTGCGCACGATACCTTCCGTTTCGGCACGCTTCAGCATGCGCGACACGGTGGCCTGCGAAAGATTGAGATGTTCGGCAATCTCCGCCTGCCGCCTGTGCTCGCTGAAATACATCTGCGCCACGCGGGATATCATCCGAAGTTCGTTGATCCTGCCCATAAGCCCTCCAGGGTGAATTTTTATTCACCCTTACCCGACGTCACAGGTAACGTCGAGCGCGCAATCGCGTCGCGCCAGACGGCAAGCCGTTGCCTGCCGTCACCGGACGAAGGCGCGATGGCGTTGCCGTGACTGTTGAGCGCGGCGATGGCGTCGAGATCGCTCCATAGACCGAGGGCGAGGCCGGCAAGATAGGCCGCGCCGAGCGCGGAGGCTTCCGGCGCGTCACGCTGGATGACGGGGTGGTCCAGCATGTCGGCGACGCATTGCATGAGGAAACGGTTCTGGCTCGGCCCGCCATCCACGAACAGCTGTCCGAAGCCGGAGGGCGACTGCGCGCGCATGGTCGAGAAGACGTCATAAACCTGAAAGGCGATGGAATCGGTAACGGCGCGGGCCATCTGCGCGCGACTTGTGCTGAAATTGATCTGCGAAAATAGCGCGCGGCAATTGGAATCCCAATAGGGCGCGCCGAGGCCGACAAAGGCCGGGACGAAACCGGGGCCATCTGGTTCAGCGGTCGCGGCGAGCTCCACAAGAGATGCGACATCTGGCAGGCCGAGAATGTCCGTCATCCACGGCAGGGAGGCGGCAGACACAAGAATATTGCCCTCGAAGGCGAAAGTCGGCTTGCCGTGAATCCTCCAGGCAACTGTCGTGGTGATGCCGCGCTCTGGCGCGATGAAATGCGGCAGCGTCGTCATCACCGATGAGCCGGTGCCGAACGTCACCTTGCCGTCACCGGGATTGAAGGCGCCGTGGCCGAAGAGGGCGGCGTGGCTGTCGCCGACGGCAGCCAGAATAGGCGTGCCGTCCGCGATGCCGGGAACACCTGATGTCACGCCGAAGTCGCCGCTGCTGTCGCGCGGGTCGGGCAGGGCGTTGATGTCGATGCCAAAAAGGTCACAAAGCTCTTCGCTCCACACCTGCCGGTTGAGATCGAGCACCTGGCTTCGGGCCGCGTTGGAGGCGTCGCAGGCATGCACCTTGCCGCCGGTCAGGCAGTGGATCAGCCAACTATCGATGGTGCCGAGGCGAAGGCTGCGGCCCTTCGGCGCACGCTCCAACAGCCAGCGCATCTTGGCGCCGGGAAACATCGGGTCAATAGGCAGGCCGGTCAGCGCCATGACACGTTCGGAATGGCCCTTGCCGATGAGATCGGTGCATTCCTGCGCAGTGCGACGGCATTGCCAGCTCAAGACCGGGCCGAGCGGCTCGCCTGTTTCGCCGTCCCAGATCGTCACCGATTCGCGCTGGTTGGAAATGGCGATGGCTTCAATGCTGACGGCGGAGAGTGCCGAAGACAGGCAGGCGGAAATCGCTTCGCGCACCGAGGCCCAGATACGGTTCGGATCCTGCTCCACCCAGCCGGGCTGCGGATATGTGATGCCGACCGGCGATGAACCGCGCGCCAGCAATTCTCCTGTTTCAGAAACGAGAATGGCCTTAGAATTGGTGGTGCCCTGATCGATGGACAGAATGGCGCGCATCACTTGAGTTCTTTCGTCGGCAGTTTTTTCGTTTCAGCCTTGCGGTGATTGAACGACGATATTGCAAAGGGTGTCGCCGCGCATCCGAAGACACGCGACGACCCTGGGAGGAGACTTACTTTCTCTTGAGCAGCGCTGCTGCAGCCTCCGCGATGGCCGCGGGTGCCATGCCAAACTCATCGAGCAGCCATTCTGCCGAGCCGGTATGGGCAAAGACGCCCGGAACGCCGAGGCGCTTCATCGGCACGGGGGCATGATCGACAACAACTTCGGCGATGGCAGAGCCGAGACCGCCGAAGATCGAATGTTCTTCAGCCGTCAGGATTGCGCCGGTTTCCTTCGCTGCGGCAATGATGGCCGCCTCGTCGATCGGGCGCACGGTCGCCATGTTAAGCACACGCGCCTTGATGCCACGACCGGCCAGAATATCGGCGGCCTTGACGATGCGGTGTGTCAGCGTGCCATTGGCGATCAGCGTTATGTCGGAACCTTCGCGCAGCAGGTTGGCGCGGCCGAGTTCAAAGACGTGGCCGTCAGGCAGAAGGTCCGGCACGCCGACGCGCGACAGGCGCAGGAAGCAGGGGCCGGCATAGTCCGCAGCCCATTTGACGGCGGCGGCCGTTTCGATGCGGTCGCAGGGGGCAATGACCGGCAGGTTCGGCAGAACGCGGGTCCAGGCGAAATCCTCGATCGAGTGATGTGTCGGCCCCAGTTCGCCATAGGCCATGCCCGAGGAGATGCCGATGAGCTTCACATTGGCGTTGGAATAGGCGAGGTCTGCCTTGATCTGTTCCAGCGCGCGACCGGTCAGAAAACAAGATGCGCCGCAGACGAAGGGAAGCTGGCCGCCATTGGCAAGGCCGGCGCCGACGCCCACCATGTTCTGTTCGGCAATACCGACATTGACGAGGCGCTCGGGGAATTTCGACTTGAAGCCGCCGAGCTTCGAGGAGCCGACTGAATCGTTGCATACGGCCACGACCCTGTCGTTTGCAGCGGCCAGCGCTTCCAGCGTTTCGGCGAAGGCGTCGCGGCAATCATAGAGTTTGGCGGCGGTTACGGGCGCGTTCATTACAATGCCTCCGAAAGTTCTTTGACGGCAATTTCGTATTGTTCCTTGCTCGGAACCTTATGATGCCAGTCGACGCGGTCCTGCATGAAGGAAATGCCGTGACCCTTATTGGTGTGGGCGACGATGCAATGCGGGCGCTCGCCGCGATGTTCGAGCGCAGGGACGATCTCTTCCATTGCGTTGCCGTTGATTTCACTCACCTCCCAGCCGAATGCTTCAAGCTTCGGGCGAAGCGGCGCGACGTCGTTGGTGTCTGCAATGGCGGCGCCCTGCTGGAAACGGTTGTGGTCGATGATCAGAGTCAGATTGTTCAGCTTGAACTGCGCTGCGGACATGATGGCTTCCCAGTTGGAGCCCTCCTGCATCTCGCCATCACCGGTCATGACATAGGTATGGTAATCCGCTCCCGAAAGCTTGGCCGCCTTGGCCATTCCGACGGCAACTGGAAGCCCGTGGCCAAGCGGGCCGGTATTGGTCTCGACCCCCGGTACCTTGTTACAGTTGGGGTGGCCATTGAGGCGGGAATTGGGTTGCAGGAAGGTCGAGATTTCCTCTTCCGGGATAAAGCCACGTTTGGCGAGCGTCACATAAAGCGCGCAGGCGGTGTGGCCTTTCGACAGCACGAAACGGTCGCGGGCAGGGTTCTTCGGTTCTTCCGGCCAGATGCGCAATACGCGGAAATAAAGGGCGGTCATGATGTCGATCGCCGACATTTCTCCGCCGATATGGCCGGCACCCGCTTCGAAAACAGCCTGGACGTCGCGAAGGCGAATCTGGCGCGCAATGCGCTCTAGCTCTGTGGGCTGCATGGGATCCTCTTCAAAACATGCGTGTGAATATTTATACAGCTGTTTATATAATTGCAGACGTGGCGTTTCTGTCAAGCCGGAATTGTGAATTGTCCTGTTTCAATCCGTGCCGATTATTTCTGCCGCTTCATTTTCACCAATGATGAAGCGCGCCTCCCCGCCTCATTCCTGGGTCCGTCAAAGGAACCTGCTCAACCTAAGTCCTTTGGCTGAAAGGGCTCTCCTTGCCACGCAGGCGCGCTTGCGCTGGATTCCCGCGATGCGCACCGGAACGGGATGAGAGGCGCAGGTGTGAAGCCATCCCATCACCCGCAAGGCCCGTCCCGCCCTCCAAGCCTATTGACAAGTTTCTCTCAACTGGCTTATGCATGTTTCACCGAGCATGAATAATTATTCTAATCGGTTTAAAAAATGCAAGATAGCCACTTGGAGGAGCCATGTCCGTGCTTGAACGCAATGAGGGGGTTACGCACACCAGAAGCCCGCTTGCCTGGCTAAGCGGTGCGACCGGACCTCTTTTGGGCCTGCTGCTGCTGTGTGTCTTCCTGACCTTCACCAGCGAAAATTTTCTGTCGCTTCGAAACGGTCTCAACATCCTCGACCAGATCACCGTGCTCGGCATCATGGCCGTTGGCATGACCTTCGTCATTCTGCTCGGCGGTATCGATCTGTCCGTCGGTTCGGTGCTGGCGCTGTCTATGATGATCATGGGCTGGACAGCCAATGTCGCGGGCATGCCCATGGGCATGGCCATCATGCTGGCGCTCATCGCATCCGCAGCCTGCGGCCTTGTCGTCGGCGTTCTCGTCACCGCCTTCCGGGTTCCGGCCTTCATCGCGACGCTTGCAATGATGTCGGTGGCGCGCGGCCTTGCCAATATGATCACGGACGGTCAGCAGATCGTCGGTTTTCCTGACTGGTTCATGATGCTGGCCATCGACCGCCATTTCGGCGTGCTAACGGCGACCGTGCTGCTGATGCTCGTCGTTGTTCTGGTATCGTTTCTTTTCCTGCGCTTCCGCTCCGAAGGCCGCACCGTCTATGCCGTTGGCGGCAACCCGGAAGTGGCGCGACTTGCCGGCATAAACGTCGCCCTGGTGACGATCTGCGTCTATGTTGCCTGTGCGGTTCTTGCCGGTCTTGCGGGTATCGTTCTTGCAGCCCGTCTCGACTCGGTGCAGCCCTCCAGCGGTTTTGGCTACGAGCTGGATACGATTGCGGCTGTCGTTATCGGCGGGACCTCGCTTTCGGGCGGTGCCGGCGGCATCGGCGGAACGCTGATCGGCGTGCTCATCATCGGTGTGCTGCGCAACGGCCTCAACCTGCTCAATGTTTCACCCTTTCTGCAACAGGTCATCATCGGTGTGGTTATCGTGCTGGCCGTGGGCGCTGAAACATTGCGTCGGCGCAGAAGCTGAATTTGCCTGCGGAGGGCGATGAGCCGTCCGCGCAATAGACGACCCTCCCGGTATGGGAGGCGTGAAAAGCGGCCGAAGGGGAGGAGGTTTGATCTGCCCGAAGGTCAAAAATCAACAAATGGAGGAATAATCATGAAATTTTCACGCATTCTGCTGACATCCGCTGCCCTTCTCGCCCTGTCGCTCGGTTCGGCCAACGCCGCCGAAGTCAAGAAGATCGGCCTTGCCGTTGCCAATCTTCAGGCGAACTTCTTCAACCAGATCAAGCAGGCCGTCGAAGCCGAAGCCAAGACGCGCGGCATCACCGTCGTCACCGTCGACGCCAAGGGCGACGGTCCGACGCAGGTCAACCAGATCCAGGATCTCCTGACGCAGAACATCGACGCGCTGATCTATATTCCCGCTGGTGCCGCTGCGGCGACCGTTCCGGTCAAGCTTGCCAAGGCGGCCGGCGTGCCCGTCATCAACATCGACCGCAATGCCGACGGCGCACCGGGCGATACCTTCCTCGCCACCGATTCCGTCGCTTCCGCCAAGTCGGTCTGCGACTACATCATCAAGCAGGCAGGCGGCTCGGGCAAGATGGTCATCATTCATGGCCAGAAAGGCACGACACCGGAAGTCGACCGCACCAAGGGCTGCATGGAATCGGTCAAGGCCAATTCCGGCGTGAAGATCGTTGCCGAACAGTGGTCCAACATGTGGAGCCAGGATGAAGGCTTCCAGATCATGCAGAACATGTTGCAGGCCAATCCTGATGTTTCCATCGTCTTTGCCCAGGCAGACGGTCTGGCGCTCGGCGCGGCACAGGCGATCAAGGTCGCCAACCCCTCGCAGAAGATCGTCGTTGGCGGCTTCGATGGCGACACGGCAGCGCTTGAGGCGCTGAAGAACGGCGTCTTTGACGTGACAGCGACGCAGCAGACCCAGAAGATGGGCCGCACGGCTGTCGAGATGGCCGTCAAGATCGTCGGCGGCGAGAAGGTTCCGGCCGTGCAACTCTCCGAGGCGACGCTGACGACGAAGGAAAACGTCGACGGCTTCATTGCCAATCACCCCTGATGCATCCGCCCCCGCGCACTCCAGCCGGATGCGCGGGGGCGTCATCTGTTCGTTTTCAGGCAATTCGGACGCTAAGCCGTGGCGCATCGCTGCCACGCGTGTTTCCCAGGAGGTCCCGTCATGCGCGAGCCGGTTCTTTCGCTCCGTGGCATCAGCAAACGTTACGGCCCGCTCGAGGTTCTGAAAAGCGTCGATCTCGACGTCTATCCGGGTGAAGTCGTGGCGTTGCTGGGTGAAAACGGGGCGGGCAAGTCCACCCTGTCAGGCATCATCGCCGGTTCCCGCGAGCCGTCAGAAGGAAAGATGACCTGGCTTGGCCAGCCCTATACACCCGCTTCGCCGCGTGAGGCGATAGACAAGGGCATTGTACTCATCCATCAGGAGCTGAAACTTCTGCCGGAGCTTTCCATCGCCGAAAACGTCTTTATCGGCCGCTGGCCGATGAAGAACGGCATCGTCGACCGCGCCGAAATGGTGCGAAGGGCGCAGCAGCAGCTGGCGCGTCTCAATCTGCATATTCCCGCAACCCGCAAGGTTTCGGGCCTTTCGACCGCGAACCAGCAGCTGATCGAAATCGCCAAGGCGCTGGCGCTCGATGCCAAGCTGCTGATCCTCGACGAGCCGACGGCGGCCCTTGGCGGTGCGGAAACCCAGGCCCTGTTCGAGCAGGTTCGCAAGCTGCGCGCAGAGGGCGTAGGCATCATCTATATTTCCCACCGCATGGAAGAGATCAGGCAGATCACCGACCGCATCGTCGTGCTGCGCGACGGTGAGCGGGTGCATGAATTTGAAGACAGCGCGACACCGGTGCGCACCATCGTCGAAAGCATGGTTGGCCGGTCGTTGGAACGCCTGTTCCCGGCGCTGCCCGAACCGCAGGAAAAAACGGTGCTGGAGGTCAAGGGGCTGACTGGCACGGGCAATTCTTTCCGCGACATCAGTTTCGGCGTCCGTGCAGGCGAAATTCTTGGAATTGCCGGGCTGATCGGCGCGGGGCGTACCGAACTGGTGCGTGCCATTTCCGGGGCCGATCCGACCAGTGCGGGCGAGGTTTTGCTCGATGGACAGGTACTGACGCTGAAAAGCCCGGCGGATGCGATTGCGAAGGGCATCGTCATGGTGCCGGAAGACCGCAAGCTTCAAGGGCTGGTTGTCGAGCATGAGATCGGTGAGAACCTGATCTACGCCAATCTCGACCGTGTCGGCACCGGCTGGATAACGCCTAGCATCAAGCGTGCTTTTACGAAGGAGGCAATTGCCAAATTCGGCGTGAAGGGCCGTAGCGAACAGCCTGCCTCGGATCTCTCCGGCGGCAACCAGCAGAAGGTCGTCATCGCCAAATGGCTTGCACGTAACCCGCGCGTGGTTGTGCTGGACGAGCCGACGCGCGGCATCGATGTCGGCGCGCGGGCTGGCATTTACGATATTATCGTCGGTCTGGCCAAAAGCGGCGTTGCCGTCATCGTCGTCAGTTCCGATCTCGAAGAGGTGCTGGGCGTTTCAAACCGTATCCTCGTTCTTGCGCAGGGAAAACAGGCAGGAATCCTCAATCGCGACGAGGCCAACGACGTCTCGGTCATGGAACTGGCAACCATCTGAAGAAGGAAATAGAGAATGTCCACCATCACGCTCAACGCGCCGAAACTCTTCGATCTTTCCGGCCAGGTGGCGTTCGTCACCGGTGCCGGTTCCGGCATCGGCCAGCGGATCGCCATGGGGCTTGCCCAGTCCGGTGCCGATGTCGCGCTGCTTGACCGCCGCACAGATGACGGCCTGGCGCAGACGGCCGATTTCATTGCCAGGGCTGGTCGCAAGTCGATCCAGATCGCCGCCGATGTTACCAGCAAGCAGGCGCTGAGCGAAGCGGTAGCACGCACGCAGGCCGAACTCGGTGCTCTCTCGCTTGCCGTCAATGCCGCCGGCATCGCGAACGCCAATCCTGCCGAGGAGATGGAGGAAAGCCAGTTCCAGACCATGATGGACATCAACCTGAAGGGTGTGTTCCTCTCCTGCCAGGCGCAGGCCCATGCCATGCTGAAGAACGGTCGCGGCGCAATCGTCAACATTGCCTCCATGTCCGGCGTCATCGTCAATCGCGGCCTGATGCAGTGCCACTACAATGCATCGAAGGCTGGCGTCATCCACATGTCCAAATCCATGGCGATGGAATGGGTGGGGCGCGGCATCCGCGTCAACACCATCTCGCCGGGTTACACCGCGACGCCGATGAACACGCGGCCGGAAATGGTGCACCAGACGAAACTGTTCGAAGAGCAGACCCCGATGCAGCGCATGGCGGGCGTCGATGAAATGGTCGGCCCAGCGATCTTCCTGCTGTCAGATGCGGCGAGCTTCGTGACGGGCGTGGACCTTTTGGTAGATGGCGGGTTCTGCTGCTGGTAGGGTTTGCGCGGCAGCGCCGCCCGAATTGATGACCACGTGCAAGAGGTAAGGTGGTCTGCCTTTTGATTTTACGCCCGGCTTTCGCCGGGCGTTTTTTATTCACCGCACAGGCGCGTGAAGACTAGGCAACCTGCTTTTGCGCCACTTCCTCGACAACCTCGCCCTTCAGATAGGCAACGAGGTCCTTGATCGTCACGACGAGCAGACCGTGGCGTTCGGCGAAGATTTCGAGCTGGGGCAGGCGGGCCATGGTGCCGTCGTCATTGGCGACTTCGCAGATGGTGCCGCAGGGGTACTTGCCTGCCAGGCGGCACAGATCGACGGCGGCTTCCGTGTGGCCGGTGCGGCCGAGCACGCCTGTAGGGTTGGCGCGTAGCGGGAAGATATGGCCGGGGCGGGCGAAGTCTTCGGGACGCGAGCCTTCCGACACCAGCGCACGCACGGTTTTTGCCCGGTCTGCAGCGGAAATGCCTGTCGTGGTGCCGGGAATATAGTCCACGGAGACGGTGAAGGCTGTCTTGAGGGATTCGGTATTGCGCGACACCATCAGCGGAATGTCGAGCGCGTCGAGGCGCTCTCCCGGCATGGCGACGCAGATCAGCCCGCGCGCATGGTTCATCATGAATGCGATCTGCTGCGGGGTTATGCTGTCGGACGCGGCGATGATATCGCCTTCGTTTTCGCGGTCTTCGTCGTCAACGACAATTACCATCTCGCCACGGGATATGGCTTCGATTGCGTCTTCAATTTTAGCAATGGTCATTTTCTTTCAAGCCTTTCAAGGGTTATGCCGTTTTGCGGCATTTTCGCGCTTCAAGAAGCGCCAAATATCCCTTGGGCGAACAATGCAATGCGAAGCCCGCTGCACGCGGACGTCTTTTGCCTTGTCCTCTTCCATCCGGACTGTACCGTCGGCTCCGGCCTCTCACCGGATCTGCTGACCTTCCGGCTTTGGAGACCGGAAGCGCTCGCGGGCTCCGGGAAAATCCCGATACCGCCGGTGGGGAATTGCACCCCGCCCTGAGAACATTGCCAACATAAGTTATCAAATGGGGAGGACGCAAGCGGCAATATTTTGCCAGGCTCCGCGCGCGCGAAACGGATATCCCGATTATATTCGAGACCGGGTATTTCATTTCGGAATTAGAATTGTCTGGGGTAAGAGACCAGAAGGCGGCGTTTACGTCGGATCGTGAAACAGCTTATGAAGCTCCCGCTCCAACTGATCTTGCGTATAAGGCTTGCCGAGCCGTGCAACGTCAAGATCAACTCCAGGCGGCAGTTCTGCATAGCCCGAGGCGATGAGTATCGGAAGCTTTGGGACAATATGGCGCACTGCAATTGCCAGATCTCCGCCGGTCATGCCGGGCATTGAATAGTCGGTGATCAGGATGTCAAAGCCGCTTCCGTCTCCCAGATGTTCCAGTGCCTCTTTCCCCGAATGCGCTTCAACGACATCGTGACCGAGGTCCATCAGCATATCGGCTGAGCTCATCGCTATGAGAGGGTCGTCATCCACCAGCAGTATTCGTTTCGGTCCTGAGGCGCTCGCGGTCGGGCCAGCCGAGACCTCAATCGCTGCGGAGTCATTTGTGATTTCGGATGTCGAGATTGGGATCCACAGTTCCGCCCTTGTGCCCTTACCCAGTTCGCTTGTCAGCTTGAGGTCGCCTTTCAACTGGGACGCCAGGCCATGGATCATGGAAAGTCCAAGACCGGTGCCTTTTCCAAGTTCCTTGGTCGAAAAAAACGGCTCGATAGCCTTTAGCAGCGTATCACGATCCATTCCGTGGCCCTGGTCGACGACCGATAGGACGACGTAATTGCCTGCCGCAAGCTCACCGGCCTGGACGTTCTGATGGACATCGTGCAGCCCGATAACGATCTCGCCTCCGTCAGGCATGGCATCACGGGCATTGACAACGAGATTGAGGAGCGCGAGCTCGACCTGGTTGGCGTCGGCCGAGACCAGAGGAAGGTGATCTGGCACGTCAGTTTTGATCACCACGGTCGAGCCGACGGATCTTTTCAGAAGGTCTTCCATTCCGGTAACCAGCGCTCGCATATCGACCGGGTCAATGCGTAGGTCCTGCCTGCGCGAGAAAGCGAGAAGCCGCTGGGTGAGGGAAGCGCCACGTTTTGCGCCCTGTTGGGCACCCTCGATGAGGCGGATTGCCCTTGCGTCATTGCCAACGCACTTTCGCAGCAACTCAAGATTACCGAGGACGGCCATCAGGAGGTTGTTGAAATCGTGCGCCACGCCGCCGGTGAGTTGGCCGATCGCTTCCATCTTCTGGGACTGGCGCAACTGTTGCTCAGCTCGTTCTCGTTGGCTTACCTCTTCCATGACAGTAGCATATGCTTCTTCCAGTTCACGCGTTCGCTCCGCGACGCGCTCTTCCAGAACCTCATTCAACTGCCGTTGATGCTCTTCCGCTTTCAGACGTGAGGTTATGTCGGCCGATACGCCAACAAGCTTGATGGCCTTGCCAGTGCGGTCCCTGTAGAGCTGGGCACGGATCTCCACCCAGTGGGTAGACCCGTCATTCCAGACCGTTCGGTATTCTATCGCGTAGTCGGCGCCCGTTTCTATCGTTGCACGAACAGCCAACTGCATGCGCTCGAAGTCATCAGGATGGACCGATTCCACGAGGTCCGCATAGGAAAACTCTTCGTCGGGACCGCGGCCAAAAATTAATCGACATGTTGCCGAAGTGGTCAGTTCATTGGTTGCAAGATCGAGCTCCCACGTGCCAAGTCGGCCGGCGGCAAGGGCCGTCTGGAGGCGACGCTCGCCTTCATCGAGCGCTTCCATTCTGGCCCGGGCATCGAACTGCCGCCGGCGACCGCGCATGGCCGACCGGGCAACGCTTATGAAAGTCGTCGCATGAAAAGGTCGCTCGACAAAGCTCACATTTCCCAGAACCTCAGAGAGCCTCGCCGCAGTCGGGTTGCGTTCAGGTCCTCCGCCGCGGTTTGTTAGGATAATGAATGGCAGGTCAGACCAACTGGGCTGCGCTGCGATCCAAGCAAAAATCCCTTTCAGGTCCGCTGAACGAAATGCCTCCTCGGTCACCACAGCGAAGGCGGTGTTGTCCCCCAGACCGGCGACAAACGACGCAATATCAGCCACGGTGGTGGAAGATACACCAGCTTCCTTCAGGAGTGACGCTGCAATCGGCGCATCGCGGCCGATCGGAGCATAGACAAGTGCGCGTGTGTCGCCGTTAGGAATTCTTGCTACCCTCCCCGTTGAGAGGAAGAAGCGGGTGTTGATCGCCGACAAAGTTTGGAACGCCGCGAAGGATGCCCTGGAATTCGGAAAGTGGTTCTCCGAGGGTCAGTCCGTCGCCGGATATTCTGAACTCACGGATCGTGTCTTCGTGAGGGCCTGTGCGCTTCTTGATCACTGATACGGCGCGACGCACTTTTCCGAGCGCCTCGAAATATCTCAGAAGGATGACGCTATCTGCCAGATAAGTGACATCGACGGGCGATTTCATGTCCCCGACGAGGCCATGCTGGGCGACCGTCAGGAATGTATTGGCTCCCTGCCTGTTGAGGTACTGTAGCAGTTCGTGCATGTGCAAGATGAGAGCATTCTCTTCCGGCATAGAAGCCTGGTAGCCATTGATGCTGTCGATCACCACTGTCTTGGCATCGAAAGTTGATACCCGGTCGCGCACACGCTGTGCAAATTCCCCCGGTGATAGTTCGGCGGCATCGAGTTGCTCGATGTGGACGTGCCCATCTGCCTGCAGCTTCTCCAAGTCGATACCCATTGATCTGGTGCGTGCGTAAAGGAGACCAAGTTCCTCATCGAAAATGAAGACCGCAGCCCTTTCCCCACGCTCGACTGCGGCGTTGACGAACTGCAGAGCAAACAGGCTCTTTCCGGTTCCAGCAGGGCCGATGAGGAGAGTGCTTGATCCACGCTCCACGCCCCCACCGAGCAGGCCGTCGAATTCGGAAAGACCGCTCGAGAGGGTTGTTCGTTCGAATTCGGTTCTGTGCTCAATCGCGCGAAGACGCGGAAAAACCGCAACGCCACCAGTCTTGATAGTGAAATCATGATAGCCGCCGCGAAACGACTGACCGCGATACTTGATCACTCTCAACCGACGCCGCTCGGAGCCGTAATCGGGAGCAAGCTGTTCGAGATGAATGACACCGTGGACTACGCTATGGACCGTCTTGTCAAAATTTTCCGACGTCATGTCATCAAGCAGCAGCACCGTTGCATCGGAGCGAGCGAAGAAGTGTTTCAATGCGAGGATTTGTCTGCGGTATCGCAACGAACTCTGCGCTAGAAGGCGAATTTCAGAGAGGCTATCAATTACGACGCGCTGGGGTTTGATCCGCTCAAAGGCTTGGAAAATCAGTTTTGTCGTTTCACCCAACTCGAGATCTGAGGAGTAGAGCAGGCTTTGCTGTTGCTCGGCGTCGAGAAGGCTTTCCGGGGGGACGAGTTCAAATATCTCGATCCCGCTACCAATCTCCATGCCATGCGATCTGGCGCAATCGCGCAATTCTTCGTCCGTTTCCGACAGGCTGACGTAAAGGCAGCGCTCGCCGCGTATTTCTCCTTCAATAAGGAACTGCAAAGCAATCGTTGTTTTGCCCGTCCCTGGAGAGCCCTCAAGTAAAAAGACATGCCTGCGCGTAAAGCCACCGGAAAGAACATCATCCAGTCCCTTGACGCCAGTTTCTGCTTTTTGACTTAAAACCTGATGCATGTTTCCTCCGGACTTTCTAAAACATCTAGGGCGCGACCTCAGGAGAATCAAGGGCGTAGCGGCGGGAGTGTCTGAGCCCGGACTGCCAATGGCGCCCGCCTCAGCGCCGCAGCGCGCAGCGTTTGGCGACGGTTGGCACCGTAATTTGCACAGGCCGGAAGCTGACTTCGCAGGGTACGCGTGGCTCTTTCGGGAGTAATCTGCGGAGGTCAGGTCACAAACAGCATGATCTCGATTGCGTCCCCGGGGAAGAAGGTTCTTCTTCCGAAGAATGGATCAACCTTAAGCACTGAAGCAAACCCTCCTCAGTTGCGTGTTTTCAATGGCACGCGCTTTGTGTCCACTCGGACGCCACGGTCTTCGTGATCCGCACCAGCGATCGCTATGAAGATTGGGATGGTAGCGACGATTAGCCAGAACTGCTCTTCCGTTCATCGAGGGTGGCCACGGAAGGCGCTGGCGATGGTGCCGACCTAGTGGTGCCCTTTGCTATGCATAAAAACACCATCGGTGGGTGACACCGAAACGTTGAAAGAGACTTGGCGCGAGAAAGCCCCTGGTTCACGTTTGCGCCGCTCGAGCAACGACTTCAGCGGCCCCGTTTCTGGTTGCCGCTGAACATTCCGCCACGAAATACCTGGACGTTGGGATCGAACGAGAACAAGACGATATCGGTGTCGGTCAATGCCGTTGGATGTTGTTCGAACGAGGTCACGAACACGCTCTCTCCGTCGGAGACCGTCTCGTTTCCAAATCGAATTTTCCCCTTGAAGACAAAGAGCAGGCAAGCCAACCCTGAGTTATCAGCGGTTGGCAATCTCAGCGTCGTGCCTGCGCTGAGGCGCACATCAAAGACCCAGACATCGGATCTTACCGTCAATGGCGCTTTTCGTGGCCCTGCAATCAGTCTCCAGCTATCGTCACTGAATTCATCAACGAAATTATGAAACTGCACCATTGGCTCAAGATTTTGAGCGTTAGGACGCAGGAAAATCTGTAGGGCCCGGACGGGTGTTTCCCCAAGCATAAGCTCTTCATGCTGGAAGTGATGGCCGGCGTTCATCATCATGAAACGTGTCTTGTCGAGCTTTTTCTCGTTTCCGACGGTGTCTCGGTGGAGCATCTCGCCGCCGCGCATGTAGGTCAGTATTTCGTCGTCCTTGTGCGGATGCATTCCTATGAGATGACCCGGCTGAACCTGGGCGCGGTCAATCCTGCCGATGGGACCGATCCCGCTGTCGTCGGTTGTCAGTGACAGCCCCGGATACATGATCTCGACGCCGAAGCCCTGGCCGATATTGCCGCGCATAAGTCCTGCAGGGATTTTGGTGATGGTCATTGGACTGTTTCCTTCGATCTCGGGCGCGGGCGACAGTCGCCCGCGCCGAACACAGCGACTTGCGTTGTCAGTGGTAGTTCAGGATGCCGACGAGCTTCTGGCCGAGCGGGCTCGTCCAGTCGACGGCGAGTTCCGAGATGATCTGGTCGACAGTGGTGATAATTGCGCCTGCCTTTTCCATGCGCCTCAGGGCGATATCGTCGCCGTATTTGGTGTAAGAGGCGGATGCGTCCGCCGAGACCTGCACCTCGTAACCTTCGTCAAGCATCTGGAGGACCGGAAAGGTGACGCAGATTTCCGTGGTCACGCCTGCGACGAACAGCTTCTTGCGGCCGATCGCCTTGACGGCCTGGTTGAAGCCGTCGTGGTGCATGGCGTTGACGATACCCGGGCGCTTGATGCGGGCTTCGAACGCCTCGGGCAGGATTTCCTTGAGTTCCGGAATCAGCGGCCCCTGGATTTGTTCTTCCATGCTGGACGTCAGGATGGTCGGGATGTTGGCGGCTTTGGCGATCCGGGCAAGCTTGAGTGCGTTCTGCTTGACCAGGTTGATGTCGTGTGAGTGGGTCCAGGCCATCGTGCCGATCTGATGGTCGATCAGCAGCATGGCGGAATTCTCGGGAGTAAAGACGTCCTTATGCATTGTCGTATTCCTTTTTGCGTTGTCGGCGGCTGTCGGGTTGGATTTAGGTCCGCTCGATGAGTGGAATTTAGCGTTGCGATAGACGGCACGGTAGCTCTAGGATGAGCCACTCTGTGGAACGGAAAATGGAACGCAATAATGGTCAGCTTCGAAGATATGCAGACTTTCGTTGAGGTTGCCGATGGCGGCGGGATCACGGTTGCGGCGCGACGTCTCGGATTGCCGAAATCCATCGTCAGCCGTCGCCTCGTTCGTCTCGAGAGCGAGCTGGGCGTCCAGCTCCTCGCCCGGACCACACGAGGTGCGTCGCTGACGGAGGCTGGAGCGTCGTTTCGCGAGCATGCCGCGCGCATGTGCCTGGAAATGGAGGTTGCGCGCGAGGAGATGGCGCCGACCGGGGAGCTTCGGGGACGGCTGCGCGTCGCCGTTCCGTCATCCTTCGGTCCGCGGCATTTTGCGCCAGCGCTCGCCGAACTGGCCCGCCAGCATCCGCTCTTGCAGCTCCATGCGCACTACAGCGACCGTTACGTCGATCTGGTGGCGGAAGGCTTTGATTGCGGGATACGTGTCGGTTATCTGCAGGACTCGAACCTGACGGCAAGGAAGATCGGTGCATTCGCGGCTGGATTGTTTGCCAACCCCGAATACCTCCGGAACCATGGCGTCCCGCGAAAGCCTTCCGATCTGCTTGAACATCAGGCGATCCTGCAGGGCACCGAGAGCTGGAAGGTTTCCGATGGCAGCCGAACCATCGTCATCAATGCGCAGGGAAGGTTCAAGGCGGATAGTGCCCTTGGCATTGCCGAAGGGACGGCAGCCGGACTGGGCATCGCTGCACTGCCGGTTGTGATCGCGGAAAGCTATGTTGCCGCAGGGACGCTTGTGCCGATTATGTCGGACTACGGCCTGCCGGAGATCGGCGTTTACATCGTGCGTCCGCCAGGATCGCACGTGTCCCGGAAGGTCAGAGTGCTAATCGACTTCTTCGTGCAGCGCTTCGCGGCGAAGCCCGGTCCCTGACGAGGTCGACCGGTCATGCCTTCGTGGATTGACAGCGACCCTGGAAGGAAACTCCCCAGTCGCGCATCGCCATCAGCACGGGGGCCAGCGTTTTTCCGAATTCGGTGAGGGAATATTCGACGCGCGGAGGGACCTCGGCAAAGACCTCGCGGCTCACGATCCCGTCGGCCTCTAGTTCGCGGAGCTGCATCGTGAGCGAGCGCTGGCTTGGATCGCCGACCAGGCGGCGCAGCTCTCCAAACCGGTACGGACCGTCGAGTAGACGATAGATGATCATCGGCTTCCACTTGCCGCCCGTGACATCGACGGTAACTTCTACCGGGCATTTTGGGCCAACAGCCATTCAGTTCTCCATTAGTGTACTTTTTATTCCTATAGGCAAAACTGTTGCCTACTTGCAAGTTTGCCTGTGTCACGCCCAGATGGAAGCCACATTTAGGAGAGGTGTGTTATGCGAGCTGCGTTCTACGAACGGCAAGGAACTGCGAGAGAAGTATTGACCGTTGGCGAGCTTCCCGATCCCCAGCCCGGGGCGGGGGAAGTCCGGGTCAGGATCGTGGTCTCGGGCATCAATCCTTCGGACATCAAGACGCGTGTCGGCTTCGGCGGTAAGGCCATGCCATTTCCCAGAATCGTTCCGCATCAGGACGGGTCGGGCGTCATCGACAGTGTCGGCCCCGGCGTGTCGCAGGAACGTATAGGCGAGCGGGTGTGGGTTTACATGGCCCAGACGGGGAGGGCGTTCGGGACGGCTGCGGAATTCGTCGTGGTGCCGTCGAGGCAGGCAGTCAGGCTGGCCGACAACGTGCCCTTCGGGGTCGGTGCGTCGTTCGGCGTCCCCGCGATGACGGCGCATCGATGCCTGTTTGCCGATACAGACCTGCGAGGTAAGCGGGTTCTCGTGCAGGGTGGCGCCGGTGCGGTCGGCAACGCCGCCATTCTTCTTGCAAAGTGGGCAGGGGCGTGGGTGGCGGCAACGGTGAGCCGCGACGAACAGGCAGACGTTGCCCGCGCAGCCGGAGCCGATCTCGTCGTCAACAGGCATGCCGGTGATGTTGCTGTGAAAATAAGGTCGGCGACCGATGGTCACGGCGTCGACCGTATCGTCGACGTGGACATCTCCGCCAACATCGATACGGCAATCGCCTGCCTTGCGCGTGACGGGGGCGTGTCGGCTTACTCCACGGGATCGCCGCAAGCCAGGCTCTCGATCCCGTTCTTTCCGGCGCTCGTTGGTGGCTTTTCTTTCCGTTTCGTCTACGTCTATACGATGCCGGAAACAGCGATGCGCGATGCTGTCGAGGAAGTCTCGGCCTGCGCGGCTTCGGGAGCCTACGTTCCCAAGATCGCCGTAACGCTCGGGCTTGATCAGATTGCCGAGGCCCATGAACTGCAGGAAAGCGGCAAGGCCATTGGCAAGATTCTGATTGGTTTTTGATCTGCCCGCTGCGCCCGGATCAGTTCAGGAGACGGTTCTCACGCAGGCGGGCAACTGCCATGTCAACGAAAGCCCGCACCTTTGCGGGTGCATTCCGACCCTCTGGATGCATGATGTGGATAGGCAGGGGCGGCTCTTCAAACTCGCTGAGCACGATCTGAAGGTCGCCCGCCATAAGGTCAGGGCCTATCTGGTAGTTCAGCACGCGCGTCAGTCCCCAGCCCTCGCGTGCGGAGGTTATGGCCGCTTCGTTGGTGTTGCACTGAAGAGCAGCGTCTATCGTCACGCGGAAATCGTCGGAAAAGCGCCATTCAGGGGAGGCCCAGGCGCTGGTGGACGCCGCGATGCGATGATCCCTGAGGTCGGATGGCGTTGTCGGAATGCCATGTCGGTCAAAGTATGCCGGTGAACCACACACGACACGCCTGACGCTCCCGACCTTTATGGCGGAGAGGCCGGAGTCGGGGAGGTGACCAATGCGGACAGCGACATCGATGCCTTCATCGACAATATTGACAGGCCGGTCGATAAACAGGGTTCGCGCCTTCATGGTTGGAAATGCGTCCAGAAAGCCCGTCACGACGGGCAGCACATACATCTGCCCGAACATGACCGAAGCAGTTACGGATAGGGTGCCTGTCGGTGTAGCGTAGGAGCCTCCCGCTGCCGCCTCTGCTTCAGCAATGTCTGACAAAATCTTGCGGCAGTCCTCGAAATACCGGGCACCCGCCTCGGTCATTTTTACCGAACGGGTCGTTCGCACGAACAGGCGTGCTCCGATGATATCTTCCAGGGCTGCAACAGACCGTGTGACGGCAGGAGCACTCATGTGCATCTGGCGGGCGGTATCTGCGAAACTTTCGGTCTCCGCTACTTTCACGAAAATCCGCATTGCCTGCCAACGATCCATCCGGTCCCCCATGCCCTCGATACGGTGTCCATAGTAGAATCCTGGACGACAAGACCGCAAGCCGTCCGCGGCATGGATTAGCTGCCAGCGACCTGTCGGTTGGCAGCAGCAAGGTGCTCGATTTCGACGCAGCTTCGCTCACAAAGGCCAGCGGCGCTTGCACGTGCACGTGTGTGCTCATTGACCGCGAGCGCAAACGCTATGGCCCGCGCTATTTTCAGATCGAAGCTCAGGCCACGGCGTGCCAGATCGATTTCCGCACCCGTCAGCCCAAGCGCACGGCTATCGTCTTCCTGCTTGCGCTTCCGCGACAGGTCGCCGCTCGATGCGGTAAGAGCGAGTTCAACGGACACTCGAACTCGCTCGTTGAGTTTGAACGACGGCATTGACGAGGCCAACGGACCGACGCCCGGCTCAAAAGCCGAAGTCGCTGAGACCGGGATGGTCGTCAGGCCTTCGGCCGAGCGGCCAGTGAAACCTGCGGTCGGCTTCAGCGATCGGGTGTTCGTTGATGCTGGCGTGACGCGCCCGCATCAGGCCGTCTTCGGCAAACTCCCAATTCTCGTTCCCGTAGGCCCGGAACCACTGGCCGCTGTCATCATGATATTCGTAGGCGTAGCGCACCGCGATCCTGTTGCCCGTGAATGCCCAGAGTTCCTTGATCAGGCGGTAGTCGAGTTCCCTGTTCCACTTGCGGCCCAGAAAGGCCTCGGCTTCATCGCGGCTCGTTACGAATTCGGCACGGTTGCGCCAGCGAGTATCCACCGTGTAGGCGAGCGCTACCCTCGCAGGATCGCGGCTGTTCCAGCCATCTTCCGCAAGGCGGACCTTTTCGATGGCGCTCTGTTCAGTGAAAGGGGGAAGCGGGGGACGGGACATTGTGATGGCTCCAGGTTTCGTAAGGGGGAGGGAAGGATGACGGCTCTCGTGTCACCCCGTCCTGAATGTCATGCCGCAAGACGATCGATACGCGGGAAATCGATCTCGGTATCGAGGGCTTCGTTGACGTAGTTTGTAAAGGTATTGAGCGCGACATGCGCAATGATCTCGACGATTTCCGCGTCGCTGTAGCCGGCGTCCCGAACTTTTACGATTTCCCCTGGTGCCACCGAGCCACGCGCGGTCGTCAGGGCGCGGGCGAATTCGACGGCTGCCGCAGCCTTGGCGTCGTTCGATGTTCCGCGGCGGTTCGAAGCGATCTCCGCTTCATCGAGCTTGGCGAACTTCGCTCCGGTGAAGGTGTGCGCCGAAAGGCAGTAGTCACAACCGTTGGCTTCGGCCATAGCCAGGGCGATCCTTTCCCGAGTGGCGGGTGCAAGCTTGCCCTTGCCGAGCGCACCCTGCAACGAGGCGAGGCCGCTGAGGGCCGCTGGGCTGTTGGAGACGAGGCGGAAGATATTCGGCACCGAGCCGATCTGCTTCTGGATGGTCTCCAGGATCGGCCGTGAGGCTTCGGGCGCCTCCTCAATCGTGGCGGGGGTAGGAATGCGTGACATGGTATTCTCCTTTAATGGTTTTGAGAGACGTCGCTCTCTGATCCTCAAGATGATTGGTAACCGGTTGTTGTTGAACGTCGAAAAGCAGGAAGGGACTGTTGCGTCAGGCGTAGTAATGTTGGTTTAGACGGCGATCTGGATGCCGCCTTCCTGGCTCGCTGGAACGGCACAGCAAAGGAGGATCTCGTCATCGTCAACCTTCGCTGTCGGCTCCTTCAGGTACGTCACAGCGCCTTTGACGAGTTTTGTTTTGCACGTACCGCAATTGCCTTCACGGCAACTGAACTCGGGCTGAAGACCGCGTGCTTCTGCAAGTTCCAGCAGCGTTCCGGAGCCGGGTGCCCAGCGGGCCTCCTTCAGCGAGTTCGTGAATATGACAGGCACCGGCTTGTCGGACGGCAGCGCACGCGAAGGGGTGGCCCTGGCATCTTTGGCGCCTACAGACCGAACCAGCGACGAGGGCCCGAACGCTTCCGCGTGGATACGATCGTCTGCGATGTTGTAGCCGCGTAAACCGTCATAGAGCGCCTGCGTAAACTGCGGCGGACCACACAGATAGAAGTCGTAGTCGTTGAACGGCAGATGCTTGGTGAGCATAGCCATGTCGATACGGCCTGCAGTATCGTAGTCGGAGCCCTCTGTGGCATCGCCGATGTCGCTGAGAACTCGCACTAACCGGACCACGCCCTTGGCCGCAGCCACGAGTTCGGCGATCTCCTTGTCGAAAGGTCGCTCGGCTTTCGTGCGGGCAGCGTGGAACAACGTGATCGGCCGGATTCGCTGTTTGCGAATTCCCTCGTAGACGACATGACGGAGCATGGCGAGCAGCGGCGTGATGCCGACACCACCGGCAAGGAGCACTGCAGGGCGCGTGGCACGGGCGTCAACACCGAACTCCCCTGCGGGGGGCCGCGCCTCAATCACGTCGCCAACGGAGATGCTGTCGTGCAGAAACTGCGACACGAGCCCATCGCGTTTGACACTGATGCGGTAGATGCCATCGGACGGTGCGACAGACAGGGTGTAGGTCCTGACAACAGGCCGCTCGCTTCCCGGCAGCACCAGCCGGATCGGGAGGTGCTGCCCGGCAGCATGCGGCAGCAACCCCGCGCCGTCGCTTGGCTGGAGATGGATCGAGCGGATCGTCGTGCTTTCCTCGACGATCCTGGTGACCGTCATCGACCGCCATGTGTCTGAAAGTCCGGTGGCACGCATCCGGTCTGCTGCCTGCGCCCAGTTCCCGGTCATCAGAGAATTCGGCGACCATCCATCCTTCTGGAATGCCCAGCGGATTGCGAGTGCATTCGGTCTCCGGACGATCCGGGTTGGCCTGAACGTCCAGAGCCGTTCCGCGCCCTGGAAGGCCGCAATCTCGGGTGATTCCAGGATGACGTCGGCTTCGCCTGTCATCTGCAGCACATCGCCCGTCGCGAAGTCTACGAAGAGCAGACCTGCTTTCTTGTTCAGCAGAATATTCCCCAGTGTCGAGAAGAAAAGGTTTCCGTCGAAATCGGGAATTGTGAGAACGTCATCATCGCCAACGCGGACGAAGCCGGCATTCCCGCCGCGATGCGAAACGTCAACCTGGCGCCTGTCTTCGCGGTCGACATAGGAGGCAACGAAGAACGCGTCCGCAGTCTTGATCGTGGAGCGAGCAAGGTCGTCAAGCTCGGACAGGTCTTCACGCTGGTTCTGGCTTGGTTGGCCGGGTGCCCTCTCGAATTGGAAATCCCGCAATTGTATGTAGCGCGGGCAGTTGCCGAAGCTCTGATCCACATCGATCCGATAACCGTTCGCTGCGGTGGAGACAAAGCCGTTCATGCGATTGCGGCGACGCGTGTGCATCTCGATGCCGAGCAGGCCGATCGGTTTGCCGTCCGCCATTCCTTCGCTGGCGGGGTCGCTTGGCTCCAAGGTAGAGCGGATATCGAGCGTGGTCGGCGTAGGAGAGGACATGAAGCCGGGTCGGCCCTCGACAAAAGTGGCCCATGCGTCATCGTGGCCATCCACACTGCCAAGGACGATGAACGGGAGCTGGGCATAGAAGTCCCGATGCTGATCCGGCATGAAATCGCGAACGACCCGCTGGCCGACGACCTCCATACGCTCGGCGACACCGACTTTTTCCTGGATGAACTTCTCGCCTTCGTGCCATGTCGGCAGTTTTGTCAAAGTGTCGGTCATGTCAGCTCTCCTAAGAAGGGATCGGGCACGCTTCGGCGCGCACCCGAATGCGGATCAGGCGGCAAGGCCAACCGGAGTCCCGATAAAGTCCACGAAGCCCGGAAGCGCTTCGATACGACGAAGCAGCCTGTTGACCGCAGGATAAGTGGAGAGATCCACGTTGCCTTCAGGGGCGCGGGCCACGTAGCTGTAGATTGCGACGTCAGCGATCGTCGGGCGTTCGCCAACCAGCCATTCTCGGTCGGAAAGCTGAGTTTCGAGTTTTCCAAGGACCGCATGGGCGCGACCAATGACTTCGTCCGGATTGAACTTGGCACCAAAGACGGTGACCAGGCGGGCCGCCGCCGGACCATAAGCGATCTCGCCGGCAGCTACCGACAGCCAGCGTTGGACCGCTGCGGCGCTCTTCAGGTCATCGGGCAGCCAGTCCGTGCGTCCGGCTTTCTTGGCAAGGTAGACCAGGATCGCGTTAGAATCCGATACGTATTCGCCGTCGTCGTCGAGAACCGGAACCTGGCCAAACGGGTTCATCTTGAGGAAATCGGGCGTCTTGTGCGCGCCGGACATGAGGTCCACCTCAACCAGCTCATGCGGCAGGTTGATCAGTGAAAGGAACAGACGGGCCCGATGCGAGTGGCCCGACAAAGGATGGTGATAGAGTTTCATTGTGCGCTCCTGCGAGTATCGTTCGGGTCAATTCCCGATCCGCACCTGCAGATTGCTATTATTACGTGGTGATGAGAACGATCGCGCTTCACACTTCATCATTACGCCAGGTGCAACAATGGCCGCCCAACAGGGTTCGCTCGACGGTATGTGGCATCAGGCCACGCAGCTAAAAAGTTGCGTGGCCTTTAAATGTCACGACAGTACGGCACGGGGTTCGAGAAAGGCCTCGAGCCCAAAGACGCCGAATTCCCGCCCGAAGCCGGATTGCTTGAATCCGCCGAATGGTACCATTGGGTCATGCGGCGCATCGTTGATGAACACGCGGCCTGCCTCGATCTGGTTTGCGACGCGTTTTGCCCGCGCGACGTCGGAAGAAAAGACGTGCGCCTGCAGGCCGTAATCGGTGTCGTTCGCGATCGTGATGGCGTCTTCCTCGTCGCGGTAGGAGATCAGCGATAGCACGGGGCCGAATATCTCCTCGCGCGCGATGCGCATGTCGTTGCGGACGCCGGTAAAGATGGTGGGCTTGACGAACCAGCCGCGCTGCAGCCCTTCCGGACGACCTTCGCCGCCTGCCAGCAGTCTGGCGCCTTCCTCCTGTCCCAGGCGAATATAGCTTTGCACGCGATCCCACTGCTTCTGGCTGACCATCGGACCAACCTGAACCTGTTCGTCGGCCGGTTCTCCCGACCTGAAGTCTTTGATGGTGTGGCTTAGCCGTTCCTCGATTTCACCGAACCTGCTTTCTGGAGCAAGAATGCGGGTTCCGGCAATGCAGGCCTGACCGCTGTTGCGGAACCCTGCCACCAGCACCTGCGGGATGGCGACCTCAAGATCGGCATCGTCCAGAATGATGCTGGGGCTTTTGCCGCCAAGTTCCATTGTGACGCGCTTCATAGTGGCCGCGGCCGCCTGAACAATGCCGCGACCTGTGGCAGTGGAACCGGTGAAGGTGATCTTGGACACGTCGCGGTGAGCCGTCAGTGCCGCACCAACGACGCCTCCATACCCGGTGACGATATTGAAAATGCCATCGGGAAGACCGGCCGCGTGCAGACATTCAGTGATCACCTGCGTCTGCAGGGCGCTCATCTCCGAAGGTTTGATCACCATCGTTGCTCCGGCTGCAATGGCGGCGGAGAGCTTGCCGCAGATAAAACTGTAATTGCTGTTCCAGGGCGTGATCGCCACGGCAACACCCGACGGTCGCATCTCGACATCGGCGCTGCCCATGCGGCGTTGGAACTCGTAGTCCTTCAGCGTTCTTGCCATGTCGAGAAAGACGCTACCTGCGCGTGACGCTGAAAAGCCGATGAAGCCCGATGGCGCACCGTATTCTTCACGCATGGCGGACGCCAGATCGTCGGTTCGGGCGGACACCGCGGCATGCAGCCGGTTCAGCATGTCGATCCGCTCTTTTCTGGTCGTATTCGAAAAGGCTGGGAAAGCGCGTTTGGCGGCAGCAACTGCGCGGTCGGCGTCCCGCTCATCTGCGAGCCGCACGCTGCCGATCTGGTCCTCGGTTGCCGGATTGAAAAGCGGCGCCCATTGATCGCCGTGCGGCGTGACAAACGCCCCGTTGATATAGATCCGATCGATGATGTGCATGTTTCTTCTCCTGTGATGGCTTCACAGCAAAAATGGCATGCGGTAAGTGTTGCGTGTAGTAGGACAAAATCGGACAGCCTGATGAACTGGATTGCGCAATGAGGGCAAGCCTGATCGAGCTTGAAGCGGTTGCCGGCGTCGCGCGTCACGGTGGATTCCGGGCTGCCGCGCGCGAACTCGGTATGTCGTCATCGGCTTTGAGCCATGCGATCGCCGCACTTGAGGAGCGCCTTGCCGTCAGGCTTTTCAACCGCACCACGCGTAGCGTGTCCTTGTCTGCAGCCGGTGAGCAATTCCTATCTGAAATCGCACCTGCCCTGCAGACGCTCGAGAAGGCGATCGAAAATGTCGGTGAACATTCAGATCGGCCCTCCGGGAGACTCCGGCTGAATATGGCGCCGGGCGCGGCGCGCATTCTGCTGCAGCCGCTCATCCTCGAGTACAGCCGTCGATACCCGGATGTCGACATCGAGATCGTGACCGAAAATGCGCTCGTGGATGTGATCGGCAAAGGTTTCGATGCGGGCATTCGTCTCGCCGAGGCTATCTCGCCCGACATGGTGGCCGTACCGATCATTCCGAAAATGCGGTCTTTCGTCGTCGGCTCGCCGCGCTACTTCGACGGCCGTTCAAAGCTTGTCGTCCCAGCCGATCTCGCCCGGCACGTCTGTATCCAGATGCGCATGACAAGCGGGAGACTCTATCGCTGGGAGTTTGAGAAGCACGGGGAAACACACTTGATCGATGTCAGCGGCCATCTGACATTTGATGGGTCTGACCTTATTCTGGAGGCCGCTCTTGCCGGATTTGGGCTCGCCTATCTGGGTGAACATGCACTTGCGCCCCATATTGCCTCAGGCGATCTCATTCCTGTTTTGGAAGACTGGTCTCCCGAATATCCGGGACTTAGCCTTTATTTCTCGCAACGGCGACACATGCCAGCCAAACTGCGTGCCTTCATCGAGCTGATCCGAGAGCGTTCGACTGGCGACAATTGATAACGAGGATGCCTATCTTCGTCGTAAGCCTGGTCGTTGGTGCATATTTTGTCGATACCGGTCTTCTTGCAAACTTGCGAGAAGGCAGTCTGAACAGTCTTCGACGCGACAAGATTCGGCGTGGTGCGCCACTGGAGAGGCGCGATGTTTCCAGCGAGCTCTTTTTGGTATCGGCGCGCCGATCCCCCGGCCTCGGCATCCCCTGTATTGTAGGGCGAACAGAGACCGACTTCACGTTTTGAAATGAACGGTCACCGAAAATGAGTTCCCATTCCGTGCCAATGCGGTCATGTCTTTGCAAAACTTGTACGAGCCAGTGTTCGATGACAAACTTTAAAGAGTTGACAGCATGGAAAATCCGGTTGCATTGAATCGCCTTTCTGAAAACACGGTCTTCCGTAAAGGCGACGTTTTCGTACTCTTCGGCGAACTGTTCGGCCGCGGATACGCCACCGGCTTGCTCGACGAAGCGAGACGGGCTGGAATGGAGATTGTGGGAATCACCGTCGGGCGGCGTGACGAGAACAACACGCTGCGGCCGCTCGACGCCGATGAACTGTCTTCGGCGGAGGCCCAGCTGGGCGGCAGGATCATCAACATACCTCTTATGGCGGGTTTCGATCGCGATGCGCCCGCAGACGGGCCGACTCCCACCGATCTCCTGGCAAAAATGACACTTGAGAGCTGGGAGCACGACAAGCTCGACTGGGACTATGTCAGGCAATGCCGCGACATTGCCAATGCGCGTTTTACGGAATCGCTTTCGAAAGTCATGACCGTTCTCGATGGTATGATCGCCGATGGCCGCAATGTTTTCTTCGCCCACACAATGGCAGGCGGCATCCCGAAGGCGAAGGTGTTCCTGGTCATCGCCAATCGGATCTACAAGGGAACCGGAACCCGCCACATGTCCTCGCAGACCCTGCTCGACAGTGACATGGGAAAACTCATCCTGCAGAATTTTGACGACGTCTCCGCAAACACCTTTCGCCATCTCATCGATTTCAGTGCGGCGATCCGCGAGCGCGTTGAAGCTTCAGGCGGTCAAGTGCGATATACGGCCTATGGTTATCACGGATCGGCGGTCCTCATCGACGGAAGTTATCGTTGGCAGACCTACACCAATTACACCCAGGGTTACGCGAAGATGCGGCTCGAAGGCATTGCAGAGGAAGCCTGGGCTAAAGGGATCAAGGCAACAGTTTATAATTGCCCCGAAATCCGGACCAATTCGTCCGACGTGTTCACCGGTATCGAGCTGCCCCTGATACCGCTGCTGCTTGCGTTGAAGAAAGAAAACGGCGGCCAATGGGCAGATGACCAGTGGCAGGCCTGCCAGCAGCTGCTGGTAGATGGCCTAACTATGGAAGACGTCTTCGGCAAGATCGCCGCCATGCAGGCCAGCGATGTCATGCGTCCGTTCTATGACTTTTTGGCATGGCCCATGGCAAACAGCCAGGCGCAGGCTGATCTCACCATCGGCACGTCCAACGAAATCACCCAGATGCATCGGGATAGCAAGATGATGATCAGCGATCTGTTGAGCAGTCTCGTTGTGACGGCAACAGGGCAGCTAATCTTCGGTGAATCTTCCGAACCCTCCGGTCCAGTTCTGTGGCTCAACCATGACATTGTGGCTCGGCGACTTAATGCTTCCCACCCGCATTCAAAGTCTTCCGCGCCGCTTATCGCGCCGGGAATGGGATCCGCGCAGCCTGAGATGGCGTGAAGGCTTCCCAGCCTGGCCTGGAGACCGGGTGCTTTAGCCATGAACGATCCAGAACCACATGGGTGGACTGGTCCCTGGTGGTAAGAAACAACTACCCCGATGCCGAGCTTTATGTTGATCGTCTCTCCCGGGCCTTGGTCGGATCGTCGCTGATCGCGGCGAGATGCGTTGGCAGGTTGCAGGCTAGGGCTGGCAGGACTAACGTCTACGCCAGATCTGAAGGATATAGCATCGCAAAAAAATCGGGCTTGCTATAAGACAACTCAGGCTCACACCGGGAGACAGCGGTGCGAGCCTGCGTTAACAGGGGATTGAGACATGCCATATCATTTCCTTGAAGTCGCCGTGACGCCAAGCGTCAGAGCCGCTCAGTCTGCCATGGGCGTGGACCAGATCTGGTTGGGTAATGATAGCCGTCCCTCCGATACCCTCACAGAAGACGAGATCGCTTTCATCGCCGCACGTGACAGCTTCTATATGGCATCGGTCTCTGAAACGGGCTGGCCCTACGTTCAACATCGTGGAGGCAATGCCGGTTTTCTCAAAGTCGTTGATCAACGAACTCTGGCCTTTGCCGATTATCGCGGCAACCGACAGTACATCAGCACCGGCAATCTGGCTGCCAACGACAGGGCCTGTCTTTTTCTGATGGATTACGCGCGAAGAGCGAGGCTCAAAATCTATGTCCATGTAGATCGGCTGACACTTGATGCCGACCCGACGCTCAACGATCTGGTATCCGACCCCACATATAAAGGCCGTGCGGAGGGGATTTTCAGGCTTCGGCTTGAAGCGTACGACTGGAACTGTCCCCAGCATATTACTCCGCGCTACACCCAACAGCAGGTTGAACAGGCAGTCGCTCCTCTTCGTGAAAAACTGCTGCAATTAGAAACCGAAAACGCAGCCTTGCGAGCACAGTTGGGAGGACTTCAAACATGAATGAAGTTCTAAGACCACCATGTCCCCCGTTCAGCGCGGTGGAGAAAGTCCTGCTTGCCGTCTGTCAGGATATCTGGCAGGCGCGTTCTTGGCCGCTTCTTTGAGCGCGCGCAACACCTGCAGTGATCAGCCTCATGGGGTACTCACGGTCTACCGGAAATAATTGTCAGCTTTCGGGCGTCGAGTTTGCGGTGAGGCCGTGACAACGCTTCCCACCGCCTTGTGTCGATTGCGGTAATTGTGGAAGAACGGCCAAGAATGTTGGCCGAGCCGCTGCTTTGAGGTTTGTGCCAATGCGTATCGGAGCAAGCCATCAGGCAAGCACAAAAAGTGAGAGAAAATGTGCCGTTTTTCATTGATAGTGGCTGCGTGCTTGAGTATCAGCGGATGCGGACTAACCAAGGTACCTGATTTTGTGCATGATCGCGACGTGAGCAAGCTGGATGCAGTAGGTGTCAGCCTGGAAGCCGCAAGAGCGATGGCGACGCGAAACGGCTTCCGATGCAACCAAAGCCTTGATCGAAACCGCACAGTCGTGACCAAAGACAACGTCCAACGCAAGACAGATATCCTTGAATGCCATAAAACCTCCTTTGACCTGGTCTGCCCGCAGCGAAGATACGTGGTTTTCAATGCCGATCCGCAGAGCGGCATAGTTTACAGCGTAGGCCGTCGTATAACCCAACATTCCTGTTTCTAAACCGATGAACTTAAAATGCTCCGGCGTTGAACCTGCCGACGAATGTTCTTTCACGGCAAAGATCACCGCTGCAACATTGACCCTGTCGATGAAATGTCAGGCCAAGTGCTGTGATCGCGCGTGATACCAAGAGTGTTGGCATAAGTGCTTAACGAAGCAGTCCGTCCACGTCGAACTCCTCCCAGCCGCCGAGCTTCGAGGCCGGATCATCGGGAGACGTCGTTGGTCGCTTCGCAACCTTCTTCTTGAGCGACCGCGTCAGCTTCGCCTGATATGCCGCGCGCCGCCTCTTTTCGGCTTTCGCCTCTGCATCCTCCACCCGCCATTCGTCGACAACGCCACGGTCGAGAAGGTCTTCGACCACCTTGGGGTCAAAGACATGGAACGTGATCTGACGGGCGCGGCCGTTCAGTCTGACCGTTCGCGTCCCCGCGCTCGGCAGGCGACCGTCGGCAAGCCAACGATGCCGCTCGCTCGTCTTGATAGTCAGGATGTCCTCGATTTCGCGCGGGATTACCGGCAGTGCAGCGGCCTCCGTCACCACTTTTGTGACGATGGTCGCTGCTGCATTGAACGCGGTCTTTTCACTGGCCGTCATCGCCAGGGTGAGGTCGACTCCTTCGAGCGAGATCAACTTTTTTGCATGAGCGGGCAGCCTTGCCTGTATTTCTTGAAGGACGCCTTTGGCGCGAACGGCCGACCCCATTGTCACGGTAGCCGGCAGGGTCCATGTTCTGATCAGTTCGATGTGATGTTTTTCATGCTTCGGCATGTCGCACAGATGGTGTTTGAGCGCGTTCAAGTCAAACAGCTAATTGATGGCACTAGTTCACTCGGCCAACTTGCTACGAGGCATGAAAGACAAGTCTGATGAACATCAGCCGATCTTTCTTCTCCCTTCGTATTGCTGAAATCTTCCATCAAGATACGCAGGAATGGTGTAGTAGCAGGGGCGTTCTGCCGGCTTTCTAGCCGGACTGCGGTGATGTTCGCCCTGGTGGGGCGAAAGATATCGCTGAGCTCTCTCTGCCGAGGCTTATTTGGGAGCCCTCGTTGTCGGTTTGTCTCAAGCCCAGGGTGAAGGCTGATCTGCAATAACTGAGTTGAAGTCGCCTATGGCAGCGTAGCGTGCGGCTCGCACCTTTCTGAATTTGCTGCTGTCCACCACCAGATGCTTTTGAACCGAGCGTTGCATAACCATCTGCTTGATCGGCACTTCATGAAAATGTGAGCAGGTGACGCCATGCTGTTCGTCCACGCCACCGGCAGACAAAAATGCCTTGTTGATATTGATGCGCTTCAGCACCTCGATACCCTCATCACCCGAAAACGAAGCCGCTTCCGAATGATAAACTCCCCCGAGCATGATCAGGCGGACATCGTTTCTGCTCGCCAGCTCCTCTGCAACATTGAGGGAATAGCAGATGACCGTGACATGGGCGTTTGCCGGAATTTGCCGCGCCAGATGCGGCATCGTCGTTCCGCAATCGATGAATATAGTGTCATATGGTTCGATTAGAGCTGCCGCCTGCGTGCAGGCGCGCGCCTTGGCAGTTGCATGGCTGTCCTTCTCCTGCTCGAGCACATAGTCGCTGCTGATGGCGCCATCCTGAACCGGAATGATGTAGCCGCCAAGGCAGCTAAGCCGCTGACCGTCGGCGGCAATGTCGCGGCGAAT
The DNA here is from genome assembly GCF_007828365.1 of Rhizobium sp. SJZ105. Taxonomy (NCBI): domain Bacteria; kingdom Pseudomonadati; phylum Pseudomonadota; class Alphaproteobacteria; order Hyphomicrobiales; family Rhizobiaceae; genus Rhizobium; species Rhizobium sp. SJZ105. The sequence continues at coordinate 113,327 of NZ_VIUP01000009.1, forward strand.
GGTAATTTCGGATACGCCAAGCCGGGACGCTGCGTCCCGCAGCCTCAGGACACCCGTTTCCTGAACCAGCCCGGCCAATGCGTCCAACCTGGCATTGTGTGCACTTATTCTGCTCACCTTATCTCCGCTTTCGGTTTGTTCCAGCGCTTCATATTTCGGTGTTAGTTTCCTTGCAATCGCCCTCTCTACGCTTGACAGAAGAACAACAAACATGAAACGATCGAAACATAATGATCGGATTGTATCATAATAGTTCGCATTATCGGGAGAGGAAGACAACAGGTTTCTGGGTCACATCGTGGTCCATCTACCGGGGCGTGGGAAGCCTTTTCCCGGAGAATGAGGAGGCGTCGGACGCGTGAGGAGCGGATACCGGCGTTAGGGATCGACCATTGTCGGGTGCTGCGACTGGAATGGGTCCGGCACAGTGCAGTTTCAAAGGGAGGAGTTATCCGTGAACAAGATTTTCGCAACCATCGCGCTTGCTGCCACGCTTTCGGCGTCGGCTGTCTTTGCGCAGAGCGCCGTCGATACATCGAAGGTCAACAAGGAATTGATAACCGCGGCGAGTGGCAAGAAATACACCATTGCGACCGTCGTGAAGGTGGATGGCATCGCGTGGTTTGACCGGATGCGCGATGGCGTCGAGCAGTTCAAGGGCGATACCGGAAACGATGTCTGGATGGTTGGCCCAAGTCAGGCCGATGCCGCCGCCCAGGTACAGATTGTTGAAAATCTCATCGCGCAGGGCGTTGACGCCATCGCCATCGTGCCGTTCTCGGTGGAAGCGGTGGAACCGGTGCTCAAGAAAGCCCGCGATCGCGGCATTGTCGTTATCAGCCATGAGGCTTCCAATATCCAGAACGTCGATTTCGACATCGAAGCCTTCGACAACAAGGCCTATGGCGCGAACCTGATGAAGGAGCTCGGCAAATCCATGGGCGGCAAGGGCAAATATGTCGCCACCGTTGGCAGTCTGACGTCCAAGTCGCAGATGGAATGGATCGATGGCGCCGTCGAGTACCAGAAGGCCAACTTCCCGGAAATGTCGCAGGCGACCGAGCGGCTGGAAACCTATGACGACGCCAATACCGACTATACCAAACTCAAGGAAGCGATGACCGCCTATCCTGATATCACCGGGATTCTCGGCGCGCCGATGCCGACATCGGCAGGCGCGGGTCGCCTGATCGCCGAAGGCGGTCTGTCGGGCAAGGTCTTCTTCTCGGGCACGGGCCTGGTTTCCGTTGCCGGCGAATACATCAAGAACGATAACATCCAGTACATTCAGTTCTGGGATCCGGCCGTTGCCGGTTATGCCATGAACATGTTGGCTGTCGCGGTTCTCGAGAAGAAGAACGAGCAGATCAAGGCCGGCCTGAATATGGGCCTGCCCGGTTACGAAAGCCTGCTGGTTCCTGACGCCTCCAAGCCACATCTGCTCTATGGCGCAGGTTGGGTCGGCGTGACCAAAGAAAACATGGACAAGTACGACTTCTGATCCGCACCACGGAGGGAGGGGCAACCCTCTCTCCTTACACCCCGTGTTTTCCAGCCTTGCACGAGGCCATTATGACTGAAAATCTGATCGAGCTGCGCCATATCGGCAAGCGGTTTGGCGGCGTGAAGGCGCTCGACGACGTGTCGCTGAGCATTCGCCCGGGAGAAATCCATTGCCTTGCCGGTGAAAACGGTTCCGGTAAATCCACCGTCATCAAAATCATGTCCGGGGTTTACACGCCCGAGGACGGCGAGATTCTGATCGACGGGAAGCCTGTTGGCAAACTCGATCCGGTAAAATCCGTTCACCACGGTATTCAGGTGATCTACCAGGATTTTTCGCTGTTCGGTAACCTGACGGTCGCCGAAAACCTGGCGATCAATACCTTCCTGATGGAAGGCCGCAAGACGGTCGACTGGCGACAGGTTCGTCAGCTGGCTCAAAAGGCGTTGGACCGCCTCGGCGTGAGCATCGATCTTGATGCGGATGTCGAAAGCCTGCCCACGTCGGGCAAGCAGATCGTGGCGATCGCCCGCGCTCTCATGGCCGATGCGCGCCTGATCATCATGGATGAGCCGACGACGGCGCTAACGCGCCACGAGGTCGATGCCCTGTTCAAGATCGTGCGCGATATTCAGGCGCAGGGCATTGCCGTTCTCTTTGTCAGCCACAAGATGCGCGAGATGCTCGAAATCAGCGAGCGCCTGACCGTTTTCCGCAACGGCAAGAAGGTTGCCGAAGGACCGATTGCCGAATTCGACGAGCCGGCAATCACACGCGCGATGACGGGGCAGGAACTGACCGCCCACAGCTACCAGTGGGCTCCTCGGGAGGGCGCCGACATGCCGGTGCTGGAAGTGCGCAATCTCTCGGTTCCGGGTTCGGTGGAAAATGCCGACCTGACGCTGAGGTCGGGCGAAATCGTCGGTATTTCGGGCTTGATCGGTTCGGGTCGTACCGAACTTGCACTGGCGCTGTTTGGCATGCGCCCTGACTTTACAGGTTCAGTGCGCCTTGCAGGCCGCGAGGTTCACCCGAGGACCGTTCAGGAAGGTATTGCCTGCGGTGTCGCTTATGTTCCGGAGGACCGCCTGACCGAGGGGCTATTCCTGACACAATCGATCGAGCGCAACATCATTGTCACGTCGATTGAGAAATTTGTCCGTGGTCTCTTCATCAATCGTAAAAAGGCCGACGAAACGACCCGCGATATGTTCTCGGCCATGCAGATCGTGGCGCCGGGACCGCACACGCCGGTCAACCATCTGTCCGGCGGCAACGCACAGCGCGTGGTTCTGGCCCGCTGGCTGCTGACGGGCGCCAAAGTGCTGATCCTGAACGGCCCGACCGTCGGTGTCGATGTTGGTTCCAAAGCACAGATTCATAACATCATCCGCAAACTGGCCGAAAAGGAAGGCCTGTCCGTGCTGATGATTTCCGACGATGTCCCGGAACTGGTGCAGAACTGCAATCGCGTGGTGGTTATGCACCGCGGCCGTTTCGTTGACGAATTGTCCGGAGAAGGCATGACCGAAGACGCCGTTAATGACCGGCTCAAGACGCTGAATTGAGGGGCCGCAAAACATGAAATTCTTCAGAAGCACAGAGTTTATTATAGCCGGCGTCTTGCTGGCGGCCATGGTCATTATTGGTACTATCAACCCGGCATTCTGGTCGCTGGACAACATTTTCGGGCTGCTGCGTTCCAATGTCGTGATCGGCATTATGGCGCTCGGCGTCCTGCTGGTGATGATTTCGGGCGGTATCGATGTTTCGTTCACGGCCTTCGCCATCGCAGCGATGTATCTGACTGTGCGCGCCATGGTCTATCTCGGTTATGACGGCGTGCTCGTTCCCTTCGTTGCGGCAACGCTGATTGGCCTGGCTCTTGGTGCGTTCAACGGTTTCATTATCCACCGTTTTAGGATGATCCCGCTGATAGTGACGCTTGGAACCGGATCGATCGTGCGCGGTCTGGTTCTCGGCCTCGTCGGCACCAGCATCGTCAACATCAACAAGATGCCAAAGGAACTGATCGGGTTCGGCAAAACCGACGTCATCTCGCTGACGTCGGCAACGGGATCGACTTTCGGCCTGACCGCGATGTTTGTGGTCTATATGGGTCTGGCATTGGTTATCCATCTCGTCCTCACCTACACCATGATCGGGCGCAGTGTTTATGCCTATGGCGGCTCGCCCGAAGCGGCCAAGCGCGTTGGCTTCAATACGGGCGCGACGATCTTCTTTGTCTATTGCGTTGCCGGTGCGCTGGCAGGTTTCTCAGGGCTGCTGCACTCATCGATGATCTGGCTTGCCAACCCGCGTGACTTTGTCGGTCTCGAACTCGACGTGATAGCGGCCGTGGTTCTGGGCGGGGCATCGATCTTTGGAGGACGCGGCACGGTTCTCGGCACCTTGATGGGCGTGTTCATGCTGGTGATGGTCAAAAACTCACTGATCATCATGAAGGTGGACACCACCTGGCAGCGCGTCGTTGTCGGCCTGATCATCATCGTCGCCACCGCCATCACCGCATGGCGCGATCGCAAAAGCATAGCGTAACGGGAGAGCGCATCATGAAAAATTCGTTCGATATGCGCCGGCTTCTCGGCAACGACAACAACATCCTTCAGCTACTTGTGATCACCGTCATCGTCTTCGCGCTGATGACCTGGATGAACCCCGGCAAGTTCCTGAATTATTACAACTTCGAGTCCATCAGCTATATCATGCCCGAACTGGGGATCCTCTCCATCGCCATGATGATCGCCATGCTGACCGGCGGCATCGATCTTTCCGTGGTGGGGATTGCCAATCTGGCGGGTATCATCGCCGGCGTCTATTTCCATTCCACCATGGTTCAGGCAGGGCAATCCTCTACGTCGGGCATGGTGTTCTACACCGGTCTTGGCATCCTGCTCGCCATGGCAGTCGGCTTGCTGGCCGGTTTGGTCAACGGCCTGCTGGTCGCTAAACTGCGCATTACGCCAATCCTTGCGACGCTTGGCACAGGCCAGGTCTTGATGGGACTGGCACTGGTGATGACCGGCGGGCCGGCAATCGTCGGTTTTCCCGATGCATGGAACTGGATCGGTAACGGTAAAATCTTCGGCATCGCGACTCCGTTCCTGCTGTTCGTCGCCGTGTGCATCATCGTGGCTATCCTGCTGACGCGCTCGACGCTTGGCATCAACCTGATGCTGATCGGGACCAATCCGCGGGCAGCGGTGTTTGCCGGTATCCGCAAAGATCGCATGATGCTGTATTCCTACATGCTGACCGGCGTTCTGGCGTCACTGGCGGGGATCATTCTGTCCGGCCGAACCAACGCAGCGAAATCCGACTACGGTGCCTCCTATCTGTTGCAGGCGGTGCTGATCGCGGTACTTGGCGGCACCAAACCCGCAGGCGGGAAGGGGCGGGTTCTTGGCATCGCCATCGCGCTGATCGCCCTCATGCTGCTTTCCTCCGGCTTCCAGATGATGCGGTTCTCCAACCACCTTATCGACTTCATCTGGGGGGCATTCCTCATTCTCGTCATCGCCATCAATGCGTGGCGCAACCCCGGCAGGTGATCTCATGCAGGCGACGGAATTTCATCTCCGCAGGCAGGACTTTACAGACGTCCCGCATCTTCTGGCGGCAACGGGCGGGTTGCAGATTACAGCCTTCCGGTATCCTACCGGCATCGAGGCGCTGCAGTTAGACAATCGCCACGGCCGGATCGTTATCTTGCCCTTCATGGGTCAGATGATCTGGAGCGTGGCGTTCAACGGCGTCGACCTGACCATGGGAAGCCGCTTTGCCATGCCACGACCGGCAGGTTCAATCGTCGAGACCTATGGGTGTTTTGCATTCCACAGTGGCATGCTGCGCAATGGTTGCCCGTCGCCGCAGGACAATCACCCCCTGCATGGTGAAATGCCCTGTGCCGCCATGGACAAGGCCGGTTTTGTCGTCGGCCACGACGCGCGCGGCGCCTATGTTCGGGTAACAGGCGAAGTTGAATATGTCATGGGCTTCGGCGCCAATTATCTCGCCCGCCCCAGCGTGACTTTGCACGCTGAAGACACGCTTTTTGACATGGTCATGGATATCCAGAACCTGTCATCAGCGCCCATGGACCTCATGTATATGTGCCATGTGAACTTTGCTTATGCCGAGGGTGCACGCATCGTTCAGCCCGTGCCGTATACGCCGGAGCAGGTGAAGGTGCGCACGGCCGTGCCCGGCCATGTGACGCCAAACCCCGATTATCTTTCCCTGCTGGAGACGCTGGCAAAGCAGCCTTCAGCCATGGAAGTGCTTAACGAGCCGCAACGTTACGACCCCGAACAGGTGTTTTACATTAACGGCCTGCCGACGGACGGCGAGGGGCTTACGCATCTGATGATGCAGCGGCGTGAGGGCGATGGCTTCGCCATCTCCTATCCGCTTGCCGCCTTCCCGAAGACGGTGCGCTGGATCCTGGTCAATGGGGATTCGCAAGTTGCCGCATTTGCCCTGCCGTCGACCTGCGAGCCGGAGGGCTATCTGGCGGAGAAGGCCAAGAACAACGTGCAGAGCCTGGCACCGGGCGAACGCAGGGCGTTTCCGGTACGGCTCGGCTATCTCGATTGCGCTGCCGCCGATCAGTTCGGCGCCAGGATCAGCGCCCTTTGAAACAGGATATCCAGGGAATTTCGGCATGAGCAAGAAAATCGGGGTCGTAGGCTCCAACATGGTCGACCTTATCACCTATGTGAACCGTATGCCCGGACCGGGCGAGACGCTCGAAGCTCCCGCCTTCGAAATGGGTTGCGGCGGCAAGGGCGCCAATCAGGCGGTGGCTGCGGCGCGTCTTGGCGCTGATGTCATGATGGTCACCCGGGTCGGTGACGATGTCTTCGGCGACAATACCATTCGCAATCTCGAGAGCTTCGGCGTGGATACGCGTCACGTGGTGAAGGTTGCCGGCAAGTCCAGTGGCGTCGCGCCGATTTTCGTCGAGCAGTCGGGCGAGAATTCGATCCTCATCGTCAAGGGCGCCAATGCCGATCTTCTGCCGGCAGAGGTCGACAAGGCGGCCGCCGATCTGAAACAGTGCGGTCTGATCCTCATGCAGATGGAAGTGCCGGTTGAGACAGTCTATCACACCATCGAACTTGCGGCCCAAAACGGTATCGAGACGATCCTCAATCCTGCGCCCGCCGCTGCCAATCTCGATCCGGAGCGTATTCGCCAGGTAACGTTCCTCGTTCCGAACGAGAGCGAGCTGGCATTACTGTCCGGCTTGCCGACCGAGACCGACGAAGCAATCATCACTGCCGCCCGTTCCCTGATCGCACGCGGTATCCGTACCGTCATCGTGACGCTGGGCGGACGTGGCGCGCGCGTAATTACGTCAGATGAGATCGTCAATATCGAGCCCGTCAAGGTAACGCCGAAAGACACCACCGGCGCTGGCGACGCCTTTATTGGCTCCTTTGCCCGCTTTTATGCCGAAACGGGAGAGGTCGTGTCCTCACTGAAGAAGGCATCTCTCTATGCGGCGCATTCCATCACCCGTCCCGGAACACAGAAGGCCTACGCCAGCATCGAAGAGTTCGAGGCATTCTGCCGCGAACATGACCATGCCGCAGCCTGACCAGAAGAATGGACAGAAAATGAGCGAAGCATTCCCCAGAAACAACGGCACGGCTCTCAAACCGGAATGGTTTGAAGATGTATCGGTCAATCGCAGTGCCTCTGAACGGCGGGCAGCAACAATCACCACCCGGCGCTCGGTCAAGAAGGAATATCAGGTTGCCTGGCAGATCAAGGCGATTACCTGCATCGATCTGACAACGCTGTCCGGCGACGACACGGCCGGTCGCGTACGCCGCCTGTGTGCGAAAGCGCGACGCCCGGTTCGGGACGACATTCTCGAGGCACTCGGTCTTGCGGACGCCGGTATCACAACCGGTGCCGTCTGCGTCTATCCGACCATGGTGCCCCATGCCGTCAAGGCACTGGAAGGCACGACTATTCCGGTCGCATCGGTGGCGACGGGCTTTCCCTCCGGCCTAACTCCGCTACCGCAGCGGCTGGCAGAAATCCGCTATGCCGTCGAGCAGGGCGCTAAGGAGATCGATATCGTTATTACTCGCGAGTTCGTTCTGACGCAGAACTGGACCGCACTTTATGATGAGATCGCCGCGATGCGTGAAGCCTGTGGCGACGCCCATATGAAGGCTATCCTGGCGACGGGTGATCTCAATACGCTGACCAATGTCTATCGCGCCTCGATGGTGGCGATGCAGGCGGGGTCGGACTTCATCAAGACCTCGACCGGCAAAGAGGAGGTCAACGCCACTCTGCCGGTCAGTCTCACCATGGTGCGCGCGCTGCGCGACTACGGCGAACTGACTGGCCAGATGGTCGGCTTCAAGCCTGCAGGCGGGTTGAAGACAGCGAAGGACGCGTTGTCATGGCTGACGCTGATGAAGGAGGAGCTGGGCAATCGCTGGTTGGAACCGGACCTGTTCCGCATCGGCGCCAGCTCGATGCTTGGCGATATCGAGCGGCAGCTCGAACATTTCGTAACCGGTCGCTATTCCAGCGCTCACCATCACGCTGCCGCATAAGGACTGAAAAATGCGACCCATCAAGGACATTTTGGAAACCATGGAATATGGACCTTCTCCCGAGGCCAATGGTGATGTGAAACAGTGGCTCGACGCGCATGGACGCTCGTTCGGACATTATATCAACGGCCGGTTCGTTTCTCTGGAGGGCCGCGAGACCATTTCCGTCTCAAACCCCGCAAACGGGGATAAGCTGGCGGAAATCATTCGCGGCAATGAGGAAGACGTCGATCAGGCGGTCAAGGCCGCCCGCACGGCCTTCGCAAAATGGTCGAAGCTGTCGGGTCACGAGCGCGCTCGTTACCTCTATGCCATTGCCCGACATGTACAGAAGCGCGAGCGCTTCCTGTCCGTTCTGGAAACGATGGATAACGGCAAGCCGGTTCGCGAAACACGCGATATCGACATCCCACTCGTCGCCCGCCATTTTTACCATCATGCCGGATGGGCCGAAATGGTGGAAGACGAGTTCCGTGGTTTCTCGCCGGTCGGTGTTTGCGGTCAGGTGATCCCGTGGAATTTCCCTCTGCTGATGTTGGCCTGGAAGATTGCGCCGGCGCTTGCTGCCGGCAATACCGTGGTACTTAAGCCTGCAGACCTGACACCGCTGACCGCTGTCGCCTTTGCGGAAATCTGCCACGAGGTCGGCCTTCCCGCCGGTGTCGTCAACATCGTGCAGGGCGATGGCTCGACAGGCGCTGCAGTCTGCGGCCATGACGGCATCGACAAGGTTGCCTTCACCGGCTCCACCAAGGTCGGTCGCGTTATTCGCGAGCAGATTGCCGGCTCCGGCAAAAAGCTGTCGCTGGAACTGGGTGGCAAGTCACCATTCATCGTTTTCGAGGATGCAGATCTCGATGCGGCGGTTGAAGGTGTTGTTGACGCGATCTGGTTCAATCAGGGCGAAGTCTGCTGCGCCGGTTCCCGCCTGCTGGTGCAGGAAGGTATTGCCGATAAATTTTATGCACGGCTGAAAAAGCGGTTGGAAACCCTGCGGGTCGGCGATCCGCTCGACAAGTCGACCGATGTCGGCGCGATTGTTTCGGCCACGCAGGTGAAACGCATCACGGATCTGGTACGCAAGGGCGTGGAAGAGGGCGGTGAACTTTGGCAGAGTTCCAACCCGTTGCCGGCCACCGGCAATTTCGTCGCTCCCGGCTTCTTCACCGAAGTCGATCAGGCATCGACGGTTTGCCAGGTGGAAATCTTTGGCCCGATCGCTGCGGCGACCACCTTCCGCACGCCGGATGAAGCCGTTTCGCTGGCCAACAATACCCGTTACGGCCTTGCCGCCTCCATCTGGTCGGAAAACATCAATGTCGCGCTTGATCTGGCCGCCCGCGTCAAGGCAGGTGTGGTCTGGATCAACTGCACCAACATGCTCGATGCCGGTGCAGGTTTTGGCGGCTACCGCGAAAGTGGCTTCGGTCGCGAAGGTGCGCGCGAGGGGCTTTACGAATATCTGGTGGCAGACTGGGAAAAGAGCCTGCCGGTCACAAAGCCCGCTGAAGCCTTCACGCCATCTGCATTGCCGAACGCTGACAGCAAGATGGCGATCGATGGCCTTGATCGAACCATGAAGAACTACATCGGCGGCAAACAAGCCCGCCCCGACGGTGGCTACAGTTATTCGGTGACCGGCAAGGGCAACACCGTGATTGGCATGGCCGGAATAGGCAGCCGCAAGGACATCCGCAATGCTGTGGAAGCAGCGTCCAAGGCAGGCAGCTGGAGTTCCGCAACCGCCCATAACCGTGCTCAAGTGCTCTATTATCTTGCAGAGAACCTTGATGCACGCCGTGACGAATTTGTCGCCCGCATCATCGATAGCACCGGTGTCAGCGAAAAGAAGGCGAAGGACGAAGTCGACGCATCTCTGCGCCGTATTTCCTATTATGCCGCCCAGGCAGACAAGTTCGATGGCGCCGTGCACTCCACCAAGTCACGTCACGTCACGCTTGCCATGAACGAGCCCTGGGGCATCGTCGGGATCATTTGCCCCGATGAGGCACCCCTCCTGTCGCTGGTGTCGCTGGTGCTGCCTGCAATCGCCATGGGTAATCGCGTCGTGGTGGTCCCGTCGTCTCGCCATCCATTGATTGCCGGTGATTTCTACCAGGTGCTGGACACGTCGGATATGCCCGGCGGGGTCATCAACATTGTGACCGGCGAAAGCGATCTGCTTGCAAAGACACTGGCCGAGCATGATGACGTTGCGGCTGTCTGGTATTTCGGCTCGACCGAGGGAAGCGCGATGGTCGAGCGGGCTTCTGCGGGCAACCTGAAGGCCACCTGGGTCAATAATGGCCGTCAGCCCGATTGGCTAAATCGCACCGAAGCGCAGGGTCGTGATTATCTGCGCAGGGCGATCCAGGTGAAGAACATTTGGGTGCCATACGGAGCCTGACCGGCATTGTGCACGGGCGACAACTGACAAAATGGCTTACGGAGGCCAACGGTCTCCGTAGGTTTTTTGAGTTTTACTAATTGCTGCAACCGCATCTTTGCCCTGTTGGTCAACCTGGGAACGTCATTGGCGCAACTTCTGGGTTTCGAGCGGAACGAGCAAGCTAATGAACGGTTTAAAACCGTCAATTTAGTAAAGATCGCTCACGGCCTTGGCGCCGATCTGGCGCCACAGCCAATCGCGGCTCGCTACGAAATCTCATTTGAAAGCGACGCCGACAAAAAATCGAACAAAAGGGACGCCCCGTTTTCTCCAATAGGCTAGCCGTTCAGGGCGAGTCCCGAGGTACAACAGGATGGCCTATTTCTTCTGATTGCCGGCAAAAGCGGCCGTCAAGCCAAGACCGATATACACGAAACCACTGACCCAGCGTTCAGCCTTCAGGTACGCGGGACTGCGCTTCAGCCACTTGCCGGCCGTGCCGGCGGCAAGTGCGTAAGAGCTGTCCGTCAGAACGCCAATCGCTGTGTAAACAAACCCGAGAAAAGCGATCTGCATAGCCACATGGCCACGGTTGACCTCAACGAACTGCGGCAAGAAAGCCAGAAAGAATAGTGCGGTCTTCGGATTGAGGAGATTAACGATAAAGCCTTCACGAAAGAGGCGCATGCGGCTCCGTGTCGGTAAATCGCCCTCGACGCCGGGAATATCCGAGGGGCCGAAAAGCTTTTTGAGGCCAAGCCAGATCAGATAGGCCGCGCCGGCATACTTTACGACGCTGAAGGCGAGCGCGGATGATGCCAGGAGCGCCGACAACCCGACAGCGGCAGCGGCGACATGCACAAGCGTGGCCGTATGGATGCCAAGGATTGAAACGAGCCCCGCAGAGCGACCCTGCTCGACCGAGCGCGCGAAGATGTAGAGAACTGCCGGTCCCGGCACGAGAAGCAGCACCAGTGTAGCGCTGACGAACAGGCTGAGATTTGTTGCGCTGGGAATTACCAAATCCATGATTGTCTTGCCCCGTTTTATATTGCACGAACGATAGCATTGGGCTTGCTCCAATGCCATATCGTCGTCTGCGGCTTGACACTTTTATGGTTTCACGTCGCGCCGATTCCTGGTTCGGGGTTCACATGAGCCGATATAACCTGAAAGACGTCGACATTGTGCCGCCTTCTACTGATGCCATTTGACGAGAGGCTGATAGTGATGCGGCTGACGCATGACGACAAGGTCTTTTCGCCGGACGATGTTCGTCGGGTATGGCGTGTCGAGATTGGTGGTATCGACAGCCGCAGCGGCAATCCCTTCCTCATCCAGGATCGCCGATTCCTGACGTGGAAAAGCAAAGGAATCCGGCCCGAACACCGCACTCTTGCCCAGATAACCCTTTTCCTGGTCCAGCACATTGGCGAAGGCGAAATAGACGTTGTTCTCGCCGCCGCGCACGCGTAGCGCATGCCAGTGGTAGGGATCGGCGCCCTTTGGGATCGGATAGTTGTGCGGGATTTTCGTACCGCCATGGCTGCCGGTGAAGGTGCCGGCGATCGCCGAAGGGCAGGCAACAAGATCGCATCCCATGAGTGAAAGCGAACGGATGGCTTCCGGATAAAGCGCGTCGTGGCCAATCGCCAGGCCCACCCGGCCAATGGCAAGGTCGTAGATTTTCCATTCGTCGCCGGCCGTTGCCCAACTGTCGGCGACACCCAGATGCGTCTTGCGATAGCTGCCGACCAGCCCCTCCGGCCCTGCAAGCACCACGCTGTTATAGATCCTGTCTTCGTCCGCTTCGGCAAATCCGGCGACGAGATAAAAGCCGAGCTTCATGGCCAGACGAACGAAGGCGGATACGGTTGGACCAGACAGCGGCTCCGCCCGCGTTTGCGGGGCCTCAAGTCCGGTCAGCGACAGTTCCGGGAACACCAGAATGTCCGGCGCCGTTGTCGCCTTAGCCTCGTTTGCGAGCCTTGTTATGTGGGCAATATTGTCTGCAATGACCGAGGTTGGCGCGAACTGGGCAACGGCTGCACGCGATCTGCGTCCGCGCGGGATTGGCTGATAGCCATAGAGGCGGAAATAATCGCCAGGGTTCCAGGTGAAACTGTTGGTCATCATGTTCATGTAGAGCTCGGGCCGGCGCGTCTTGAAGACCGGTTCGCTTAAGACCTCGCGGCGACGGGCACGGGCAAGATCGACCTTGCCATAGGCAATTCCGTCGCCTGTGTCGATGGATGCGGCAACCGTTCCGTCGGGCTCGATCAGGCAACTTCCCCCGGAAAACTGCACGGTTCTTTCCAGACCCCACCGATTACTTTCGATGACATAGCAGGCATTTTCGAAGGCGCGGTTGATCCAGTAGGGAGCGGGCGCGCGCTCCTGTAGCCAGTTGGAGATGTGGCATATGATGTCGGCACCGGCCAGAGCCTCCAGCCGCGCTGTCTCGAAGAAGTGCAGATCCATGCACACCAGCATTGAAATACGTCCGATCTCCGTTTCGAAGACCTCGTGCACGATGTCGCCATTTGCGGCCCATTTGGGTTCGGCGATATAGGGATGCGACTTGCGGTGCCGACCAACGATGCCATCCGGACCGATCAGAACTGCCGTATTGTAATAGAGATCGCTCTCCGGATCGACTTCCGGCATGCCCACGACGATATAGCAGCGGTGTTTGCGGGCAATCGCCTGGAAAACATCGGTGGTCGGTCCGGGGATCGCCTCGACGAAGGGCTTCACTTCGGCCCTGTCGAACCAGCAATAGCCTGTCGTCCCCATTTCGGGGGTGACGATCAGGCGGGCGCCGGCCTGCGCCGCTTCCTCGCAAAGGGCGCCCAGCCGGCTGATATTGCGCGCCTTTTCGAACATGGTCGGTTCGAACTGGATAGCGGCGGCGGTGTAGCTTTGTGTCGGTGTCATGATTGTTCCCATTGTCTCATGAAAGGATGCGTCTTTTCAAACAGCCATATGCCTATGAACCAGCGCGTCGGAGAGCGCGTCGATGGCGCCGGCCGCGACCACACCTCCCTTCTCCAGCATGGCGAAGTGGTGAGAGGCATGCCGCGCAAATGCGACGTTCTGCTCGACGAGGATGATCGTCATGCCGATCTCCCGATTGAGCCGGATGATGATCTTTTCAATCTCCTCGACGATCGAGGGCTGGATGCCTTCATTGGGTTCATCGAGAAGCAGTACCTTCGGATCCGCGGCCAGTGCGCGGGCGATGGCGAGCTGCTGTTGCTGGCCGCCCGAAAGCACACCGCCGGGCCGATCGAGGTTGGCCATCAGGTATGGAAAAAGCTCCGGCACCAGTGCCGGAATTTCGCGTTTGCGATCGGTGCGCGCAAAGGCGCCCATCAGGATGTTCTCGCGGATGGTGAAATCGGGAATGATTTCCCGGCCCTGGGGGACATAGGCGATCCCGGCCCGTGCCCTCATATGCGTCGAAGATGAGCCTATGTCTTTCCCCTGCAGATGCATCTCGCCCGTCATACGGTCGGTCAGCGCCATCAGGGTTTTCAACAGGGTCGTCTTGCCCGTACCGTTGCGGCCAAGAATGCTGGTTACCTTTCCCGCCGGGATATCAAGCGTGACGCCGTGCAGGATATGGCTGCGGCCGTAGTAGCTGTGTACGTTTTTCAATGTCAGCATCAGGATATTCCTTTCGAACCGAGATAGGCCTCGCGGACCTTCGGATTGCTCTCGATATCCCCGACGCTTCCTTCGGCGAGAACCTCTCCCAGATGCAGAACGGTGATGCGTTCGGCGATTTCACGGACGAACCCCATGTCGTGCTCGACGACGAGGATGGTGTGGCGGCCTTTGAGATTTTTGATGATCTGGGCCGTCTTGCGCGTTTCGGCCTGGGTCATGCCCGCCGTCGGCTCGTCCAGCAGAACAACCTTGGGATCCTGGACGATGAGCATGCCCAGTTCCAGCCATTGCGTCTGGCCATGACTGAGATAAGCCGCAGTCACATTCTCCTCCGCTTCGAGGCCGGTGAGGGCGAGTACCTCATCGACGCGTTTGGCTTCGGCGCGCGAAAATCCAAACCGGAGATTGGCAAACACCGATGGATTGCGGCAATTGGCCACCTCCAGATTCTGCCGCACGGTGAGATCGCGAAAAATGCTGGGGATCTGGAATTTTCGACCGATCCCGGCGCGGGCGATCTTGTGTTCCGGCCAGTTGGTGATGTCTGTGTCGTAGACGAAGACCCTGCCTTTTGTGCTGCGGGTCTTGCCGCTGACTAGGTCCATCAAAGTTGTCTTTCCGGCGCCATTTGCGCCGAGCAACACACGCAACTCGCCATCGCGAACGGTAATGCTGACATTGTTGACGGCTCTGAATCCGCCAAAATCGACGCTGAGACCGTCGATGGTCAATGCGATTGCACTCATATTACAATGCCTCGCTTTGTTGCTGTAATGATGAGGATGCCGGGCCTGGTTTGACACGGCGGATAAACTGCCGCAGCACATCGTGCGCGACGCCGCCAAGGCCCCGCGGCATGAACAGGACGACAAGGACGAAGATGAGGCCGATGATCGCTTTCCAGGCCTCGACCAGCGCTTCGGTCTCGCTGACCTCGGCCTCGATCATGTTGATCAGGATCGCGCCGATGCAGGCGCCGAGCAGGGAGGAACGGCCGCCGACGGCAGCCCAGACGACCATCGTCACCGAGAAAGACAGGTCCATGAAGGTCGGCGAGGCGAACTCCGCGACGACCACATAGAGCATGCCGGCAACGCCGGCGATGCCTGCAGAAATGACAAAGAAGAACACCTGGTAAAGCGAGACGTCGAAGCCAAGATAGCGGGCGCGAAGCTGATCGTCACGGATCGCCTGTAGGATCATGCCTGCACGGGTCTCCACGATGAGACGCGCGCCGATGAGCGTCAGGGACAGGCATGCGGCGCACAGATAGTAGGTTGCCCGGCTGTAGGGGTCGAATTCGATGCCGCCGATCGTCAGCCAGCCAAGATCGGTCAGGCCGTTGAAGCCGTTCGTCACCGGTTGCGCATCGACCATGACGAGACGCACAAGCAGAACAAGCGCCAGGGTGATAATCGAGACAAAGACACCGGAAATGCGCTTGCGGAAAACCAGCATTCCGAGTGCCCCGGCGATCACGACGGGAAGCACGATGCCAAGCACGAGACCTACGGACTGGCTCTGAAACGGAAGCCAGAGGAAGGAGCCCTTGTTGATACAGCAAAGTTCCGTCGGCGCGCCGGGCTCGGCATTCCACAGCATGAAATCCGGAACCGGCCTGTCGGAGCCCTGTTGCAGACTGGTCAGGCTCGACAGTTTCAGCGACATGGCGAGCATGTAGGCGCCCAGGCCAAAAAACAGCCCCTGGCCGAGATTGAGAATGCCGGCATATCCCCATGTGAGCGCAATGGCGACGCCGAGCATGCCGTAGACCAGATATTTCGAAATGCGGTTCAGCCAGAATTCGTCACCGAAAACCGGCGCTGCAAAAATCACCGCGATGAAAAGCACATAGGCGGCGATCTGGAATTTTCGTTCGATGCTCATGTTAGCGCCCCTTGAACGAGAATAGCCCGCTGGGCTTGACGAGAATGACGAGGATGACGACCCCGAAGACGACGGCGCGCGCCAGAATGTCGTTCGTTCCAATCGCCACCAGCGCATTGATTTCGCCCAGAAGCCCTGACGACAGGGCCGTGCCGAAAAGGCTGCCGACCCCGCCCGTTACCACCACCATGAAACCGTCGACGACCATCGTCGTGCCCATGTCGGGGAAAACGGTCTTGAAGCCGGACATCATTACGCCGGCGACGCCCGCAAGGCCGGAACCGAAGGCGAAAGTCAGGGCATTGATGCGTTTCACATCGATGCCGCAAGCGGCAGCCATTTTTGGATTACGAATGATGGCGCGCACCTGCATGCCCGCTGTCGTTCGGTAGAGAATGAACCATGTCGCCAGCGTCAACGAGGCCGTCACCGCGATGATGAAGGTGCGATACGCGTTGATGTCGGCGCCGGCGAACCTGAAGGTGCCCTGCAGATACGAAGGCACGGCGACGTTTTGCAGTCCGGCTCCCAGGCCCTCGATATGAATGCCGAAAAAGCTGAGGCCGAATTCGAGCCTTACGGCCTGCTGCAAAAGGATGGCAATGCCCCAGGTGGCAAGAAGCGTGTCGAGCAGGCGGCCGTAGAGCCTGCGCACCACCACCCGCTCGATCACCAGGCCGAGCAGGGCGGTCACGACAAAAGCCAGGGGAATTGCGAACAGAAGGCCTGTTTTCAGCCAGATGCCCGAGAGGACGGCGACGTAGGCACCGATCATGACCATTTCGCCGTGGGCCATGTTGATGACGCCCATGGCGCCGTAGGTGATGGCAAGACCGAGTGCCACCAGAAGAAGGATTGAGCCGAGACTGAGGCCGATAAAGAGAATGTCGAGCATAACGCCACCGTTCGTGAGAAGGGCGGACCAGACTTTGTCCTGCTCCTTGCCTGCCCCAAAATCGGGTTGGCACCGAGCAGAGGAAAAAACGCAGATCCGCCTTGCCGAGACATGGTCCCGCCAGGCATGGCTGGCGGGAGGACGCGGAAAGAAGGGTCAGCCCTTGAGCTTTGCTGCGTCGAGACCGTTGCTGGTGCAGAAAAGATTGCTTTCCGTCTCGCCATAGGCCGAATAGGGCAGCGGCTTGATCGGTGCCGGGTAGGCGTTGACGACCTTGCTTTGTCCATCCGGCTGCCATTGGCCGATACGCGGCGTCAGCCAGCAATGCAGGTTGTCGGGGTCGGTGGTCACCTTGCCGCCGGGCGCGTCATAGGTCTGGCCACGAATGCCGGCCCGGATAGCATCGGCGGACAGATCGCCGGATTTCTCCACTGCCTGCTTCCACAGGAATACCTGGAAATAGGCGGCCTCGAGCGAATGGTATGTCACTGCCTTCGGATCGTTGACGAAGGTCCTGAAGCGTTCGATGAAGCTCTTGTTGGCCGGCGTTTCGATCGACATAAAATATGGAAATGATGTGTAGCTGCCCGCCGCATATTCGGCGCCCATGGCGGCGATCTCGATTTCGGAGGTCACTGTCGCGCAGATCGGGATAACCTCCTGCGAGAGGCCCTGGTTCTTGAACTCGCGGTAGAAGGCGATGATCGAGTCGCCAACCACGTTGGAAAGAACCACGTCGGCGCCCGATTCCTTGATCTTGCTGACCATGACAGCCCATTCGGAGTGTCCAAGTTCCAGATATTCGTCCGCCACCCATTCTGCGCCCGCCGCCTCGATCAGTTTCTTGGAAACCTTGGCCATCTCGCGCGGATAGACATAGTTGGAGCCAACGATGAAGAACTTCTTCTTGCCCAGTTTCTCGACAATCCAGGGAATGTAGTTGGAGAGCTGCTGGTTTGGAACGGCGCCGGAATAGACGACGTTGCGCGAGCACTCAAAGCCCTCATAGTGCGTCTGGTAGAACAGCATCGCGCCGCGCCGTTCGAAGATCGGCAGCACGGCCTTGCGACTGGCAGAGGTGTGGCAGCCGAAGATGGTGGAAATCTTGTCCTTGAGGATCAGTTTCGATGCTTTTTCGCTGAAGGTCTTCGGATCGGAAGCGCCGTCTTCGACGACGACTTCCACCTGGCGGCCAAGAACGCCGCCGGCTGCGTTGATTTCGGCCACGGCCATCATGACACCGTTGGCGAGAAGCTTCTCGGCGACAGAAAGCCCGCCCGTCTGTGAGTAGAGCGCACCGACCTTTATAGCATCGGCTGCAAAGGCCCGGCTGCCCAGCGCCGGCAAGGCGAGTGCGGCTGAAGCGGTGGCTGCGGTTTTCAGAAAGTCACGTCTGTTGAACACCATCTTGGTTCCCCTTTTTTTGATTGGCGCACGCGACGGCACTGCCCGGCTCTACGGCGAGGCTTTCATGCCGAAAAAATACTGGAAGGCCGACTTCACTGTCAGCAGATAACAAAAAACCCGCGAGGCTTTTCACAGCCTGCGGGCACCCTTGCCATCATCGCATCACGGCTGCGCCGCGTGCAACAGCGGCACATGGCTTCGCGAAACGAAGGGATGTGCCGGAGGTGTTCATTTGGAACACATCAAAAACTAATCATGTTTTTGGCAAGGGCGCAAGAGCTGTTCGGCGTTGATAATCGAATTGGCGATTTCATCGATTGGGACCCGCCGAGCCATCGCTTGCTCGCGCATTTCACGATACGCCTCATTCTCGCTCGTGCCGCGATTGGCCATGAGAATGGCCTTAGCCCGGGCGAGCTTCTGGTCTCCCAAGACCTTGCGCTTATATTTACGGGCTTCCTTGACGAGCCTTTGGCGCTCAAGCCAGAGACTGCGCGCTATGGCGAGATTTGTCAGCAGGCCGAACGGTTTGATCGGTCTCTCGACAATGGCAAGCGCGCCGCTTTCCAGAACGATCTGCAACGTGGAGGGATTTTCGTAACCGACGATGGCGAGCATGGTCGGAGCGGGATTGGGGAGGCACTTCAGCAGGCGTTCGATTTCCGGTCGCGCCTCGTCTTCCATGGCAAGAAAGACGACATCCGTGCCGTGTGGCAACTCGGCAGGGACCGGCCAGAGGCAACTGACCGTACAACCGATACGGCGCAGGTGATCGACGAGAAACTCTCCTTCGGATGTCCGGGGATGAATCACCAGAACCTTGAGGTCCCGCAAATCTCTGAGAAGGGCGAAAGACATCGTCGCTCCTTCTCAGACCTGAACACGATGTGGGAACGGCTGCGTCAGGTCCGGGCGATATTCTCGCATGAACGGATCTGGCGCCACGCGCAGCGACGGGTCATGGACGATGTCATAGCTGCCTTGCGCATTTACTTTTGCAACCCTTGGCCACAGATGGGTGTGGTTCGTCAGCCGGTCTATCTTCACAGCGCCTTGCGGAGCGTCGTACTCGACCTCGTAAAGGGCTGGAAGAAGCTGCTCCAGCCCGTCGCCACCGGCCCGCTGCAAAGCTCCCGCATAGAGATAGACCTGGAAATAGGCCGCTTCGGCCGGCGCGGTCGGCAGCATCTGCTGGCCGTATCGCTGTTGGTAAGCCAAGACGAAGGCACGCGCGCGAGGCGTATCCAGGGAGGCGAAAAACGGGGCCGCGGTGATATGCCCCTCGGCCACTTCCGGCCGCATCCGGATCACGTCGGCCTCGCTTGTCGACTGACTGGCGATTGGCATCGTCGCTGAATCAAAACCCGCCTCTTTGAACGCCGTGTAGAAGGGAATGATGCCGTCGCCGACGATCGTCGAATAGATGACATCCGGCCGTGCCGCGCGAATATGCCGGATGATTTTGGCGACATCTTCGGGCTTGAGGTTGAGAGGAACATATATTTCGTCCAGCACCTGACCACCCAGCTGAAGAAAGAGATCGCTTATCGTCCTGTTGGATTCGTAAGGGTAGACGTAGTTCGAACCCACAAGGAAAACCCGCTTTCCATAATGCTTGGTGAGGAAGTCGACCAGCTGCACGGAGTTTTGGTTGGGTGCGGCCCCGGTGTAGATACAGTGCCGAGAGTATTCAAACCCCTCATACAGTGTCGGATAGAATAGCAGGGCCTCTCGAGCTTCGATGACGGGCAGCACGGCTTTTCGGGTGCTAGACATATGGCAACCGAAAACGACCCGGACCCGATCCTCGTCGCAAAGCTTGACCGCAAGTTCCTTATAGAGATTGGGCGTCGATTTAGGGTCATAGGCGACAGGCTCGATCATCCGGCCGAGGACGCCGCCAGCCGCATTGATTTCGTCGATCGCCAGCAAGGTCGCGAACCTCTGGGTTTTTTCGACGGCTCCGGTCACACCCGTCTCAGAGAACAACACACCGACCCGCCAGCTTTCTGAATGCATCATCGCCCACCAAAAAATAAAAAAGCTCCCGCCCGTTTCCGGTCGAGAGCTACCCTGCTCATGGAATATCAGCGGCCCGTTGAAGCCTGCAAAACGATGATGTCAGTTTCCGTGTCCCGTGGCAACACAGAGGAGAGCCGAAAACACTCGCAAATGTAAAATCATGGGATCAAAATTCCTCCACGTTTTCGCCTGAGCATCGAGAATACGCACACACCTTTTTGCTCCAGCGAGCGATGTCTACTTCCCTTCATCCGCCTCTCCGCACCCAACACGAGGCAGTCGACTGGACTTTCGACGACAGGCCGCAATCCTTCCAAAGCAGATGGGCCGCGTTCCGAGGGTTTCGCACCGCAAAGACTTCAAATTGTCAGTAGGTCTTTAGCTTGAAGCGAATTGTCATGTCTTTCGAGAAACTCCACCATGGCAGCCTTGAGCGCCACGCCACTGACGCGGGTCCTCATCATATCCCTGGTCAGCGTCGCAATGATCTCGGCAGCTTCGCAGACCGGCAGACCACCATCCCTGATATTGGAGACACAATTTCGGCTGGAATCCAGGTTTCCCGACTTGGGACCGTAAGTGATATAAGCACCGAGGCTGTCGGCAGCTGAGAGTCCCGGACGTTCGCCGACAAGCACGATCGTCAGTTTTGCACCTAATGCCTCACCGGCAGGATCGCCGAGCGCGACGCGCGCCTGGCTCGCCAGCACAATTGGTGCAGCCGTCAGGTTCAGGATAGCGAGCTTCGGAACAAGCGCCTCGATCAACGGCACGGCATTGAGATCGATTGCGTGGGACGACAGGCCGTCCGCGACGATAATTGCGACATCATAGCCATTGATCGTTCTCTCATGTTTCAGCCGTTTTTCAGATTCCGCCGCAAGCCGCCGGCCAAGATCCGGCCGCCGCACATAGGTGCTGCGGTCACTTGCCATGCTATCGACATTGACAGCCGGAAGGCCGAGACGATCGAGCCTGTCTGCCAGCGAGGGCCGGTCGACGCTCGTCCAGACCGCTTCGCGTGCCCGCGCGTGGTCGAGAAGGAAGGCAAGTTGAGCGCGTGTCGGAAGACCCGCGCCATGACGGCCGAGCGAAACACGCGCATCGGTCATATCCTTGATAGTGAGGTTTTTTCCGGCAGCAGTGGGTTCTCTCACCTCTTCCATGTCAGGCTCCGATCAATGCGCTGTTGCGGACATAATTGGAAAGCGCGACAGGCTCGCCGACCAGCGCGCCATCTGGATCGGTCAGGCCGATTTCGAAAAGCCATTTCTCGAACTCTGGTGCGGGTGGCCGTTTCAGCGTCTCGCGGCAATAGACGGCATCGTGATGCGATAGCGACTGGTAGTTCAGCATGATATCGTCGGCGCCGGGAACGGTGATGACGAAATTGACATTGGCTGCGCAGAGGAGCGTCAACAGCGTATCCATATCTTCCTGATCAGCATCGGCATGGTTGGTGTAGCAGACGTCGACGCCCATCGGCAGGCCAAGGAGCTTGCCGCAGAAATGATCCTCGATGCCGGCACGGATGATCTGCTTGCCGTTGAACAAGTATTCGGGCCCGATGAAACCGACGACCGTATTGACGAGCAGTGGATCGAACTCGCGCGCCACGGCATAGGCACGTGCCTCCATCGTCTGCTGGTCGACGCCGAAATGCGCATCGGCCGAAAGCGCCGCGCCCTGCCCAGTCTCGAAATACATGACGTTTGCGCCCGGCATGCCACGACCAAGCGACCGCCCCGCCTCATGTGCCTCCTTCAGAAGCGCCAGATCGATGCCGAAGCCGCGATTGGCCTTTTCCGATCCCGCCACCGACTGGAAGACGAGATCGACCGGCGCACCCCGTTCGATTGCCTGGATCGCCGTCGTTACATGGCCAAGGCAACAGGTCTGTGTCGGGATCGCAAGCTTTTCCCGCAATTCGTCGAGCAAGGAAACGATGCGGATATAGTCATCCGTCGCATCGGTCGCGGGATTGACGCCAATCACGGCATCTCCCGACCCCATCAGCAGCCCGTCGATGGCAGACGCTATGATGCCGCGGCTGTCATCGGTCGGGTGGTTGGGCTGGTTGCGGGTGGAAAGCCGCCCGGCGAGCCCGATCGTGTTTCGGAATCGCGTCACGACACGTCGCTTGGCAGAAACAGCTATCATGTCCTGCAGGCGCATGATCTTCGACACAGCCGCGACCATTTCCGGCGTCAGTCCAAAGGTCACCGCCTCCAGCCGCTCATGCGACGTCTCGGGCTTGAGCAGCCATTCGCGCAATTCACCGACAGTAAGCGAGGAAACTGCGGAAAAGGCTGCCGGATCGTGCCGTTGCGCGATCAGTCGGGAAACCTCGTCATCCTCCGACGAAATGAGCTCCTCGCCGAGAAATGCCTTCAAGGGGAGATCGGCCAGCGCCATCTGGGCTGCCAAGCGCTCGACCGGGCCTTGCGCCGCAATGCCGGCCAGCTGGTCGCCGGAGCGCTCCGGGGTTGCTTTCGCCAGCAGCATTTTCAGATCATCAAAGCGGAAGACAGTCTGCTCGATTGTCGTCGTATAGGGCATTTGTTCACGTCACCGGTTGAGGAGGGCCAGGGCTTCGTCATGAAGTCTCGGGGTGGCCGACGCCAGAACCCGTCCGTCGGAATGGATCGAAAGCGCATTGCCCCGCCAGTCCGTAATGCATCCGCCGGCACCCGTCACAACGGGCACGAGAGCCATGTAGTCGTAAGGTTGAAGTCCCGTCTCGAGAGCGATGTCGCAATGGCCGGAAGCGATCAGACCATAGATGTAGCAGTCTCCACCGAAACGCCGCAGCCTGGCTTTGCGGGAGAGACGCTCGAAGCTTTCAGCTTCGCTGTCCACGAACATGTCCGGCGAAGTCGTATAAAAACGGGCGCTGGAGAGGTTTTCGCAGCCGCTGGCGTGGGCCGGCTTGCCAGCAAAGAGTGTCTCTCCCGGCCGGCCCTGCCAGCATTCGCCGGTGGCTGGAATATCGATCAGACCACAGAATGGCTTTTCCTGAAATGTCAGTGAGACAAGCGTACCAAACAGCGGGAAACCGGTGATGAAGCTCTTGGTGCCGTCGATCGGGTCCAGCACCCATGTAAAGGCGTTACCTTCCTTTACGCCGAACTCCTCACCATGGATGCCGTGATCGGGAAAGCGCGCCTCGATCATCTCGCGGAGATGTTTTTCGATCGCCCGGTCGGCGATTGTCACCGGGCTATCGTCGAGTTTTGAGATAACGTCGAGCGGGGTCCGGAAATAGGAGAGCGCCAGCGGACGCGCGGCGTCGGCAAGTTCCGCGGCGAAGGTGATATAGGTCGCAGCTTCTTGCGGGCTGATATCGGTGACGGGCATCAAAGGGCTTTCAGGAACAGGGGCCAACGGGGATCGTGGATAATCGAGCGGGCGCGCATATGCTTCCAGATTCCGTACTTGTAGAAGTCGAAATCGAGGGTCGATATCCGGTTTTGTACCATCGCCCAGGTGCTCCACTTGATGTCGGCGAGTGCCTTGTGGACGATGAAGCGAGCGTGATGCGCCTTGTCGTAACGACCGAAATACTCCTCGATTATCTCGCAGTCGGTCGCCTCGGAATAGAACATCTCGCCACTCCAGATCGCGAGATCGTAGAGCCTCTCATTGTTCGACGCATATTCGAAATCGATCAGCTTGATCGACTTGTCTTCACCGATCAGGAAATTGCCCGGCATCGGGTCGTTGAAACAGGGAACCAGATCGAGCCCGGATGCCTCAAGCGCGGCGCGCGCCTGTCTGTAGTTGCGCAAGAGCCAGTCGTGGTCGAGCGGCCAGTGGCCGTCAAGCTGGCGCACTTGGTCGAAATGTTCCTCGATCATGTCGAAGACGGTTTTTGTCAGGGGCAGGGCAGGGGCATCGTGAAACTGCCGATAGACGCGCACCGCTTCGTTGCGGATCGCCGGGTCTGCAAAATCCCTATGTGTCGAGGCGCGGCGACCGTCGATGAACTCGGCGATTTCGATGTCGAGGTGATCGAGATAGTCGAATGTCTTCGGGCCGATTCCGATCACTTCCGCCTGCTTGCTGGCGGCAGCGGCGGCCTTGCGATCGATGAACATCTCGGTGCCGCGGCCGGGAATCTTTAGAAAATAGCCACGCTCTTCACCTTCGACCTCGATGCGGAAATTGGTGTTGCTGATTCCGCCGGAAACCGGACTGTAGCGCAGCCGCCGTCCTTCCCAAGGTGGTACCTGGATGATTGCAGCCTCAACTGCCCGTTCGGCATCGGATCGTGCCATTCCCAGTTCATTCATAGGCTTGTTCCCGTTATCGTTCTCGTATGCCTAGAGCGCTCTCAGCCTGGCCTCGAAATCCGGCTGGCCGAGCAGCATTCGGCAACGCAGGAACCGCCAGCCGGCATATTTCAGGAATTCGACACCCCGCGGCGGCGAACGAAGCTCCAGTACGAGGCTGCGCAACGCCCAGTAGAGGTCGTCTGCCGCCGCATAGACACGGCAGCGGTTGAAGTTTCTTTCGCTGAAACCTCCATCGTGCATTTCCAGCAAGGGCCTCATCTGGCTTTCGAACTGGTAGAGTTCGTTCATCTGGACGCCGAGCTGATAGTAGGGGTCGATGTCGGCAGCCATGTCGAAGTCCACGAGCTGCATTTTCCCGTCTGGGCCTAGCATGACATTAGAAGCCTGCGGATCACCATGGGCCGGCTTCAGGTCCACGCCGGCCGCTGAAACTGCCTCGCGGATCGGCGTCATCCAGGAGAGCATCCATTCGACATCGCCGGGCAGGCTGGTGTCACCGGCACTCACGATCGCCCAGAGCTGATCGATGCCGTCGAAGACTGACCATGTTCGGCCGGTGGAAACACCCCCTGCGATCGTCGTCTGCATCTCGATCAGGCGGGCAACAGTTTTCGGCTGCATGAGATCGTCGATCCTTGCTGCTCGCCAGCCGTCGCCAAGTCGGGCAAACAGCATGCTGGCCGTTCCGGCATCGTAACCAATCGGCTCTGGCGAAAGACCAAGGCTGTGAAAACGGTGTGCCGCAGCATTTGCGGTCTCGGCATCCACGAGATCGGTTACCTCATCGGCACCGAGACGCAGGAAATAACGTGCCTCCCCATCTGTCGACGCGACCACGAAACCGCGGGATTCGACGGCATGATAGGATGGCGATGCGACAGCTGCCGTCCCCGGCGCATAGGAAGGAGTGTCGCCAATCACTGCGGAAAAGAATGAAAGCGCCTTCTCCGCGCGCGCTTCCATCGGTGATTGAGGAGAGCCCGATCTCTTCATTCGGCAGCCTCGCTGAGTTCGACAACTTTCAAACCTTCGCAGGCGATCTTGTAAAGCATGTCCGCCACTATCTGCGTGCCAAGGGCCTGGTCTTCAGGCGAGGTATACTCGGTGGGGTGGTGGATAACGCCGTCACGGCTCTGAACCGCCAGTACCACCGCCGGGCAGACATCGGAGACGGCAACGGCATCATGGCCGCCGATCGTATCGAGGTGACGGGCGCTCTGGCCGAGATGCGCCGCCGCACTTTGCGCAAGCATCACCAGGCCCGGCGCAAACCTTCCCGCCTTGCGGCGGTCGATGGAGCGGACTTCCGAGGTGACGCCGGCTTTCATCGCCGCTTCCTCGATCCTGATCTTCATCTTGCGTTCCGCCTCCGTCAGGACGTCTGGCGATCCCGAGCGCAGCTCGATGAACAGCACGGCTTCGGCCGGCACGACATTGGGTGAATTGGGGAAGACTTCCAGGCGGCCAACCGACGTATGCAGGTCCAGCCCGTGTTCGGTCGATATCTGCTTGAGATCGGCGATCAGATAGGCAGCAGCAAGCAGCGCATCCTTGCGATCTGCCATCGGGGTTGCGCCGGTATGTGCCTGGCGTCCATGGAAGGCGAGGCGATATTTTGTCGCGCCCCAGAACCGCGTGAAGATACCGAACCGCTCCCCGGCGCGGCTGAGCGTCGTGTCACCTTCTATATGCAGCTCGATCAATGCGTCGGGAATTTCCACCTTTTCCTTGCCAGCATAACCGATCTCGTCCAGCGACTGGCGCACCGTAATGCCATCGCCGTCGGCCCGTTCCAGCGCCCATTCCAGGTCAATGGCGCCTGTAAACACGCTGCTGCCGAGCAGGCTCGGCTGGAAACGGGCGCCTTCCTCGTTGGTCCAGTTGACGATCTGGAAGTTGCAGGCGGACAACCTGCCTTCCGCCTTGAGACGTTCGCTGACGGACAAAACCGCCTCGCAGGCGGCGATGACGCCAAGCGCTCCGTCGAAACGACCGCCGTTCGGCTGGCTGTCGATATGGGAACCGACCATGACGACGGGCGCATTTGCGCCCGCCAAGGTCATCTTGCCGAACTGGTTGCCGATCGCGTCTACGGCCTGCTCGAAGCCGTTTTCGGCAAACCAGTGCCCCAGCCAGTCGCGCGCCATTCCGTCTTCCCTGGAAAGCGTCAGGCGGGTCATCGAGCCATCGGGGCCGCCGCCAAAAGTGGAGAGGGTCTCCATCAGCATCTGGAGCCGCTCGGCATTGATCGGGACAGGGGAGGAGGAGACGTCAGGCATGTATGATTTCCACTTTGGATTGATTGAATTGATCTGAAAATTCCCGCGCGATGACGCCGCTGGTCACCACCGCGTCGATTTCGCTGAGGCCGAATGTGTGGATGGAGCCGAGACGACCAAACTTGGAACTGTCGGCAACAATGATCGAACGTTTTGCCTGGGCCTTGGCGACGCGGCGCAGGATCGCCTCGTCCTCGCCGAAATCCATGAACCCGCGTTCGGCGTGAATGGCGCTGATGGCGATGATCGCGAGATCGAAGAAATGCTCTTTCAGCGCGGCCACGGTCTCATGGCCGTATGTCGCCTGATAATCCGGGCGCATGCGACCGCCAAGAACCCGCACACTTGCCTGCGGCAGATTGAAGAAGTGGGCTGCGACCGCCAGCGAATTGCTGACAACGGTCAAGTCCTTGCGCGTCTCGATATGTTTCAGGCAGGCAATCGTTGTGGTGCCGGTATCGATGAACACCTTCATGCCGTCCTCGACCAGCGACGCTGCCGCCTCGCCGATCTTCGCTTTCTCGCGTGAGCTGACGCGCAGTCGGTCGGTAAACGGCTGATCGCTTTCCTGCTGGTCAAGGACCGCGCCGCCATAGACGCGGCGGGCATAACCGCGCATCTCAAGTTCCTTGAGGTCGCGCCGGATCGACTCCTGGCTGACCTGCAGATAATCGGCAAGCTCCCTCACATTGACGCGCTGGGTTTGCTTCAGCATGTCGAGGATAAGCTTGAGGCGATGTTCGGTGAAACTCATGAATGCACCCTGGATTCTAGTGATCGTCGCGGCCCCGTCTGTGGCGCCGCAACCATGCTCAGGCTAAAGCCATTTGACGGGTTGCGTCATCGAGAGCCAATGGCTGGATGAGATGACAGGCGGCGAAATCCTGGCTGCCACGCGCGGTAAGCGCGGGCTGCAGGCTGCCGCATCTCTCCATCGCACGCGGACAGCGCGACTTGAAGCTGCAACCTGGAGGAATATCGATCGGGCTTGGCGGTTCACCTTCCAGAAGGCAGTCTTCCGCCTTGTAGCGGCGTTCTTCAAGTGTCGGCATCGCGCTGAGCAACGCCATTGTGTAAGGATGTCCGGGGTCGAAGAACAACCGCTCGTTATCAGCCAGTTCGAAGACCTCGCCGAGATACATTACCGCCACACGGTTGCAGACCTTGCGGACCATCGCAAGGTCGTGCGAGATGAAGATGTAAGTGAGGTCGTATTCCTTCTGCAGCTTCTGGAAAAGATCGAGAAGCTTGAACTGTTCTGTCTGGTCCAGGGCAGAAAGCGTTTCGTCCATGATCAGTATTTCAGGCTCCAGAACCAGCGTACGGGCAACATTGATGCGCTGGCGCTGGCCGGCACTCAGGCCGATCGGCAATTCCTCGTAGAGATCGGCGGAGAGGCCGACTTCGCCCATGACCTTGAGAACCCGCTCACGAATTTTGGCACTGTCCTTCCATCCGTGCGTGCGAAGCGGGCCCTCCAGCATCTTCCCGACCGATGTGCGTGGCGGCAGGGAACCGAACGGATCCTGAAGTACCATTTGCAGCTTCTTGCGGAAGGTCAGAAGGTCTTTGCCACCGAGCATGGCGATATCGTCGGCACCGCACAGAACCTGGCCGGAGCTCGGCAGTTCCAGCCTGCTCAGAAGCCGCATCAGCGTCGACTTGCCACAACCGGATTCACCGACGATCGCGAAACTGTCGCCGCGCCGGACATCGAAGGTGACGTTGCGAACCGCACGCACATGGTTGAAGCCACCGAAGCCGGTCTTCTTCTTTACCCTGTAGACCTGTGAGGCATCGCGCAGGCTCAAGACAACGTCGCGTTTGTCGTTGAGACGCGGCATCTCGGTCTTTTCGATCCAGATCTTCGGCGTCTGTTCGACAAGCTCTTTCGTATAGGCATATGCAGGGGCGGCGATTAGCCTTTCGGTTTCCTGTTCCTCGACGATGCGACCTTTCTCCATCACCAAAATCCGGTTGCAGGCTTCGCGGGCAACGGGAAGGGAGGAGGAGACGAACAGCACAGCGGTATTGAAACCGTCGGTCAGTTCCTTCATCAGACGGATGACCTGGGCTGCGACGGTAACGTCGAGCGGCTGGGTGACGTTATCTGCAATCAGCAGCGCCGGGTTCGTTACCAACGCATCAACGATCAGTGCGCGCTGCATCATGCCGCCGGAAAACTGCGAAGGGTAGTCGCTGAAACGGCCGCGGGCCGAGGGAATGCGGACGGCCTCCAGAAGCTCGATCGTGCGCTTTTCCGCCTCTTTCCGCGAGGTTCCTGGAACGACCGCACGCAGCTTCTCGACGATCTGGACGCCGACCGGCAGCGTCGGATCGAGTGCACCCATCGGATTGGCGCCGACATAGGCGACCCGGCGGCGCAGGGTGCGCATCTCGTTCTCGGAGATGCCGTAAATATCCTTGCCTTCGAAGAGGACGCTGCCGGAACGCACGGAAAGCGGCGGTTCCAGCCAGTTGACGACTGCCTTGGACAGCACCGTCTTGCCGGCTCCGCTGGCCCCGACCACACCGACGATCTCTCGCGGCGCGAGGCTGAAGGAGATATTGTCCAGAATAATCTTCGCCTTATCCGAGCGACCGGCATTAACGGTGAGGTTTTTCAGCTCAAGAAGCGGCTTGATCATCACTCGGACCCTCCGTGGATGGTGTTGCGGGCCCGTTCCAGCGAAGCGCCTATGAGATTGATGCTGGTTAAAGTGAGGCCGAGGAAAATGCCGGGCATGGTAGCGATCCACCAGGCGTTCAGAAGATACTTTCGGCCATCGGCAATGATATTGCCGAAGGTCGGCGTCGGCGGCTGGACACCCAGGCCGAGGAAGCCGAGTGTCGATTCAAAGATCATCATGCGTGCCACATCAAGCACCGAGGTGAAGATCACCGGCGGCAGGAGCAGCGGCAGAAGCAGGCTGACGATGATGCGGAAATCGGTCGAGCCCCCAAGTTTGGCAGCGCGCACATATTCCCGCTGCCTTTCCGTCATTACAATGCTACGCATGATGCGCGCATAGACCGGCCAGCTTGAGAGACCAAGCACCAGGACGATGGCCGGAATTGTCGGACGCGACACGCCAAGAACGGCGATCGCCAGAATGATCATCGGGATAGACAGCTGCGCATCGGTCAGACGCATGATCAGCATGTCGATACGACCGCCAAAGTAACCGGCGATCGTGCCGAGGGCGCAGCCGATGATGAGTGTCACTGCAACCGATGCAATCCCGATCAGGAAGGAATAACGCAGGCCGACAAGCGACCTCACCAGCATGTCGCGGCCAATCTGATCGGTGCCAAGCGGGTGGCCCCAGCTCCAGTTGTCGCCGAAGAAAAGTGGCGGCAGAAGGCGGGCCTTCACATCCATCTTGGTCGGGTCGACGCCACTGATTTCCGGATAAAGTGCGGCGGCAATCGCAAGCAGCAGGAAGATCGTAAGGCCAATGCGAAAACCGGGCGTCGATGCGGCGCGATCGAATATGCGGCGCGCAATCGAGCGGCTCGCCATTTTAGAAATGATCGGGGTGTCGAGTGCGGATGTGATGGACATCAGTATTCAAGCCTCGGATCGATGGTTGTTGCGACGAGATCGACGACAATGTTGATCAGTACAAAGATGGCGCTCGTGACGATCGCGATACCCTGGATCAACGGAAAGTCGCGCTGCAGCACGGCATTGATGGTCAGAAGGCCGAGCCCGGGATAATCGAAGATATATTCGACGATGATGACCCCGCCGAGCAGGCTGGAGAATTGCACACCGAGCAGGTTGAGAAGCGGCACCGAGGCGTTGCGCAGCGCATGGTTGGAGATGATCCGCGAACGGCTCAGGCCACGTACGCGTCCGACTGCCACATAGGGCTCCATCATCTGGCTGGATACGGAACTGACCAGCGTGCGGATCAGCACCGGAGACAATTCGACCGCCAGCACGATTGCCGGCAAGATTGTGTAGGCAAAGCCCTGATAGCCAATGGCAGGAAGCCATCCGAGCTTCACCGAGAAAAGCAATGCCAGAACGATGCCAAGCCAGAAATTTGGCAGCGAGATGAATATCGATGAGATGTAGAAGGCAAGCTTGTCTGGCCATCTGCCGATCGCAAGCCCGCCGGCAATGCCGATGATTGCCGAGAAGATCAGTGCAATCACCAGCGTCACGGCCGCCAGTTGAAGCGTCATTGGAAGTGCATCGAAAATCAGGTCGAAGACTTTCGCTCGTTCGCCTCGAGTTGAGTCGTTGAATGTCGCGCCACCGGTCGAGGCGCCGTTTGCCGGGCGCACGAAGGACTGGCCAAGATCGCCACGAACCACACCGCCCATGTAGCGACCGAATTGCACCAGTATGGGATCGCGAAGGCCCATGTCGGTTGCGATCTTTTCGATCAGTGCTTCGGGCGCCATGCCGCCCGCCATAAGGCGTACCGGGTCACCCGGCACCACCCGCAAGAGGGTAAAGATCAGCAAGGACACAAGGAATATGATGATGGCGCCCTGCATGAGGCGTCGCATCAGGAAGTTCACGGCAAACATTCAGTCACTCCGCTCGAGAAGTCACGGGCAAGTCCACACGCCGCCTGATCGCGGCGTGTGGCTGATCACGGTCAGGCAGCAGGTTTGGCCGCGTCGATCGACCCGTCGGGATAGATGTACATGCCCTCAAAGTCCTTCTGCATTGCGTGGATCATCACGGATGTGAACAGCGAGAGTGCCGGCATCTTGGCGGTGATGAGAGGCATGGTCTCTTCCTGAAGGATCTTCTTGCGCTCTTCCAGCGTCGGTGCCGAACGTTCCTTGTCGAGGCTGGCATCGATCTCCTTGTCCTCGATGCCGCAGATGCGGTGCGAGGTGGAATGGAAATGGGTGCGCAGGACCAGATCCGGTTCCGGAGACGCTGTCGACCAGCCGCAATCGACCATATGGCCCGGGCCGCCGCCGGGGCGATGGTACAGTTGCTCGTTCCAGGCCGCAGGTTCAAGCACGGTCAGGCTGACGTTAAATCCCTGCTCCTGCAGCATGGCGGTCAGCATCTCGCCATATTCCTTGGTCTTTGGATAGAAGCCGACGGACGTGATGTATTCCAGTGGCGGCAGGCCCTTGCCGTTTGGGAAACCGGCTTCGGCAAGCAGGGCCTGGGCCTTCTCGGGGTCGAATTTCGGGTAGTTCGCCAGATCGACATAGCCGAATTTGACCGGCGAGACGAAGTTCGACGAGGCATGGCCGGCCGAGCCCATCAGTTCCATGATCATGTCGCGATCGATCGAATGGCAGGCGGCAAGACGGATACGCGGATCGTCGAAAGGCGGTTTCGAGCAGCGGAACCAAAGATACTTGTTCTCGACGGAAACGACCTTGTTGATGAAAATCGCTGGATTGTCCTTGATCGTGTCAACCTGTTCAGGCT
This sequence comes from Rhizobium sp. SJZ105, assembly GCF_007828365.1. Lineage (NCBI taxonomy): Bacteria > Pseudomonadati > Pseudomonadota > Alphaproteobacteria > Hyphomicrobiales > Rhizobiaceae > Rhizobium > Rhizobium sp. SJZ105. Next base: position 145,695 of record NZ_VIUP01000009.1, read on the forward strand.
CCAGACGTTCAACGATCGAAGCCTGGCCGTTCATCAGCGACAACATACGGGTGGTGGAGTCGCCGGTGAAGGTGAAGTTGATGCCGGGGATGGCCGGCTTGCCCTTGAAGTAGCCGTCATAGGCCTGCATCACGGTGTCGTTGCCGCGCTGTTCGACGAATTTGAAAGGACCGGTGCCGTTGAGCCGCTGGGAGAGCGGGCCGCCTGGGCCGCCGGCGACGTCCTTGGCCGACATGATCGGCAGGAAGGATGCAAGAAAGATGAAGAGATGGGCCGGATAGCCGCCCTTGGATGTGTCGACGATGACGGTGTAATCGTCAGGTGTTTCGATCGTCAGCGTCTCGGTCGGGCCGGGATACCACTGCGCCGGACGATCTGCCCTGGAGCCATATTCGAAAGTTGCCTTGACGTCTTCTGCCTTGAACGGCTTGCCGTCATGGAAGACGATGCCTTCGCGCAGCTTGATCTGTAGCCGGTGCGGGTCAAGCAGCTTGATGTCGGTGGCCAGTTCGTACACCACCGCGCCGGGATCATCGAGTTTCATCGGCGTGCGGGTAAGAAAGCCCATGACGAAACCTTCGATATTCTTCTGAGAAAGTGTCGTATGAGCGGTCGGGTCCCAGTTGCCGGTAATGTTTTCGGCCGACAGGAACGTCATGGTCTTGCCGGCCTGTGCGAAGGCCGGCGAGATGAAGAAGTCAGGATTGATCTGCATGTAGCCAGCGACGGCGGCTGCGCCCGCGGATCCTTGCAGGAAGCGACGACGACTGAATTCTGAACCCATCGAGTTCCCCTTTTCTATTTTGAATAAACCGTCAAATCAGTCAAAACGGTCAAATCAGTCGTAAGCAAACAGCGTGCCAATCTCGATTTCCTGCAAGAATCGCGCTTTCAGTCTGATGCAATTTGTGGGATCTGACCATTTATTGGTCGAATGAGAAAGATTTAAGCGACCAGCCGGATCGCTAAAATTACGGGGTCATTTCTGCCGTTGAATCGCGGGATGCTGATCCGTTGTCAGGATGTGTCCGAAACGGACAGCGACCATGATTGCAAGCGCCGCCGGATTGAAACTCTCACGAGAGTTCAAATGAATATTTCGTTTGCTCTTTTGATGGCGTGAATCAACAGCGGGCAGTACATCCGCCGATCCATTTCGTGCATGCCCCCCGCATTATCGCTGCGGTCTCATCTCTCTGCCGCCTCAGTTGATCACTTGATCCTTCATAGTGATTAATGCTGTACGATGGGTGATCGCGGTTATAGTGACGTCGCCGGCACGGGCTGTCGGTTCCGTCGTTTCACGCTGGGGCTGGCCTCAGTAAGGAAAATAAGAGCAGGACCAGAAGAAGGTTCTTGCCATGGCAATTTGCCGTCTTTCACCGCCCGAGAGTTTTAGGCCACGCTTGCCGACTTCACTCGTAAGGCCGCTCGGTATGGCAACCGTTCGGTCATAAATCGCAGCCTGCATATTGCGTGTTTACGGCTGATATCAGCCGCTATCCTGCTCTTTCAATATCCCAATGAACTGCTCGTCCTTGAATGCCTGGCGCTTCCCGTCTCTTCAGGGTAACCGACCCTACCAGGATCGAAGGACGTTTTGCGGCTCCGGTCACAGGCCATCTGCCAAAGGCCAGGCGGATTGCAGCCGTCCAGTTGCCCTGCGCGACGTGATTGAAGGTCCCACCTGAGTGGGTCTAAATCAACCTCAGTCCGGTGCCGGGATCAAACACGTGTAGGTCGGACGATGCCACTTCAACACCAAGCACCTCGCCGATGGCGGGTCTTATGTCTGCAGGAACAGAAATATTGATCTCGTGGCGGTCGTTTTTCAGGCAGATCAGACGTGTCTCACCGTGGAACTCGTTCCGCTCGACGGTGCCGCGAAAGGCTTGAGCATCCTGGTTTATACGAAATGATCCCGGCCGAATTCCAACGGTGACCTCACCCGAGCGTAGGCCTGCCGGAGCTGCAAACCTGACAAGATTGTCGCCGAGCCACTCCTGTGTCATCTGCAACTGAAGGAAGTTCATGTTCGGTGTGCCGATGAAGCCGGCAGCAAACACTGTCCGAGGTGCCTGATAAATTTCTTCGGGCGTGCCCATCTGCTCAATACGGCCGTCCTTCATTAGGACAATACGGTCGGCAAGCGTCATGGCTTCGAGTTGGTCGTGAGTGACATATATGCTTGTCGTTTTCAGGTCGCGGTGGAGGCGCGCGATCTCGACCCGTAGGCTGCCGCGCAACTTGGCATCAAGGTTGGAAAGCGGTTCGTCAAACAGGAAGACCTCCGGGGTCTTGATCATGGCTCGGGCGATGGCCACACGCTGCTGCTGGCCGCCCGACAGTTCCGTCGGCTTGCGCGCAAGATAGACGCCAAGACCGAGCGCGTCGACCACAGGCGCCAGGCGCTGATCGATCGCGGCTTTGCCTATTCCCGCCCTCTCGAGACCGAAAGTGATATTGTCCCGCACACTCATATGGGGATAAAGCGCGTAGTTCTGGAACACCATGGCGATGCCCCGGTCACCCGGATCGCGATCGTTCATCCGCTCGCCACCGATGAGCAGATCCCCGCCTGAAATCTCTTCAAGCCCGGCAATCATCCGCAGCATAGTGGATTTTCCGCAGCCTGACGGGCCAAGAAAGACGACGAATTCGTGGTTGTCGATCTTCAGGTCAAAATCCCGCATGACCTCAAGCGAACCATAGACTTTCCTGATCCCCCGGCACTCAACAGTGGCCATCACTTCGTCTCCCCGTCCACGACGATCTGCAGCTTTACGTCCTCTGGCCGGCCTTCGGCCGCCCTTTCGAAGGCCTTGATCGATTGATCAAAGGCATAGGTGCCGGAAACCAATGGCTTCAGATCGACCTTGCCTGCGGCGATCAGCGCCAGGGCACGGTCAAACACATTGGCGTAGCGGAAAACCGTTTCAATACGGCATTCGCGGAAGCAGGCCGCCGCAAGGTCTACCGCGACGGGTTCCGGCGGCAGACCGACGATAACGACTGTCCCGCCCGGGCGCACGACCTTGAAGAGATCACGGACCGCGGCCGGTGCGCCGGAGCATTCAAAGACGATATCGGCTCCCCAGCCTTCTGTCGCCTCGTTGACGGTCTCAATGAGATCGACCTCCTTGAGGTTGATACCAGTGATGCCGCCATAACTTTCGGCCAGTTTAAGTTTTGTTGCGGAAATGTCCGAGATCAGCACTCGCGAGCAGCCGCCGGCAAGGGCAGCCAGTGCCACCATGATGCCGATGGTTCCGCAGCCTGTAACAACCGCCGTATCGCCGGGCGTGATCTTCGCCCGGGCGGCCGCCTGCATGCCCACGGCAAATGGTTCAACCATCGCGCCTTCCGCGAAGGAGACATTGTCAGGCAGCTTGTAGGTGAAACTTGCCGGATGGACTGTCTCCGGGCACAAGACGCCGTGCACCGGCGGCGTTGCCCAGAATGTCACGGCAGGATCAACATTGTAGAGGCCGAGCCGCGACGCACGCGATTTCGGATCGGGGATGCCCGGTTCCATGCAGACGCGGTCGCCGGGCTTCAGATGGGTGACGTTGGCGCCGGTCTCGGTGACGGTTCCAGCCGCCTCGTGGCCGAGAACCATGGGCGCGTTCACGACGAAGTCACCGATGCGACCATGGGTGTAATAGTGTACGTCGCTGCCGCAGACGCCAACAGTATGGATACGAATGCGAACGTCATCCGGCCCCAACTCTTGAGGAATTTCAATATCGCGCAGGGAAAGTTCGCCGACATGTTCGAGGACAAGTGCTTTCATGGGTCAGTCAACCTTGGTCAGTTTTCTTGGAAAATGCGGCGTTGAGGCCACCGGCAAGCACTCCGAGCAGGATCAGCGGTGGCAGCGACAACAGGACGACGGCGGCGTTCAGAATTCCCCAGGGCACATTCATGCCGAGCTGTGACATCTCGGACGCGATGATCGGCAGGGTCTTTGCCTTCGAGGTCGTGAGCATCATGGCAAGCAGGAACTCGTTCCAGACAAGGACGAAGGAGAAGGCGATGGCGCCGAAGACCTGGAAACGGGCAATCGGCAGGGCGATGCGGAAGAAGGTCGCATATGGGCCAAGCCCATCCACCCGGGCAGCTTCTTCAACGTGAAGGCTGACACGCTCGAAAGCCGGCACGGAAAGCCAGATGGTGATCGAGGCTGTCACAATGAGATAGGTCACGATCAGCGACAGCCGGGTGTCATAGAGATCAAGACCGAGCCAGATGACCAGCATGGGAATAGCGATCGCGACGGGCGGCAGAAAGCGCAGCGACAGAACGAAGAACTGCGCCTCCGCCGTGATCCTGTTCTTGAACCGGGCAATCACATAGGCCGCCGGTACACCGAGCGCGGCGCCAAGCACGACCGCACTCGAGCAGATGATCAACGAATTGGTAAGTGCGCGCGCCACCGAGCGGCGATTGAGCACATAACTCATATTGTCGAAGACAGGCTGGAAGATAAGCTTTGGCGTTGACACCAGCAGATCGGCATTGGTCTTGAAGGCGTTTAGCAGGGTCCATAGGAGGGGCAGCACGACAAGTGCAGCGGCAAGAACCAACAAAAGCCTGAGCAGAAAGGTGGATATCTTCATCGGTTCAGCCTCTTCCAGGTAAAGGTAAAGGTGACGATGGTCAGGACCATCATGATGACGGCCATGGAGGACGCATAGGAGATTTTGCCGGCTTCTATGAAGCCTTGGGAATAGGCATACATGTCAAGCGTCTCGGTTGAGATGCCGGGACCGCCGCGCGTCATGACGTAAACGAGGTCGAAGGAGCGAAGACTCTCGATCGCCTTGACCAGCAGCAGACTGATCAAGGGTGCTTTCAGCATCGGTAGGGTCACGAAACGATGGATTTCGAAGCGGGTTGCCCGATCTATGCGTGCGGCTTCCAGCGGCTGCGGCGGCAGGGATTCGAGAAGCTTCAAGATGATCACTGAAAAGAACAAGCCCCATTGCCAGACGTCGACGAAAGCAACAGCAAGGAGGGCGCCGAGCGGCGTCGACAGAATGTCGGGCGTGATGCCGGTGAGCTCCCGGACCGGCCAGGTCAGCGCGCCGTAGAGCGGATGAAAGGCGAACTTCCACACAAATGCGGCGCACACGCGTGGCAGGAGAACGGGAATGATGAAGAGCACGCAAAGGACGTTGCGCATACGGGGGCTCGCTGCCTCGAACATGGCAATCCCGAGCGCAACCCCCGTCACCATGGTCAACGAGACGCTGATAACCTCCCACTTGAAAGATACCCAGAGCGCGTTCAGGAAACGGGCATCCGAAAACAGCGCCAGATAATTGGCTAACCAGACATAGTCTGCATCGGGTGCCGAAAGGGTCCGGTTCTGCAGGGATATATTGATAGCGTAGATCGTCGGCACGAGCGCCAGAATGATCAGGATACCCAAACTGGGCCCAAGAAAGACGTAAGGCAGCGAGCGGCCTCGGCGCATGGCAGATCCTCGGATTGGGAAAAGGGGGCGCGTCATCAGACGCGCCCGTCAGACGGCTTGGGAGGCGTCAGAGTTTGGCTGCGAAGGCTTCTAGGTCGTTCAGCGTCGCCTTGATGTCAGTGCGGCTACCGGTGATCAGCTCTTCCAGCATGATGCCCCACTGGTTGCCCAATTCCTGCCAGCGCGGATCCTGCCAGAAGGTGACTGTGGTCTTTTGACCGGTCGCCGCCATGGCGTCGGCAAGGTTCTGGCCAAAGGTCTTGGCGTATTCCGGGCTCTGATAGGTGCTTGTGCGCGTCAACTCGCCCGGCTGGCCGGCGGCGAGGCGGCGGGCTTCCTGTTCCTTGGATGTTGCCCAGGCAACAAAGAGACCAGCGCAGGCCTTTTCCTCATCTGTCTTGTTGGCCTTGGACGCGATTGCAAAACCATGGGCGTAACCGGCCCCCGGCAGCGGCGACGGCGGAACGGAGAACGCAACCTTGTCTGCAACCTGGCTCTGTGCCTTGTCGACGGACATGCCGCCAAGGGGTGCGGATTCGATGATGATCGCCACCTTGCCGGAGCGGAAGGCGCCGGTGGATTCGTCCCAAGAGCCGGTCTGCGTGCCCGGCGCCGAATATTTGAAGAGTTCGAGATAGGTTTCGGTCGCCTTTACCGCGGCATCCGAATTGAAGGCCGGCTTGCCGTCCTTGAACCACTCGCCGCCGTTTGCTTTGAAGAACGGCATCCAGCGCCAGACGTTGGCGCCTGAACCGCGCTGTCCGCGAAGCGCAGTGCCGTAGACGCCGTTGGCCGGATCATGCAGCTTCTGCACGGCTGCGAAATATTCGTCCCAGGTCTTCGGCGGCGCGATGCCTGCCTTTTCCAGGAGGTCGGTACGGTAGACCATCAGGTCGCCGCCACCCTGCACCGGTGCAAACCACTCTTTGCCGTCATAGGTCGCAGCTGCGCGCATACCGGCGTCAAAGTCTTTGTAGTCGTATTCGGATGGATAAAAGCCATCAAGCGGGACGATCCAGCCAGAGGAGGCAAAAAGCGCCAGATTGGCTTCATCAACATAATACACGTTGAAGCTTCCGACCGTCGAGGCGTCGGCCTGCGACTTCGCGCGGCGATCGTTCTCGTTGAGATAACTGATCTCGAAGCCTGCGCCGGAGAGCTCTTCGAACTCATCGACATATTTTTCGAGAAGGGTCAGTCCGTCGCGCGGCTGCGCCAGGACACGCACGTCGCTGGTGCATTGTGCGGCGGCAAAAGCGCTGGATGCGGCAAATATGGCGATAACCGCGCAACCGGCGCGGAGAGCGTTGAGTGTCATGATGTCCTCCCTGAATGGCAACTCCCTTGCCATCGACCAGCCCACATTTACGCAAGCAACGGACGCGTACTAGTTTGCCTCCGTCACAGAACTGGTATTATATTGACATTTGTGCGCTGTAACATGAGCAATTGAATGCCTATTGCATCAGACTTTCCTCAAACAGTCTCTGAGACTTTCACCGCCACGCGCGAGCAGATCGTCTTACCCGGAGGCGCTTCCTATCTGATCCGGAGGGACGACTATCCCAATCCGATCTGCATCTGGAACTATCATCCCGAATGGGAGATTCACTTCATTCCTGACGCTTCAGGATTTGCTTATGTGGGGGACTATATCGGCCCGTTTCGGCCTGGGCATCTGGTGCTCACCGGGACAAATCTGCCGCACAACTGGATCACACCCGGTGCACCGGCTTTGCCAGGCCGAGACATGGTCCTGCAATTCGACGCGGATGCCCTGATCGGTATTCGCGCAGTATGCCCTGAGTTTGAAGTGCTCCACCGGCTGAAGCCTCTGGCCCAACGGGGGATCGAGGTTCTGGGCGCCGACGCGCTCTTGATTGGAGCGAAGATTCTCGAGCTTCACGCGGTGGGACACCGTGGTGGGCTCGGGCTGTTTTTAGAGATACTGGAGGCAATCGAAGCGGCCACCGAAAAGAGGTTGCTCGCCAGCGAACACTTCATAGCGGTCTATAACCAGGTGTCGGACCGCAGGCACCGCCGGATCGACCAGGCAATCCAGATCCTGCAATCGGATCCTGGTGCGCAGATGCATGAAGTGGCTGCGATGGTTGGTTTCGAGCCGTCCGCCTTCTCGCGTGCCTTTCGGCGTCTAACCGGCATGAACTTTTCTGACTACAGCCGATCCGTCCGCGTCTGGCGAGCAAGAACCCTTCTCGCGGAGACCGAAATATCGATCACCGATATCTGTTTCGAGGCGGGCTTCAACAACCTGTCGAACTTCAATCGCTATTTCCGGATGGAGATGGGACTCACGCCCCGGGCCTACCGAAAGGCCGCGCGCATAAGAGCCAAGTCCGTCATTGGAGGAGTGCCGGTTAAGTCCATTTAATGGGTGGTCGCGCCGAGATATTATCGATCCCTGGGGCTGCAATCCGGTTTTTATCGTATCACCGCCGCTTCGATATGTCGGCCTCTTCGCTCACAACAAGACTGGCATCTCCATTTCCCTGAACCAGTCTTGCGAGGGTGGTGGCAGCCGGCCGCTGCATTTGTTGCTTCAGCTCTGTCGCATCGAGCGGCTGTTCGCAATTGTCCTATTCGGGTTCGCCCATATCCAAGCATTTGCTTGCCGGTGAGATAAAGACGATTAAAAAATACTCCTGTTTACGCTCCGGGACAGACCGGCGTTTGAAGCGCTGAAAACCTTACCTGGGTCTGTGGTGTTCCGGGCTCATGAATTCGGTTCTTGCAATGGCCCAAATCGACGACGCGATTCCTAGCGACACCGTTTCGACTTCGACGTTCGAGCGGCGGTTGATGTATGTGCTGGGCGGTCTTTACCTCGCTCAGGGGATACCGACGTATCTGCTTTTGGTGGCCCTGCCGCCGATCATGCGCGAGAGTGGGGCATCGCGCACGTCTATCGGGCTGTTTTCGTTGCTGATGCTGCCGCTCATCCTGAAATTTGCGGTCGCGCCGTTGGTGGATCGATGGTCTCCGTTACCCAAGCTTGGCCATCGCCGCGGCTGGGTTGTGCCGACCCAGCTTCTCGTCAGCGCCGGTATCGCTTCCATGACGCTGGTGGATCCGAGCGATGCCACGGTCCTTTTTGCAATCTGCATATCGATCACGCTTGTCTCCTCAATCCAGGATATTGCAACCGACGGCTACGCCGTAAGATGCCTGACCGACAAGACGCGCTCGCTGGGGAATGCCGTGCAGGCGGGTGCCGTAGCGCTGGGCGTAATCGTTGGCGGGACGGCGGCACTGGTGGTGTTTCATGTCGCTGGATGGCGCACGATGATACTGCTGGTAGCCGCGCTGTCGTTGCTGCCCCTTCTTGCAGCCCTGGCGATGCAGCCGGAAGCGCCCACGGTTGGCAAAGAAAAAAAGCGCGCAAGCCTTGCTGGTTTCTTCCGCCGTCCGAGTGCCTGGCTGATCCTCGGATTTGCGCTGACATACCGGGCGAGCGAAGGTCTCGTGCGCGGGATGGAAGGCACCTATCTGGTTGACAGCAAGGTCCCGGCTGACTGGATCGGTTACCTCTCTGGCGGAGCGGCGGCAACTGCGGGCCTGATCGGCGTGGGTATCGCTGCCTCCATTATCCGCAAGGTTGGCCTGACGACAACGCTCATCCTGCTGGGTGGCCTCAGAAGCTTGTGCTTCCTCGCCTTCACGCTGAATGCGTCCGGCGTCTGGCCCGGCATGTGGGTGGCGATGTCGGCCTCGGCATTCCAGACGCTGATCCGCTACATGGAGTTGGTAGCCATCTATTCATTCTTCATGAAGAACTCTTCGGACGATCAGCCAGGAACGGATTTTACCATTCTCACCTGTGCCGAACTGGTCGTCTACATGGTTGGTGCATCCGCAGCCGGCCTGGTTGCCGACCGGATGGGTTATTCGGCGCTGTTTTCAACGGCAACAGTTCTTTCGCTTGTCGGAATGGGACTTTCCGTCTGGTTTCTTGGAAGGATCGGACGCGGTTCAGGCGCGTCGCTACGGCGATGATCACAAGCGGCCGGAGTGACGCATTCCAGCGGTGTCCCGAGACGGCTTAATTCCTCACAGGTTTTTTGCCTCGTCAGGCGCCGTCATGCGGCGCAGGTCTGTCGGGCGTATTCCGTAACGACTGCGGAAGGTGCGATTGAAATATGACAGGTCGTTGAAACCGACGCTGTAGACGATCTGGCTGATCGGAGTTGCGGTGTTCTCGGCAAGAATCAGGCTCTTGGCGAGCACCAGCCGCCGCTCCAGCACGTAGCGCGAAAAGGTCGTGCCTGTCCGACTGAAAAGTTTCTGGATCGCGCGCGGTGTGATGCCTTCGGTGCGTGCCACATCAGCTATCGAAAACGCACCGTCGGCAAGATTTTCCTCAACCATCGCCTTGATCGCTTCAATGCGGTTTTGCGGAACTGCCGAAGGCGCAACCTCGTTCCCATATCGGGCGAGAACGGGAAGCAGGGAGTAGAAGTGCGCCACCATCATGGTGGCATGCTCTTTGTCCTGATGGTCCTGTTGAAGAAGATATCCTGCATAGTGGGTCAACAACTGCAATGGCAGGCATTCTGCTGAAAAGGGCCGCAACAAGATCCGGTCGATCGACTTTCGTGCAAGGGTGAGGGCGGCATGGGGAAGATGGGCGCAGTCGAGGCGCCCGCCTTCCGGCAAAATAATTTCCGATGCCATATCCGTGGGAAGGATGATGACATCACGGGGTTCCAGTTCGAAAGTGTGCTTGCGATGATGGACAATTAAGGTTCCGTCAGTTGCACGCAACATCGCGATATCAGGCCTGCCGATCCCATGAGCTGTCAGCCGCAAGGGTGTTTTGGGCAGGTAAACGGTTGCGAGAGAAAGGTTTTCGTGTTTCCAGACAAGGCCGGTGACACCCGCCAGATCACCGTCTTCAACGGTGATTGTTGCTTCTCCCAACATGTCCAGAAGGATTGTGCGGCAGACCAGTCTGCTTTCTGGATCAGGTAGCGAGAGGGTTCCAAGTTTCAGGGGGCGGACAACTTCCATGAAAAATCAAACCTGTCTTTGCTGTTGATGTTCGCATCTATCCAAATCGGGTTCGTTCCCATCCAAGCCCGGCGGTTTCATAGCGCATAAAACATGATCAAAACAGTCTTGTATTTTCCGGGGGACGACTTGGAAGATATTTTTTGCGCATTGGGGGCGACATGATCGGAAAGTGGAATGTCGGCGTTAGTCTTGTGGCTATCGTCGTCGCAATCGGGGGCGGCAATGACGCCGCTCAGGCGCAGGATACGTCTCAGAACGCGCAGTCAGACAATGGTTCTACGGTGCTGGAGCCGATCGTTGTAAGTGGCAACCGTATACCCCAGCAAATCTCGCGGACGGCGCGAACGATTTATGTCGTTGATGCACAGGCCATCGAGGCCGAAGCCCGTTCAGGCAAGTCGCTTCAGCAGATTCTTGCTGAGAGAGTTCCAAGTTTCGACCCCGCCAGCGAAGGTGCGCGCACAGCCTATGGCCAGAACTTGCGGGGACGCACGGCCCTCATTCTCATCGATGGTGTTTCGATGAACTCGGCGCGCTCCCTGAGCCGCCAATTCGATTCAATCGATCCGTTCAATGTCGAGCGTGTCGAGGTTCTGTCTGGCGCGACGGCAATCTACGGCGGCAATGCAACAGGTGGTGTCATCAACATCATCACGAAGAAGGGGAAAGATGCGCCGGACGGTTTGCGCGGTGAAGTGACGGCGGGCCTTGGCAGTGGCTTTGGCCGTACCCGTGACCTTGACCGCAACGGTGCAGGTGCCGTGACCTATAACAGCGAAAACTGGGATGCGCGTTTCTCCATCGCGGGCAACCAGACGGGAGCCTTTTACGATGGCTCCGGCACGATGCTCACCCCGGATATTACCCAGACTTCCACAGCATTCAACAAGCGCATCGATTTCATGGGTAGTGTCGGTTTGCAGATCGATGACGACAGGCGCCTTGAGGTGTCCGGCCAGTTTTATGACAGCGCCCAGGATTCGCCATTCGGGCTTTATCTTGGCGCAGGCCTCGCCGGGATCCGCAATTCCAACCTGGTTGAAACGCGGGACGGATACCGATCGGATTTCGACCCCCGCACGCGCCGTACCATGGTAAACGCGACTTACACCGACAATGATTTCCTGGGGCAGGAACTGCTTCTGCAGGGCAGTTTCCGGCGGGAAGAAATCCGGTTCCACCCGTTTCCCGGTAGTGCGATTTTCTCCCCCTTCGTCTATTTCGGCGGCAGCTCGCAGGATACCGATTACTATAGCCTGAAGGCAGCGATGATCTCGGAGCCGCTGGACGGGCTTAAGGTGACATATGGCATCGACGCCGACCTCGATTCGCTGAGTTCCAAACAGAACGTATTCGATTTCCTGACAGTCGCGACGACCGGTGCGATGGACTTCAGGACACGCGGCATTACCGGGCTTTATCCCGATATCGATGTCTCGACCCTGGCCGGTTTCATCCAGGGATCTTATGAGGCGACGGACCGGCTGACGGTCAACGGTGGTGTGCGTTATCAATATGTCACCACCGACGTATCGAGCTTCGCCGGCGCGGCACAGCAGGTCGCCGTTCTCAACCGGGTCGGCTCCTCTGTGGATCCCATTCCCGGCGGGGAAGTCAGCTACGATGCGGCTCTGTTTAACGCCGGCGCGACCTATGAGCTGACCGACACGCAGCAAATCTATGCCAATTTCGGCCAGGGTTTCGAGCTTCCTGACCCGGCAAAATACTACGGGATCGGTAGCTATAGGCTTGTCGGGGGCCGTTACGTCCTCCTGGACAGCGTCAATGTTGCCGACTCCGCACTCCAGGCGATCAAGACCAACTCTTTTGAAGTCGGTTATCGTTTCAATGACGATAGCTTCAGCTTCCAGACCGCGGCATATTACTCGCTCTCCAACCGATCCATCGAGTTGAACCGCACGACCCTGGCAGTTGATGTCGTTGATCGTGAGCGACGTGTCTATGGTCTGGAGGCCAGCGCCAGCGCGACACTGGATTACGGGTTTGACGTTGGCGCATCCGGTCACTGGGTGAAGTCGGAAATCAAGTCTGACGGTAACTGGGAGAAGGAGAGCATCGGTACCGCCAGTGTTTCCAAGCTCGGCAGTTATGTTGGCTGGACGAAAGATAACTTCAACATCAAGCTGGCCGGGCAACATGCCTTCAATCTCAGCGACGACGACAGCCGGAAGATTGATGGGTACACCCTGTTCGATCTAACCGGTGCCTATCGCTTCGAAGCGCAGGACACAACGCTTCGCTTCGGCGTGACGAACCTGTTCGACAAGGATTACACAACCATATGGGGCGCGCGCGCCAACGCGCTTTATGGAGCTTTGGCCAATGAAGCCGTGTTTGACTACAAGGGACGCGGACGCACATTCGCCGTTTCATTGACGAAAGTTTTCTGATGGATCATCAGGGCGGCATGTGGCGGGGATATTTACTCCCGCCACGTGCCGCCAGGTCAGCGCAATGACCGATCCGACCGGCTATGGTGCCTTCAATCTCCATGGCTGCGACACAGTCGGGCTTATCGGGAGGGCGCGCGGGTTCTGGGCGCGGGCGCTGAAGAAGAAGCGGCAATTTCGATATGTCTAAGGCTCACAGTGGTTGAAAGATCGAGGTTGGTGACATGTCGGCGATGCGTCAGGCATCGAGTGTCTGGAAGCCGCCGTGTTTGAATGTCTGTCTTGCACATCTCCCGCGCTTCGATTTCTGACGCTGTCGGACAATGGCCGGGCAGGGCTTAAAGACGAATTTGCGGCCCAACGGCTCTGCGCGCAGCGATATCTAGCTTTACCGCATCTGCAATGTGGACCGATAGGATGTGGCAGACGCCCGTTCTCCGGGACGGCGAGGTTATCGGTGCTGTTCTGCACTTCAACGAGGACAACAGCAAACAACGTTGTATCGAGTTGCTGGGCGATGAAGCGGTCAAGACTTCAGAAGTTGAGGGGGGAATTTATGGACCGCGTGAGTGTCCCGTCATCATTGCGCCGGAGTTTCGGTAGGTAACGGTTATATCTCTGCTGACTTACCGGTAGAAGCTACAGAATGTCATCTTTTTCGCAGCACTATTTGCGAGGAGGTTGTTGGCGCAATCTCAAAGGCTCACGGAAACTGAAAATCGGAAACAATCTAGTCGAAAGACGATCCAGGAACGCTGGCGCAAGCGCTAGATAGCGCTTGAAATATGACTCTGGAAAAACCATTTGACCGGCGATTTATATGCAATGGAGGTATCAATGACGACCGTACAAGAGCGCCAGCCCGAGCAACACGTATTCGAAGCCGATGTCAGCCGACTTCTGCACATGATGGTGCATTCGGTCTACTCGGACAAAGATGTATTCCTGCGCGAATTGATCTCGAACGCGGCGGATGCTTGCGAAAAGCTGCGGTATGAGTCGATTTCCAATCCGCAACTCTCGGCCGATGGGATCCAGCCGGGAATTCTCGTGACGCTCAATGAAGAGGCGCAGACACTCGTTGTCGAAGACAGCGGCATCGGCATGGACCGCGACGAGATGATCGACGCGCTCGGTACGATCGCGCGCTCGGGGACAAAAGCATTCATGGATCGGCTTGAGGCGGCCAAAGCTGGAGAGAAAGCGCAACTGATCGGCCAGTTCGGCGTCGGCTTCTATTCATCGTTTATGGTCGCTCACCGGGTCGAAGTAATCTCGCGCCGCGCCGGCAAGGACGAGGCCTGGAAATGGTCATCCGACGGCAAAGGAAGCTATGACATTGCTGCAGTCGATCCGGGACAAGCACCGACACGCGGTACTCGCGTCGTGTTACATCTCTTGGAAGATGCAAAGAAATATACGAGCAAATGGACGGTGGAGGAGATCATTCGAAACCAGTCCGGCCACGTTCCCGTACCTATCCGTCTGGTCGAGAAGGAGGGTGCCGAGCCCTCACAGGTATCCGATGGTGCAGCGCTATGGATCAAGCAGAAGAATGAAATATCCAAGCAGGATTATGTCGATTTCTATCGGAGCGTTTCAGGCCAGTACGACGAGCCGCTGAGTAACGTCCATTTCCGCGCTGAGGGCCGACACGAATATACGACTCTTGCCTTCATACCCGGTTCTCAGCCATTCGATGTGTTTGATCCGGACCGACATGGTCGGATGAAGCTCTATGTGAAGCGCGTCTTCATAACCGACGATGCCGAACTGCTACCGCGCTATCTGCGCTTCGTCCGTGGCATCGTTGATACTTCGGATCTGCCGCTCAACATCTCCCGCGAGATGATCCAGGAAAGTCCGGTCCTCGCGGCCATCAAAAAGGGCGTGACGAGCCGGATCCTTTCCGCGCTGGAGAAGATGGCCGAGCACGACGGCGAGACCTTTGCCAAGTTCTGGGATATGTTCGGGGCTATTCTCAAGGAAGGCATCTACGAGGACTTCGAACGGCGCTCACAGTTGCTGAAGCTGGCACGCTTCCGCAGCACCGTATCGGGCGAGGCGACACGCAGCCTGGCTGACTACCTGGCCACGATGAAGGAAGGACAATCGGCGATCTATTATATTAGCGGCTCCACTTTGGATCAGCTGAAATCGTCGCCGCACCTTGAGGGTTTCCGGGCCAAAGGGATCGAAGTCCTCCTGCTTACAGATGGCGTCGATAACTTTTGGCCGACCAATGTGCCAGATTTTGAAGGCAAGCCATTTAAATCTGTCACCCAAGGTCTTGCCGATCTGAACACTGTTGCCGGGGAGGGGGACGCTGATGAGGCTGGCCGGCAAGCTTCTCCCGAGGTCGGAGCCTTCATCGATTTCGCGCGAAGCGCCCTCGGTGAGGAGGTTGCTGACGTGCGTATTTCTGATCGGTTGACCGAAAGTGCGGTCTGCCTTGTCGCGTCGGATTATGGCCCCGACCGCCAACTCGAAAAACTCCTGAAAGGCGCCGGGCGGTTGCAAACAACGTCGAAGCCGATCCTGGAGATCAATGGGCAGAGCGAACTTGTGAAAAACATTGCTTCAATGGACGATCAGGCGTTCCGCGAGGATGCTGCGTGGCTTTTGCTTGACGAAGCCCGCATCCTTGACGGGGACAAACCAGCCAACCCGCGCGCGTTCGCCGACCGGCAGGCCAGGTTATTTGCCCTTGCGATGAGATCCGGTAAGTGACAAGCCTCGGCGAGGCGGCCTTTGGCTGCCTTGCCAACACTCGGCCGAAGAGGACGATCCGTGGTTGCCAATTGCGCCCGGCACAGCCCCTTGAGTGCCGCTTTCTACCCTCTGGACGATGCAACTGCACTGCAGAGCCCACCATAAGTCATCATTGGAACTGTAAACTGCCAGGGGCGCGTTATAGAACCCCTGCAGATTTCATAAACCGCTGATGCCAGGTCTTGCTGCTATCTCAAAAGTTCGTAGTGGCTTGCGGCTCGCCCTGACGTCGGCCACTGAGCACCGCGAAACGCCATGCTTTGAAGCTGCAGTCCACCTCGGAAAATCCCGTATCGTGCATCCATTGCAACTGGTTCTCGATAGGGGAGCAACGATCGTGGGACATCCGCTCGAGCGCTTTGGTGATTTCCTCTTCTGGTACGCCCAGCCTCCTGACCTGTTGCAGCCAGATAAGGGCGTAACGGGCCTCTACCTCGCAATCATGGCCGAGGACCTGCTCGGCGTTGACGAACAGGCCACCCTCCGACAAGGCGTTCCGAATTTCACCGAAGAGATGCTTTTTCGCGGCGTCTTCCAGATGATGGATCGCCAGCGCTGAGATGATGAGATCCCACGGACCGCCGAGTTCGGTATCGGACATGTCGGCCACGGCATAGGTAATGGCCGGATTGCCATCGAAGCGTTGCCGGGCCTGCTCGAGCATCTTTTCGGAGGCATCGACGAGGTGGATCTGGGCATCGGGGTGGCGGGCCAGCAGCATTGCCGTGAAAAGGCCAGTGCCAGCGCCAAGATCGAGCACACGCAGTTTCTCGGCGTCCCGCCAGTCGTCGATCAAGTCGAGCGCTGTCCCGTAAAACGTATCGAAACAGGGAATAAGGCCGCGCCGAAGGGCGTCGTAGCCGGATGCATCCCGATTGAAGACGGGTAAGGACGAAACATTTATCGGTGCCATGGTGTGTCTGAACCTTTTGGGATTGTAATCTACTTCGCCGTGGCGGCGGGGATCAGGCTCGGGTTCAATGAATATGTCGCTGTCGCCTTGCCGCTTGCAAGGATGTGGCCAGCCATGGCTTTTTCCACGTCTTCGCCAGTGAACGGCCCCGCAAGGCCCAGTGTCACAACGTCGAGCGCGACCACTTCAAGGATGTAGCGGTGAACGCGCTGATCGTTTATGGGCGGGCAGGGGCCGTCGTAACCACCATAGGTGCCTGCCATGCCATCAGTTTTGGCCAGAAAACTCGTATAGACATTGGCGCCGCGCAGTCCGTGTGGTGTCAATCCGACCGGCTTGCCGCCCAGCACGAGACCATCGCTTTCCGTACCTTCGCCGATGGATATGATGCCGGCGGGAATATCGGCCAAAACCCAGTGGAAAACGTTGATCCGCGGCGCGTCGTCTGGAATCGTGGTGCCAGGTTTATTGATGAGGCTAAAATCGAGTGGTACGTCCGGATCGGTCATCAGTAACACATAAGATCTGGTGCCCTCTGGGCCTGCCGACCATGAGACCCCCGGGCTCACGTCCTTCGCCCCTTTTCCGGGCGGGCAGAAGGCGGCGGAATCTGAAAACCGGCCAGAACCGTCAAGCCCTTCGATCTTTACGGACAGCGTGGAGTCCGCGGCCATGGGCGCTGTCGCCGAAAATGCGGCGGCTACAATGGCGGCGCATATGCTTCTTTTATTCCTGTTCATCTCGTCTCGCCTGTTTGATTTCAGTCGAGCATAGGGAACGATGCCAGTGCGGGTGGGCCCGATCTGATCAGCAATGAGCCTGAAGCGGTCAGGCTAATGGTTTTTTACGTGCCTTGCGAACGGTCGAAGGAGCCTGTCCGAAGGCATCCTGGAAGTGCCGCGAGAAGTGTGAACGCGATGCGTAGCCGGTAGCGGCTATTGCGTCGGCGACATCGGCATCCCGATCCGAGAGTATGAGGTAAGCGGCATGCATTCTTTCGGTGAGCAGCAGCGCGCGTAGTGAGTGGTTTTCGTCCCGTAGTCGCCGCCGCAGGGTGGCCTCTGACATCGACAGGGACGCGGCGACCGCGGCGGTTGACCACGCGTGATCGAGCCGGTGGCGGATCAGGAGGCGCACTGCCTCTGTGACTGAGCGGTCGACATATTTGGGCATCAATGGCAGCGCACCCTGTTCGGCCAGGATAAGCAGAACCTCGAGAACACGGTGATCTACGACGCGCCGGGAAAGGTCGAGCGCACCCGCCAACGCCTCGCCACTATGGATGATTGCCGAGCAGAGCGTCGGACTGATCGTGATGGGCGAGCCGAGGGGTATGTCGCGCTTGGTGAGTTGCGGCCAAAGGCGTGCCGCCTCAATGACCAGGGTGCGAGAGAAGCGGACGAAGAGGGCGCGATACACGCCAGTGTCGGCATCTGGTTCATTGACAACATCAACCTCCGCACCGGCCGGCAGCACGAAGGCGTCGCCGGCGTGGTAGATATTGCGTTCCGCGCCCCACAGCACTTCTTTGCGGCCTTCGATGACAATGACGAGGCCGGCGGCGGGCATGCTGAGCTCGGAAATGGTTTCCCGGTGACGGGCGACGAAGGCCGAGATGAACGGTGGATCTTCGTTTTCGAGCATCAAGCGCGTGTCGCGCTCGGCCAGCGGGCGAAGGGCATCGACGAGACGCCGCCGTAGTGTTTTGTCGCTTTCACGCATTGAACAAGCTATCTCGAAATTGGATCAGGCGTCATTGCTATGTTGAAATCAAGTCGCTGTCGATACGCCGCCGAAGGGCGCTGAAAACGGAAAGGTACTGTCTGCCATTGGCGATCTTTTGGAGGGCTACAACGTCTGAGATGGTCGGATATTGCAAGCCGGCAAAGCGCCGTTATCTTGGTCGGAGAGGTTCTCATCGCGCGCCTGAACGCAGAGTGCTGGACGCCTGAACGGTTGGAATGTACCCGGCTACACACAGTGTGGCGGCAAGGTTGAAATGTCGCGAATCGTGCAAAGTTAAAATGTCATCTGTCGCTCTGCCAGCCAGTTAGAAATGCGACACTGGCTCAAACAATCAGCCCCCGACCGGACCGGCTGGGCCGGGTTGCAAGGGTAGGGAGGGGGCGGATGATAGAACTCCCTCCTCGGCTTTAGCTTCCTCAGTAGCAATTATCTCATAGCCAGTTGATAATCGTTTTGCACCTGCATCGGGCGGGTAGGGATCAAAGCGGCATGATGCTTCCGGAAATCAAATTGCACGGCAACGTCGACGTGGCCGCGCTTTCACCACTTCTTCGCGGCATGCTTTTGTCCATCGCCTATGCTGACGGCGAAAGTGGCATAGGATTGACAGCGACCGGCGCCATGAACCGCAAGTTCGTGCATTGGGCCGCCGTGCACTTCCTCTGGCCAGGGTTTACGGCCGAAGACCTATACAGCATGAACAAGGTGCTGAACGAAAGCGACATGCCGCCGCTCTGGGTCGTGCGCGACATGACCCGTCATCTAAAATTCCTTCGCCGGAAAAAGAATGTGCTGCTGCCAACCAAACGCGGCCGGGAGTTTCTGCTGGACCCGAACGCCTTCTTTGATCTGATTGCCACGGATTATCTCTATTCCTATGTCCACGACACCGAACGGGAAGAGGAGGTCCGAGCACGGTTACGCTGGTGGCGCATGTTCCTCAATCTTCTCAATATCAAGGCCCGAGAAGGGTGCACGCCATTGCAGGTTGTGAAGATCCTCAAGCCAGACTTCGCGCCCCTGTCTGAGACCGAAATGACCCTGGAAGCCTGGGAACTGAAATCCGATCTTCAGTATGGTGTCTTTCGACGCTTGTGCTGGCTGGGCCTGCTCTACGAAGCACGAGAGGGGCTCACGTTCCTCCAGGACGGATCCTTCCACAAGACGCCACTTTGGCCAGCGTGCCTGCAACTGGAGTCGGATACGCAGAGCGACATCGGCGTCCATTGAGATCGTTATTTTGCCGCTGGCTGCCTCATCAACGCCTTCTCTCGCTTTGCAATCACCTTCGGATCATTCATGAAATCCGTCCGCCGGCCAGGCTTGCATCCACGCTTCTGATAACCATTGCCCTGGCTGCCATCGGGAATACCGAACATATGATCCGTCTGGCCGGTGCGGCGAGGGCCGCTCTTGCTGCGCTGCTGTTCCCGCCCAGCCTGCAGCTCAGCGACGACGGAAAGCATGTCGTCGAGACGCTTGTTCTCGACAACCTCTGCCCGATGGACCGACCTTAATGTATCGAAGGTTCTGTAGGGGAGGGTGAAGCTCTCGTGCATGATCTCAAGCCGGCCGTCCGGGTAGTCGCAGACAACGACCTTCTTTCCCGCCAGCCCTTTGGCCCGCTCCGTCGGATCGAGAATGAACAAGACCTTGTCGTACCGGAGCGTCAGGGACTGCGACAGCGTGCGGGCCTCCTTCCGGCACATGGCGCCGTCAAGGTTCTCATGATCGGCCAGTGGCCGGTGCATATCCTTCGGGTTGCGCGGTAGCTTGCCGAAACGCGCGTTGAAATCCGCAATGAAATCAGTCGCATAGGCATTGGCTTCCTCAATCGTGTCGATGCCGCGAAGCCGCATCTCCTTGACCAGCCGATCCTGCAATGTCTGGTTGGCACGTTCGACACGGCCCTTAGCTTGCGGGGTGTTGGCGCAGATGATGTCGATGTTCAGTTCATAAAGGGCCCGACCAAACTGCGTCAAACCGCTGGTTCGGTCCTTCTTTGACGCATGCAGCGAGCGGAAAACGCCGTGTTTATCACTGTAGAATGCCAGCGGTTTTCCCCATTGTTGCAGATAGGCCTTCGTCGCATGCAGATAGTCGAATGTGTTCTCCGATCCGGCAAAGCGAAGATGCAGAAGCTTGCCGGTGGCGTCATCGATATAGACGAGGAGCGCGCATTTGGGACCGCGGTTCTCGAACCACCAATGATGCGACCCATCAATCTGCACCAGTTCGCCGAAGCAGTCACGTCGGCCGCGTGGCTGAAAAACCCGTTTCTTGCGTTCCCGGCGCGAGACCCAGATTCCGGCCTCGGTCATCCATTGCCGCAGCGTCTCCTTGGCGACCGAGATCCGGTGCAGCTCGATCAGCTTCTCGCGCGCCAGCGTCGGGCCGAAATCCAGATAGCGTTCGCGGATCAAATCCAGCGCCGCATTGCGAAATTCCTCGCTATGGCGCCGGTTGCTCGGCTGTGATCGTTTCTTGGAAACAAGGCCGGCCGTGCCATCCTGGTCGTAGGCCTGCAGCAGCCGATGAACCTGACTTCGACTAAGGCCGAGCTGTTCGGCTGCTTGGACAACGCTCAGGCGTCCGTCACGGATCTTCTGGATAAGTTCGAGGCGATGCAATTCTTTCTGCGACATGGTGATCATAAAGGACATGACGACTCCGACCGCTTATGGTCTCGACCAGGCTGAAGATCGTCATCCTTGCTCCCAGCGTTGGCATTGACCAGTGCGTCGAGAGGCGAGACTGTCGCATCTCTAACTGGCCCAACTGTCGCATTACTAAATAGCCCTTACACACAGCAATTGCATAACATATATTATGGAACTTAATTTGTCGAAAAGGCGATGTTCTTTCAATCCTGACTGGATCTAAGCGATATGCGCAGGTGCAAACGGTGGGTGGTTCTATAAGTCGTCACCCTGGGGCATTCTCCCGATCCAGATCATCGAGGCGCTTTCAGGACGAGCAGTTATGAAAGGTTTTCTCCGTAAAAAAGCATCATTACAGCGAAGACGAGAATACCAAAGCCTGCCAGGCCGAAAGCGCGAAAAGAGGAAGCTCGGCCTTTCTTAAGCAGCGCTGCCACAAAAGCGCACAGAGACCAGAGTGCCGTGAAAATAATCAATAACCAGGAATACACAAACGGACCAAGGTCGTAACCTCCCCCGCCAATTGATGGTGCAGAACTTGTATCGACTTGAGCTGCTATCAGAACCGACACAGGGACAGCTAGCATCAGCAGCCAAATATAGAGCGACTTGTGTTTCATACGGTTTAAATCGCCTTCTTTTGGAGGTCGATCCGCCAGTTCTGGCGTATATGTTTGACCCGGTGTGGCTCGTCAATATCGTGATACTTGCTCTACTAGACTGCACGGCGAACGCCAAGGGAGCTTTCCATCCCCGGCAGGAACAACTCAATGGCGCGGGACAGACATGCCGGTGCCTAAAACCTAACGCGAGACGTCGACTCGAGTTTGGGTGAGGGTATCCTCCCCGATTGGCGGGTTTCTCTGCTATGTAACTTTGCCTTGCTTGGCCAGGAAATCAAGAAGAGCGCGCACTCTGGAAGGCAGCGGGCCACCCTGCCCTATATGAATGGCATGAAACCCCTCCCGGTCCCCAGGATTATACTCGTCGAGCACCGGCACCAGTCGGCCGGCCCTCAAATCATCGCGTATCGTGAAGTTGGCGAGGCGGGCAATTCCATTTCCAGCGAGTACCAGCTGGCGCAGCGCCTCGCCGTCATTGGCCTGGACACGGGCGGCGACTGGGGCAAAAATCGTCGCGCCTGCCGATATTAACGGCCAGCCATCCATCGAGCGGGTGTAACCAAGGCCCAGCCTGTCATGCCTTTCAAGCTCCTCGATAGTCCGGGGAAGGCCACGCCGGTCGACATAGCAGGGAGCAGCGACGATTGTCATTGCAGTATCGCCAAGCCTGCGCGCGATGAGGCTCGAACTTTTAAGCGGGCCTGCTCGAACCGCAACGTCCATTCGCTCCTCAAGCAGATCGACGACAAGGTCGCTTTGCACGATATCGACGGTAATCGCAGGATATCGCTCCAGGAATTCCGGGAGTATGCCGGCGAGGACATGGGTGGCATAGGAGGCGCTGGTGCTCAGGCGGAGGCGGCCACTGGGTACCTCACCCGCACTGGCGATCCGCTCGGCATCTTCGATGTCTGCCAGGATACGCGTGGCGCGCTCGAAAAAGACGCAGCCTTCCGAAGTCAACTTGAACACGCGCGTCGAGCGATTGATGAGACGGGTACCCAGCCGCGCCTCCAGTCTCGCGACCAGTTTGCTCACCGCCGACGGCGTCATTCCGACGCTGCGAGCAGCTGACGAGAAGCCACCGCACTCGACAACCTGCACGAAGACTTCCATTTCTCCGGATCGATTGACTTCCGCTCGAGCCATCTGGTCCCTGATTTCACAAATGTTGTTCCCGCCCGCAATCTATATCACGAAAGCCGGATCTCCTATCTCTTCCCCATCAGGTGGCGCAAGTCGCTTCCATTTCTCAAGAAAGGAAGACCAGATGGAATATCGTTCTCTTGGCCGATCAGGCCTCAAAGTCTCGGTCCTGAGCTTGGGCGCAGGCACGTTTGGAGGGGCAGGTCCCCTTTTCAGTGCATGGGGCACGACCGATGTCACCGAGGCAAGGCGACTTATCGATATCTGCGTTGAAGCAGGCGTTAATCTGTTCGATACCGCAGATGTCTACTCGAACGGTGCATCGGAGGAGGTGCTGGGTGCAGCGCTGGAAGGTCGTCGCGAGACCGTGCTGATATCGACGAAGACCAGCCTTCCTATGGGAGAAGGGCCGAACGATGCGGGGTCCTCCAGGTTTCGCTTGATCAGATCGGTCGAAGACGCACTTCGCCGGCTTCGGACGGACTATATAGACATCCTGCAACTTCATGCCTACGACGCCCGGACACCCGTCGAAGAAGTCTTGTCGACCCTTGATATGCTCGTTCGGGCGGGAAAGGTCCGCTATGTCGGCATCTCGAACTTTTCGGGATGGGAAATCATGAAGTCGCTGGCGGTTGCCGACGCGTACGGATGGCCTCGCTACATTGCCAATCAGGTGTACTATTCCCTTATCGGCCGAGACTACGAGTGGGATCTGATGCCACTGGGTATGGATCAAGGCCTTGGAGCACTCGTCTGGAGTCCGCTTGGCTGGGGGCGGCTCACGGGAAAGATCAGGCGCGGCTCTACCCTGCCGGAGAGCAGTCGTCTTCACGAAACCGCAAGCTTTGGTCCTCCGGTCGATGAGGAGCATCTCTACCGCGTCGTTGATGCCCTTGAAGACGTCGCAAGACAACTCGACAAAACAGTTGCGCAAGTGGCGCTCAACTGGCTTACAGGCCGGCCCACGGTGTCTTCCATTATCATGGGAGCGCGAAACGAAGAGCAGCTCCGGCAGAACCTCGGAGCGGTCGGCTGGCATCTCACCGATGATCAGATTGCTCTCTTGGACAATGCGAGCGTCTTGACGCCGCCATATCCGCATTTCCCCTATCATCGTCAGGAGGGCTTTGCCCGTCTTAATCCGCCGATGGTAGGTTCCAAGATGCGTGGATTTTGAGCGTAATGTTGCGATTGATGTGGTGGATCCGGCTGCAAAAGTTATGCAGAAAGACCAACCCACAACAGCTGTGAGAATACCAGCGCAATTGGCGCTGCGTTACTTTGTCGGCTGAGACCGTGCGCTCAGTTTATGTCCGTCCGGATCACGAAGATAAGCGACGAAGGCCCCGTTCGGGCGCTCATTCGGCGGGCTCTCGATCGATGTGCCGCCGTGCGTAACACCGGCGTCGTGCCACGCCAGAACATGCTCGCGGCTCAGGGCGGCGATTCCGATTGTCCCGCCATTGGCAACGGTCGCCGCCTTGCCGTCGATCGGTTTCGTGATCATCAGTCGTCCGCCTTCGTGGACATAAATCAGTCTGCCTCTCGCATCCATCTCGCCGGGCGTGCCGCCCAATGCAGCAAACGTGGCGTCGTAGAAGTTTCTTGACCGCTCCAGATCATTACTTCCGATCATGATGTGCGTGAACATGGTCTCATCTCCCGTAAGGCAGCGCGCTGGCAGCAGGGGGCGAGCTACCCCTGAGCCAGGAGCTCGTTTGTCTGCCTTCACCGTACACCGCCCCGCGGGGCTCGCAAAGCGGGGGTAGGGTTTGGTTGATCGCTTCTGAAGGAGCCGAGAGCTCGATCCACTGATGTGGAATACCGGGAACGACAGTTTCGGCTTTAAGGCCAGCGCGGTCGCCCTGGCACAGAAGAAAGGAGAAAAAGCCAATCCCTCGACCAAACCCTGATCAGAAAATCGTACCCGGAGGTGGCGCACTTCTCCTTGGTAATTGGCTCAGTTCCTCGTTGAAACCGACGTCCAGCGGTCAGGCACGGTCGTAAGTGAAGGACGTCAGCAATGTCGTCACGAAGTTGCTCGCCCGCTCCTTTACAAGCACTTCAGTCCACTCGTCGGTTCCTCGAAGTCGCAGATCGGAGTGGATGCTGTCGACCGCAGCTTCTTCAATACGTTTTATATGGGCCTTGAAATTCGCTTCTCCACCGTCATGGTACATGTCGCGAATGACCATGCGCAGGATTTCCTGGATAGCGATTTGCCACGACGTGTTGATTGCCTGGAGCTCGTTATTATCCGGTGCCATGGGGCTGCTTTCGTTAGAGTGTCACCAGCATGACGCCGTCATGTTGTGGGGTCGGCGTGCAAGGGCAAGGTTAGGCTTGTCTTGCCTTGCGGTTAGCGTAGCGCCGATCGCGTTCAGCCTTTCGCATCGTCTCATCTTCAATGACCCGGGCTATACGTGCCTTTTCTGCACTCTCCCGCGCTTCGATTTCTGCGACTGCGACCGCCTCAATCGCTGCCTGGCGCTCCAAAGCGTCGGTCTCGATACGCTGTTGTTCCTCAAGCTTCGTGCGCTCGCGTTGTAGACGTCGCTCTTCTCGAGCTGTGGCAATGGCTGCTCGTTCTGCCTGTCTTGCCAGCCTGGAAGGTTCTAAAGCGGTCTTTGCCGCGCGGTACGCATTGAGCAGAGCAGCTTTGGCTTCGGTAGATGCGGCGCGACGGTCGGCGACGTCATTGTTTCGGGCGTTCTTCATGGATATCCTGATAATGAGTGGAAGAGAGATCATCGCGTTTTGGCGCGTTTTATGATGGAGCAGTGCCCTGCCCTCTTGGCGAGACGTGCCGCTGGCAGCCATCCGGTCTACGGGGTGTGAGCGCCGTATTCCGACACTACCGCAAAGTTGCTTTTGACAGAAAATAACATCTGGATGCCGGTGAGGCAGATCGTCGTCTGCGAGCCGGATCCACTTTGTTTTTCTGCTCTTGCAATCTCAATTGGTTCGGCTTGAAACCGAAACGAAAAAGGCCAGGCAAAACGCCTGACCTTAATGAAGCAGCTTCCGACAGTGCCAGTACATCCGTGGTCAAAGGGAAGCAAATCTTGATTTATGCGGCCTGCAGATTGGTAGCAGACATCTTGCCCGACTTGTTGTCGCGCTCGAGTTCGAAGCCGATCTTCTGGCCTTCAACGAGCTCGCGCATTCCGGCGCGCTCGACAGCGGAGATATGAACGAACGCATCAGCGCCGCCATTGTCAGGCTGGATGAAGCCGAAGCCTTTGGTGGAATTAAACCATTTTACTGTGCCAGTGGTCATGTTGAACCCTTTCAAAGCATAGAGTGTAGGACCGCGAAGCTGATGCTGCGCAGCGAGGAAACCGACTATTTTTGAAATGGAAGTTCGCTTAAAGCGCGGTGCCAATCGCGCGGTAGACAAAGCTCGGCAAGCAAAAGATCGATGGTTTATGTATAATGTACCGAAATCGTCGCGTCAACGATTAGTTTTCATATTATGTGTATTCGCCTTAAGGTTGTTCTTCCTGAGCGTCGCATGAGGCTGGTGCTTTGAATTACTCCGGATTTATAGACAGCTTATTCCACCTCGAGAAGAACGTTAGGCTGCACAACCTCAAATGGCGTCGGCAATCAATGTCATCCACACGCCGACTTCCACGGAATCCGCGCTCCAAGCTGGGTCGAGTAGGCATGGCGTTTTACGGCGCTTCGTGCGGTTGGTATTTCTTTCGCTGGGCCGCGATCGACATCACGCGATGGTGAGCATTGTGAAGATGAAGCAGGGTAGCTTGTCTCGATCCAGATCGTCGATCGCGCCTCGACGTGCGCGGTAATCAAGGAGGTGACGTATCGGCATGTTTTTGGCAAAATGATGCAAGGATTGCTGGCGGAGCTCTAACATTGGTGACTGTTCCTAATAATACGAACGCGATGACGTACGGAGTGAAACCATGAACAGGCAAGAGCCCAGGCTTTCCTGGTGGATCGCGCGTTGGGTTTTGCTCGCGCTCGCTATTCCCGGGGCGTCGCAATCCGCGCTGGCCGATGCACCAAGACTTGGTCCTTTCGAACTCCCAAAGCCGCGTGAACTGACCATTTTCAAGAACGACGAGAACTTCAGCCCCTTTGAGGCTCTGAACGGGTCTTACGCATCGGCAAGATCATGCTCCGCCGTCCCTCACGGTCTGTGGATCGAAGTCGACGGCAAGGGCGATTGCATTCGGTATTATCCGCAGGGGCTGGTAGATGGCCAAAACCAGACGGCCCTGGTTTATTTCGGTGGCGACGTGATGTTGCGCAATTCCAAAGGCGTGCGTTTCATATCAGATTCCTATCTGCGCCAGTCACCTGCCACGATAGCAGCAGAAATGGCGGATTGGGCGCTACAAGCCGGCTATCCCGCAATCTTCATTGCCCGCCCGGGCATATATGGTTCTTCTGGCGACCATAACAAACGTCGCCATCTGCGCGAAATTGCGCTGATGGATCGCGCGCTCGACCTGATCAGAGAAAGGCATAAGGTATCAACTTTCATCCTTGCGGGTCATTCCGCAGGCGGACAGATTGTTGCCGCCCTCATGAACCGGCGCAGGGACATCTCGGCAGCCGTTATCACCTCCGGTCTGGTTTCGGTAAAGCAGGTATCCGCCTTCTGGGAGCGGCGGCGGCGGGTTCCTGGCAAACTGCTTTACAATTCATCAGAATTTTACGATCCCGTTGATGAAATCGACCGTATTCCGGCCGATCATCGGCCAGAGATCTATATTCTGTCCGATCCGGAAGATCGTACCGTACCATTTTTCAGTCAGCTCTTTTATGTCAGGCGCCTGCGCGCCGCAGGCTTTGAGCCACACCACGTCTACGTTCAGGCGACGGACCGCCAACGCCATATTCTGGCATATCACGGTCGCCTCGCTGCTGCCCTGATCGCTCGAGGCAAGTCCCCGGTCGAAATCCGTCGTGCCGTGCATGAAATGGAACTTGAACAATTCAAATAGCGGTTCGCTTTGGCCGCGTGCAAACTGGCCTATGTGAGGGTGCTGCGGTCGGCGTTATTCTTCAACCATTCTACCAGTTCGTGCATTCCTGTGCTGTGCGAGCCCTTGAAAAGAACCGTGTCCCCGTCTACCAGACGCTCACGAAGAATTTCCTTCAGTGCCTGACGAGATTCGGCATAGAGACCACGCGAGGACGGCGAAAGCGCTTTCCAGAAGTCGCTATAAAGGTCACCCGTAACATACACCTCATCGATCGACCGGTCCTGTATAAAGGCTGCGAGCTCGGTATGGTAGGCGGCCCCGCCGGGGCCAAGTTCCGCCATCTCTCCCAAAACAGCAATCCGCCGCCCACCTATGTGATCACCCAGGCGGGCCAGAGCAGCGCGCATCGAACCCGGATTGGCGTTATAGGCATCATCGATCACGGTGAGCCGCCGTCCGTCAAGCAAGAGGTGAATTTCTTCACCGCGTCCCGGCAGAGCGGCGAAACTTTCCAGTTGGGCGATCGCTGGTTCGAGTGGGTGACCGAGTACGGAGATCGCTGCGAGAACGGCCAGGCCATTCAGCGCCATGTGAGACCCGGCCGCGCCGATCAAGAAGCTGACCTCCCGGTTCCTGATCCGCGCATGAGCGTGCCGGCTTGCCGCGTCATAGCGCAGAAGCTGGCACATGCATTCCTCCGAGGTGCCGTAGGTGACAATGTCAAGCTTTCGCCGAGAAGCCGCATCATGCACCGTGTCCCATTCAAGCATATCGCGGTTGAGGACAGCCGTGTCGCCCGGCTCCATGCCCAGAAATATTGCGCTTTTGGTCCGTGCGATGTCGGTAACCGTGCTTTTTTCGCCTAGGTGGGCAGGTAGAACATTGGTAAAAATAGCGACTTTCGGACGCGCCATACGGGCACTTATGGCCATTTTGCCGATGGCGAGTTCCAGCACCACATGTGGAGTCTCCCACGGGATGGAAGCAAGGTTCCACGCCACGCCGGCGGGCAGGTTCGCATTATGGTTGCTTTTGGCGACATTGCCCCAAGCCGAAAGCGCGTGGGCAAGCATGGCGACAACTGTCGTCTTACCGGCACTACCGGTCACGGCCAACACACTGCCAGTCATCCGGCTGCGCGCATAGTCGCCCATCGCCAGAACGGCTTGCATATTGTCCGCAACCTTCAGCACCGGCCCCTGCTGGCCACTGGCAAGATCCGGTTCTGTTGTCATGAAACCTGCCGGTTTTGCCCGATTGATCAGTGCATTCACCGGCACGCCTGTTGCGTCCTCATTGCCACGCAAGACGACCATGTCTGCAGGTTGCATCGCAGGTGCGTAGGTGCAAAGACCCTTTGCAGTCCAGCCGTGGGGCGGTTGACGAACCCAGGTGCCGCCCGTCGCGGCAGCGATATGCGCCGCATTCCACTGCCTGCCACCAGGAATGACCTTTGACTTCGATAATCTGGCGACACGGAGCCTGTCAGATGCGGCATGTTGGCGTACAAGTTCGCGGAAAGCTGCCCGCTCTCTAAGATAGCTGCGATAAGCAACGAGGCCGGAAAGGTAGTGTTCGACATCGTCTATCCGCACCCGGAACGCATGGTGACGGATGAAGAATGAGCCGGCGATACGGTCGGGCTTGCGATAATACATCGCCATTTCCGGCCAGAAATGGCCGTTAAGCAGATGGCGGGCGCGTTTCTCAAGCGCCCTTTCGAAATGCACCAAATCGATGTCACTCAGTAGGCCGTGCAATTTGGGTTCGGCAGCAATCCGCGACAGCGTCTGGCGTGCGGCCATCATCAATTCGAGCAATGTCGGGAAGGTGGTGATCCGGTTCTCCACGAAATCGAGATAGTCAGCGATGTTGCGGATGGCAAAACGGAAGTAGCGCTCCTCGGGCCTGTGACGCGTCAGTTCATTGACGCAATAGCCGAGCCAGTGATCGTGATGTTTCCAGTGATCGCAGGCGATGAAGTGATTGAATGCCCGCTCAACGGTTTCTAGCCACCTCTCATCGCCGGTCAGGTCGTAGAGTCGTATGAGACCGAAGGCTGCCTCGCCTTCGTAATAGATGGTGCGATATTTCTGTTTGATGGCAAGACCGGGAAAATGAAGGACATGCACGAAGGCGCCGGTCTGCGGATTCTGCATGTGGCGGATGCCGAGAGCGAGCTGGTCTGCAAGTCCCCTCCATTCTGTTTTACCGGTGGCCGCCATGTATTTCGTCAGGGCGAGTAGCGCAACGGCGTTGCCGCCAAGCTTGATTTCACCGTCGGCCTCAACGAGGAACGCAGCTTGCGTGCCATCGGGAAGGACGGTGGGCTTGATCAGCCTGGCCTCGAGAGCGACGAGCGCGCGTTCGATCGCATTTTTCAGCTGCGCGTCATGGGTGACTTCCCAGGCCTCGATCATGGCATAGGTCGTGCTCGCGTGCCGCAAGGCGTTATAGGCCTCTATGCGTCGGTCGAAACAGGCATGGTAACCGTAGACAAAGAATCCGTCTGCTTCGACCTGTCGTGCAAGATACCTAGAGGAGTCACGAATAAGTGACAGTACCACCCCGCCGTCCAGCCTGTCGATTGTCCGGCGTCCGGCTTCAATGCCCATTCCCTCAATTGCGTGGAGCCTATCGGCTTCATCGCAGAAGACACCTTTTGTCGAAAAGAGAAAGATCGCTTTGTCTTGCGAAAAGCTGAGAGCTGGCAGATCTTCATAGCGAGCGCGAGCATAAATGCTGAAATTCTTCTCGTTCAGCACGGCATTGGTGATGGTGTTGCCGCCATAGAGCATCGCATTTGCGTTCAGCTCCTGTTCCGTGAAGGCATGGCGGAATGCCGGATCCAGCGCGATGCCAAAGCGAAAATAGTTACGCTTCACTTTGCCGAGCAGTGCGCGCAGCTGAGGCCATGTCGTCTGTTCGGCAATCTCTACCCAATCGACACGGAGCCAACGCCCCTCAATGTTTTCGGAGGCCATGGCGGCGAACAGACTGGTTACTCCCTGCTGCCATGCCGACTCAAGCGATGGCCCTGACGCATTAATGACCCGGGCGCGCTTGTCACCATCGGATACCGAAAAGAACAACGTCACGGATGGCAGCGGCTCTGCCAGTGGGCGGACCCGGCCGCGCAGAAAGGTCCGAATACTCGAAAGCCGCTGTTTTATGTCCCGTGCTTTCCTTGCCAGGTCCACTCTTGCCTCAACGTTCACGCAATGCCTCCCGGGCCTTGTTGAAAGGCTTGACGAGATATTCCAGTACGGTCTTTTCACCCGTATGAATATCGACGTTCGCGACCATGCCCGGCACTATCGGAAACTCACGACCGGCGGCGTTGACCAGCGCGTCCTTCTCGGTCTTGATGAATACGCGATAGTAGTAAATCTCCCGGTCGACTTCATCCTGTATCGTGTCGGGCGAAATTGTCGTGACTTTGCCGTCGAGACTGCCATAGACGGCGTAGTCGTAAGCGCTGATCTTGACGCTCGCGCGCTGGCCCGGATGGATATAGGCGATGTCGCGTGGCGATATGCGTGCCTCGATGAGAAGCTCATCACCCAGCGGGATGATGTCCATGAGCTTGCCGTTGGGCGGGACAACACCGCCGATTGTCGACACCTCTATGTTCTTGACGATGCCGCGTACCGGTGAACGGTGTGTCAGGCGAGCAAGACTATCCGCCCGGCCGGTCACCACCGGGGAGAGCGAATTGACCTCCGCATTCGCCTTCGTCAGTTCCTCGCGCGCCTTCACGAGATATTCAGACTTGATCTCGACCTTCTTGAGTTCGAGTTCAACGATCTGCCTTCGTAGCCGGATGACCTCGACATT
Organism: Rhizobium sp. SJZ105; assembly: GCF_007828365.1. Taxonomy (NCBI): domain Bacteria; kingdom Pseudomonadati; phylum Pseudomonadota; class Alphaproteobacteria; order Hyphomicrobiales; family Rhizobiaceae; genus Rhizobium; species Rhizobium sp. SJZ105. Next base: position 177,274 of record NZ_VIUP01000009.1, read on the forward strand.
GCTGGCCGCCCCGATGGACCTCAGTTCTTCGTTGAGTTTCAGTTCACTTGCGACAAGCGAAAGGGATTCCTCGATCCAGCGCAGCGACTCCTCCAGCGCGTGCCGTCGCGCCGTGTAAAGTTCAGTCTCCGATCCAGTCAGTCCAGGATAAGCGTTCAGCGCCGCGGGGAAAGTCAGTGGCGTGCCATTGACTTCAGCTTCAAGCCGCGCCGCGGCAGCGAGCGTAGCACGATATTTTGCGGCGCTTTCCTCAACATCGGATTCGCTTCTTGTGGGATCAAGCTGCGCGAGAATCTGGCCGGGCTCGACCACCTGGTCCTCGCGCACATGAAGCGTTGCGACAATACCCCCCTCCAGTGATTGTATGACCTGTTCGCGGCTGGTGGGGATAACACGGCCATCGCCGGTTGAGACCTCATCGAGCGTTGCGAAATAGGCCCAGACGAGCATAGCCACCAGAAGAGCGACGAAAAGTTGCACGACGCGTGTGGACCGGGTGAGGTTTCGACCGTCATCGTCGCCGAATGCCCAACCGCCGCGCCTGGAGAAATCGCGTTCGCTGAATGCCGCCATTTACACCTCCTGTGTCGTCTTGAATGGAAAGCTGTTGGCCGCCGCTGCGGGCTTCGCTTCCGACATTTTTCGGCGCACGCCGTTCGGCGGCACAGTTTTTTTGACACCACGTAGGGTGTTGAGAACCTCCTCCTTGCTGCCATCGAGAACAATTTGCCCGCTCTCTACAACGACGATGCGCTGAACAAGTTCAAGAACGCGCATGCGGTGCGTTGCGACGACGACCGTTCGCTCCGCACTCCAGGATCGCAAGCGTTTTATGAACTCACGCTCGGTCGCTTCATCCATTGCTGCGGTGGGCTCATCGAGCAGGACGACGGATGGGTCACGAATGAGAAGGCGTGCCAATAGCAATGCCTGCTTCTGTCCGCCTGAGAGGCCTCTTCCACCTTCAAGGATCGGGTGGTCGAGACCACGAGGGAACTTTCGCACGAAATCATCCGCTCCCGTCATCGAAAGTGCCTCAAGAAGCAATGGTTCGGGTGCGTGCAATGCGCCTAGGGTGACGTTTTCACGGATCGTGCCGTGAAACAGGCGCATATCCTGCGTCAACAGCCCTACATTGCGACGGACATCGGAAGGGTCGATCTGTGAAAGTGCAAGGTCATCGATCAGCAATTCACCGGCTGCCGGTTCAACCATGCCCGCCATAGCAAGGAGAAGGGTCGATTTGCCCGCGCCGTTTTTGCCCAGAACGGCAACTTTTTCACCAGCGGCAATTGTCAGGTCACCGATGGCAAGCGCCGGCCGGCCTGTACCCTTACCGTAGTGAAAAGCAGCACCCTTGATCCTGTAGGCGCCACGCAGGGTGGAGACACTTACTCGTGTCTCGTTGTCGGGATGATCCGAAGGCATGCGCAGAATGGCATCGATGCTCTTCAACCCGACTTTAGCCTGCTGAAATCGACCGAGGATTTGTGTCAGTTGCGCCATGGGCGCCATCATGCGGGAGCCTAAAATGGAGCAGGCAACGAGGGAGCCCGTGGTCATGTTGCCTTCCATGACAATCGGCGCGCCGACGAAGACCACGGCGGCGAATGTTCCAGTTTGCACTGTATGGCTCCACGCGGCAAGACCATTGGTAATGGCGCGCAGGCGAAGCTGTCCGTCAGCAGACACGGCATTGTAATGGTTCCAGCGCTGCTGAAAGTGATCCTCAGCCTGTAGTGTCTTGATGTCCTCTATGCCCTGAACGGCTTCGACGAGCATGGCATTGCGCAGTGAGGATTCCCGCATTGCCTCACTGGCGGCAGCACGCAGCCTGCGCTGTGCCAACAGGCCCGGCAAGATTAGAAGCAACAGTGCCGCAACCGGGATGATCACAATCGGTCCGCCAATCAGCCAGAAGATGAAGAGGAACAGGATGAAGAATGGAAGGTCGGCAATTGCTGACACTGTGGTGGAGGTCAAAAGTTCGCGCACCTGCTCCAGGTCGCGCAACTGGGCAATGAACGTGCCAGTTGAGGTGGGCCGTTCCTGGTTCTTTACCCGGAGCGCATGACCGAAAACCAGATCGGAGATTCGCATGTCTGTGCGCTTGCCGATGATGTCGATGATGCGGGTGCGAAGACGGCGCATGATAAAGTCGAAGAACACGGCCATCAGCACACCGATGAACAAGACATAAAGCGTGTTGAAGGACTTGGCCGGCACCACCCGGTCATAAACCTGCATTGAGAACATCACGCCGGCCAGTGCCAGAATGTTGGCAACAAGTGATGCCAGCATGACATGACCATAGGAGCCGAAGTCGCGAAATGCGATCGAACGGAACCAATGTTCCCGGTAAGGGGCAATGTAACCGTCGACCCGCTCATCGACGGTTCCGCGTTGCGGCCGCGCCAGAATGATGAATTCGGTCTGCGACAGCAGAACGTCTAGCGGCAAGACCGTTGCAACGCTGCCTTCTCCGCTCAGCACGATGGACGCGTCCTTCCTCGCAGAAAGACCCGTTACGACGCCCACGGCACCGTCCGAGAGCTTTACGATAACCGGTAATCGCCAGCTGCTGAGTAGGCGCGGTGTCGGGGCTGCCTGTTTTATCTGCAGGCCCATTTTGCTTGCCAGGCGCGCAAGCCAATCATATGTCTCGATCGCCTGAAGTCCTTCGGCGAGTTGTTGTGCCCCGCCGGGCGAGAACGGCACACCATAATGACGTGCCACATATTGGAGGGCCTCGCTCCAGCTCGCAAAATCAGTGCCGGCAGCATTAGGATCAGGCCATTGTTCCGTCGTCATGTCGGAAAGGGGCATGGATATTCCTTTGTGACGACATGAGGGCATTGATGCCCCCATGCCGGCCTTGGATCGTTCAGACTACAGTCGACTGCGTGGGGTTCAGTTCATCCTCGGCCACCAGGTGCCCGAATGGATCGACAGGCAGTTCCACCGGCTCGGGCATCTCGAATATATCCGTCCGCTCTTCTGTTGAACTCAGATCGGCGTCACCGTCCTCAGGTTCGCTGAGGGCAGCCAGATCATCGAGCGGTACCGTCAGTTCCTCCGTATCGTCCTCAATCAGTTGAGAGAGCCGGTCGTCATTGTCCGAATTTGATGCGGGCGGGTCGTCGCTTGCCGTAACGTCGATGGTATCAAGACCGGATATGTCTTCGGCTACGAACATCATGGCCTGATCCGGCACGCCCGCGCCGGAGGGATCCACGGTCACGACCAGCGAGGATTGCTCAGCCACTCCTGAAGGATGGATCAGCTGATATTCAAACGTGTCGGTTTGCGGCGTATTGAAATGCGCGAGATCCGGGTTCAGCGCGTAGCTGTAGCTGCCATCCGCATTGATGGTCAGTGTACCATATTCGCCATCGATCGTTCTGGCATCCGTCACATCAACGAAGCTCGTTCCGTCAAATATTTGGAACTTCGTGAAAGTGGAGCCCAGATCGTCATTGGCAAGCAGGTTGCCGCTATCACCGGTCGCAGTCCCGACTTCATATTGGTCCGTATATGTCACATCGATATCAGTCGTTATGGTCGCCGAGACGTTTACCAACGTGCCACTCAAAGTGGAGCGGACACGGTACGTGCCGGCAGCCAGATCAAGTTCAGAGAGGTCGATCGATGCCACGGTGCCGAGACCTCCAACAATGATGTTGAAGGAATCGGTTGCTACCTGCTGCCAGCTGCCTGGTGTCGTTTCTCGTTCGAGATGGAGCGCCCCATTCGACAGCGCAGCAAGCAAGACGGAAACGCTAATGCTGCCAGAGACCTCCATACTATCAGTAATGACGAAGCTGCTGCTGATATATGTGCTCGTCTGCCCCAGGCCCCCTGAGAGCAATGTGGAACCGGTGGTGGTATAGAAATTGTCGTCCGTGACATTGTCCCAAACGACCGAAGCGTTTGCGCTATCGCCCGTCGCGGCAAATTCGAACGTCGCTGGAAGGCTCGGGTCGGTGTCACTCCAGGTCATAGTCACATCGTCGCTGCCAATCTGGACATAAAGGGTGGCAGTGCCAATATTGCCGTCTGCATCCACTACCGTGTATTCGAACCTGTCGACCTTGCCGATTCCCGCTCCATTCGCGAACGGCGTGTAGGTATAGGTGCCGTCGGCTAGGATCAGAAGCTCGCCGAAATCGCCTTGTACAGTAGTCCCATCCTGATCAACAGTCTGGCCGTCGACGCTTTGAACTGTTGTTCCGGCCGGTACGTCATCATTATCGATGACGTTGCCGCTCACCTCGACAGCTTCATAACCTCCAACTTCAGTAAAATTATAGTCGGTGCCATCAAGGGTTAATGTGCCACCAACTCCTACGCCGAGCAGGCCCGTAAATCCCATGAATGCGCGGTACTCTCCCGGATCAAGTCCCGGTACGGTGCCGCTTGTTCCGCCAAAAAGTGACAGTGATAGGATCGTGGCAGGTCCTCCACCGTCAATGCTTGTCCATTGCTGCGTTGCGGCGTCCCACTTTTGCACGACAAGACTATAGTCGCCGAGAACGCCAGCCCCGAGTATTCCACTGAAATCGAAATTGAGATCCTGTTTGTGACCGGTCTCCACGTCAAATTCGACTGTATCTGCAAATAGCTGAAGATCGAGACCTGCAAGGCTGACGACAGCGAGGTAGGTGTCACTTCCAAGCGGAACATTTTCCGTCACTGTCGGCAAGAGATTCACTTCAGCTGAGGCCACGTCGTCCGTGGGCTCGAGATCTGCGTCGGCATCTGCATCCGCATCCGCGTCGGCGTCAGCGTCGGCATCCGCATCGGCGTCCGCATCGGCATCGGCGTCAGCGTCGGCATCCGCATCGGCATCCGCATCAGCATCAGCATCAGCATCAGCATCGGCGTCAGCGTCGGCGTCCGCATCCGCGTCCGCATCGGCATCCGCGTCGGCATCAGCATCCGCATCAGCATCAGCATCGGCGTCAGCGTCAGCGTCGGCATCAGCATCCGCATCGGCGTCAGCGTCGGCATCCGCATCAGCATCAGCGTCGGCATCGGCGTCAGCGTCAGCATCCGCATCCGCGTCGGCGTCGGCGTCCGCATCGGCATCTGCATCCGCATCGGCATCCGCATCGGCATCGGCATCCGCGTCGGCATCTGCGTCGGCGTCAGCATCCGCGTCGGCATCCGCATCTGCGTCGGCGTCGGCGTCCGCATCCGCGTCGGCATCAGCATCCGCGTCAGCATCGGCGTCGGCATCAGCGTCCGCGTCGGCATCTGCATCGGCGTCCGCATCCGCGTCCGCATCCGCGTCGGCATCCGCATCGGCATCCGCATCGGCATCCGCGTCGGCATCGGCGTCGGCATCAGCGTCCGCGTCGGCATCTGCATCGGCGTCCGCATCCGCGTCAGCGTCAGCGTCAGCGTCGGCATCCGCATCGGCATCCGCATCCGCATCGGCATCCGCGTCGGCGTCGGCGTCGGCGTCGGCATCAGCATCGGCGTCGGCGTCGGCGTCGGCATCCGCGTCAGCGTCGGCGTCCGCATCGGCGTCGGCATCTGCGTCAGCGTCGGCATCCGCGTCCGCATCGGCATCTGCATCTGCATCAGCATCGGCGTCAGCGTCGGCATCCGCATCGGCATCCGCATCCGCATCGGCATCCGCGTCGGCATCGGCATCGGCATCGGCATCGGCATCGGCATCGGCATCGGCGTCGGCATCTGCGTCAGCATCCGCGTCAGCATCTGCGTCAGCATCCGCGTCCGCATCGGCATCTGCATCTGCATCTGCATCTGCATCAGCATCGGCGTCAGCGTCGGCATCCGCATCGGCGTCCGCGTCAGCATCCGCATCCGCATCTGCGTCGGCGTCAGCATCCGCGTCGGCGTCGGCGTCGGCATCAGCGTCCGCGTCGGCATCCGCATCTGCGTCGGCGTCAGCATCCGCGTCGGCGTCGGCGTCGGCATCAGCGTCCGCGTCGGCATCTGCATCTGCATCGGCATCCGCGTCAGCGTCGGCATCCGCATCGGCATCCGCATCCGCGTCAGCATCGGCATCGGCATCGGCATCGGCGTCGGCATCAGCGTCCGCGTCGGCATCTGCATCGGCGTCCGCATCCGCGTCAGCGTCAGCGTCGGCATCCGCATCCGCATCGGCATCCGCATCGGCATCCGCATCCGCGTCGGCATCGGCGTCGGCATCTGCATCGGCGTCCGCATCCGCGTCAGCGTCAGCGTCGGCATCCGCATCGGCATCCGCGTCGGCGTCGGCGTCGGCATCGGCGTCGGCATCCGCGTCAGCATCGGCGTCGGCATCCGCGTCGGCGTCCGCGTCGGCATCGGCGTCAGCGTCGGCATCGGCATCCGCGTCGGCATCGGCGTCAGCGTCGGCATCCGCATCGGCGTCAGCGTCGGCATCCGCATCCGCGTCGGCATCCGCATCGGCATCCGCGTCGGCATCAGCGTCCGCGTCGGCATCGGCGTCGGCATCTGCATCGGCATCCGCATCCGCGTCGGCGTCAGCGTCGGAATCCGCATCGGCATCCGCATCGGCGTCAGCATCTGCGTCGGCATCAGCATCGGCGTCAGCATCTGCATCCGCATCAGCGTCAGCGTCGGCATCCGCATCGGCATCCGCGTCAGCATCCGCATCGGCATCGGCATCCGCGTCAGCATCCGCATCGGCGTCGGCATCCGCGTCAGCGTCCGCATCTGCGTCGGCGTCAGCGTCAGCATCACCGTCATCGCTGGACGATCCTCCAAGAGCGAGGGCTCCCCCGCCAGCCAGCAGGCCCAGAGCGACAAGACCGAGGACGGAGCCGTCACTTGTAGCGGCGCCAACCAGTTGATCTACGCCCTCTATTTGTGAAAAACGAAAGTCAGCCAAGCCGTCGCTATGCTCACCCAGCCAGAGGTTGCCATTTTCATCCTCCAGCACCAGCTCGCTGTGCTCACCATCCATCTCGCGGAAAAAGTGTCCGATGCGGATGGTCTCGCCGGAACGCATCCGAAGAAGGAGATCGTCACCGTCGCGCACGAAGTCGGAGACCTCATTTTTATCCGCGCGAATCCGCACGATGCTCGGTTTTTCGATATCAAGTTTATCGAGCGACACGGTCTGAGAACCACCGGCGGCCTTGTCGGTAACGATCGCAACCATGAAACTGTCCTCCTGCAACGCGGTAACATCGGCGACAGAAATTCCTGCCGCCCGTGACATCAGGCAACATGTAAGAAACTGGATTTTCGCAAGCGACGACCGCTGAGAAGCAAGCAGCCCCAAAATCAACGGATCGGTTTATCTAAACGTCGGAAATAGTCTTCCGATCGCCTCTCCCACCCTCATAATTGCATAAAAAATGGACTCTGCAAGAAAAAAACAACCGGGAAGAGCATTAGGAAATTCTTTTGTAACGGTAATTCCGAGATCTAATATATGTTTTCCCCTCTTATATATGAGGGTGGCAACAGTGCGAAGTCATGGTCGATTTCTCTTCGGGACGGCTTGCATTATCATCGGTCGGCAATCACGTGTGAGACCAATTCTATTTTTGGTCAACACCCGTTATGGTCGTATCTTGCGGCGATCCGACCTTCCCCGTGATACTGTTTAATCAAGCCTAGGCGCGAACCAGGAGAGAAACTTTGCGTTTAAAAAATTGATTAAAATCAAATATATGTCGCTTAAGGGCCGGCCGTTGCTACCGTCCGCTAAAGGGAAATGCCCTGGACGGTTTGGCCTTCCAGCGAGAAGGCTTCCCGCATTCGTCCACTATTGAACGTGCAGTCGATGTTCAACCTGTGCAGGTCATACTTGATGTTGCTGATATCGAACCTGGCGGCATGGAGTTCCTGGTCGGCGTTGAGCAGATCAAGCAGTGTTCGCGTCCCGAGTTCAACATATTGTGTTCGATAGAGATCACGCGTCTGTCGCATCGTTGACTGACGCGTCGAGAGCGAGCGGCGCAGACTTTCTTTACTTGAAATCTGACTACTGGCTTCCGTCAGGTTCCTCAAGATATCAACCAACGCGCGCGCTTCTGCAGCCTGTGATGCTCCAAGCGCCTGGACGGCCATGTTGCGTCTAGCGCTCGTCGCACCGCCATTGTAGAGGCTGCCCGTAACCTTTAGCCCGACACTGTAGTCGGGATCAAATGAGCTGAGTTCCGTCACGTCGACACCAATTCCAGCGTCGAGCGACAGTGTCGGCAACCCTTCGGCTTTCGCAAGAGCAATCTGCGCGGTCGCCGCTTCGCGATCTGCCGCTGCCTGCATGACTGCCGGCACGCGCGACCAGTCCGGATTTGTGGAACTGCAGGACTTAGACAGCCATGCCGGCAGTGTGTCCGATACATCGACGGGTCCGTCGATACCGCTTAAATTCGCGAGGATCGCTTCCCAGCGCGATAATTGCCCCTCGATCTCCAACAATGTGGCTTCGGCGGCCTGAACACGCGCTTCGGCTTGCAGCAGATCTGAACGCGTGCTTGCGCCCTTGTCGGTGCGCGACTTCACCAGGTCCAAGATCGCTTTCACATCCTTTATCTGGTCACGCGCAACACTTCCCAATGAGCGATTGCGCTGTATTTCGATCACTGAATACGCCGTTTCGCGCGCCAGATCGTCCACAGCCATCATAACCTGCGACTTCCGGCCCGCAATTCCCGCAGTGGCGATTTTGACCCGGTTGTCCACTTTACCGAAATCATAAAGCATCTGCGAGACATTGAAGTTCAAATCTGGACTGTAGCGATCCGATCTATTGGTGCTATAGGAAGAGTCGAGTCCCCAACTCATATTGGGAAGATAACCGGCACGAGCTTCATTGACCGACTCGGTCTGCTGACGAAGCCGACCTATGGTTTCCGTGACAGCGGGATGCCAATCGACTGCCTTTCTCACAGCAGTTTCGATTGACAAGGGGCCCTTGTGTTCGGTTCGTTCGCGTTTCGCCGACCTGACGGGTTCCGATTTCGTCCCGATCACGCCCGGAAGATCCGCGTTACCAAGGTGCATGTCTTTGCCGGAAGCTTCAGGATTCCCGGGGCCCGCTTGTCGGATGTTGGCGCTGGAGCGATTTGCACAGCCAGCTGTCAATATACCCGCGGCGATGACGCAAACAAACGCTGGAAGCCAACTAAATCGCATTTAACGTTCCACCTTCTGACGGGAAGAATGAGCAACCTGCCAGTACGAGGAACGAGACCATGGCTTTGATTTACCGATATAAAACCGGCTTTGGAGATAGAACTAGGCAAACATGGTTAACGATTGGTTAATCAGGTCAAGTGAATAATAACCATGTATATCGCTTAAGGCATGATCCAGGGGCGATTGTTCAACCGGTTCTCTATGCTGCTGTTACCTGATCATCTGCTTTGGGGGGGCGCAATAGTGATGCAAACCTGCGACTAAATTTAATGTTTATTACAATTGCACACGCAGGTGCGTGCTACTAATATTTGGCGTCGCAAGATAGGTTGTTGATGCAATTACCGGTTTGACCGACCTCGTAGCCCGCTACGGATGTGAAGCTACATGAAGGCGCATCACGACACAGCGATCCAATCTGCGACCCTGACCTGATACCGATGAGTCCGGTTTTGCCAGCATGATTTCCCATCCTGAAGTCAGGATTGATCAGTTGGACCAATTTCGAGGGCGGAGAGCGATCGTGGTCTCGACCGCTTTGTACTGGCATTCGATTTGCGTGCGTTCGCATGATAGGTCATCGAGTGTGGGAGTAACGCTCGTTTCTAGGCTATGTTGGCCTCGTGTCGGTCTGCAGAGAGCGTCCTCTGGGTCCCCCACGTTGAAATTGGATGGCGGGTTGTCCGCAAAGTATTGGGGCGATTTCTTGCGACCATGCCGTCTGAACGCCCCGGCACGCAAGTTACGAAGCTGCATCCTCGAGGGTGCTCGCGCAATGGCACGCGGTATCGTCAAACTGAATCCTATGTTACGTTGAGGCGTCACAGGAAAAAAGCAGAGATTCTATTTGCCTAACTCAAACTCATCCTGTGACTTGATCGCCTTCGATTAGAAAGCCCAACGGAGCGTGTGATAGATTCCATCCGCAGCCGTAGCAAAACCTCCTGAAAGTCGCAAAACTTGTTCCCACGACGAGGTCCAAATTGCCATGAACGGAAATATACCTAAGCGCGCCACAGATAGCGTGAAGTGCACTGACGGTCGCAGTTCGACATGGACTCGCAGGATGGTCTATTTCTTTTGATTGCCAGCAAAAGCGGCCGTCAAGCCAAGACCGATATACACGAAACCACTGACCCAGCGTTCAGCCTTTAGGTACACGGGACTGCGCTTCAGCCACTTGCCGGCCGTGCCGGCGGCAAGTGCGTAAGAGCTGTCCGTCAGAACGCCAATCGCTGTGTAAACAAGCCCGAGAAAAGCGATCTGCATAGCCACATGGCCACGATTGACCTCAACGAACTGCGGCAAGAAAGCCAGAAAGAATAGTGCGGTCTTCGGATTGAGGAGATTAACGATAAAGCCCTCACGAAAAAGGCGCATGCGGCTCCGTGCGGGTAAATCGCCCTCGACGCCGGGAATATCCGAGGGGCCAAAAAGCTTTTTGAGGCCAAGCCAGATCAGATAGGCCGCGCCGGCATACTTTACGACGCTGAAGGCGAGCGCGGATGATGCCAGGAGCGCCGACAACCCGACAGCAGCGGCGGCGACATGCACAAGCGTGGCCGTATGGATGCCAAGGATTGAAACGAGCCCCGCAGAGCGACCCTGCTCGACCGAGCGCGCGAAGATGTAGAGAACTGCCGGTCCCGGCACAAGAGGCAGCACCAGTGTAGCGCAGACGAACAGGCTGAGATTTGTTGCGCTGGGAATTGCCAAATCCATAGTTATTTTGGCCCGTTTTTTATTGCGCTACCAATAGCATGCGGCGGCCTCAGACACGAGGTCATCCTCTTTTTTGCCTTTGATGTTCGAGTCGACAAGAACGGCATCCAGATGTCAGGCATCGGAACGGACGTCTCAGTCTCAGTATCGTAGAAAAACCGGCCGCTGCGGCCGGCTCATTTTGGCGATATCTGCCTGACATTGCTCAATTCAGGGAGAAGCGGCCCGGTCGGAAGGTTGCGAGCATGGGATGTTCGGTGCCTGTCGCAACCTCGAACGCGAGCAGCTCGCCCACGATGAGGCCGAGTGTAGCGCCGCTGTGGCTGAAGGCCACGTAGTAACCGGAAATACTCTTGATGGCTCCAATCACCGGCTCGCCATCGCCGGGGATCGGTTTGCCACCAACGCCGATGGAAGCCACCTCGAGTTTCGGATTGCCTTCCATCACCCGCGCAGCCTCAACCAAAAGCTCTGAAACCACGCTGTCGTCGATATCATAGCTGCCGTCTGCGCGCACTGTCACACCCTCGTCGGCCGCCCAGTCGGCATCCAGGGAGAATGTGCTGTCCGGCGCCGGGCGAACGGCGACGCGCGGTGTATTGAGAACAGCGCGCAGGGGATGGGCGAGCGGCCTCGTCTGCACGAGAAGGGCGATCGGTGTCCCGTCGGCAATGGTCTGTCCGCTTTCCGCAGCCATCTTCGGGACGGCAGGACCGGTGGCAAGCACGACGGCATTCGCCCGATGGAGAACAGCATTTGCAGTTTGCGCGCCAATGACACGACCACCCTCGATCACCACCCGTGCGGCACCCTGGTCCGTTACCAGAACGCCACCGAGTGCGAAAAACTCCTCAAGCAGCACACCAATCAGCGTCGGCAAATCGACCCAGCCTTCGCCGGGATTGAAGATTGCACCCTGTGGAGTGATTGCGACGGCGTCGACACCGGGCACGACGCGGGCGACTTCGGCTGCTGAAAGGCGCTGCGCATCATAGGCAAGCGAAACTTCGTGGCGATAGGCCGCGTCGATCTCGTTGCGCTCGTCATCCGCGTCCCAGGTCAACCCGCCATCAAAGCGAAGCCATTCTGCGCCGGGATTCTGCGCCGCGAGTGTGCGATACCGGTCGATGCCGGCCATACGCAGCCGATGATAGGGCTCGGAGCGCATGCGTGCCGAGTTCAGCCAGGACAGCGAGCGGCCGGAGGCACCATTGGCCGGCGGGCCGTCATTGAGGATCGTCACCTTAATGCCGCGCCGCGCAAGCTGTACGCCAGTGGAAACGCCGAAGATACCGGCGCCGATGATGACGGCCGAAGAGATGGTGTTGTCGGTCATGGAATTGGCTTTCAATCAATTGTCATACGGATGGGGATAAGGCATCGGGGACCTCCCAGCGACCGCTGGCTGCGGAGCGGAACAGCGCGTCAATCGCCGTCATATTCGCGATTGCGTCGCCAAGCCCCGTCTCGAGTGGCCCGCCGGAGAGAACAGCCTCGGCGAATGCATCGGCCTGTTCGCGATACTGGTCGACAGGCCCGATCGCGATCTCCTCGCGGCCGCCGCCGGCAAGATCGCGACCATCATCAAAGACAAGGATGGTCGGCTCATCAGCTGGTGCATTGAAGGGAATGGGGATTTCCAGACGCCCGCGCGTTCCAAGCACCGTGACCTTCTGCGTGAGGGAGAGTTGTGTGGAACAGGTGAAGGCAAGCTGCCTTCCCTCTGGAAACGCCAGCAGCCCGCTCGTCAGCCGGTCCGTGCCGAAGACGGGATCCCGCTCCATGAGGGCGATCGCCCTTACCGGTTCCGCGTCGAACAGGAGCCGCGCCGTGTTGATGGCGTAACAACCAACGTCGAACAGACCGCCGCCGCCAATATCAGCCTGGTTGCGTACATTCCCGGGGTCGTCGAGATAATAGGAAAAGATCGTCTGGATGGCCCTCACCTCGCCGAGGCGCCCCTCGACAATCAACGCGCGCGCCTTTTTCCATTGCGGATGGTGGCGCACCATGAAGGCTTCCGCGACCGGCAGGCCCGCCGCCTTTTGTGCCGCTGCCAGTTCCCTCGCCTGCTCGGCATCAAGCGCGATCGGTTTCTCGCAGAGTACGGGTTTGCCCTGCACCAGTGCCTTTATCGTCAGTGGCACGTGCAGATGATTGGGCAAAGGGTTGTAGATTGCGTCTATTTCCGGATCGGCAAGCAGTTCCTCGTAGCTGCCATAGGACTTGGCGATGCCGAAGCGGGCCGCCATCTCCTTCGCCTTCGCGGCATCGCGCGAGGCGATTGCCGCAACGCGCCCCAGGCGGCTGGACTGGATGGCGGGAATGACCGCCTTGGCAGCAATGCCTGCGCAACCGAGCACACCCCATCGTATCGTTTGTGTCATTGGTTTCTCCTCCCGGCGCTCAGAGCACTTCCGCAAGGAAGCGCTGGAGACGCGGGCTTTGCGGGTTGTCGAATATTGCCTCTGGCGTGCCGGCTTCAACGACGCGCCCCTCGTCCATGAAGACGACCTGATCGGCGACCCGGCGAGCAAATCCCATTTCGTGCGTGACGACGACCATGGTCATGCCACGCGTGCCGAGCTCGGCCATGAGGTTGAGCACGCCCTTGACCAATTCCGGATCGAGCGCACTCGTCACCTCGTCGAAGAGGATAACCTCCGGTTCCATGGCAAGCGCACGGGCAATGGCAACGCGCTGCTGCTGTCCGCCGGAAAGACCGCCCGGACGGTGGTGCTGGCGGCTCGCAAGGCCGACATCGGCAAGCCTTGCCTTGGCGATGCGCTCGGCCCCGGCTGCGGGCAGGCCCTTGATCTTCGTAAGCGACAGCATGACGTTTTCCAGCGCCGTGTGGTCGGGAAAGAGGTTAAAATGCTGGAATACCATGCCGACCCGGCGGCGCAGCGTTTCCGGCTTCATTGCGAGAATGCTTTCGCCATCGATAAGAATATCGCCGCTCTTCGGCTCGACCAGACGGTTGAGCCCACGCAGCAAAGTCGATTTTCCGGATCCGGACGGGCCGATGATGCAGGTGACGCTGCCTGGCTTGACTAAAAGATCGACACCCCTCAGCACATCAAGATCGCCATAGGCCATACCGAGACGGCGCACATCAAGGCTGCCGCCCTTGAACGAGACGCCAGTCGCGCGAGCTGCACTGTCGAGTTCACTGACTTCCTCCAGTCCGCTGGTGATGACGGAGGGGCGCTGCTTGCCAACCCGCAGACGATTGTCGATCGCATTGACGACATGGGTAAGCGGCACGGTAACGACGAGATAAAATACGCCTGCCAGCAGGAGCGGTGACAGATTGCCGGTCACCACCGCCTGGTCCTGTCCCACGCGAAAGATCTCACGCTCTGAGGCCAGAAGCCCGAGGAAATAGACCAGGCTCGAATCCTTGACGTTGCCGATGAACTGGTTGACGAGGGCCGGCAGAACGCGGCGCACGCCTTGCGGCACGACGATAAGGCGCATGCCCTGGCCATAGCTCATCGACAATGCCCGGCAGGCCTCCATCTGCCCACGGTCGACGCTCTGGATACCAGAGCGGAAAATCTCGCCGATATAGGCACCGGCAATCAGGCTGAGTGCCAGAATGCCGAGCGGATAAGGCGATGGACCGAAGAGCTCGCGGCCAATGCGGGCAAAACCCTGGCCAATGAGGAGAATTGTGACGATGGCCGGCAGGCCACGGAAAATATCGGTATAAAGACGAGCGGGAATGCGCAGCCAGGGCGAGCGGGAAATGCCCATGATCGCGAGCATCATGCCGATGGCGACGCCAAGCACAGTCGAGGTCGCAGCCAGGATCAGCGTGTTCTTGAGACCAACGGTGATCATGGTCGGCAGCACTTCGGCCATGGCATTCCAGTCGAGGAAGCTACGGCGCAGGTTTTCAAGCCAGTTCATCAGGATATCCCTTGAAAGAAAGGCCGGTCCGACCGGTAGGGGCCGGACCGGAAGGTGGCATCACTGCTTGGGAAGATATGCCTGCGGCATCGGCGTGCCGGGGAACCATTTTTCGTGCAGCTTTTTCCAGGTGCCGTCCTGCATGGCCTCTTTCAGGCCCTTGTTAAGCGCCTCGCGCAATGCATCGTTACCCTTTCGGATGACGAAGCCGGCGGGCGCGTCGAAGCTCGGAATATTGACTGCGACTTTTAGCGCCGGATAACGGGCGGAATAGTCCTTTGCAGCCTCGAAATCGAGGAAATGTGCATCGACCGTCCCGTTGTTGAGTGCGGAAACGGCTGAATTGTTGTCCGGGAACTTCACGAGATCGGTGCCGGCAAAATTCTTCTCGGCATAGATTTCCTGAAGTGTACCCTGCACCACACCGAGACGCTTGCCTTTGAGACCCGCTGCATCGGTGATGCCTGGCTCCGAAGTGAGGACGCTCAAGAAACCTGCAAGATAACCATCAGAGAAATCAATGGTCTCCTTGCGCTTGGCAGTCGTGCCGATCGCAGCGGCCGCAACATCGAAGCGGCCGTTGGCGACAGAGGGCATCAGGGCCGAGAATTCCTGGCCGGTGAACACCACCTGTTCCTTCTTGAACCCAAGACGTTCGGCTACGTTGAGGAACAACTCTATGTCGAAACCGGTAAAGTTGCCGTCGGCGGTGGTGAAGGCATAAGGCTTGGCATCGCCCATCGTGCCGACACTGATGGTGGCGGGATCGATGAGGCCAAGCGGATTGTCGGCAAGTGCGGGCGTCGCCGCGCCTGCAAGGACACTGAGTGTGATCGCGGCCGTGGTCGAGCGAATTTTTGCGAAGGCGGATGTTAAGGCTTGGGTAAATTGCATTGTTTTCTTCTCCTCTGGTGTCGTTGTCTGCGATAAATTCAAGGCGCACGGGTCCCACCCGGTCGGCGGCATGACGTCACCTACCCGGCCCACGCAGTTCGCATGTCGGAAGTCTTTTTATATTTGAGACCGGTCTCAACTAGAAAGAGACCGGTCTCTTTGGATATTGGCAATTGTTATCTTCGCATTTGCCAGTCGTCAAGTTCTCTTGTAAGGCTACCGCTTATGGACAAGATCCCACCTAAAACTCCTTCCGTGACAGTCGCTGACGTCGCACGCCAAGCCGGCGTCTCAAAGGCAACGGCTGCACGCGTACTGGGTGGCTACGGAACCGTCAGCGACCGGGTGAGAGAGGCGGTCCTGGCAGCGGCTCAGTCCCTCGATTATCGCCCCAATGAGCTTGCTCGCAGCATGACGACAGGTCGTTCAGGCACCATCGGCGTCGTGGTGGGAGATATTGAAAACCCCTTTTTCAGCCTCGCCGTGCGAGGCATCACGGATATTGCCCGGCAGGCAGGCTTCACCGTCATCCTCATTAACTCGGGTGAAGACGTCGTTGCGGAAAGAGCGGCCATCCGCACTCTGCTTGCCAAGCGTGTCGACGGTCTCATCGTCTCGCCGGCCAAGGAAAACGATGTCGAGCATCTGCATGAGGTTATTCGCTCGGGGCTGCCGCTCGCGTTGCTCGATCGTGGAAGCGACACGCTCGATGTCGACACCGTTATTGCCGACGACCGGCATGCCGCCGAGAATATTACACGCCGGCTGATTGCGCTCGGCCACCGCCGCATCGCCTATTTAACCGCCTGCGACACGCCGGATCATCGGTTCCGCAGTGCAGACGACATCAGTACCGGTTCGGTCAGGCGACGCATCGAAGGGTATCTTGGTGCGTGCTGTGAGGCTGGTCTGACCAACATGGAAAGCTGGGTACAGGTCGGTGCCGTCACGCAGCAAGAGACGCATCGCATCGTTACCGAAATGCTCCAGTCGGCGCAGCGTCCGACGGCAATCATTGCATCGGACAGTATAATCGGCCTGGAGGTGTTCAAGGTTCACCGTCAACTGGGGCTTAGCATCCCGGATGACCTGTCGCTGGTATCGTTCCATGATGCGGATTGGACGTCTGTAACAACGCCTCCCGTGACCGTCGTGCGCCAACCCGTCTACGATCTCGGTGCGACGGCGGCCAGGTTGCTGGTCGACCGGCTAAATGGCAAAGGTCAGACGGTCCGCAAGGTCGTTCTGAAAACCGAAATCGTTGAACGTGCCTCCATGCGGGAAGCACTTTGACTCGGTAGACGGTGTTGAAAAGCTGCTTTGAGCCCTCCGTCGTTTTGTGACGGCCCCTCGCCGATCGATCCGCTGTCACTATTATCGCCAACGTAAAAACGGCGCTGGTCGTCGGTCAGACAAAATCCGATAGATCGGCTCGCAGCCGGCCCTTTTAGTATGGCCGAGTGGTTGCCTCTTGAGATCGAATGTCGTTCGATTCGCCATGGGGTAGATTTTTTGCAGTGAAAATCTCGTTTCGACCGACGCTGATGACCTTGATTGCCGAGCAAAAATGCAGTCGCCCCGCAGGGTCAGGATGTCCGAAATATTCTATAAGTATCTGATTATAATTTATAAAATGGCCGCCTCTATTCCCCTGTCAACCACGGACGTCAATATCCGGTTAACCGTAAATAACTGGACGGCGAAACAGAATCATGTTGTACCTTTGGCGGACGATGGTCGGCAAACCGGCGAATGCCCGCCAAGAGGAAAATATGGCGATAGCAAAACACGCAGAAATGACGAGCGGTCAGAAGGAAGACGCGGGCGCCAAGATCATGCGCCATGCGGGTCTTCTGTCTCAGCAGTTGCAGGACCTTCGCACCCGCATGTATCCTCCGAAGTCGGAGAAAAGCCTGCGACCGTTCCTCACCAACGAAGTCTCCAAGCTGACCTCAATACCCGATTCTACGCTGAAACTCATGTCGAGCGAAGGCCGTGGACCGATCCCTGGCCGGCTGGAAAATAACCATCGTGTCTATACGCTTGCTCAGATCAATGAATTGCGCGAGCTATTTGCCGCCCAGAAGCCTTCTGAAGCGCTGAGATTTTCTCCTCGCCGACGCGAGGGCGAGCATCTCCAGGTCGTTGCGATCGCCAACTTCAAGGGCGGCAGTGCCAAGACCACGACCTGCGTCCATCTTGCGCATTATCTCGCGCTGCAGGGCTACCGCGTACTTGCTCTTGATCTCGATCCGCAGGCATCACTTTCTGCACTGTTCGGCGCGCAACCTGAGTTTGACGTTGGTGCCAACGAAACGATCTACGCTGCTCTTCGCTACGACGACGCCGAGCGCCGGCCAATCCGCGATATCATCCGCAAGACCTATTTCGACGGGATTGATCTGATACCCGGCAACCTCGAAGTGATGGAATATGAGCATGAAACGCCGCGGGTTCTGGCGCAGAAATCGGGCTCGGGAGCGATCTTCTTCGAACGGTTGAAGCTTGCTCTTGCCGAGGTTGATCAGGACTACGACGTCGTCATTCTCGATACTCCGCCGTCTCTCGGGTTTCTGACGCTGAGTGCGATTTATGCTGCGACCAGCATGATTATCACTGTACACCCGGCGATGCTCGATGTCGCATCCATGAGCCAGTTTCTCCTTATGATGGGAGATCTGATAAGCGTGCTCAATGAGAGCGGAGCACAGCTTGATCAGGATTTCATCCGCTATCTCATTACCCGCCATGATCCCAACGACGCACCACAGTCTCAGGTCGTTGCGCTGATGCGCCATCTCTTCGGAACGGATGTGCTTCTTCCGACGCTGATTGAAAGCACTGCTGTCGAGGCAGCAGGACTTGCAAAGCGCTCGATTTACGAACTCGAAATGGGCCAGATCGGCCGTGACACGCATAAACGCGCACGCGAGGCGGTTGATGCCGTCAACGAAGCGGTCGTGAAACTCATCAACACCAGCTGGGGACGCACATGACCAACAAGTCATCGCGTAAATCCATCGTTGCAAATTTTGGCCTGCTGTCGGCGGAACTTGAAAACCGGCTGGCGACCGATGCTCCTGCCTCCCCGCAGCAACCTGCACCAACTGCACGTGTCGGTGCCGGCGTGATCGGTGCGGCGCACAGGGCGATCGACGACATCAAATCGGAACGCGATCGCCTCAAGGCGCTTATTGAATCGGGTGGTGGTGCCATCAGAGAGCTCGACCCGTCAAAGGTCGATCCCTCTCCCTTTCCCGATCGTCTTCCAGATGACGATGCGTCGGATTTCGAGTCTTTCAGGAACTCGATAAAGTCCGAGGGGCAAAAGGTCCCGATCCAGGTCCGCAAGTCACCAGCATCGCCCGATCGCTATCAGGTGATCTACGGCCATCGACGGCTCCAGGCAGCGCGCGATCTTGGAATTCCGGTCAAGGCGATCGAAGTCGAGATTTCCGACGTCGAGCTTGTCATTGCGCAGGGTATTGAAAATGCCGATCGCCAGGATCTGACCTGGATCGAGCGCACCCTGTTTGCCCGCCGTATGGATGATGCCGATGTGAAGCCTCGTGATATCAAGGCTGCATTGTCTATCGACGATCCCGAGCTTGCACGAATGCGAGCGGTTTATCGCGCAATTCCGCTCGATATCGTCGAGACAATTGGTCGGGCAGCCAAGGTCGGTCGTCCAAGGTGGGTGGAGTTTGCAAAGGCGTTCTCCGAACAGCCTGACCTGCATGATGAAGTGCGCAGGGTGCTTTCGGCCGCTACGCAAAGCCGGCTTGGATCCGATCAAAAGTTTCTGGCCGCCTTTAACGCCCTGAAACCTGCCGCACCGTCGAAGGCCGGCAAGATGATTGCCGGCGCCGCAGGCGAACCACTTGGCAGCTTTTCGCGCACGAACAAGGATATCCGTATTTCGGCGGATACACCGGCCGGAGCAGAATTCCTGCGTTTCATCGAAGCGCAGCTGCCATCACTGGCTGAGCGGTTCACGCGCGAAAGATCAAAGATTTGAACTGAAGCCGAGAAACAGACTTCGGAACCATTTTAAGTAAGGAAAACGCGCAAAAGAAAAAGGCCCCCGAAACGTTGCCGTCATGGAAGCCCTTCTCGTCGTGTGAGAGCTAGAGAATCGCATTTCCATGAATCCTAGTCAAGAGTCTTTGGCACCGTTTTGGTGAGCGTAAATCTTTTGCCTTTTTGAAGAGGCGAGGGACATGGAAGGTGGACAAGTGACGACGCCGTTTGGGCGGCGGTCGGTAACGCTTGCGCTTGTGAAGCAGCAGATTGCCACGACCAGGATCAAGGAAGGCAAGTCGGCAGACAAATGGAAAGTCTTCCGCGACGCATCAGAGGCGCGAGAGGTGCTTGGTCTGCAGGATCGCAGCCTTGCGGTGCTCGATGCGCTTCTGAGTTTCTATCCTGAAAATGAGCTGCGCCAGGACGCACAGCTTATCGTTTTCCCGTCGAACATCCAGCTGTCAATTCGTGCGCATGGCATTGCGGGCGCTACCCTGCGGCGTCATCTTGCCCTGCTTGTCGATGCAGGGCTGATCATCCGCAAGGATAGTGCAAATGGCAAACGCTACGCCCGAAAGGATGGTGAAGGCTCGATCGAGCACGCCTTCGGTTTTGACATATCGCCGCTTCTGATGCGCGCCGAGGAACTTGCATGCCTTGCCCAGCAGGTGGCTGCCGATCGGATCGCGTTCCGCAGGGCAAAGGAGAACCTAACGATCTGCCGGCGGGATATCCGCAAGCTGATTACGGCGGCCGTCGAAGAGGGAGCTGCAGGCGATTGGGACGAGCTGGAAGAACAATATCTGGCCGCTGTCAGGCGAATTCCTCGAAACCCGACGCTCGACGAACTGAGAGATTTGGGCATCGAGATGGATAATTTGCGGCAGAACATCATCAACCAGTTGAATTCCGATGATTTTTCTTCAGAAATGACCACCAATGATGCTCAAAATGAGCGTCACATACATAATTCAAATACCAACCTCCTTAATGAACTTGAACCTAGCTCTGAAAAAGAGCAGGAGGCGAAGCCGAGCCAGAATAAGCAGGCCGAACATGTGCCGATTAAGGCTTTTCCGATTGGTCTCGTCTTGCGCGCCTGCCCCGAGATTTTAAACTACGGGCCTGAAGGCCAGATCAGAAACTGGCGCGATCTCATGACGGCCGCCGTGGTGGTCAGATCGATGCTCGGGGTGAGCCCGTCCGCATATCAGGAGGCCTGTGAGGTGATGGGTCCGGAGAACGCGGCAGTGACGATCGCCTGCATTCTCGAGCGTGGCGGCCACATCAACTCGGCCGGCGGGTATCTCAGAGACCTAACCAATCGGGCCAAGCGAGGTGAGTTTTCGCTGGGGCCGGTGCTGATGGCGCTATTGCGGGCGGCCGGTCATTCGGTGAAGGCAGCGGGGTGACGTTGACGTAATGGATGAGGGTTCCCGTTGCGCCGGTGTTTCCATCTGGAGACTGGAGCATTTGAGGAATCCACATCCAGGTTTGGGGGCTTTCCCTTCATTTTCCGGCCTTCCATATCAGTTCCTTCCGCCTCAATGTTTGCGATCCAACGACAGCTGAACTCTTGTTGGATTGCAGCCAGGTTAAAAGGCCGAGAGAGACTGACATCAGCTACCGGACGTTGTTCACGGAGCTGATGCGGCCGACGTTGTTGCCTAATTTGCGGCGGACTTCCGTTTGGAAGGGTAGTTCGTGACTGTGACGGTCAAATAAAGCGACTGTTGGTATTTCGATCTCCCTATTCCCGTGGACAAGGATGAGCGAAGCTATTCCAGGTCACACTACGATAAGCAGATCACAGTGCGGTATGATCATACGGCACCCTGATGACGATTGTGGTTATCTGGACTAGGGATTGATCACTTTCACCCCGGCAGCCTCGAAAGTGCTTGTATAAGTCATGTCGAGGCAAAAAGTTCTTTCATGGCACTTCCTCCCAAGGTGCCATGTGAATATCTAACCCGTTAATGCCATCGCGCACTTGGACGGGCCGTGAGCGGCTTCGGTATCCTCCTCAGAACACGATGCTGCCGTGTCCTGCTAACTCGGCAGATACTCTGCGCTCCAACTCTCGCTGATCGTGCCGGATGCAATCAACCGATCGATCTCGTTATCGGTGTAGTTCAGGTCGCGGAGAACGGCGCGTGTGGAGGCGCCGTACTTCTCCGCTGGCGTTATAGCCGTCACCTTGCCGACTGCCGGACGGATGGCGAAGGGGTCGAGCTGAGTGACGGTGTGCCCGCTCGGATGGTCTGGAAAAACCGAGAATGAATAACTGCCCCGGTCAATCCCCGGCGTGCCGTCGGCAATGCGGGCGCTGCGGCTGCAGATCTCCTCGAGTTTCTCGCAGAGAGATACGCCGATATCGGCTTTTTGCAGGCACTGTTGCCAGGTTTCAGCAGGTGCCGTCATGAAGGCTTTCGCCAGATAGGCCTCGCGATCGGATGCGGCCATCTCGACAATTGCCTCAAGCCCCTCCGCCCTGCCGAAGCGTGGCAAATCAACTTCCGAAGCACAGAGGAGAATATGGTCCCCCGACGCCGTTTCGTAGAGCTGTGACAGGGCGTTATATCCCTTGGTCTCGCGACCGGAAGGCTCATCGAAGGGACCTCGGTTGGCATAGTCATAGCAGAAGGGTATCTGGGCGAGACCGGTAAGCGCTGACAGCGAGGTCCGCGGACGGCCGATGACCCCGGTTCTGGATTTCTGATACAAAGCCGCTGCAATGCCGAGCGCAGCGCCGAAACCGCACATGACGTCAATGGTACCGACATGGGCGTGTTCCTCCGGCGTGTCCATGGAGCCGCCGAAACGTAACATGATGCCGGTTGCCGACTGCACGAGGTCGTCATAGCCGAGATAGTCGGTACGCGGACCGGTGCGCGCGCCGCCGAAGCAATCGAGCTGGCAGAAGATCGCTTGGGGGTTGAGCGCTTTCAGGCTTTCGGCATCGAGCCCCATCGCCTTGACCTGACGGTCAGTGGCGTTCCAGACAACGACATCGACTGAGCGCACCAGTTCTTCGAACACGATGCGGCCATCGGGCGAACCAATGTTCAGCAGCACGGACTGTTTCCCGCGCATGTGGGACATGCCGAAGATCACGGTGTTCCAGCAGTCATAGAGCGGCTTGGCCGGATCGATCTTGATGACCTCCGCACCGAAGCGGGCAAGATAGGCGACCGAATGCGGACCGGCGATCACATTGCACAGATCGAGAACCTTGACGCCGTCCAGCCAGCCGCCGGGGGCCTCATTCGCTACAACCGGCAAGGAAGGGTGCTCCATGCCGGCGAGCAGTGCTAGCGCCTCCTTGGCCGTTCCCCAACGTCTCGGGCTTGGCGTTAACATAGATTCGGCGCTCTCCTGCAGCCAGGCCATAGGCCCCGGCTGGGTCATGCGGCCGAAGATCGGATCGTCCACTTCGATCATGAGGCCGGCAGCCTTGGCATGATCGTCGGCGATCCATTCCTTCAGCCAGCGTTGCGGCGCACCCGGAAACAGCCCTTCTCCGAAGACACGTTCCCATTCGGAAGCCGTTTTGGTCAGGAAAACATCCTTCATGCGAGCCGCGATTTTGTCAGCCCAGAATTTTGGGAGCGGATAGACACCGAGCGAAACGTCCGAAGACCACTGCGAAACTGGAAGATAGGTGTCTTCCTCCTCGCGCAGTCCTTCAGCAACGAGCTCGTCGTAAATGCCAAGCGCTTGCAGGCAGCGTTTGGCATGGTTCTTGTGGCTGGGGCAGACCACGTAGAACATTCGCCCGTCGGCGCACCTATAGCTGCGATAGAAGGGATCGAGAAACTCCTGGAGGTCGTCAAAAGACATGTCCATTTGCAGGACCTCGCCGCGCCGACGCTCGATTTCCCGCTCGCGCTGGGTTTTATAACGCAACGGATAGTCGTCAATCAGGATAGAATTGTAGGACAGGCCCTCCATGACGGCGCTTGCCAGCGGCACCTCAATATGATCGCCTTGGCCGGTGCGCTCACGCGCCTGAAGCGCCAACACCGTCGCGGAGGCCGCAAGCATCGTACCATATGCGGAAGAGAGCGGGAGCGGCGAGAAAGACGGGTTGATACCCATAAGAACGCGGTTTAAGCCCATATCCGTAAAGACGCCCGACGAGGCTGCGATCACTGTCTCGAAGGCTCGCCAGTCCCGGCGGAGTTCATCGTCGGAGGCGAAACCTGGGATAGACAGGGTGATCAGCTCAGGCCGCGATTTACGCAAAGTCGAAAAATCGATCCCGAGCCGGGCAAGCACACCAGGGCGGAAGTTCTCGATCACAATATCAGCCTCGGCCACCAGCGCTTTCGCCTCAAGCAAACCCTTCTCCGTTTTGAGGTCGAGTGCGACGATCAGCTTGTTGCGGTTGAGGATGGCGTTGGCGGGATTGTCCCAGAGCGGCCCGCTGGGGGGATCGATATGCACGACGGTAGCACCCAGATCGCCGAGGATCATGGCTACTGCCGGGCCGGCAATATATTGCCCGAAATCAACCACTCGAACGCCGGAGAGCGGAAGCGTGGAACGTGCGATGAATGTCATCTCTTTTAACCTCCCCCAATAGTTTTCTATGCGTGTGCGTCAGCAACAATCCAGCCGGCTGCCTTTTCGGCGATCATCAGCGTCGGCGCATTGGTGTTACCACTGGTGATCTTCGGCATGATGCCCGCATCGACGACCCGCAGTCCCGCGATTCCGCGAACGTTGAGGCGACTATCGACAACCGCCATAGGATCGTCATCCCCGCCCATCTTCGTCGTACCGACCGGATGGAAGATGGTATTGGCAATATCGCCCGCAAGCCGCGCCAGCTCCTCATCGCTTTGGAACTGCGGGCCCGGTTTCCACTCCTCCGGCCTATATTTCGCCAATGCTGGCTGCGACACGATTTTGCGCACTTGCCGCAGACTTTCCGCAGCAATCCTGCGGTCTTCGTCCGTGCTGAGATAGTTCGGCGCAATCGCGGGCGCGTCCGACGCCTTATTGGAGCGAATATGAACACTGCCCACGCTCGATGGATTGAGGTTGCAAACGCTGGCTGTGAAAGCGGGGATAGTGTGCAACGGTTCGCCAAAGGCGTCGAGGCTGAGGGGCTGGACGTGATACTCCAGATTGGCGTGTGCCTGGCGTTCGTCCGAACGGGTGAAGGCGCCCAGCTGCGAGGGCGACATGCTCATCGGACCACTGCGTTTCAACGCATATTCGAGCCCTATCATCGCTTTACCAAAGACGCTGTTGGCGAGCGTATTCAGCGTTTTCGTATTACCGACCTTGAAGACGGCACGGATCTGCAGATGGTCCTGAAGATTTTCTCCGACACCTGGCAGGTTGTGCTTTACCTCAATACCGAAACGCTTCAGCAATCCCGCTGGACCGATGCCTGATAATTGCAGGATTTGTGGTGAGCCGATGGCGCCGGCCGACAGAATGACTTCTCCCCGCGCCCCAACCTCCGCGCGCTGCCCTTGACGCTCAACAATAACACCGATGCACCGCTTGCGACCAGATGCCTCGTTCGCAAGGATCAAACGCTCGACATGAGATTGCGTCCAAATCGTCAGGTTTGCGCGGTTTTTCGCTGGGCGCAGGAAAGCCTTGGACGTGTTCCAGCGCCAGCCCGAGCGCTGGTTCACCTCGAAATAGCCGACGCCTTCATTGTCGCCACTGTTGAAATCGTCCGAACGCGGAATGCCCGCTTCCACCGCGGCTTCTGCAAAGGATTCTAGGATATCCCATTTCAGCCGCTGCTTCTCGATGCGCCATTCGCCGCCATGGCCATGCATGTCGGAAAACCTGCTGTTGCCACCAGTCTTCGGGTCTGCGCCATGGTCCAGCCGGTAGTGGTCCTCATGCGCCTTGAAATCGGGCAGGCAATTTTGCCAGGACCAGGCATCGTCGCCGGTTGCCGTTGCCCACCCGTCAAAATCGCGTGCCTGACCACGCATATAGATCATGCCGTTGATCGACGAGCAGCCACCAAGCGTCTTACCGCGAGGATAGCGTAGCGAACGACCGTTCAGTCCGGCGTCCGGCTCGGTTTTGTACAGCCAGTCTGTGCGTGGGTTGCCGATACAATAAAGATACCCGACCGGGATATGTATCCATGGGTAGTCGTCCTTGCGGCCGGCTTCCAGCAACAGGACACGTTTTGACGGGTCACGACTGAGGCGATTGGCAAGCAGGCAGCCTGCAGAGCCACCACCGACGATAATGTAGTCAAAAACGTCGTGGATATTGCCGGAACCACCATTCCTCATTGGGTTACCCTCCAATCGCGATGGAACACCACACAATTATAAGACTGGACACTTTGCAGTGGCATGCCATGCTTCCTCCCTGCTTTATATGCAGGCATAGCCAACATTCGATCGTGAAATCCAATGACAAATTCAACCAAGCATTATAAGTGAAATTAATATGCTGGAAGGTATCGATCTGAGAACATTGCGAGCGTTTGTTACCGTGGGGCGAGAAGGGAACGTCACCCGCGCCGCCGAGCACCTGCACGTCACGCAGCCTGCGGTGACGCTTCAGTTGAAACGCTTGGCCGCTGACACCGGGCTAACCCTGTTCCGGCGGACCTCGACAGGTTTGGAGTTGACACAGGAAGGTGCACTGTTGGCGGCAAAGGCCGAGCAAGTGCTGGCGGCGCTGACGGACTTTGGCCAGACAGCCGGGCGTTTATCGACCGGCGTCCGGGGAAAATTGCGGATCGGTACGATCATCGATCCGGAGTTCACACGATTAGGGGCGTTTCTGAAAGCACTTATCGAAAACGGGCGAGGTATCGAGACAACGCTGCGTCATGGCATGAGCGGCGATGTGCCGGAGAGGCTGAAGCGAAACGAACTCGACGCCGGTTTTTATCTTGGTGATCCAAGGGACTATGACCCGCCGACCGATGTTACTGGAGGGAGTACCGCGTCGCTTTTCCACTCTCGCGCACTTGCGCAATTGACCTATTGCGTTGTCGCTCCGCCATCGCTCGCCAGCTTTGTTCGAGGGGCCAACTGGTTACAGCTTGCCTCCCTCCCCTGGATCGGCACGCCACCCGCATCGGTCCATAACCGGATGCTGGCACGGCTGTTCACCAATCTTGGCGTTCGCCAACAGATTGTCGCCCAGGTGGACCAGGAAGCGTCAATGATTGCCATGACACGCACGGGGATAGGGCTGAGCCTTTGCCGGGAATCGATTGCCCTGCATGAACAGCAGTCTCATGGACTGGTCATCGCTGATAATGTGAAGCTCTCGACGACCTTAAGTTTCCTCTGCCTGGAAGCGCGTGTCAGCGATCCGTCGATCGTCGCTGCATTTGACGCAGTCAAACGAGTTTGGGTTCAGTAAACCGACTTAGCGGTGAAGCTCTTGAACGGATTCGAACCGTCGTCCACGCGTCGTGGATTGGCTAAGCATTTGCGACGCAATTCACTCACACTCGCTGGCGCCGCCCTAACTTGGTTTTGCTGGCTAATCGGAATGATGCGCACCGAAAGAATGATCGACCGAACGGCGGTATAGCTAAGGTCGCCAAGTTGCGTAGAAATCAGCGCGGAGATGTAGAGGAAGGCGCTGCGGATACCGATGGCTTGTGATCGCACACCGCTTTCAAAAGCGAGATTGTCGTCGCTTGAGCAGTTTTCGAAATATCCGCATATCCTTCTCTATACTGAAGCTTCCCCATAACTGTGCTAGCGAGGACTGCATCCATTCTCTCGGCGACTGCCAATGCAGCGGCGGCCCTCTTTTTGAATGGCAAGAGAGCTTCGAGAACGTATCCATCGCCGCATGCCTTGGCGATGCACGCGATATCGAACATGTCACGTGGCTGAAGAGAGGATCCTCGATAGTGAACCTTCTTCGCGATGATTTCGCCCGGGGTCTCAAGGTCAACTTGGATTCCACGTACTGCGACACGGGATGTTGGATCGTTGGTCAGACTTGGAGCACAAATGAAGTCAATTTCACCGATGCCCGCGAACACGATTTTCAACGCATGCGTCCCGTCCGA